>NZ_AP018222.1:3651533-4909073 GCF_002368035.1 Nostoc linckia NIES-25 | reverse complement strand
TCCCCCTGCCCCCTGCCCCCTGCCCCCTGCCCTGCCTCCTGCCTCCTGCCTTCTCATTCATCTGCCTTTACTGGTTGAGCATTTTCAACAGAACTAGCAATTGCCAAAGAAATAGGCTCAGTAGATGTGCTTGAATCTAACTGCGGGCGATCGAGTGATGCTTCCATACTGGTATCGGAAAAAGAAGAACCAACAATCTTGTCGTAGTTAGAAGCAACGGCTAAAAAAGCCCCGCCCAATATATAGATAGGCAATGGCAGGTTAAATTTTTGCAACCAGTCAAAAAACTCTGCTAACGCAAACAGTACCAAAAAGCAAGCAAGCCAAACTCTCATGTTTTTTATCTTTTGCATTCAAATAACTCTATTATTAGCCCAAATAGCTTGGACTATACTGGATGTATTAAACTAGAACTATTCGATAACCTCTACAAACCTAGATATAGGCAACCAAGATTATACAGGAATCAAATTTGATTTGGAAAAAAGGGCAAATGCAAAAGTGCAAAAAGCACTTTTGTGGGAAAAGGGAAAAGGTTAAAGGGGAAAGGGAAAATACTAAACCTTTCCCCCTTTCCCCTTCCCCTTTTCCCGACTTATGCAAGAAGTCTATTGCCTCTTATTTATCCACTGTGTCTGGTATAAATATAAAGACATATTTAGCGTTATACTTTCACTGGTAAAACTGGCAAAAATGCTAGGAGTTTCGTTTCACAGTATAAACCGATAGGGAGAAACTGATGAGGTGCTTTTAGCCAAATACATTCAAAAATGAGGAGCAGAAACTGTGACTGCTGAAATTCGGGCAACTATCCCTCAAAATGTTGAAGAAATCTTAGCTAGGATCGGTGATGCTTTTGTCATATTAGATAGTGAATGGCGCTACACCTATGTAAACGACAAGCTAGCTCAACTAGCTCAAATGAATCAAGAAGATTTTTTGGGTAAGAGTATTTGGGATTTATTTCCTCACACAGTTAATACCGTACTCTACACCGAGATGCATCGTGCTGTTGCTGAAAAAATTACAGTAAATTTTGAGTATTTAGAGCCTACATGGCATCGTTGGTTAGAATACCGGGTTTATCCTGGGGAAAATAGCGTATCAATATTAATTACAGATATTACCGAACAAAAACGTCATAAACAGCTTTTGTCTGCACACTACACAGTCAGCCAGATTTTAGCTGAGGCTACTGTTCTTGCTAATGCGGTTCCTCTGCTTTTGCGATCGCTATGCGAAACTTTAGGATGGCAACTTGGGATTTTTTGGAGTGTAGATGAAGAAATTAATGCCTTGCATCGCATTGGTAGTTGGCATTCATCCGATCTGAGCATAGAAAGTTACCAAGTATTTAACCAGCCTTCAACTCTGGCTTTGGGAGAAGGGTTAACCGATGGAGTCGGGATAACTGCTCAACCTGTTTGGATTTGCGAACAGGCTTCAAATCAGAATTTGTTTGCAGCTGCTATGGAATTGCCCATTGTACTGGGTAATAAAGTTTTAGGTGCAATGAAATTCTTCACCAACCAAATTTTACAGGCTGACTTAAATTTACCCCAGACGATGAATGCGATCGCCATTCAAATTGGTCAGTTCATCGAACAGCAGCGAACCAAGTCATTACTGCAAGCAGCAGAGGAAAAATATCGCCAAATTGTGGAAACTGCCGATATTCCAATTTGCCAGAAAGATTTTACACAGGTTGAAAATTTAACTAATAACTTCGCAGTTGAAGATACTGGAAGTTTACAGCAATGTTTGAGCGAACAGCAAACTGCACTGCGCGATCGGTTGCAAGTAGAAGAAAACCTGCGTCGCAGTGAAGCACGCTACCGTTCCCTAGCACAAGCAAGCGCATCGATTATTTGGAGTGCCGCACCTTGGGGTAATGTAATTGACGAAATTCCTAACTGGCAAGCATTTACTGGGCAAAGTCCTGAAGAATACAAAGGCTGGGGTTGGGTGAATGCACTCCACTCAGAAGACCGAAACTCTGTAGCTGCAATCTGGAAAGAAGCTTTTTATGGACGCAACGTTGCAGTTGCAGAATATCGCGTCCGACGCCATGACGGCGAATACCGTCACATGGCTATACGCGGCGTGCCCATACTCAATGAAACAGGGAAAATCATTGAATGGGTGGGGATGTGTGTAGACATTACCGAACGCAAGCAAGCAGAAGCAGAACGCGAGCAACTGTTGGCGCTACTAGAAACAGAACAGACTCGCTTATTAGAAGCTAATGTGCTGCTTGATACTCTGTTTAATAACGCCCCTATTGGCATTGGCCTGTGGGATGAAAAAGTTAGATACGTCCGTTTGAATAACGCTTTAGCCGAAATCAACGGTTTATCCCAAGAAATGCATATCGGTAAGACAGTCGCCGAATTACTACCAGGTATAGCAGCGGAAGTTACGCAAGCTTTCCGTCATGTGCTGGAGACTGGAGAATCTATTTTGCAAGAAACTAGCGGAGAAACACCCGCCGCCCCTGGAAAGCAGCGCTACTGGTCAGTAAATTACTATCCGATTCAACTACCTGGTAATGTGACTTGGGTGGGTGCAATTTGTCAAGAAATCACCGAACGCAAGCAAGCAGAAGCCGAACGCGATCGCCTGCTAGAGAGCGAACGTCTGGCTCGTGTTGAAGCTGAGAACGCCAAAGAACAAGTTACGACAATTTTGGAAAGTATCACTGATGGCTTTCTTGCCTTTGACAGTGAGTGGCGCTTTACCTATCTCAATCATGAAGGAAGCAGAACTTTAGGGCGTTCCTCTGAGGAACTGCTAGGAAAGAATTTATGGCAAGAATTTCCAGAATTGACTGATACTAGTTTTGGTCAGCTTTATCAAAGAGCAGTCGCTTTGGGAGTGCCTCTGGAATTAGAAGATTATTATCCACCCTTTGAGTCCTGGTTTTCTGTCCGCGCCTATCCTTCATCCACAGGACTATCGCTATATTTCCGTAATATTAATATCCGCAAACAAGCACAAGCAGCACTAACAGAAAGTGAAGCGCGTTTTCGGCTGCTGGCGGAAAATTCCACGGATATTATTTCACGTACAACAGTAGATGGAACTTTTCTATATCTTTCACCAGCTTGTTACACAGTATTAGGGTATCAACCAGAAGAACTAGTAGGTAGTTACGGCGGCGAGTTGCTTCACCCAGAAGATTTAGGCGAACTTGTCAAGAATTACCAAATCAATGCTGAGTTACCAGATATTTATACCGTTACTTATCGCACTCGTCATAAATACGGGCATTATATTTGGCTAGAAACAACAGTGCGAGCGATTCGCGTAGGCGTAGCCCGCCGTGGGCATCGCCAAACTCAAGAAATTTTAGAAATGCAAGCGTCTTCGCGGGATATTACTGAGCGCAAGCAAGCAGAAGATAAACTGCACTTTTTAGCGGAAGCTAGCGAGATTTTGGCTGGCTCATTAGATTATGAAACAACCCTAGCAACCTTGGCGCGTTTGGTAGTACCTGAAATAGCTGATTGGTGCGTAATTGATATGATTGGTGAAAATCAATCAATTCGCCGGGTTGCAGTCGCCCACGCCGATGCAACGAAACAAGAATTAGTAGAACAGTTGCAAAATTATCCGCCCAATTTTGCACAAACATATGGTGTTGCTGAGGCGATACGTTCGGGGAAATCACAAATTATCGATTTTATTTCCTCACAAGACATACAAGCAGTAACCTCAAATGCCAATCACTTCCAAATCTTGCAACAGCTAAATCCTCAGTCTGGAATTTGCGTGCTGCTTGTAGTTCGGGGGCGAGTATTAGGAGCGATGAGTTTAGTATCTTGTACCAACCGTCGCTACGATACTCAGAGCTTAATCTTAGCTGAAGAATTGGCTCGGCGGGCAGCGATCGCTGTTGATAACGCCCGACTCTACACAGAAACACAGCAATCTCAACAAGCTGCCGAACGAGCCGCATCTCGAACTGCTCGTTTACAAGGCATTACCGCCGCACTTTCTGAATCTTTAACTTCTGCACAAGTAGCTGAAGTAATTGTCGAGCAAGGTATGGCAGCTTTAGGAGCTAGTTGTGCTTTAGTAGCACAACTAATTAACAACGGCACAGAACTAGAAATTATCCGTGCAATTGGTTATGAAGAAGAACTAGTAAACTTATGGCGTCGATTCTCCATTAATGCAGCCGCGCCACTAGCAGAAGCAGTACGAACCAAACAACCTATTTGGCAAGAGACAACAGCAGCAAGGATGGCTCGTTACTCAAATTTGACTCAAGAATATACTCGATATAATTACGATGCTTGGATTTCGATTCCATTAACGATTGAGGGACGCGCCATCGGCGGAATGACCGTAGCTTTTGCCGAAAATCGCACGTTGAGCCAAGATGACCGCGCCTTTATACTGGCACTAGCACAGCAATGCGCTCAAGCAATGGAACGTGCGCGTTTATACGAAGCAGAGCAGACTGCACGAGAAGCAGCAGAAAACGCCAACCGCATTAAAGACGAATTTTTAGCAGTACTTTCCCATGAATTGCGATCGCCACTCAACCCAATTCTTGGATGGGCGAAGTTACTCCAAACCAGAAAACTTGATGAAAAAACAATTCCTCAAGCCCTCAAAACTATCGAACGCAATGCTCAATTACAAGCTCAATTAATCGAAGACTTGTTGGATATTTCCCGGATTTTACAAGGTAAACTCAGCTTAAACATCCTCCAAGTTGATTTAGCATCTGTAATTTACGCAGCAATGGAGACAGTACGCCTCTCAGCAGAAGCCAAATCAATTAAGATGCACGTCAGCTTAGAACCAAATCTGGGACAAGTTTTAGGCGACTCCAGCCGATTGCAACAGGTAGTTTGGAATCTGCTTTCAAACGCCGTTAAATTTACACCAGAGGGCGGACGAGTTGAGATTCGACTTGAAGCAGTGGGGGGATGGGGAGATGGGGAGATAGGGGGATGGGGAGAATGGGGAGATGGGGAGATAGGGGGATGGGGAGATGGGGGAGACAAGGAGAATAACTCCTCACTCCCAACTCATAACTCCTCACTCAGCACTCCCTATGCCCAAATCACAGTCACCGACACAGGCAAAGGCATCGATCCTAACTTTTTGCCCTATGTGTTTGAATATTTTCGCCAAGAAAACAGCAGCACCACTAGAAAATTTGGGGGATTGGGATTAGGATTAGCGATCGTTCGTCACTTAGTAGAACTGCATGGCGGCACAGTCCAAGTGCAAAGTGAGGGTGAAAATCGCGGTGCCACTTTTACTGTTAGACTACCGCTGATTCAACAGGCATTAGAGAGTAAACAAGATATTAGCGACTTCGAGTCATCCTCAAATTTAAACGATCTCAAAATTTTAGTAGTGGATGATGATGCCGATACGCGAGAATTCATTGTCTTTTTGCTAGAGGAATATGGAGCAAGTGTGACATCTGTGGCATCAGCAGATGAAGCACTAATAGCCTTAAAGCAATCTCTACCAGATGTACTATTAAGTGACATTGGAATGCCAGAGGTAGATGGATGTATGTTTATCCGAGAGTTGAGAACACTGCCGCCGGAACAGGGAGGACAAATTCCAGCGATCGCACTTACCGCCTATGCTGGAGAAGTGAACGCCAAACAAGTGCTTGCAGCAGGATTTCACAAACATATCGCCAAACCAGTAGAGCCAGCGGAATTAATAGAAGCGATCGCCAGCTTATATCATGTCCATAATACTTAACTAAAGATCGGAAGAAACGCCATTAATCTAAGTTTTTTACATTAGTACAACAAAATGAAAAACCAACCAAAAAAACAAAGAATGTAAAGCCATAATCTATAAAATTTAAAGAACTTTTTGTAGTAATTATGCATACTAAACTAGTACACATCATTAAAACTCCACAAGTAACTATAAAACCACTGATTATAGTTGTTCTTAAATTGTTAACAGCTTCAATTAAATCTTCGCGATCGTTAGGCATAAATAACACCATCGATTGTTTATAGCAATTCTCGCTTTGATGATTTACAAGCTAGGAGCACCAACCTTGACGCCCCTACAAATTTTTGTAACTCATGCGATGGGGAACCACTACCAATACGGTTCAGTTAACGTGTTTATCCCTCGAAGATCCCCCCAACCCCCCTTAAAAAGGGGGGCTTTTTCTTCTAATTACCCCCTTAAAAAGGGGGTCGCCACAGGCGGGGGGATCTTCTCCGAACAGTATTGAAACCACTACAATAAGCATTTTAGAGCAAAGAGAACAGCTTAAAACAGAAATAATCCGTGGCATCAATCAAGCCATCAAAACGTTCTTTCCACTTCTGAATTCTGAATTCTCCTACTACAGTTTCTTAAGCAATTGGAATTTCAATAATAAACTTTGTTCCCTGACAGTGTGAAGAAACACACTCCAATTGACCGCTGTGCTTTTCTGCCACAATTTGCTGGCTAATTGATAATCCCATACCTGTGCCTTTGCCCATAGGTTTGGTGGTGAAGAAAGAGTTAAAAATTCTAGAGCGGACATTCTCTGTCATTCCAACACCATTATCGGCTATTGATATCCTGACGCGATCGCCTCCGACTGTTTCGGTATCAATAATAATTTGCGGCTGAGAAGTTAGGCAATCTTCAGCGCAATCAGCATCTTCTAAAGCATCAATGGCATTAGCTAAAAGATTCATAAAAACTTGATTTAGCTGACCAGCATAACAGGTGACTAATGGCAACGTGCCATATTTTTTTATCACCTCAATAGCTACACGTTCCGAGTTAGCTTTTAATCGATGTTGTAATATCATAAGGGTACTATCAATACCTTCATGTATATTAACTGGCTTCTTTTGAGTGTCATCTAAACGGGAAAAATTCCGCAGAGATAGCACAATCTGGCGAATGCGATCGGCACCTAATTTCATCGAAGACAGTAGTTTTGGTAAATCGGAAATTACAAATTCTAAGTCTATTTCTTCAATGCGATCGGTAATTTCTGGTGCAGGATTTGGATAGTGTAATTCGTAAATTTCTACTAACTCGATTAATTGCTGAATATATTCCTGTGTAGGTAAGAGATTCCCATAAATAAAATTGACTGGATTATTAATTTCATGAGCTATACCTGCAACAAGTTGACCCAAACTAGACATTTTCTCACTTTGTACTAACTGCAATTGAGTATGTTGCAGAGCCTTTAAAGAATTTTCTAAAGCAATTGCTTTTTCTCGTTCTCTGCGTTCGCTGTCACGCAGTGCCATTTCTGTTTGTTGACATCGTTCTATTTCTAACTGTAACCTTTGACTTAAAGAATAACTTCTTAAAGCCGTTAGCATTGTAGTGTATAACTTTTGGCTCGTTAATTCAGTTTTAGTTTTATAATCGTTAATATCATAATTAAAAATAATTTCCTTTTCTGGTACGTGTCCTGGTTGCCCAGTGCGTAAAATAATTCGTACTAATTGATTACCTAAAACTTCCCTGACATATTGAACAAACTCAAGCCCCGCATTATCTGTTTCCATAATTACATCTAAGAGAATTATGGCAATATCCGAATTTTCTTCAATTAGCTGTTTAGCGTGACTAGCTGAGTAAGCATTTAAAAAAGCTAAAGATTTATCTTCAAAAACAAAGTTAGTGAGGGCAATATTAGTGGCAGTATGAACTTCCGATTCATCATCTACAATTAAAATTTTCCAGCTTTCAGTAAATAATTCATCATCTACTTCAGCAGCAAACACTAACTCATCATCTAAGTTGTTTGAACTATCGCTATTTAAGCAAACTATATTTGTAAATAATTGTTCTTCCACAACATTAAAACTATTTTGTAGCATAAAAAATTATCCTATAAAAAATTAATGGTACTTATTTAATTGATGCGATCGCTTTTCTTGCAGTCTTCAATGAGCTAGAAATAACTCTACTTTAGAACCTTTATCTCTCCCTCTACATTCCTATAATCGCATAGGGAAATTAATAATAAACTTCGTTCCTTTTCCCAACTCACTTTGGCATTCAATGTCACCCTTAAGTTTTTGAGTAACTAAGTTATAAACAAGATTTAATCCTAATCCGCTACCACCTTGACTGCGTTTGGTAGTAAAGAAAGGCTCAAAAATTTTACTTAAATTTTCGGCAGGTATACCTTTACCATCATCAGCATATTCTATGTGCAGTTGTTCGTTAACTTGCTGGAAATTAAAAATCAACTTACCTGAATCTTCAGGTTCGTAAGCATGAATCAAAGAATTCATCAGCAAATTAGTCACAACTTGCGACAACGCGCCTGGATAAGAGTCTAAAGTAATATTTTCTTGTCCATAAATTTCAATTCTATGTTTACTCATTTTCAATTTAGGTCGCAATTGAATTAAAATCTCATTCAGGTAATTTTTAAAGTTAAATACGCGTTGTACTTCGCTAGATTGATCTACTGCTACTTGCTTAAAACTTTGAATTAATTCTGCTGCTCGATTTAAGTTAATTAAAAGCGTATTGCCGCTTTGGGTAGTTAAATCGAAAAACTTTTCTAAATCAGAGCGTTTCATCGCGCCACTTTGATATTTAGCACAAAACTCTGAAGTATGTTCTACCAAAGCCGAAGCAACAGTAACACCAATTCCTACTGGAGTATTAATTTCATGAGCAACCCCAGCAACTAATCCTCCTAATGAAGCCATTTTTTCAGCTTCTACAAGCTTACTTTGCGTAGCTTTTAAATTAACTAATGTTTCTGATAATTCTTGAGTACGTTTAGTGACTAGTTCTTCTAAGTTTTGATTGAATTCTTGCAAATTTTTGTAGAGTTGGGCATTTTCAATTGCAATAGCAATTTGAGCAGATAATATCCTTAAAAGCTCTAGTCTATCTGTAGTAAAAGCCCCTTCAGTAAGGTTATTTTCTAAGTAAAGAATTCCAGTAATTTTACCTTGGTATAGTAAAGGAGTGCAAAGAATGGATTTAGGTTGAGTAGCTAGAATATAAGAATCTGAGGTAAATTGCCCTTCTTGAGTAGCATTGTTTAAAACGACATTTTCTTGAGTGTGAATCACATAGTTAATAATGGCATCCGAAAGTTTTGGCTTTTCTTCAGAAGCTATTTTTGAACTTACAAGAATTGATTGTAGTACAGTTACATCATCATTATTTACTGCACCTTCAGCTTCAATTAACCAATTTCCTTGTTTCTCTAAAATTAAACAACCTCTTTGAGCACCAGCATTTTCAATTACTATTCTCATTAATCTAGCAAGTAAATTGCTCAAAACTATTTCACCAGAAATAGCTTGTGCTGCTTTCATAACTGTGGCTAAATCTAGGGTGACTCCCATACTAGTAGTAGTAGAAGCAGTTGTGATTTCAATATCCTTAATTTTGGTGGTTGTCTTGAGTACTTCTCTAATCAACAACTTCGGGTATTTTGTTTCTAAATCTTTTACTTTGCCGGAAGCTCCCCAAAGTCGGTAACTATAGTGAGCTTTCATCATATAAGTTTTAGCAAAATCTTCTTTACCTTTTGATAACCAAAATTTAGCTGCAAGTTCATTAGCTAAAGCTTCATCTTGGATAAATTCATGGTCTCTAGCAGAAGCGATCGCTTTATCATACAACTCCATTGCTTCTACGACTTTACCCGAAATCCGCGCTATTTCTGCTTCTACTAACAAATATTTGTGCCAGAAATTATCTGGGCATTGTTCTGCCCATTTTTTTAATTTGATTTGGTTATCAGTTAATAAATTAAAATATCTTTCTTTCTCTGCTTGAGAAGCAGATGAATAAATTGCTGTGAGAGTTAATGAGTAATAAAAGTAATGATGACAGCTAGAAATATGCCCCATTAAATAATCGAGAATTTCAGCAGCCGAGCTTGACCATTTTTGTGCTTCATCGTAGCGATCGTAATTATAAAAAACCTGAGATTTCAGAACATGGTATTCACAAATAGCTGCCATACTCTTATGCTGATGGAACATTTCTAGATACTGCGAATCTCTTAATTCATCTGTTTCTCCCATCAAATTTAGTACAGCTAGTTTATTAGCTAAAATAATATCAGCAGCCCATTGGTTTTGAGTTTTTTCACAAAATAAAATAAAACTAGCTATTTTGTCTAAAAGAAGTTCCAAATTTAACCCTTGGAAGAAAAGGGTTATGGTTTGAAACATCCGATTATATCCCGCCCATTGCAAATTTCCAGACTGTAGCCCGATTTTATAACCTTCGTTGTTAATATCAACAGTAGTTTTAACATGATTCATCCAACAATTTAAATAATTAGCAAATATCACACTATCTTGACAGTTTTGACCTAAGTTATTTGTCAGTTCACTTAGTTTTAAAGATAGCAGCCCAAACTCGTAGCCAGACTGAAAATCTTCTAAGATGCAACTTAGCATAATGCCATAGCAAGAGTAGCAATAAGAACCCCCCGCCACAAAACCATATTTAAAAGACAAGTTAATTGCTTTAATAACAGTAATTTTCCATAAAGCTTGATGAGAAAAAAATGTTAGTGGCCCCATGTGACCCAATACTTTTAATGCCACTTTGTATTTGGGAGATTTCATTTTTTCTTTATGAATTAATGAAGCAATTTTTTTATCTCCTAAATAAGCTTTAGCTTCAGCTATTTCCCCAGGAAGCACCGCTTCTAGATCTTCTACCTTTTCTGGTAAATTAATTCCTAGCAATGCTAATGCTTCCCGTCCAGCTTGAATTGCTTCTTCATATTTAGTTAGTAAGGTATACTGCACAATCAGGATATTATAAACTTCTGCTTTTTCAATAGCTGATTTTGCTTGAGTTAATATTAATCTGATTAATGCTTCAGATTCCTCAAAATTTCCATTTAAGTACTCAATTTCTGCTCGTTCTTTGTAAATTTTTAAAGTTAAATTATAATCTTGCTTCCATCTATCTACAGTTAAACAATCTATAGCCGCGATTAAATACTCTCTAGCAGCGGCATAAGCCATTGAATCTTTAGCTTTCTTACCTGCAATTAAATTTAACTCGGCTAATTGAAGTTTTTGATTTAAATCATCAATTAACTCCACGCCACTATTAAGATGGTTCACAATATCAAATATTTTTTCCTCAAGTTCAGTAGCACTAGTATTTTGGAAAAGTAGTTGACCAATTTTGAGATGAACTTGTTTTTTATGTTCTTTGAGAATGAGTGCGTAAGCTGCTTGTTGCACCCGGTCATGCAGAAATCTAAAACTGAAAATTACCAGACGAGCATTAATTACTTCTTCTGACGTAATTTCTAGATCTGAAAGAGGTAAAATTAAGCTTTCTTGAATTGCTGGGAAAAGGTCTTGAAAAGCTAGTGATGCAGATTTTTCGCTAATAATAGAAAGTGTATGCAAATCAAATGTATTACCTGCACAAGCAGCTAACTGTAAAAGTTGCTGTGTTGCATCAGGGAGTTTCTTTAATTTCCCAATCATTAGCTCTACAACATTATCAGTAATATCTACTGCCTCAATATCGGATATATTCCATTGCCATAAGGCTTTACTACTTGCTGATGGAGGTTGAAAAATTAAAAGATTTTCTTGATATAGAGTTTTGATAAATTGATTAACAAAGAAAGGGTTTCCAGAAGTTTTACGTAGGACTAATTCAGCTAACGGTTGAATAGTAAAATTGTCGCTATGCAGTGTCTCAGTAATTAACTTGTTAACGTGTGTAATTTCTAAAGGAACTAAAGTAATATTGTTGATAATAGCGGCTTGAGAGTGCAGAGAGTCAAGAGTCATTACTAATGGATGTCTAGAATCGACTTCATTATCTCGATATGCTCCAATTAAAAACAGATAATGGATTTCCTCGTCAGTCATAATTACTTCTAGCAATTTCAGAGTAGCTAAATCAGCCCACTGTAAATCATCTAAAAAAATTACTAGAGGATGCTCTAACGAACAAAATACATGGATAAAATTTTGAAAAACTAAATTAAAGCGGTTTTGAGCTTCTGAAGCTCCTAGTTCTTGTACTGGAGATTGTTTACCAATTATCAGTTCGATTTCAGGGATTACATCAATAATTACCTGGCCATTAGCACCAAGAGCGTTGGAAAGTTTTTCTTGCCATTGATTTAGTTGATCTTGACTTTCAGTTAATAATTGTCTAACTAATGACTGAAAGGCTTTGACTATACCTGAATAAGGAATATTACGTTGAAATTGATCGAATTTACCGGAAATAAAATAACCTCTAGCTTTAGTAATTGGTTTATATATTTCTTGTACTAACGCTGATTTGCCAATGCCAGAGTATCCCGATACTAAAATCGTTTCTTTTGTTCCTGCACTCACGTGTTCAAAAGCTGCTAGCAGGGTAATAACTTCTTGTTCTCTACCATACAGTTTTTGTGGAATCTGAAATTTACTAGAAATATCTTGTTGTGCAAGTACAAAATCAGAAATGTAACCTTGAGTTTGTAATTGTGTTAGGCACATTTCTAAATCAGCAATAATTCCCCAAGTAGTTTGATATCTTTCTTCCACTGTTTTAGCTAACAGCTTCATTACAATCTCTGAAATTGGTTTGGGTATTTCTGGATTAATTTCATAAGGTGAAGCTGGTTGTTTCGCAATATGGCAATGGACTAACTCCATTGCATCAACATAATTACAGGGTAATTGTTGTGTTAGTAGTTCATAAAAAGTGACACCAAGCGAGTAAAAATCGGTGCGATAATCCATTGCTCGGTTCATTCTACCTGTCTGCTCTGGTGAGATGTAGGCAATTGTTCCTTCTAAAACATTAGGATTTTTAATAGTAGGATTTTCATGAGTTAATACAGTTGAAATACCAAAATCTATGATTTTGACTTGAGATGTACTAGAGTTAATAACAATATTACTAGGGTTAATATCTTTATGAATAATATTTTTTAGGTGAATTTTACCTAAGGCTTTAGTAATTTTAATAGCTAGCAATAAAAATTCTATTAAAGTGATTTCTTGGTGATTAATTATAGATTTTAAGGAATCTCCACCAAAATCTTCTAATATCATTACCAGACTGTTTTGATATTTTTCCAAGCTGTAGACTTTAATTACTCCATCCAAGTCTAAGTTTTTTGTAATTTCGTATTCTTGTTTATATCTTACTAATGCTGATGGAGTGGGATAATCTTGTTTTAAAAATTTGAGAATTACAGGTTGGCAATCTTGGTCTCGATGTCCTCGATAAACTGAAGAATTATTACTTTCGTAGATTTGATTAAAAATTGTATAGCCAGGTAAGGTTAACATACTAAGGTTATGCATATTTTTTTTATAGATAGGAGGTGAAAAATATTAGTTATTAGCTATAGTTAAATTTATTAACTTGTAGATTTAACACCAATAGGAACAATCTAAAATTTATAGCTACATTCAGCTTTATCCATTCGTAAGAGTAAAACAATCAAGTTGCCAAATAAATCTTTTTGTTCTTTTACTAAACTGCCCATAAATTTAATAAAAAAGTAATTCCTCAATAAAACTAAATATTTGTTTAATAAATGACATTATTGATGAGCTTGTTCTTTGTTTCCTTACCTTTGCAAAAATAAAGCTAGTCTAATTTTTTCCACAAGAGAAAAAGTAAGATACCTTTATTAGCCAAAACAGAAAATTCCTACCGACATAAAAAAGACAGTAGAAATTATGAATTTCTACTGTCTTTTTGTACTAATTCTCTATGTAAATGCACTTAATATTGCTTAAACGAAATAGAAGATACGCAAACAAAGAAATAAGTTAAGAATTATTCAGTGCAAGTTGACAAAGAATTGGTAAGTAGGAAATTTTAGCTTTTGAGTTAGAGTACTTTACTCAGCAGTCCTTTATTTTTCACTAATTAGCGTTGGTGGAGTAATCGCTGCATATTCTTTAGGTGTAAGCAATGCTTCCTGAACATCAATCTTTTTGGGCAGAATTTTCTCGTTATAAAACAAATCTGCAACGTTTTGTTGAGCTTTCATCAATTCTGGGGTAATTCCTTTAAGGCGATAATTAGCGCGTTCGGAAATTACTTCTTGAATAGGTAAATCGATTTTGAGTACAGGTGCTATTAGCTTAGCAACTTCTTTACGATTTGATTCTGCCCATTGACCATTTTTGTCAATCTCTTCTAAAATGACGCGAACTAATTCTGGATTGTCTCTAGCAAACTCGCGGGTTCCTACATAGTATCCACCTGGAGTACCAATGTTTGTAGCATCTCGCAACACACGCGCACCGTGGAGTTTTTCCACTAAAGCTAAATGAGGATCGCCCGTCACCCAAACAGGAATAGTCCCTTGAATAAATGCACCACGGGCTTCTACATTGGGCATACTTAAGACTTGAATATCACTATATTTTAAGCCTACTTCTTTCAAGGCTTGAATAATGAAATAGTGAGAAGCTGAACCTTTTTGAAAGACTACTTTTTGACCTTTAATTTCAGCTAAACTTTTAATTGGAGAATTTTTAGGAACAGCGATCGCACTTCCTTTACCTGAAGTTGGAGTAATGCGTCTACCAGCCAAATAGACTATTCTTGCACCCGCAGCTTGAGCAAATATAGGAGGAGTTTCTCCAACTGAACCAACATCTATTTTACCAACATTCATCGCTTCCATAAGTTGCGGCCCTTGAGCGAATTGCGCCCACTCAACTTTTACGCCCAAGGGTTCCAAACGTTTTTCTAAGACTCCTCTAACTCGAACTAAATCACCGGAGCTTTGATACCCCATTCGCAACACTTTTGTTTTAAAACTAACGGTTTTTGTTGCTGCTGTATCTGCTTGTGGTTCGTTAGCGTTATTTGTACTATTGCTGTTTGGAGTACAACTTATTAAGGTACTAGATAAAGCCAAAAAGCTAGGCATTACAAATAATGCTAGTTTTCTAATTATTGTTGTTTTTGTTCTTACAGTATTGCTAAACATTTTTACACCTTTGGATAATCTTACCTCTAATTACAAAGTAATTAGATTTTCAATAATTAAATTTCCTGAAATAATTCTTTCAAAGTAATTTTTAGTTTCTTACTTCGCTTTGTCAAGAGAACCAGCATTTAACGCTTCTAAAGCTTGCGGCCCAGCAGCAAACTCCAGCCACTTAACGGTGAAATTCTTTGCAGCTAAACTTTTTTCTAAAGTCCCCAGTTTCCTCATAACTGCAAGAGAACTGAGCTTAGAATAAATAATTCGTACTTCTTGCTTTTCTGTAGTATTAGAAACTGATTGGTTTTTGATTTGTTTACTAATAGAAGATGCTTGGTTCTGAATAGCTTGATTTTCGTTACTGCAACCTACTATGCTAATGGGCATTGCTAAATAACAAGTAGTTATTAGTAAATATACATAATAATTTTGGTTAATTTTAGATTTGGCTCTAAAATCTAAGATATTTAGACTTTGTTTAAATATTGGCTTGATATTTGCAGTTTTAGATTGTGATGAGGTATTAGTAAACGACTGAAAGTGTATTAGGGGAGAAAAAGGTTTTATCACAATTTGTCCTTTGATTCTTAGTAGGAGAAACTGTTATTTCAACTCTAAATATTATCTAGCTTTGTGTTTTAATAAAGTATTGTTCAACACGAATTACTACGAAAAAATATAAGATACTTTCATACATACTTAGTTGTTGCTATAAGACTCATATTTGATTTTTTAAATATACCTATGGTGCGTTACGCCAAAGGCTAACGCACCCTACACATACTTAAATTTTTTCAATAATCAAATCGGATTCCTATATATTTTCAAACTTTCATTTTTGAAAAATTATTTATTAGCACAATATACTAAATAGTAATAGCTAAAAATTTTAGATAGATGCTAAATATTTAGTATTGCTAAAAGCTTACATATATTTAAATTTTCGAGAGACGCAAACAACTGCGTCTCTATTTCAATTACCTAAACTAAAAAGGACGACTACCTGCAAGGCTAACTCGTTTTAACACCCGTCGTTCATTGGGATCGAATGCTTGACGATAGTGCAAAGTAGCTTGATTATCCCAATAGACGATATCACCTACAGACCATTTGTGTTGATAGTAGAATTGGGGCTGATTTAGATGTTGACGCAACTGTTCAATCAATTTAGATCCTTCTTCAGGTTCTAAGCCTACTATTTCAACTTCAGTAGCAATATCTAAGTAAAGATGCTTCTTACCACTTTCAGGATGTGTCCGTACTAGAGGGTGAGGAAAGACAGGACTGACTAGTGGGATATTTTTGTCCCAACGATACAAGGGACGGGGTGCATTTCGATTTTGTAAAAACGGATTATAGGTAATTAATTGTAAATTATCAATCCGTTTTTTGGTAGCTTCATCCAAAGCTTCATAAGCCAAATTGGTATTTAACCAATAAGTATCTCCACCTTGAGAAGGTACTTCTAGAGCATAAAGAAGCGAACCGCTAGATGGGGTAGGAGTCCATTTATGGTCAGAATGAAAACTTAATTCTCCAGTACCAGTATAGCCACCATCGACATTAGAAATTAAAATCACCACAGGAGTTTCTCCAGGTTTAGAAGCTAGTACTGGAGTTTCATCAGACGGTACAAAAAGTGCGCCAAAGTATAGAGAAAAATTCAACAATTGTTCGTCAGAAATTTGTTGATTTTTAAAGATGAGGATGTGGCGATCGCGCAAAGCTTCCTTAAGTTGTAATATGACTTCAGGTGCAATAGGTTGACTCGCATCCAAACCAGTAACTTCCGCTCCTAATGGAGCATTAATAGGAGCGATTTTTACTTCTGTTAAAGTTGCAGTAGGCATAATATTCTCCTCTGTTTTAGTATTTTATTGGTCAGAATACCAGTCTGAAGAATTCATTCACAGTAGTCTTTCCAAAAAAGAGATTCTCAATCCAAAATCGATGCCTACTTATTAGCTAAAACCTCAGCAGGAGTGATTTTGGCGTACTCTTCAGGCGTCAAAAAACCAACTTTTACATCTACCTTCTTTGGTAGAAGTCCGAGACTGTACCATTTGTCTGCAACCTCTTGTTGCTTGGTAATAGTTTTCTCAGTAATTGGTAGCACCCCATAGCTATACTTACTATGCATAATTTCTAGGGTAGGTGGGTCTAGTTGAGTTACAGGAGCAAGTAATTGTGCTACTTCTTTCGGATGTTCCTTAGTCCAGATTTCTGCTTTTTCTAGTTCTTCTAGAAATACTTTAATTACATCAGGATGTGCCTGATAAAACTGACGTGAAGTTGAGTAAAAGTTGCCAGTATCCCGTAACTCACCTCCATCTACCAAAACACGGCCTACTTTGTTTTGGACATTTCTGGTAACGAATGGCTCCCAAATAAACCAAGCATCTACTTTTCCTTGACTAAAAGCCACATTAGCATCTGGTGGTGGGAGAAAAACTGATTGGACATCGCTTAATTTTAGTCCTGCTTTTTCTAATGCTTTCACTAATAAGTAGTGTCCTATAGAAGCTTTTTGGAAAGCTATTTTTTTACCTTTCAAGTCAGCGACACTTTTAATCGGAGAGTTTACCGGAACTAAAAGTGAAACTGCTTTTCCACTGGAGTATGTAGTAGCTAGATAAACAAGAGGTGCTCCTGCTGCTTGTGAAAATACAGGAGGTGACTCCGCTGTTGATGCAATATCAAGTCCGTTTGCATTTATAGCTTCTAGCTGTTGCGGCCCAGCTGCAAACTCAGTCCACTGAACCTTAAAACCTAGAGGTTCCAATCGTTTTCCTAAAGTTCCCTGCTTTTCTAATACAGCTAAACCGGTGAGTTGTTTTGACCGGACAATTCGTACTACTTGCTTTTCTGTAGTGTTAGATGAAGTAGTGTTAGATGAAGCTGCTGAATCAGGAGAAGCTGGAGACTGCTGAGCGTTATTGTTGGCTTCACTGCAACTGGATAAGGTTGTCGATAATACTAAGCAATAGCCCAGAGCAAATAATAAAGAACGACGTGTTATTTTCTGGCTTGTTTTAAATTCTAACTTTGGTTTAATACCTGGCATGGGTTGTTTTATTTGTTGTTCTATTAGGTAGTTACAAAATTATGATCGATCGCGAACTTAAAAACCAAAAAAAAATTATTTATTAATTTTTGGCGAATAAAATTAATTTAAATATAGGAATTAGAGTGGGCATAAGCCCACTCTATAACGATTTTATGAACTTGAGTTTAACAGTTAGGAAACGGAAAATTAGAAAATGGAGTGAGAAGAACCCACTCCAGGGTTGTGCTAGTCGAAAGTTGAAAATTGTACCAGAATTTAGGATTCAGAATTCACAATAAACCTCGATAGTTTGGTTTTGAAATTGAGGTTATGTATGCCGCAATCAAAAGTTTTGGAATTTTGATTTTCAAAGTAGTAGTCCTATTTCTTCCAAACGACTAAGATTGTAGCTTTGAGTTCTTCTGTAAAATGCCCAGAGGGTTCAACTTGTAGCAATGCTTCTTTGAGGTCTGCTTCAAATGCTGGAGCATTATCACCATAGAAAATTTTTAGAGAAAAAGCTGTTGTATATAAATAGCCAAGATAGCTATCGACAGTCCAAGATTTTTCAAATGGCACTTCATAAACTTCCTGACGAGCAAAAGCTGAGTTGGCAATCACAACTTCATGGGGAGGATCGACTGGCTTACGAGTACCTTCTCCTCGTAGTCCAGTGCGTCGGCGATCGCCTAACCATTTTTTCACGACTCCAAGAGCAGCTTGTTTCCAAGGTAGAGAACTTTCCCAAGGATTATCACCAGTATTCAGCAGTGCTATTGCACCATCATCCGCAAGCAATTCATAAAGGCGCTCAAGCACTAATTCACGTTCCATCCAATGGAAAGCTCGACCAATAGTGGCTAATTTAAATGTTCCTAAACTAGGGTCGATGAATTCTGCTCCTTGTTGCAGCCAAGTAATATTATTTGCTTCGACTGCTGCTGCTTAGCGTTTAGCTTCTGCAATCATATCGGGATCGGGATCGATCGCCACAATTTCTTCAAATCTCGTTCGCAAACCAATTGCAATCAATCCCGGCCCGGTACCTAAATCTAGCAATCGTCCTTGACCATTGAGATTAAATATTTCCGCTAATTTGTCGAATACAACAGCCGGATATTTAGTTCTATATTGAGCGTAGCCTTCAGCAGCTCCCTCAAACAAGGTCGGGTCATAGGTGGGAAGTGTTTTTACTTGAGTCATATCGATTTTAGATTTTAGATTTTGTAGAGACGCGATTCATCGCGTCTTTGTAGGGTAGATAAAGAGACAAATATCCTAAGAATATTGCGTAATCACAGGTAACTGGTCGTTAAGTACCCAATCGCCGATCGCACGCAATTTGTAATCCACAGGATCGTGTAGAGTAAAGGTTCGCAAATCCCGCCAGTAACGGTCAAATCCATATTTGCTTCCAGTAGCACGAGTTCCAGTAACTTCAAAGATGCGATTGGTAACATCTATACCGACACGGGTTGCTAATGCTTTGGCTGCGGAAACTGCGATCGCTACTTCTCCTCTTTCTTGATGAGTGAGGGCTATATCCTTGTCCCAAGCTGCTTGTACCTTTTCGGCTGCTGAGTCAGCCAGAGCGATCGCACCTTGAATTTCAACCCAAAAATCACCGTAATTATGCAGAATATATGGGTCTTGAGTAGCACTCTCTACTCCTGATGTAATCCAAGGACGAGTATTAGTTTTGGTGTACTCACGAGCAGCAGCAAAAGCTCCTTTGGTAATTCCTAGATAAACGTTAGTTTTTGTTAGCTGGGCAATAATACCAAGAAAAGTTGAGAAGGCATTATCAGCAGGTTCTGGCGGCCCTAATATTTCATCTTTTTCTACTAGAACATTATTAAATGTATAACTACTACTATCAGTCCGACGTTGCCCAATATTTTCCCAATCTTGATTGGAAACTAAGCCTTCTCTGTCTTTAGGAATTATAAATATGAAGGGTAATTCTACACCATCTTGCAAAGCCGAGAATACCCGATAATCTGCAACAGCAATACCTGTACCAAAGCTTTTAACACCATTAACCCGAAAATTTTCACCTTCTGGGCTAATTTTCAGTCTAGTATCTCGCGTATTAATCGCATTTGCCCAAAATAAATTATTCTTAGCAGTTTCCCGATAATATTTTTCCTTTTGGGCTGGTGTGCCAGAAACATGACCTAAAGCTACTAAATTCAAATGATTACCATATAACTGGCCAATTGAACCATCAGCTTTTGATAGCTTTCTCACAATTTTTAAAGCATCAATCCATGTCGCACCAATTCCACCATATTGTTTAGGCACAATCAATGGTAACAATCCAGTTTCGCGCAGTCTATTAATTTCTTCTTCTGGAACTCCGGCTTTAGCATCCCTTTCAACTGCGGATTCGACCAGTTCTTTAGATAATGAAGCTGCTATATCAATGTAATCTTTTGGTTTTGTAATATCTAGCACCATAAAACAATCATCCTTTTATAATTCGTAATTTAAAGTAAATACAGAAGAATGCTTATTAATATGCAGTTTCCAATTAGTTATATTTTCCCAATTTGCTATACAGAATTTAGGAGAAATGTAGAGTGAGTAAAACTCACCCTACGACTAAACAGAGGAAATGGAACATGGAACACTTTAAAGAAGGGCATGGGGTATTGGGAAAGGGAAAGGGGTATGGTTCGACAAGCTCACCAACCGGGGAAAAGGGGAAAGATTAAATTTATTCCTTTTCCCTTTAACCTTTAACCTTTTCCCTTGCCTCCTCTACTCCCTAAAAACTCATCTGCGGCTTTCTCAACACCTGTACCCTTGAAGAAGTCATGATTGAGGCTGGTGTACAACTCCAATGGGTGGATTGATAGGAAGTAGCGGAGGTCTTCTTCGGTGATGATTTCTTGTTCTACCATTGAGTAAGCGTTGGCAGTCACAGTGGTAATATCAGGTACATCCCAATGACCGGAATCAGAACCTAAGAACGCTTTAACTCTATCTCCAAAGGGATTGGCTGCACGATTAAAGGCTTGGGCTACACGGGTATCATCTGATTCTGTACCGAAGTAGAAATGATTCAAGAAGCGATCGCGAACGTCCTCTGGCTTCTCAATTCCCGCCAGTTCAAATTCATCGAGTTCGCCTGGATCTTCTGGAGCTAATAGTTGATGGTGGAATCCCAGTCCATCACCAATTCGATCTAGGCGTCCATCCACAAGTTCGCCACCGTAGCGAGCGTACAACTCTACTAGTGCTTCCTTATCTATAATTGCAGGATTGTTATCTGACAACAAATGTTGTTTGTTGCGGGTTTCCCAATGCCAAATAATATCCGCATATAGACTAGCACCCCAATTAGAACCACCTTCTAAGAAGGCAAATCTTAAGGTGGGGAAGCGACGAGTTACACCACCAAAGAATAGAGATTTGCACAATGCTTCTGCTGCGAAAGCAAAGTGATTAATGTGATTGTACTGGGCATTGGTCACCGATCGCTGAGTCGTCCAACCCTGACTCGAAGCATGGGTTGTGGGTACAACTTTCAGTTCTACGCACTTCTCCCAGAATGGATCGTAATCATACTGGCTATCTAAACCAAAGTTATCAATCCAAACCACTTCGTTAGCCACTTCTGGGCCGTACTTCTCAAAAGCGGGAATCGGACGACGGACATAACCGGGGATTTGAATTGCTTTGAGTCCCAGCACATTAACTGCATATTCCAACTCTTCAATTCCCTCTTCGGGAGTGTGCATTGGAATGGCAGCGATCGGTGTTAGCTTATCAGAATATGGGCGGAAAATGTCAGCATGGTAAGTGTTAACTGCCCGACAAACAGCACGCCGCATTTCTTGGTTACCGATATTTGGGGCCATAGTTGCCAAATTGGGGTACACCACAGCAAAATCTGTACCAGCTTCTTGCAGGCGTTCGTGCAGTAACTTGGGCAAGCTAATGGTAGCCAAATTCAAAGTATCTTTAGTCGGACGACCCCACCAATTAGGACGATTAGTCCGATAAGCAAAACGTTCTTCCCAAGTTTGCTTGTACCACTTAAAGCGGGAAGACCCTGGTAAATTTTCTTTGAAACGTTCAACAAGCTTAGTTCCGCCAACTTGCTCCAAATAATCTAAGACTGCTGGCTCAAATTCTTGGGTATGGACATCAGTATCGATGATGGGATAACCCAACTGTTCGCGAATCTGAGCAGACCTGGTTTTTTTCGGACGTTCAAGAGCGATCGTCATGATAGTTTACCTTAGTTATTCAAATGTGTATAGGGCATTGGGCATTGGTTATTCTTTCTCCCCCTGCCTCCCCTGCTCCCTCATCTCCCCACTCTTGTACAGACGCGATTAATCGCGTCTCTACCGACTCCCTTTCGCGACTAAAAATTCATCTGCTGCTTTCTCAACAGCCGTACCTTTGAAGAAATCACGATTCAGGCTGGTGTACAACTCTAAGGGATGGGTTGAGAGGAAATATTGCAAATCTTCTTCGCTGATAATTTTGCGTTCCACCATCGAATAAGTGTTAGCAGCGATCGCAGTAATATCGGGTACATCCCAGTGACCAGAATCGGAACCCAAGAAGGCTTTAATGCGATCGCCATAAGGATTAGCTTTGCGGTTAAATGCTTGAGCTACACGGGTATCATCTGATTCTGTGCCGAAGTAGAAATGATTCAGGAAGCGATCGCGGATATCTTCTGGCTTGCTAACTCCTGCTAAGGCGAATTCATCTAGATCGCCTGGTTCTAACGGGGCTACTAAGTCGGCGTGGAAACCTAGACCACTACCTAATTTATCCAAACGCCCATGTACTAATTCACCACCGTAACGAGTGTAGTACTCTAGCAGTTCTTCCCGATTGATATTGCCAGGATTGTTATTTTCCACCAAATGGTCTTTGTTCCGGGTGTACCAATGCCAAATCAAATCAGTGTATAAGCTAGCACCCCAAGCTGCGCCTCCTTCTAAAAAGGCAAACTTAAGTGTGGGGAATCGGTGAGTTACGCCACCAAAAAACAGAGATTTACATAGCGCTTCTCCAGCCGCAGCAAAGTGACCGATATGGTTGTATTGGTAATTGCTAATGGAACGCCGATTTATCCATCCCATACCAGAAGAGTGGGTGGTGGGTACTACTTTGAGTTCTACACACTTCGCCCAGAATGGATCGTAGTCATACTTGCTATCCAAGCCAAAAGTATCAATCCAAATAGCTTCGTTTGCTACTTCTTCGCCATACTTCTCGAAGGCAGGGATCGGACGGCGGATATGTCCGGGAATTTGAATTGCTTTGAGTCCCAGCACATTTACTGCATATTCCAATTCTGCGATCGCTTCTTCGGGCGTATTCATAGGAATAGCAGCAATTGGCGTTAAGCGATCGCTATAAGGACGGAAAATATCAGCGTGGTAAGTATTAACTGCACGGCAAACAGCCAGCCGCATTTCTTCATTACCGATATGTGGCGCCATTGTTGCCAAGTTGGGGTACACAACTGCAAAGTCTGTACCTGCTTCTTGCAAACGCTCGTGCAACAACTTCGGTAAACTAATGGTGGCTAAATTTAAAGCATCCTTAGTCGGACGAGTCCAAAAAGGAGGACGTGCAGTCCGGTAAGCGCGGCGTTCTTCCCAAGTTTGCTTAAACCATTTAGAGCGAGATGCACCAGGTAAGTGTTCTTGGAAACGCTGAGCGATCGCACTTCCAGCAACTTGCTCTAAATAATCCAAGAATGCCGGCGGAAATTCTTGGGTATGCACATCAGTATCAATGATTGGATAACCCAATTTTTCCCGAATCTGAGCAGATTTGGTTTTTTTTGGACGTTCTAAGGCAATAGTCATGATAATTTACCCTAAATTATTCAATCTGTGGGCATTGGGCATAGAGGTTAAGAGTTAGGAGTTAGGAGTTAGGAGTGAAAAGTTAGGAGTTATTCTCAAGAGTCCCCTTGTTCTTACGTCTTTCCCTACCTCCCCATCTCCCCATCTCCCCATCTCCCCATCTCCCCATCTCCCCATCTCCCTACTCCCCACTCCCTATTTCGCTTCCCAGTCTTTTAATTGAAAGTCGGACTTTGCTAAACCTTGCGAAACTAAAAACTTTTTAGTACCTTCTAAAAGTTTTACTCCTTCAGGTGGTAAAGGTTCTTCTGATATTTGTTTAAGTGGATAGGATGTTTTGATGATATCGACGGGATATTTAGTGATTTCAGCGTGGTACTGATAATATTCTTCGGAATTAGCTTTTAAATCTTTAGCTGCTTCTGTCAGAATTGTATTAAATTTTTCTGGAAAATCAGGTTGTTTCGCTAGAAATTTTTCGGTTGCTACTATTAATGAAGTACCTGATAAACCTTGATGATTAGCTGAAGAATCAATGATTGGAAATCCTTGGGATTTTAGATAAGGCCCCATATCACTTGAAGTTGCATAAGCGGCAACATCACCACGTTCTAATGCTCCTTTTGCTTCAGTTGTCATCAAGTGAACGACTTTTACATCTTTAGCAATTTTAGTTTCAGCTAATAGACCCAGTAGGTATCGATGCATATAAGAACCTTTCTGGGTAGCTATTTTTTGGCCTTTAAGTTCAGCAAGCGATCGCGGCCCATTCTTTTTTGCTACTAGCCAAGCGGTTGTATTAAATTGGGTAATCCGCAGTAGCCGAGTTTCTTCACCCCTAGCTCTCAAAACTATCGCTGGTGTATCTCCTAAAGAACCAACATCTAATTGACCTGCAACAAGGGCTTCATTGAGATCCGGCCCGTTAGGAAATCGGGCAAAAGTAACATTTGAAAACCCCGCTTTTTTGAATTCGCGTTCTAATATTCCTTTTTTCTTAGCCCAACCAAGCGGCCCTGTTGGTTGAGCGCTACCTACATAGCCTATACGCAAGGTAGATACATTATTAGATGCAGCAACAGAACTACTACTATTGGCATTAATAGCCTCAATAGATTGAGCCGATTCACTTTTTCCTTGGCTACATGCTGTAGTTAGTAACAGTAATAGACAAGCGACTGAAGTTGAAAATTTGAAACTCAATTTATTTTGACCGACAGAACCTATTACTAACATGAACGACAGCATGACTATTTTCTCCGCTGTACTATTTCATCTGCTTGAGAATTTGGAATGTTTCGTCGCTTTTTGCTGTTGATGTGCGTTTATATCCCCAACCAACGTTTTCACGGTAACTACCCAGTAAACCGACTTCTACCAATTCTGCTTCGTTGACTGAAGTCTGCATGTCACTTTGGGGTGCTACATAAAGAGCGTCAACTGGACAATACAATTCGCACATATAACAGGTTTGACAGTCACTTTGTCGAGCGATAGTTGGCGGTGCATCAGGTACGCGCTCAAAGACGTTGGTCGGACAAACGTTTACGCAGATATTACATTTTATGCACCGCGATTCGCTGACCAACTCAATCACACTGCTGCTCCTATCTTAGATTTTGGATTTTCTGCTTTTGGTGTAGTATTTAGCGGCTGAGTTTTCACCCAGACTCGATCTAATCCACCACTAACTAGGTAATGTTGTTGATTGGGATCTTGTTCGGGATAGTCTAAATGTTTGTGCATACCACGAGTTTCTTTACGTTCAATGGCACTGCTATACATCCATCGTGCTGTGGCTACCATTGCCGCAGCTTCTCTAGCCCGAATCAGTTCTTGATTTGATGTTACCTGGCTACTGCGGATTTCTTGCCAGAGGTAATTTAGTTTTGCTAAAGATTCAGTTAGGCCTTGTTCTGTACGGAATAAATTCTTTTCGTAGGGGAATACTTCACCTTGGACTGCTTGAATCACTTCATCAGTCGCAAATTGTTGGGAGCGATCGCTTTGACTCTTTAATGCTACTTCTCCAACTCCCTTGAGGTGAGGTTGTGCTTTCTGTTCTTTTAAACTATGGACATATTCAGCAGCCGATTTACCCGACCAATAACCAGAAGATATTGCCCAAGCTGCATTGTGACTACCACCGCCAGTGAATCCGCCACAAATCAACTCCCGCGTAGCTGCATCTCCAGCAGCGTAGAGTCCTCGCACAGAAGTTGCACAGCTATCATCTATAATCCGAATTCCTCCTGTACCACGTACAGTTCCTTCTAGACGCAAGGTAACGGGGAAACGTTGGGTAAATGGATCGATACCTGCACGATCGAAGGGTAAAAAGAAGTTAGGCTGCGCCAGACGCATGGATGGGCGCATGGATTCGGCTGCTTTATCTAAAATGGCGTAAACTGGCTGTTCCAGTAATGTCTTGGCAATTACCGAACGTCCTCTTTGAGAACCAGCACCAGGGATCGCCGTCCCGTCTTCGTAGGTGAAGGTTGCCCAATTGTAAAAGAGGGTTTTGGTAACTGAAGAAAAAGCTGGGGAGATGCCATAAGCGTTGGAGAACTCCATACCCGACATCTCGGCACCTGCTTCAGCAGCCATTAAATAACCATCCCCTGTCAGGACGTTGCATCCCAACGCTTTACTCAGAAACGCACAGCCACCGGTGGCAATAATTGTGGCACGCGATCGCACCATCCATCTAGCACCAGTTTGACGGTTCGCGCCCGTAGCACCGCCAACAGCACCGTCTTCATCTACCAATAGTTCTAAGGCGGGGCTGTGGTCTAAAATCTTGACTCCGGCTCGTTGAATTTGCCGCCGCATCAACCGCATATACTCAGGGCCTTGGAGCGATCGCCGATAGGGTTTGCCTTCATCGTCGGTGGGAAAGGGATAACCCCACTCTGCTAGCTGATTGACGTTGACATAAGTCTGATTCAGTACCCGATCCATCCAATTGCGATCGGATAAAAACCCACCCAACGATTCCCGACTTGCCTTGGCTGTTTCCCGCGCATCTGGGTCGGGTGGCACATACCACACCCCATTACCAGACGCAGCAGCACATCCAGTCGTCCCACAATACCCTTTGTCTACGAGGACAACTCTGGCTCCACTTGATGCAGCACTCCAAGCTGCCCAAGTTCCAGCAGGCCCGCCCCCAATTACTAGGACATCTGCTTGCAGATCGAGTTCAAAATCGGTCGTTAACGTCTTCAGCATCTAAAATATTTCCCCTATCCATCGAGTCTTGAGCATCAAATCTTCACCCTATCGATGCCGCACGCACTTCAGAAATCTTTTTGCCCACTTAGTTGAGGGTTTTCTACTACCCTTGATTTATGGCTCCTTTACTTCAGGTTGCCAGTAGATTAAGTTTTATTAAACTACTCCTACTTGAGCGATTAACCGTAGTTTATGACATAAAAAAGCTTTTCACAATTTTTGAGAAAAAGCAAGTATTTCCACAGACAAATTTCAACATAAAGTTCTGTAAAATAAACTTTCTATATCTCAATATGCACTTGCTATTTAGCAATTTTTGTGCATATCTATGCAATAAAATTTGTTGTGGGGTAGGCATCCTGCCATTGGTGTCAACTTAAGCTCAAATTGCCCCACAATTACCCCACCCCCAACCCCTCCCCTTGGCAAGGGGAGGGGAGGTTTTGCGCCAGCAAAACCGGGGTGGGGTAACGCGGATCTTGATGGTAAGTCAGCCAGTAGGGTGCGTTGCTATAACGCACCGATAAATATTATGTCCTACGGCTAACCATCAATCTGGAGCAACTCCCAAATTCCTGCTCCCGCCGTAACACAACACCACTTGCTACAACGCGGCAAACTGCAAGTACCCCATGACCAATGACTAAAACCTATAGACGGTACGAACCCAACCAAATAAACTATCGGGATTATTGTTATCAGAGTCTGGTGCAGTAATCCAGATTAAACCCGGCGTAATCTCAATATTATTTCCGATTTTATATTGGTAAAAAGCCTCAACGTGTAGGGAGGTATCTTTATCTGCTTGTCCGAAACCTGCTCCCAAATTTACACTATTACTCAGACGGGTGAGTTTTGGCTCCATACCAACTAAAATTCCCCCTAGAGCGCCTTCCTTAAAAAGATCCGGGAATGCAAGTCCTACTGCCCAATCCATAGCGTTACCATCTCCACGTCCTATATAGCGATGGGATGCATAACTTACCCATCCATTAATTGCAAACTTAGGGCTAACTTGATAGAACGCTTGTAGTCCATAAAGATTGCCTATGGTTCCGGCTCCAGCTACGGTGCTGTTTACGAGGTTACTTCCAACTGCTGGGCCGAAGTTTGTGCCACTAAAACCTTGGGTATTTGGTGGGCTATAGGTATTTACGTAAGTTCCAGCTACCCGAAAATTGCGATCGGCAGAGTAGTATATTAACTGTGCTAAAGCTAAATACCTACCTGTAAATAAGCCATTATTCAGTAGCGGATTATTACCATTTGGGGCGCTAAACGCTACTCCAAGTTGAACTTGTTTACCTAATCGTTGGAGTATGGCAAGTCCAGGGCCGCTATCTCCATAGTTATAGACCAAAGACCGCCGTGAAAATCGTGAAATCCCATTAGCGCCAGTTGCAGAAGACGATTCAAAATATGGGTTAATCGGGCCCGAAAGGCCTATTTCACTAGCTCCATCAGATAGGGCATAAATATTGACTTGGGTATCTGGAGTAGGTAAAAACCGATAGCGAACACCACCAAGAGTAATCTGATTGCGTGCAAAAGTAATACTGGAGTTATCAGCAGTTCTTCCTTCATAAGTTCCTAATAACCCGGCTCTTGTTTGTCCCAACGATTCAATATTTCCACCCGATAACGATAAGCTGAGTGAGTCTTTACCGTTAAAACTAGTATTGAACCGTAAGGAAGCTGAGCCTTGAAGCGTGGGATTACGAGGTGCGGGTGTCTTAGTCACGACATTATTACCCGCTAGAAGTGACCCAAAGACAATCTGCGCTCTACCTATGAGCTTGGTTGTGGTCGTAAACTGAGTTGCTTGTAACTGTGCAGTCCGCGCTTCCAAGTTATCTACGCGACCGCGAAATTCAGCAAGTTCTGGAGAAAATTGTTCTTGTAATTTTTTGATGGTATCTAAGTCTTCTCGTCTGACTAAATCTGTCGTTGATGTGGCTATGAGTTCATTGAGACGATCTAAAGCTGCATTTAACCCAGCTGCAAATTCATAGCGCGTTAGGCCGCGATTCCCTTTGAATGTGCCATCTGTATATCCAGCAATTACACCATAGCGTTCCACCAAAGACTGTAGTGCTTGGAATGCCCAATCTGTAGGCTTCACATCTGACAGTTGCGAGACGGATGTTACTTGTCCAGCAGAATTATTGGTAGGTTTTTTCTTAGGTGGTGGCGCATTTCCAGATAATTCAGAGACAGGCGTCACTCGTTCTGGCTTCTTACCTTTTTTTCTAGTTAGTCCTGGAATTGAAGTTTCAACTGTCCGCTCGACAACTGCTTCTGGAGGTTTGTTTGCTTCTACTTCCGAAATTGGAGTTTCAACTGTCCGATCGACAGCTGCTTCTGGAGGTTTGTTTACTTCTAATTCCGAAATTGGAGTTTCAACTGTCCGATCGACGACTGCTTCTGGAGGTTTGTTTACTTCTAATTCCGAAATTGGGGTTTCAACTGTCTGATTAACGACTGCTTCTGGAGGTTTGTTTACTTCTAATTGTTTAGAGAGTTGCGCGTGGCTTTTAGCCGGATTCAAAATCAGGATAGCTAGAATATCTAGCAAAGACAGCAGAAACACTATGGATCTATAGTTCCAACGAGACTTGGACATGACTTTTTAACTCCTCAACCTGAAAAACGAATAAATTAGCTCTAAATTGCACAAAAAACCACCATAATTTCTTGATGCAATGTTTGTACTAAACCATTAGATACTGGATTTAGTAAAGGTTCCATTGATGAAAAAATTACAAATCTCAGATATCACCACTAAGCAGTTGTTCAATGTACAATCCAAAAATTGCAGTAAATTGTTAATTTTGCCGCTTGAAAGGATAGTAAGCCGATCTTTGGAAATTGGTGAATGCTAATCAGCTATATTTTGACAGCATCAATTGATTAGTTAAACCCGGTAAAACGATAGACTTACCGGATTTTATTTAGAAATATATTTGCATAGAGGTTGCTACAATGCAAGACCTAGTAGTTCGCCAAGCGAACTTTGCGGGGTAAAGGGGAAGGGGGAAGGGGGAAAGGGTTTAAATCCCTTGCCCTTTTCCCTTTCCCCTTTACCCAGCCCTCACCCAGCATTTTTGGGTTGGCAGACTACTAGTACTTATCGGCGATCGGAAAATATTATGAAGAGTGGTGTTAGCGGTAGCGGGGCGTTTAGCCCGTGTTGAGTGTTGAGTCTTGGTTGAGGAATTATTATTTGCCCCTGATGTCCCTTTGCTTCCCGATCTCCCACTTTCCCCATCTCCTCATTTGCCCCACTCGGTACAGACAAGGGTTAATCGCGCTACCCACTCGTTACTCTCTGTGCTTCTTTATAATTATGGTTTTATGAGTAGAAAGTTGTGTTTTAGAATACAGTCATTCTGACCACAAGAGTGGCAAAATAGTACATGCTAGCAAAGTTATGTACTCACATCTGCTCGCTGTAAAGTCAGGCAGCAAACAAATATTTTTTACCAATGATTAAATTAGGGTTGATTTTTACGTAATATCGGATAGAATTTGACCTATAAACTACGGTATTTCGATCGGAAAAACGTAAATTGCGAACCTGATACCCTGATAAACATGCAAATTCTTTGGTTTATTCCTACTGGATCTCGTGACGGACGCTATTTAGGCACAGATATTGGTTCTCGTGTTGCTACGCCTGATTATTTGCAGCAAATTGCCCAAGCTGTAGATAGTTTAGGTTATACAGGGGCTTTGCTACCTACAGGGCGTTCTTGTGAAGATGCTTGGATTACTGCTGCGGCTTTCATATCTGTTACCAAGCAAATGAAATTTCTTGTGGCAATTCGCCCAGGAATTACTTCTCCTGGTGCTGCGGCACGTATGGCAGCTACATTCGATCGAATTTCCAAAGGAAGATTGTTGATTAATGTGGTAACAGGCGGAGATCCCGTACATCTTGCTGGGGATGGTTTGCATCTGAGTCATGACGATCGCTACGATCTAACCGATGAATTCTTGCATGTTTGGCGGGGTATCGTCAGTGGGGAAACAGTTGATTTCAAAGGAAACTACCTAGACATCAAAGGTGGTAAACTCCTATTCCCACCAGTTCAAAAACCCTATCCACCCTTGTGGTTTGGTGGTTCATCTGCTGCTGCTAAGCGCGTTGCTGCTAAACATATAGATGTGTATCTGACATGGGGAGAACCTCCACAGCTGGTTGCACAAAAAATTGCTGAAGTTCGGCGACTGGCGGCAGAACAAGGTAGAACAGTACGTTTTGGCATTCGTTTGCACGTAATTGTCCGAGAAACCGAGTCTGCGGCTTGGGATGCAGCCAATGAGTTGATTAAGTATGTGGATGAAGAAGCGATCGCCACAGCTCAAAAAGACTTTGCTAGTTCTGATTCTGAAGGACAACGGCGCATGAGTCAACTACATAATGGCTCAAGGCAAACCTTAGAAATCAGCCCCAACCTATGGACAGGTATTGGATTAGTGCGGGGTGGTGCTGGTACTGCTTTAGTCGGAGATCCCGACACCGTTCTCGCTAGGATGCTGGAATATCAAGAACTAGGAATAGAAACTTTCGTTTTTTCTGGATATCCGCATTTAGAAGAGGCATATCGCACCGCGGAATTATTATTTCCGCGTCTACCTTTGCAAAACCAACCTGCACCTCCACCAGCGGAAGTTTTGAGTCATTTTAGCGAAACATCTGCCAATGAAGAACTTGCTAAACAACTCACCGCTGCCTCATAAGTATAGGAGTTTTAGATTTTATATTTTGGATTAAAAACGCCAAATTTCCAGTCTAAAATATTCAGAATTCAGAATACTTTAAAAATTAGTAAGTGTACTAAAATTGTGACATTTTTTTGAATTTTGAGTGCTGAATTCTTAGCAAAAATCTAATAATTTCACCCTTATAGATTTCTTGTTAAGAAAAATCTAAAATCCGTCTTAATAAAGTTTAGCTCTGAGGAAATCTCTGGTCTAAATTTTGTCTTTGACGCCCTATGCAAACGCAAAATCTAAAATCCAAAATACTACTATGACTATCACCCTCAAACACAGCAAAGGTAGTAATATATCCCTAACTGGGCTGCTAAATAGCCCACAAGCCGATAAAATAGTCCCTTGGATTGTCCCTGTTTTCGTACTAGTACTTTGGGAAGTTTCTTCGAGAACTGGTCTTCTTTCAACCAGAATTTTACCAGCCCCTAGTGGTGTAATTACCACAGCATTTAGATTAGCTTCAACTGGAGAATTGTTTCAACACATAGGAATTAGTGCTGGGCGTGCCATATCTGGTTTTATAGTTGGTGGCAGCATCGGGTTTGGTTTGGGTTTGCTTAATGGCTTTTCCCGTTTAGCGGAAAGATTATTAGATAGTTCCTTGCAAATGCTCCGTACAATCCCTAACTTGGCATTAATTCCACTAGTAATTCTCTGGTTTGGTATTGGTGACCAAGCTAGATTATTTCTAGTATCTATGGGTGTATTTTTCCCATTGTATCTCAATACATTTCATGGCATTCGTAGTGTTGACCCCGGACTGATTGAGATGGGAAAAGTATATGGATTGAAAACACCACAACTTTTGTGGCAAATCATTTTTCCTGGGGCTTTATCTTCGATTCTTGTTGGCGTTCGTTTTTCCTTGGGGATTATGTGGCTAACACTAATTGTTGCAGAAACCATTGCAGCAGATTCTGGACTAGGATACATGGCGATGAATGCTCGTGAATTTATGCAAACTGACGTTGTGGTTTTGAGTATTGTTATTTATGCCTTGCTAGGCAAATTAGCAGACGCTACTGCTAGAGCATTAGAAAGAAAGTTTTTGGCTTGGAATCCTAACTACCAACGTGCATAGTTTTCAGTTTAAATCAAAACTGGAAATTATTCATTTGAGTTAGGAATTATCGCAAAAAAAAGCTTGCATATTTAATATGCATTTACTGGCAATAGAAATCATAGCTACTCTGTAAATAATGGAGGTTTTTCGAGTGAGTTCAAATGTACAAGGTACACAACTAAGTATTTTGGATCTGACGAAGGAGTTTGGCAAAAAAAATGTTTTAAACTCATTGAATTTAGAAGTTGCACCAGGTGAGTTTGTTGCCATTGTAGGACGTAGTGGTTGCGGTAAGAGTACCTTATTACGTCTAGTGTCAGCATTGGATAAACCGAGTTCAGGTGGCATACTATTAGATGGGGAACCACTCCGTAAACTCAGCCGTTCTGTAACCGTAATGTTTCAAGATCCTCGTTTATTACCTTGGAAGCGGGTGATTGAAAATGTGGGGTTAGGCTTGCAAGGAAATTGGCGTGAGAGAGCTAAGTGGGCACTCCAAAAAGTGGGACTTGAGGATAGAGCTGAGGAATGGCCTCACGTACTATCTGGCGGACAGCGCCAACGGGTGTCATTGGCAAGAGCATTAGTAAGTCAGCCCCGTTTGTTGTTGTTAGATGAACCTTTGGGAGCTTTGGATGCTCTCACTCGCTTAGAAATGCAACATTTGATTGAAAATTTGTGGCAAGAGCGCAAGTTTACTGCATTTTTAGTTACTCATGATGTAGAAGAAGCAGTAGCATTAGCAGACCGAGTGATCTTAATTGAAGCAGGACGAATTACTTTAGATTTACCTGTGAGACTTTCACGTCCGCGAGATAGAAGTCATGAACTGTTCATCAATATTAGAGAAACAGTTTTAGAACGAGTAATGACCAATGAAAATACTCAGGTAAGCAACCAGGTATTACAGCTGAGTAGCTGAAGTTTAAGCTTTTCCTAGCCAATCAATAATTCAACTTGAGGTAGCTGCGGTAAATAGGCTACTTCGAGGTTCAAGCTTTATTTTAAAAAGCAGTTCTAGCAGGAAATAGGGAATAGGGAACAGGCAATGTTAGCGTTTGGCGATCGCTTTATGCCCTATACTTTAACTGCTATATGGCGATAAAAATTATTTATTCCTATCAAGTCTCCTCTCTTTGCTTCTGCGGCTCTGCGTGATTTTTTGTATATTCACGACTTAAAGAAATTAAGACGATAAAAATAAATTAATAATTTAGATAATTAGATTAAAAATATACAATAACTATCGTGGTTTGTGCCAAGTAAAATGACACTTAATTTTTTTTCGTCAAACACAGGTAATTTCCAGAGATAGCCATGTAAATAAAGAAGAGGTAATCTACAATGAAGCTCATTTTACCGCTCGATTTAGTTGCTGACATTGAGCCACATCTACCACCCAATGCAGAAGTTGTACGAGTAGATATTGATGGTAATTTAGATGGCGATGCTAGCGATGCTGAAGTTTATTTTAGTTGGTTTTTATCCAAAAGTAACGTACTGCATAAAATACTAGAAGCTGCACCTGCGCTGCGGTGGCATCATGCTCCCAATGCAGGAGTAAATCACATTTTGACACCAATTTATTTAAAAAGAGATATTATCCTCACAAATGGGGCGGGTGTGCATGGAATTCCTATTGCCGAATTTGTGATTACTTATATACTTGCTCATGCTAAACATCTGCAAGAATTATATAGTTTACAAGCACAGCGTCACTGGAAAAGAGGCTTTGCCATTAAAGAATTAACAGATGCAACTTTGCTAATTATTGGTGCTGGTGGTATTGGACAAGAAATTGCTGCGCGTGCTAAACCCTTCGGCTTAAAAATTATTGGCAGTCGCCGTCATCCCCAAGAACTACCAAATTTTGATAAAGTAGTGGGTGCTGATGAATGGCGATCGCTCCTCCCGACAGTAGACTATGTAGTAATTGCAACGCCACTGACACACGAAACTAAAGAATTCATTGATGAATCTGTGTTGCGATCGCTCCCTCCCCATGCATACTTAATTAATATTGCTCGTGGCGGTGTCATCGATGAATCAGCATTAATCAAAGCACTTACAGAAGGTTGGATTGCAGGTGCAGCATTAGATACTGTTACTACAGAACCCCTACCGCCAGAAAGTCCTTTATGGTCGCTTCCAAACATCTTTATCACACCCCATACTTCTGGTCATTCACCAAAAAGTAAACAGCGTTCAATAGCTTTATTTATTGATAATCTTAAACGCTACCAAGCTGGTGAACCTTTACGAAATGTAGTAGATAAAGAAGCAGGGTACTAGGGATTGGGGAGGCTCTTGAGGGAGGGGAAAAGGTTAAAGGGAAAAGGGAAAAGGAATAAATTTAATCTTTCCCCTTTTCCCTTTTCCCCTTTCCCTTTGCCCATGCCGAATGCCAATCCTTTTAAAATCAGGGAGTAGGAAATATGGTGAAACTAATTTTACCGGATCATTTGATTGCTGAGATTCAGCCGCTGTTGCCATCTGATGTAGAGTTTGTGGTGGTGGATAGTGAAGGCAACATCGATGGCGATGCTAGTGATGCAGAAATTTATGTCAACGGATTCTACCTCAAGGCCTCTACCCTTGACAAAGTACTGGCGGCAGCACCGGGATTGCGTTGGCAACAGTCACCGAGTGCTGGTGTAAATCACATTCTCACGCCTAACTTTTTGCAAAGGGATATTATCCTGACAAATGGTGCAGGAGTTCACGCCATTCCAATTTCAGAATTTGTATTGGCGTTTATGCTTTATCACGCCAAGAATTTGCGGAAATTACAAACTTTGCAGGATGAACACACTTGGGTTAGAGGAGTGTTTCTCGAAGAGTTGGCAGATGCGACTTTATTAATTATTGGCACAGGAAATATCGGTCAAGCGATCGCATCTCGCGCTAAAGCTTTTGGAGTTCGAGTTTGGGGGAGTCGCCGCCATCCCGAACCTTTACCCAATTTTGACAAAATTGTCGGCGCCGATGAATGGCGATCGCTCCTACCCGCAGCAGATTACGTAGTTATTGCTACACCACTAACGCCAGAAACTAAAGGCTTAATCGATGAAGCTGCATTACAGTCTATGCGTCCATCTGCCTACTTAATCAACATTGCTCGTGGTGAAATAGTAGATGAAACCGCATTGCTCACCGCCCTACGTGAAGGATGGATTGCTGGTGCTGGATTAGACACTGTTGCTATAGAACCCCTGCCGCCGGAAAGTCCGTTATGGTCGCTACCTAACGCTTTTATCACGCCCCATTGTTCGGCGCTGTCACCACGGCTGAGAGAACGCATAGCAGCATTGTTTATTGACAATCTTAAACGCTACCAAACTGGTCAGCCATTACGCAATGTCGTAGACAAAAAAGCAGGGTATTAAATATTGGGCATAGGAAGAGGACAAGGGGAAAGGGAAAGGGGTATGGTTCGACAAGCTCACCAACCGGGGAAAAGGGGAAAGATTAAATTTATTCTTTTTCCCTTTACCCTTTAACCTTTTCCCTGCCCAATGCCCAATGCCCAATCACTTAACTTTCAGTGCCGATTTTCCTAAAGATTGGCAAATGACATCATTTTGCGGTGTATGGATGCGACTGCACAGAACGTCACGGTAATGTCGCTCTAAGGGGTTCTTTTTCAACATGCCAGGATTGCCAGTTAGCTCCAAGGCAATCTCTACAGCACGAATCGAGTTAGTGGTAGTTAAATATTTAACGCTTTGTGCCTCTAATCCTACGTTACGTTCGTAATCGCCGCGATCGCAATCTTGAGCCAAACCATAAATCAGTCTGCGGTTGGCAAATAGCAGTGCTTCCATCTCACCCACAGCGGTTTGAAAGCGTGGTAAAGTTGCTAGTGGTTCTCCTAGATTAGATGGCGATCGCTCCCAAAGATACCCGATCAGCCAGTCTCGCGCAGCACTAGCAACACCGAGATACAAGGCAGCGATCGTCAAACTGCCCCAAGTGGCAATCAATGGGTCGAGAGAAGGCGCAGCAGAGATAGGGCGGATATCAATGGCATATTCTGGAGGAATTAATACATTCTCTAAGATTAGGTCATGGCTGCCGGTGGCTCTCATCCCCAAGTGATCCCAGGTTTCGACAATTCGCAAGCCAGGTAAATCGCGGGGAACCAGAAAATTGCCAACTTGTGGTTCATCTTCTGTTGTCCGCGCCCAAACAACGAAGTAGCTGAGGATGGGACTGCCTGTGGTGTATTGTTTGTGACCTGTTAAACGCCAGCCTTGTGTTGTTCGTTCCGCAATGGTAGCAGGCAATCCACCTCTGGCTGGCGTACCTAATTCTGGTTCCACACGGGCAGCATTCAGCAGCGCAATGCCTTCTATTGATTCACGACATACGCGTTTGTACACTTCTGAAGGCCAGCGGCGACTACGAGCTGCATGGGCATGTTGGAGATAGTGCATTGTCAAGACTAACGCGGTGGAAGCATCGCCGTGGGCTATGCCTTCAATGACTCGGCAAATAGCCTCTAGCCCCAAATCCTGACCGCCCAGTTCGCGCGGGATGGTGAGGCTCAGCAATCCTGCCTCATGCAAAGCTGTAAAGTTCTCAAAAGGAAAGGAAGCCTCTTTGTCGTGTACCCCTGCACGGCTAGCAAAGTCTTTGCCCAAAGCTTCAACTTGTTGGAAAATATTTGGGCTAGTTTCTAAGCTTTTGGCTATAAAAGTGTCTGGCGTCTCTTGTTGCAACTGCGACATAATATACTCCTTGTTGAGGGTAAACTTAAATCTTCAAAAGACGACCAGACATTCGTCCTGGGAAAAAAAAGTTGATTTTCCTGCAAACTTGGGATGCTTTGATGGGAAATTAGGCGAGTTTTTAACTTCTAACCTGAGATTTCTAGTAATTGTGAATAATACTAAGGTGATTTCTAGGGAAGAAAATACCAACGCCGACGAGTTTCGACTTTACTTAACTCTCGACTCTGAAGTTGGTTTCGACTTCGCTCAACCAACGGCTAGGGTAAATTCATTAATCGAATTCACCTAAAACTCAGTCGGAATATTGTAATTAGTTGAATTTAATTAAGTATTACATAAACAGCTTTAACACAGCAAGGCAATTAGAGATTTGGGTGAGGTGGGGAGATGGGGATAAAAATTTTGAAATTCGTTAGGACTTACGCAAAAACTCTCTAAAACTCTTATTTCTTTGTGTCCTTTGCGGTAGCCTGCGGCAAGCCGCTCCGCGTCTACGTTTTTTCATGACTTTGCGTAAGTCCTGTTCGTTTCTGAATGCAAATAGTTATTAGATTGAGCAAAAGACCCCTGATTTACACCAATTTTCAGCTAAATAGACCAGGTTCTAGGGGCACACAGCTGTCATTAGTGTCAACTTAAGCTCAAACGCTTATCCCACAGGCATTTTACCCCACCCCCAACCCCTCCCCTTGCTAAGGGGAGGGGAGGTTTTGCGTCAGCAAAGCCGGGGTGGGGTAACGCGGATCTTAATGGTAAATGAGTAGAACTCGCTCATCACCTTTCTATCAGGGTTTCACCTTAAGTTGACAGCAATGCACAACTGTGCGCGCGTACCGAAAATTGTGGTTCAAATAGATGAAAAAGGCTGTAAATTTGTGCGTATGCTGAAGGTGGAAGTTGCTACAGGCTACGTATAACGCGCAAACGTGAAGGCGGAAGCTCTTACAGGGAAGGCAGAAGCTCTTGCAGGGTGCGCGATATACTTAAACGTCAAGGCGGAAGCTCTTGCAGGGAAGGCAGAAACTCTTGCAGGGAAGGCAGAAACTCTTGCGGGGAAGGCGGAAGCTCTTACAGGGAAGGCGGAAACTCTTGCAGGGAAGGCAGAAATTCTTACAGGGAAGGCGGAAGCTAAAGCTAAATAAATGCGATCGCATATTACTAAAATATGCTGCATTTACCGTAGTATGCTTTAATAAAGAAACTCTGTAAATTGCTTGTAATAGCAATACATAGATTATCTGGATTTTCAGGCGATCGCTTTCTTTATTTTGTAGCCATATATTTTATCGGCACTGATTAGCCAGTCCCCAATTCCATTGGTAGAAGTTGAATATTTATCTCTAAAAGTAGAGTCAAGACGTTGATTAAGTTTTTCCCAACTCGATTGCTCAGTATTGTGATACCTACGGTAGGCAAAACTATCGCCTTTTTCAAGAGATTCAAGCAGCAAAGGATTTACACCTTTTTCCTAATGTTTACAGTTGGACTTGGTTTAACATTAGCTGTCTTTGCTTGTTCTCCAACTACGAGCAACACTGGAACGACTCAAACAACCCAAGCACCAAGCAGTACTGTCGTTCGTATTGGTTACCAAAAAGCATCAACTATTCTCTATGCACTCAAGGCACAAGGAAATTTAGAGAAAACCTTTGCAGCCTCCGGTGCTTCAGTAACTTGGTCAGAATTTCCTGCCGGGCCTCCGATGTTGGAAGCATTAAACGCAGGTAGTATTGACTTTGGGTATACCGGAGAATCACCACCAATATTCGCCCAAGCTGGAGGCATTCCTTTAGTTTATGTTGCTTACGATCCTTGGAGTCCTAAAGCTGAAGCTATTATAGTTCCTAAAGATTCATCTATTAAAAGTCTAGCTGAACTCAAAGGCAAAAGAGTTGCTTTTGCTAAAGGTTCTAATGCTAACTATTTATTAGTCAAAGCCTTAGAAAAAGCAGGACTAAAATACAGCGATATTCAGCCAAAAACTCTACCACCAGCTGATGCTCGTGCTGCCTTTGAAGGTAAGAACGTCGAAGCTTGGGCAATTTGGGACCCCTACTTAGCCGCAGCACAAGCAGCAACAGGCGCACGTAGTTTAACAGATGGAACGGGATTAGCTCCCAATCGCGGTTATTATCTTGCGGCGAAGCCTTTTGTTGACAGTAAGCCTGATGCTTTGAAAACAATTTTAGACGAGGTTAAAAAAGCCAGTGATTGGGCGAAAAACAATCCCAGCGATGTTGCAAAACTCCTTTCCCCAGCATTAGGCATTGATGCTCCCGTATTAGAAATAGCCGAAAAGCGACGCGAGTATGATGTACTTCCGCTGACAGATGAAGTAATTAGCAAACAACAAGAAGTTGCAGATACATTTTATAAAATCAAATTGATTCCCAAGGAAATTAAAGTTAAAGAAATTGTTTGGCAAGGAAATTAATTGAGAATTCAGAAGAAAAAGTGAAAATATTTCTTTCCCAGTCCCCAGTCCCCAGTCCCCAGTCACCACTCGCTATTTCCAATCCAAGTCTAATCTAAAATCCAAAATCTCAAATCCCAAATTGTATGAGTAACATAAATACACAGTGGATAAAAACGGATGTCCTAGTCATTGGAGGCGGTACGGCGGGGACAATGGCTGCAATTAAAGCTAAACAGGCCAATAGCGATCGCCAAGTGTTGATTTTGGAGAAAGCAAATATTCGTCGCAGTGGTGCGATCGCAATGGGAATGGATGGGGTAAATACAGCCGTCATCCCCGGACATTCCACCCCAGAACAGTACGTGCGGGAAGTCACAATTGCCAATGATGGCATTCTCCATCAAAAAGCCGTATATCAAACAGGAAAGCTAGGTTACGAAACCATTCAAGAATTGGAAAGCTGGGGCGTTAAATTCCAAAAAGACCCCCAAGGTAATTATGACCTCAAGCAAGTGCATCGGGTAGGTAAATATGTATTGCCCATGCCAGAAGGTAAAGACCTCAAGCAAATTCTCACCCGACAAGTGAAGCGCCATAAAGTCAACGTGACTAATCGCGTAATGGCCACAAGAGTGCTTGTTAAAAATGGTAGAGCGATCGGTGCAGTTGGGTTTGACGTGCGCGGCGGCGATTTTGTCGTCATCCAAGCAAAAGCCGTCATCCTCTGCACAGGAGCCTGCGGACGCTTAGGACTACCTGCATCCGGCTATCTCTACGGAACTTACGAAAACCCTACTAACGCTGGCGATGGCTATTCAATGGCCTATCATGCAGGCGCAGAACTTAGCAACATTGAATGTTTTCAAATCAACCCGTTAATTAAAGATTATAACGGCCCCGCCTGTGCTTATGTTGCCGGGCCTTTTGGAGCATATACAGCCAACGCCGAAGGGCATCGCTTCATTAATTGTGATTATTGGAGCGGTCAAATGATGTTAGAAATTTGGAGAGAATTAAACTCTGGTAAAGGCCCGATTCAAATGAAAATGAATCATTTGGATGAGGATACAATTTCAGAAATTGAGTCTATTTTATGGGCAAATGAGCGTCCTAGTAGAGGGCGTTTTCATCAGGGTAGAGGTGAAGACTACCGCACTCATGGCGTTGAAATGAACATTTCTGAAATTGGGTTATGTAGCGGACATAGCGCATCTGGTGTTTGGGTGAACGAAAAAGCAGAAACCACAGTACCAGGACTTTATGCAGCAGGAGATATGGCTAGCGTCCCCCATAATTACATGATTGGTGCATTTGTGTTTGGAAGATTGGCAGGAGAAAATGCAATTGAATATATTCAAAATCTAGAACATTTAGAACCAGATGCTGATTTTTTAGAAGCAGAAAAATCTAGGATTTATACACCATTAAATCAGCTAAATGGCATTCCTCACACCCAAATAGAATATAAATTGCGCCGACTGGTGAATGATTACCTGCAACCACCAAAATCGGCTAACAAAATGGAAATTGGGTTACTAAATTTTGCTCGCTACGAAGAAACACTAGCACAAATGGGAGCGCGAGATCCTCATGAATTAATGCGCTGTATGGAAGTGCATTTTATTCGCGATTGTGCAGAAATGGCAGCACGCGCCTCTTTATATCGTCGGGAAACCCGCTGGGGTTTATATCATTATCGTTTAGATTTTCCCGATAAGAATAATGAAGAATGGTTTTGTCACGTCAATTTGAAAAAGAATGACACAGGTGAAATGGTACTTTTTAAGCGTCCAGTGGAACCTTATATTATTGATGTTGATTTACAAAAAGAATTTTACGATGTAGCAGTACGATAAAATTCCTGCATAGAATAATAACTAATCAAATTAATAATGGAAAACGAACCACAGAGGCGCAGAGTTCACAGAGAATGAGAATTTGAGAGTTTTTGTGCATAAGTCATAAATCAATGCAATCTCTCTGCGTTCTCTGCGCCTCTGCGGTTCGTTAAAAAAGTTAATTAGTCAAGTAAAAATATGGCTTTAATCACACAAAGAGTAGATGTCCCCGTAATCGTTGATGAATCTAAATGTTTAGAAAAATGCGTTGCTTGCATTGAAGTTTGCCCCTTGGATGTATTAGCAAAAAATCCAGAGACGGGGAAAGCTTATATGAAATATGACGAATGTTGGTTTTGTCTGCCTTGTGAAAAAGAATGTCCCACCAATGCAATTACTGTGCAAATTCCCTTTTTGTTGCGCTGAGGTTTCTCAATGACTGTAGATACAGATTCGGAATTAAATCAGTGGTTGGAAATGTTGCGATCGCCTGATGTTAGCGATCGCTTGGTTGCCGTAAAATCTTTACAACACTTGGGGGAAGATGCAGCAGTTGACGCCTTAATTCTGGCTTTAGAAGATGAAAACACAGCAGTACAAAAAATAGCGGTATCTGCACTTTGGGAAATTGCCAATCCGGCTGCTGTTCCGGCTTTACTAAAATCTCTCACTTCCCCCGATGCAGAAATTCGCAGCGAGGCATTATCAGCTTTAGGCGAATTAGTTACCACAGACCATTTACTGTTATTGCTAGATGCATTACAGCAAGAAAATATCAACCTAAATCTTAACGTACTAATTTTGTTACGCAAGATTCATGATGTTCAGTCTCTACCTGCGGTATTGTCTTTTTTTGAATCAGAAAATAGCCAATTACGTGAAGCTGCTGTAACAACTGTTTGCTATTTAAATCAGGTAGAAATATGTCCGCCCGTATTGTCTTTGATGAGCGATCGCGATGAGAATGTGCGGCGTGCAGCTACTTTAACTTTAGGCCATTTAGCAGATAAAGAAGCTGTAGGATTACTCACTCAAGCACTGACTTCTGATGCTGATTGGCAAGTGCGAAGAAATGCGGCGAAATCTCTAGCGGTTCACGCTAATTACGAAGCAATTCCGGGTTTGAAAATTGCCCTTAAAGATGAACATTGGCAAGTGCGAAAATTTGCTATTCAGGTATTACAAAAAACGCCAGATGAAAACTTGTTACCTGCATTGATTGAAGCGTTAACAGATGAATATTCTGATGTGCGAAAAGAAGCCGCGATCGCCCTTGGGAATTTAGCTAATACCAATGCTTTGAATGCCTTAAAACAAGCACTAGATGACCCAGATCGGGATGTGTCTATTTACGCGCAACGGGCAATTGACAAGATTCAATAACAGAACTGATTGCGATCGCATACAGAAAATTATGGCGCATAACTCTATATCATCACATCAACAACTACAAGCTCCTCCTTCCGATCCCCTAATAATCGCCCGTCAGCAAGAAGTCGTCCAACTTCTCAAGCAAATCATCGAACCCACCCTAAAAAATGACATCGTTAGCTTGGGAATGGTGCGAAATCTGCGTATTGTTGATGACTACGTTTACCTCCGCCTTTATATTGGTTCTCGCCAACAGCAATTAGAAGCAGAAATTAAAACAGTATTATCACTTTTATCTTGGTGCAAAAAAGCTTACATTCAAATCTGCACCATTCCAGGGGTAAAAACCACCTTAGCAATTTCCAGTGGCAAAGGGGGAGTTGGTAAATCTACAACCGCAGTTAATTTAGCTACTGCTCTAAAACTATCTGGTGCTAAAGTTGGTCTATTAGATGCTGATGTCTACGGCCCAAATGTTCCGCAAATGCTGGGACTAGGTAAATCTGAAGTTCAAGTTATTGATACTCCCAAGGGTCAGAGATTTTTACCTTTGCAGGCTTATGGCATTAAAGTTATGTCTGTGGGACTTTTAGCAGAACCGAATCGTCCCTTAGCATGGCGCGGCCCAGTCTTACACAAAATTATTACCCAGTTTATCCACGAAGTTGAATGGGGAGAACTAGATTATTTATTAATAGATCTTCCTCCCGGTACTGGCGATGCCCAAATCACCATTGTTCAAGAAAGCCCAATTTGCGGAGTAATATTAGTCACGACTCCCCAACAAGTTGCTGTATCCGATGTGCGCCGCAATATTTACATGTTTCGCCAAGTGGGGGTTCCGGTTCTCGGCATTATTGAGAATATGAGCTATTTCATCAATAGTAGTGGCGAACAAACATCGATTTTTGGTAGTGGCGGCGGTCAAAAATTGGCAGATGAACTCAAAGCACCCCTTTTAGGAGAAGTTCCCATCGATCCCCGCATCTGTCAGGGAGGGGATACAGGGGAACCCTTAACACTTGCTGACCCTAACTCAACAACAAGCCAAGTATTTGTCCAAATCGCCGCAGCCTTAGATGCAACTTTTTTCTCTATGTTGAATGCCCAAATGGCAATATCTTCCGGGAATAGTATCAAAATTGGCGATCGCTAATCTGTGCATTCATGGTAGTATATAAAATACACCGATAAACCCAGCAACTTACAGGTATATGCAATCAAATTCGATCTCATCGCTACAAACAGTAAAGTGTGGCGTTGCATAAATGTGGATGATTTGACGGTGGCGTTGCATAGTTGCGGGATAATTTAAGAACTTCCAAAACTCTTTCCTTGCTTTAAGATCCTCCCCACTTCCCAATAGGGTTCGGTTAAGATCCCCCCGCCTATGGCGACCCCCTTAAAAAGGGGGTAAAAGAGGGTTATAAGCTCCCGTTTTTAAGGGGGTAAAAGAGGTTTAGAAGCCCCCCTTTTTAAGAGAGTAAAAGAGGTTTAGAAGCCCCCCTTTTTAAGGGGGTAAAAGAGGTTTAGAAGCCCCCCTTTTTAAGGGGGGTTGGGGGGATCTTCGAGGAATAAACACGTTAACCAAACCGTATTGCCCCACTTCCTATTCCCAGGAGAAACTATGCCAGTCGAGTTTATTGGATTAATTCGCACAAAACCTGCTTCGGAATTAAATAGCACAACAAGCACTCTGGGCGATGACATTATCGATCCGGCTTATGTTCGTGAATTTGCCAAAGCCCACGAACAAGCGGACTTTGATAAAGTATTAATTGGCTATAGTTCTAATAGCCCTGATGGTTTTACTGTAGCGAGTTTTGCTGCGGCTGCGACCGAGCGATTGGGCTTTTTGATTGCTCACAGACCGGGCTTTGTCGCACCAACTCTAGCAGCCCGCAAGGCAGCTACCCTTGACCATTTCACTAACGGTCGCATAGCAATACATATCATTACTGGTGGTAGCGATGTCGATCAACAAAAAGATGGTGATTGGTTAGACCATGATAACCGCTATCGCCGCACTGATGAATATTTAGAAATTGTTCGTCGCACCTGGACGAGTGATACTCCTTTTGATTATGAAGGCGAATTTTACCGCGTCAAAGATGCTTTCTCTGCAATCAAGCCACTACAAAAACCCCATATCCCGCTTTACTTTGGTGGCGCATCGAGTCCAGCAGTAAAAGTGGGAGCAAAACACAGTGACGTTTATGCTTTGTGGGGCGAACCAATTGCCGCAGTCAAAGAACGCATCGCTGAAGTTCGTGCCGCCTTACCCTCCGGTCGTTCGATTCGCTTTAGCGTCTCCCTGCGACCGATCCTTGGGGCTACAGAACAAGAAGCTTGGGAAAAGGCGCATAGCATTTTGGCAAAAATTCAAGAGTTGCGCGGAGGTGCGAAAATTGCTCCCACAGCTAGACCCCAGGCGGTAGGGTCACAACGCCTGCTAGATTTTGCAGCCCAAAAAGAAGTTTACGATAAGCGTCTATGGACGCCCATCGCCGCAGCTACAGGTGCAGCCGGTAACACCACAGCATTAGTCGGTACGCCAGAACAAGTGGCAGAAGCTTTAATTGATTACTACGATGCTGGTGTAACTACCTTATTAATTCGTGGCTTCGATCCTTTAGAAGATGCGATCGCTTATGGTCGTGATGTCATTCCTTTAGTACGGAAAGAAGTAGCACGACGAGACCAGCAGGTAGTAGCAGCCAAAAGTTAAGGTAATTTGCAGATGAATAGACCACAGTAGGGGCACAACAATGTTGTGCCCTTACGATAATTTAGTATTCAAGCATGTATTCCATGCAAATGAAAAGCGCTGTAAGGTAACGAGTAATTATTTATGGCTAAAAATTATACCAAATTGGATAAATAATACTGATTGTACTTAAGCTTTTTAATCCAAAACTGGTGAAATTACAGACGCCCTAAACTAGCAACTTGAGTTACAACCTCATTTTCAATCTTCAATATCCCTAACTTTATACTCGCTAAACTGCTAAAACATTCTTAGTATTTGGTGAGTTTCTTTATTTTCAGAACAGGATTTACAAACCAAAGTCGAAACTATATTCTTGCTCTTACCAGAATCAAAACTAAATAATCTAAATTTTCTGTAGTTATCAGGTAAATCACAATGATTAGTGGGATTTTTGAAAATTGTGTTGGCTCAAAGGATATTGAAGCTACTTTAAAATATTGGAATGAATTCGGCTATCGAGAGGTCAAGAGGGGAGAATTTTCCGCAGAGCAAGCAAAATTACTCTACGGTCATGCCTCAGATTTAACATCGCTGCGACTGCAAAATGGCAACTCATCGAATCATGGATTAGTGCGGGTAATGTGGTGGAAACAACCGCGCAATGAAGGTTTAGGCGATACCTTGCCAGTGGTGGAGGGTAGCCGCTGGTTTGCTTCTTTGACTCAAGATATTTATGCGATCGCTGATGCATTTGCTGATGACAAAGCTAACGGTGGAGACTGGATTTATACCGAACCAGTGCGGGGAATTGAGTTTGTTGGTAATGTGGGTACGGGATTATATAACCGCTTTGTTGGTGTCCGGGAAATGTTTGTTATTGGTAAGGAAACACGACAGGCATTTTTCCAACGATATAACTATGACCGTCCTGGTTACGGTACTATTAATCGTAATTCTGGGCTATTAGTGAGCGAGGGCACTCACTCAAGTTTCATTACTTCTGACCATAGCCTCACCTCATTTTACACAGAGGTTTTCGGACTTGTGCCATCAGAAAATAACCCCAAGTTATCTGGTTATAAAAATCCCTCAACTCGGCAGATTTTGATCCTTGATGAAGGGCAAGAATTTTATCTGTCAGTTTTCGCTTCACCAAAAACCAATGTAGGAGTTTTTCAAGTTTATAGTCCACTTTATCCTACGAGCGATCGCCGCGAATACGCTCAACCAGGTTCTTTGGGCATAAGCCTTTTCACTTATCAAGTTGAAGATATTGCCGCTTTTCATCAACGCGTCATTGTCAGCAATGCTACTAACGTTACACCCATCGTCCTTAACGAATTTGCCGAACCTTCTTTTGGATTAATTGCACCAGATGGGATGTACTGGGTAATCGTTGGCTAGTACTCAACTAACCCAAAATTGCTGTGTAGGTCACAGGGAGAAAGAGTCATTTTCAACATTACTTTTTCCTCCCCTGCCTGCCCTACGGTGTACGCGCAAGTATTCTAGAGTTGCCCCGCAGACTTTTGATCCCCCCAACCCCCCTTTTTAAGGGGGGCAAAAACCCTCAAAGTCCTCCTTTTTAAGGAGGATTTAGGAGGATCTAAGAAAATTTTGGTTTCCTACACAGATGTGTGTACAATAAACCTCTTGCATAAATCGAAAATAAGAACTCCACCCCCGCCAAAGCTACGCTTTGTCTCTCCTCCCCTTGCTAAGGGGAGGGGTTGGGGGTGGGGTGTTAAGGACTTTTGCAAGAGGTCTACTGTAGCAGCCTGCCTTAACAGAAAAATTTTCTTAACTCAACCGTATTGCCTCATATCCTTGTCCAGCGATAATTGTCGTTACTTAACAGACATGATATGATGCTTACTCACTGTGCATTAATTGTGTTGGTGAGTTTTTTTAGGCAGATACTAAGGATACAAACTTTCTGTTAATCTAACATTAAGCAAAGTTAACTATTGCTTGGGGCTTGCGATGTACAAGCCAAGCGGAGCTTTATCAAAAACATTCTGAGGACTTTGTATAAGTCTTCCAAATTCCTCATGTTCCTGATAACAAGAGGATAAAATTGCTGTTTTTTTATTGTCCAGACTATATACGCGTCGGGTAATTAGCGAAGTTAGTAAAGAATTAAACGCCTAATCTGGGATTGATAATGCGCTTATGTCAATCGCGTATTAATTGTGTCAATACATCGTTACAAACATTTTCAAACAGGGAAAAGCTGATGTTACCAAGTAATAGAGAAAATTTTCCAAAAGACAAATTTAAATTTGTGTCTTTTGAACTTCCATCTGCGCTTAAATCTCCAAATGTTGCTTGTTTTGTTATTGGGGAGAGCTTATCTTTTTTTGGTTCTTGGATGACACAAATTGCTTTAGTATGGTTGGTTTATCAATTAACAAATTCAGCTATTTTAGTAGGTATAGCTGGATTTACAAATCAAGCTATGGGCTTGGTTATTACACCTTTAGTAGGAGTACTATTAGATCGGTGGAACTTACGATATGTTTTACTAACTACGCAGCTAACATCTATTGTTTTATCTTCTATACTAACGTTTTTAACTCTTAGCGATCGCATCAATGTTACCTGGATTATTATTATTGGCACGCTTCAAGGAACAGTCAAAGCTTTTGACTTACCAGCACGTCAGGTAATTATTCCCAGACTAGTAGATAAAAAAGCAGATATTTACAGTGCTATGGCCTCCCATTCTTTCTTAATTAACACTGCTAAGTTTGTCAGTCCGATGATCGGGGGTTTACTAATTGCAAGTTCTGGAGCCGCTTCCTGCTTTTTGGTAGATAGTATTAGCTATTTGCCGTTCTTATCTGCTATCTTAACCATTCAAGTAAAGCCTGTTCTGAGAAACTCATCACAAAAAGCCAATATTTGGCAAAATCTCAAAGAAGGCTTTGTTTTTGCATATGAGTTTTTACCGATAAAATCTGTATTAGCTTTACAAGTTATCATTTGTTTTATGGCAATGACACACGTAAATTTAATGCCTATTTTTGCCAAAGAAATTTTGAATGGTGATGCTAAAACTATGGGGTTTTTAATGACAGCTTCGGCACTTGGTTCTATAGTTTCAGGAATTTATCTTGTTTCCCGAAAACAAGCCATAGGGCTGGAAGATATTGTCGCGCGATCGGCGGCAATTTTAGGTTTATCATTAATTGTATTTTCTCGTATCGAAAATTTGGAAATAAGTCTAATATTTATGTTTATTATAGGTATGAATACTAGTTTAACTCTAGCTTCAATTAGTAATTTTCTACAACTAATTATTGTTGATGAAAATAAAAGAGGTAGAGTAACAAGTATATTTACAACGGGTTTTTTAGGAGTTCTACCTTTCGGCAATTTATTCTTTGGAGGATTAGCCGATCGCATCGGTGTCACCAATGCTTTATTATTTGGTGGTGCTTGTTGCATTGTAGGAGCATATTTCTTTAGTAGAAAACTAGGCACCATTAAAAGAATAGTACATCCAATTTATGTAGACATGGGCATAGTTACATAGTCAAAGGCAATAGACAATAGAAGATAGACTTTAGATAATAAGCAATGCTTAATTACCGTTGCCTGTTGCCTTTTGCCTTCAGAAACAGCTTTGCTTTCAAAGAAAACTCAGATTAATGCCTAAATTGTTGTCAAAACTACTTGATTTTCACAGGTGTTTGTGAGAAAGTCTGATTTAACAACTGCAAACAACGGTAAATCGATAGCGTTACAGTATTTTGTTTCTTTAACTGGAAAAGGATCGTGGTTCCATCTGTGCGATCGCAGCGATGGTTCAACCACAGCGTATGCTATTGATTTGAAAACTGTAGAAGTGTAAGAGTTATGCAATGGAGCCTTGAATAGCATAACTAAATGCCCATAGTTATAACTAATACCATTTCACGAAAGTCCTGATACATATAGATCTACCGTAGGGGCGCACAGCCGTGCGCCCTTACCAAGGATTTGTATCAAGTTTAAAGTGAAACAGTATAAGAGTGCGAATTACTTTCTAGTAAAGTAGCTCCAGGTTTGATAACAAATTCGCTAAGATTACTCTCTTTTTCAAGTGGTGAGTGTTTCAAATACAGCAGATTTCAAGTTAGTGAAGCCCAGACATAAAATATGTTTGACTTGTCAATTCTGACTTCTGGTGCATATGACTTGAAACGACTCATTGATTCACTCACGGCTAAATTTTTGTATTGTTTTTGCCAGTGGAGACATCTTCAGATGCAAATAGATCCTAATTCTTATCAAAATTCCGATCCAGATGCTCAAACTCAGAGCGAAATAAAGCAGCCAAAACAACCAGTTGTAGCTAGTTCAGGTGGCAGACGCTTCTTTTTTAGCCGTAGCAGACGTTCATTTCTGGGGCGTATTGGTTTATTTACAGCCGCCAGCACCGTTGGAGGAGTTTTAGGTTCAGCAGTGTCCTCCAAAAAGGGAGGGAATATTGCCCAAGCCACTAATCCTTCCGGGCCTGATGGAAAACTAAACTTCAACTATCAGAAGTTTGTTAATAAAGCTTATCAAGTGCGTGTTGAAGCAGCAACACTCGAAAAAAATATTCCCATTCCACCGCATCCCACCAATGGTGACGAGAGGCGATATGCCAATAAAATCGGCTCCGACAGTAGGGGGTTACCCCACGATGCACGGGGCGAAGTCAAATTGGAAGCTTACAACTCTTTGACCAAAGCACTGACAACGCAAAATCCAGATGATTTTGAAAAAATTATCTTGGGTGGTACCAGAAAACTAGTCAATCCTCAAGGACCACTGGCAATTAGCTTAGAAGGCATCAATGCAGCCCAGATAGCAGTACCACCACCACCAGCTCTAGTTAGCGCACAAAGGGCTGCTGAAGCTGTTGAACTCTACTGGCAAGCCTTACTACGTGATGTACCTTATTCCAAATTCCAAAATAATACAGACGATCCAAAAGTTTTGGCAGCCGTCGCAGACCTGAATAAGCTGTCGGCGTTCCGAGGCCCAAAACAAAATGGCCTTGTGACTCCTCAAACTTTATTTCGTGGTAGCGTCAACTATGTCAAACCCAATGATAGCTCTGGTGAGAATGTAAAATATGTTATTCCCCCAGGAGTACTAGACGGCCCTTACATCTCACAATTTCTCCTGCGGACTATTGTTTGGGGAACCCAGTCTGTTTCCCCACTAATTCGTACTGCTCTTCCTGGTAATGACTTCCTCATCGATTTCAATGAATGGCTAACTATTCAGAATGGAGGGAGTTCAGGGAAATCAATTAACTACGATCCGATTAACCGTTATATAGTCACGGTTCGCGATTTAGGTGAGTATGCTCATATTGGCGGCCCTACCTACCTGGGAGCTTCCTTAATTCTTGGTAGTATCGGCACACCATTGAATCCAGGCAATCCCTACGTTAATTCCCTGACCCAAGCTGGTTCTAATGCCACCTTTGCCGTCGGACAATTACAAGCCTTGCTGAACTTGGGCAGTTCGCGTGTGATTAGAGCATCATACTGGCAGAAGTATTATGTACACCGCATTCTCCGCCCAGAAGCGTATGGCGGGCTAATTTACAACAATATTGTCAATAATACCCAGTATCCGATTAATCCTGAAGTCTTAAATTCAGAAGCTTTAGCTTCGACCTTTAAAACCTTCGGTACCTATCTGTTACCTCAAGCATATCCAGAAGCTTCACCACTCCATTCCTCCTATTCCGGTGGTGCCGCGGCCATTGCTGGTGTCAATGTCACACTCCTAAAAGCATTCTTTGATGAGAACTATGTTATCCCCAACCCAGTCATACCTGACCCCAATGACCCCACAAAAGTAATTTCTTACAGCGGCCCGCCTCTGACCGTAGGTGGGGAGTTAAATAAACTAGCAACTAACTATGCCATTGGTCGTGGTAACGGTGGTATTCATTGGCGTTCCGATGGTTCAGCAGCTTTAGCTTTGGGAGAACAAGTTGCTATTAGCCTTCTTCGGGATGAAAGACTCGGTTATAACGAACGATTCAGTGGATTCACCTTTACTAAATTTGACGGTACGAAAGTCACAGTGTAAAGGGGACTGGGGAAAGGTAAAAGGGTAAAGGACAAAGGGCAAAGGGGAAAAAGGCAAAGATTAAATTTATTCCTTTTCCCTTTAACCTTTTCCCTTTTCCCTTTTACCTTTCCCCTTGGCGAAGCCATCCCCCAGTAGTGTAAGAAATTAACAGAGACTAAACTTACAGCACGCTAACAGGTATTGATGATACAAATCTTTTCGCCAGGTGCTTGATTGTTATAGTTTTCTGTGATAGTTTTCCTTTTACGTACTAAAACTACGGCAAGCCGATATGTCTATCGTAGTTTTAGATATTATCGATCTAGTTGCAGAATATTGAAAGTAAAGAAAGAATAAGTAACCTATCAAGTCGATCTATTGCAAGCGCTAAATTGTGAACCAACGATCTAGAAATTAACCTTTAAGCCAGGGCAACCTTATGAGCAAAATACGTGCTGTGATTGTTGACCCCAATGTGCCAGGACGTTTGGCACTGAGTGAAGTGACTGCACCACAGCCTGCTTCAGATGAAGCTTTAGTGCGGGTATCGGCGATTTCTTTAAATCGGGGAGAGGTCAAACGTTCAACAACTGCTGAAGCTGGTTGGCAACCCGGTTGGGATTTGGCTGGTGTCATCGAAACTCCTGCCATTGATGGGTCGGGGCCTCCCCAAGGAGCGCGTGTAGTTGGCTTACGCCGCAGTGGTGCTTGGGCAGAACTTGTGTCTGTTCCCACGAACGCCCTAGCAGAAGTACCAGCATCAGTGTCTTTTGCTGAAGCTGCCACATTGCCTGTGGCAGGTTTAACTGCCTATCATGCCGTGCTAAAAGGTGGGTCACTTTTAGGTAGGCCTGTTTTGGTTACAGGTGCATCAGGAGGCGTTGGTTACTTTGCTATCCAACTGGCACGACTATCAGGGGCGCAAGTCGTGGCACACATTCGTCAAGCTGGCTATGAGACTTTAGTCACAAAAGCAGGGGCACAGTCGGTAGTAATTGGTGAAGACCTATCGTCGGCAAGGGAATATGGCCCTTATCATCTGATTGTAGAGTCAGTAGGCGGCAAGACTTTGGGTATAGCTCTTAGCTTATTGGCTCAGGATGGAAAAACTGTGCTGTATGGAGTCTCTGGGGGAGCAGAAGTGACCTTCAACGCTGCTCAATTTTTTGGGACTGGTAGCGTGAGTTTATATGGTTTACGTCTGTTCGATGAACTGAGATTTGAATCAGCAGCAGTCGGCCTAAAACGGCTTTTGAGTTTAGTAGAAGCAGGTCAGTTGCGTCCTCACATCGATTTAGAAGTTTCTTGGACAGAAATAGCTGATGTAGCTCAAAAATTACTCGATAGGAGTTTTCCTGGTAAGGCTGTATTGCACGTTTCCAATTGAGTAAGTAAAAGGCAGAAGGAAGAAGGCAGATGGCAGAAGGTAAAAGACTTATCCCATATTGTTTTTGGCGATAAGCATTTTATATTTAATGATGTCTACCTACTTATTAGTGAATAATTCGTAATTAATACTTTTATTAAACAAATAGTTTTATTGTTTGAAGCCACCTACATTTAAAACGTTGAATAATAATTATGAATTACGAATTAGGAACTACGAACTATACTGAATTTTGGTTAAAACTAGACCAGCTTGTAAGTGCCAGTAACCTCAAAATAGATCGTCCAAAAGGCACATCACATCCACGCTATCCATCTTTTATTTATCCCTTGGATTATGGATATTTGGAAGATACTCGGTCTGGCGATAAAGCTGAAATAGATGTCTGGCTAGGAAGCTTGCCTAGTAAAGCAGTCACAGCCTTGATTTGTAGTGTTGACTTAGAAAAGAGGGATACAGAAACTAAGATACTTATAGGCTGTACATCTCAGGAAAATCGAGTAATTTTCAACATCCATAATACAGGTTATCAATCAGCAATTTTATTGGTTCGGGATGAAGTTATTTAAACTATAAAAATAATTAATTTTTAAAAAATAAAATTTTTGATGTAATTGAAATTTTAAAAATGATTGTGATAGATGGATTAAGTAAACTCAGATTCAGTAACGCTATCTCCAATCTAAAATCCAAAATAAAAAATCAAAAATGCTATGAGCTTAGAACTAAAACTATCAGGTAAAACAGCGATTGTTACAGGAGGAAGTGCGGGGATTGGCTTAGCGATCGCCAAAGCTTTGTATAATGAAGGTGTGAATGTGGCGATCGCAGCTCGTAACCCAGAACGCCTGGAAAATGCGGTCAGTGCCATTCAGTCGCTACCCACACCAGGAGCGAAAGTTATCTCCATCAGTGCCGACTTGACTCAGGCCGAAGACGTTGAAAAAGTTGTTTCAACAACTCTGGCGCAGTTTGGTCAGATTGATATTTTGATCAATAACGCCGGTTCAGCTCGTGCCGGCTCGTTCCTCGAACTTACCGACGATGTATTGTTGGATGCTTGGAACTTGAAACTATTGGGTTATATTCGCCTAGTCAGAGCCGTTGTACCCCATCAAAAAAATCGAGGTGATGGACGCATAGTCAACATCATCGGTGGTGCAGGACGGACACCTCGCCCTGGCTTTGTTCCTGGCGGTACGACCAACGCCGCGCTACTCAACTTTACTAGAGGAATTTCTAAAGAGTTAGCCCAATACAATATCCGAATCAATGCCATTTCACCTGGTGCTACCGCCACAGAACGAGCGGAACACTTGGCACAACAAAATGCCCAAGCACGCGGCATCACCGTAGAACAAGCCAAGGCAGAAACCATTCAAAGCATTCCTCTAAAAAGAATTGCTCAGCCAGAAGAAATAGCATCCTTGGCTTTATTTTTAGTTTCTGACCTTGCCGCATCGATTACAGGAGCAGAAATTCTCGTTGATGGTGGTTCTACGCCTGGTGTTTAGGGAGATGAGGGAGATAGGGAGGTGGGGAGTGTGGGGGGCAGGGGAGACAAGGAAGTGTGGGGAGTGTGGGGGGAAAGATTTCTTCACCATCCTCCCACACCTCCCACACCTCTTTCTCTTCCCACACCTCCCACACTTCCTGTTTGCCCCATACCCATTAATAACTTTTCAGGAGAAACAAAAACATGACTTCTCAACACTTTGACATCAAACCAGTTGCTGGACGTATCGGTGCCGAAATCATTGGCGTTAATTTGAGTAGCAACCTCAGCGACGAAATTATCAGTGATATTCGCAAGACTTTAGTTGAATACAAGGTAATTTTCTTCCGCGATCAAAATCAACTCAATGCTAATGGACAGGTAGCTTTCGCTCGCCGTTTCGGTGAAGTCACTACAGCTCATCCTACCGTTCCCTCACTTCCAGACAACCCAGAAGTTCTGGATTTGAATTACGGTAAAACTACTTCCCGTGCCAACAGCTGGCACACTGATGTAACATTTGTAGACCGTCCTCCCCTTGGCTCTATTTTGCGGGCACTTGTCATTCCTCCAGTTGGAGGCGATACTATCTGGGCTAACTCTGTGACTGCGTACCAAGATTTACCAAACCATCTGCGTAGTCTTGCAGATGAGCTTTGGGCAGTACATAGTAACGCCTATGACTATGCAACTGGATTTGACCTCCCTGAAGATGTGAAGGCTCAACGGGCTATTTTCACCTCGACGGTATATGAGACGCTTCACCCAGTTGTACGGGTTCATCCTGAATCTGGGGAACGTGGGTTATTTATTGGTGGCTTTGTTCGCCAGTTCCGCGGCCTATCAACGACTGAATCGGACGATATTTTAAGACTATTCCAAGCTTACGTAACCCGTCCCGAAAATACAGTTCGTTGGCGTTGGCAAGTTGGTGATGTGGCATTCTGGGACAACCGCGCTACTCAACACTACGCAGTTGCTGATTACGGCAACCAAGCCCGCCACGTTCAGCGAGTGACAATTGTTGGTGACACTCCAGTGGGTATTGATGGTAAGAAAAGTCAAGCCATCAAGGGTGACTCTTCTGCATACAACCGACGCGAGGCAGTCGCGGTTTAAGGGGGAGATGGGGGGATGGGGAGATGGGGAGGTGTGGGGAGTGTGGGGGGAAAGATTTCTTCCCTATCCTCCCACACCTCCCACACTCCCTGCTTGCCTCATGCCCAACTTAAAAAAGCATAAGTGAGTTTTTGTAGAAATAAAAAATGAGTCAGAAAAAACAAATTAAATTAGGTGCGTTTTTACCAGGTTCAGGTCATCACGTAGCGGCTTGGCGACACCCCAACTCTCAAGCGGACGGAGGCCTGAATTTTCAGCATTACAAGCGACTGGCACAGACAGCCGAACGCGGTAAGTTTGATATGCTCTTTCTTGCAGATGGTTTAGCTGTTTGGGATCAAGGAAAAGGAAGAGAAGCTTTTAGTCGTTCGGGACAATTCAGCGTCCACTTTGAACCGCTAACTTTATTATCGGCACTATCTGTAGTCACAGAGCATATTGGGTTGGTGGCAACGGCGTCAACTACTTATGACGAACCCTTCCACCTCGCTCGTAAGTTTGCTTCGCTAGATTACTTGAGCGGTGGGCGTGCGGGATGGAATGTTGTCACCTCGTCTGCTGAAGCCGCAGCGAAAAACTTCAGCCGAGAAGAACATTTAGAACACGCACTGCGTTATGAAAGAGCGAGGGAATTTTTAGAAGTTACTTCCAAGCTTTGGGACAGTTGGGAAGATGAAGCTTTTTTACGCGATAAAGAATCAGGTATTTATTTCGACCCTGATAAGCTACACATTCCCAATCATAAAGGTAAACATTTCTCAGTGCGCGGGCCATTGAATGTAGCCCGTCCCATTCAAGGGCATCCGGTGATTGTGCAAGCTGGTTCTTCCGAGGCTGGGCAAGACTTAGCGGCACAAACAGCAGAGGCAATTTTTACAGCCCAGCAAACTCTTGCTGAAGCCCAGAATTTTTATTCTAGTGTCAAAGGTAGACTGAGCAAATACGGGCGATCGCCTGACCATCTCAAGATTATGCCTGGTGTATTTCCGGTAATTGGCAGAACTGAGGAGGAAGCCAAAGAGAAGTACCAGCAACTTCAAGAGTTGATTCATCCATCGGTAGGATTAGGGTTACTTTCAGGACTTATAGGCGGACACGATTTATCGAAATACCCCTTGGACGGCCCACTGCCAGATTTGCCAGATACCAACGGTGGCAAAAGTCGCTTGCAGTTAATTACCGACCTTGCACGGAGAGAGAATTTAACTATCCGGCAATTATATTTGTGGATTGCTGGGGCACGGGGACATCGGACAATTTTGGGAACACCAGAGCAAATTGCCGACCAGCTCGAAGACTGGTTTGTTAACGATGGTGCTGATGGATTTAACATTATGCCGCCTTGGCTACCTGGTGGTTTGGATGAATTTGTCGATTTGGTAATTCCAGAACTGCAACGTCGGGGTTTATTCCGCACTGAATATGAAGGGCGTACCTTGCGGGAGAATCTTGGTTTACCTCGTCCTGTAAATCAGTTCAGTAGAGTTGCATCTCCAGAACTGGCGGGTGCTTCCAGATAATTTAACTAAAAGAGCGATCGCACTTTTTCATGAAACTTTTCTATACACCTAACTCTCCCTACGCACGCATAGCACGGGTAACTGCACTAGAACTGAATCTGGGCGATCGCATTGAAATGCACAAAGTCACTGTACGAGATTCAAACAGCGACTTACTGCATTAGACTTTTTAATTTTTTACTTTTGCTCTTGATTTGGGGATATGGCAGTTTGTTATGAAACTCTTTTACACAGAAAAATCTCAATACGCCCGCATAGCCAGGGTTGCAATTATTGAGCTAAATTTAAGCGATCGCGTGGAACTCCAAGAAGTTACGGTGCGCGATCCTAATAGCGAATTACTCAATTACAACCCGACAGGTAAAGTTCCAACTCTAGCGACTGATGACGGATTCATCTTGAGTGAAACGCGAATCATCGTCAGTTATTTGAATCGCTTAAATCCGGAAATCAAAGTTGTTGCTGATGATTCTGACGGATTTTCGCAGCAGCTTGAAGGAATCGCAACTGCATTTATCGATGGTATTAGTACTTGGGCACGAGAGCGGATATTCCGTGCCGAAAGCGAGCAATCGCCAAAGATAATTGAGTTAGAGCGATCACGTGCTTTGCGAATTCTGGACTACTTCGAGAAGATTTCCGAAAAACTCGACCAAACTCCAAAACTAGCTCAAATCACCCTTGCTTCTGCACTGGGATTAGAGATTCGCCTGCCCGAATTGCAATGGAGACAGAACTATCCCCAACTTGCTCAATGGTATGATGAATTTTCTGGGCGGCCGTCCTTACAAGCGACGAAACCAGAGTCTTAAAAACTCAAATTTTGTCTGGTCTGTCAGTCCAGTGGTTTCAACAATACAATCGGGTTTCAAAAAACCTTTTTTGCGTGTTAGGCATCCTGACAGTTATTTTATCTTCCTTTGTTTTGGCGTTTCACAACATTACTGTGCGAGTTTTGTTTTCAGAACATCTCGTACTAAATTTCTATTTACTTGGAGGATACGTTAAACCGGATTTGCAGAATTCATTTTTGCTGATGTTCATGCGAATGCTACTTGTAGTTCCACTCATGGCATCCCTGGGATTCAAGCTGTATCCATCTGCTTTTATAGAGTTACGAGAATTGTTCGATCGCCAACATCGCAATGTTCTAATTCAAGCGTTTAGCTGTGGAGTATTAATGTTTGTCTACATTGCCTTACTCTACGTTGCTATTGGTTTAATTACCACCGGAATTGCTACGACCCTTTTCTTCATCTATCCCGTGTTTACAGCATTGCTATCCTGGAAATTTTTTGGTCAACGCCCTACATTTTTCCGTTGGTTGGTGATGGGAATTATTTTAGTCGGCTGCGTTCTTGTTATTCCCAAATATTCTGGAAACCACAGCGATCGTGCCATTGCAATTGGTATTTTAGCAAGTGTTAGTGCTGGAATTGTTTATGCTTTTTATAACGTCATTGCCCAAAAATGTTTGGAAAAATTTCATCCACTTCCCTTCACTTGGATTAGCTTTGCTTCTACTCTAGTACTCTCTGGTCTTAGTTTATTGTTTTGGCCAGTTTCTACTGCTCAACTGGACTGGACACCTGTGTGGATTGGTAGTATTTTTTCTGGTTTAATTAGCTTTATTGGGCACACTTTAAACAATTTGGGAATTCGGATGATTGGTGCGACTACCGCATCAATAATTGGTTCTAGTAGTCCAGCATTAACGGCGATAATTGCCTGGGCAATTATTAGTGAAACTTTAAACTTGACTCAAATTATCGGTATTATTATTGTAACTTTTGGGATTGCTTTGCTGAGTGGAGAAACCTTTTTTCAATCGCTCAAAATTGGGAAAAATGAAAACTAGGATTGGAGATTATAAAAAGTTAATTGAGGTATATAAACTTTTGTTTTTAAACGCAGAGGGCGCAGAGTCAAACGCAGAGTTACGCAGAGGTTTGCCCAGCAAGTATGGTTATTGATACTATTCTTTTCGATTTAGATGGAACATTGACAGATCCTAAGCTTGGTATTACTCGTTGCATTCAGTATGCCCTATCTGAACTCGGCTACCAATCACCAGATGCTGAGGAATTGTATTGGTGTATTGGGCCTCCACTCAAAGATAGTTTTTCGCAGTTACTTAAGACTTCAGATATTGCGTTAGTTGAGAAGGCGCTTTCATTTTATCGGAGTCGCTTTTCCACGATTGGATTATTTGAAAATTTGCTTTATCCGCAGATTGTAGAAACTTTAAAAGCAATTAGGTTTGCTGGATATAAAACTTTTGTTGCTACTTCCAAACCACAGGTTTTTGCTACACGGATTATTAAACATTTTTCTTTATCATTGCTTTTTGATGGCATTTATGGTAGTGAATTTGATGGCACTCTGAGTGCAAAAGCTGACTTGATTTCTCACATTTTACTCGCAGAAAACCTTTCACCTTCTAGTGTGGTGATGGTTGGCGACCGCAAACACGACATGATTGGAGCCAAGTGCAATCATATTGCTGCAATTGGTGTCACTTACGGCTATGGAACTGAGGAAGAGTTAAAGACTCATGGTGCTGACTTAATAGCTGATTGCCCAGAAAATATTGCAAGACTTGTAATTCCTAATTTCTAATTTCTCACTCAAAATAATGCCGCCATCTTTAACATTTATTCATAGCTTACTTTTGTTCAGCACGGCTTTTATTGCAGGCGGACTGAATGCTGTAGCGGGCGGTGGGAGCTTTATTACTTTTCCAGCACTGATATTTACAGGTGTGCCGCCTATCGCGGCTAATGCCACAAATAATACTGCTATTTGGGTAGCATCTTTAGCCAGTGCCGGAGCTTATCGTAAAGATTTAGGCATCAAAAAAGAAGTTTTCTTGCTCTTATGTGGCATCAGCCTTATTGGTGGAACGATCGGCTCTGTGGCTTTATTATATACATCGTCAGATGTGTTTAAAAAGCTGATTCCCTATTTATTACTTCTGGCAACATTAGTATTTACCTTTGGCGATTATCTCAGAAATTGGTTGCAACATCAAAGTCAAAAATCATCACCGGAGTCTATACCTTTATTTCATCTAGTGCTGGCTCAATTAGCGATCGCAATTTATGGCGGTTTCTTCGGAGCGGGTCTAGGAATATTAATGTTGGCAACTTTATCATTTTTAGGCATCAAAAGTATTCATACAATGAATGCCTTTAAGACATTTTTAGGCAGTTGTATCAATGGAATTGCAATTATTCCCTTTATTTTTGCAGGTGTAATTGCTTGGCATCAAGCAATTTTAATGGCAGTGGGCGGTTCTTTAGGTGGTTTTTTAAGCGCTCACTACGCACGTAAACTTGAACCCCAATTAATTCGGAAATTTGTTTTAGTTGTTGCCTTCAGCATGACCATCTACTTTTTTGTTCGTGGCTAGGGAGTGGGGAGGTGGGGAGATGGGGAGATGAGGGAGATGGGGAGATAGTAATTAATTTTTCTTTCCCCCCATCTCCCCATCCCCTTATCCCCCCATCTTCTTCCCAATGCCCCATGCCCAATCCCCAATCCTATGCTTATTGCTTTTGATTCGAGAAATTTTCGCCTGTTCTACATAGGTCAAGCAATTTCTCTGATTGGTACGTCGATGACACAGGTGGCTACAAGCTGGCTGGTATATCGGCTCACCGATTCTGCTTGGTTGCTAGGTTTGGTAGGCTTTGCTAGCCAAATTCCTACACTTGTTTTGATTCCTGTAGGTGGTATTGTCGCCGATCGCTGGAACCGTCAGCAAATTCTTTTGGTTGCCCAAATTCTAGGAATGCTTCGGTCTTTGGCTTTAGCTTGGCTGGCTTTGAGCGGTAGTATTAACGTTTGGCAGATTGCATTTCTGGGTGTGGTGTTAGGGGCGATTAATGCCTTTGATATTCCGACTCGCCAAGCTTTTGTACCAGAAACCGTGGGTAAGGAAAATCTCGGTAATGCTTTTGCTCTCTACTCATCCCTTGTGAGTGTTACTACTATGCTTGGGCCGGCGATCGCAGGTATATTGATTGGAGTCCTGGGAGCAGGACTTTGTTTTCTTATTGATAGCATTAGTTACATTGCTGTAATTATTGCTCTGTTCGCGATTCGGCTGGCTCCTAAAAAAGCGATCGCTTCTCAACGCAAACCTTTAGAAGAATTAAAAGCTAGTTTCAAGTATGCGATCGGCTTCTTACCAATCAGAACCGTGTTGATTGGTTCATTTCTAGTTTGCTGTGTTTGGGGATTTTATCTGGCGTTAGGGCCTATTTTTGCTAAGGAAATTTTACAAGGCGGATCTAATACGTTTGGCTTCTTAATGACAGCTTCTAGTTTGGGAACCTTAGTTGGTGGTATCTACTTAAGTAAGCAGAAAAACGTATCTGAATTGGGAAAAGTTTTGGCATTCGGAATAGGTTTTTTAGGCTTGAGTTTGATTATTTTTGCCTCATCTCATGTGTTATGGCTTTCGTTGCTTTCATTGTTGGCGGCTGGTTTCGGATTTATTTTGCAGATAATTACCGGACGCACTTTGCTGCAATTATTAGTTACTGATGAAAATCGCGGTCAAATTACAGGACTTTATGTCATGACATCAACAGGTGCAGTACCTATAGGCAATCTCATTGGCGGCGCACTAGCAAGTTACATCGGTGCTGCCAATAGTGTCATTCTGGCTGCTAGTGTTTGTGTTGTCGGGTCATTTTTATTTATGCAACAAGTTTCTAGCTTCCGTGATTTGGTTCGTCAAAAGGTTCATAATTAGTCTTACAAGCAAAAGTTGGTAACAACAATGACCACAGTAAACGATCCTGGCATTGTAGCTGAAGTGACTGATTTATATCTTCAATATGAGGAAGCGCTTTCTAATAATAATTTAGAAGTCATGGATAGCTTATTTTGGGATGCGCCTGAAGTAGTGCGTTTCGGGGTAACAGAAAATCTTTATGGTAGCGATGAAATTCGTAACTTTCGCGCCTCTCGACCAAATCCGAAAATAGAGCGAGAAATTTCAAATCTGAAAGTTGTAACATTTGGAAAAGATACAGCCACCGTCACTTTAGAGTTTCGCCGCATTATCAATGGTGTTGAGCGTTTCGGGCGACAAAGCCAGACTTGGTATAGATTTACCGAAGGATGGAAAGTAGTTTCAGCACACGTTTCTTTGTTACCTGTGTAAATTTTAAAATTATGACAACTATTACTGAAATCGCCCCAGATATCTACCGCATTTCAACCTATGACCCAAACGTAGACTTACAATTTATCCAGTTTTTAGTTAAGGATGAACAACCGTTATTGTTTCATACGGGTCTTAAGAAGATGTTTCCACTAGTAAGTGATGCAGTGGAAAAGATTCTTGAACCATCAAAAATTCGCTGGATTAGTTTTAGTCATTTTGAAGCAGACGAATGTGGTTCTCTTAATGAATGGCTGGCTATTGCGCCAAATGCTCAGACAGTTTGTAGTCCTTTAGCAAGCTTTGTCAGCATAGATGATTTTGCCATTCGTCCATCCAAAAGTATGCAGCACGCTGAAGTTTTAAACACTGGTAAATATAGTTTTCAGTTTTACCACACACCCCAAGTTCCTCACGGTTGGGATGCTGGATTATTCTTTGAAACTACCAATAAAACACTATTTTGCTCAGATCTATTTCACCAATTTGGAGATTTAGAGCCAATAACTGAATCTGATGTGATTGGGCGGTTCCGTCAAACAATAGTTAATTATGAAGCAAGTCCTTTTCCTAATTACATACCATACACAACACATACCGATCGCATTCTCAAAGAATTAGCTACACTCAAACCGCGTACCCTAGCAACAATGCACGGGACAACGTTTGTCGGAGATGGCGAACGTGCATTACAGGATTTAGCTGTGATGTTACGGGAAGTTTTAGTCAAGGAGTAATGATGAGTTATAGTGCGATCGCTTCTATTCCGTCATTAGTAGAACAGGCTCAAGTACTGGCCGCAAAACTCCAATTTTCCGAATCCTCACTCCCAGAAGTTGGTCGTTTGTTGCAAATCCTCACCAACCAAATCACACAAGGTCAAATTGCTGAAATTGGTACTGGCTGCGGATTTGGCGCTGCTTGGATTGTAAGTGCATTACATCCAGATAGTACATTTATCACCATAGAGAGCAATGGCGATCGCGCCACACTTGTGCAACACTTATTTGCACATAAGTCTAATGTCCGCGTACTTCAAGGCGATTGGCACGATTTACTTGACTATGCTCCTTTTGATTTGTTATTTGCTGATGGCGGAAACGCAAAAGTTGTTGAACCTCAGATACTAATAAATGCTTTAAAGGTTGGAGGTTTAATTATACTGGATGACCTGACACCAGAAGAATACTGGCCGCCAGAGTGGCAAGGACGCACAGATCCAGTAAGGGAATTCTGGTTGAAAGAGCCTCATATTATTGCTACGGAAATTCGAGTTACTGCCAGACATGCAGTGATTCTAGCAACGCGCATTTCTTGAATTAAAAAATAAATTTACTTTCACCAAAAACAGTTTGCAAAGATTAATTCTAGTCAGACATTCACTTCCAGAAAAAATAGAACATCTTCCTGCTAAAGAGTGGTGTTTGTCATTAGAAGGGCAACAACGCTGTCATTTATTAGCGGATAAATTAGTAGATTTCCAGCCTGGAATAATAGCTAGCAGTAGAGAACCAAAAGCTATAGAGACAGCCCAAATTATTGCCCAGAAATTTAATGTGGCTGTGGAAATTGTTGAAGGATTACATGAATGCGACCGTACCAATTTTGGTTTTGTAGAAGAAAAAAAGTTTTTTGAAACTTTAGAAGCATTTTTCGCCACACCAGATAAACTAGTCATGGGATTAGAAACAGCAACCAGAGCTTTTCAACGTTTCCAAGAAGCTATAAAAAATCTTCTTGCCAAAACCCCAGATGGCGATGTGATGATTGTCTCCCACGGGACTGTGATGACCCTATTTGTTGCTGGTTGTACTGGTCAAGAACCATTTCCGTTTTGGCGACAGCTAGGACAGCCAATGGCGATAGTGCTACCTTTACCTGAGTTAAATTCATTAGAAATAATTACTAGCCATTAACTAATATGGATTCGCTTGATTGGACTCTATTAACTTCTAAATACTTGGTACAAGATAAGTGGCTAAAGCTGCGGGCTGATACTTGTCAAATGCCTGAGGGAAAAATCGTCGAGCCTTTTTATGTCTTTGAATATCCAACTTGGGTAAATATTGTTGCAATTACTAACAATGACGAAGTTGTTTTAGTCAAACAATATCGCCACGGTATACAAAAAACAGTCTTAGAATTACCTGGCGGTTCTATGGATTTAGAAGATACTTCCCCAATGGCAGCGGCAAAACGCGAATTATTGGAAGAATCAGGATACACAAGCAACAGTTTTGTTGAGACTGGTATAATATCACCGAATTCATCAACTCATAATAATCTAATTTATTGTTTCCTAGCAACAAATGTAGAACTTGTAGATAACTTAAAACTAGATGTTACAGAACAAATTGATGTAATTTTGTTGCCGCTAGAAAAGTTAGTTAAAGATATTGATAACGGTATCCTACTACAAGCCTTTCATATTACTTCGTTATTTTTTGCTCTAAAAAAACTTGGTAAAGTGCAATTTATCAGGACTTACGCAAAAGATAACGAAAGTAGCGGTAATTCATGAATTACCGCAACGCTTGAATAAGGTTTTCAGTCACATATTGCGTAAGTCCTGTTTATTTAACCAATTGACTTTATTTGCCTTTATCAACAACCTTCTATAGAGGATAAAAGATTATGACTGCTACAATTTCATTTGACCGAGTTTCTGATATCTACGACGCCACACGAGGACTATCACCAGGAGTTTCTGAACAAGTTACTGACACTATTTTGAATATAGTTTCAGCCACAGAAGAAACTAAGTTTTTTGAAACTGGAATTGGTACTGGTAGAATTGCTGTGCCAATAGCCAAAAGGGGTTATTCTTACACTGGTGTAGATATCTCAGAAAAGATGCTGGCTGAGTTGCACCAAAAACTCGAAGGAGTATCTCATAAATTAACAGCAATCAAGGGTGATGCAACTTCTCTACCATTTGCTGACAACTCTTTTGATGTAGCCTTGACAGTTCATGTATTTCACTTGGTTTCTGCTTGGAAGCAAGCACTAGCAGAAATTCGCCGCGTTCTCAAACCGGGGGGAGTTTATCTTTACACCCACGGTAATATGAATTACAGCAAACTTACTGAAGATGTAAATCAGGGTAGGTTTGATTTTCAGCAACGTTGGCAAGATATCATTGCTGGCTATGGTTACCCTTTACCGCGCTATGGCGCAACAGAAGAAGAGGTTTTAGCTGAGTTGCGCGAACAAGGAGCAAATTTAGAAACAGTTGTGGCAGCAAAATGGCAATCTGAACTAACTGTAGCTAAATTGATTGATGCTCATAAAAACAAAATATATCGCCATACTTGGCACATCCCTGATGATATTTTTGCTCGTGCAATTCAAGATTTGCAAGACTGGTCTTTGCAACACTATGGCTCTTTAGACTACGATTTGTCTGGTGAAAGTAAGTTCAAGATTGTTGTAGTAACTAACTGGGCATAATTGGGGATTGGATACTGAGAATTGGGAGTGTTGACTGTCGCCCCTTGAAGTTATTCTCCTTGTCCCCGCATCCCCCCACCTCTCCCAATCCCCAGTCCCCAATCACCAGTCCCCAGTCCCCACCAAATAAATCAGTGCTTCCACTAAAGCCTGATTTTGTTCATCAGTCCCAACAGTGATGCGTAATTTATCCTCTAGTCCTGGCTGCTTGAAGTAGCGGATTAAAATTCCCTGTTCCTTGAGTTTTTGATAGAGATATTCTGCGTTTCCTGCTGGAGGTTGTGTCAGCAAAAAGTTAGTTTGGGAATCCCAAACCTGAAAACCTAATTGTTTCAAGTCTGCTGCTAGCTTACTCCGCGATGCTTTAATCTTTGCTACACAAGCATTTTTATAAGCTTGGTCAGTAATTGCAGCAGTGCCGATTGCACAGGCGATCGCATCAATGTTATAGCTATCTTTGACTTTAAATAATCCATGCAACAGCTTAGGATTGGCTACCCCAAATCCTAGTCGTAATCCAGCTAACGAGTAACCTTTAGAAAGTGTCCGAATTACGATGACATTTTCATATTCCTTGACTAAAGCCAACGCATTCTCTTCAGTAAAATCTACATAAGCTTCATCAATCACTAAAACTCCAGATAACTGGCTAGCTAGTTTTCGCAAGTCATCCATTGCGACCACATACCCCGATGGACTATTAGGCGAGGCAATAAATGTTACACTACCATTGACAGCAATTAATTCTTCAAGGGGTAAGCTGTAATCTTCGCCGTATGGTATTTCAGCAATATCCGCATTTTGCATTTGAGCTAACGTGCGATACAGCACGTAAGTCGGCATTGGATAAACTACTTTGCGTCCCGGTTCTGCACAGGCTCGAATCACTACGCTTAACAATTCATCGCTGCCATTTCCGACAATTATCCAATCGCTGGGAACTCCTAATACTTGACTAGCAGCTTGGCGAAATTCCCCACCGAAAGGTTCTGGATACCGTCGCAACCACTCTCCATCGATATTTTGCAGCACACCTAATGCCCCAGGGGATGGAGGATAGGGGTTCTCATTACTGTTGAGTTTAATAATCTGCGTTCCACGTTGAGGCTGCTCGCCAGGAACATAGCTAGCCATTGCATCAACATTGGAGCGGAAATATTTGGTCATGCTAATTCATAATTCTGAATTCATAATTCATAATTTACAATTTCCACTGGGTTTCAAATTAATTAATTGGTACTTCCTAGCTCAAACTTTTGCCAAAATCTAAAATTTCAAATCTAAAATTGCTTGATTGACAATATCCCGGTTAACTTTTATATAGCCCGGTTCAATGTGTGTGAAGTGCGAACTCAACTGTTGATGAGCTGTAGGTAGAGTGTGAAATGGAATTGATGGGTACAAATGATGCTCTGCATGAAATGGCATATTCCACATCAAAAATCGTACAGGAAACAGCGTCAGCGTTGTACGAGTATTTGTCAACAGATTACCATCAAGAGTACAACCTGTGTGTTCTGCCAGCAGAATAAAACGCAGAATTGGTTGACCGACAAGCAACGGTAGCAGCCAATATAGGAAAAACCAAGGCTGGCTTGCTGCAATGGAAATAGCGATCGCCCCTGCATAAACAGCTAATTGCCAGCGAGTGGAACGAATAATTTCAGCTCGTGCTGTTTGAGTTAAAAATGGATAATCATCAAGTTGACCAAGTGCAGCCCGAAAATGTCCGCTAATTTTACCTAACCACCAAGGTAAACCACTAATTATTAAAAAGTATTGACCTAAATTGCTTGGCTTTGGCTCGTTCAGTTCTGGATCTTTGTCAGGAACGCGAGTATAGCGGTGATGTCGGTTGTGGTAATAGAGAAAAAATGTGCTGTTGTAAAATGAAAGCAAACCCGCACACCAAGCCACAATTTGATTCAAACGATTGTTAGCAAAAGCAGTTCTGTGAGCGCATTCATGCAAAGGTGCAAACATCGAAGCTAGACTAAACCCGTAAATTGTCAGTGCTGGTATTGCTAATAACCAATTGCCAAAATTCATTCCCCATATGTAACCGCTGCATCCCATAACAGCTAGATGTCCAGCCAATTGAACCAGCCCCTTCCAGTTATAGCGGGGATTCAAAACACTTAATTCTTGCATAGCAAGAATTTGGCGGGGCTTGTGTTGCTTATCAACTTCGTTTTCTATTAATTCAGTTTCAATGACTGCATCATTAGACACGATTAAAACTCCACATAGTAATGATGTAACTAGTAAACACAAAATATAATCAATTCCTCTCAACCCTAACTGAGCAAGGAGAACTGAGTCAATATACAGCATAATTGGCAATTCAGAATTTTTGGCTTTGATTCCTCAACACAACCTATATTTCAGTCTAATTCTTTATTTAAAAACAGCCCGTAGTCCCAACGCACCAAAAATCTTGAATACTGCTCTACCTAAAGAAAGTAGGCTAGGTTTACCCCAGCGCAACTCAACAAACCAACATAATTTAGGACTTACGCACACTCTACGAATCCTTGGCGTTCTCGGCGTCTTGGCGGTACCCTTCGGGAAGCCGCTTCTCTTCTCTACGAGACGCTAAGAGCGAACGAGACGCTCCGCGAACGCGTCTACGATAAATTAAGCTTTTTGGTCATTTTTGCGTAAGTCCTGATAATTATTGGATTACCATGCAGGAACCACCTTCGATGGAGCTAAAAAACATCAATTTTACATATTGAATTTGAATTAAACCTTTACAGGACTTACGCAAAAGATAACGAAAGTAGCGGTAATACCCTGCGGGAAGCCGCTCCGCGTCTACATGAATTACCGCTAGGGAAGAATAAGGTTTTCAGTCACATATTGCGTAAGTCCTGCTTTATTCGTGGGCATCTTAGCCGCCCATGTAATGTAAATTGAATATAGAGTACCCAATGTAGGTTCTTTAACGCAACATCCATTTCTCAATCGAACTCATGCAAATAAATTAACCCATTTGTAGGAGGTAATCGATCGGGCGATCGCTGTATTTTACTTATTATTCGACCAAAGCAATATGGTTTGATACTAACTAAAATTCACACAACAGATGTTTTAATTATGTTCAAACTCAATTTCATTCGTTGTATAAAATTAAAAATTTTAATTTTTTCAGCAGCCTTTTTTATGGCTGCGGAAACTTCTGCCAAAGCTCAACAAACTATTCCTACTCTGACTCCAAGACAAGCTCAAAATCTATCTCGTGACTTAGTTCAATCTAGCTCTCAAGACTTTTTTAGACAAGGAAATAATGCCTTTGAAAGAGAAATTCAATTTCTTAGAGAGAGACAACTGTCTTCAAATAAACCTATTCTCAAGATTGATTCGATACAGATCCAAAAAAGACTATCTACTCAGGAAAAACCCTGAAGTTTTAATGCAAGGTATTTAATTACACAAGTATAAAGTGTGCGCTAATGAAGGACAATCCAGGCATCGCTCGTTTTACCAACAGTATATCTACCAAGCGACTATGGAAAAAGAGCGATCGCTAGAAGCTGATTTCCTAAATAATTAGGTAAAATTATATACATTATAGTTAGCCAATGGCAAAAAGCAATAGTAGTCATAAACATTACTTATTGCTTCCTTGCTTTATTTTTTTTCAGTACCTCCTGACTATCCAAGCTTTAAACAAATGCAGTAGAAAATATAGCCGTCTGGTATCTACGATTTTTCATCAGCCTAGTCAAGATCGACAGTAGGAATAACGTTCTGTGGTGATTTACCAATTTAAAAATTTTATGAATCTAATAGACATAACAAAGTATAGTTTGTATAGACAGCTTTGTAATGAAATTTTAGTTTAAGATTGGAGACTTAAAACATGTCTACTGATACTCACACAGTTGTTTACGTTCAAGAAAGCGAGTTTGATGTTGTTTTAAATGGAAGTGAAGAGCAAGTTGTTGTTGTTGACTTTACTGCTACTTGGTGCGGTCCCTGTCGGCTGATTAGTCCATTAATGGAGCAACTTGCCCAGGAATACAAAGGCCGTGCTAAAGTCGTTAAGGTAGACGTTGACAGCAACAAACCACTCTTCAAAAAATTTGGTCTTCGCAGCATTCCAGCAGTTTTAATTTTTAAAGATGGTGTTTTAGCAGAAACTATTGTGGGAGTTTCTCCTTACGAACAATTCACCAGCGCCATTGACAAGCTTCTTTAACTAATTTGTAATACTTGCCAAGGGGTGAGAAGCAAGCTACGTAATTCGTAATTCCTAATTCACAAGAGTTGGATTGCTCTGATGGCAATCAATTTACTATAAATTATGAATTATGAATTATAAACACTTTGTTTTCGCCTATAACGTAATTGAATTAATCCACTTGGATATTGTTTTGAATTAATAAAGTCCAATTTTTCTTCAGGAGTAGGTGGTGGGAAAAGGCGTATACCGTCACCTAAAATAATTGGAATAATCGAAATAATATATTCATCAATCAAGCTGTGGCTAATAAAGGAATTAATTAACGCTCCTCCACCAACTAACCAGATATTTTTAAAGCCTTCTATCTTTAGATTTTCTAATGCATCTTTCACTGTGTCGGAGACAAATACAACGTCCTCGCGATCGCATTTGAGATCCCTTTGGGTGAAAACGAAAGATTTCTTATCTGGATAAGGCCATTGGTCAAAACTCAGCCCTAATTCATATGTCTTGCTACCCAAAACAATAGCATCAACCGAATCGTAGAAAGCAGCATAACCATAGTCTTCTTCTTGAGCCTCAACAATTGATAACCAATCAATTCCTCCATTGCTGCGAGCAATATAACCATCCAAACTAGTTGCAATATAAAGTGTAACTTTCATAATTAATTATTAGCTACTCTCTGCATTCCCCCATCTTCCTCAATTCCTTTTACGGTGTCTGCTGCACCCAATTGCAGGGCATAAAGGTTCGCATAAACACCTTGTTGATGGATGAGTTCTGTGTGAGTACCTTGCTCTACAATTTGTCCTTGTTGAATCACTAACACTTTATCTGCCTGAGTAACTGTACTGAGGCGATGGGCAATTACGAAACTTGTACGACCTTGTAGCAAGCGGGCGATCGCACTTTGCACTAGTGCTTCTGTACGGGTATCGATGCTGCTGGTCGCTTCATCGAGTATCAGAATTCGGGGATTAATTAATACCGCACGAGCAATAGCGATCAGTTGTCGTTGTCCCTGACTCAAGGGAGCACCTTTTTCACCCAATTGAGTTGTATAGCCCTGTGGTAGTGAGGTAATAAATTCATGGACATTCGCTGCCTGTGCAGCTCCTTCGATATCAGCCTGGGTTGCATAGGGGCAGCCAAAGGCAATATTTTCGGCAACAGTACCGCTGAACAGAATATTGTCTTGCAAAACTATGCCAATTTGACGCCGTAGACTTGCTTGGGTAACACTACGTACATCAATATCATCAATTTTAACTGCACCACCAGACACATCGTAGAAGCGCAAAATCAAGTTAATAATCGTACTTTTTCCCGAACCCGTCGCCCCTACTAACGCAATCATCTGCCCTGGATAAGCGTGCAAATTTATCCCTTTGAGAACGAGTTGGTCAGGATTGTAGCCAAACTTGACATTCTCAAATCTTACCTCGCCCTGAATTGGTGGCATTTCCTTAGCATCAGGCGCATCTTTGAGTTGCGATGGTTCATCTAATAACAGAAAGATTCGCTCTAATCCAGCGAATGCAGATTGGGCTTGGGTGTAAAACTGGCTGAGAATTTGGATGGGGCGGAAGAACTGCTGCACATAAAGTAAAAAAGATGTCACTACACCGACTGTTGCACCTCCCGTCACCGCCAGATAACCACCATAAGCCAACACACCTGCGGTTGCTAAGGTGTTGAGAAAGTCAATCGAGGGCAAAAAGGCCGAAGTAATTGCCACAGCCTGGACGTTAGCATCTCGGTTGGCGGCGTTGAGAATCTCGAATTCTGCAATGTTGAGGTGTACGCGATTAAATGCCTGTGCTTCTCGCACACTACCAATATCTTCTTCCAACTTAGCGGAAAGTTCCCCAATGGTTTGTCGCGTCACACGAAATTTGGCTCTTGCCCAACGTGCAAACAAGCCTGTAGTAAAAATCATCAATGGCACTACTAGGTTGCTCAACAAGCCAAGTTGCAGGTTAATTGAGAGCATTGCAATCACAATGCCGATTAAACTGAAAGTATTACCCAGCATTTGGGCGATTGTTAGTCCAAATGCCTGATTTACAGTATTGACATCATTCAACAAACGACTCATTAAATCGCCTGCTTCGCTACGGTCAAAAAAGCTCAGGGGTAAACTTTGGATTTTAATGAAAATGTCTTGCCTTAGTTGAGCCAACAATCGCTGCATAATCCAGCCGACTCGAATAATTTGACCCCGGATTGCTAAGATACCAACTCCGTAATTCAGTGCTAGTAAGGCTAATAACAGCAATAGTCCCTGTAAATTTCCCTTGGCAATGAGGTTATCAATCGACCAGCCGAGAAAAAATGGCCCAATTGCCTGGGTCACTGCACCAATGAAAACCAATCCGATCGCAATGGGAATCTCTTTACGATAGGGTTTTAGGTATTGCAAAAAGCGCCCTAAGGTAGAGGTTTGTTTACTAGCTTGTTCCTCGGATACAACAACGGCAGATGTAGTTCTCATTTGTTCTCCTTTTGCTGTACCTGAGATTCCAAAATTACACCATAAAGCGGGCTAGTTTGCATCAATTCTTCGTGAGTACCTTGTGCTACTAATCGCCCTTTATCCATAACAAAAATGCGATCGGCATTCTTGACAGTGCTGATACGTTGTGCCACTACAAAGGTTGTGCAAGCTTTTTGGCGCATGAAACCATCTAACTCGGCTTGAATTTGGGCAGCAGTTCTGGCATCTACGGCAGAGGTACTATCGTCCAAAATCAAAATACTGTAATCGGTGAGTAAGGTACGGGCGATCGCAATTCGTTGTTTTTGCCCACCAGACAAACCTACACCTCGCTCGCCCACAATCGTTTCGTAGCCATCGGGCAGACTGATGATAAAATCGTGTATTTGCGCTGTTTTTGCCACCTCAATCACTTGTTCTAAGGTTGCATTGGGTTTTGCATAGGCAATATTTTCCCGGATTGTGCCAGAAAAGAGCGTAGTTTCCTGGAATACAATCCCAATACGCGACCTGAGGCTTTTGAGGTTAAAATCTCGTACATCCCGCCCGTCAATGCGAATCGCTCCCCGTGTGACATCATAAAAGCGGGCAATCAAGTTCATAATTGTGCTTTTTCCGGAACCAGTCATCCCTAGAACAGCGATTAGCTCATTGGGCTTGGTTTCAAAGGAAACTTCTTTGAGAGTTTCGGCACTTGCTCCCGGATAGCGAAAGGAAACATTTTCAAAGGTGATTCTACCACCACAGGTGTCAAAAGCGATGGCATCAGGGCGATCGCGAATTTCTATCTCTGCGTCCACAACTTCGTATACCCGTTCGGCAGAAGCAGCTGATTGAGCGATCGCTGGTGCAGCAAATCCAATCACCAAAATTGGTTGCAGAATCAACGCTAGGTAGGAATTAAACGCCACCAGTTCGCCAATGGAGAATCTATTTTCAACTACCTCCGCTCCCCCATATCCGAAAACTGCCAGTGTGACTAAATTACTCAGCAAAAAGATAAATGGAAAGGTATTGCGAATAGCACTAATGGTCTTCATATTTGCCTTGACTAGCCCATCATTCAAGGTCGTGTAACGCGACCTTTCGGTGGACTCTCGTACAAACGCTTTTACTACCCGTATTCCGATTAAGTTCTCTTGTAATACAGCGTTCAGGTCGCTTAGTTGCTCTTGCACTTGTCGAAAAAGCTTGTTATTCCGAGTGACGAATCGTGCCATTAACCATGCGGTTAGGGGTACTACTGTCAAAGTAATCAGTGCCAATTTCCAGTTCATCAGCAGCAAAACCGCTGCAATACTCACCAATGTCACAACTCCACCAACGACCTGAATCAGGCTAGTACCAACAAATGCACGGATTTGCTCAATGTCGCTGGTAACGCGAGTTAACAGTTGGGAAGTCTGCGCTTGGTCGTGATAGCTGAAACTGAGATTTTGAATTTTGCTAAAAATTTTGTTCCGGAGATCGTAAGCTACACCTTGAGAGGCCGCCTCTGCTAAATAGCTTTGCCCAAAGTTAAATAAACCACGAGCGATCGCTGCGACTACCATCCAGCCAGCGCTAATTAGTACAATTTCTAAGTTTTTTTCGATAATCCCGCGATCGATTCCCCATCGAAATAGTTGCGGGGTAACGGCGTTGGCGATCGTCAACAGCAATAAGCTTACCAAGGCTCCCAACGAAGTCCATCGGTAAGTACTCAAACTAACCAGCACACGCTGGATTGATTGCATTGACGAAGTTTCCCGGAGTTCTGGTTGCTGAACCAATGGAGTTCACCCTGTGTTTTGGGAAAATTATCTCCTAATTTGATTCTAAAAAACCACTTACTCAAGTTGAGTATGAGGAATATTACATTACGTTTGTAACCTTAGCTATTCTTTAAACTTGTAAATAAAATTCCCTCACAATTGCTCTGGATTAATTCCGCGCTCTTTTAGTAGAGTTTGTAAAGCTTGTAACTGCGCTTCGGCTTGTTCGGCTCGCTGGCGTTCTTGTTCGGCTGCGACTTGGGCTTGTTCGGCTCGTTCTTTTTCTTGTTGTAGTTGTTGGTTCAGTTCCAAATGAGTAAGAAAGCGATCGCCATCAGGACGATAAATTTGTAGTTCTTCCTCGCTCAACTCAAAACGCACGCCCAATCGAGGACTCACCCAGCCAGCCATTTGATCGATAACTTCTAATCGTGAGTTACGACGCTGCCAACCTGTCAAGTCAACTACATCAGGTTCGTACAAATAATATTCTTCTACACCGTAACGCTCATAAAACTCAAATTTCTTCGCCATCTTCGAGATCCGGTTTCCAGGCGACCAAATTTCAAATACCACCTGCGGGGCAATGTTATCTTCAACCCACTGTTTATAAGAACCTCGGTATCCTTTTGGTCTGCCAAATACTACCATTGCATCAGGAGCTTGGCGGAGCTTATTGTCACCTTCCACCGGATACCACAACAAATCCCCAGCGACAAACACATTTGGGTCATTGGCGAACAGCAATTCTAAATTATTTTTAATCCAGACAATTAATTCAAACTGCTTAGTATTGTCTGCCATTGGCTGTCCGTCACTGTCAGGGTAGATAATGCTTTTTGGGGTGGAAGATGTTAGCTGTGTAACCATTGGGATGATTCTCAGGTGATTGTTATGGGTGAGCGATCGTTTTTCTCACAATGTTCTTATTTCACATCGTAGTCCAATGAAAATTAACCGCGACCTATTTACTCTTTCTAACAGGAGCAAACTAATGGTAAAAGTCGGCGAAAATAAATATATTCAACCGCACACAGAGATATAAACACCCATATTTTCGCATTTTTTAATGCGGGCAGCGGTCTAATATTCCAAATCCAGAGGTAACTATTTAATCCTCATACTCAAATCCAACCACTTAGACTGAGTAATCGGCGCACTCGTAGAAATATAATCGACACCCGTCTCAGCAACACCCCGAATACTCTCCAAAGTCACATTTCCCGAAGCCTCAATTTTCACCCGCTTATCCTGCTGACGAATCAATTGCACCGCGTCACGCATCATATCCAAAGACATATTGTCCAACATAATAATGTCGGCTTGATGCTGCAAAGCTTCCTTCACCTGTTCTAAACTTTCCGTCTCTACTTCTATTGTCAAAGGGTAAGGAATCTGAGAACGAACACGGCTAATAGCTTCCTCAATTCCCCCAGCCGCCGCAATGTGATTGTCTTTAATCATCACCGCATCATCCAACCCCATACGATGATTAATTGCCCCACCCACAGCAGTCGCATACTTTTCCAACAGTCTCAGCCCTGGTGTAGTTTTGCGCGTATCCACCAACCGAGCAGGCAAATCAGCAATTTTCTCTACATATATATTAGTTAGCGTGGCAATCCCACTCAAGCGCATAGCCAAATTCAGTGCTACCCGTTCTCCCATCAGCAACACATCCAGCGAACCATGAATTTCAGCTACTACCTGTCCCGGCTCACATCTTGCACCTTCACCCGTCACAGCCGTAAAACTCACATTTTCATTCAAAATCTGAAATACCCTAGCTGCAACTGGTAAGCCAGCAATTATTCCTGAAGCTTTCGCTATCCACTTGGCTGTTCCTGCTGTGACATCTTTTATAAGAAGGGTGTTTGTGGTGCGATCGCCTCGTCCGATATCCTCTAACAACCAACCACGCAACAGCGGATCTAAAACCAGCCAGGGCGGCAAAACACCAAAATTTTTCACAACTTTATTCTTTCCTTAGAGGCTTCAGGAATACTATAGCCTAAAACCCTTGCTATCTAAGCCTTGTAGCCATATAGAAAAAAAAGCGCAAAAAAAAGTTGTAAAAGTGGTTGACACTCTTAAGTTGGTTAGTTATATTGAATAAGTGCCTGAGAGAGCGAAGTGAAAGAGCGACGCTGTGAGGGACACCGAACCATGAAAATATTATAGTTTGAAAGCCATTATACAACAAGTGGTCAGCGTCAATTAAATAAGAGAACCAAGCTGAGGTTAAAAAAGCGCAGCTAAAGAGCTACAAACGATTCATTCAAAACGGAGAGTTTGATCCTGGCTCAGGATGAACGCTGGCGGTATGCTTAACACATGCAAGTCGAACGAACTCTTCGGAGTTAGTGGCGGACGGGTGAGTAACGCGTGAGAATCTAGCTTCAGGTCTGGGACAACCACTGGAAACGGTGGCTAATACCGGATGTGCCGAAAGGTGAAAGGCTTGCTGCCTGAAGATGAGCTCGCGTCTGATTAGCTAGTAGGTGGGGTAAGAGCCTACCTAGGCGACGATCAGTAGCTGGTCTGAGAGGACGATCAGCCACACTGGGACTGAGACACGGCCCAGACTCCTACGGGAGGCAGCAGTGGGGAATTTTCCGCAATGGGCGAAAGCCTGACGGAGCAATACCGCGTGAGGGAGGAAGGCTCTTGGGTTGTAAACCTCTTTTCTCAGGGAAGAACACAATGACGGTACCTGAGGAATCAGCATCGGCTAACTCCGTGCCAGCAGCCGCGGTAATACGGAGGATGCAAGCGTTATCCGGAATGATTGGGCGTAAAGCGTCCGCAGGTGGCTGTGTAAGTCTGCTGTCAAAGAGCGAAGCTCAACTTCGTAAAGGCAGTGGAAACTACACGGCTAGAGTGCGTTCGGGGCAGAGGGAATTCCTGGTGTAGCGGTGAAATGCGTAGAGATCAGGAAGAACACCGGTGGCGAAGGCGCTCTGCTAGGCCGCAACTGACACTGAGGGACGAAAGCTAGGGGAGCGAATGGGATTAGATACCCCAGTAGTCCTAGCTGTAAACGATGGATACTAGGCGTGGCTTGTATCGACCCGAGCCGTGCCGTAGCTAACGCGTTAAGTATCCCGCCTGGGGAGTACGCACGCAAGTGTGAAACTCAAAGGAATTGACGGGGGCCCGCACAAGCGGTGGAGTATGTGGTTTAATTCGATGCAACGCGAAGAACCTTACCAAGGCTTGACATGTCGCGAACCTTCTTGAAAGAGAAGGGTGCCTTCGGGAGCGCGAACACAGGTGGTGCATGGCTGTCGTCAGCTCGTGTCGTGAGATGTTGGGTTAAGTCCCGCAACGAGCGCAACCCTCGTTTTTAGTTGCCAGCATTAAGTTGGGCACTCTAGAGAGACTGCCGGTGACAAACCGGAGGAAGGTGGGGATGACGTCAAGTCAGCATGCCCCTTACGCCTTGGGCTACACACGTACTACAATGCTACGGACAGAGGGCAGCAAGCTAGCGATAGCAAGCTAATCCCATAAACCGTGGCTCAGTTCAGATCGAAGGCTGCAACTCGCCTTCGTGAAGGAGGAATCGCTAGTAATTGCAGGTCAGCATACTGCAGTGAATTCGTTCCCGGGCCTTGTACACACCGCCCGTCACACCATGGAAGCTGGCAACGCCCGAAGTCATTACTCCAACCATTCGTGGGGGAGGATGCCTAAGGCAGTGCTGGTGACTGGGGTGAAGTCGTAACAAGGTAGCCGTACCGGAAGGTGTGGCTGGATCACCTCCTTTTTAGGGAGACCTACCCAACTTTAATATCGAGGACACACAGTTAATAGATATAAAGATGGTCATTCCTAGGTCGGTCGCAGACACTTGTAAAAAGCTTTCAAACTATGATTTGGTTCAATTATGGGCTATTAGCTCAGGTGGTTAGAGCGCACCCCTGATAAGGGTGAGGTCCCTGGTTCGAGTCCAGGATGGCCCACCTGAATCAATGCAAAATTAAAAATTCAAAATTCAAAATTAAGAAGTTATTTTTGAATTTTGCATTTTGAATTTTGAATTGTGTTGGGGGGTTTAGCTCAGTTGGTAGAGCGCCTGCTTTGCAAGCAGGATGTCAGCGGTTCGAGTCCGCTAACCTCCACCTTGAGAGCGTCAGCAATCAAAGCAAAGATAAAATTCAGCAAAATGGCATTTTGCCAGACTGCTGGGTTAAATCTCAGCCAGAACCTTGAAAACTGCATAGGAATGCGAAGCAGGCAGACACAGACATTAGGATGTGTATGCAAAAAGAAATGCGAAATAGTGGTCAAGCTAATAAGGGCTGACGGTGGATACCTAGGCACACAGAGGCGAAGAAGGACGTGGTTACCGACGAAATGCTCCGGGGAGTTGGAAGCAAACAGAGAGCCGGAGATATCCGAATGGGGCAACCCTAAATACTGGCTGCTGAATATATAGGCAGTCAAGAGCCAACCCAGCGAATTGAAACATCTTAGTAGCTGGAGGAAGAGAAATCAAACAGAGATTCCCTAAGTAGTGGTGAGCGAACGGGGAAAAGCCTAAACCAAAGGGTTTACTCTTTGGGGTAGTGGGACAGCAAGATCGAATCCGGAAGCTAGATGAAGCAGCTAAATACTGCACCAAAGAAGGTGAAAGTCCTGTAGTCGAAAGTAGAAGGATAGTAGCTGTATCCCGAGTAGCATGGGGCACGAGGAATCCCATGTGAATCAGCGAGGACCATCTCGTAAGGCTAAATACTACTGTGTGACCGATAGTGAACCAGTACCGCGAGGGAAAGGTGAAAAGAACCCCGGAAGGGGAGTGAAATAGAACATGAAACCGTCAGCTTACAAGCAGTGGGAGTCCGATTCAACGGATGACCGCGTGCCTGTTGAAGAATGAGCCGGCGACTTATAGGCACTGGTAGGTTAAAACGAGAATGTTGAAGCCACAGGGAAACCGAGTCTGAAAAGGGCGAATGAATCAGTGTTTATAGACCCGAACCCTGGTGATCTAACCATGGCCAGGATGAAGCTTGGGTAACACCAAGTGGAGGTCCGAACCGACCGATGTTGAAAAATCGGCGGATGAGCTGTGGTTAGGGGTGAAATGCCAATCGAACCAGGAGCTAGCTGGTTCTCCCCGAAATGTGTTTAGGCGCAGCGGTAATGATTATATCTGGGGGGTAAAGCACTGTTTCGGTGCGGGCTGGGAGACCGGTACCAAATCGAGACAAACTCAGAATACCCAGAGGACACATTGCCAGTGAGACGGTGGGGGATAAGCTTCATCGTCAAGAGGGAAACAGCCCAGACCACCAGCTAAGGTCCCCAAATCATCGCTAAGTGATAAAGGAGGTGAGAGTGCACAGACAACTAGGAGGTTTGCCTAGAAGCAGCCACCCTTGAAAGAGTGCGTAATAGCTCACTAGTCAAGCGCTCTTGCGCCGAAAATGAACGGGGCTAAGCGATGTACCGAAGCTGTGGGATTAACTAAAATTAATCGGTAGGGGAGCGTTCCGTGTTAGGAAGAAGCAGTAGCGGCAAGCAGCTGTGGACGAAACGGAAGTGAGAATGTCGGCTTGAGTAGCGCAAATATTGGTGAGAATCCAATACCCCGAAACCCTAAGGGTTCCTCCGCCAGGTTCGTCCTCGGAGGGTTAGTCGGGTCCTAAGGCGAGGTCGAAAGGCGTAGTCGATGGACACAGGGTGAATAATCCCTGACTATGATGTGGGAGCATTATTAGGGACGCATGAAAGATAGCCACACCCTAATTGGTTTGGGAGGAGTTTACGAACTCCGAGTGGTGAATGATAGTGCCAAGAAAAGCTAGTAATGTGATGAAAACATTGTACCCGTACCCGAAACCGACACAGGTAGGGAGGTTGAGTATACCAAGGGGCGCGAGATAACTCTCTCTAAGGAACTCGGCAAAATGGCCCCGTAACTTCGGAAGAAGGGGTGCCCAAGAATTCTTGGGTCGCAGTGAAGAGATCCAGGCGACTGTTTACCAAAAACACAGGTCTCCGCAAACTCGTAAGAGGACGTATGGGGGCTGACGCCTGCCCAGTGCCGGAAGGTTAAGGAAGTCGGTCAGGCTGAAAAGTTGAAGCTGGCGACCGAAGCCCCGGTGAACGGCGGCCGTAACTATAACGGTCCTAAGGTAGCGAAATTCCTTGTCGGGTAAGTTCCGACCCGCACGAAAGGCGTAACGATCTGGATGGTGTCTCAGAGAGAGACTCGGCGAAATAGGAATGTCTGTGAAGATACGGACTGCCTGCACCTGGACAGAAAGACCCTATGAAGCTTTACTGTAGCCTGGAATTGTGTTCGGGCTTGGCTTGCGCAGGATAGGTGGGAGGCGATGAGATATTCCTTGTGGGGAATATGGAGCCAACGGTGAGATACCACTCTGGCGAAGCTAGAATTCTAACCCGTCTCCGTTAGCCGGAGAGGGAACAGTTTCAGGTGGGCAGTTTGACTGGGGCGGTCGCCTCCTAAAAGGTAACGGAGGCGCGCAAAGGTTCCCTCAGCACGCTTGGAAACCGTGCGGCGAGTGTAAAGGCATAAAGGGAGCTTGACTGCGACACGAACATGTGGAGCAGGTACGAAAGTAGGCCTTAGTGATCCGACGGCTCAGAATGGAATGGCCGTCGCTCAACGGATAAAAGTTACTCTAGGGATAACAGGCTGATCTCCCCCAAGAGTCCACATCGACGGGGAGGTTTGGCACCTCGATGTCGGCTCATCGCAACCTGGGGCGGAAGTACGTCCCAAGGGTTGGGCTGTTCGCCCATTAAAGCGGTACGTGAGCTGGGTTCAGAACGTCGTGAGACAGTTCGGTCCATATCCGGTGCAGGCGTAAGAGCATTGAGAGGAGCCTTCCTTAGTACGAGAGGACCGGGAAGGACGCACCGCTGGTGTACCAGTTATCGTACCAACGGTAGACGCTGGGTAGCCAAGTGCGGAGCGGATAACCGCTGAAAGCATCTAAGTGGGAAGCCCACCTCAAGATGAGTGCTCTCACTACATTAAGTAGGTAAGGTCACGGGAAGAACACCCGTTTATAGGCGGTAGGTGGAAGTGCAGCAATGCATGTAGCCGAGCCGTGCTAACAGACCGAGGGCTTGACCTCTATAAAAAAGCATAATTCGCATTCCTGGCAGTCTTCAGGGTTTTGAAGATGGGAAAAGGTTAAAGATAAGTTTTTTACCTTTTCCCCCTTGCCCTAAAAGTTTTCCTGGTGTCTATTGCGCGGTGGAACCACACTGAATCCTTCCCGAACTCAGAGGTGAAACGCTGCTGCGGCAACGATAGTTTAGGGGTTGCCCTACGCTAAAATAGCTCGATGCCAGGTTTTATATTCAAACTCAAACCCTTTTGCTCACATCTATAGCAACAGGGTTTTTGTTTATCCTGTATTTAGTATATTTACTATTTGGATGAATACGCTATTTTCTAGTTCCAGTCTTCAGGTAGGAAAAGGTCTAATAAAAAAATAAAAGCCGTGTAAATTTAGAAAATTCCACGGCTTTTTTGTGTGGTGTAAGGAGACTTAAGTAATTATTATCATAAGTCAATTACACTATTAGCGATACATACGTAACGTAATTTGTAGCAAAATTGTCCTTTTATGACTTGAAGTAGCTTCAATTTCTAACGATCTGGTATTTTGACTGGCTTTGTAGCACAATACAGTTCAGTTAAGATCCCCCCGCCTGCGGCGACCCCCTTTTTAAGGGGGTGAAAGAGAGTTTGTGAGCAAGCCTTTTTAAGGGGGGTTGGGGGGATCTTAAAACACTAACTGAACCGTATTGCTTTATAGCAAAGCGCCACCACAACTGAAACCGCAGCCAGCAGTACAACCATAGCAATGTTATTTAGCCCTGTAGTAATCTGTAGGTTATTCCTCCAATGACTGCGGCAGTAGGTAAAGTTAAAATCCACGATAAAAATATTTGATAAAAAACACGAATATTAGATTTTTTACCAATCAATCCAACTCCAAAAATAGAAGCAACTGAAAGGTGGGTAATAGAAACTGGAAGCCCAAAATGACTAGTTGTAATAAATAAAACTCCTATTACTATATTTGCTGATATTCCTTGAGTACGATCCATTGAGGTAATTTTTTCACTCATTGTTATTGCTACTTTTTGGGAGTTGAGTAAGCCGCCGAGTGCCATTGCGATCGCAATGGTAATCAGTGCTCCCTGAATTGAAAAATACTCAATAATCAAAATCAGTGACACAATCTTGGGAGTATAATTAAATCCTCTAGCGAAACAAATAATTCCAGCGCTGATAAAATGACAAGTCTCAATAATTTTCTGGTTAATTATTAGGTTATATTTGTAGTTGATATAACTTGATAAACTGTAAATTAGTGCTCCCAACAAAATAGCAATAATTGGACTGAATAATAAAGGCAAAACAAAAGAAGCTACCAAAGCCGTAAAATTAACTTTGAGTCCGATCGCTACTAATCCAGCACCAACAATAGCACCGATTAAACTGTGAGTTGTGGAAATAGGAAACCCTATGAAAGTGGCAATGAGTACAGTTAAACCAGCGGCGATAGCTACTGCTAAATGAAACTCTGGTGCATTGGCGATCGCATTTGGTACTAGTCCTTTTCCTGAAAAAAGTTGAATTGATGTACTGGCTAAAAAAGTTGCAGCTACGGCACCACCAAAACTTGTAAAAGTTGACCACAAAATTGCTGTTTGATAACTGCATGTTCGGCTACCAAATAGCGTTGCTACACCTTTAAAGTTATCATTTGTGCCATTAGAATATGCTAAAAAAAGCGTAGCTAAAAATAAACTAATTAACAACATTTTAATATTTATAAGTAAGTAGTCATAATCCAGAATGTTATTAGTCAAATATTAAAATTTTACATTTGGTTTGCTAGTTCAGTCGAGCGAACAGTAGTACCACAACCATAATTCATTTCCTGCATTGGCAAAGGAATTTTCAATTCTGGTAGTTGCAGGGGTGTACTTTGCAGACAACAAAGTCCGACTTCTGGGGTTTGGGCGACTTCGCGGTAAAATTGCGCTGCTGTTTCTAAATAGGTCATGCCACTTGAGATTTTGAATGATGACATTGTGCATCCTAATATAATTAATTCCGAGTTGCATGAGTTGTTGCTGAGATTGCCAAAAAGCCCAAATTCTCCTAAGATAGAAAAATTTGGGTTTTTAAATTATTTAAGATTGAAACTGGGGAGATGGGGACAGAGGAAATATGGGTGACAAATGTCCAATGCCCGCTAACCACATAATTTGTAGCCGACACCAGTAACGGTTTGAATAAGGCACTTTTCGTTATTAGCTTCAAGTTTCAGCCGCAGGTAACTAATATATGGGTCGATGACGTTGGTACCGCCCATGAAGTCGTAGCCCCAGACTTCTTCTAAAATGCGATCGCATGTAATTACTTGTCGCGGATGGATAAGAAAATATTCCAGTAAATCAAATTCCTTAGCCGTTAACTCAATTAAGCGCTGACATCGGTACACTTGGCGCGTGCGACGATTTAAACTCAGGTCTTCAAATTCTAAAATATCTGCGGTGTCTGCTTGATGTCTTCTTCGCAGGTGAGTGCGGACTCTGGCTAATAATTCATCAATGCTGAAGGGTTTAACTACGTAATCATCAGCACCAGCATCTAAGCAGCCTGCAATGCGATCGGTCACTTCATCTTTGATGCTTAGTAAGATTATTGGCAGTTCATTACTAATACTTCGCAGACGACGGCAAATTTCCAACCCTGAAAAACCAGGCAGCATTAAATCTAAAATCACTAAATCTAGATGCAACTCCCGTGCTGCGGTCAGTCCAGTTAATCCATCGTAGGCGATGCTAACTTGATAGCCTTCATAATTCAACTCGGATTCAATAAATCGTGCTAGTTTGACTTCATCTTCAATCAGTAAGATGTGCGTCATGATGATGTTAATGATTTCAGCAGGGTACGGTAAGCAACAATCCGGTTTGGAAACACTGTCTTCGAGGTGTCAGCTACTAAATAGCCAGACATCTAATTAGGTGTACGCTAGCTTAGTATAAATCTGAGTGAGTAACAACCGTAAATCTGCAATTACCGATGGCTGCTAGATCGAACAACGATACGACTAACCATTAACAATAAGCTGTGACATCTTCACCGCATTCATCGGCAAGATAACAGAGTGCTCTAAAACGCAATCCCACAACTTCTTCGTACAGAGGATTTAATTTACACATTGGTGGAATGTGAAATAGCTTGCGACCAAACACAGTGATGTCTCGTTCAAATGGACACTGAGCGGGGATAGCTTTGCAGAGGAAATGAGCCAATTTCGAGTTATGAATTTCTAAAGTTTCCAACCAGTCGCGGACTGGGTGCAATATATCTTTGTGTAACCGGATTTGAATAAAGCTTGACATAATTACTCTCCTTGATATTTTTAAAATAGATTGGGTTTATTTTATTTCAACCTCTATGAACATATACGGTTGGGTTTAATAGTTTTATGCAGCGATCGCTCGTTTTTTAATTTTCCATAGAGATAGCTAAACTCTCTAGGAACACTTTTAACTACACATTCAACTGCCAAAATTCCAGATAATTTGCCGAGGTGAGCATAAGTATTTTGCCAAAGGTTAGGCTAGATATTGCTGGGCTGCAAAGCTATAGTTAACCAACTTCAAAGGAGGCGCAACTACTTAGCCTAAAAAAGCATCAAGCTTTAGGTGAACTGCGGAAACTAATGACCTATGACTTTCTGAATAACAAAAAGTTCCTTTTCGATCGCTGGGCGCCAAGCTACGATTGGCTGTTTCCTTCGGTGTTTTATCGAGCCATCCACAAACGCTTGCTAGAGTACGTCAATTTACCAGATCGAGCTAATATACTCGATATTGGGTGCGGTACTGGACGCTTACTTGGACGCCTTGCAACTAAGTTCCCAGATCTGCGGGGTACGGGATTAGATTTATCTAGTAATATGTTGCGGATGGCAAGACTGACCAACTGCCACCATCCACGCTTGATTTTTGTTGAGGGTAAAGCAGAGTCTCTTCCTTTTGCTGATGGTCAGTTTGAAGCTGTTTTCAGCACTATCAGCTTTTTGCATTATTTGGAACCTCAACAGGTGGTTAGTGAAATAGCACGGGTACTTTCTCCCGGTGGATGCTTTTATTTGGTTGACTTTACTTCCAAAAAACAGGCAGAACCTCAACTATTGCCAATTTCTCCCCGTGGAATCCGATTATACAGCCCCAATCAACGTCAGGTTCTAGCTTCCTCTGCTGGGCTATTGTGTTTGAGTCACCATTATTTATTAGGGCCCGTGTTGCTAACGATTTTTGCTAAACCTGAGATTTGAAAATCAAAATGGGGAGTGGGGAGTGGGGGAGTAAAGGATTGGAAAGAGCTAATATTAAATCTTTGTTGTGCATATCTTAATCAAGAGTTGGGGCGATACTCCATAAACACCACAGGAACTCTGAAGAGCTTTTTAGCTAATTGTGAGAATCTAAATTTATCCTTGAGTGCAGACGAGAATTTTGTCTTGGGGAGTTCTGGCAGGTCTGCAAAAGATATTGGCACAAAACCAAAGCGACTGTAAAACTCTGCCAATCGCTGACCCAAACATTCAAGATAAAGTGGTTGCTGGCTTGTGTTAATCAAATGCTGGGTCAGTAAAGTACCTAAACCACGACCTCTCCAAGGTGGTGCAACTACTAAACTACCAAGTTCTTGTGCCCCTGAGAAATTACGTAGCTGTCCGCAGGCTACTAAATGGCGTCGGCTTTGCCCACTGTAGGCATCGCATTCAATTACCCAAAATTGCTGCCAATTTAATTGCGTTGGGTCGAGTTTCGCTGAAAACACCAGCCATCGAATCGACCACCGATCCCCAGAGGTTGCTTTGCGAAGCATACATCCAGGTGGTAAGGATACGTTACTTTGGTTCATTAATTATGCTTGGGTAGCTTATATCGCAATTATCGCGCCACTTTCTTGAGCCAGTGACCCTTAAATCACTATGCATTTTTTGGTAACAATTAATCAAGCAATTTCAAAAGTATAGGACTTACGCAAAAGCTCTCTGAAACTCTTATAACTTCGTGCCCTTTGCGCCCTTTGCGGTTCGTTTTTTCATAATTTTGCGTAAGTCCTAAAGTATTTTGGATAGTAAATCCGTTCTTAGTTTTTCCTTAATACCTGGTTACTTTTTTGGGTTCATTAATGGCTAACTAATATATTTATAAGTTTTTATAAATATATAATTTTTAATAATTAGTACTTTTGATAGAGGGCCAAATCAGCAATAACTATATTCTAGATAGATGAAAACACAGGCGTAATCTTCTTAAGATACTCTTAAGAGTAAATCATTAGGAATGTAATAATGTCTGAACAACAAAAATCTAGTAATCAAGATACTACATCTACCTCTTCTGGCGGCTACCAAACTCCCATTGATGAAGCTACCCGCCAAACTGGCGATGCTGAAAAAAGTGATGGTAAAACTTCTGCTACTCCAGAAGCACCAGAAAATGATACCGTACAAGGCAGCCCAAATCAGGGAACTGAGTCACGTTAATTAATTTAAACCTTCCCAAGTTTTAATTATTTTGTGGCGGTTTTTAATGAGTTCAATCCAGTAATTTGAGAGTGGATATGTGGTATAATCACCACAATTATCCACTCATTTTTTATGCTCGGTATTCACAATCTAGAATAGAGCGATACCTTCTCTACGAGACGCTCTTGCTAGCTTGCTTCTAAGAGTACGCTAACGCATATTTGAATATGGTAAAGAAATTTAAGATTGAGATGAACGCTGGAAAAAACTAAATTTACAAGAATTCAGCTTAATAGGACGCGATCGCTTTTAGCTAAAGTAGGTGGACACAATTATTTAGAAGACGCATTTCGACTTCTCCCAAGGGGAGACGCTACGCCAAGCAAGATCCCGTTCGCCCTTGGCGTTCCCGTACCACTCCGTGGAGGCAAGCTAGCAAGAGCGTCTCCGTTAGGAGAAGGGTAGGGTACGCTCAATGCTCGGTAAGCTTATTCCAAGAGGGTTGAGTTTCGACTACGCGGTAATCGAGCGTTCGCGTAGCGTCTCGTAGAGAAGTCGAGATTCAACTTCCGCGCAGTCGAAACCCGGCGATATCGAGTTAAGTTTAATTTAGTCCTTCTACTTACCTACAAGCTTGCTGATAGTTAAAATAAATAAGTTAATTTGTATAATTTTTTCAAAAGATTTAGTTTATTTTACTAGTATAATTTCATCCAATAGTCGCCACGGTAAGCCGTGAGAGCTAAAACTAATTTAGTTGTTAGCCATAGTTGGGCGAAACTTCTATGAGTAAAGTATCAGGAAAATTTGTCAGCAGCGGTTTTAGCTTGGCATTACTGCTAATATCTTGTGTCGGAATAACTTCCTACTTATGTATTCAAAGCTTAACAGCAGAAAAGCAATGGGTAGTTCATACTCAACAAATTATAGAATCAATAGATCATCTACGTATTCACCTCGGTAATGTTGAGAGGGCACAAAGTAATTATATTTTTACAGAAAATATAGGTTACCAAAAAATCTATAAAAAGCAGAAGCAGAAAGTTTACAAACTGCTTAAAACCATCCGATCGCTAAACAGTGATAACTTTAATCAACAAAAGCAACTTGATACACTCGAAGCTTTGATTGCAAAGAAATTTTCTCTGCTCGATCGATCCATTGACTTGTTTGAGAAAAAAAGTTTATATAAACCAACTCAAACAGCTATTGTTAGTCGCGGCATAGAGATAGGCAAACAAATTCAAGCAATCACCGAAGCAATGGAAAATGACGAAAGAACCTTACTATATGAGCGAACAGCAGCCACTGACAATCTTTTTGAGAAAATCGTTATTTTTGTGAGTTTGGGCTATGTTTTGAGCGTGGTTTTGCTAACTGGAGTTTACTTATTGCTGCAAAAGCAAATTCAGATGAACAAGGCTTTATCACAAGAAGCTATTCGTTTGGAACAGCAAGCTGCAAAAGCAAAACTAGCAGATATTTTAGGAACTATTACAGATGCTTTTGTTGCCCTCGATCGCGACTCATGCTACACCTACATCAATCACAGAGCCGAACAAATATTCAATCGCAGCTCGGCAGATTTGATTGGTAAAAACATCTGGGAAGTATTCCCTGAAACTGTCGAATATAAATTTTATCAAATTTACCATCAGGCTGCGGCAGAACAGCGAGTCATGTATATGGAAGAATATTATGCACCGTTCGACCGCTGGGTTGAATATTTTATGTACCCCTCGGCGGAAGGAATATCAATTCTTTTTCAAGATGTCACTCGGCGGAAATTGGCGGAAATTGCTTTAGAAGAGAGTGAAAGACGCTATCGCTCACTAGTGATTGCTACTTCTCAAGCTGTCTGGATAGCTGATAGTAATGGGATGCCAAAAGAGTATTCATCTTGGATGGCTTTGACTGGGCAAACTGATGCCCAAGCCAAGGAAGGGGGATGGCTCAATGCAATTCATCCTGAGGATCGAGAGTTGACACAGTTGTTGTGGACTGAGGCGCTAAAAACCAAAAATCATTATTTTAGTGAATATCGCGTCCAGGTTGCGGATGGCAGCTATCGATTTTTTGCCGCCCGTGGAGTTCCTGTCTTAGATGCCAACAACGAGATTCAAGAATGGATAGGCACTTACACGGACATCACAGAACGCAAACTTGCACAACAGGCACTACAACAAATGAATGAAGAACTAGAAATCAAAGTTCAGGAACGAACAGCAGAATTACAAAAGCTTAATGAAGATCTAAAACGTTCTAATCAAGAGTTAGAGCAGTTTGCTTATGTGGCTTCCCATGATTTACAAGAACCATTGCGATCTGTGACAAGTTATACCCAATTATTAGAGAAAGAATATCAAGGCTGCCTAGATGATTCTGCCAAAGAATACCTGGCTTACATTATAGATGGGGCAAAGCGAATGCAGCAGTTGATTCAAGACTTGCTAGCTTATTCTCGTGTGGGGACTCGCAGACAGGAATTTGTGCTTGTTGATTGTAATGTTGCACTGAGTCTAGCTCTGAGTAATTTACATGTAGCGATCGCCGAAAGTAAAGCCATCATCACTCATGACCATTTGCCAAAGTTACTCGCAGACAAAACCCAAATTGTGCAACTATTCCAAAATCTAGTCAGCAATGCCATCAAGTTTTGCCGAAAAGAGCCACCTAAGATTCATATTGGCGCCCTCAGAAGAAATGGCGAACCAGAGGGAGAATTTCTCACTCCTAACTCCCCACTCCCTATTCCCCACTTCCAATGGCTCATTTGGGTACAGGATAATGGCATCGGTATTAAGTCTCAATATCTTGAGAGGATTTTTGAAGTTTTCCGACGCCTTCATACTCGTCGAGAATTTCCTGGCACAGGCATTGGTTTGGCTATCTGCAAAAAAATCGTTGAGCGGCATGGAGGCTGCATTTGGGCTGAGTCTGTGCCAGGTGTGGGAACTGTATTTTATTTTACCATTAATACAAATTAAGGTATCTTTATAATACATATACTCCATACCAAAATTAATAGCTTTTTTGTAACTACATGGTTGACGAGCGGGCATCCCTACCTATTGAAATTTTGCTAGTTGAAGACTCTCCAAGTGATGCAAACCTCACCATCAAAGGCTTCTTAAATGCCAGAATCGCCAACAACTTGCACTGGGTTGAAGATGGTGAAAGTGCTATGAACTACTTGCTCTCCCAAGGAGAGTTTGCTGATGCTATCCGTCCAGACATAATCCTTCTTGACCTAAATCTTCCAGGAATGGATGGACGCGAACTGTTAACAGAAATCAAATCAGACCCAAATCTTAAATCCATTCCTGTGGTTGTCATTACTACTTCAAATGATGAGCAAGATATACTACGTTCTTATAATCTTAGTGCTAATTGCTATGTTACAAAACCTATTGATGTCTACCAGTTTATTCAAGTTCTACAGTTGATAAAAGATTTTTGGCTGATAGCAGTAACACTACCACCAAAGTAATTGAATTGCCAGTTTCATATCATGCCCGGTTAAAGATTTATCATTATAGGCTGACACCAAGACGCAGATACATTTTAACGATAAGTGATTAGTCGGAGTTAATATCAGCAACTAAACTTATCGATCGCGATGTTAATTTTTAGTTTTGAATTTTGAGTAATTTCCAAACTGAATAATAATTGTCGCTATATATAACCTCTGTTTTAGAATTGTAAGTTTTTTCTATTTTTTGACGCCAAATATCTGAAGGATTTAGTAAAAAAATCTCAGTGAAGACATCAGGAATATTCGGAATAGTTTGCTCTTTTAGTAATTGAAACTTTACTTTTGGCTCTAAAAGATAGCTGAGGGAAAAGACATTTCCATAATTTATTCCAGAAGCATCACTAATCAAAACTGGGCGATTAGCCTGATTAATAATTCTAGCAACTTGTGGATTCCCATAGCTAATAACCTTACTCCACCATGTTTCTGCTTGAGAACTCACTGCATAAGAAACTAGTCCACAAATAATTACTAGTCCCAAAATTGTTTGCCAGATTCTTCGAGATACAAAACTCTTGTTCCTTATCTGGACAGCTAATAAATAGGTAATAGATAATTGAATTCCCAAATAACAAGGTAATAAATAACGTTCTGAAAGCGAACGTATACCGCCAAAAATTAAATCTGGTAGCATTAAAGGTAGTGCAGGAACCAGAATTAACATTACAATAAACAACCAAACTTTGTAGTTAGTTGTCCGATAAATAAAATAAATTGAGTATGCAATCAAGGTGAAAAAAATTATTGTGGTTAGATAGCTAAGCGGGTTTTCAAAACCAAAGTTTAAATCGATAAAAATCCGGCTCAACTGTAATAACCAAGATTTAATTAAAGTTTCTAGGGGAAATTGGATCTTTGTCCATGCGGTTGAACTATTAAATTGCAAAAAGTTAGTTATTACAACTAATATCCAATGGCTGAAAGCTAAAAATCCTGCTATAGATGCTAGCAAATAAGCTCTTACTGTTCGATTTAATCTAAATCTAGCAGTGATAATTACATAAATTCCATGAGCTAGTGCTACAAATCCACTGAACAAAAACGTATAAAGACTAATTGTTAAAGTTACTGCATAAATTCCCCAGTTTAATATGCGTGGTGCTTGCTGTGTTGATTCCAATCTTAATGCCCGTAAAAATGACGCATTGCATAATAAAATTGTCACTACCCAGAGAATATATTCTCGTGCTTCTTGGGCGTATACTAGATGAATAGGAGAGATTGCCATAATTGCGATCGCAATCTCTGATACCCATAATTCTGTTCTAAATAATTCTCGGCATAGCCAATAAATAGTAGGAAAAATTAACAAACTAATCAATGCAGATAAACTTCTAATCGCCGTCACCGAATTACCAAAAATTCCCACCCACAACCGAGCGATTATATAATATAGCGGAGGATGCTGTGGATCTTCCACTTCTAAAGACTTAATTGTATTAATTAAGCTTTTTTCCCCATTCAAACTCTGGAATTTAACAAAGCTTTCTTTATTAATTACATGACCAGTAAAGATTTGCTCTTTTACTTCATTTGCCGTATATCCAGAAATCCGCAATGAAGTAAAAGTTTCATCATGCCAATAGACTTTACCATCAAGATTAAAAAAACGAAAAAAAATACCCGCAATTAACAAAACGGCAATAAAAAACCGTAATTTATTTTGAGCGAGTTTGAGATGCCGCATAGCTAAATTTCACAATCAATAATGTTTAACCAATTACTTACTCTTTCTCTCGGCGCGAGCTAAATAACATTTTACAAACCAGTAGATAAGTTATTATTCAATGGCATATTACGTCGGCGTAAATTACGAGTTTTAGTTAATTTCCAAATAGAATAATAATTATCGCGGTAAATAATATTTGTCTTAACATTATACTTTTGTTCTATTAATTTGCGCCAACTGTCTGAAGGATTGAGTAAAAATATATCAGTAAACTCATTAGTAATTTTGGGAATTTTTTGATTATTGATTAACAAAAATCGTACTTTGGGTTCTAACAAATAACTTAAAGAAAATACATTTTCATAATTATTATCTAAAAAATTACTAATTAAAAGTGGGCTAGTACTCTGATTAATAATTTGGGCAAATTGCAAATTGCTATCATTGATGCCTTTATTCCACCAAGTTACTGCTTGGGAATTGACCCTAGAAGAAATTAGACCGCAAATAATCAACAACACCATGATTATGTGCCAAATTGTTCTACGTGGCAAGCTCCTATTATATAATTGTGTAGCCACTAGATAAGCAACAGTCAGTTGAATTCCTAAAGAAAATGGGATTAAATATGGTTCAGCAGAAGATTGTATCCCCCCGGCACTCAAAGCTGGTAGTATTAAAGGCAGTGTTGGCACTATAATTAATGTAATAATAAATAACCAAACTTTGTAACTGGTGGTAACGCAAAGAAAAGAAATTGCATATACTATAAAAATCAAAAAAAATGGTGTAATTAAATATATTAGAGGATTATCTAATGTTAAATTTATATCAAAAAAAATCCGACTACTCTGCATTAATATGAATGGAAACAGAGGTATTAAATATGATTGCGTTGTTGTTTTTTCTCCGGAAATTAGAAATTGAAAAAAATCTCCGATCGCAACTGTCATCCAAGGCATAAAAGCTAAAAAACCTACCAGTGATGCTATCAGATAATTTCTCACAGTTTGAGTCAACTGAAATCTAGCTACGCCAATCACATAAATTCCGTGAGCAAGTGCGACAAATCCACTCCAAAGAAATGTATAAAGGCTAATAGCCAAAGTGATTGCATAAACACTCCAGGTACTAAAAAGATCTGGTGGTTGTTTTGTTAGTTCATCTTTATCTTGTAATTCTAAATGCACTGCTCGCAACAGTGAAGCGCTAGATAGCAAGATAGCGATCGACCAGAGAATATATTCTTGCGCTTCTTGGGCATATACTAACTGAATTGGAGAGATCGTCATAAGTGCGATCGCTACACCAGGAATCGGTAATGGCACATCAAATAATTCTCGACATAGCCGATAAACACAGGGAAAAACTAGCAAGCTAATCAACGCAGATAAACTTCTGATTGCTGTCACCGAATTACCAAAGATTTCCGTCCACAATCTAGCGATTATGTAATACAACGGTGGATGCTGAGAATCTTCTTTTGCCAAAGCCATAATTGTGTCATTTAAGCTTTTTGAAGGATTTGCACCTTGAAATTTCGCCAAACTTTCTTTAGCAATGACACGATTGTTAAAAACTTCCTTTTTGACTTCATTTATGGTAAAGCCAGAAATCCGCAACGAAGTATAAGTTTCATCATGAGAGTAAACCTTGCCATCAAGGTTAAAAAAGCGAAACAATATACTCATTGTCAACAAAAAAATAATCAAAATTCGCAACCAACTCGGCGCAAATTTGAGATGGTGCATAAGTTACATTTCCCAAAAAGTTTTCTAAAATAATCCAGTTTACTCGACTGGATGAGGTATCCAGGGGTAGCCCATCGTAGACATTACCGAGACATCAACTGATGTGAGTTCGAGCAGGTTGATTTGACCTCTCTCTCAAAAAGCTCTCATGAATGAAACCTCCGCTCAAACTTTTCCTTCTTCAAACCTCTCCCAAGGGAGAGCCTTAAAATCCTCTCGTGGTAGGATACAGCGAGAGGTTGGGGGGTCACACCCCTCATTTGGTACATCTCTCATTTTCTTATGAAATAACCTTTCGGATAAGCTAGATTTAAGCTTAAAAAATCAATGGTGGTGTGAGGGGTAACATGCCTGAATAACGAGCAGTATCCTACTAGCACGGGGAGGCTGAAGGTAAGGAGGTTTATTAAACTCGCTCTCAAGGGTAACTACTTGTCAGATATCGCCAACCTAATTGAGAATCGCTTAATTTGCCAGATTGGTAATAAACACCCTCCTCTATTAACTGTGAAAAGAATTGGGTAAGGTTGTATCAAATCCTGCAAAACTGGCTTGAGTCAACATTCATTTTTTTGTCGGCGTAGCCACGACTGACTGTCGCCAAAACAAAATATGTATAATTTTTAAAAAATTTGATAACCCCATCTAACAAAATCTTTGCTATTAGATATAGTTAAAAAATCAATAGTTTTAAACTGGCGATCGATAGCTGGAAGACTACATATTTTAGCACCAATATTCAAGTAGGCCTGCAAAATTTTCGGAATTTCCACATCACATAAATCCGAACAATTTTGAGGCAAATCTAGACAATATTCTGAATTTGGATAAACTAAAATACTTGGATGCATCAAGTTATTCTGGTGAAAATAATTATAAACGCAAGTAGCTTGCCAAGGAGATTGCGTTAGCAATGATGCACAGCCAAAGAAATACTGATTTTTAGTCCAGATGAGATAATTTGCTAGGCCTTCCCAGAGTAGCAATAGTGTTTGACCGCTGCGGTATTCTTTAGCTATACATGCACGCCCAACTTCTACTGATGCTTGAAGTACAGAATCAGGAATTGCATTCAGATTAAATATATCGGCAGCATCAAAGCCTAGTCTTTGAGAAGCCATTTTATAAGTTTGCATCCGATAAGTTCCAATGGTTTTACCTGTCTGTTTACAGATAAGGATTAAATGATGGCAAACCTCATCAAACCGATCTTCATCCCTCTGAGTAAAACTAGAAGTAGATAATCCCAAGCCTAGTTCCAGATTAAAAACTTCAAAACGCAATCGAAAAATTGATTTTAATTCTTCTTCAGTTGAGGCAAGCCGTAGGATATATTTTTTAGTCTGAACGACAGGAAAATCTTGAAGAGAAGGAGAATTCAGTGGGTAATTGATGTTGCGTCCAGGAATTTCCATCTGTCTTCCTACTGATAACATTTTAGATTTTGCGAAAATATCCTACTAGAATTTAAGCATTATGCATTAATGCCTCGAAGTGTCATTGAGACAGTTTTCGATAAAAAATTCCCTAGATAGCTTTCTTCATCTCTGTGATTAGTAATATAGTGTTTTTATTATCGACATTAATGCCAGAAAAATCTGGCAATAAGATACAAAATTTTCCTTTGATATAGGGTATAAATGCAAGTAATACTATTTGCAAAAATCTTTGCAACAGATAAATTGGTTATGGCAAAAAGCCCCTAAATGAATCTAGGGGCTGGGGGTTCGGCGTAGCGAACGCCATTTTTAACAAAAGCGCTCTCAAATACTTTATCAATTACGGTGATTATTGCTGTAACGAACCCTTGTACCTGCCCACAGCAACTTCTCCCGCAGCGTTTGATAGTAAGAGTTGTTCTCGCGCAAAATGATAAACTTAGCTCGACAATCCGCTATCCGCACATCAACACGGTGTCCAGGCCAAATCGAAGTCCCTAACACTCCATCAGTCCACAACTTGGTACTTAAATCGTAATCCCCCAAAGGCCAAATACTCACCACAGAACCAGGGGGTAAAACGAGGGGACGACTAGAAAGACTCATTGCACAAATCGGAGTAACGGTAATTGCCTCCATACCATCGTGCATAATTGGCCCATTAGCAGAAACGGTGTAACCAGTAGAACCTGTGGGAGTGGAAATAATCAACCCGTCTCCAACGTATTGATCGACTACCTCACCATCAATTTCCATTTCCAGAATCGAGGTAATCATTCGGTCAGCGGAAGCCGGTTTGACGCAAAATTCATTCAAAGCCAGATAACGTTCGCTAACTGCCTCCAAATTAGACCCATGACCCTCATAGACCGCAGCTTGTAACATCATCCGCCGTTGGATAGCATAGCGATCCTCAAACAGCCGATCCCAAACCTTCTCCGTATCCTGAAACTCTTCCACTGACTCAGTTAAAAACCCCAGATGACCTCCCACATTCACTCCCAGAATTGGGATGCCAGCTGGGGCTAAATGTCTAGCACCAGTCAAAACAGTGCCATCACCGCCAAGTACCAAAGCGAGATCGATTGGTTGGCCTGCTGAAGCCAAAAAGACTGGATATGGGTTGTCTTTCGGCCCGCTAGGCCCCATCAACACCTGGCACTGGCGATTTTCGAGTTGTTTAGCGCACATTTCTGCCCATTCTTTACTCCGGGCATCCCGCGCTTTATAAGCAATGATTACCTGCTTGAGTTGCACGCACAGTTACCACTTCAGGAGATTAAACTGCTCCATATCGACGGTATCACGGTTGCGATAAATGGCAAGCACGATCGCTAAACCCACCGCCGCCTCGGCTGCGGCCACGGTAATCACAAACACGGTGAAAACCTGACCCTTAATTAATGTTGAGTCGAGGAAGTTGGAAAATGCCATTAAATTCAGATTAACAGCATTGAGCAGCAACTCAATCGACATCAGCACCCGCACAGCGTTGCGGCTGGTAATTAAACCGTAGATGCCGATGCAGAATAAAGCCGCTGCTAATAATAAAAAGTACTGGAGTTGCATGAATCTGAGTATTCCTTCTGAAAAAACACCACTTTCTATGAAAACAGAATTCAGAATTGAGAATTCAGAATTCAGGAGTCAGAATTCAGAATTTTGAATTAATTACAGTTCCACTCCTGAGGCAGCGCGGTCTTGAGGTTTTTTCATTTGATGGTGCTTCCAAGTAGTGAGTCCCAATCCTCCACCAAGAATGATTCTGAATTCTGAATTCACCAATTCTGCATTCTTTACTCTCTTGTTTCGCTGCTGCTTGATACCAGTTCTCTGGGGCGTTCTGGCAAAGTCAAAACAGTTTGTGGTAGTTCAGATGGTGTCAGGTCTGGCAAATACTCGCGACGTGCCAAAATAATCGCTCCTACCATCGCCATCAGTAGCAAAATCGAAGCTAGTTCAAAGGGTAGTAAAAAGTCAGTGAAGAAATGTTCGCCGATTAAAACTATAGAACCTTCAGTACTTGCTGGAGTAGTGGAGTAAGCCCAAGGAGTTGCCAGCACCATCGTACTCAAAAGGCCAAACAATCCGAGACTAACTACACCTGTTAGTGCCTTCCGCACCCAAGAGTTGGGAAATGGGACAAAATTCTGCCGTTTGTTCACCAACATAATGGCAAACAAAATCAGCACGTTAACCGCCCCAACATAAATCAGCACTTGTGCGGCTGCAACAAAATCACCATTCAGCAACAGGTAAAGTCCCGCCATGCTGATGAACACGCCCCCCAGCATAAAGGCAGAATAGACGATGCTAGGTGACAGCACCACGCCAAGGGCTGCCCCAATCATCATCACAGCCAGTACGCCAAGGGATACAATCTGTACTCCTTCCGCTAGATTCACTGTTTTTTGTCCTTAGTCAATTTTCATTGGTCATTAGTCATTGGTCATTGGTCATTAGTCATTGGTCATTGGTCATTTGCTTTGGACAAAGGACAAATGACAACGGACAAAGGACAAATGACAAATGAAATTTATTTTTCGGTTTGTTCCACAAGGTCTTCTGGACGCGCACCCGCAAATGGCGCATCCGCAGGCAGTCCGTGGGGTTCGAGGACGCCTTTGGGTAGGTAAACTAGTTCGCGTAGTGGTGTTACCATTGGGTCATTTGTTACCTTATAGGGCAGACGACCTAATGCTACGTTGTCATAGTTCAATTCATGGCGATCGTAAGTGGAAAGTTCATACTCTTCTGTCATGGATAGACAGTTAGTGGGGCAAAATTCCACACAATTACCGCAAAAGATACAAACTCCAAAATCAATACTGTAGTGCTTGAGTTTTTTCTTTTTGCTAGCTTTGTCGAATTCCCAATCTACTACAGGCAGATTTATCGGACAAACGCGAACACAAACTTCGCAGGCGATACACTTATCAAACTCAAAGTGAATTCTACCGCGAAACCGTTCGCCAGGAATCAGTTTTTCGTAAGGGTACTGGACGGTAATCGGACGCCGCCGCATGTGGTCGAAGGTAACAGAAAGTCCCTGACCAATGTAACGGGCAGCTTGTACTGTTTCTTTGGCGTAATCACCAACTTGTTTCAGGAACTTTAGCATTGTGTTTCACTCTCTCTGTTTAAGCTATCAGCGTTATTTGTCCTTTGTCCTTAGTCATTCGTCCTTTGTGCTTAGTCATTCGTCCTTTGTCTTTTGCAAATGACTAATGACTAATGACCAATGACTAATGACTAATGACTAACCGCCAAAGGCGAAAGGAAAGGCTAGTTTCAGGGCAGCGGTTAATAGCAGGTTAACCAAACCAACTGGCAACAAAAACTTCCATCCTAAATCTAACAATTGGTCAATTCGTACCCGTGGCACTGTCCAGCGCAACAAAATGGCGACAAACACTAGTAGATAGGCTTTGAGTACGGTCATAGTGATACCCAAAGCAGCAGTTACTATCTGCAATACGGGATCGGCTTCACTGATTCCCAGCCAACCAGCTATGAGGTTGAGGGGAATGGGAAAATCCCAGCCGCCCAGGTAGAGAATTGCTACTAGTAGGGAAGAAAGTATTAAGTTGACGTAGGAACCCAGGTAAAACAGACCGAATTTCATGCCTGCGTATTCAGTCTGATAACCTGCTACTAGTTCTTCTTCTGCTTCGGGTAAGTCAAAGGGCAATCTTTCGCACTCAGCTAGGGCGGCTATCCAAAAAATCAGGAAACCGACTGGTTGACGCCAAATGTTCCAGCCCAGGATGCCGTAGCCTGATTGTTGATTCACAATGTCAACGGTGCTGAGGCTATTAGACATCATAGCGATCGCTAACACTGCCAGCGCCAATGGAATTTCATAACTGATAGATTGCGCTGCTGCCCGCAAGCCGCCTAACAGAGAGTATTTGTTATTAGATGCGTAGCCAGCCATCAACAAGCCAATGGGCTGAATGCTTGACAAGGCAATCCATAAAAATACACCCATACCCACATTGCTAATCACGATGTTCTGCCCAAAGGGCACAATCAGGAACGACAGAAACACCGGAATCACAACAATAATTGGGCCGAGGGTAAACAGCCAGCGGTCAGATTTGGCTGGCACGATATCTTCTTTAAACACCAGCTTCAAACCATCCGCTACAGGCACCAGTAACCCAAAAGGCCCTTGGTATTCTGGGCCAATTCGTTGCTGTGCGGCGGCGGAAATTTTTCGTTCTAGCCAAGTGGCGACTAATACACCCACTGTTGCCCCAATCAGCATTAGTACCATTGGCAGTGGCATCCAAATTGCTTTGGCTGTTCCTGCTGGTACACCTAAATCCGTGAGGGATTCAATAAAAGTTCCTTGGAGGTCAATTCCTGAATTCATGTTTCCGCTCTTTAAGACATAAGTCAAAGTAAGTTACAAATATTACTAAAGTAATACCTGTAAATTCACTGTTTGATAAGTTTTGCCCAGATGAGGTCTGATTGAAGATTTGTTGCCAATTCCCATGTTTAGTATATCGTTGGATGGTTTTACCACCCTGAAGCGAGATAAGAACTTCTACTTATGGTTGGCATTGACGCTGGCTATTGAGTGAAGAGAATGGGGAAAGGGGTAAGGGGCAAAGGGGAAAGGAAAGATCCCTCCTTTTCCCTTTTACCTTTTACCTTTTCCCTACCCGAAGGGTTTTCCCAATACCAGTTAACGTTGGTCAATGGGGAGATAAGGAACTTCGTGATGACCGTTGTAAACTTGGGTGGGACGGAAAATCCGGTTTTCTGCTAGCTGTTCTTTCCAGTGGGCTAGCCAACCGGCAACGCGGGCGATCGCAAATATTGGTGTAAACAAGTCAGTGGGAATTCCCATTTTTCTATACACCAAACCTGAGTAAAAGTCAACATTGGGATAAATCCCTTTGGCACCGAGTTTTTCCTCTACCACTCGTTCCATTTCTTGGGCAATGTCATAGTACTTGTCATACCCAAACTTCTCAAACAACTGTTCGGCTAACTTTTGTAAAATCGTGGCTCGTGGGTCTTTGACTTTATAGACGCGATGTCCAAAACCCATAATCTTAGATTTACGTTGCAGACAGTCTTCGATGTACGGACGGACATTTTCCACAGAACCAATGTCTTCTAACATCTGAATAACTTCTTCATTGGCTCCACCATGCAAGGGACCTCCCAAGGTTCCCACGGCACTAGCAACCACAGCGTAAGGATCTGTCAAGGTAGAAGCTGTCACCCTGGCACTGAAAGTAGAAGCATTCATTGTATGCTCGACATGTAATATCAAGCAGATATCGAAAATTCTCGCTGCCAAAGGATCTGGTTCTTGCTCATTGAGCATGTATAAGAAATTGGCAGAGTAGTCTAAGTCATCGCGGGGACGCACGGGGTCATTGCCTTTTCGCATCAGTTGGAACGCGGCCACCATCGTGGGAATGGTTGCTATCAAGCGCACCACAGAATCTCGAATGTAGGCTGGATTATGTAAATCCCGGAGCGAATAAAACAACCCTAAAGCAGCAGCAGAGGCTTGTAGGGCATCCATTGGGTGACCGCTTTCTGGAAAGCATTTCATCATGTCACGAATGCGGTATTTTATCCGCCTGTGGTGACGAACTTCATGTTCAAATGCTTGGAGTTCTTGTTTACTGGGCAATTCACCCCAGATTAAGAGATAAGCAGTTTCTAGGAATGTACTTTTTTCTGCTAGTTCCTCAATCCGGATGCCACGATATTCTAGTATTCCCTTTTGCCCATCAACATAACTGATACTCGATTGGGCGGCGGGAATGCCTTCTAAACCAGGCCTGTATTCGCACACCATCATGGCAACACCATTTACTTTTTGAAATATCCGATCCAGTTAACTTACCAGAAATTTATTGTCGCCATAACAGTAGCCGTTCTAACAACAATGGAAAATGTTGAAAAACTGTTATAGCAAATACTTGGGTGGTGTCAACCAAAACATCTGACTACGACCCAGAGGAGAACCAGTTTCTGGTAGTTTTATCCCAATCATACCTGCTTTTTTCAAGACTAAGCTGGCTTTGACTTCCCCCCAAAGGAGAATTTCTGCCCAATTGGTTAAACCAGGTTCGTGTCCAACCAAAGCCAGTTGGGTATTTTGGGAATAATTTCTTGGCTCTAACCAATCTACCAGCCAACTAGAAATTTCACCTCCAGGAGCGAGGTGGCTAGATTCCTCTAGCTGGGAACTTAATCCTGTTTCTATCAAGATTTCAGCCGTTTGGCGGGCGCGTACTAAGGGGCTGGTGACAATCAAATCAAAGTTTAAATCTAATTTCGCAAGTTTGTGGGCAACTTTCTCAGTTTTTTCCCTTCCTTCTTTTGTGAGGCTGCGCTCCTCATCTTTGATACCTAAATCTTTATCTTCGGCAATGCCATGACGAATCAGATATAGTTCCATATTCTGAATTTTATTAGCGTATTTTGTGCTGAGTTATTTAGTTACGCTGATTGTGTATTCATCTATCCTAACCTTAATTGTTATAACGCTATTTGCCACTGAGCAATTTGTCATATTCTGGGTGCGACCCAATCCAAAACCAGACAAAATTACCATCTTCTTCTACAGCAAGCGCCCGATAATGTATACCAATACGCACTGACCAAAACTGACCAACTTTTTTGAAATGTAATGATGGATACTTGGGATCTTCCCGAAGCAACTCATAACATCGGTCAGCAAGCTGTTGAATATCAATTGGTAACTGGCGATAGTAATACCAAAAATCAGGGGTTGCTCGATGTTTCACAGGTCAGTACAACGCCCTTCTCGCAGATGTTTAAGTGCTTTCTGTGCCAATGCATCTAACCGACCTTCAGCCACATCTTTTTCAATCTGTTTATCCCAGGCTGCTGCATCGAATTCCGCAAACCAAACACGAAAAGCCGCAAGTTCCTCTGGTGAAAGTTGACTAACAGCGAATTCGATTTCCTTTAGGCTACTCATAATCTAGGTAAATCAAGCTTGTCATTATCTAACTTAAATATACAAGGACTTCCGACTAAAATAGCTGAATTAATTTAAGCTAAATATTTTGGCACCATTCACACTGCTGAAATCTCTGTTTCAAAAATTGTTGGTTGGGACGGCACATTTCATCTTTTGGTACTTGTAGTTCTTTTCCATCGATTATTTTATATTCAGTTTTTTTGAGAATAGGGGAAAGATGTACCTTCATTGTTTTTGGATCGATGGCAATAAGGTTTAAGTCAAATAACGTGTGCAAGTCAGCACGTAATAATAAACCATTTGACGGATGATTATTTTCTGTTTCAATATAAGGAATTATATGGGCAGCTTCAAGCGCAGCCTCAGCATCAAAATTGGTAATAGCGCACTTACTAGAATAAGCATCTAGCAAAGACTTACGAAATTGTGATTGTCCCTGCCTCCTGGCAATTGATACAGTAATTTTTTTACGAGCGTCGGAATCACTTTTAAAATTGAAAAACTTTTCTTTATCAAGTTCTTCTCTAGCAAGTAATATTTCGTCAATCTCTGGCAATGACTCCGGCTCTAATTGCAGTATTTTACGCTCTGGTATTATCGATGTTTCTGCTGGCTTTGTTGTTTCACTAATTTTTCGCGAAATTGATTCACAGTAACTTATTCTGTTAATTGCTTTGGCATATTTTGGATCGACTTTCAATGCTGATTTATAAACGTTTATTGCAGCTTTATATTCTTTATTCTGCTTAAAATTTTCTCCTTGTTCAAACAATATATCAACAAGTCTACGTCCTCGTCTCTGCCTTTGTTGTATTAGGGAATGCTTCTCCCATTCTGAATCTAAAAAAGCAGCAGCTTTACTATTAAATCTACAACCGCTTCCTCCAAAATTGAAATTTACACCTTGAAAATGAGGTAATTTTTTTAGCTCTTTTTGTTCTAAAGGAAAATCAAAATCAACAATTGATTCTATTTGAATGTAAACAGAAAAACATCCATCATAATCATCTACGTATGCTTCACTTAAATTTGAATATTTTTTCTTGTGTAAAATTTTTAATTGATAATTTTTTGGTGCAGCGATAACATAACCAGCAGCAATAAAGCCACTAGGATCGTTGCTAATATTTCCACTTCTTTGAAGATAGGCTCTATCTCCAACTTCTATAAATTTTGAATTTCCACAACTCCAGGATGTTATATAGTAATTACCTGACGAAATTACCGACTTTATCAAGTTAGGAAGTTGTTTATTTTTAATAATTCCTTTTTCGCTGTAATATTCTGGTTCACCATTGCAAAGAAAAATTATAGTTTCCATTAGAATAAAACTGACTAATCATGATTATCATGATGCTAGCCATTTAAAATACTAAATATAATTCGTATATTTACTTAATTTTGGATACGGTTCGCAGTTGTTATAACGTAAATAACCTTACGGTTATTCCTCAGTGTTAGGATAAAAGTCTAAGTCTAAAATTTCATTAACAGAAAATGGACAGGCGATCGCAAAATTTTCTTCTGATAAATCTGTTTCCACCATTGCCTCTCGCCGCGCTCTTTGATAGGTAGCATTTATCCATTCGGCATCATTTAAAAAACGGCGCAAGCTGGGACTTTCTTGCAGCAATTCCTCTATATTCAGTCGTTCGCGAGTAATAGTGACTTGCCAACTTTGACTGCGACGTTCAGATTGATATTTCCACTTCAACAAATGCGACAAGACTAACCGCAACGCACTTTGCAATGCCCGTTGTTGACTCTTACCCAAGTCCACCACTTCCTCAATTAAGTGTTCTAAATCCAATGTGTCCCACTGATGCGATTGTAAAAGTGCTGCGGTCTGCTCTACCCAAGCATAAAAGTCTTGCTCATACAAAGTTTCTAACATTTGAAGTTCTATAGACTTCATGGCGCTCCTTTTTGCAAAATAAATAACTAAGCACGAGTTAATTTTATTTGTACCTACTTACTTTAGATGAACCACGAACTAAATTCTCAATTGATTAATAAAAAACAAATTCCCGACTTTTAAAAAAGTCGGGAAGCGATGTTATGTAATAAAAAACACTTTGGTTAGTACATGAGTTAGGAGTTCTCCCCATCTCCTTCTCTTTCCTCTACTCCGACTGAATCGGGTTATCTTTGGGGTTAACTAACCTCAGTAGTTTTTGCTTAATTTGAGCGTCGAATACTTCCCATTTCATTTTCGCATAGGCGGAATTTTCGTTACTGCCAGATAAGAAACCCATCGGGATTTCAAAGCCGCCTGCGCTTGTTCTTCCACCACCAAAAAAGCGGCCTGTACTATCTTGGCCAAAGGCTTCTTTGATGAATTCATCGGGGTCAAGGGTGAGTTTGGTGGTTCTCAAGGAACCAATGACTATTTCTAACTCTTCGTCTTCATCGTGAACAATGCCATAAACTACGGCAGTATGGACGTTTTCTTCGGTGACGAGAAAATCAGCTGCTTGGGGGATGGCGTCGCGGTCGTCATAGCGCAGGTAACCGACACCAGCAATGGAAAAGTTATTTTGAACGATGCGGTTTTTAAGCGATCGCTCAATCACATCCATCACCCGCTTGGAACGATTCGCCTGTAAAATAGCATTCAGCAGTTGCGCGTCATAAAATCGGCTTAAATATGCAGCTGCCATGAAATCTTCTTCTTGCGCTTGCATCAGGCGATTTGTATCGGAACGTAAGCCATGCATCAAGGCAGTAGCACATTTCACGTGTTGATTTATGCTGCTATCTAATGCTAGTAATCCCGCTTGCAGATATTGAGTAAAAATTGTCGCCGTCGCTCGTACATAAGGACGAACATCTACAAACTCTGATTCGAGTTCGCCTTGTATACTGTGATGGTCAATCAGCGCAACTAAGGGAATTCCTGCTTGCTGAACCGCTGATATTAGCTGTGAAGTAGTTCCTTGGTTATCAATTAATACGAAACCTTGATAACATGACAAATCCTTGGTTTTCAAGGTTTGCTGCGTCCAGCGTTGGATAGGTAAATTAGTCAGTCTAACCAAGGCAATATTTTCTTGATGACTTAATGCTCCAGCATAAATAATTTCACACTTGATGTCATATTGCTGGGCAATTAATTGATAAGTCCAGGCACAAGAAAGAGCGTCTGGATCGGGAAAATCTTGCAAAATTACTAGTTGGCGATCGTGTCGGTGGGCTAGCAGAGTTTTTTGCAGTTCTTCTGACTTTTGTTGTGTCAGGGAATTACCACGCTGACTAAGAAAGATAGCTCCTTCACTTAGCGATGGTTGTAATGATGGACTTTTAAGTGCAACTTCCACTGGGTCTTTCTCTATTTCAGCTTCCTCTGGGTTTGGCTCTGCGGTCAATGACAAACTCTCAAACTCATTAACGGGAGAATTTAAGTACATAGGGAACTTTTTTTTAAGTGTGAGGCTCCATTAATTCAGAAACACTACAATCAGCGATTTTCTGAATTTAGGCACATTATTTCGATCTTCGCAAAAATATCAAGACATTGCACTATATACCTAAGTATATTTTTTGTCAGTAACAACGCTCAGCAATTAACGATATTTCATTAGATCCTATGTATGTAGGTACTGGAAAAAAGTAAATTTTGTATATCTGGCTTTATGTTGGAGCATAAACGTCTTTTATGCCTTTTTCGTTCTGTGTAATTTGAACGGTAAGGATCTTTCTTCAAGGGTGATAACCGAACTTTAAAATTTTTCTTACTTAGGGTATACTTTCCACCTAATACTTTAGAGTTACTCTTTGATATTTAAAATCATCTTATGTCCAATAGTCTCATTATTTTGACTATTGAGCAATTAATAATTATATCTTCAAGCAATAGGGCATGTTTTGTTTTTTGTGTAAAAGGGACTAGAAATTCAAAACTGCGGAATCGGGGGTAGGGGGCAAAGGGGCAGAAGGGAAAATTCCAAACTCAGCAGTTAACAGTTAACACTGCTTCTTTGGCGCGTAGCAATTACTCTAGTAATCTCAAGGAATGCTAGAAAACTCAGGCAAGTAAGGATTCTTTGACAATGCCGTCAGTTCAAAATTTCAATATAGTGGTTGATGCCTAGTTTAGGACACAAGCTGACGTTAAAACTCAGACACAAAGGGCGTTTCAAGCCTGTTGCCTGTTACATACTATATTTTTCAACGCACTCTAGCTATTTGACCTTTTATGCGATATATTAGTAAGCTGTTGTCTTTTTTGCCTGGATTTGGTCAAAGTTTTATGTTAGCTTCTGCCGAACAATGTCCCTCACAATCAGTGGACATAACAAATTCAACACGCAATTTGTCAAAAGCAAATGCGTGCAGGTCGGCTTTAGCCTTATTTCAAAACCGAGTAAAAAGGCAAACCTGTGACCATTGCTGTATGGTTTTCGGGCTAGTGGGCTATGTCATATCAAAGTCCAATAACATATTTTTGCCACTCTGCGTGCAGTCCACTTTTGAGATGTTTACTGACCTCAAAATAAAGGCTGCTATAAGGTTGGCGAGGAAGATGGCGCAAAGGCATATGAGCTTCGTGGGGAGTGCGACTGCCTTTTTTAACATTGCAACGGACACAAGCTGTGACAATGTTCTCCCACGTATCCCCTCCGCCGCGCGATCGCGGTATTACATGGTCTAAGGTCAATTCGTCTCCTGTGTAACCACAGTATTGACAGGCATGACCGTCACGATGCAATATATTTCGGCGAGTCAGAGGAATTTCTTTATAAGGAACGCGGACATAATGACGCAACCTAATTACGGTTGGCAGCGGGAAATCCGAATAAAGGAATTTACCGTTGTGTTCCACGCGTTCTGCTTTGCCCTTGATTAACAGAACCGCAGCGCGACGCCAACTCGTTATATTGAGAGGTTCGTAAGAGGCGTTTAAGACTAAAACCTTCCCCATTGATCTGCGTTTAGGGTATTAGTTTTACATATATTAACACAAATATACTCTTCTAGGGAGATGATAAGAAATTATACTTTCCGGAATAATTCGGAAATTAAGTTAGTCATTGGTCATTGGTCATTAGTCATTGGTCATTAGTCATTAGTCATTAGAGTATTGACTGAAAAGTTAGGAGTTATTCCACCTGTCTTTCCATCTCCTCACACTCTCCACTCGATCGCCAGCATCTTGTATCAATTCCAAGTGAGAGTTAAACTTCGTGTTTAATCTGATATCGCTTTTAGGAGCGTGTATAGATAGTCTGGAAGTTGAGCTACGGTGGATAGGAGTCAGTACAAATGTTAAGTCGCAAGGAAATTCCCGGTGTAGTTCCTAATGAACAGTGCGATACCTACGCGTGGTTTTCGCAACGAGCTTGGGTAGAAATTGATTTAGAAGCGTTGTCGCATAATATACAACAAATAGTGCAGTTTGTATCCCCGCGTACTCAATTGATGGCAGTGGTGAAAGCTGATGCCTATGGACATGGGGCGGTAACGGTGGCTCAAACTGCAATTCAATCGGGAGCTAGTTGGCTGGGAGTTGCTACGGTTCCGGAGGCGATTCAATTGCGAGAAGGCGGGATTCAAGCCCCGATTTTGATTTTAGGGGCGACTCATACACCAGAACAGATTCATGCGATCGCTCAATGGCAACTCCAGCCTACGCTATGCAGCCCGAAACAGGCACTAGTATTTTCTGATACTCTAGAATCGATGAATTATGGTTCTTCCGTACCCGTACACATCAAATTAGACACGGGAATGTCTAGGTTGGGAACTAATTGGCAGCAAGCTGCTGAATTTGTGCAATTAGTACAGCGGTTACCACATCTTTCGATTGCCAGCATTTATTCTCATTTGGCAACGGCAGACGATCCTGACACTACCGCGATGAAGGAACAGCATAGACGATTTGAGGAAGCGATCGCTCAAATCAAAGCAATAGGAATCCAACCACCTTGCTTGCACTTGGCAAACTCAGCGGCTACACTTACAGACCGAGGATTACACTACGATATTGTGCGAGTAGGTTTAGCAGTTTACGGACTTTACCCAGCGCCGCATTTAGAGAATGCGATCGACCTCAAACCCGTTTTACAACTTAAGGCACGAGTTACCCAAGTCAAAACAATCGCCCCAGGAACCGCTGTCAGCTACGGCTATAAATTTATTGCCCCCCGCGAACTTCGCCTAGCCGTGGTAGGAATTGGCTATGCTGACGGCGTTCCTCGTAATCTTTCCAACAAAATCCAGGTGTTAATTCGCGGTCAGCGAGTGCCGCAAATCGGGACAATTACAATGGATCAGTTAATGCTGGATGTGAGTGCTATACCCGATATCCAAGAAGGAGAAGTAGTTACCTTACTTGGAGAACAGGGAAAAGAAAAAATTTCCGCACATGATTGGGCAGAACAATTAAATACGATTTCTTGGGAAATTCTCTGCGGCTTCAAACATCGTCTGCCTCGTGTTGCGGTTATGTAATTGTGAAGGGGGCATTGGGCAAAACCGTTTGGGTAGGGAAAAGGGAAAAGGGGAAAGGGAAAAGGAAGGATCTTTCGTTTCCCCTTTCCCCCTTCCCCTTTGCCCTTTCCCCAAGGCGTTGCCATCTCCCTATTCCCAAAAATAATTTCTTATGGTAAGATAGGAACCTATGCGGATGTGGCGGAATTGGCAGACGCGCTAGATTTAGGTTCTAGTTCCGAAAGGAGTGAAGGTTCAAGTCCTTTCATCCGCATTTTTAATAGATTGCCTGAAAACAAATTTAAAACCAAAATAATCTGTACAGTAACAAGTAATTGTTACGGTACAGGTTTTCCCATTGAGGAAGATTGTTTGTCATTTGATTAATGGTGGCAGATTAGTGTCGCAATAATAACTTTGGTGTTCCATTGGTATTTGATGATGAACTTATAGCATTTCTCGTTCTAATGAAGTACAAGGTAGGGGCGCAAAGCTTTGCGCCCCTACAAATTTCTGTACCTCATTTGCTTGGGAAACGCTATATACGAATTTGAACAATGATTGCGACAGATAGATAAATTGCCAAAAGCTCATACGGTAACTCTTTTGCAATCTTAAATCCAAAACCCAAAATGGTATTACCTGTATAGGTATAAAAGGTAATAGCCAATAGGCAACAGGGGTATGGAAGAGTAAAGTGTAGAGAATATTGTTCAAAAATTAAATAGGATTCCTATAATAACCACAGTATCAGTGCAGGAATGCACCAGGCGATCGCTCCCTTCAAAATAATTATTAAATGCAACGGAATTACACAGCCGTTACTTCCAATTCAGATAATTTAAATTACTTTTAGTTAACGTTCGCATTCTTGCAAGTTTTAAACCCATTAAGATAAATGCGATCGCCTGCTTATCTGAAAGTTCATCTTGGGTTTCCCTAACCCCTCACAAAATGTAGATATTCCCAAGTATTTTTGGATGGGGGCTGGGGAAATCATTTTTGTTAAAACCCACACTTCTGCTATGCAGTATATAAGTATTATTCTAGTATTAGATTTTACTAAAGTCATTTTTTGCTGGATTTCAATCTTTTAATTATGTTTGATTTTTCTAAATTAAATCAGTATTATTGCTGTGGTTACAAGAGAAGCAGTCAATTAAAAGTGGCTTTAATTACTATTTACATGCTTGAATACTGAATTTAACTCAAGTGTAAATACAGAAGTTCAAATATATTCTTTTAAGAAAATCAGTATTATTCCTGTGGTCAGAATGGGGTTACTCAATGGAAAGTGGCTTCATCTAGTCTTGACATTTTTATGTCTTAGTTTTCAAGAATGTCTATATATCTCAGTAACAGGAAGTAAATTAATCAAAATTTACGAATTTACTGAGATTTGAGCATTTGAGAATAACGCCGCTTTCGTTGAGTTTCACCACAAATCCTAGAGGACAAATTTGTGTACTTTAAAATACAAATTTTTGCAGCCTTTTACTTAATTTGAATTGTGGAAGAACTCTGCACGAATTTAGCTTACACCTACTGAATTTAGCTGAGTAAAAGCAAAATGAGCACAACTCCTATAGGTAGCTACAGATTGTTCCAAAAACTACATCCGCTATCTCTGTTGGCACAATTAACTAGTCGGCGTGCTACAGGTTGCTTAAGCGTATTTACTGGGATAGTTTATTGGTCAATTTATCTAGAGGACGGTAAACTTACTTATGCCTCCTATTCAGATAAACTTTTTGAGCGACTTGATAGTCACTTGCGGCGCTTGAGTCAGCAAATTCCTGCTCTCAACAGCGCGACTCGCATCCAGATGCGGCTGATGTTTGAGACGAAAAATGAACATCAATCAATACCAAACGCAGATTATCAAGCTATTTGCTGGTTAGTAAATCAAGATTTGATTACTCCTGTGCAAGCAGGAACTCTGATAGACGAATTAGCAAAAGAAGTACTGGAATCATTTCTGTGCTTGAAAGAAGGTAGCTATGAATTTAGTCCAGAGAACTCTTTGGATGAGCTACCAAAGTTCTGCCGTCTAGATTTGCGATTACTTGTAGAACATTGTCAAAAACAGTTAAGAAATCGGCAAAATATTCAGTCATCAATTCCTGCTGGTGCTAATTCTCAAGTTTTGCCAAATTTGCAAATCAAACTTGGGCAAAAATCTCCCAGGCAAATCAATTTTGATATTTCAGAGAATAATAATCTAACGACTCAGTTACCTGTTGCCAAAAACACATATACAATTGCCTGCATTGATGATAGTCAAACAGTATTGAATTCCATTAAACATTTTTTGGATGAAAACACATTTTCAGTGGTAATGATTAACGATCCAGTGAAAGCTTTAATGCAAATTCTTCGGTGTAAGCCCGATCTGATTTTGCTAGATGTTGAAATGCCTTCTTTAGATGGCTATGAGCTATGTTCTTTGTTAAGGAAACATTCAGCTTTTAAAAATATACCTATCATTATGGTGACTGGCAGAACAGGGTTTATTGATAGGGCAAAAGCTAAAATGGTGAGGTCATCAGGATATTTGACTAAGCCTTTTACCCAGTCAGAATTGCTAAAAATGGTTTTTAAATATCTGGATTAATTTAGAATTATGACTCCTGTTAATTTATTTTTAGGAGATTTATAGTGAGCCTAACTTTACTTGGCACAATTCTAATTGTAGAAGATTCTCCCAGTGAATTGGAATTAATGAGCCATTATCTTAAAGAAAGTGGTTACAACGTCATTAAAACTACTGGTGCAAAAGAAGCTTTAGATTTGGAAAAAGCTGTGTTAGAAAAACTAGATGTAATTGTTACTGATGTTGTGATGCCGGAAATGAGTGGATTTGAGTTGTGCCGTTCCCTCAGAAGAAATCCAATTACAGCAAAAGTACCGATTATAATTTGTAGTTCTAAAAATCAAGAAATTGACCGTTTGTGGGCGATGAGACAAGGTGCAGATGCTTATATAACTAAGCCTTACACCCGCGAACATCTCTTACGCACTATTAAATCAGTGGTAATTTGAATCAATGACTAGTACAAACATTACACTTTCCCCAAAACCAGGCGAAAATAACTTAGCAGACGGTTATTTAAAATTTCAGCTAAATCAACAAACTGGTGCCGTTTTGTCAATGAAGCATACTCAAGAAGCAATTCTTGTGCCTGTTGAGTCTGTTACTTCAATGCCTAATATGCCTCCTTGCATATTAGGGTTAATGAATTGGCGCAGTCGGATAATTTGGGTAGTTGATTTGCCAAGAATGCTGAATTTAGAATCTCTTGATTATCGGGTGCGGCAGTATAGTGCGATCGTGATCAGAGTCGAATCACTTTTGTTAGGCTTAGTTGTACAAGAAATCAAAGGTACTATTAGGTTTGTTGCTGATGAAATTCATTCTCCTATAGGACAAGTAGCATCGAGTTTAGTTCCTTATTTATGTGGATGTGTAGTGCAAGAAAAAGAAATATTACTAGTGTTAGATTCTCAAGCTATTGTGCAATCCTCTATTCTCCGCAGTGATTAGGTAAAAAAAATTCAGAATTCAGGAGTTATAATTCAGAATTCTTTAATAAAAATATTTTTTAGTTGACTTATTCACATATTGGAGAAATAATCTTATGTTTAATAAAACTGGCACAAACAATGGTAGTAGTCCTCAAAATCGAGCATCGTTAATTTCATCTCAAAAAGTAACTGGAAGTGTAGTAATGCTGCCAAGTAAGGCGACTACTGAAACTGCGAGAAATTCTTCTGGAAATCAAGCTTTCGGCTATTTTACAAGGCTGAGTTTAGTTACGAAAGCGACAATTTTGGCGATCGCCATTGGTACGCTACCAGTCTTGGCTATAGGTGCGATCGCTTTTGGCTTTGCCAACAAATCCATTACTAAGCAAATCACCCAGTCTCAACAAGCCCAAGCCACTGGTTTAAGCGATAAAATCAACCGTTTCATGTTGGGACGCTATGGAGATATCCAAGTAATATCTAGTTTGCCATTTTTGACAAATTCTCAACTTAGCAACAACACAAGTAGTGAAGAAAAGCAAGCGGTATTAAATCGTGTTGTTGAAGCTTACCAAGCTTATGATAGTGTTGCTATTTTCGATCGCCTGGGTAACTTAATTGTTCAATCTACAGGCGAAGTTCTGGAAAACCAAAAAGGTCAAAAGTATTTTCAAGAGGTTCTGCAAAAAGATGCTCCTGTTATTAGTAATCCAGAAGCAGTAACAAATACTGGTGCAGTGAATATTTACATAGCTGCACCGATTAAAAATACATATACAGGTCAAACCATTGGCGTAGTTCGAGCGCGGATGCCTGGCAAATCTTTAGATGAAGTCATCAAAAATTATGCAATCAATGGGCAAAAATATCATTTAATTGATGCTGCGGGGACAATTTTTTTAAGTCCGCAACAAAAATTCTTGGGTAAACAAGCAAAGGCAGAATATCGAAGTTTAGCTAAACTGCTAACAGCAAAAAAAGTAGATAGTTTTATTGAAGTTCCCAAAAATTATAAAAAACAACAATTAGTTAGTTACGTACCATCGACTAAGTTAGCTGAACTGCCAGATTTAAATTGGCAAGTACTCTTATCTACAGACACGGCAATTGTATTTGAACCGCAACGACAATTGTTGTGGATTATAGGCATTGGTACTGGACTGACAGCTTTGATTGTCGCAGCGATCGCATCTTGGTTAGCGAAACTAACTGCACAGCCAATTCTCAATGCAACTGCGGCATTAACAAAGCTAAATCAAGGTAAATTAAATACCCGTTTGGACGCTGGAAGAGAAGATGAGTTAGGGGTATTGAGCGCAAATATTAACCAGATGGCCGAACAATTAGAAGTCTTATCTAAGGAACAGAAGGAACAGGAACTAGATGTTGATGGGGCACAATTACTAGCAGATATTACCTTAAAGATTCGCAGAACTCTGAAAACAGAAGATATTTATCAAGCAGCAGTTAAAGAAGTTCATCGAGCCATCAAAACAGATAGGGTAATTGTTTATCGTTTGAATCCAGAGACTAAAGATGGTGTGGTTGTTGCTGAATCATTAACTGGCAATTGGCCAGAAGCGATGGGAGTGCGAATCGACGATCGCTATTTTTGGGAACAGCATATAGAAAATTATCAAGATAACCGAGTGCAAGCAGTTGCCAACATTTATCTAGACCAAAATTTGAAAAATGCCGATAGTTACATTCAACTATTAGACAAATTTGCTGTCAAAGGTTATCTGATTACACCGATTGTTATCCAAGAACAAGTTTTCGGCTTATTAATTGCTCATAATTGCCAGACTTCTCGTGTTTGGCAACAGCCAGAAATTAACTTGTTTCAACACATAGCAACTCAAATCGGTTATGCATTAGAAGAAGCGAAGTTACTAGAGGAAATAGAACAAGCCAAAAATGTTGCAGTCAAAGGTTCTGATGAAGACAGGCACGAAAAAGAAGCACTGCAACAACAACTTTTAGAACTACTCGATGACATCGAAGGTGCAGCCACAGGCGACTTGACAGTGCGTGCAGACGTGACTGCCGGAGAAATAGGTACTGTTGCCGACTTTTTCAACTCCATTGTGGAAAGTCTGCGTGATATTGTTACCCAAGTCAAACAAGCCGCTACTCAAGTAAATACTGCCATCGGCTCTAACGAAGGAGCCATCCGCCAATTAGCAGAGCAAGCACTCACCCAAGCTGCTCAAATTAGCTGCACTCTCGATGCTGTTGACCAAATGACCCAATCTATGCAAGCCGTAGCCGAAAGTGCCGAAAAAGCAGCTTTTATTGCCAATCATGCTGCTCACAACGCCACTCAGAGCGGGCACGCGATGGATTTGACAGTACAAAACATCTTGTCTATGCGAGAAACAGTTGGTGAAACTGCCAAAAAAGTTAAGCGTCTTGGCGAATCTTCACAACAAATTTCTCGCGTGGTTTCGTTAATTAATCAAATCGCCATCCAAACTAACTTGCTTGCCATTAACGCTGGTATTGAAGCAGCCCGCGCGGGTGAAGAAGGTCAGGGTTTTGCTGTAGTTGCAGAAGAAGTCGGCGAACTAGCGATTCGGAGTGCCGCTGCAACCCAGGAAATTGAAGAAATTGTGGGGAATATTCAACGAGAAACTAGCGAAGTGGTGCAGGCGATGGAAATCGGCACTACCCAAGTGGTGGAAGGTACTCGAATTGTAGAGGAGGCCAAGGAAAGTCTAAGTCAGATTTTGGATGTATCGCGTCAAATTGACTTCTTAGTGCAGTCAATTTCTAATGCAACTGCATCTCAAGTAGAAACATCACAAAGTGTCAGCCAATTGATGAAAGACATCGCTGCCGTATCACAACGCACCAGCGATTCTTCTGTGCAAATTTCCCAATCTCTGCAAGAAACTGTGGAGATTTCCCAGCAATTGCAAGAGACTGTCGGAACTTTCAAAGTTAGTTAAGTATTAGTCATTAGTTATTGGTCATTTGTCATTTCTCATTTGTCCACAATCTTATTTCTTCCTTTCTTCCTTGCACCTACCCTACGGGAACGCCTAAAAGCGAATGCGTGAGATAACAATAAATAATGTGGTTCATTTACTTTAAAATCCTTGTAATTAACAATAACCAATGACTAATGACTAATAACTAATGACTAATGACTAACGACCAATGACCAATGACTAAGGACAAAAATAATGCTAAATGATAAAGAATTAGAAATCCAGATGCAGTTTCTGGAAGAAGCAACTGATTACTTGAATACCTTGGAAGGGGTATTGCTAGAAATCGATACTAGTAACCGCATTGATTTAGATAAAATTAATGCTGCACTCCGCGCTGCTCATTCTATTAAAGGCGGTGCGGGGATGATGGGATTTAAATCGCTCAGCGATTTATCTCATCGTTTAGAAGATTCTTTTAAAGTTTTAAAAACGCGCAAAAATTCTTTAGAAATTGATACTCAGTTACAAAGTTTATTGCTTTCTGGTGTTGATTGGTTGCGTCAAATTGTTGACTTGCTGGCACAAGGAAATCTTGTTGAAGAACAGTGGTTAGCAACTTTTTGTTACCCAATTTTTGATGAGTTGCACGAACGTTTGGGTGACCCCAGCCCTGAAGATGCGACAACCATGTTATCTCCAGAAGATGGGCAAGATGTTATTCCTTTGCTATTTGAAACAGAAGTAGAGGAATGTTTGCAACGCTTAGAATCTGCGTTGGCAAATAGCCAGCAGTCTGATTTACAAGAAGAATTCGCTGTGATGGCAGCGGAATTAGGCGGCTTGGGAGAAATGCTGCAACTGCCAGCTTTTAGCAAACTTTGTGAGTCAGTAACCCAGCAATTGGCCACTGCAAGCAGCGATAGCATTTATGAAATTGCTCAGTTAGCATTGCAAGCATGGCGGCGATCGCAAGCTTTAGTACTGACAAATCAATTAGATAACTTACCTACAGAAATTCAATTTAGTAATTCTACCCAATCCCAACCAATATTAAAAACAGAAGTAATACCACAGTTTATCGCTACAGATGCAACTGACACAGATATTCTGGAGACAGAAATCGTGTCAACATCTACAGAAAACGGGAATAAAGATGAAACAATTGCTGCCAATTTTACATTTTTAGATGCAGAATTTACCGATGATGTCAATGCTGTAAATATTACAGAGCAAAATACAATATTTGCTAGAGAAAGTCACGCTCCAGATGGCAAATTAACTGTTGGTAAAGAACGGGAAATTCAAGAAAATAACGTTCGAGTTCCCAGCAAACAACTCGAACAAATTAATGATTTATTTGGAGAACTGATTGTTCAGCGAAATGGTTTAAATGCCCAACTAGAAAGATTACGCAAACTAGTCCGCAATCTCAACCAGCGAGTGCAAGTTCTCGATAGAGAGAACCAAGAATTACGTACAGCTTATGCGAAAGTTTCAACTCAATTCGCCGTGGCTGGTGGTGGGCAATTGCCACTGGAAAACGAAAATTATGTACCAGACGCAGACAATTTAGGTATGGATCGCCATAATGATTTAAACCTGCGATCGCAGGAAGTTATGGAAACCATTGTTCAACTGCAAGAAGTCACAACTGACGTGCAATTAAGTGTAGACGATACAGACCAAATTGCTCGCAAACTCAACAAAACATCAAAACAATTACAAACAAAACTCAATCATATCCGGATGCGGCCGCTGTCGGATTTAGTTGAGCGTTTTCCCAGAGCTTTACGCGACTTAAATGTAGAGTATGGAAAGAATGTACACCTAAAAATTGAAGGCGGTAATACTCTAATTGAACGCAGCATTTTAGAAGCATTGAACGAGCCTTTAATGCACCTATTAAGAAACGCCTTCGATCATGGTATCGAAGATGCTGCTACTCGTCGCCTCCTTGGTAAACCAGAACAAGGGTTAATTGAAATTAAAGCATCTCACCATAGCAATCGCACACATATTAGTATACGTGATGATGGTTGGGGCATTTCTCTAGAGAAAATTCGCACTCGCGCCTTAGCTATGGGATTAGATGCTTCTCTTATTACTAATGCTAGTGATGAAGAACTGTTATCATTAATTTTTGAACCAGGTTTTAGCACTTCCGACCAAGTGACAACATTATCTGGTCGCGGTGTTGGTATGGATGTAGTTCGCAACAACCTTAAATTGGTTCGAGGAGATATCAAAGTTGATACCGAACCAGGAGTTGGTACCACCTTCACCCTCTCAGTGCCATTTACACTTTCTGTAGGAAGAGTCTTGCTAGTAGAAATTAACAAAATGCTATTGGCATTTCCCACAGATGTGATTTCCGAAATATCCCTACTCCAAAATGAGCGAGTTTTCCAAATGGCGGGTAGCGAAGTCCTCAATTGGCAAGGAACTATGTTGCCATTAATTCGCTTGAGTCGCTACTTACAATTTAATTGCCTGCGTTACGATAGCGCAGAATTAGAAACTCCAGCAGCAATTAATGTTAACAGCGTGTTAGTAGTTAAAGGTAATAATCAACCAGTAGCTATACAAATAGACCGTTGTTGGGGCGAACAAGAAGTTGCTATTCGCCAAATCGAAGGAAATATACCTCTACCTCAAGGCTTTACCAACTGTACAATTCTTGGAGATGGTCGAGTAGTACCATTAGTTAATATCAATGAATTGCTGTATTGGATTGCTAGCAATCAGCGGACTCCTAGAGGTACTCAATTACCATCAGCAAGATTAAAGACACCGTTCCTAATATTTGATGAAGAGAAAATATCAGCAGCATTTAACAAATTCAAAGGCACAATTTTGATTGTAGATGACTCAATTAATGTTCGCCGCTTCTTAGCTTTAACCCTAGAAAAAGGAGGGTATCAAGTAGAGCAAGCCAAAGACGGTCAAGATGCTTTAGAAAAACTCCAAAATGGATTGAGAGTTGAAGCAGTCATTTGTGATATTGAAATGCCTCGTCTTGATGGTTATGGCTTTTTAGGTAAGGTAAATTCAGACCTTGATACAAAAAATATTCCAGTTGCAATGCTAACTTCTCGTAGCAGTAACAAACATCGGCAATTGGCTATGCAATTAGGTGCTAGAGCCTACTTTTCTAAACCGTACAACGAACAAGAATTACTCCAAACCCTGGAAGAAATAATTCATAATGTTGCACAAAAGGCAGCATCTAATTAAAAATTCATAATTGGATTTCCAAGATTTTCGTAGGGTGCGTTACGCCAAAGGCTAACGCACCGCTTGTTTTGACTTATAATGCCTTGGCGACTAGAAGTCGCGGCTATACAGACAAAACCCGCCTGCGCGGGTTAAAAGGCTGAGTTATGTCAGTAATAATCGCCCAGATTTTGCGTAATACTATTTGTATTATTTAATTCAATTTGTAGTGAATTTATGGTAACTGTAACACTGACTGCTGTTGCTAGTGCGATCGCTACTCGTACAATGCGAAGCTTAAAAAGAATCCTCTTCACAAGAATAATTTAAACACTTTTGCAGCAGCGACGTTACAAATAAACTTGCGGTAGTAAAGATAGCTTGCCCATTTGTTCCAAAGACAGACGCGGACGTTATCAATATTGATATTTTAGCAACAACAGCTTGAGCATTTGCTATAAATGCGTACTCATTTGCTGCAATTGCTGTCACATTCATAATAAATCCTTAAAATTTAATCAAATAAATTAAGCATTAGTTATAAATGGATACTCATTTACAGCAATTGCTGTCGCATTCATAATAAATGCTTAAAATTTAATCAAACAAATTAAGCATTAATTATAAATGGATATTCATTTATAGCAATTGCGTGAGGATTTACAGTAATTGCTTGTGCATTTGTTATAAATGCTTGAACATTAGCTGAATCATCGGTTAGATTTTGTTGTCGCTCAACAAACAAAGCTTTAATCGGGAAGGCTGCGACTAGTTCCCTCAACCAACCTACGCAAAATCTATGAACAGCAAACTCCGATTCATAAGACGGTGCGTTAGGCTAAAGCCGTAACACACCCTACTTAAGATTTACTTTATAAACGATCTCTGAGTGGTTGGATTTGAAAAACTGGCTGCGATGCCTGCGGCGGGCGTAGCCATCGCTAAATAGTTTAAGATTGTGGAGGTTAACGCAAGCCAACCTCCACAAAATTTAGTTTGATGATTGCCGTAAATACTCAATCAATTCTCTGGAAATATTTTATTTCCAGAAACTTTTATTAAGCCTCGACTTTTACGCCTTTCCAAAACGCGATATAGCCCTCAATATTCTTAGCCTTCTCCTTGGCGCTGGGATAATACCAAGCAGCATCTTTGTTGACTTGTCCATCAACTTCGATACTGTAGTAGCTGGCAACACCTTTCCAAGGACAAGTAGTGTGAGTGTTACTTTCAGTGAAGTACTCTTTGTTGATTGTGTCAGATGGAAAATAATGGTTGCCTTCCACAACTACGGTATCATCGCTCTCGGCTAAAACTGCACCATTCCAAATTGCTTTCGGCATAACTGATTTTGTAAATAAAGTTTACATATATATTTTGACACTTCCACCGACACAACAAAATTTTCGATCTGGTCTTTGCTTGAGTTTTTGCGGTAATGCCTGTTTACTCTAAAAAATAAGTTCCTAACTCTTTTATTCTCTCTACCCAACCTTTGACTTCATCAACAACTTTATACTTCCATTGAAGTTGAAGTACTTCTCTTGTATAAGAATCATCAAATATAACTTTGTCTTTGTTTTCAAAGACTGGTGCAACGAATTTTACCCCAGCAGCCTGAGCAAACAAAGTAGACATCTGACTAATACTCAAATTTTCTGGCGCAGCTAGGTAATGTCCTCCTTTTGTGCCTTTTCGCGCAGCCGCAATGTAGCAGTCTGCCAAATCACCGACATGAACCCACGCCGTCATAAAATCTGGTGGAAATGGCTGATAGCCTTGGTGTGGTTTACCTGTAATGAATTGTTGAATTGCAAAATCCCAGAAACTGCCACGAGTTGGGGCACTACCATACACTGATGAAGGATAGACAATGGAAGCGTTACCTCCATTGTTGATATATTCTTCTATCAGCACATCTTTCAACACATTTACCCCCGATAGTAAGTCAAAACATGCTAAATATTTAGGTCGTGTATAACCTTTTGGTGGAGGTGTTTCCGTGATTCGTCCGCCATCGGCAGTAATTAAAGAGAAATTTCCACTGGTTGTAATTACATGAATATCCGGTGAAACTGCTTTAGCACCGTGTAAAGCGGCTTCTAATGCGATACGGTCTTTGGCAAATTGAGCTTCTTGGGTTGGCTCTGGAGGCATGTGCCAAGCTACATTAATTACTGTTGTAATCTCATGCTTGCGAATTGCTTCGGTAACATCGTTGCTAGAAAAGTTTACCTCTTGAGAACGGATTATTTCCTTACAGAAAGGCTTTATAGTCTCAACATCACTACTTGGACGCACAAGTGCAAACACAGCAAAATCTGGTGTCTGGGAAAACTTACGGCACAGCGCTCCGCCTATATAGCCGGTTGCACCTAAAATCAAGATATTTTTAATGGAAGAACTTTTTTCGGATGAAAATTCTTGGTTTTGTGACATAAATTTGTAATTGCTATATTACAAAGGTTTTCTTAGTTAAATGATTGCGGAAAGTACTGTATTATTAACTATTCACAGTGCGGTAGGCTACGCAGTCTACTATGTAAAAGCTATATTTTGCTGGAAAAATCGATTCATAAACAGTAAGGTATTTTCGATAATTAAGCTATTTTACATGTTTTTTAAGTAAAAATAGTTGCTTGTTCTATCCAGGGCAGTACTGGCAATGATGAAGCTATCCTAATAATTAGAGTAGGTAGCGATCGCCCAAACGATTTTAAATACTTAGCATGAATTATACTTTTTATCCGATTAATTACTGTTTAAATCACAAAACAGAATGAAACTCATAGATTTTTCTTTATTCAAGTATTTTTTCGGTTGTATATTATTACTAAGCCAAAGGAAATCTGTAATTTTACTAAATGTTTAACTTTTAATAACTGTGGAAGAATTGCTAGACGCTGTTGAAAGAATTCTACAAAGCAGGCCTCTCGATTCCATTCAGTGGTTTGTGCTGTATCAGTCGTGGTTGGGTAAAACTTACGATGAGATGGCAGAGGGAACAGGTTATGGTAGCAACTATATAAAGCAAGTTGGCTCTCAGCTGTGGCAAGACTTGTCCCAGGCATCTGGAGAGAGAATAACAAAAAAAAATCTGCATCTAGTGTTGAGCAAATACTTGCAAGGGATAACTAGACAGCAAAATCAACCACAAGAAGAACCTGTCAACAAAAAATTCAGATTCACAAGGCTTTATCCAAACTTATTTTCAGTCGGCAAAATGGAATTTCCTAGCGGCCCTTTGCCAGTAGGTTCTCCTTTATACATTACTCGTCCTCCATTAGAAGAACTGATTTGTAGCGAATTGATACATCCTGGTTGCTTAATCAGAATTAAAGCACCCAAGAAAATGGGAAAAAGTTCCTTACTCAACCGAATGATTGCTTATGCTAAAGAACAAAATTATCAAATTGTCTACTTAGACTTTCGAGAAGCTGACGAAGAAGTTTTTTCTTCCTTGGATAAATTTTTACGTTGGTTTTGTATCTATGTCAGCAGGCAGTTAAACCTGCTTCCGTGTCTAGATGATTTTTGGGATACAGACATGGGCAGCAAAGTCAGCTGCAAAATTTATTTTGAAGCATATATATTACAATACATTGCTGAAAATCCTGTGGTTTTAGCTTTGAATGAAGTTCAACGAGTTTTTGAACATCCAAAGATTGCCCAAGACTTTTTGCCGATGCTGCGATTTTGGCACGAACAAGCAAAGCAAGACCAAACATGGCAAAAACTCCGAATGGTAGTAGTTCACACCACAGAAATTTATGTTCCTCTAAAGCTCAACCAATCACCTTTTAATGTAGGAATTACAATAACTCTGCCACCATTTACCAAGAGTCAGGTACAGGATTTAGCATTGCGTTACGGGTTAGAGTGGGCGCGAGATTCCCAAGGGTCAAAAGACCTCGAACCTCTACAAGCAATGGTGGGGGGACATCCTTATTTGGTAAGCCTTGCACTATATCATTTATCTGGGGAAAAAATGACCTTAGAAATGTTATTAGAAACAGCATCGACACCGATGGGAATTTACACCCAGCATTTGCGAGAATTGTTGAACTTGCTACAAAAAGAACCAGAATTAATGTCTGCGATGCAACAGGTAATAGCCAGCAATGAGAAAGTAGAATTAGATGCGATCGCTGCTTATAAACTAGAAAGCATGGGTTTAGTGCAACTCAACGGCAATCAAGCTTGTGTGATGTGTGAATTATATCGTCTTTATTTTAGTCAACAGTTGTAAAACTTTGAAGTTAAAATAGTAAAATTATTTGTGTTGTTAGGCAACAGGTAATAGGCAATAGAGTTATGGCCTAATTTGATTTGGATATACAGGATTGACATTTTCATCAATTAGGTATTCCAGCGTCATACTTGTTCTTTAGCTTGTCTTGCAATTCGGAGTTGGCGCAGTTTTTCTGACACTGGTGGGGGATTAAGCCTCTGTTGTTCTCGCATTCTATGACCGTGTTCTATCCAGTTTTTCATGTAAGCACTGACAGTTTCTTGATTTTGCAAATAATAAAGAATTGTTGCATAAACTTGCTCTAAAGATATTGTTTAATAAATTTGGGCAATTTCTTCTGGAGAACGTCCACAATCAATGTATTCATAAAGAATTGTTTCAATCCCAATTCTTGAGTCTTTGAGTCTGATGTCTTCAGAAGACAGGAAATTGAAATACTCTGTGATTTGTTTGGTAGGCATAGATTAACTTATCTTTATTCTGTTATATATATCGTAATCTTGTCGTTAAAGCGATCGCACTACATTAAGCACTTGAAAAAAAGGCGATCAAATTCTTAAGTTAGCTATAAAAAACAATGCTTTCATATCTTTATCATAAACTCTGTTTCATTACGGTTTAATTAAAGACACCTCAGACTGGCGATATTTAGCTATTAACCTGCGTTCTTTTAGGGATCGTTTTAGGGATGGATACAGCAAAATGCTTACCAAGGGTAATCCGGTTACTGCCAGTGCTAATAGGATGTAGAGATTGGCAAAGCCGACTATACAAATAATTCCGAAGCTGGTTCCTAATCCTGCTGTGAGCAAGAACAGCAATGTATCAAACCATATATTTCTATTGTAGTTATATGTATATCTATTTGAAAAACTTGTAGCCCTCCATAGAGCCAAAACCATAAATATAATCCAAATTACAATCCCAATTCCAATCTCAATTCCAATCTTATTATTAATACTCGATAACGCTTGAACAGAACCAAAGGGTAGCCCGACAACAACCCCAATTGCAGTTGCAATCTGAGTTATCGTGTTACAAATATCGTAGCATTCAAATATGGCTAGAGGTAAGCCAATCATCATTCCAATAAACATCCCTCCAAAAGCGCCAATCACAGCCCCTATCACTGCCCCTATGATTGCCCACATAACTGCCCATAAACCAGCAACATTTATAAACCAAGTCATAGATGTGGATGCAATAATACAAGTCAGCAAAACAGCAGCAAGCCAAACATAAGGTACTTCTCGGCTTTCAATTGGTACTAGTGAAGCTAGTGAAGCTGTCTGCACCTTAACTGTTAAAGTATGAGTCGCTGGATAAGCATTACTGTGAAGTATTAGTTGACGTTTATACTGCTTATCTGCCATCAATTTACTCGTATCTACCTGAACATCACAGCAATTATAATTACGATTAAATTGACCAGGTGTTACCGAAATCCAAGCATGGGAATCTGGCCTATGGGGTGGATCATTAGGATGAGGTGCAACTTCCCATTTTCCATCTAGCAAAGTATCTGGAATAGGGTTTTGAACTGTGATGCTTTGCGTTAGCTTTTCCCCTAATTGGTTCGCTTTGAACTCCAGCACTGTTTTACTGAAATCAACTCCCGCTACAAGGATAACATCAAGTGGCTTGAGTGCTTCTAAAGCTGTTTGGGCATTAGCAAAACGGTTTTTCTGTAGCGGTTGTACCATCTTTTTCAACCAAGGAAGAAACCCCAGATTCAACCGAGGTAAAAGATGCTGAAACTTAATTAAATATGGATCATCTTCATCTTGCAATTGATCTATTTTTGTTGATTTGATTCCTGTCAGTAAGCAAATCAAAGTTACACCCAAACCATACAAGTCTGTAGCCTCTGTTGGTTTAAATATTTGCTCTGGCGGAATAAAACCAGGAGTACCTTTGAATACGCTACTTACTGCAACTTCCTGGCTACCAACACGAGCAAAACCAAAGTCAATTAGGTAGACGTTAAGTTGCTCATCTACTAAAATGTTTTCCGGTTTGATATCTCGATGAATTATCGGCGGAATCCGATTTTGCAGATAAACAAGAATTTCTAAAGCTTTAATTGCAATTTGCTTAGTTTCCTCTGGTGCAAAGCTGCGGGTTTGTGCTAAAGATGGGGCATTGATATATTCTTGAACTAGACAAAAGCCATCAGTTCGCTCATAAGAACTGAGATACTGGGGAATACCAGGATGATTAAGTTGCTGTAGAAATTGAATTTCTTTTTCGTAAGCCTTGAACCCCGACCAACTAGAACCAGCTTGAGCAAAGCAAAACTGCTTCACTACCACCTGTTCCCCTGTATCAACTTTTGATGCTAGCCAAGTAATCCTTCCTCCTTCCCGATTACGTCCTAATTCTCGCAAAACTTCATAACCGTGTTCGCTGAAATCTGGATAGCTCATAGTTCAAGGGCAACAGTAGGATATGCCAAATTTGATGTGTATTACGCAAATACACTTAAATTAGCAGGGGTAAATCAATTAATCAACGTTTTTAACAATAGTTATAGGTCTAGGACATTGCCTCTACGGTAACCAGTCCTTCGTAGAGACGGCGATTTATCGCGTCTCTTGCCTTGATCAAACAGTATCGGCTCGCCTCCTATTTCCCGGAATTCCTTTATGCTACACTGTAGTCAATATCAAACCTCATCACAACTCTAACGAGATAGCACAAATGAAGTAGTACCAAACACCTGTTGCGCCAAAGCAACAAATGTCAACAAAGAATAAACGCAACTAGTTTGACAGGGTTACTTCACATAGTCATGCACTAAAGATATTGTCATCACTACTATCTACATCAAACCGCTTGGCAAGTGTCTGCGGCTGAGTTTGTTTTGTGTTTAATCTACCCGAAATCTTTGCGAATGCGCGGGTAGAAGTTTGCGAATTGAGGTTTGAAAAGAATGCAGAAAAAATCAATATTATTAGCTGAGAATTTAGTCTATGAACTCAGCTTAGAAAGAACTTTGTTTGAAAAAGTTCAGGTCAGTATTGAGGCGGGCGATTCTATTGCTTTAGTCGGTAACAACGGTGTAGGAAAATCAACCCTACTCAAGATTATTGCAGGTCAAATTACACCCAGCGCAGGTTCAGTTTGGCATCATGGCGTTGTTTATTATTTGCCCCAAATCAGTACTATTAGGCAAGAAATCAAGTCAGATTCAGTACTGAGTTTTTTGATTTCTATCTCGGATGAATGGTGGAAGATTGAGGAAATTTTGCAAGCACAGTTCAATACAGATCTTGACCTTTATCTACCTATGGATAACTTGAGTGGTGGAGAATTGACAAAATTATTTTTAGCAATTGGTTTGGCTCAAGAACCAAATTTGTTATTGCTGGATGAGCCAACTAATCATATGGATTTGCAAGCGTTGGAAAGTTTAAAAGAGTTTCTTGGTAATTTCAATGGCGCGTTTGTAATTGTCTCACACAAGCCTTTTTTCTTAGACCAGGTGACAAATATTACTTGGGAGCTTACACCTGTTGGTTTGAAAGTATATGGAGGCAATTTTTCTTACTATCGAGAACAGAAAGAAATTGAGTTAGAAGCAGCATTGCGATCGCACGAAGTCGCCAGAAAAGAACTCAAACGCGCTCAAACTTCGGCTATGCAGGAACAACAGCGTGCAGCCCAAGCTCAGCGCAATGGTCGTGCTAAGTTTCTCGATGGTAGTATCGACAGAACAGCAGCAGGAGCGATGAAAAGAAAAGCTGAAATATCAGCTGGAATTGCCAAAAAGAAACATGAAGCAGCAGTCGTTAAAGCTAATCAAAAAGTTGCAGATACGAAGGTAAAAACAACGAAAGTAACAAGTATTCAGCTAGAACAAAAAAGCCAAAAGCGTAAAAATTTAATTGATATTCAAGGCGCGAATCTGCGGGTATCAGAACGGGTACTTTTACACAACATTCATCTGCATGTTTCTTCTGGCGATCGCCTTGCCATTGTCGGCGCTAATGGTTCCGGTAAATCAAGTTTGGTAAAGGCAATTTTGGGAATGGAAAACCAAGTTGCAGTTTTGGAATCAGGCGAAGTTTTGCTTGCACCAAGGATGAAAGCTATATATCTCGATCAAACCTATGAATTGGTCAATTGCCAATACACAATTTTGGAAAATATGCAAGCAGCTAATCCAAATCTCAGCTATCAACTTTTACGGCAACAACTCGGACATTTTCTATTTAAATACGACGAGGTTAATAAAAGCGCATCTGTACTCAGTGGTGGCGAGTTGGCAAGATTGGCGATCGCTATGATTAGTATCTCTGAAATTGACCTACTGATTCTCGACGAACCAACTAATAACTTAGATATTCAAACCGTAGAACAAATGGTAGTAGGTATCAATGACTATCAAGGAGCTATTTGGGTAATTTCCCACGATTTAGATTTCCTGAGGCGGATTAATATTACTCAAGGTTTTAAATTGAAAGAACAAGTTTTACAAATGACAACCTATTTACCGAGTACACCTGAGCAATATTATCGAGAATTACTGGAATGTCATAAATAGTTAGAGAACAGAAAAAATAGGGCGATCGCAATACTTCCCAAGAGCTTTTAGCAAAGTCAGGACTTACGCAATATGTGACTGAAAACCTTATTCTTAAAGTAGGGGTAATTCATGAATTACCCCTACTTTCGTTATCTTTTGCGTAAGGCCTAAAAGTATTGCCTTCGATACATATAGTCTGACAATCGACTCAACTGTTAATAATTGCCTCAAGAGCTTCGCCTGCTTGCCTAAATGTATCAATCTTAAGGTGAAATGGTATAACCCAGGGGACGGAAACTTGCTATAACTCCAATCGCTACGCAAACAAACTAGTCTAGCGATCGCCTGTTCGGCAAATCTCTAACTCTCGAACAGAAGCCGCAAAGCATACAGTCAAGTTATAATTCTTTTGCGGATGAACGTAACAAAAATTTATGAGTAACCCCCTTGTACAAGCCTTTTTTGTAGGCAGAGCGGTAGCTGAAGTAGTGAACGAGCGTTTAGAGGTCGCCTTGACCGATGCTTTGAGCGAACTGGGCAAATTTGATGCTGAAGCTAGAGAGCAGTTGCGCCAATTTACAGAAGAAGTCCTAGAGCGGGCAAATCGAGCAGCCGAAGCTGCTAATACTACTCAAGGTAGCACAACCACTAGGCAACCCGGTTCAGGACCAGTAGACGTGCAAGCAGAGATTGATGAATTGCGAGCCGAAATTGCCCTATTGCGAACAGAACTGCAACATCATCGCAGAACTTCTGCATAATTTGGTCATTAGTTATTAGTCATTAGTCATTAGTCATTGGTCATCGGTCATTAGTTTTATCCAAAAGACAAAGGACAACTGACAAAAGACAAATGACAAAGGACATATAAAAACAGTTTAGGAATCAGAGTGTCTTTTCTTGCAGATAATTCGGTTGGAAACCAACGGTAAATGGAGTATATGGAACAAGGTTATTCAGATAAGGCATACCGTTGGAATAGGGAAAAATACTCCAGCAGACGGCGTTTTGTGGACATTTGGTCTTTTGTGTTGACCTTATTGTTCAGACTTTGGCTATACAACAAATCTTGGAGTTATCCAGGTGGTGTGACTGAAGCCAAGCAAACTGCAAGACGCAAAACCCAAGCAGTTTGGATTCGTAATACCCTGCTAGACTTAGGCCCAACCTTCATCAAAGTTGGGCAATTGTTTTCTACCCGTGCTGATATATTCCCTGTTGAATATGTAGAAGAACTAGCAAAGTTACAAGACAAAGTACCAGCATTTAGCTATGAACAAGTAGAATCGATTATCGAGCAAGAACTAGGCAAGAAAATTCCTGAACTTTTCCAAAATTTTGAACCGATTCCTTTAGCTGCTGCTAGCTTGGGGCAAGTACACAAAGCCGTGTTGCACAGTGGCGAAGCAGTGGTAGTTAAGGTGCAACGTCCGGGATTAAAAAAGTTATTTGAAATAGATTTACAAATTCTTAAAGGAATTACCCGCTACTTTCAAAACCATCCCAAATGGGGGAAGGGACGAGATTGGCTGGGTATTTATGAAGAATGTTGCCGCATTCTTTGGGAAGAAATTGATTATCTCAATGAAGGTCGTAACGCTGATACTTTTCGCCGTAACTTTCGCGGCTACGATTGGGTAAAAGTTCCAAAAGTTTACTGGCGCTTCACTACTTCTCGCGTGCTGACATTGGAATATGTCCCTGGAATTAAAATTAGCCAATACGAAGCTTTGGAAGCAGCCGGTTTAGATCGAAAAACCATCGCTCGTCAAGGCGCTCAAGCCTATTTGCTACAGTTACTCAATAGTGGCTTTTTCCACGCCGACCCCCACCCAGGCAATATTGCCATCAGTCCCGATGGTGCTTTGATATTCTACGATTTTGGGATGATGGGGCAAATCAAGTCCAACATTCGTGAAGGACTGATGCAAACCCTGTTTGGCATTGCCCAAAAAGACGGCGATCGCGTAGTACAATCTCTGATCGATTTAGGTGCGATCGCCCCAGTAGAGGATATGGGGCCAGTCCGGCGTTCCGTCCAGTATATGCTGGACAATTTCATGGATAAGCCCTTTGAAAATCAATCAGTAGCGTCAATTAGCGACGATCTTTACGAAATAGCTTATAATCAACCGTTTAGATTTCCAGCAACTTTCACTTTTGTGATGCGAGCCTTTTCCACCCTAGAGGGGGTAGGCAAGGGTCTAGATCCAGAGTTTAACTTTATGGAAGTTGCCAAACCATATGCAATGCAGCTTATGACCGATATGAATGGTTCTGAAGGAAATAGCTTTCTTAACGAATTGAGTCGTCAAGCAGCTCAAGTAAGTAGTACTGCGTTGGGTCTACCACGTAGGTTAGAGGATACCCTAGAAAAGTTAGAACGGGGAGACATGCGCCTGCGGGTTCGGTCTATAGAAACCGAACGTTTGCTCCGGCGCCAGAGCAATATTCAGCTTTCAATGAGCTATGCTCTGTTAATCAGTGGTTTCACGCTTTCAGCTACTATTTTAGTAGTCAAGAATTTTGTATGGTTAGCACTGCTGCCTACTTTAATCGCAGCAGGTATTTCAGTGATTCTGATCAGACTACTTCTACGCCTCGACCGTTATGACCGTATGTATTAATTGTTGAAAAAATTTATGAAAATTAATTTCACCGGTCTTAGCGATCCGGGACTTATTCGTTCTAATAATCAAGATGCTTACTATATCGACCCACAAGGACGATTTTTTGTAGTTGCTGATGGTATGGGTGGTCATGCGGGAGGAGAAGAAGCAAGTCGCATTGCTACTACGGAAATTCAAGGGTATTTAGTAGCAAATTGGGAATCTCCAAAGTCTTCTCAAGAATTGCTAGAGCAAGCTTTGTGGGATGCCAATCAAGCGATTTTGCAAGATCAGCAAAATCATCCCGAACGCGCCGATATGGGTACAACGGTTGTAGCGGTACTTTTTCGCTCTCCAGAGCCACCTTGGTGCGCTCATGTTGGCGATTCCCGGCTATATCGCTTCCGAGAATCACAATTAGAACAAGTCACTGAAGACCACACTTGGGTAGCACGAGCAATCAAAATCGGTGACATCACCCCAGATGAAGCACGATTACATCCTTTTCGTCATGTATTATCCCGCTGTTTGGGACGGGAAGACCTGCATCAGATTGACGTGCAACCACTCGATGTTAAAATTGGCGATCGCTTACTTTTATGTAGTGATGGTCTCACAGAAGAACTTGTCGAGCAAAAGATTGCTAGCAGCCTCCAAGACACTCCTTGGCTAGATAAAGCCGCCATCTCTCTAGTTGAGGCTGCGAAGGAGCAAGGAGGGCACGATAACATTACTGTTGTCATCGTCTCACTCGAAGAAAATAATCCCTAATTATTGGACATGAGGCATGGGGCACTTGTACTGAGCGACTTGTGCCGAGCGACTTGTGCCGAGATAAGTCGAGGTAAGTCGTTGGCGCAGCCTCTCGCAGAGAAGTATTGAGCATTGGCAGCTGACTAATGACTAATGACCAATGACAAATCCGGTAAATATACCCATCAATTTGTTCAGCCTGAGCATTTTTGCTTTTAACAATTTGATACTAATACTCTTAGCCTCCAAAGTTACCTAAGGAGGCTAAATTTCCATAAATTAGTAAATTGACATCTTGCACGTAATGAGGTAAAGCGACTATAATTCACGCTTATTACCATTTATTCCCCGACCTACTCCAACTCCCCAGCTTGGAAAGTTTTTCCATACATAAGAAGAGCTATCTGAACTTGTTCTTAACTAGGAAAACTTTCAACGATCGGGCATAACGCCTAGATTATCCAAGGAGAAAGGAGTAAAGAAGGTAAATGTACCTTTCTAAGACAAACCAGAGCATATTTTCTGGAATATGACTCAGCCGACTTGGGTGGTATATCAGTGGGATTAGGTGCAAGATATCAGAGCAGAAAAATTCTACACTTAGGATGTGGGCAATCTGTCAAACACTTGTTATCTTTCTTAATACGGAGGAACAAATGCGGGACAGATACAAGTCCAAGTATTATCCCATTTGGACTTCTGCAAACGATATCACCATTTACGCGTTGTTTTTTCGGAGTTACTTATGAACGAACCAATGAAATTATCCTTAGAACAGCAGTTCAGTATTTGCTCATTTGCCACTCAGGTGCAGCATATGAGCCACGAACAGGCCAAAGACTTTTTGGTCAAGCTGTACGAACAAATGGTAGTGCGCGAAGCAACTTATCAAGAACTTCTGAAGCACCAGTGGGGCTTAGATTCGGGTTCCACTATGGCATAGAATCGTTCTGATGTCGCAGTGGGCGACCTCCTTCTCTTGCTTGGTTCCCACGGAGGAAAAGAGCTGGGGATGCCGGGGCGTCAACTCCGATAAAAAACTCTACAAGGCTGTAGCAAAAATCAAACTCAGTAAATCGATCGAGAATCAATGAGTAAACTCTTTTAAGGCTGAGTTGCTAGGCTCTAAAGTTAAGTTCAGATTTTGATTCCAATCTAGTGTGTACTTTAGCCAAACTTCTTCTCGTATCTTAGATAGTGTGAGAATCACACCTGCGTAAATTTATACCGAACTACATAATGTACACAGGAATACCTACAGAACAATTAAACAGCCTAACTTTTGCAGCTAGTACTTTCACTATTTATACATATAACTAGAAGTTAGAACATTATATATATTTTGTTTATAAAAATTTACAATTTTTGATTGGATACTCTTTGTTACACAGTAAAGATGTAACATTCATAAATTATTCCTAGTTGGAAAGATCGTATGGAGAGTCTGTATCAATACTTTCGAGTTTTACCAGGATTTGGGGCTTAATCTTTTCGTATTCGCTTTTGAGTAAGTTTTTACTAATTTGCGGATCGGCAGAAGAGGCGAACGTATTGCTGATTTTGACCCACTCTTGCAGTCGTTGACGTTGGGCAGAGGCGACACTTGAAAGCAGGATATGAGTACAGCGACTTGGCGTTTCTCGTGCGAAAAATAACAGACGGTAATAACCTGTTTGGTGTAGCAAGCGGGCAATTTCTTGACCGAGACTGGTTTTGAGGTCGAGGTAGTAATGTAACCATTTAGCGCCGTGTCTGCGGTTGTAAATGACGGTAATCCACAACAGCATCGGGTGGGGAACCGAGATGAAAAGAAATTGATTGTAGCGCGTACAAACTAACCGCTTTTGAATTTCCACTTGGGGTAGCATTACCCACAACGCTGGTAAAACCTCTCCATTTGTATGTACGGGTTGGGGAAAGACAATATCAGCAATCGGTTTATTTTGAGGCCAGGAAATGGTGTTAGCAATTTCATCATTTGACGAGGATATCCGCAAATCGGCTTTCGTTTTTTGCTCAACCTCAGCGCTAACGGTCAATGTAGCAGGAACTAGGGCATAATTGTTCTGTTTAATTTTGCGTGTGTGGTCTGGTTGTTCTACTGATGCTAAAACTTTCAGAATTTCGCTGATGCTTTGGGGGCGATCGCGTGGTAATTTAGCTAGACTACTCATCACCAAATCTTCTATTTCTTTTGGTAGTTCTAACCCCGGCGAAACCTCAGTAAAAGAACGCGGTTTTTGATAGTGATGTGTTTTATACCATGCTCCAAAAGAATGAGTCGGTGCTACCAATGGCATTTTGCCTGTGAGCATCTCAAACATCATTACGCCCAAACTATAAATATCAGAACGGTTGTCTAATTCCTTACCCTCCATCTGTTCGGGAGAAGAATAAGCCAATGTTCCCAAATAAAATTTTGTATGGTCGCCGTCTGACTGTAATAACTTAGCAATCCCAAAATCTAAAACCTTGACCAATTCTCCAAAACTCGGATCTTGAATCACCAGCATATTGCTCGGCTTGACATCACGATGGATAATTGGGCAAATTGTACCTTCAACTGGGATACCATCATGAGCGCACTGTAAACCCAAGCTGAGTTGACGCGCCATGCTCAGAAATCTTGGCAAAGGAAGGCGTTGCTTGCGAATAATATTGTTTAAACTTTGTCCTTGTAGGTATTCCATGACGTAGAACGGAGTATTATTATCATCTACGCCATAGTCCATGACTCGAACTATATGGATGCTTTTTTGCCCTAGCAAAGCACAAGTTTTCGCTTCTCGCTCAAAACGGTCTTGCAGTCGCATCTTTTCATTTTGGATTGATAAAGCGAGGAACTTCACAGCAACAGGTACACCACCCAACAAAATATCCTTGGCACGATAAACTCGACCCATCGCTCCAGTACCGATTAACTCCTGGAGTTGGTAGCGTTTGCTGAGTAAGCGACCAATGTTGGGGTCTGACATAGAAAATTTGACTCTAAAAGCAAGTTGTAGGTATTTGGATTCAAAAGTGCGTTCAAACTTCTACAGCAGAATTGCTGAACTCAGAACAGACAATTCAGAAGTCAAACAGCCTTCATTTCTGGCTGTCAAATCTAAATCAACCTGACTCAGTTACAAACTGTTGTATCTGATTGTTGTGCCTAGAAATCACTTTCCAGGCTAGTAGTTAAAGTCCATCAGTGGACTAGCTTTTTTCAGTCTTCTCAAATAGCGCTGAAACTATATTCTGGAAGTTGGCAACTAAGACAGTTATTACAACTGGCGTAACATGCTAGACCAAACAAGGAAAAAAGGTAAATGTATACTGACGTTTTATACTATTCCAGATTTTGATTATGATGTAGTTTTAGTTTGCCCAATTTTGACTAAATAAATAACTCTCAGATATGCCAAAAACCGCGATCGCAAAAATGGAAGCTTCTAGGTTCCTAAGATAGAACTTATCTTTTTTGGGTAAACGCATCTAGCAAGCTTAAAAAACGGGGTATGGCAACCGTAAATCAACAGATATTCAAACTTCTGGGGAAACTTAAAGACCAGATTGTCTAACCACTCGTTTAACTTTTGCCTAATTCTGATGGCTAAGAGCTTTATTCATTAGACTTCTTGCAGAAGTCGGGAAAAGGGTAAGGGTAAAGGGGGAAAGGTTTGGTATTTTCCCTTTCCCCAATAAAGATGAGTCCCTTTTCCCACAAGAGTGCAAAAAGCACTTTTGCAAGAGGTCTATTAGATTTCTTGCAAAAGTCCTTACTTTCGCCATCTTCTGTGCGGCGCAGTGGCTCATAAGGGAAACTCCTTTTGCGCTGCCTTGCCTTTGCGTCTAGTTTTGATTAAAAGAAACCAATGCACTTGGGGAAAGTAAGCTACAGATTTTCCAGCAAATTTCAAATCTTCTCAAATTAAAATGGTATGATTTATCAAAATTTAAAAATATATATCCCCAACTTGTTTGAAAAGCCAGGGATATTTTTATCATAACTAATTTAGTTTTACCAAAAGATTAATTAGTAATCTTTCGTTTTTTATCTATGTTATAGGACATGTGAAAAGCCGATTTATCTCCTGTCGTATAATATTGAATTCTGCGTCCAATTATATTATTAAGCCGCGAAATAAAATGAGAAAAGAAATCAGGATTTTTGACCATTTGTGTCAATGCTGTTAACCATTTACCTTGCTTGAGAGGCTCTACAACTTGAAAGTAAGCTAGATTTTTTTTATAGATTGCAAGATTACGAGATAAAGCACGCATTAAAGCTGTATTTTTTTTCACAGCTTCTTGTTGCATGAAAGAATTAGTAGCTTTGCAACTTTGATTTAGACGTGGTAATCGGCTTTGATGTACAAGCGAGCCAGGGCGCGAGCGGTAAAAATAATAGGGTTTTGGCTCAAGAAAAAAGCGAGCACCTTTGATTAGGCATTTCATATCAAGCCAATAATCTTGACCCATCCTGATATCTTCATCGTACTCGATACCATGCTGAAGTAGAAATTCTCGCTTAAATAAAGGCTTACTTAAGCCAAGATGCAAACCTGTCTCTCCAAAAATATCAGTCTCCACAAAATAAACGATATCAACTTGGAAAATTTTATCTATATCTTTTCCACTTTCTTGAATCAATGTACTCCAAGGAGATGTTTCATCATCGTTGATAAAATAAATATCGTCAGCAATCATGTCTGCATTTTTTTCATTTGCCAGCGATACAAGCTTTTCTAATCTTTCAAGAGCATACCAATCATCTGAATCTAGCACAGCAATCCATTCGCCTTGGGCTGCTCTAAGAGCACGATTACGCGCAGCAGCAGCCCCAAGGTTTTGTTGATTAACTATCACTTTGAGACGTTCGTCAACAAAACTTTTAGCGACTTCTACAGTTTTATCGCTTGAAGCATCATCGACGACAATCACTTCAATATCATTGAGTGTTTGCTCTAAGGCTGACTTTATTGCTTTCTCAATATAAGCCTCAGTATTGTAAGCAGGAATAATGACAGATACTCTGGGATTCACGAATATTTATCTCCTAACGACACCGTTACGTAAAAATACTAAAGTCCGGAGGATAACTAAATTATTTCTTTTTTACTATGCACGTTACAATATGCTAATTAAATTAAACGTAAATTTTTCAGGTCTAGCCTAGAATTTTGGACATTTATAGCTACTACACTGTTATCATTTCATAGCTGTAAGCGAGTTGGAAAACCTGAAGGAGTTGTGAAACAGTCCGTTTTTATACGGAGTATTCATCCCATTTCCTTTTGTAGAGGAGAATAGCTAACTCACAAGTAGCCTCCCTTGGTTGCAGCAGGTAGTGTCAGTCTCAGAGATTTGTAGTGACTCATGTAGAAAATCAGCAATTTACATTATTTAATATAATTTGTTTTGTTTGTAACTAGTTACTTAGAGACCATTTATAAAGTAAATCTTAAGTAGAAAGACAAGATCGGCTGCAAAAGCCGCCGCTCAAAACTGATACTGAGTTAGGCTCAAGCTATTGTGCTGAAAGAGTCTTAAGCGTTTTAATCGGATTTTTTGTAACAAATCACATCGAAATATGCGCTTAACACGCCCTATAGAAATTTTATTTTCACTTTATATAGCAGGCAACAGGCAAAGAAAAAGAAAGTCTCTTGCTGTTGCGTTTTTACAATCTCGTGTACTACAAATGTGTTGCAAATACTATAAATAGCTTCTTAATACCTTAAATTACCTGGCGTTCTAGGCTAGCTTCCATTGTGTTAGTTAAAAAATGACCAGTCAAGATCCCGCTAGTTAGGTAGTATGTATCTTCCGAAATCCTGTGTAGGGTTTCAAAGCCACTACGACGTTGACGATCGCCCAGCACCCAGTAACGCTGCACAATGGTATCTAAACCAATCCAACCCTCGCCTTCAACCTGCCCTAAAATATTATGTTGTAGTAAAAAAGTATACTGACGCTCTCCCTCATGCAAGCGTCCCTTGTATTGTAGAGAAATTTCCGAGCGATCGCTGCCTGGGAATATCAGCTTTGTGGCCATAGTAAACCAGTTATCTCGATTCCAAGCTACCAAGGTCATACCCTTGACACTGATTGGCATACCATTTCGTTCTAGCCAATTCCCTTGTATTGTCCAGCGTCCTGCTTCCAATAAAAAAGTATGAGCCACCTTCTATATTTCCTGTCTCGATGGAGTGCCGCCAAGACTACAGTTATAGCAGTGCTGAGTGGGGCATAGGGCATTGGGAAAGGGAAAGGGGTATGGTTCGACAAGCTCACCAACCGGGGAAAAGGGGAAAGATTAAATTTATTCCTTTTCCCTTTTCCCTTTAACCTTTTCCCCTGCCTCCCTATCTTCTCACTCCCTACTCACTACTCAGCATTGATGAATTTCTCCTAAAAGAACTTCACCAGGTGCCCCAGTGGCAGTAGGTAGGTTGCCAGGAATACCCAAATGTCGCCAGTAGGCTAAAACTGCAAAGGCGATCGCTTCTTTAAAATCTGCACTTAAGCCGACTTCATCTGTAGTTAAGACTGGTATTGATGCTAATAATAACTGTAATCTTTGCTTCAAATAAAGATTACGGCTACCACCACCGCATAACAGTACACATTGTGGCATTTTTGGTAAAAAAGTTTGGTAACTATGAGCAATTGAAGCAGCTGTCAGTTCTGTGAGAGTTGCCAATATGTCAGCAGCATTGAGTTGGTAGGCTTGGGCATCTTTTAAACACTGTTCCAAATATGTCACACCGAATAACTCTCTACCAGTGGATTTAGGCGGTGGCAGATGAAAGTATTCTTCCTTGAGCCATTGGTCTACCAATGGATAGCAAGGAGTACCACTCGCTGCCCAATTGCCATTTTCATCGTAAGTTTTAGCACCAGCGCTTAAATGCTGCACTGCTAGATCCAACAGACTATTTCCAGGGCCAGTATCCCAACCACGAATTTTTGAGAGCCAGTCCCCATACCGAGGTGGAATATAGGCAACATTACCAATACCACCTATGTTTTGAATACAACGTCCTTCTTCGGGATGGCTGAGTAAATAGGCATCCACTCTAGGAACTAGAGGCGCACCATGACCGCCAATAGCGATATCAGCAGCACGGAAATTACTTACAGTTGTAATGCCTGTTAGATGGGCAATTAAAGCACCGCGCCCTAGTTGCAGGCTGTAGCCCAGTGACGAGTGGGAGACGCAGAGATTTTTTTCCCCATATCCTCCCGTCCCCGCGTCCTTTTTCGGTGGTCGATGATAAACGGTCTGACCGTGGGAGCCAATCAAATTAGCCGCTTGGTGACCATTTTGAATATTTTGGGCAGCTTGGGCAAAGCTAAAGGCGATCGCATCATCTATTAGAGCCAATTCTGCCATTGATATGGCTGCACCTGCACAAAGGGCTAATATTTTTTCTCTAAGTTCAGCTGGATACGGGTATGTTTCTCCAGCTAGCAGCTCAATTTTGAGATCCAATTCTTGACCGGAAATCTCTACCAAGGCCGCGTCTATGCCATCTACAGATGTGCCACTAATTAAACCAATAACACGAGTAGATATAGCAGCTTTTTCATTCGGATGCATTGACAAATATTCTGTTTTAGATTATGAACGGTAGTTTAACAGTTAAGAGTTACTAGTGTTCAGGCCACTGATAGCATCTCCAAGAGAATAGAAAGCTGAAATGTTCATCGCATTCAGATATTATCTGTCTTTTATCATGATTTCAACCTTTTATTTGCTATTTATCTGCTAGGTTTTATGGAAAAGCGATCGGCTTCATGGGGAGAAGTCGATATGATAGAAAAGTAGATAAAACTTAAAAAATATTTATCAAATGCTGATTCAATCATCTGGCTTGTCCAAGGTAAAAGATTCAGTCACAGAAAAAATCTTTTTGGGCAATCAACCAAATGCCGAGTTAATAGCAATCCTCGCAGTTTACTTTGTCCAAGGAATTTTAGGGCTATCGCGTTTAGCTGTCAGCTTTTTCCTTAAAGATGAATTGCTATTAAGTCCAGTCCAAGTGTCGGCTTTATTGGGAGCTGCCTTTCTACCTTGGATGATTAAGCCAGTGTTTGGTTTTATCTCCGATGGCTTGCCGATATTTGGCTATCGTAGGCGTCCTTATTTGATTTTATCGGGGATACTGGGGACTGTTTCCTGGGTGAGTATGGCAACCATAGTTCATACTAGCTGGGCAGCGGCGATCGCGATCGCTCTTAGTTCTCTCTCCGTTGCCATGAGTGATGTCATAGTTGACTCATTGGTTGTGGAACGAGCCAGAGGCGAGTCGCAAGCGAAAGCAGGTTCACTACAATCACTCTGTTGGGGTAGTTCTGCCATCGGAGGTTTGATAACAGCATATTTGAGCGGACTGCTGCTGCAATACTTTAGTACCCATACTCTCTTTTGGATTACCGCCTTATTTCCTCTGATTGTTTCCGCAGCAGCTTGGTTGATTGCTGAGTCTCCTATTAGCAAAGATGCTCAAGACAGCGATGGCACTCACTCCTTAACAATCAAAGAGCAACTGGGGCAGCTACGCCAAGTCCTCAGCCAAAAAAACATTTGGCTACCAACAGCATTTATCTTCATCTGGCAAGCTACCCCAAGTGCTGACTCAGCCTTTTTCTACTTCACCACCAACGAACTACACTTTGAACCAGAATTCTTGGGACGGGTGCATTTGGTGACAAGTTTTGCTTCTTTGGCAGGTGTTTGGATTTTTCAAAGTTTCCTCAAAAGCATACCTTTTCGTGTAGTTTTTGCTTGGAGTGCTGTCCTTTCCTCAATTTTGGGGATGACAATGATTTTATTGGTAACTCACACTAATCGGCTGTTGGGTATAGATGACCACTGGTTTAGTTTGGGTGATAGTCTTATTCTCTCTGTGATGGGAAAAATTGCCTTTATGCAAGTGATGGTGCTAGCAGCAAGGCTTTGTCCTTTTGGCGTAGAAGCAACATTATTTGCCTTGATAATGTCAGTGTTGAATTTAGGAGGCAGCTTTTCCCAGGCATTTGGGGCATTAATCACTCATTGGCTGGGAATCACAGCAACAAACTTCGATTTGCTTTGGTTGTTGGTGCTAATTACTAACCTCAGTAGGCTGTTACCTCTACCGTTTATCAGTTGGTTACCCGCTGCTGAAGACAATATTCAGACATCAAAAGATGAGCAACAACCATTTTTGCCGGATTTAGTGTCTGATTTAGTAGTCCCAGAACCAGAGTCAGGAGTAGTTGAGTAATAGGGTAAGAATAAACGCTAGAATGCTTAGAGCAAAAAGCACAACATGTAAGCTGAAAAAGCAAAACGTTTGGTAGTAAAATCTCGATCTAGATACAATTTAGGCTACTGCGATCGCTACTAATATCAACAAATATAAATTTTCTAGTCAAAAGCCCCCACTAAGTTTCCAGTTGGGGGCGAGTTTTTGCACTTTATATTACTGTACGGTTAATTTTAATATTCTATTTATACACGAAAAAGCACTTGAGAGTTTTCCTCGCCCAAGCGCTTCCCCGTATAACTTTGTACCAACTCACTAGTTTGATGCAACATTTGTAATCTGCAATACCCCTTTAGGAAGGAGGATTGCGGGGATAACTTGTGACAAACATGTGGTGAAATGGTATCACTCCTTGCACTAACTAAGAATATCTCTTCTGTAATCAAAGCAAGGTTCTAATGAGTGACAGTTTTTCAACTGACACTAGTTAAAAACGACTCACTGTGAAGAGTAGCTAAAAATACCGATTAATAATGTAACGAATTGATGAATATACGATAAAACCTGATAATTTATTGGCGATCGCCTCAGTCCGAGTGCAAATAAACTACCTCAACTTATGGAAAAAATGTAGTTTAAACCATCGGTAGGAAATCATTACTCAGGATGGGGGTGTGGGGAGTGTGGAGAGACAAAGGGATAAGGGGAATAATTCCTAAGTTTTTAGTCAACAGTCAATCCCAATACCCAGTACAGACAATTTTTGAATACTGAATCGACGTTCTAAGTATGTGGTAAGATCGATCTCCTGGAATAGAGGTATTATTTGAGTTAAAGTCTCGTATAAATAATAAATTGCAAAGAAATTGCAAAGGTTAAGCTGACCCTTGATTAACTGCGACGATAGTTTGACTATAAACTTGGAAAATACACAGCGAGACTGGTGACGAACTGAGTGTATTTTGTAGAGAAATATCTAGAATTTGCTACCAGGCTTAGCCAACTTCCCCCAATTTTGACTTTTATTTGACTTTAGGATAGACACATGAACGATAAGCTGATGCTGATGATTCCTGGCCCTACCCCAGTGCCAGAAGCTGCCTTACTTGCATTAGCCAAGCATCCGATTGGACACCGCACAAGTGAATTTAGCAACATCTTGGCAGAGGTGACGGAAAACCTCAAGTGGCTGCACCAAACTCAAAGCGACGTGCTGATGCTGAATGTCAGCGGTACGGGTGCAGTAGAAGCCGGTATAATTAATTTTCTTTCTCCAGGCGATCGCATTTTAGTTGGCTCTAATGGTAAATTTGGCGAACGTTGGGTAGAAATCGGTCAAGCCTACGGTTTAAATGTAGAAGAAGTTAAGGTTGAATGGGGAAAACCCTTAGATCCAGAAGTGTTTGCCCAAAAACTCCAAGCAGATACTCAAAAGGAAATCAAGGCTGTCATCATTACCCACAGCGAAACCTCAACCGGTGTGCTAAATGACTTAGAAACCATCAACCGCCATGTCAAAGAACACGGTGAAGCTTTAATTATCGTTGATGCTGTAACTAGCTTGGGTGCGTTCAATTTACCTGTAGATGCTTGGGGCTTGGATATAGTCGCCTCTGGTTCCCAAAAAGGTTATATGATTCCGCCAGGATTGGGTTTTGTCTCTGTCAGTCCCAAAGCTTGGGAAGCTTACAAAACCGCGAAATTACCGAAGTATTATTTGGATTTAGGTAAATATCGCAAATCCGCAGCCAAAAATACAACCCCATTTACTCCCCCCGTAAACATGATTGTAGCGCTCCACACAACGTTGCGAATCATGAAAGAAGAAGGCTTAGAGTCAATATTTGGTAGACACGAACGCCTGAAAAATGCTACCCGCGCTGCCATTAAAGGATTGAACTTGCCCTTATTTGCAGCAGATAATTACGCTAGTCCGGCAATTACAGCTGTAGCGCCACAAGGAATTGAATCGGATAAGATTCGGTCATTTATGAAAAAGCGCTTTGATATTGCTTTAGCAGGCGGCCAAGACCATCTGAGCAATAAAATTTTCCGCATTGGTCACTTGGGTTTTGTGAGCGATCGCGATATCCTCAGCTGCATAGCATCCTTAGAAGTTACCTTAAGAGAACTTGGCTATGAAGACTTCACCCCAGGAGCTGGTGTAGCAGCAGCAGCTAAAGTATTTACAGAATAATTATTAGGCATTGGGCATTGGGCATCAGTCTAAGAGGTTGTTTGAAAAGTAGTTTGTTGTGATTTTAGGCACTTTATCGATCCCCCCTAACCCCCCTTTTTAAGGGGGGAACCAGAATCAAAGTCCCTCTTTTGAAGAGGGATTTAGGGAGATCTAGAACGTTTTGCTACTGACAAGAGGACTTTTCAAACATCCTCTAAATAAATCACTAATGACTAATGACTAATGACTAATGACTAATAACAAATCAAAAGAGCGAGTAGAATCATCAGCTCGCTCTTTTGATTTGTATGCAAATGAGTAAAAACCGCTAGAGACAATTTCTCCATATATTAACCTTTGCATAAGTTAGAGTGGATATGATATGCCTCAATTCTTTTGAATAAGCTATTCATAAACTACCCTGACTTTAATTGACATCCAGTTAATAACCAGCAAGCTAACACGATCGCCTTTCCTCCTTTTGAATTTTAAATTTCCTAATTATGCAGTCTCTAGCCAATCATAAATTTGCTCTAGTTGTTCTAGAGTAATCAACCCATACTGCCAAAGAATCATTGGCAAAGGGCCTGGGTCTTGCTCCCGATGACGAAGCGCCACCGCTAGTGAAGCTGTAGAAATTGCCAAATCTTCTTGCAAAAAATGAATAAGTCGAGAATATTTCGATGGTGACATTTGTATCTCACCTCCTTGTGCAGAGTGTATTGTCATATATGAGTTCACCATTACTTGCTAGCTAGTAGCCAATATTTGATCTGTCACTGTGCCGCTATCTACGATGCATCTAGACCCAATTTTCTTGGTCTACCTTAAAACAGGCTTCTCATAGAGGGTCTGGAAAATAAAAGTTTTTCTACAAATCATCTGCTTGAATTTCAAGCAGTATTTTTGCTTAGTTAAATTGACTCCATCTTGTCTACTGTGTGCTTTAAGTTAATACACATGTAGTAACAAAGATTCCATAGCCTATAGTCCCCTATTGACGACTATTTACACTTACGCCTAAGGGAATATTTTTGCGACCAAACCTTAAAACTGCGATTTCAGCTTAAAGACGGTAGGATTTTACATTATTACCACAGTTTTTAAATAGTAGCCTCACAACTGACTGTTTTACCATATAAAGTGACATTTTTTACAAAAAAAACATAGATTTTGATAGTTTTAGCTCAAAAGAAAGCGCCAGAGCCTCAAAACTGAATTTTGATAACATCGCCAACTTTTAAATTTAATTCCGCAGCTCGTCCAGATCGAAGTTCAATTACTTTGTCGATTAGTGTATTGGGGCCATAGGTGGGGCAAGGCTCACTAGCACAAGGAGGTGCAGAAGTTTGTATATATTTAACTACACCTTTACGTAAAAATACTATATCCAATGACACGGGTACATTCTTCATCCAAAAGCTGACTGGTTGGGCTGAAGGGAAGGGAAATAGCATTCCTCGGTCATCTGGCAAAGCTGGTCGATACATCAAGCCCATCGCTTGCTGTTGTGGCGTCTTTGCCACCTCTAGCTGAATAGTTGTGCCATTGGGAACAGTGGCTTTAGCAGAAATTGGTAGTTTTTGACCTAAACTCTCTGGTGCTGGAGTTGGAGAACCAGATGTGGGGGTAGAAGGTATAGCTGTTGTTGGCGCAGAACAACCCATCAGCAAAATACCTAGCAACATCGAGAGCAAGCTTAGCCAACGAGTCATATAGTTTTTTGATTCTGTAATTTAGATTTCAATTTTACAGAATTTACAGCAATTTGGATTTTATTAGGGCATATTTTAGAGAGTTTTGATGAAACATCTGTACAGACTCATGAATCAGCACTAATAAAAGTAAGTACTACGATTCTCTTAAAACGTAGCCGACGCCTCGCACCGTTTGTATGAGCCGCTTTTGACCTTCATCTTCAATTTTGAGGCGCAAGTAGCGAATGTAAACTTCAATTACATTCGATTCACCCAGAAAGTCGTAACCCCAAACATTTTCGAGAATTTGTTCGCGGGTTAACACCTCGCGGGGATGTTCCATTAAAAATTTTAAAAGTTCAAATTCCTTCATTGTCAAGTCAATTGTTCGTCCGTTGTGTATGGCACGGCGAGTTGCTATGTCTAAAATTAAATCACCGAAGCGTAATTGCTCCGTGGTATCCACATCGGGTTTTAAGTAAAGGCGAATTAACTTCAAAAAGTCTTCTGAACGGTAAGGCTTGAGGATGTAATCATCAGCTCCAGCTTCTAGACAAGCTACGCGATCGTCAACTGTATCCCTTGCCATTAAAATCAATACAGGCGATCGCGTACCAATGCTTCTCAGATTTTTGCACAATGAGAGTCCTGATTCTCCTGCTAGCATCCGGTCTAAAACAATTAAAGCAGGCTGGCGATCGCGACAGTGTTGCAACCCACTAGTTGCATCATGAGCCAAAATTGATTCATAGCCTGCTTCTAGCAAATCACAAGCAAGCTGATTTGCTAGGTTCTCATCGGTTTCAATCACCAAAACACACGGACTTTGAGCAACTGTCATAAGAATTTACGATATGGGCATGGGGCATCGGGCATTGGGCATGGTGGGATGAGGGGGATGTGGTTCGACTTCTCTACGAGACGCTACGCGAACGCTCACCAACCGGGAGATGAGGCACAGGGGCAAGGGATAAGAGGAGAAAATCTTCCCCTCTGCTCCCTGCTCCCTGCTCCTCTGCTTTTTCCCATGCCCTATGCCCTATGCCCTATGTCCCATGATTATGGTAATTCTACAGAAGTTGGTTTGGCGATATGTGGCAAACCCCAACCTAATTTTTCTCGCAAAATTCGGAAAAACTCTGGTGGTTGGAGGCGAATAAATCGGACACTATATTGCGATCGCTCTATATATACTCGATCCTCTGGTAGTACGTAGCACCCCCCATTCCCATCTACTACCATCACCAGCCGAGGAATATTGACTGGGTAAATATTGACCGATTCTGTGTCTGGAAATACCAGTGCTCTAGAAGCTAGGGAATGCGGACAAATGGGTACTAGCTGTAGAGCAGGTACGCCAGGAGTCACCACCGGGCCGCCAGCACTTAATGAGTAAGCTGTGGAACCAGTTGGTGTAGAAACAATCACACCATCGGCTGCAATATCTACTGGCGCGTGACGCCCGATGGCAATTTCAAAATGGCACATAGAGGTTAACGGTTCGCGATGCAGCACCATTTCATTCAAGCAGAGAGCTTCCCACAGTACTGAATCCGAGCGAAACACTTTGACCGTGAGCATGGCTCGTTCTTCAATTTCATACTCACCCGCCATCGCCTGCTCTAGTGCTTGGGGTAATTGATTGAGGAAAGTTTCCGTCAAAAATCCCATATGACCGGTATTCACTGTTAACAGTGGAATACCACAGGGCGCTACTTGGCGAGATGCTGCTAAAACAGTGCCATCTCCTCCTAACACCACCGCGAATTTCATATCTGAGTCAAAACCAGGCGGGGTTAGACCGTCTAAGGGGGTATGGCATACAGGACTCTCAGGGTTAGAGTAGCCCAATATGCCACCGATACTCGATGTGACACACACATCCCAACCGGCTGCGGTTAGCTTGTCTTTTAACTCGATAGCGACACGACCCGCTATCGGTTTAACGTCGTTGTAGATAATGCCTGCTTTCGGCACACTCAAATATCCAAGTTTAGGCAATGCTCTGTATTATGTAATCGTTACACATTTTTGACCATGTAGTCATTAATTTAGCTAAATCCGGGAAAAGACTGCGCTCTACCACAAGCGGTTAGCGCCGGATAGTTCTCGGTTAAATGTCTACATTCCGGAGCCTAATGGCTATTGGCTATTGGCTTTTGAAGATTGTTTAAAAGGAGTTTTTTTAGATTTCTGCTTTTTAGTCTTATTTTTTTCGTAGTCTAACTCTTTAAGCTTCTTCATAATTCTGCTGAAGTACTCTTGCAGATAACTTTCTAGAGTTGTGGTTTGTTCTCGATCTAAGCCAAATACTCTGTAGACTTCATCCATTGGAGCATTTAACTGTTTACCACTAGCCAAGACTTCTGTAAATGCCAGCCTGTCTGCGACGTTCCATCCCCACTGAAAAAAGCGCAGAAAACCGCGTACAGCACGCAGTAAATTTATGGGCATCCGTGTTACCCTGGCTTCTTTTCCAGATAAACGTTCGCACAAGCTAATGATTTCTTCTGCGCTCCATGCACGAGTACCTACTACGGGAAAAGCCTGGTTTTCTGTTTCTGGCACACTCAAGGCGCGGATAGCAAATTTCGCAACGTCCTGGGTATCCATGTAAGCGATGGGAGAAGATTCACCAGTTACCCAAACTGGTTGTCCTTCCAAAATGGGAATCCCGTATTGACCGATTAACCCTTGCATAAAGCCAGCTAGCCGCAAGATGGTGTAATTCAAACCAGACTCAGCCAAAAAGAGTTCTGTACACCGCTTAATTTCCATTAGCGGCACTTCTGGGTATTTATCGGCATCTAAAATCGAAAAGAAAATAAAACGCTCTACACCTGCTGCCTTTGCAGCTTGAATTAATGCTACTTTACCGTCCCAGTCCACTTGTTTGATGCTTAGTGAATCTGTAGGGCGAGATGTTGAGGCATCAATGACTTGGGTTACTCCTTCTAAGGCTGCTGCTAGGGTGTCCGGATAACGGAAACTTCCCGATACAAGTTCTGCACCCCATTCTTTAAGAAAAGCTGCTTTTTTACTGCTGCGGACTAGACAGCGTACTTTATATCCCTCATCGATAGCACGACGAGCCACTTGTCTTCCTAAGGTGCCAGTGGCACCGACGATTAATAATGTCATGAGGGTTGTAATATATCTTAATGTTTTATGAAAAGAATGTTATCAGAATAACCTAATGTAAACAAAAATTTACATTTTTTTCAGAAAATCAATTAAATTAAAGAGGCTCGTGAGAAAATTGCTGTCCGGTTAGCCGCGGACAAGCTTTTTTCTCAGTTAGCGGTGGAAAAAGGGGTGGGGAGTCGGGGAGATGAAGGGACAAGCGGACAAGGGAGACAAGGAGAATAGTTCTTAACTTCTAACTTGAACAGTCAACAGTCAACTATTCTTCTCCGCCTTGAATTTTTAGTAGCAACGCGCCTAAGCCCCAGCCGACGAAGATTAAACCGAAGGACAATAGAGCTGCATTCAAAATTTCGGCGCCCATTGGTGTGATTCTCCTTAATAATAAGTTGGCCTGTGAGTTATTCTGTGTAAAAAAGTAGGTCTACCAGAAGCTTTTTGATAGTTGCTGCGGTATTAGACCTGTGTAAATAATTCTAAACTAGTTTAGCAGGTAATCCCTACTGGTTTTGGAGGCAATCTCTACTATAGAGAGGGGATGAGGGGGATTTAGCTTTAGGTTGCCGCAGAATCGAAGACGAGGGAGAATCTGATATTAATTATCAAGAAGTCTTATGTATCAGAATAATCAAGGTAGTTTACAAAATTTTGGAAAATTGAATCGCCCGCGTTTGGCGCTGACGATGGGAGATCCTGCGGGAATTGGACCAGAGGTGATTTTGAAAGCTTTAGCAGATCCGGCAATCAGTCAAAAATATGACATTAATGTGGTGGGTAACCGAGATTTGCTGGCGCAGACTTATGAAAAACTTAATTTAACTCAAAATTTAGTACCTTTGGTCAATCCAGATCTGTTGTCAGTAATCGATGTCCAGTTAAACCAGGAAATTAAAAATGAAATTATTCCAGGAATAGGTAATGCAGCTAGTGGTGCGGCTAGTTTTGCTTATATGGAATATGCGATCGCCGAAACACTCGCTGGTAAATTTGATGGTATAGTCACTGGGCCGATCGCTAAATCTGCTTGGAAAGCCGCAGGCTATAATTACCCAGGACAAACGGAACTGCTGGCAGAAAAATCTGGTGTGAAGCGGTTTGGGATGTTATTTGTAGCGCGATCGCCTCATACTAATTGGACGCTCCGAGCTTTACTTGCTACCACACATATTCCTTTGTGTCAAGTGTCTGAGAAATTGACACCGCAGTTGTTGACAGAGAAACTGGATTTGTTGGTGGAGTGTTTAAAGCAAGACTTTGGGATAGAGAAAGCGAGAATTGCGATCGCAGGTTTAAATCCCCACAGTGGCGAACAGGGACAATTGGGACGTGAAGAACAGGATTGGTTAATTCCCTGGTTGGAGCAAGAACGGCAAAATAGACCGCAATTGCAATTAGACGGGCCGATACCACCAGATACGATGTGGGTTAAGCCTGGTCAAGCTTGGTACGGAAACTCTCAGCTTTCAAATCCTGCTGATGGCTACTTGGCACTTTACCACGACCAAGGCTTAATTCCCGTGAAATTGATGGCGTTCGATCGAGCAGTTAATACTTCTATTGGTCTTCCTTTTGTGCGGACTTCACCAGATCATGGAACAGCGTTTGATATTGCGGGTAAGGGAATTGCTGATGCTACGAGTATGAAGGCGGCGATAGATTTAGCGGCTGAGTTGGTTAGTCAAAGGTTGGCGGCGGGTTGTGGTTAAAAGTTCTTTGTTGCAATATTTACTAGGAGTAATGCTTACTTGAATTTTGAAATTATCGGAGACATCAGCAATATTGAAATAATTGCTGTTGGTAACTCAATTCGTGAACTCGAACGCTTGCGTAAAATTTATGGTTCGGGACGGTGGCGGAAACTTAAAGGCTTTGCAACCATTAGCTTAGACGACGGAAGCATTTATGAAGCTGAGTTACACTGGTATGAAGCCCACGGAATTGGTAAGAAAGAAATCAAAATAAAACGCTTTCTATAGGAGTCGTTATGCAGTCAGCGAACACAGAAACTCAATATGTTGTTTGCATTAGCAACAAAGATTATCCTGCTTCTTTAGAAATTCGGAAAATTTACCAGACTGTTCCTGATTCTCATGCTGTTAAGCACCGAATGATTAGAGTTATTGATGAATCAGGTGAAGACTATTTATATCCTAGCAATTATTTCGTATTAATTGAATTACCAAAAGCGGTTGCAGAAGCTTTTTCCCTGGCTAGTTAAAATTGATGTTGTTGACGAGATTTATTTATAGCAGTTACTTCATCCTTATCAATAAAATAGTCTCCACTCTCAGGTTCAACAGCTATATACCAGTTGTAATGAGTTTCGAGTAATTCTGGTTGAACTCGGTCAAAAATAACTTTACCGCGTTGGTAAAATGCTTCTTGTTGAGCTTTCCATTGAGCTTTTTTTTCTTCTGACCATTGAATTTCAGGGAATATTCTTCCCCGATAGACTGTGCAAGTAGGTTTTGGATTAGTCATTTTCTGAATTGTCAATGTTGAGGCTCTAGGATTAAATCTACAGCAGCGCTTAAGTCTTTAACGATTAAGTCGGGATGGTAAAGTTCTAATTGAGTGCGATCGCGAATGCCACATTCCACAGCGATCGCTTTAACACCGTGGTTTTTCGCTGCTGTGATGTCAGCTTCGGTATCTCCCACCATCCAAGTATCGGCTGCGGGAGGTAGTTCTTCCAATGCCCTTTTCATCAATAAGGGTTTATCTTCGATGTCACGAGTTTTAACATAGTCGTTACTCAGGCAATAACAACGATTTTCTGGAAAAAATCTGCCTAAATCGTATTTTTGCAAGGCATAATCTAGTTCTCGGACTCGGCGCATAGTCATAACAGCTAAATCAATTCCGGCTTGCTGAATCTTTAATAGTGCATCTACGGCGCCCGGTGCGAGGGTATCATACTCAAAGTAAGGCTCTGTATGTACTGTTTGTCGCCGCAACTGAGCGAATTCTTGTGCTTGAGCTTCGTCTAGGCCAGAGTTTAAGGCGATTTGTTTTTCAGGAACGCGCTTGCGCTTTAACTCCCAAAATTCTGGTTTGGGAAGTTCTTTTACTGGTTGACCTGGACGGCGGGTTTTTTCCAGGCAAAATTTATAAACTTGGTAGTACCGTTCGGAAACATCGATAATCGGGCCGTCGAAGTCAGTAATTAGTCTTAGCATCGCTGCAAAATGTTAATTTTTATTAAAATTATCGCAGTTGTGTGGCTGTTTTGCGATCGCCAATCTGCACGGTTTAATTTAGCTAGGTATGTTTATTTTGAGTCTGGCTGACTTTCAATTGATATTTTCTAGTCAGGTATCATTGCAAAGTACCGCGTTTGATTTGTTCGCTTTCAATAGCTTCAAATAAGGCGCGAAAGTTACCTTCGCCAAAACCTTGAGCTTGGAAACGGCGTTCAATAAATTCAAAGAAAAATGTCGGCTGTTCAAATATTGGCTGAGTAAAAATTTGTAATAATAAGGGTGCAGTATTTCGTCCTTCTAAAGGAGTATATTCTCGCCAGTCCACGAGAATTTCTTGCTTGGCGATCGCTTCAATTTCTAAATCTGATAATGGAAATCCCGAACGCTGTTTTAGTTGCGTGTAATAGGTTTGAGGAACTGAGAGTAACGATAAACCACTGGCACGAAATTTAGCGATCGCACTCACGAGATTTGTTGTCCGCAAAGCAATATGCTGAATTCCCGGCCCCCGGTTGACATCTAAAAATTCTTGAATTTGGGAATTCCTGGTAGCTGGTTCGTTAATTGGCAATTGTACGTCGCCATTATGCGAAACCATCACTTGACTGTGTAAAGCAGAGCGATCGGTTTTAATTTTAAATACCTGCTGGGGTTGAAAATCAAGAATATTTTCGTACCAAGCAACAGCACGTTCTAAATCGCCAATTTCTACGTTAAGTACGATGTGATCTATGCCAGTAAAAATGTTGTCATCTGTCATTTGTCCTTTGTTACAAAGTTCCGAGCCAAGGAAGCCTTGGCTCAGACTTTGCGTTTTGTCAAAAACCAATGACGGATGACTACTGACTGATGACCTTTCTATCAACGTATGAGTCAGTCCACCCCAAGCGGCAATTTTGCTGCACTTGATGGATGTTGCGCCTACATTGTGTTCCTGAATGGGTTGTAAAACTGTGGCACCGTGCATTTTAGCATGTGCGATCGCTGCTTCTACATCTTCCACAGCAAAGGCAACATCGGCGACACCAGGGGGATATTGACGCAGAAATTCAGCCACCGGACTTGTGGGTAACAGTGGTGAAGATAGCAAAAAGCAGACGTTACCACTTTTGACTACTTCTGTGCAAGTATGAAATGAACTAGTGCGGGCTACTGCTTGAAAACCAAGATGGTGTACAAACCAATCCCGCCACGTTTTGGCGTTTTCTACATAGAAATGAACGCTATCAATTTTCATAGTTACCGAAAATCCAGCATAACAGCTTATATATCTCTAAATTTTGCTTTTTTTGCTAAATTTTCACGTCTTTCCCAAGCAATAATTATGTAGGCGAACTACAACCTCCCCAGACTTAAAAAAACAAATGGCTATCAGGTTGAATGTTAATTTCCATCGGTACAGCTTGCGGTTCGGCAGAAAGAGCAAAGAAAATCGCATTGGCCGCAGTTTCAGCACTGAGCATTTTTTTCCGGTCTACTTTTAAGTTGACGTTATCCCAAAAAGGAGAATCTACCCCACCAAAGTAGAATAGCGTGAACTTGATACCAAAGCGCTTGAGTTCCTCTGCCATGCACTTGCTGAAACCGACAACACCAAACTTTGAAGCAGAATAAGCCGCCGCCATTGCCATCGAATGCTTGCCGAGAATTCCTACCACGTTACAAATGTGACCAGACTTGCGTTTTTGCATCTCTTCGGCAGCTGCCTGGGTAGTGTAAAAGCTGCCTTTTAAGTTGACATCTAGCATCTTGTCTAAATCATCGGGTTCCAAGCTATTGTAAGGCTTGAGTATACCAGCACCAGCAGCATTCACCAAAATATCGAGTTGACCAAACTCAGCAACAGTTTTTTCGATCAAAGTCTTTACCTGTTGAGGATCGGTAATATCGGTGGGAACGGTCAAAACTTCTCCTGGTAAATCAGCAGCCAGTGTGGTTAAACGCACCGCATCTCTGGCCGCCAATACAAACTTCACTCCGGTAGGCGCAAGTTTACGTGTTAAGGCTGAACCAATACCGCCGGTAGCACCGACAATAACAACAACTTTATCCTGCATTTTTATATTTACATTTCTTCACATCTTTTTACATAATACTGAATTATGGACTCAAGTCATAGGTATGGCAGTTACCAGGTAGGTAACCCCGACAGCAAAAAACTTTTAAGCCTGTTACCTCATAAAATATCTACTCCAGCGATCGCGGCATTACTTCATATTCCTTGCCGCTTGGTTTTAATATAAATGTGGGAGATGATTCTAAATATTTGGTCAAAGTAGAACCTAACTTTAATTTTTTGACAATTGAAGTAGGAGATTCTCCGGTTATTTTCTGTATCTCCGTACCTAGTTTAGATACAGATAATTTAGTTTGAGGAGAATTGATTTGAAAGTCTCGAATTATTTTTAATAAAAATTTATCTAATGTTGCGCGATCGGCAATTTGGACAAAGTTTTCTTTTTCTTCCTGTTTAATAGATTGTGTAGATGACTCATCTGTAGGAGAAACTACTTCTTCGATTTCTGGACGATTTTGATAAATATTGGTATTGAGGTTGCGTCTTTCTTCAAATAAAGTGGCAATAGTCGCTAAACTTTGTAATTTAGTATTGATTGAATTTTGTTCATTTTTAATTAAATCTTGAATTTCTTCAACTACTCGTTCCAAAGATGGAATTTCTCTGGCCATTGCTATGGAATAATGAGTTAAGTTGCCAGTATTTCTGTTTTCTACCTGCAAAGTTTGTCCTTGTCTACGCACCCAATAGACAATCAATCCTTGATTTTGGAGTTCGTTGCAGAGGTGGATTAAAATTCCATCGCCAGAACAGACTAAAATTTCTTTAACTGTTGGATAAGACCGTAATACAGAAGCACCAAATCCAATCATTTTGGCATCAGCACTATCCTTACCTCCGGGTACATGAATAAGTTGATAGCCACGCTTATAAAGTTCAATATCCTGCTTACCAGTACTCGGATTCCTCCAGTTAGCAAAAGCTAATTTAACTTCCAGAGGGTACTCACATATACTTGCTAAAAATAATTCGCAATTAATATCTAATTTTAAATTTTCTGCATCTAAAAGTAAAAGAGAAGTTTTTGTTTCTAAATGATTTTGAATTTGCTGTTTTTGCTGAAATTTTTGAATAAATTGATTGAAAGTATCAGATTCTAGCCAATCAGGCGATAATAAAATTTTTTGTAGTTCTTCAGCTAGGATAGAACTAAAAGAGCTTAGACTTATTTGAGTAAATTCTTCTACTGGTAGTTTTTTTGCTAAAGCAATGTCTGTAGCTTCAGCCATAGTTTGTTTACTGTGCCCGTTGCTATTGGCAATTAAGTCAGTTTCCAGCAAAGGAGATGTCGGCTCAAGAAATTGTTTACCACAGTTTTTGCACAGGTAATTCTGCTTGGCATTCCGACGACCATTTTTACGATATGAAGTAGACTCGCACCGGGGACATTTCATTTTATATTCAGGTGGTCTAAAGCAGATACTCTTCTTAAGTTTATAGTATAAAAAATTGTGTCAACTTAGATTCGTATTGCCCAACACAAGAAAACTCAAAGGTTATGGAAATTAAATTACACTAATCTATTTTGATTTTTAATACCAATTCAAATAATGTTTGCGACACATCAATTATCCGTAAGGGCACAACAATGTTGTGCCCCTACCGATGTGTCGCATTCTTTTTTCAAATCGGTATAACTTATTTGCCTAGCTGGGGAGTAAAGAGTCAGACTTTTTGAGTTGTACTTAGTGATATAATTCATACTCGCAGCCTTCTCAAGAGCCAAAATTTAAGTAAGATTTTAACCGATGCGGGCAAAAATGTAATCGCGGGTACGAGAATCAAGGGGATTAGTAAAAATTTTATTTGTACTAGCAAATTCAACCATTTGAGTAATGCGATTTTCATTACTGTGAAAGAAAGCCGTAAAATCAGATAAGCGAGTAACTTGCTGCAAGTTATGACTAACAATCACAATTGTCAATTCTGAGCGCAAGTTTTGAATCAGATTTTCAATTTGCATACTACCAATAGGATCGAGTCCCGAACAAGGTTCATCCATCAGTAAAACTTTTGGTTTAACTGCTAAAGCGCGGGCAATACATAGTCTTTGTTGTTGTCCGCCAGAAAGTTCTAAAGCAGATTTGTGCAGCTTATTTTTCAGTTCGTCCCAAAGTTCAGCAGCTTTAATGGCAGATTCAACAATTGCATCTAATTCTACTTTCGGATGCCATCCAACTAATTTCACACCATAGGCAACATTGTCATAAACGCTCATGGGGAAAAGATTTGGCTTGGGAAAAACCATACTAATTTGGCGACGTAATCTACTTAAATTGACACGGCGCTCATAAATATTTTGTCCAAAAAATTCTACTCTTCCTTCAACATTCACTTCTGCTTCTAATTCATTCATCCGATTTAACGATTTAAGAAAAGTAGACTTGCCACAACCACTAGAACCAATAATTGTCGTGATTTGGTTTTGGTAAATATCCATTGACACGCCTTCAACTATCTTTTGAGTCTCGTAATAGAAGGTGAAGTTTTTGACTCTGATGGCTGGAATTAGTTTACTCATATTCCCAAAACGTGTGAAACAATACTTGACTAAGTAAGGTATTACAAATCAGCAGTGCTGTTTCACTATGTTACTCCTAAAAGGAGAACTTCATGGAAAATACGTAAGTATATAGTAGATATATAGCAAATATACCGTTAGTAAATGTTTATATTAAATTATGTCGCAAAAATCATTGTTGAGAAAATGAGGAAGGTGGGGAGATGGGGAGGTGGGGAGATGGGGAGGTGGGGAGATGGGGAGATAGGGAGTGTGGGGAGATGGGGAGAATAGTTAATGACTAATGACTAATGACTAATGACTAATGACTAATGACTTTTTAGCCAAAACGTCCTGAAATGTAGTCGCGGGTGCGGGGGTCGAGTGGGTTGTTAAAGATTTGCTCTGTGGCGCCAAATTCAATCATTTGACCAATCCGGCTTTCATCGGTGCTGAAGAAAGCGGTAAAATCAGAGACGCGAGCAGCTTGCTGCATGTTATGGGTAACGATCGCGATCGTCAACTGAGACCGCAAACTATGGATTAGTTCTTCAACTTTCATCGTGGCGATGGGGTCAAGAGCCGAACAAGGCTCATCCATCAACAGAACTTTCGGTTTGACTGCTAAAGCACGAGCAATACATAATCTTTGTTGTTGGCCGCCAGAAAGCCCTAAAGCTGATTTATCTAACTTATCTTTAACTTCATCCCAAAGAGCAGCACTATGAAGTGCAGACTCGACAATTTCATCTAGCTCTATTTTTGGATACCTACCTGCTATTCTCATTCCGTAGGCAACATTTTCATAAATGCTGATAGGAAAAGGATTCGGTTTTTGGAAAACCATACCAATTTGGCGGCGTAATCTATTGATGTTGACACGAGAAGCATAAATATTTTGTCCAAAAAATTCCACCTCGCCTTCAACTTTTACAGGGCCTTCTAATTCACTAATGCGATTCAGAACTTTGATGAAGGTAGATTTGCCGCAACCACTAGGGCCGATAATTGCTGTTACTTGGTTTCGATAAATATCTATTGATATTTTTTCGATCGCTTTGAATGTACCATAGTAAAAACTAATATTTTTTACTTTAATAGCTGGAATTAGTTTATTCATAAATTGCTTGCGTGCGGAATAAAAATTTATCAAAATAGAATTCTGTTTATTTGATTCTTCTCTGACTAATAACTAAGCGGGAAATAATACTGACAAATAAAATTAAGCCTAATAAAATTATCGAAGTAGTCCATACTAACTGGCTTTTTTCTGGGTCTGGGTCGTTGTAGAGGTTAAAAATTAATACTGGCAAAGAAGCTGTTGGACTTAACAAACCTTCTGACCAATCTAGACTAAATAATGCAGTAAAAATTAAGGGTGCCGTTTCACCAGCAGCACGAGCTACCGCTAATAAAATGCCTGTAGTAATTCCGGGAATTGCCGCAGTAACAACGATGCGAAAGGTAGTTTGAAAACGAGTTCCGCCTAAAGCAGCAGAGGCGAGACGTTGAGATGTAGGAATTAGTTTTAAGGATTCTTCTGTTGTCAATATAATCACTGGTAGCATAATTACAGCTAAGGCAAAACCACCTGCGATCGCACTAAATCCTTTAGTTGTCAAAACGATTATACCGTAAGCAAATATTCCTACAACAATTGAAGGCACACCTGTGAGAATATTAGCGATAAAACGAACGATATTAGCAATTGGATTTTGACCAAATTCTGCCAAGAAAATTCCTGTCATTACACCTGTGGGAATGCTTAAAAAAGCGCCAATGGCTACCATAACTATGGTTCCCAAAATGGCATTGCCGAACCCATTATCAATTACTGTTTTAACAAAAACTTCCCCTTTAATTCCCGATATTCCTCGGATGAAAATTTCCCATAAAATTGATAATAAAGGAATGAGCGCTAGACCTGTGAAACTAAAGGCGATCGCATTCATTACATAAGTAAATATGACTCGCTCTTTTGGTAGAGAACTGCATAATTCTGCTGTTATAGATTCATCTTTTTCAGGTTCAATGCGATCGCTCATATTTTTCCCAATTTTTAATCAATAAACAAAATCTTTGCCCCATAGCAATTACCAATCACCCATCACAACTAATTAATTCTGAATTCTGGATTCTGAATTCTGAATTCTTCTTCAATTATTTTTTCTACCAAACCACCTGACTAATAATACAGCGCCAATATTTACTGCTAGAGTTAAACCAAATAAAATTAATCCCAAATAGCTTAAAGCACCAATATGTAATCCTGGCTCTGCTTCAGCAAATTCATTCGCTAATACAGAGGGAATTGTATAAGCTGGATCGAGTAAAGATGCGCTAATTTGAGCAGAATTTCCAATTACCATAGTGACAGCCATTGTTTCACCCAAAGCACGTCCTAAAGCCAGCATTGCTGCACTGACTATTCCCGAAAATCCAGCTGGTAGCAAAACTCGAAAAATTGTTTCCCAACGAGTACCACCTAAAGCCATAGATGCGGTACGTAATTCTTTAGGTATAGCCAGTAATACATCACGAGTAATTGCTGCCATTGTTGGCAAAATCATGATTGCTAGAATAATTCCAGCAGTCAACATATTTGTGCCTACAGGGTCTTGTGTATTAAATAGCGGTATCACTTTCAAAGTGCTACTTAGCCATTTTTCAAAAGGTTCTAAAACTGGAATAAAGCTAAAAATAGCCCATAAACCAATAATTACACTGGGAATTGCTGCGATTAATTCCACAACAAATGCTAAAGTTGTTCGCACTGATGCGGGTAAGAAATTTTCACTTGTTACTAAGGCGACTGCTATTCCCACTGGTACAGCTAATAAAATAGCGATCGCACTACTTACTAAAGTTCCATAAATATAAGGTAATGCACCAAAAATTTGATTACCTGTATCCCAATCTTGACCCCATAAAAACCCGATTCCAAACTGTTTAATCGCTGGTAGAGCTTCTTGGTAAATTACCCAACTCATTAAAAATAACACAGCAAAAGTAACCACTGCAAAAAAGTATACTAGCCGTGTAAATCCTCGATCGAACCAGAAATTTTTACCACTGATAGCTGTCAAATCGATATTTTCATCATTTAAATTAGATTCATATGATGAATTTTTGTCGGCTGGTTCTGATGAATTTGCCATGACAAATAAACAAAATAGATTTTTGTATGTGAGTAGAGTAGACAAAGAATTATTGTTGTCAATTTGAGATTAACGCTAGTGCAAGAACGTAAGAGCTAAAAAGATGAGTCTGCTTTTGTGATTTTTTTCATGGATTTTGGTAATCTTGTACTAGCCTAAACGAAGCTTTAATAAAACTCTCATTCAAACAGCAGTGTCATAATAAAAAGCATTTCCAGGTATAACCTGGAAACGAGATTTACAAACAAGATTCACTAGAGTCAGAAGTCATTATTTATCAAGAGTATATTATGATGATTAGATTCATCGAGCGATTTTTCTCCTGATTTTTTAACTATTTTGACTTCTGAATTCTTAGGAGAGATTAGCAATTAAGGTTTGACAGTGCTATTCACTGTCTGAAGTACGCGATTTGCCACATCGGATGGAATCTTGGTGTAGTTGAGGTCATCATTATACTGTTGACCGTCTTTCAAAACCCAATTTACCCATTTCTTGATTGCATCAGATTTGCTAGCATCAGCATACTGTTTATAAACCATTATCCAAGTAAGACCAACAATAGGATAACCTTGTGCTGGATCTCCTACAAAAACGCGGTAGTTGTTTGGAAAATTCACAGTAGCTAAAGCTGCATTTGCAGATTGCAAAGAAGGAGCAACAAATTCTCCTTGCTTATTTTGAATTTGTGCTGATTTCAGATTATTTTTGAGAGCGTAAGCATATTCAACATAACCAATAGAACCAGGAGTGCGAGCTACCAAAGCTGCAACGCCGGGATTACCTTTGCCTTTGAGGACGTTTGGTAGAGTCCATTTTGGTGTAGTACTAGCTCCGACTCTACCTTTAAAATAACCATTGATTGAACTTAAATGGTTAGTAAAAATAAAAGTTGTACCGCTACCATCGGCGCGAACAACAAATTTAATTGGTTGATTTGGTAGATTTACACCAGGATTATCAGCTTTAATTTTCGCATCATTCCAATTGCTAATTTGGCCTGCAAAAATAGCTGGTAGTGTAGCGCGAGACAATTTAAGATTGTTAACGCCTGGAATGTTATAAACCACAGATACTGCACCCCCCGCTGTGGGTACTAAGATTACACCGTTTTTAACTTTAGCGATTTCATCATCTTTCATTGCAGCATCACTACCACCAAAGTCAACGGTTCCAGCAGTGACTTGACGAATACCGCCACCACTACCAATTGCTTGGTAGTTAACTTTCAAGTCTGGATATTTTTTCTTAACTTCACGAGCATACCGTTCGTAAAGTGGAGCCGGAAAAGTTGCTCCTGCACCGTTGATGGTTTGAGCTTGTGCGATCGCACCAAACATTGGACTTAGTGCAACAGAAGTTGTCACCAATGAAGTAGCAACGATACGATTCAAAATGGTGGCCGAAAAAATCATATTACCTCTGATTCAAGGAATATTTAACTGCTGTAATCACAACCTTAAATAAGCTAAATTTCTAGTGGTTAAAAATAGTTTAACGATAGATAAATATGACGTTAATTTGCGTTTAAATTTTACTTTTAAACACTGTCTTAAATTATTCATCTTTGATGTAATTAATTGATTCAAAGTCAATAGGCGATGCGGAACGGAGAACAGAGAAACCCACACTTTTAAGTATGGGATTGATAAAATGAGGCTATTTTTTGCATTTTGCGTTTAGTTAAAACATATTTTTTAAATTGCGGGCTTAAACCCATAAGTAAAGTTTTTCATTCCTGTTCTCTGAACAACAAGATCCCCGACTTCTCAAAGAAGTCGGGGATCTGAAGCCCCTCGATTTTCACAAGTATAAATATTTTGCTAGTCATAGCCTTTGTTGCCAAGTTTCAGAGCTACGACTAGTATGGAGGACTGCAAAAATAGTTATATCGGGTTGGGTGCTAATAAATGTATGGAAATAAACGCTTGGTTTGCTGAGAATAAGACTGATATTCCTCGCCGAACCGTTCTTCTAACATCTGCTCTTCAATTACAATTCGGTTACCAAACCAAACAACACAGACGATTAGCAACAGCCCAGAACCCCATAAACTTTGTAACATCAGACAAAAGCCAATAAACAAAAGAATGTAACTAGTGTAAATGGGATGTCTAATTAAACTGTAGATACCGTCAGTAACTAACTGATGATCTGATTTAATCGTAAGACGGTCAAAGAATTTTCCTAAAGTTTTGATAGCGATCTGACTAACAAGGATTGCAGCACAAATCAACGCAATTCCAGTCACAGTTAAACATCGATCGACGGCTGTATTCAATGTCTGCTCTTGAAATGAAAAGGTGTATAAAGTTAGCCAGTGTACGCTCGCTAAACCAACAATAGTAATCAACGAGGCTATACGTCCAGAAGTAGCTTGAACTTGGCGGTCTTCTTGACGACTTGCTAGCTGACCATATCGAATAACTCGCCAAACAGTTCCTAAAAAGAAAACAAAATAACTGATTGATAAAAAATTACTCTCCAGTTTCCTGCAACTCCAAATTGTGCGGCTGGAATGACAATTAATACCGCGATAACAGTTATCAAAGCAAAAATTAATCTTATAGGCTTTAGGAACGCAACCATGAATATAAACTCCTTAGCAATGAAGTATATTTTTTTGGTCAAAAGACAAATTATAAGGGCGATCGCAGACTATACAAACCTTTTAAAATTGGACAATGATACCACACTCTTATATCAATAACTCATCAGATTAATATTTATTAAGGAATTACCTTTAACCACCCAAAAATATCACCGACCGTCAACTGTAACCCCTGACAGAACTCTGAGACTGGTAAAACAGACTCAATTTCCTCAAAAGCTAAAGGTTGTCGTCCCACAGGATAAGCAGCAATGAATCGCTCATCAGGGTCAATTAACCAACCCATTTGAGTCTCGTGATTGAGAGCGTGTAAGATTTTTTTAATAACTTTTGTATGGCTTTGTTCTGGAGAAAGGATTTCGATTATCCAGTCGGGTGCGGCGTTAAATGTATTAGCAATATCACCATTTTTATCTATAGGAAGCCTTGCCCAAGAGAATACAGCGACATCGGGAACTATAGAACGTCCTCCAAAAGTACAACGTAATTCTGGAAAAGCCCAACCCATTTTTTGTACTTTGATAACAGAATTGATTGTGGGGCAGAGTTCTCCTTGAATAGTGCTATGTTTTCCTTGAGGCATGGGCTTTTGAATAATTTGACCGTCGATATACTCTAAGCTGGGCTGAGTTTCTGGTAGTATCAGAAATTCTTCTAGGGTCAAGATTTTATTTGGTACTTGTACCATTGTTATCCTTGCCTCAACTTAATTTCAAAACATCGCTCATAGTTACACAATAATTTGACAAGCCAAAACTACTAGGATTAACCGCATTTTCATAAGTGAAATGTCGATAATTCATACAAAATCTATCCCAAGCAGCCATCCGAATGCGGAACAAAACAATAATCAAATTTGCTAAGGCTATAGATACGGGAATGCGAAAGTAAATCTTTTTGCCAAAATAAGCGCAAACTTCTTCCACTGCTTGGTTAGCAGTTAATTTTGCTTGACCTAAAACAAGCTGACGCGATCGCTCATTTCCAGCAGGATGTTCAATTAAATATCGCACGATAGTGGCAATATCTCGCCCGTGGATAAAATGAAAACTACCATCTGCATTCAGAAAGCGAATCAAATTAATATATTTGGTAACTTCTCTAATACCAGATGTGACAGCAGAATTAGGTTTATTAGCATCACCACCCAAAACTATAGTCGGAAAAACTGTGGTTATTTTGGGCGCTATTTCTAATTTTTCTTTTTGATGTAAGCATTCATATTTGGAACGGATATAATCTGTACCGATTTCTCCTGCTTCTTTTAATGGTTGATTGTGGTTATCCAAAACGCTAGCTGTGGAAAAATAAATTACCTGTTGGCATTTATTTGGATCTAACAGCTTCATCAACTCTATAGTTTTGTTGACATTAATATCAAATGTCTGCTCGCCACCCCAAGCTGTGGCAGTGAGTACTGCCGTATCAATTGTTGATAGCAAATCGGCAAACTGGCTAACGTTTTGCATATCACCTTGCAAAACATTAATACCTGGACGTGCCTGAGTATCAACTTGCAGTTTAGCGGGGTTTCTAACTAGCAGAAACAGTTCGTAATCTGTTTCTTGAATTAAGGCTTCTGTTATATAATGACCTACACAACCACTTGCACCAGTCACTAAAATCCGTTTCTGGCTCATAAAATAATTTCTAAAAACTTAAGAGTTAAAAATCAAGATTTAAGAATAAAGTTAAAAGTTCCGAATCAAGAGTAAAAAGTGAAGTTAGGAGTTAAAAATAAAGTTAGGAATGAAGAGTGAGGAGTTAAGAATAAAAAATAACTTTACACCTCGCAACTGATAAGTTAATAGTTTATAACTTATAACTGTTGTACAGACGCGATGAATCGCGTCTCTACCTCTAACTCCTAACTCATAACTCATAACTCCTAAGCGGTAACTGCTGCCAAATTCAGTTGCTTTGCAGTTTCAAAGAAGAAAGCGACATTTTCTTCTGGAGTTTCTGGTAAGACACCGTGGCCGAGATTGAGAATGTGACCCCAATTGCCGGCTTTGCGAACGGTATCATAAATGCGATCGCGGATAAATTCTTTAGAGCCAAATAGCACGCCTGGGTCAAGATTTCCTTGGACTTTGATTTGTTTGCCCAATCTTGCCCGTGCATCTGCCATATCCACTGCCCAGTCTACAGTGACGATATCTGCGCCGGATTTGCCCATTCTTTCCAACACGCCTGCACTACCGCTAACTAGCAAAATTAACGGTGTATCGGGGTGGGTTTGCTTGATTTGCTGGAAAACTCTTTGCTGATAAGGCAGAGCAAAGGTGTCATAATCTTGGGGGCTTAATTGACCCGCCCAAGAATCGAACATTTGCACAACTTGAGCGCCAGAGTCGATTTGATAGCGGGCATAGACAGCGATCGCATCTGCTAATTTTGTTAACAATTGATGCAATATCGTTGCGTCAGAAAATGCCATGTTTTTGATGATGGAATAGGTTTTAGAACCTTTTCCTTCCACCGCATAAGCAGCTAATGTCCACGGCGCACCCACAAAGCCCAACACCGTTGATTTATCGCCTACCTCCGAACGTAGCGCCTGCAAAATTGTTTTGATGAATGGTAGATCTGCTTCTGGTTCTAGGGGACGCAGGTTATCAATTTGTTCTTGAGTGCGGAGAGGCGAATGAATGATTGGCCCTTTACCTTCGGCAATGTCCATATCAATGCCCAAACCAGGTAATGGGGTGACAATATCAGAAAATAAAATTACTCCATCTGGCTGGAAAGCTTTCCACGGTTGCAAGGAAACTTCAATTGCGACTTCTGGAATTTCCGAGCGATCGCGAAACGAAGGATACTTATCTCTTAAGTCTCGATATGCTTTCATATATCGTCCCGCTTGTCGCATCATCCATACAGGGGGACGATCTACTACTTCACCACGAGCAGCCCGTAAGAGATGAGGAGTTGTTAACGAAACACCCATTTATCACTTCATCCTAAGTCACTTTTTTTATGCCACTGTTTAGCTTATCACTCTGGGATTACGCTTTTTCAGAATAAAAGGGGACTGGGGGTTGGGGACTAGGGACTGGGGAGTGGGAAATAGGATAAAACAGGAATCAATATTGAATTGGGAATTGGGCATTGGGCATGGATGGGGGAAAGGGAAACGGGGAAAGGGAAAGGGGGAAAGGTTAAATTTATCCCTTTGCCCTTTACCCTTTAACCTTTTCCCTTACCTGACTCATCTCCCCATCCCCCAATCAGCAGTCCCTAATTCCCAGTCCCCTAATATGCAATCTGAGTCTAACAGTCCCGATCGCTTTACATCTGCTAATAACGAGCCTAACCCAGGAAAATTTTTGATTCCGCGATCGCAGCGACAGAAATTCTTTTTTCAGTTTACCTTAATGACCCTCATTGGATGGGTTGTCGGTGGCGTTGCCAGTATCGCTTTAGAAAAACTTATTCTCCAAAATGTATCGCTAGACTCGCAAATGTGGAGCGTTGTGGTTAGATGTCTGAGCAATGTCGTGTTTGCGCTGATTTTTGCTGCCGATCAAGCCCTTGTCGTTTATCGATATTTGTCTGGTTGGCAATGGATATTTGCTACTAGTGTTGGTTGGTTAATTGCCAACGGCGTTTCTACAGCCTGGATTAACTATATTTCATCCATTGCCTCATCCTTCAATGAAGCTTTATCCCCCGAACAGACTTTTCTTTTGGGATTTCTAGGAGCGATCGCTTATGTGATTTCTGGTGTTTGGCTAGGTATTTGCCAATGGCTGGTATTAAGAAAATATACAGCAAGTGCTTGGTGGTGGAATTTTTTACCCTCAATTTCTTTTTTGTTAATTACTATTTTGGTTTGGCTGCTTTTTCTTATACAAAATTTAATTCCTGAAGCAACCCGTAATTTTATATTGTATTGGAGCGGACAAGGATTTACAGCAATTATTCTCGGAGCTATACCAGCAATTGGCTTGTGTACTTTGAAGAGAAATTCACCTCGCCAAACTGAACTTTCTCAATAAGTTTTATTGGAAGAAGTCAGAATTCAGAATAACTAATCAAATATTTGATTAATCTAGATACCAATCAGATTTCTCTGTTTTTCTCTGGAAAAAATAAATCTAGCGAGCTATGAAATTAATTAATCTTTCAGATCTCCAAAATCCCCAAAATTTGTAAAACGTCGGGGATTTTACCACCGCTAAAGCCTCATAAAATTCAGGATTAATTCTGAATTATTCAACTACAAACTAGCATGAGTATCATACCACGGTTCCTTGATGTTGAGTTTATCTAGCAGCATTTTTCCTCCTGGTAATTTGGAAACAATCCCATTTACTCCAAGTATTCTAGAGTTCAAAAAAATGCCTTTATAGACGTTGATTATTTCTTTCTGTGAAAGCCAATTTCCTGGTGTTTCTTCTCCAAAAAGTCCGCTAGCGCCATATTCAAATTCGTAAGGGATATACTGACCTTCTCGTGCTGGGGAGGGACAGACTTGTTTTGGTACTTCTGCTTGATTGATGGCTTTGAATTTTTGATAGCCAAGTTCTTTAAATACTGCAAACTCATTGAGTAAAGCATTCCAAGAAGTTTTTGTAGATTCTATAGATATGAATTTTGGTTTACTTTCAAATTGTCTTAATGCTTCTACACACAATATTTCAGTACCTTCAATATCAACTTTGAGATAGTAGGGAATGCCAAACTGTTCCAGGATTTTTTCAAATCTGCATCCTTCTACAGTCATCTCAACGAAAGGCGTACTAAAGGTAATTTCGGTTTTTTTAACTCTATCTAGTGAAGTTGTACCCCAAAAAGTTCTGTCTGAATTAGTATAAAATGTGACTGATTCGTCTTTAGTTGATACAGCAATATTTAGGAGGGTAAGTTGACCATTTTCAATGTAGTAATTTAGTCGTTCTTTGACTGATTTGTAAATCTGAGGATCGGCTTCTATACCAATAACTCTAAAGCCTTTTTTCAAGTAAAATTCTGTATCTTGACCTGTGTGAACGCCAACATCAATTATTAAATTTTTGTCCATAAACTCCTTATATTTTTAACTCTGTGTTTGCCAAGTTTTCTCCAGCAACTTTTAAACATTGCTATGGTGTGAGATCGATCGCTCGTCGATCGCCAATATACCCGCATCTCCGTCTAAAGTTGCTTTTACGCCCACTGGTAACGCTGCATTAGGGCTACCGTGACCAAAAGGCAAATCAGAGACTACAGGAATCCCCAGATCGCTCAAGCGATCGCGCAATACTTCTTCGACGCTAAAACTAGGCACGTTTGGCGGCGCTTCACAACGAGTAAAACTGCCCAAAGCAATGCCGCGAAGTTTTGCTAATGCACCACTCAAACGCCACTGCGTAAGCATTCTGTCGATACGATAAGGCGCTTCTGTCACATCCTCCAGTGCCAAAATCGCGCCATCAAAATTTGGCTGGATTGGTGTACTTAAAAGATGAGTTGCTACTGTCAAGTTTCCTGGTAACAAAACGCCTGTTGCAATCCCACCACCCCAACCACAACCTTTAATAGAAGCAACACAACGACCTTCTACCCAATCAAACAATCGTTCGATTGACCAATCTGGCTCATCGCCAAGGGTTGTCAGCACAGGGCCGTGAACGCCGGAAATGCCCGCGTTATAAAGGCTCCATAGGAGTGCGGTGATGTCAGAAAAGCCAATCAACCACTTGGGAAGTTCTGATTTTTGTTGCCAATGCCAATTTTCTAAAATGCGGGTGCTACCGAAACCACCTCTGGCGCAGAGGATACCGCGACAATTTGGATCTTGCCATGCTGCTGCTAGTTGGTTGCGGCGGTTTTCATCTGTGCTTGCTAAATATCCCCATTTGTCATCTATCTGAGGAGTGATTTCAACTTGGTAGCCCCGCGATCGCCATATTTCTATACTTCGCTCAAATGCCTCAAATTCTCGTAAAGCACCACTAGGAGCAATGACTTGTAGCAAATCACCAGGTTTGAGGGGTGCTGGCAGGATTTTAGATTTCATTGAGGTTGTATGGAATCCCAAATTGAATCGAGGTTTGCTTGGGCTTTTTCAAGTGCTGCTTCTGGAGATGCACCAAGCATGGTGGCTTCAATGGCTCGACCAAGAGCATCAGATAAACGACTATAGCCGGGAATAATTGGTCTATAACCTGATACAGGCATGAGGTCAAGAAAAGTTTTCAAAACAGGTTTTTGCTTGAGCAATTCTTGATAAGGTTGACTTTCGGCTGATTTCATATTCGTTGGTAAAAAACCCGATTTAATACTCCATTCTGTTTGGTATTCTTCACTCAAAATATACTCAAAAAATTTGAGTACAGCCTGTTCTTTTTCGGGTGTAGTTTTCATCAAAAACAAATTTCCAGTGCCTTTGACTGAAGCTTGCTGGACATTTGCAGGTATGGGAAATACTTGAAAATCAACATTGGATTTCATAATGAAAGTCCAGGGGCCCGTGATTTGCATCGCCACACGGCCTGAAATAAAAGCATCTTCCTCATAACCTCGTTCTGGGGGAGAAAGGGTTGCTGAACCATCTTTTAATATATCTTGCCAAAATTTTAACGCAGCGATCGCTCCTGGATTCATCAAATTTGGGCGATTATTGGTGACAATCTCTCCTTTAGCACTTAATAAAAAACCGAACCAACTAAAGACAGTCCATTCTCCTTTTCCTAAAGGCAATAACATTCCATATTGTTCGGGTCGATTGTCGCCATTGCGGTCTATAGTTAATTTTTTGGCAACTTCTCTCAATTCTTCCCAAGTTTTAGGGGTTTGCGTAATTCCTGCTGCTTGGAAAAGTTTAGGACGGTAAAAAATGCCCATATTAGCAGTAGTTAGAGGAACTGACCAAATGTGACCGTCAAATTCCAATTCTTCAAATAAGTTAGGAAAAATTTCCGACTTTTGTGGCAATTTTGCAAGCCAATCTTCCAGAGGTCGAATTGCTTCTAATTCTACAAACTGACCTGTCATTTGTGGAGAGAATGACAACATATCTGGAGATGCATTGCCAATCACTGCTGTTAATATTTTCGGTAATATTCCGTCTACTCCTACATAGATAGATTCTACATAAACATCAGAATGAGTCTGATTAAATTTATCTATTAGTTTATTAAATATTTCCCGATTTCCTGGTGGATTCATACTGTGCCAGAGTGTCACATGAATTGCACCGTTGTTTTTTTGTGTTGTACTTTGACAACTAGATAAAAATAGTATAGAGATTAGGATAATCCCTAAAAATAAACTTTTCCATTTATAGCTAATATGCTGCTGAAATATATTTTGTATTTGGGGTAGGCAAAAGGTGATTTTCATACAACCTATTTAACTAATTTTAGGAGATTTTATCCATAAAAATCTTAGTAGTACTACTTTCAGATCTACTATAAACATAGGTTTCTGGCTGTTTAATTTTTTGAGTTTTAAAAATTTTTTCGGCGCGAGACCACAAATCTGCATCTTCTCCATAATGAATATTATTAAATCCTTTCAACTCCCAGAATACTTTTCTTTTGCCGAAAAATGTTCCACCTACAACACATTCTCGAATGCTAATTTTTTCACCTGGTTTAAAAAAATCGGCAACGAAAAACTCTTCTTCGATTTCCCATCCTCCTTCAATTAAATCAATTTCGGGATTAGCTTTCATATATTCAAAGCGCGACTCTAGATGATTTTTTTTGTATGTGTCATCGCTATCTATAAAGGTGATGTAGTTTCCGAAGGATGCTTGAATACCAGCATTTCTCGAATAAGCGGCCTTGCGATTTTGATGTTTTAGATAACGGATATTATTAAATTTTTGCAGATAAGGATTGACGACTGTAAAAGTGTTATCTTGGCTGCCATCATCAACTACGATTAGTTCCCAATCATTAAACGTTTGATTAATGACACTATCAATACAATTATTTAAATAATTTTCGCGATTATATGTACTTAATATTACTGAAATTTCTGGAACTGGAGTAAAATTGATACTAGTCATTAGTTTTTTATAAATTGTTCAATGTTAATTTGACAACAAACAATAGAGGCATTGAATCGCCATAATTCAGATTAATATTGAGCGAATCAAGAATCAATCAACGGATTGAAATTTTTTAGTATTGAGTTAGTAAAGATTTAAATTCCTAACTGACTGCATTCTGGATTTTTAATTCTCATTCCCAACTTTTTTCCAGACTTCGTTCGTTGCGATAATAGCGTTTTCAGCTATTGAATTCTCACTACTTAGGGCCTTCAATAGTCCTGCCAATATACTGGTGCGATCGCCATGAATATCATATATAAATTTAAAGCTGCCCAGACTCCTAGCTAAATGTAGATGAGCCGTAATTAATTTAATCCATTTGTTCACCTTTCCTACAACTGTATTACTAGAAGATGTACTCATTGCCAGAAATTCTGGGTGAAGCGATAAATAAAGTACTATTGGTTGATAGTCTTTAAAAAAGCCAGCTAATGTTGGGATTAGGGAATATTCTCCACCTTCAATATCCACTTTAATAAATAGAGGTGGCTGCAAACCTTCTTTCTTTACAAAGTCTTGGAGATTAATGGATTTAACTAGCCAACTTGTTTTCATATCTGAAAACAAAATGCTACTCATGGAATCTCCTCCTTCTTCTCTACTTCCTAGTCGAGCTTCACCAGATTCAATTCCTATCAAGGCTTCATAAGTTTTAATATTAGTAGAAATATTTGGATTTAATTTAACATTAGCTAACATTTCCTGATAAGCTACTGGATCGGGTTCAAAAGCAAACGCTTCTTTAGCTAGTTGGGCTGCATAAAGCAAGGTTGGCCCTATCCATGTCCCCACATCTATATAAGTAACGTTTTTTGATATAAAGCGGTCAAATACTTTGAAAGTTTGGGGTTCCCATTGCTCGTCATTAACTTTTTCCCAAAAATCTTGATATTTGCTTTTAACAACTTTAAAAATTAAACCATTTTTCTGGATTAAAAGTGTATCTTCTACCATTTTTTTGAAGTTATAAACAGCTGTAAAATTTTAACACATAACTTTTTCCTATCTTCTAAAAATTTGCTGCTGCCATAACTGCCTTGGGGATAGACGATACCGCGACAATAGACTTCTTGCAGAAGTCGGGAAAAGGGGAAAGGGGGAAAGGTTTGGTATTTTCCCTTTCCCCAATAAAGATGAGTCCCTTTGACCACAAGAGTGCAAAAAGCAATTGATTGCAAGAGGTCTAATCAAGATTTGGTCATCAGGAAGTCAGAACTAGGGGCAAACGGAACTTTGGCGAAGTAGAAACAAAGCGATCGCTCTTGAGATCCCGTTTTATTGAAAAATATTGTAAGTAGTTTATCTAAAAATCAAAGCTTGTGTTTGACCATATATCCTTTGGCGTCAGTAATTTAGAAGGCAGTCTAGCTTTCTATGATGCAGTGCTTATGCCGTTAGGCATCAAGCGGCTGTTTAATTTGACTGACATTGCTGGTTATGGCAGTGATAGTTTCCCAAGGTTTTGGCTTGTCAGCCGCCAAAAGTTTACCCATGAGGTATCAAGGGGTTTTCATTTAGCATTTGTGGCTAATAATCGTGCCGCTGTTGATGCTTTTTACGAACAAGCGATCGCTTCAGGAGCTAAAGACGATGGTAAACCAGGATTGCGTCCAAATTATCACCCCAATTATTATGCCGCTTTTGCGATCGATCCTGACGGATATCGCATAGAAGCTGTTTGTCACGAACCAGCATAATTAGTCATTTGTCATTTGTCATTTGTTTTTCCCCGCGTCCCCGTATCTCCCCATCTCCCCATCTCCCCACCTCCCCATCTCCCTCATCCCCTAATCTGGCAAACCCTCAACCCGCATCAAATCTAATTCGGCCTCAAATATTTCATCAATGGGCAACATTTGACCATCGGCAGTCATAAATTTATGGTCTTTTGTTGCCCGAATCACTGAACCGTCTTCTAAACAATATTCAAACACTTCTTGTTGTCCGCGATCGTGCCACTGGGCGATGGGTTGACTATAAATATTTCCATTACTATCAACGCTGTATACACTACATTCAATGCCTTTTTCTACAATCTCCCCAATCGGCAAAAATCCATATTCTACTGTTAAAATTTCCGTGTCATAGCTTAAACAATATTCAGCAAACTTCAACATTTGCTCGAATAAATCTTCAGCTACTTGTTTTTTCACACCATTTTTCGCCGCGCCATCGACAAATTTTTCCCGCTGCTTTTGCATCTCGGAAACTTTCTTTTTACCCATCGCCCGACGCAGCAAGTCGGCTTGACCTAAGGAATATCCAGCCATATCTTGAGCAATTTTCATGATTTGCTCTTGATAAACCATGATTCCATAAGTTTCGTCTAATATTGGTTCTAAAATATTGTGTTCGTAATCAATATTTTCTCGACCGTGTTTGCGGTTAATAAATTTAGGAATCAGTCCTGCATCTAATGGCCCCGGTCGATAAAGTGCCAAAATTGAAGAAATATCTTCTATATTAGAAGGTTTCAAATCTCGAACTATTTGACGCATTCCAGAAGATTCTAATTGAAATATTCCTTCTAACTCCCCTGCTTCTAATAGTTCATAAGTTTTTTGGACATCTTTTGGCAGGTTGCTATGTTCCCCTTTAGCTAATATCTTTTGTGCTTTTCTTTCTTGTTGAGTAATATCATCTGGATCGACACGATATCCTTTGGTTTCTTGAATTAAATCAAGGGTTTTTTGAATCAGGGTCAGGTTACGCAAACCTAGAAAATCCATTTTTAACAAACCCATTGATTCCAGATCTTCCATGAAATACTGAGTAATTACAGAACCGTCATTATTCTTTTGTAGCGGTACAATTTCATCCAATGGTTCATCTGAAATCACTACGCCCGCTGCATGGACACCAAATGTTTTGTTAGTTCCTTCAATTCGCATCGCCATATCAATCCAATGGCGAACTCTTGGGTCTCGATCGTATTTTTCTTTAAACTCTGGTTCTGGAGTTGCATCGGAAATCATCACCTTGAGCTTAGTTGGTTTACCCCGCACCACAGGAATTAATTTCGCCATTTTGTCGGCTTCACCATAAGGAATATTTAATACTCTGGCGACATCTTTCAAAACAGCTTTAGAAGTTAGGCGGTTAAAGGTAATAATTTGAGCAACTCTATCTGCACCATATTTCTCTGTTACGTAATCAATAACTTTATCGCGTTGTTCAATACAGAAATCCGTATCAATATCAGGCATGGATTTTCGTTCTGGGTTCAAGAAACGCTCAAATAGTAATCCATGATGTACGGGATCGATGTTAGTAATTCGCATCGCGTATGCAACTAACGAACCAGCGGCCGAACCTCGCCCAGGGCCAACAGGAATATTATTATCTCTGGCAAACTTGATGTAATCCCATACAACTAAAAAGTATTTGGAAAAACCCATCTGCTGAATCATTTTGAGTTCGTATTCCAATCTTTCTTTGTAGACGGAATCGACTTCATTGCGTGATTTGCGATTTAACCTTTCTAAAAGTCCAATCCATGCAACTTCTTCAGCGTAAGTGTCAGCAGTATGGCCAGAGGGAATAGGAGGAGTAGGAATTTGAGGCTCACCCATAATATGGTAAGGCTCGACTTTTTCGGCGACTTCTTCGGTGGTGGCTACAGCTTCTTCAATGACATCATCTGGTAAATGGTCGCGAAATAGCAGCTTCATCTCTTGGGCAGATTTGAGATATTCGGTGCCGCTATAACGCATTCGATTATCTTCAACAATTAGCTTGCCGGTCTGAATACACAGCAAGGCGTCGTGAGCTTCAACGTCAAAACAAGAAATGAAATGCGAATCATTGGTAGCAACAAATTTAATACCTAATTCCCGCGCAATTTTGACTATTTCGACATTCACAATCCGGTCTTCTTGGGAACCGTGGTCTTGAATTTCTAAATAATAATCATCACCAAATACATCTTTATACCACTGAGCAACTTTCCTGGCTGCATCTGGTCTCCCACTGAGAATTGCTTGGGGAACTTCTCCGCCCAAACAAGCACTAGTAACAATCAAGCCTTCATGATATTGTTTGAGTAAATCTTTATTAATACAAGGACGAGAAAAAATTCCTTTGCCTTGAACGCCTTTGAGATTAGAAATACTAGTTAATTTGACTAAATTTTTGTAACCTTTTGTATTTTTAGCTAAAACAACTTGATGATATTTAGGACGGCGTTCTTGTTTCTCAATATCGCCGTTAATGATATACATTTCGTTACCGATAATCGGCTTAATATTTTGACTGCGGCAAATTTTAATCAATTCAACCGCGCCATACATGACACCATGATCGGTAAGGGCGATCGCTTTCATCCCCAATGCGATCGCTCTTTCCACCAACTCTGGTAGCTGACTTGCTCCATCAAGCAAACTGTAGTCACTGTGAATATGCAAAGGCACAAAGGACATAAGCGTCTCCAAGCACAAGCCAAAAATATCTCTTAAGGGCTGACCCTTTCAAGCCGGATTTTGCAAAGCAATGGGATCTTACATTAGCAGTTTTTACCCAAAAATAAAGCTTTTGTTTTTCCGGATTTACCACTGTCACAAGTGTTGTTTTAATAGTTACAGCAGTTAATCCGCATCTAACCAATGAGCCATCCAGACACTACTACTTCGCCTGAAACCAAAGCTAGGCCTTGGTGGCAGCGTATTCCTCTGACGTTACAAATTGTAATCGCCCTAGTAGCCGCCGTTAGCGTCGGAATTGCCCTTGGTGCAGGAAATCCCAGCCCCAGCAACGCCGCCCTGATTAACAATTTAGCAATTCCAGCTGAGTTAGTGCTAAAGGCTCTCCGTGCCTTAGCTACACCGCTAATTTTGGTAGCGGTGCTGCATACTTTAATGACTACAAATATCCCTGGTACAGCCGGACGGCGGTTATTTGTACTACTTTTAACCAACACTACCGTAGCCATCTTAGTGGGACTTTTTGTCGCAAACGTTCTACGTCCGGGAACCTGGGGGAATGTAGTCAGCTCGACAAATACACAAATCACAACTCAAAACCTCGATCCTTGGGGACTCGTAAAAGATGCAGTACCAGAAGCAGTCCTCAAACCGTTAGTTGATAATAATGTCATTCAACTGATTGTCATTGCCTTAAGTTTTGGTATTGTACTGCGGGCATTAAAATCCGAACAAATCGCCCAAGGAAAAAACGCATACCAACCCATTGAGGATGTCATCGGCATTTTGTTTGAAGCGGTAGTCCGTATCCTCAATTGGGTAATTGCCTTGGTACCCTTCGCAGTCTTTGGGATTGTGGCTAAAACTGTTGCCAAAGAAGGTTTTGCCCCCTTTCAATCTTTAGGCGCATTCATCGTCGCGGTGCTGGTAGCACTGTTACTACAAGCGTGTTACTACCTAACCAGAGTCAAATTCGGTTCTTGGGTACACCCCCTGAAATTTCTAGCTGGTGGTTCTGATGCTTTTTTGACGGCTTTCTCGACTTCTTCGTCTGCGGCGGCAATGCCCGTAACCTTCGAGGTTTTGCAAACAAAAGTCGGTTTAAGGGAATCCTCTGCTGCCTTGGGGGCACTAGTAGGAGCAAATTTCAACAATGATGGTACTGCCCTTTATGAAGCGATGTCTGCATTGTATATTTCCCAACTAATTGGGCAACACCTAAGCTTGGGACAGCAATTAATTGTCATCCTCACTTCGATTTTTGCATCGGTAGGTGCAGCGAATATTCCCAATGCTGGACTAGTAACAATGACGTTGGTGTTTACTTCTGTAGGTTTACCTACCCAATACATTGCTTTGCTAGTGACTGTAGACTGGTTTTTGGATCGCTGCCGCACTGCAATTAATGTTATGGGAGACATGACTGTTAGTACTTTACTAGACGGCAAAAAGCCCCGTACTTTAGACGAGGCTTAGTTTGCCTTTTTTTAATATAGCTTTTAATATAGCTAATGCTGTTGAGGACCTTTCGCGTCACATTCTTTAGTCCAGCAGCGTTCTAGCATTTGAAGACGCCAGACTAATGCAAAACGATGGGGATTCCATACTAATTTAGTATCAGCGCTAAATAAGGGCTGGTTCAGATATTGCCAAAGAGGAAATTTAATTTGGATGTCTTTTGGAGTCATAAGAACGATAAATATTAAAAAGTTTAGTGGGAATAGTTGACGTTTTGTCTAGTAACCGCCTGACACTGTTTTTCTAGTTAAAGACTACACTGGCTTTCTGCAATTGTCTTGGTGGCAATTGCGGAATTTCCGCAGATCCATCGTGTTGTCTACGCTTTAATACTTAAATTGAATCTAACTTTTCATTTTTATTTGGAAAAGCTCTCTTTGAATCTCTTTCCTTATAGGCTATTGCTCCGTAATTTTTCGTAACATTTATGAGAATCAAAACTCACATTTTAGGTAAATTTTATAGCTTTGTTTATAAACTTATTAAGTAGCCGGACAAAATTAATCCCACAACTTTTGTGATGCTATAAGCGAAATCCTGGAGGTAAAACTTATTGCTTATAGGGCTAAACTTAAGTCCTGCAAGTAACTGAAGTTACTTGCCAATATAAAAATTTATCTGAAAATAACTAAAATACAGTGTATTTCGGGTAAATGAAGTACACGGGTAGGGGCACAATATATTGTGCCCCTACAATTATCTGTACCTCATCAAGTTGCAATCTGCTGTATCTCCAAAAATCTTTAGTCTAGTTCAGTAAAATTTGGCTACTAGCGTAGTAATAAATTACTACGCAACTATTGGGAATTGTCAAACAATGTTTTCAAAATTGTTAAGAAACATTTGATTAATGAATAGCTTACGAGAGCAGAGGCTTTGACTTTTACCAAAACAGAATTCAAGCGTCAGAATTGAGTCTAATCCAGGCGCTTTTCGATTTAGCGAAGTATTGCTTAAGGAAACTTCCGTTCTCGCACTTCTAAAGCATAATCTTGCACGGCTTTAGTAATTGTCTCCCGTAAATTTGTATAAACTTTGGCAAATGGTGGACTCTTTTCTGCAAGACCGAGTACATCTGAAGTAACTAAAACTTGACCATCGCAGTGAGGCCCTGCACCAATACCAATTGTCGGGATGGTAAGTTTTTGTGTAATTTGCATTGCCAAGTCTGCGGGTATATGCTCTAACAACATGGCAAAAGCGCCAGCTTGTTCGAGAGCGATCGCTTCATTTAAAATTCTCTCACTGGCTTCTTGGGTTTTACCCTGTTGTCGCAAACCGAGTTGATGTACTGATTGCGGCGTCAAACCCACATGACCCATAACTGGAATTCCGGCTTGCACCAAACGACCCACAGTTTCCACCATTTCTGGATAACCACCCTCTAACTTTACACCTTGCGCTCCGGTTTCTTTCAAAACCCTACCTGCTGAATGTATCGCTTGTTGGATGCTTTCCTGGTAGCTCAAAAACGGTAAATCAACCAGTAAAAAAGCGCGTTTAACTCCTCGACGTACAGCTTTGGCGTGGTAAATCATCTCATCTAGAGTTATTGGCAGAGTTGTTTGGTAGCCTAAAACTACTGCCATCGAGTCACCCACGAGGATTAAGTCTACACCAGCTGCGTCGAGGAGTTGGGCGATCGCATAATCCCAGGCCGTCAACGCCACAATTGAACGTCCCTGTTGTTTCCATTGAATTAATTGCTGGGTAGTGATTGCCATTGCCAATTTTGGATTTGAGATTTTGGATTTTGGATTTTTTGTCCTCTCTTACAAAGTTCTGAGCGGAGGTTTCCTCCGATCAGACTTTGCGCTTTGTCATTGGTCATTAGTCATTTGTCATTTGCTAAAGACAGAGGACAAAGGACAAATAACTAATCACTTCACGGCGCGACTGAAAGCAAGATGAGGTTTTGCGCTGTTCATTTTCGGCATTAACCAAGCTAGACCTTCACTAGTACCGATCCACAATTTATTGCCGATGTCAGGTACAAGGGCAAGAACCCGACTAGAAGGAAGTCCAGCAACTTCAGCGTCTAACACAGCTCCGGTATTTGGATTTAATCGTAACAAACCATCGTGAGTACCGACCCAGACACTACCATCTTTAGCAAAACGCACTGCTGTAACGTTACGCCCACGCAACCGCGTTACAGATCGCAACACTGCCCCAGTTTTCGGGTTAATAACTAGTAAATTATTTGGCATTCCCGCCCAAATTAATCCTTCTGGGCTGATAGCTAAAGCTTGTACAGTGGTTCCTGGTAAATCTGCGATTCGCTTGATAATTGCAGCACTAGAAGTATTAACCCGCACTACTCCATCAAGGGTGCCAACCCACAGGTGACCTTCAGCATCTAAAGTCAATGTGTTGGCACTGACACCAGGGAGATTTTTTAATGTTGTCATAATCAAGCCTTGGTCGGGGCTAATTAGAGCTAAACCATTGTCAGTTCCAGCCCACAAATAGCCGCGCTTGTCAACTAACAGCGACAATACCCGTTTAGAAGGCAAAAATAAATTCTGTGCGGTAATTTCGCTCGTGCGGGGATCTACTCGCATCAGTCCGCCATAACTTCCCACCCATAAGCGTCCTACTTTGTCTTGGGCTAAAGCACCAATGGCAACATTAGGTAAGCTCACACGAGAAACAATCTTCCCAGTTTTCGGGTCGATCCGCGATAGTCCCCGCCAAGAACCTATCCAAAGATTACCTGTAACATCTGCCAGTAAGTTGGCAACACGATAATCCGTTTCTGGCGAATTTTCTTGCACTCCCCTCTCATCGGGTAAAGGATCTACTCGCGGAGGCGGTGGTGAAGACGGATAAGCAGGAGCTAAATCGGATGAATTAATATCAGGGGTTTTTTGTGCCCATCCCATACTCGGCATTATTAACCCCAGCAAGATAGAAGAAATCAATAAGCTAGTACGCTTGCAAAACAATACCACGATGACATTTCCTTTCAAGACACTACCCATAGCCGTTGTCTAAACTGGCTTTTGGTTAACTTCAGTGTTCCCCTCACTTGGATTTTTTAAACATAGAGGACTGGGGATTAGGGATTGGGGATTGGGTACTGGGTGAAAAAGTATTCCTAAATATCTATTTTCTAGTTTCAGTCCCCAGTCACCAGTCACCAGTCCCACACCATTAATGACATTTTGTAAACCATTCTTAACAAAATGTTTAAATCTTTATGTAATAACAAATTTAAATAAATAAGTTAAAAACTTTCAAAGAATAACTTATCGAATTCTTGATATATTGTGAAACAAGCTACAAATTTCGTGGTGTGCAATTCTTTTATCTTTTGCTCACCACTCTGCTAAATCTCTGTCAAGTAAATTCTTTTCTGGTATCTTAGCCAACTAAGGAGAAGATAAAAGGAGTATGGAAGCGGGAATGTGTGCTAGCCAGGCCAATCCCCTGAATATGCCAGTTTATGGGAGAATTATCTAAATGCTGACCGCAAAGTGCGGAAGTTTTGGTGAATTGAGAAGGTTTAGTCGGGTGCGAGAAGAGAAACAGATAAAAAAGAATTTTGATGTGTAGGCAGAGGAGAGAGTAGAAGCGCGAGGTCGTATGCCCAAGAATGGGAGAACACTGGTAAGGATGGTTACCACCGCTACCAAAGTTTAGGCCGCAAAAAAGTGCTAAACTCTGCCGAAGGCAACCCATAACAAAAATTTTTCCCGATCTTCTCCCCGCTCAAGGGGGAAAGAGCGGGGTGTGGGAAAGTTGCACAATACGTGATTTGATTAGTAAAAAGAGTGACTTCTGGGAAGGATAAAATATGTCTTACGCTCAAACGAAGACTCAGAGCAAATCTGGGTATCAAGCCGGGGTTAAGGATTACAGACTAACTTATTACACCCCCGATTACACACCTAAAGATACAGACCTTCTAGCAGCATTCCGCGTTACGCCACAGCCTGGAGTTCCTCCCGAAGAAGCAGGTGCGGCTGTAGCGGCTGAGTCTTCCACTGGTACTTGGACAACTGTGTGGACAGACTTGCTTACCGACCTCGATCGCTACAAAGGTCGTTGCTATGACATCGAACCAGTTCCCGGCGAAGACAACCAATTTATTTGCTATGTTGCCTATCCTCTGGATCTGTTTGAAGAAGGTTCTGTAACCAATGTGTTGACCTCGATCGTAGGTAACGTATTTGGTTTTAAAGCCCTGCGGGCACTGCGTTTGGAAGACATCCGCTTTCCAGTAGCTTACATCAAAACCTTCCAAGGCCCTCCCCACGGTATCCAAGTTGAGCGTGACAAATTAAACAAATACGGTCGTCCTTTGTTGGGTTGTACCATCAAACCAAAATTAGGTTTGTCAGCTAAGAACTACGGACGCGCTGTATATGAGTGCTTGCGCGGTGGTTTGGACTTCACCAAAGACGACGAAAACATCAACTCAGCACCATTCCAAAGATGGCGCGATCGCTTCTTGTTCGTATCTGAAGCTATTGCTAAAGCCCAAGCAGAAACCGGTGAAATCAAAGGTCACTACCTCAACGTTACCGCTCCCACCTGCGAAGAAATGCTGAAGCGGGCTGAGTACGCTAAAGAACTCAAACAGCCCATCATCATGCACGACTACCTGACAGCAGGTTTCACCGCTAACACCACATTGGCTCGTTGGTGTCGTGACAACGGTATTCTGTTGCACATTCACCGTGCTATGCACGCTGTTATCGACCGTCAAAAGAACCACGGTATTCACTTCCGTGTATTAGCTAAAGCCCTGCGCTTGTCTGGTGGTGACCACATCCACACCGGCACAGTTGTTGGTAAGTTGGAAGGTGAGCGCGGTATCACAATGGGCTTCGTTGACCTATTGCGTGAAAACTATGTAGAGCAAGACAAGTCTCGTGGTATTTACTTTACCCAAGACTGGGCTTCTCTACCTGGTGTAATGGCAGTTGCTTCTGGTGGTATTCACATCTGGCACATGCCTGCACTCGTAGAAATCTTTGGTGATGACTCCGTGCTGCAATTCGGTGGTGGTACTCTCGGTCACCCTTGGGGTAACGCTCCTGGTGCTACAGCTAACCGCGTTGCTTTAGAAGCTTGTGTCCAAGCTCGTAACGAAGGTCGCAACTTGGCTCGTGAAGGTAACGACATTATCCGCGAAGCCGCTAAGTGGTCTCCTGAATTAGCCGTTGCTTGCGAACTCTGGAAAGAAATCAAGTTTGAGTTTGAAGCTATGGATACCGTCTGATCCAAAGTTACGAGTTAGAAGTTAGGAGTTAAGAGTTACATTAATTCATAACTCATAACTCATAACTCATAACTCATAACTCTTAAGGGCTGGGGCCAAGCATGAATCTCAAGCAAATTGCGAAGGACACAGCCAAGACTCTCCAAAGCTACCTGACATATCAGGCGCTAAGGACAGTATTGGCGCAGCTGGGCGAAACTAATCCTCCATTGGCAGTGTGGCTGCATAACTTTTCTGCGGATAAAGTTCAAGACGGAGAAGCTTATATAAAGCAACTGTTTCGAGAAAAGCCGGATTTGGCATTGCGGATCATGACTGTCAGAGAACATATTGCCGAGGAAGTGACTGATTTCTTACCGGAAATGGTTCGCACTGGCATTCAGCAAGCCAATATGGAACAACGTCGCCAGCATCTAGAACGCATCACACAAATAGATACATCAAACCCCAGTCTCTATCCAGAACAGCAAACAACCTCAGACCCAAATAACGAACAGTGAATAGTCAGCAGCGATAACTGGTGACCGATAACTGATAACTGAAGTCAACCGCAATCCTTTAATACTAAAGCTATGCAAACTCTACCAAAAGAGCGTCGTTACGAAACCCTTTCTTATCTGCCTCCTCTGTCTGATGCTCAAATTGCCAAGCAGATCCAGTACATCTTGAATCAAGGTTACATTCCAGCGGTTGAATTCAATGAAACCTCTGAGCCAACAGAATTATACTGGACACTGTGGAAGCTGCCTTTGTTCGGCGCTAAATCTACTCAAGAAGTGTTGAACGAAGTTCAATCTTGCCGTTCTCAATATTCCAACAATTACATCCGCGTTGTGGGTTTTGACAACATCAAGCAGTGCCAAATTCTCAGCTTTATCGTTCACAAACCCAACAGATACTAAAAATTAAAAGGTAAAAGCTAAAGCTTAGTACCTTTAAAGTTGATTTATTAAGAGAGGCAATTAATTTTTCCTCTCTTATTTTATTGTATGTAAAACTTTAAATCCTAAAAGTATTTATTCAATGAATTTATTACAGTTATACTGTTTCACTTTAAACTTGATACAAATACCTTAGTAAGAGGATGTTTGAAAAGTCATGATTGATGTATCAAATATTTTTTACCCCACCCTAACCCTCCCCTTAGAAAGGGGAGGGAACTAGATTTCCGGTCTCCCCCCTTGACAAGGGGGGATTAAGGGGGGTGATTAAAATAACAGCACTTTTCAAACATCCTCTAAGGGCGCACAGCTGTGCGCCCCTACGGTAGATCTATATGTATCAAGATTTTCGTGAAATGGTATTACGTGAAGTCAGAATTTGTTTCGTTGGTGACTCCTTTGTTAACGGTACTGGTGACCCGGAATGTTTGGGTTGGACGGGGAGAGTATGTGCTAACGCTAATAAAAAAGGTTATGACATCACTTACTATAATTTAGGAATTAGGCGTGATACGAGTAGCGATATAGCAAAGCGTTGGTTACAAGAAGTATCACTGCGTTTGCCAAAAGAATATGATGGCAGAGTTGTGTTTTCTTTTGGATTAAATGACACAACACTAGAAAACGGTAAAACTCGTGTAGATTTAGCAGATTCAGTCAAAAATGCCCAAGATATTTTAAGTAAAGCGCAACAGTTATATCCTGTTTTAATGATTGGGCCAGCACCATACGTAGAACAAGAAGACCTTGAAAGAAGGAAAAGAACCAGCGATTTATCCCAAAATTTAGCTTTAATTTGCCAAGATTTAAATGTGCCTTATTTAGATGTGTTTCCAATTCTGGAAAAATCTAATATTTGGATAGATGAAGCAAGAGCTAATGATGGCGCTCATCCTAGAGCAGGAGGTTATACAGAATTTGCCAAAATCGTGGAAAAGTGGGACGCTTGGTTAAATTGGTTTACTTTAAGTTAATTAACAATTTAAAGTTTTTCAACGCAAAGGTACGCGAAGGTTGGCGCAAAGAGGCGCGGAGGTTTTATTCATTAGAGGTATTTTTATACAGAATTAGTATGAGATAAAATGTAGTTTATTTACCTGAAAATCGTTGTAAATAAGCTTAGATAACTGCTATAAGCAAAGAATTTCCTATACTAAATGTAGCAACACTCCTTTGAGGAATCTGCTCATGACAGCATCTATAGAACAAAACTTCGACAAAAGTATCCGCATTCCGCCGTTAGAAAGTGGGGATAGGCTGACTCGCCAGGAATTTGAACGCCGATATACTGCTATGCCTCATGTTAAAAAAGCAGAATTAATAGAAGGAATTGTGTACGTGGCATCACCTTTGCCTTTTAATAGTCATGGTAAACCTCATGCCAATCTTATAGGCTGGTTGTGGAATTATAAAGTTGCTACTCCTGGGGTTGAGTTAGGTGATAACGTTACAGTTCGTCTAGATTTAGATAATGAACCTCAGCCTGATGTTGTATTGTTGATTGATGAAAAGCTAGGCGGACAAGCACGTATTACTGAAGATGATTATATTGAAGGTGCGCCAGAATTAATCGCTGAAGTAGCAGCCAGCAGTGCCGCTAATGACTTACATGATAAGAAAAAAGTCTACCGTCGGAATGGTGTTAAAGAATATATTGTTTGGCGCATATTAGAAAATCAACTAGATTGGTTCTGCTTAGAAAATGGTGAGTATATATCACTAAAACCCGATATAAATAATGTAATTAAAAGTCGGCTTTTTCCAGGCTTATGGTTGGACGTAGAGGCGTTACGTACAGGTGAAATGACAAAGGTTTTAGGAGTGTTGCAACAAGGTTTGAGTAGTGAAGAACATACAATTTTTGCACAAAGTTTAGGATAGAAGCTTTGGCTAATGGAATTCTTGGCTATAGAGACAAAATCTACCTCTGTGGGTTTGTAATTATATTCAAAATCATCCTTAGGGAATAGAATTCGCAGCAACAGAGAGAAAATCTATCTCTGTGTTTCAAATTGTGTTTAAAAACCATCGCCATTAATAATCCACGAAAAGCGATCGCTATACCCAAAAAAAACTTAACATTAACTTTAGAAGGGCTAACTATTTATCAGATAGGTTTATGGGTTACTACATTGCTCCCCGATTTTTGGACAAACTTGCTGTCCACATCACCAAAAATTTTTTGAAGCTTCCTGGCGTTAGAGTACCCATCATTTTAGGTATTCACGGACGTAAAGGTGAAGGCAAGTCTTTTCAATGCGAGTTAGTCTTCGAGAAAATGGGTATCGAGGTGACTCACATTTCTGGTGGCGAGTTGGAAAGTCCAGATGCAGGAGATCCGGCGCGGTTGATTCGGCTGCGCTACCGGGAAACAGCAGAACTAATCAAAGTACGCGGTAAAATGTGCGTGCTGATGATTAACGATTTGGATGCTGGTGCTGGACGCTTCGATGAAGGCACTCAGTATACTGTAAACACCCAGTTGGTAAATGCCACACTGATGAATATTGCCGATAACCCCACAGATGTGCAGTTACCGGGAAGCTATGATTCTACGCCTTTACATCGCGTACCGATTATTGTTACAGGTAATGATTTTTCCACCCTGTATGCACCGTTAATTCGGGATGGACGGATGGAAAAATTTTATTGGGAACCAGACCGAGACGATAAAGTGGGAATTGTCAAGGGTATTTTTGAACCGGATGGACTGTCGCAGCGGGAAATCGAACAGCTAGTTGATACTTTTGCCAATCAATCTATTGACTTTTTTAGCGCGTTGCGATCGCGGATTTACGACGAACAAATCCGCAACTTTATCCATCAAATCGGTTTTGAGCGCGTATCTTTACGTGTGGTTAACAGCACTGAAGGGCCGCCAGAATTTAAAAAACCAGATTTCAGACTGTCGCACTTAATCGAGTCCGGCCATTTGATGGTTGGCGAACAAAAACGAGTGGAAAATTCCCAATTAGTCGATGAGTATAACCGACTAAATCGAGGTAGAAGTTATCAATCAGCACCACCTCCTCCTGTAGCACCAACTAGTCAACCGTCAACTAATGGCGCAACCACAAATGGATTCCCGAAAAAACAAGCATCAAGTCCACATTTGAGCTTGGAAACACAAGCACAAATCCGGGAAATATTGGCTCAAGGTTACAAAATTAGTATCGAACACGTAGATGAGCGTCGCTTCCGTACAGGTTCCTGGCAAAGTTGTGTTAACAGCCACATTGATGCCGAATCGGATGCAATATCAAATTTGGAATCATCTCTAGCAGAATATAGCGGTGAATATATACGGTTAGTAGCGATAGATCCAAAAGCCAAACGGCGGGTTTTAGAGACAATTATTCAGCGACCGAATGGTAAAAATTAAAGGATTTCCAAATAAAAAATATTCAACTCTTTTTGTAGGGTGGACATCCTGTCCGCCCTTACTTACCACAATTAATACCAATTCAAAATTCTCTCTTGGAAAGTTCTGAATTCAGACAAGACAAGGGTTTAGGGCTGCCTATCTGTCGTATTTATTTTTTAAAATTGGTATAACACTACTTTATTTTTTGGCTGCTAACTTGCAAAATATAAAATATTTTTTAAATCAGCAATAGCTTATTTTTTAATTACTCAATCATCCAAGTTGCATATACCCCAATATAGATTCGCTCTTGAGTATCCAGCCTTTACAGTAACAAATAAGAGGATATTTAGGAGATTAGTAATTCATGTCTGATGAACATAGATTGGAAGAAAAATTATTATCCCAGGAAGCTGAAAGAAGAATATCCGAAAATTTAGATGAAGTAGAAGAAATAGAAATAGATGTACAAACAGATTTGTTGAAAGTAGTTCAGGGACAAGTCGATGGAGTTTCGGTTGCAGGTGAAGGATTAGTTATCCAAAAAGACATTCGCGTCCAAGAAATAAAACTGCAAACAGATGGTATTGCCATCAATCCTTTAAGTGCTATTTTCGGTGAAATCAAACTAGATCGGCCAGTCAATACCATTGCTAAGATAACAATGACACAAGCAGATATAAACCGCGCTTTGTCATCAGAGTTTATCAAAAAGCAGATGCCAAACTTCGATTTGGATGTAGATGGCGAAATTGTAAGTTTGGAGCCACAAAAAATTGAGGTATTTTTACCTAGTAATGGCAAAATGGAATTTAGAGGTAAGGTATTGTTAAAGGAAAAGGGAAAAAATAGACCTTTAGGTTTTACTGCGATCGCTCGTCCGCGCAAAGGTTCGCAACCCGCAATGTTAGAGAGCTTTAACTGCACTGAGGGAGAGGGTGTTTCAATAGAATTAGTTACAGCATTAATGCACAAAGCCAAAGAATTGATGAGTATACCATATTTTAAATGGGACGATATTATATTTCATATCAAAGATGTAGAAGTAGAAATTGGTAATTTAATACTTATGATAGAAGCTAAAATAAAGCAAATACCATCATCAGATGTAGTACCTCTTTAGTAGTATTGACACTCTGCAAAAATAATTTTTGTTACTGATGGGTGATTTAAATTTCCCAAAAGTTTTTTAAGCTTTATAAAGCTAATTAATTTCAAAGTAACAACTATGCAAGAGTATGATGTTGTGCTGATTGGTGCTGGACATAATGGGCTAGTTTGTGCCGCTTACTTATTGAAAGCTGGTTATAGTGTCCTGTTACTAGAAAAGCGTTCCGTTCCAGGCGGTGCAGCAACAACTGAAGAGTGTTTACCACAAGAAGCTCCTGGATTTAAATTTAACTTATGCGCTATTGACCATGAGTTTATTCACTTAGGGCCAGTAGTTGAAGAACTAGAACTAGAAAAATACGGCTTGCATTATTTAGAGTGCGATCCGGTTGTTTTCTGTCCCCATCCTGATGGCAAATATTTCTTAGGACATAAGTCGGTAGAAAAGACTTGTGCGGAAATCGCTCGATATAGCGATCGCGATGCCAAAAAATACGCAGAATTTGTCGATTATTGGCAAAGGGCGTTAGGTGCAATGATTCCCATGTTTAATGCACCGCCAAAGTCAATTATTGACATCCTTGGTAACTATGACATCACAAAAATCAAAGATTTATTTTCTGTCATTGGTTCGCCAAACAAAACGCTGGACTTTATTCGCACCATGTTAACCAGCGGTGAAGATTTACTTAACGAGTGGTTTGATTCAGAATTTCTCAAAGCACCACTAGCAAGGCTAGCGGCAGAACTTGGTGCGCCGCCATCACAAAAAACCCTTGCCATTGGTGCAATTATGATGGCAATGCGCCATAATCCAGGCATGGCAAGACCCCGCGGCGGGACTGGCGCACTCGTGCAAGCTTTGGTGAATTTAGTCAAAACTAAAGGCGGCGTCATCCTCACAGACCAGCATGTGGAAAAAGTCTTAATTGATGATGGCAAAGCTGTGGGTGTGCGAGTCGCTGGTGGTAAAGAATATCGTGCCAAACATGGCGTGATTTCTAATATCGACGCTAGGCGGTTGTTCTTACAAATGACTGATAAAAGCGAAATTGATGGAGCCGATCCTGAGTTATACGAAAGATTAGAACGCCGCATCGTTAACAACAACGAAACTATCCTCAAGATCGATTTGGCTTTGAACGAACCACTGCACTTTCCCCACCACGAACACAAAGACGAATATCTTGTTGGGTCTATCTTAATTGCAGATTCCGTGACTCATGTAGAACAGGCTCATAGTAAATGTACCTTGGGAGAGATCCCCGATGCTGACCCATCAATGTACGTGGTAATGCCTAGCTACTTAGACGCCACATTAGCACCAGCAGGCAAGCATACAGTGTGGATTGAATTCTTCGCCCCTTATCAAATTGCCGGTGCAGAGGGAACAGGTTTGAGGGGTACGGGTTGGACAGATGAATTAAAAAACAAAGTTGCAGACAGGGTGGTTGATAAATTAGCGAACTATGCGCCGAATGTGAAAAATGCAACTATCGCCCGTCGTGTAGAAAGTCCAGCAGAACTAGGAGAAAGATTAGGCGCATACAAAGGGAATTATTACCATATTGATATGACCTTAGATCAAATGGTATTTTTCCGTCCTTTGCCAGAAATAGCGAATTACAAAACCCCAATTGACAATTTATTTCTGACAGGTGCAGGAACTCATCCAGGCGGTTCCATTTCCGGAATGCCAGGACGCAATTGTGCCCGTGTATTTTTGCAGGCAAAGCATCCCATCAGCCAAACTTTGAAGGATGCAAGAGACTCGATTAAGTCCACTGTCGAGTCAGTATTTGGGATTATTTAAATCGCAATCTAGTATCATCAGGCTTACTTACCCCCAGATTTTTTTTGGATCTGGGGGTATTTTCTTTTGTGCTTCAATACTGCTCGGTTAATAATTTTATTTGGGATTTGCTAGGCTTTTTAAGCCTAACGTTTTAAGGCTGACGCGGTAGTTGTCATACAATTAATTAGAAAAAATAAATAAGTAATATTTTTTATTAAGTATTTAATCGAGTTTCGCCGTCAGTTTTAATCTGAAAATATAGTTAATGTAGTTGAATATTTCATCGATAGTGGTTAAATAATATCTAATATTTATGTTGAAACTACTCAGATACTTTAGTATGTTTCTCATTACCGCCTGTTTGCTATTTGCTTGTCATGCTTGGGCACCGACCGAATTCAAACGCCCTCCTTTGAAAGTGATATTTGCATCTTTTGTTGGGGAGTATCCAGGCATCATTGCTCAAGAAAAAGGATTCTTCAAAGCCCAAGGAGTAGATGTGGAACTAATGTATAAACGATACACGCAATTGGAAAGAGCAAATTTCAGTGCGGGTAAGTATGATGGGATTACAGCTTCCTTGGGAAGTTTTATAATATTGAGTGCCACAAATCCTGATATACAAGGCGTGCTTATTATAGATGAATCAACAGGAGCAGATGTGGTAGTCGCCCAATCACAAATTAAAACTGTTGCTGACTTGAAAGGAAAAAAACTAGGTACAAATCTAGGCGGTTTTAGCGAAGTTTTCGTGATTGAGATGTTGAAAACTACCAACTTAACCAGCGATGATGTAAAGTTGGTTAAATTAGAGGCTTTAGAAATTCCTCAAGGTCTGAAAAATAATGTTATTCAGTCCGGCCACACTTGGGAACCCTATCTATCTGAAGCTATAAAATTAGGGGGAAATATCATATTTACCAGCAAACAAACCCCTGGCTTGATTTTAGATATGATTATCTTTCGCAAAGATACAATCCGCGATCGCCCCGAAGATATTCGTGCATTTGTGCGAGGATGGCTACAAGCCGCGGCCTACTGGAAAGCAAATCTTCAGGAAGGAAACGCGATCGTTAGCAAAGCCTTAAAAATTCCTAGCAGCACACTTTCTCTAGAGGGAGTAAACCTAACTGATTTAGCTGAAAATCAAAAATTATTTCAATCTAACAACCCTAACTCTATCTACAAAACTGCCAAGATATATGCAAACTTTTTTATTCGCTCTGGAAACGTGACGCGCATTCCTGAGCTAAAAACTTTGTTCAATTCTTCCTTCTTGAACCCTCCCCCCTAGTTTAAAGCCATGCAGCACAATCTTTTGGGCGGCATCCGTACAAAGTTGATCGCCTCGTTTCTCATTATTGCTTTGATTCCGTTGCTGTTATTGACATTTATCAACAAACAGACAACTGAAAAAGCACTAACTGACAACGCCCGACAAGCCCTATCTGCGGCAGCTAACGAAACTACTAACAGAATAGATGCCTTTATTGATGGAAATCTCAATGCCGTGCGCGTAGAAGCGTTTTTACCAGGCTTGGCACGCTACCTCAGCCTAAGTCCAAAACAGCGAGATGACAGCCCCGAAATGCAATTGGCGATAGAAACATTAATCCGTCTCAGTCGGAAAGATATGCTCAATATTCTCTCCTATGCTTTGCTTGACTTAAACGGTAAAAATGTATTGGATACACAAACATCGAACATTGGCAAAGATGAATCAGTTGAAAATTATTTTAAAAAACCCCTAGAAACTGGGTTGTCCTTTATTTCTAGTATGAGGCTATCGCCGACAATTTCTGACCTTGTTATTCTCTTTTTTAGCAGTCCGGTTCGCAATGCCAAGGGAGATATATTAGGTGTATTGCGTGTTTCATATAATGCTACTGTTGTTCAGCAGTTAGTAACTCGACAAACTGAACGGGCTGGGCTGAAATCATTTGCTATTCTTTTAGATGAAAATAATATTTATCTGGCACATAGCACTGCACCAAAACTACTTTTTAAATCAATTGTGCCTCTGCCTTTGGATGTTGTAACTCAACTGCAACAAAAAGGGCGTTTGCCGAATTATCCTCCTCAAGAATTGGCAACTAATGAGTCAAAACTTAAAGAAGCATTGGATAATAACCAGTCGTATTTAATTGCATCTTTGTCAGCAACACGCGATCGAGTTAATTTGATTGCGATCGCTCGTTTAAAATATAAACCTTGGTCTGTGTTGTTTGCACAGCCTCTTGCTGTTGCCCTAGCACCTGTAGAAAAGCAAATTCGTCACGCAATGTTTCTATTTGCAATTATCGCTTCACTAGTGACAATCATCGCTTTTGCCATTGGACAACTGCTAACAGAGCCAATAATTTACCTTACCAATATAGTTTCCCAGTTTACCGCAGGTAACTTAAATATCCGCGCCAAAATTAGCTCAAAAGACGAAATAGGTGAACTTGCGAAATCCTTTAACAACATGGCACTTCAGTTACAAACATCTTTGGAAACTTTGGAACAACGGGTACAAGAGAGAACAGCAGAGTTAGTAATTGCTAAAGAAAAAGCGGAAGATGTAAATCAGAAACTAGAACAACTGGTAAATTTGGATGGTTTGACTCAGGTAGCTAACCGTCGCTGTTTCAATGAACGACTGCAAGCAGAATGGAAACGCCTTGCACGACAACAACAACCTTTCTCATTGATTTTATTCGATGTCGATAAATTCAAATCCTACAACGACTACTATGGTCATCTTGGAGGCGATGATTGTCTAATCAAAATAGCACAAACAGTACAACAGACAGTTCGTCGTCCTACCGATCTAGTGGCGCGTTATGGTGGAGAAGAATTTTCCGTACTCCTTCCCAATACTGACTTAGCAGGAGCAGTGAAAGTAGCAGAAAATATTCAGCAAGCAATTTACAATCGGGCTATTCCCCATGCACAGTCTGATATCAAGAATATCGTTACTGTTAGTTTGGGTATTACTTGTGTCATACCTACTTGCGACATCAAGCCAGATAAACTCATCGCTTCAGCGGATAAAGCCCTATACAATGCCAAACAACAGGGGCGCGATCGCTATTGTACTCATTTAACGTGAGTCTCTAACGGAGGATTGTTTACATTTTTACCAAATACTTCTGTTAAACCAGTATACGTAGGTAATCTACAAGATAAGTTTCAAGTTGATTTAAGACTAGATTACTTGGTTGTATCTTCATACTGCGCCATCTAGAGTACTTAAATTGCTTTTAAAATGTTTTTATTGATGCTTGTATAAAAAAAGTGCGATGCCTGCGGCGGGGGTAGTTATTATGGGATAAATTTAATATCAAAAAAACCATTTTAAAATTTTAGCAAAGGTTTTTTCAAAAAATCATGGAACTAAGGAGCAAAAAGTAGTAAATATTTGATAGTATTCAAAAAATAACAAAATTGGAATAACAGAATTATAAGTTCTGTAGATAAAGCATGGTTTGTAGGTACGGATTGGTTGCATCTAGCTTAATAATTTTCTTTGGGGTTGGTTGTAGCAATGGGGCAAATTCATGGACAGAAAATACCACACAAGTTGTTCAGGAAACTAATGTAAACCAGCTTTTTGTAGAAGCTAAGGCTAGCCAAAAGGCAGAAGTTTTATTTGCTCAAGGCAATAATTTATTAGATAGACAGCGTTACGAAGATGCAATCAAAGCATACGACAAAGCGATCGCCATGAAAGCTGAGATTGCTGAAGCTTGGATAAATCGCGGCATAGCTTTAACATCACTGCACCGCTATCAAGAAGCGATTGCATCTTACGATCGAGCGATCGCCATCAATTCTGACAAGGATGAAGCTTGGTATAATCGTGGCATAGCCTTAACATCTCTGCAACGCTACAAAGACGCTCTTGCATCTTACGATCGAGCGATCGCCATCAAACCTAACAAATATGAAGCTTTAACTAACCGGGGCATTGCCTTAACAAAATTGCAACGCTATCAAGAAGCAATTGCATCTTATAATAAGGCGATCGGTATCAAAAAAGATTTGCATCAAGCATATTACAACAAAGCTTGTGCTTATGCTTTACAAGGCAATGTAGAATTAGCAATTGAAAATCTAGATCGAGCGATTCAATCTGTGCCTGGAAAATACAAGAAATTAGCTAAAACTGACCCTGACTTTAGCAAAGTGCGTAGTCAAAAGCAGTTTCAGGAATTAGTGCAATAGACGAGCATTAGGGAGCCAGTGCTGTGAGGCCACTAGCTGAGATTTTCAAACCAAGCTTCCAAATCTGCAACAGAAGAAAAATCCAGCAACGCCTCACCGAGATTTTCTAGTTCAGAGGTTGATAGATTTTCAATTCTGCCCTTCATTTGTGGACTAATTTCTCCCAAGCGACGGTTAAGTAGGCGCATTAGCAATTTTAATTCTCCTTGCTTTTCCCCTTGTTCAAGCCTTTGTCGCATCCAACTAGTAACTATCTGCATAACTTTTTCCTATTTCTCGTATTTGTAGGAACTAGCTGAGATGTTCAAACCAAGCTTCTAAATCTGCAACAGAAGAAAAATCCAGCAACGCCTCACCGAGATTTTCTAGTTCAGAGGTTGATAGATTTTCAATTCTGCCCTTCATTTGTGGACTAATTTCTCCCAAGCGACGGTTAAGTTGACGCATTAGCAATTTTAATTCTCCTTGCTTTTCCCCTTGTTCAAGTCCTTGTTCAAGTCCTTGTTCAAGCCCTTGTCGCATCCAACTGGTAACTATCTGCATAACTTTTTCTTGCTCTTTTGGTTCAATGGTAGCAAGTTGTTCTTGAAACGCGACTTCTTCTTGGGAATTCAATTCTAAGTATGTATCAATAAAGCCGGAAATTAACTGTACTTGTGCTGGGTTCAGCCCAAGACTTGTTAACAACTGTAATGATGTCAGTTTGACTTGGGGGCGTTCATTTGCATTCATCCGCATTTTTGCCATCAAAGCACTAGCCACAGGATTTGGCTGATTGACAAAATCCTGCCAATGCAATTGATTTAGCTGGATAACATCATAATTAAACTCTAATATTATTTTATTTGCTAACTCCACCCTGTAAGAATTTGGTTCGGGTGTTTTGGGGCTATCGTGAGAATAAATGACAATCGGATAAATGGGAAGTGCATATTTTTCGTGCAACCGAGCAAAATAGGTAAACATTCGTCGGTTAAACCCTGCCTGGGAATAGGATTGATGTTCGGTGTGAATGATAAATAAAGTATCTTGGTTTTTCAATGACGCTTGCACAACAATATCGAGGATTTTCTTTTCTCCCTCAGTGACATCGGTAATGACTTCCAATGGTAAAAATTTTACCGAGTCACGTTGCCACTCGGCACTAATATCAGGAAAAAATAGGTCAATAAACTCCGGAAAAAAATTAGATAGAAGTTCTTTAAACAGGCGATCGTGGTCTATCATTTCAATATCTTAGAATTAAGTAGAAGGCAGAAGGAAGAAGGCAGAGGGCAGAAGGAAAAAGGCTTATTCTATCTATTTTCTAGAGATTGGCATTTTAGATTTAATGATGTTTACCTACTTAGTAACATTTCAGTATAAAGACTCCTACGATCGCTACACCTTGAAAAACAATTCAAAATGTTATTAGTGCGATCGCTTGTATTCTTCAAGCAATTTCGGCAAGCTATCGTAGCCATCGACACCAATGAATTTAACGATATTACTTTGAGAATTTGCTATTACTTGTTCTACAGCTTCATTTCCTAATTTACTTTGTAAAATTGTCACTAAACCAGCCGCTTGTCGCCATTCCGCCGCAGTAATTTGTTCTAATAAATACATTCCCAGGCAGCTATTGTATAGTGCTGTTTCTAAATGATTCAAGTTGTAGTGACTTTCCGCTAAATACAAAAAATTCAACCCTTGGAGATATTTGTCACCAGAAGATTGTACCGCCTCAGTACCTTTTTCTAAGTATTCTATGGCAGCTTGGGATTTTTCTAAGGCGACGTGGGCAATACCAAGACTTACATAACAAAGGGCTTGAGTTTGGCGTGCAGCCAAGTTAATACCAAATGGTGAATTACGCAATTTTTCTGACAATTCTAAACCCTGGCGCAAGTATTCTATTGGTTGTTCGTAAATATCTGCTTCTATGCGTTCTGTCTGCTGCGCCGCAAAGACTTCGCTATAGCCCAAAGTAGCCAAAGCGTGGGCTTCTCCAAAGCGATCGCCTGCTTGACGAGCTAAAATTAATGCCCTCTGGCTATAATTAATTGCCTGAGAATAATCTTTTTGAGCAACGCAAATACGGCTACTGTGGTTGAGATTGGCAATTTCACAGGGCTGATCCCCGGCTTGGCGGGCAATTTCTAAAGCTTGTTGGTGGAATGAGTTGGCTTGTGGATATTTACCTAAAATAAATTGAGAATAACCCAACAGCGTTAATATCCGGGCTTTTTCTTGGGTACCTTCCACTTCTTGGAGTGGTGTATCTAAGTAATCGATCGCATCTTGCAACGCATCTCTCCCAAAAAAGGCAAATACTCCCCCGTAAAGGGGAAAGTATTGGCGACGGGCAAAAGTTCTGAGAATTTGTAAAACAATTTGAAAACAGGCTTTCGCTAATTCTTCGCCTTTGGTGCGATCTATATTGGTAGCGACACGAAAACCATCAGATAACTCGCACCAAACCACAGCAAAACTGAGAAAAGTGGCAATAGACGCAGATGTACCCCATTTGGAATCTAGTGGTTGTCTTTCAAACCAAGTCACCAAACTTTGCTGCATTCTTTGGACAATTATTGTTAACTCCACCCAGTCTTTCATATTGATATAAGGCTGGCAGACAATTACTTCTGTTGCAGATATGCCATCAGCTAATGCAGAAAATAATATTTGTGTTAATGGAGTGCTGACTTTTTGTGCCCACGAAGCCCAAGGTTCTTGTTTTAGTTGGAACTGTGTTAATTCTAATGGAGTTTTTGTTGATTCGTAAATCCAACTCACAAGAGAAGCTTCTAATTGCTGATAGGATTCTACACCGCTAGTGATGGCGATCGCTAGTTGTTTTATTTCTTGTTTTCGGTGAATATCTTCATCAGCAGATACAGCTGCTTTTAATTGGTGGGCTAGTTGTTGTAATTGACTTTGGCTGAAAACTTCGTTTTGGTTGGGATCGATGATTTGTAAAAAAACTGAAAAGCGAGAAGCTTGTGAGGCTGTGAGAATTTGTTGCACAGCTGCGGTAACTGCGGCTCGATCGCGTTTTTGTTTTTGGACTCGTTCCCATTCGCTTTCAATACTTTGTAATGCTTTCAGGGTACGATTTAAACGAGCTTTTTTCAACTCAGGACTTTCTCTTTGGAACAAGTCCGGAGAAATTCTCACTTTATTGAGTTCAGATTGGGTAGAATTCAAGCGATCGCTCAAACAGCGTTCAAAGATTTCACCATTCCCAGGGCCAACATTTTCTATTAATTGACGATGTATATATTCTTTAGAGCGGATTTGACCTGTAAGGGCGGTACTAACAATTTCTTCTATTAATTTCTGATAGCTGTGAGATAAGGAATTAGGTACTGCATCTGGGGTAGGTTGTGCTACTATATCATCTGTTTCAGAACTAGAGTTAGGATTTACTAAACTTTCCTTATAAGTAGGTAAGCTTGGTATTTCTTCTTGATTTGGTGTTCCTAAGCTTTTGGGATTATTTTTTAATTTAGATAAGTGATAATCTGCTAAAGAACCGCAAGCAAATTCTTCCCGAAAGCGGTCTATTTTTTTAGTCGAGTAGAGTTGACGCTGACGAAATTTCTGAGACCAAAAAGCAGAAAGTATTAAGCCTGATATGACTCCTATACCAATGCCTGTAAGAGCTAACTTTGGAATTTCCAAAGTATCATTTTCTTGTCCAGATTCGACGGTTACATTAGAAGGTGCGCTTTCAGCAACCGCATAGTCATTTCTGTAACTTAGCTGGACACTAGTTGCGATCGCCGCAACCGACAGTACCAATTTCAATATTAACTTTGATTTCCACATAATCTTACAGTTTATAAATATGTTGCCTTTTTCTGGGTTTCTTCGGATTTTACGTCAGACAAAAATAAACCACTGTTTTTTGTCAACTAACTTTTTTTCCAACAAATTTAAATTCAAAAATCAAGCTAACTAATCGGTCGCGGCAAAAATAAACTAACCATTTGCCATGCGTTCACAGCTTGTAGTATTCAGTATTTCTTGATTTGAATTTTGAATTCTGATTTTGTTTTAATAGACCTCTTTTTTATTAAGTAGTAGACATAAAATGCAAAATACAAAAGTTTAAAACCCCGATAAAAACTGGCTTTTCCCTTCTGCCTAGCCTGCGGCAACGCTTACGCGAACTACCTCCTGCCTTCTACTTAATACAATTCAACTCATGAATAGAAAATAAACTTTCCCAACACTAATTTTCGGAAGACATTCTTAATTCTTAACATTTATTTATGCGCGTAGTAATGATGCTAAAGCAATATTTTATAGCTGTTGCCAGTTAGGCTAGGACATTAACCGATATTAAAACCCCAACACCAAGCCAGTTTCAAGCCTATTGCCTGTTCCCTGTTCCCTAATATAGCTTGTGCCTGATGGCGATCGCATTCCTTAATGGAAAAATATACTGATAAATCAAAATTTTTAGCAAACAAATATCACAATACAAAATTATTACTTGGGGGATCTATTAGGCAGAATAACCCATTATAGTCTTCACCGATGTGTCTCCCAAAACGCAGTCAAAAAAGCATCATTAAATACTCGCAATCTTGCTTATAATAAACTAAGAAATGCGTGTTAATGTTTTAATCTCATCGTCTTGCCTTAGCGCCTTTTGATATGCATCTGCACTATTTACACCCCCAACACCTTGAAGAATTAGTCAAGAGTAGTGGTATAGACTTACACTTAGTGCAACTTAATTTTCAGTCGCTCCAAGGTGTAGCTGCTTATGAGTATTTGTTGATTTCTGAGCTACTTCCGCGCACCAATACTGGAATGGTAAAAAGTACTTGGTTGCAGCGTTATGCTCATATTACCGAAGGTGGTTGGTGGTGTTCTGGACTAGACCCCTTGAATAATTGGCAAATGATGGAATGGGGGTGCTTTAAGCCAAACCAACCGCGACAAAATAACAAAGGCAAATCCATCAAATACGAACATCCCCCCAGCACGCCAACGCGGGTGTTTTGTTTGCGGGTAACATTGCAAATCTGGCAGCAAGTTGCAGGCCGTTACAATTTACCCATGCCCGATAATATCACCATTAACCCTGATGGCGAAGCTAGGGGTTTTTGGCAATGGGTGATGGAAAAGAATATTTCTCTCATCATCTGCGAGGGTGTGAAGAAAGCAGCGACGCTGTTGACACAAGGATATGTAGCTATTGGCGTTCCTGGAATTACCAGTGGTTATCGCGTCGTCAAAGATGAGTTTGGTAAAGTTACCCGTCGTCAATTGATACCCGACTTAGCGATGTTTGCGACGACAAAGCGTCGGTTTTATATTTGCTTTGATTTTGAAACTCAACCTCAGAAAATTGCTGCTATTAATAATGCCATTTCTCAACTTGGTTGTTTATTCCAGCAAAAAAATTCTCCTGTTAAAGTCATCGAACTTCCAGGAAAAGAAAAAGGAGTTGATGATTTTATTGTTGCCAAAGGTGCAACTAACTTCGATAAACTTTATCGCCAAAGTCTTGATTTAGAAATTTATCTTGCCCAAACCAAACCCCACACTGAGTTAAACATTCCTGCTGCGCTAACTTTTAACCGTCCTTATATAGGTGAAATTCCTTTCCCCACATCTGGATTAGTAGGAGTCAAATCAGCAAAAGGAACAGGTAAAACCACAGCATTGCAAAGCGTTGTTCGACAAGCTAAAAAGATAAATCAACCTGTTTTATTAATTACTCATAGAATCTTATTAGGACGATTTTTGTGTGAAAAAATAGGGATTCAATGGGGAGTGGGGAGATGGGGAGATGGGGAGATGGTTAGCAAAGGAGCAGAGGAGCAGAGGAGCAGGGGAGCAGGGGAGCAGAGAAGCAGGGGAGCAGAGAAGAGTTTTTGTACAAGTTCTTTCTCCTGTGCCCCTCTGCACCCCCGCACTTCTGCTCCTCCGCCTCTTCTGCCCCCTGCCCCATGCCCAATGCCCAAATCTTTCGGTTTATGCATTGATTCGATTTGGAAATTGAACCCTGAAGATTGGCATGGGGCGATAGTAATTTTGGATGAAGTCGAACAATCTTTATGGCATTTGCTAAACAGTAATACTTGTAAGCATAAACGTGTAAAAATCTTAAGAATATTCCAAGAACTAATTACTACAGTTTTAAAAAGTGGAGGCTTAGTAATTGCCCAAGATGCTGATTTATCAGATGTTTCACTTGAATATTTACAGGGATTATCAGGAACTAAATTAACACCTTGGGTAGTTATTAACGAATGGAAACCCCAGCAAGGTTGGGACGTGACATTTTATGATTCACCAAATCCAACACCCTTAATTCATCAACTAGAATTAGACTTACTTGCCGGACGTAAATGCTATGTTACTACTGATAGTCGTACTGGGCGTTATAGTTGCGAAACCATTGAACGTTATTTGAAAGAGCGATTACAAAAATTGAGACGACAGTTTCCTCAAACTTTAGTAGTTAGTAGCCACACTACAAACACACCGGGCCACGCAGCAGTTGATTTTATTGCAGCTATTAATCAAAAAATATCTGAATATGACGGTGTTTTTGTTACCCCTAGTCTTGGTACGGGAATTAGTATTGATGTTCAACATTTCGACCGAGTTTATGGCATTTTTCAAGGGGTAATTCCTGACTCAGAAGCGCGACAAGCATTAGCACGGGTGCGGGATGATGTACCGCGGGTTGTCTGGTGCGCTAAACGAGGTATTGGTTTAATTGGTAGCGGTAGTACAAATTATCGCTTGCTATCTGATTGGTATCAGGAAAATCAAAAAGAAAATTTAGCTTTACTCAGTCCATTACATAAAATAGACGTGGATTTACCTTTAGTTCATGACCCGATTCATCTGCGAACTTGGGCAAAATTATCTGCAAGGGTAAATGCATCAATTCGCCTCTATCGTCAATCGATGCAAGATGGCTTAATTGCTGACGGACATATAATTCAGTTGCGGAGTAATGCTGTTCATAATAATATTATTCGAGATTTACGCCTTGCTTTTTTGGCGAGCGATCGCAATGATTTAGAAACCCGCAAAAGGTTAATTTTAGAAATCGTCAAAGTCCAAAAAGATTGGGCACAAAGCCGTCAAAAGGCTAAAGACATTAAACGCAAAATCAAAGAAATTAAACAACAAAATCAACTAGCAACAGCAACATCTGTAGCTAATGCTAAAAATATCGATTATGTAGAATACCAACAGTTATTAGTTAAACATTCTTTAACTGATGAAGAACGCAATCAACTGAACAAATATGTTCTCAGGCAAAAATATGGAATAGAAGTTACTCCCACTCTAAAATTGCAGGACGATCGCGGATATTATAGTCAATTATTAATTCACTATTATCTGACTCATGAAAGCGAGTATTTTCACATCAAAGACCAGCAAGAATGGCATCAGCAATTATCTTGGGGCGAAGGTAAAGTTTTTCTACCAGATTTAAAGACTTACACTCTCAAAGTTGAGGCAATGAGAGCGTTAGGAATGCTGCAATTCTTGGAAGAAGGACGAGAATTGAGGGAAAATGATGATGATTTAATCTTGCTGAAAAATGTTGCTTTTCAGCATAGCAAGCACATTAAAAGAGTCCTTGGTATTAATTTGCTTGGAGAGAAAGAACAACTTGGGGGAATCAAAATACTCAGCCGATTGTTAAATTTATTAGGTTTGAAGCTGAAGCGAGTAAATGAAATTTATCAAATCGATTCCGCAACGCTAAATGATGGCAGGGAAAAAATATTTGCAGTTTGGCATCAACGAGATGAATTGATGTTGGCTCATGTTAAAAGTGGTGGCTATAGGGTGGCTGATTATTCGTCAGCATGGAAGGTTGAAATCATCGAAACCAAGCTTGAAAAGTTAGACCAGAGATTGTCAAAGATTTGAAAAGGGAATGGGGAGATGGCAACGCCTTGGGAAAAGGGGAAAGGTTAAAGGGAAAAGGAGGGATCTTTCTTTTGCCCTTTGCCCTTTCTTTGCCCTTTGCCCCATGCCCAATGCCCTATGCCCTTTACAAAACAGATTGCCGCTTGAGACGTTTGTGAGCATACATTAACTCGTCAGATCTGGCGACGAGTTGTTCTAGTGACATATTGGTTTCTGGTGAATAACGCTGTATTCCCATACTCATGGAAATTTCATAGCTACGGTTTTGTTGTTGATTGAAGTTGGCAATGTTTGTTTGCAAATGTGTTTGGATGTTTTCTACATCTTTGAAATAGCTGGAAATGAAAATAATGAACTCATCTCCACCCAAACGAGCAACAATATCTGACTTGCGAAAACTTTGCTTGAGTAATCGACCAGCATCAATAATCAAAGCATCTCCGACATCGTGGCCAAGGGTGTCGTTAATCTGTTTTAGTCCGTCTAAATCAATGAAAATTACCCAACATAAAAGTTTCATCCGGTGAGCGATTTTTAGTTGTTGTTCAGCCAGTAGGAAGAAGCCACGCCGATTATGCAAGCCTGTTAGTTCATCGGTTAGTGATAACTGTCTTCCTTCGATCTCTGCTTGTTTGCGGTTCTGAATTTCCTGGATGAGTTCCATCTGGGCGATCGCCTGACGACTTAGGCGATACAATGCATCTAATTGCTGGTCATTTAATCGGCGCTCAATCATATCGATGACACACAATGTCCCGACGGCAAACCCATTGGATGTAACTAGCGGTACACCAGCATAAAAACGAATTTTGGGATTATTTTTAACTAAAGGATTATTTGCAAAGCGATCGTCTTTGATGGCGTTATTAACTACTAATATCTTCTGTGGTTGCAGAATTGTATAGGAGCAAAAAGCCCACTCTCTAGGTATTTCCCTGGCTTTTAGTCCTACTTTGGATTTAATCCATTGGCGATCGCTATCAATTAAGCTAATTAAAGCAATTGGAGTCTTACAAATGTAGGCAGCAAGAGCAGTCAGGTCATCAAATCCTTGTTCCGGCAGGGTATCGAGAATATTGTAATCCTCTAATGCTTTGAGCCTTTCTGCTTCATTTTCAGGTAAAGGAGCAGGTCGGATTTTCACAGATGAGTGTCTCAACTTGAGGCAACAAAGTCCGCTAGGCTGGAACTTTTGCAATAATCGCAGGATTCTCTCTCGAAGGTCAAACCTGCATGATAAAAACATCTCTGCAACGGAAATTAAAATTCGCTTGAATCTTGTACAGAGATATTCTATTGCATTATTATTTTCTTCATGCCTTCGGTCTGCTCTGTTGTTCATTTCACTCTAGCTTTGAGTATGCAAAGTCCCTGGGTATGTAAATGCTTACAAGGTCTTGTGCCCAAAGCCAGGTTGAAAACGATCGATATCAGCTAAAAATTATCAAATCTTATGAAATTGTAAGAGTTCTTCGTTAAAGCTTGATAATTTTAATACTAGAAACTTGCCTAGACCCTGAGAAAAGTTTAGGAAATTATTTTGAGGGCTTACAGACCGCTACATCTAACGCGCTATTTTTGCTATGTCAGTCCACTATCTAAGATTTACTGAATTCTCATAGGAATCTAAAATTCCACTGCGAATAATTAGTTGCGGCCAAATTAATATAAAAAATCCCATCCAAGTGGCTACAGGGATGGAAACGAGAACTGTTAGCCAGATAGTTTTAAATAATAACCAGCTACCAGCAATCAGCGTCACACCTGTGAGCAGTATAGACCAAGGTTGGCACCACCAAGGTTTGTAGTTCCAGGGATTGAGGGATTTTTGCTCAGACATTAATTTTATTTGGCAAATGTGCAAATGTTCCTCGAACAAGTTTAAACGTTATAGTGCTTTTTTTCTTCCGTAGCTTGCCTACTGGGGGAAGCAATAAATGTCCAAGTTGCCATATATGTTCCATCAAATATGCTCGAATAATCAGCATTGCTGTCAGAAATAAACCAATCAGGAGTTACTTTCTGCTGCCGAACTCTTTCATCTAAGCCGATTTGTAAGGATATATTTTCGTGAACAACTTTTGCTTTGGCAATTTCTAGCATTTTTTCTACTGAATTTTGCAGCCATTTTGCTCGAACAAATAAGGTATGAGATGGATGGTTTCCATAAGCAAAAGGTACAACGATCGCCAGATATCCTCGATCGTTTAGTATTTTATTTAAGCAGAATTGAATAATTTCTATGTCGTCTTTTTTTTCTTGAGTGTCTTTGTTAACGCTATGAAATAGCAAACCTGCTAATACGACAGCATCAAATTTTTGATTTTTTTCAACTACTTCAGATAAGAAAAGCGATAAATCTTTCCTAACAAACTTTCTATTTGGGTAAACCTTTAAACATTGTTCAATAGCTAATTCACTATGATCGACTCCTAGATAGTGGCATCGCACAGGTAAATATTTGCTTAATGCGCCATTACCGCAACCTAAATCCAATAAAGAGAAGGGCTTGTCTTGAAAAGTTTTATCTAAAAAACTAGATGTAGGTGTATAACGCGTGAAATTTTCCGGTGCTTGAAAGTAAGAATAATAGTCATCTTCAAAACGTTCTTCTTCAGATGTTTTGCGTTCGGGAATCAAATTAGTCATTATCAAAACCTTTGATTACAAGGTTACTTTGATTTTCCTAATACCAATTCTGTATAAAGATGCACATAATCAAGACCCCCCTGTAGTCCGACGGCGTAGCCGGAGGGTAAATATATGCAGGTTCACAAAGAAACGGTATAAGCTATCAAAACCTTTAATTAAACAAGTATTTAGTTTAATAGCTTTTTTCGGAAAAACAACGAGTAACTAGTTTTCCATTACCAGAATATTTGCTGTTGTTAATTTAAAAAATCTCTTTGAAGGTAGATTATAAATTCATCCTTATACAGGTTGCCAAAAGTACTTTAAGAGTGCTGTTTCACTTGATGCCAAAACTATTTTTGACTACCAATTCACTAAATCAGTCGGGTGTTAAGTTTTGTCATATTCTATTTGTCCATAATCAAGTTTGATAATTCGGTCTGCTAAATGAAAATAGCGATCGTCATGGCTAATTACCAAGACTGTTTTCCCACGCGATCGCAGTTCTGGTAAAATTTGAGTATAAAATATTCCTTTGAATATTGGATCTTGATCCGCTGCCCACTCATCGAATAGATAAATTGGTCTATCTTCCAAGTATGCTGTGAGTAAAGCTAGGCGTTTGCGTTGTCCTTGCGAAAGAGCAGTGGTAGAAAGTTGTCCGTTTTCAACTTTTACTTTATGGTCTAATTGCAGTTGTTTAATATATTTTGTAGCTTGAGTATCTAAATTGGAATTTTTTAATCCTAAAAGTTCATCAAATAAATAAAAGTCGGAAAACACCACAGAAAAATGCTGCCGATACCATTCGCGGTTTTCTTCATTAATTAACTCGTCATCAAACCAAATTTCACCGCTAGCTGGGATATAAAGTCCAGTAATTAGTTTCGCTAAAGTAGATTTACCGCTACCATTACCGCCGACAATGAAGACTAATTCCTGAGGATATAAGATTAAGTCAATCGGCCCGAAGATAAAGCTATTGTCTTCTTGATTTGTGTAGTAAGTGTGTGCGATATTGCTGAATTTTAAGCTCTGCCACGAAGTTTTAATAGCAGGTGGAATAGTTGATACTTCAGAACGAGTAGCTAAAAATAAGCCCAATGAATCTATCTTTTGTAAAGCAATGTCGGCTTTGCTTAATAGAGGAAGTTTGCTGATGATGTTATCCATTGGTAACACCAAATAAGTGAAAGTCAAAATGTACCCAGAGAGAGTTGTGGCATCAAGAGTTAGTAAATTAGGCAGCACAAACAAAACAAAACCGATCGCAAAAAAGAAAACGAGTTGACCCCAGCTAGAAGTTGTAGCAAAAAGAGTTAAACCCTTAACATTATGATGGCGAAATTCATTAGCAGTTGCTTGCAGTTTTTGTTCTAAAAAAACTTGACGCCGCTGATAATTAAGCTTGAGTTCTTTCACTCCTTCGGTAATAGTGCGAAAATGCTTAAACAGTCGGTCTTCATCATCACGAGCCAGAGCTAAAAATTTCCTGCCTTCAGTTAATAGCCACTGGCAACTAGCGATCGCTACTATGGAAATACCACAAACCATCACCAATACCAACCAAGAAAGCCAGGTGATATATCCAATGCAACCCACAACGATCGCTAAATTAATAAACAAAAAAGGCATCTGATAAACAGCATTAGCAACTGCTTGAATATCCTCAGTTAAAGTTGCCAATAATCGCGCATTCCCCAAATCTTCTAAATGACTCAACTCAGAACCAAGAATTCGCCGACTCAAATGCATTCGCAACTTTAAAACTGCATTTTGAGAAAGCCGAATCAGCATCACTTGGGAAATGATACTGGTAATCAATGCAACTATAGCCAGCCCCGCAAAACCCCAAGCTATAGATGTAAAACGCTCAGGACTACCGCTACTAGCAGCACGGCTAATCAAAGCAATCAAGCCAGCACTACTACCGCCACTCAAGAATCCAGTAACGATCGCGATCGCTACCATACCCCAAGCAGAACGTAAAAGAAAGTAAATCAAATTCATGATAGACGCCTATGCCCAGAGGAACGGGAGGCTCTTGAGGCAGGGGAAAAGGTTAAAGGTTAAAGGGAAAAGGAATAAATTTAATCTTTCCCCTTTCCCCTTTCCCTTTCCCCCTTCCCCTTCCCCTTTGCCCTATTTTCAAGTAAGTTTTCTATCTTACAATTAAAAACTTCTGAAAGATCGCGGTAAGCTAGTTGGAATTCAAGCTGATTGTGTCAGAAAATTGTCAAATTAGCTGCTCAGTTTTCCGGGGTGAAATTTGTAATGACTGTAAACCTGAAGTCTTTAGAAAACCCAATTGCTCTGGCGGCAGATTCCAAAACCGCTGCTAATACTGAAAAAAACCGCTACATTCCCTTGCATCATCGGCGTATTCTTTGTATCTTTCCCAAGTACAGCCGCTCATTTGGGACATTTCATTACGCCTACCCACTCATGGGTAATGTCCGAGCTTTTATGCCACCCCAAGGTATTTTAATTGTGGCTGCTTACTTACCTCAAGAATGGGAAGTCCGGTTTATTGATGAGAATGTCAAATCAGCAACTAAGGCTGATTACCAATGGTCTGATGTGGTAATTGTCAGTGGAATGCACATTCAAAAACCACAGATTAATCAAATTAACGAACTTGCCCATCGAGCTGGCAAAATCACAGTTATCGGCGGCCCTTCTGTATCTGGTTGCCCAGAATATTATCCAGAATTTGATATTTTACATTTGGGTGAATTGGGAGATGCAACCGATCGCCTCATCGAGTATCTAGACCAACACTCCGAACGTCCCCAAGGGCAAATTCGCTTTGAAACTAAAGAACGTTTGCCTCTGACTGAGTTCCCCACCCCAGCTTATCATTTATTAAATATCAATGATTATTTCCTAGCAAACGTCCAGTTTTCCAGCGGTTGCCCTTATCGTTGCGAGTTTTGTGATATTCCAGAACTCTACGGACGCAACCCCCGGATGAAAACCCCAGAACAAGTTGTCGCTGAGTTAGATGCAATGCGGCAATCGGGCAATTTGGGAGCAGTATATTTTGTTGATGATAACTTTGTTGGCGATCGCCGCGCCGCCATGAAATTGCTTCCTCACCTAATCGACTGGCAAAAACGCAATGGCTATCCTATCCAATTTGCTTGCGAAGCAACCCTCAACCTTGCTCAAAGCCCCAAACTGCTGGAGATGATGCGCGAAGCCTATTTCTGCACTATCTTTTGCGGCATTGAAACGCCAGAACCAGAAGCCCTCCACGCGATTTCCAAAGACCAAAATCTGAGTATGCCGATTTTAAAAGCGATTCAGGTTTTAAATAGCTATGGCATGGAAGTAGTTTCGGGAATCATCATCGGCTTAGATACAGATACACCAGAAACAGGCGATCGCATTCTTGAATTTATTCGGGCGTCCCAAATTCCCATGTTGACAATTAACCTACTCCATGCGTTGCCGAGAACTCCTTTATGGCGGAGATTAGAAGCAGAAGGACGACTTGTATTTGATGAAAACCGCGAATCGAATGTAGAGTTTTTAATGCCTTACAAGCAAGTTGTCGAAATGTGGCGGCGCTGCATCACCACAGCTTATGAGCCGGAATTTTTATATCAGCGGTTCGCGTACAACATGGAACACACCTACCCAAACCGCATCAAAGTGCCCAACAGCCCAGCTCGTACTTCTGCGGCTAATATTCGCAAAGGTTTAACTTATTTAATCAATATTTTGTTGAGGATAGGTGTATTTAGTAACTATCGCCAAACTTTTTGGAAAATGGCGAAACCAGCACTAAAAGCAGGCGATATTGAAAGCCTGATTCACGTTGGGCTTGTAGGGCATCATCTGATTAAATTTGCCCAAGATTGTGCCAAAAACGAAGAATCAGCTTCGTTTTATTCCCAAAAAGTCCTGACTAAGGTTCGTAGCTAGAAAGACAATGTAGAGACGTAGCATTGCTCATTGGTGTCAACTTAAGCCCAAACGCCTATCCCACAAGCATTTTACCCCACCCCCAACCCCTCCCCTTGCTAAGGGGAGGGGAGGTTTTGCGTCAGCAAAGCCGGGGTGGGGTAACGCGGATCTTGATGGTAAATGAGTAGAACTCGCTCATCACCTTTCTATCAGGGTTTCACGTTAAGTTGACACCAATGAACATTGTTGTGCCCTTACGATAATTTAGTATTCAAGCATGTATTCCATCCAAATGAAAAGCGCTGTAAGTTGATACGTATGACAGCTATAAAGCCCCTATTACGATCTGTACCTCACCAACTTGCAATTTGCTGTATTAATTGTTGTTCGGCGTAGCAGAAATCAACAAAGAGTAGTTAGTATTCCCTGCTTGCGGTTGGAAGCGTATGTAGTAAGTACCCGGAGACAAATTAATCTTTAGAGCCGTATCTCCTACGATACCAGTACCACGATTAAATACGGCAGTACTTCTAGGTAGTGCAACTGCACCACCTTTACTATCAAGTACTTCCTCAAGTACACTGTTAAAAACGCTATAGGCTGATATGTTAACAGTGCTAGATTGATTTAAATCAAACCGATAGTAGTCATAAGCATCAGAGGGACCAACGTTTTCAAGTTGTTGAATAAAACTTGGATTTATGGCAAGTTTGCTAGCAGTGTTTAATGTGTTTCCGCCGTAGTCATTAGTGCCCTTGCGTCCTTCACCAAAACCATAAAAATCAAAATGTTCCACTAAGCTAACGCCTTTTAAAAAATTTAAATCAGGATTATTAGCTTTATAATACCCAGCATCAAAAGAAGATGAAGATTTACGCCCTTCATTAATCCCATAGACTTCAAAATGGTCTAATAACTGCCTGTTACTCAAACTAGCCAAATCTTTATTGTTAGCCCGATAGTAGTCAAATTCAAAATAGGGTATGAACTTACGCCCTTCGTTTATACCATTTATTTGAAAATGATTTAGCAGTTGAGAGTTATTCAAAGAAGCGAGGTCAGAGTTAAAACTTTTATATGAAAACAGATAAAAAATTGAAGAAAAGTAACGTCCTTCTGAAATTCCATAGTCTTTCAAATGATTAAATAATTGCTCATTATTAAAGCTGCTGAGGTCAGTGTTGTTAGTGCGATAGTAGCCAAGACTAACAATCTCAGAAAAATTACGTCCCTCAGCTATCCCATAATTTTCTAAATGATTTAACAATTGGCTGTTGTTAAAGTTTGCCAGGTCAGGATTACTAGATCGATAGAAATTCAAATTAATCAGTGGTGAGAATAAACGACCTTCGTTGATACCATAGGTTTGGAAGTGAGACAAAGCTTGAGCATCATTGAAACTAGATAAATCACTATTGGCGGCACGATAAAAATTGGCATCAAATACATTTGAGATAGTTAGAGTCATGCGTTCGATCTCCGAAAGTTACTTTTGCAATTGTTATTTTCTAATAAGAATCAGTATAAAGCAATACGGTTGTAGTGCAAAGCTTCTCCTTTTCGCGGGGTATGTAATAGATCGCTCATTAGGGATAAATCAAAATTGTCATGATGAGGGCTAATTGCTAGTGAAGAATAAACAATCCTGAATACAACTAATGAGCGATCGCACTAGGAATTATGTATGTTACTAACTACTTATTAAATGGTTATATTATGCCTTTTAAAAAAATAGTTTTGCAAGAAGGCGTAAAGATAAAAAGTTAAAGAGAAGGCTTTGTTCTCGTTCGCTTTCTCCTTGACGCTACTTCTGTAGCAAGTCTATTGCCAATTTTGTTGATTGCGCTAGCATATTCCAATATTGCTATGAATTAAACAATATCCATAACAAGGAAATTGTCGAAAACCCTCTGAGTATTTTTCTATGTTTACAGCGATCGCTAATAGCTTTGGTGTCATGAAAAATATTTTACCAACCAATGAAAAGCTGTTATCAAAAATGTGTCTTAAGATATATGATTTTCGGGAACATATTAAGAGAATTCCGCATTCTTCACCAAAAGAACGTTTAAAAATCGCAATTGCACAGTTAGGCGATCGCACAATAGAAAGCAGTATAGTTATAATTAACGATCTAGAGCAAATTGCCCATAATCATCCACAGTATCACTGGATAATCATGGACATTCTGACTAGTTTTATTCGCAAAAATGCTTCTGACACGCCGCAAAAGCAACATCTGTGCAACTCCTCAGCAAAAGTTCGTAGAGATATTCAAGCGGCTCTTACCGTTATCGCTCGAAGAGATGTAAACCAAGACCCAGAAAATCAGCAACTTGATTTGAGCCATACGAACATGAGAGGAGCAAATCTAAATCAAGCTAACCTAGAACAGATAAATCTTTATCAAGCTAATCTTGCTGGCGCTAACCTAAAAGAAGCTAACTTAGAGGGAGCAATCCTCAGTGCAGCTAATTTAGAACGAGCTAATCTATATTCAGCTAACCTCAAAGGCGCGATCCTTAGCGCTAGCAACCTGCAATGGGCGAACCTCCAAAAAGCGAACCTGCATCGTGCCAACTTATATTTAGCTAACCTACATGGAGCAATTCTTGATGATGCCACACTTGATGGAGCAAATTTCAGGGAAGCTAAATTTTCTGAGTAATTTGTAATTCCTAATTGGGATAGTGTAACAGTTTAACTGATTTATTTACACGGTGATTTACTAGTATATCCGATGTGATTCGTAACTTAAATGACTCTTGTGACCATATTATAATTTTTTTGCTAAATGCTATACTATTTTGTCCAAATAACTAAGTAATAATTCTAGGTTGTAAGGAAAATTTTTACCATGTCTTCTAAAAAGACAGACACTCTGTTGAATTGGTTGATAACAATAACAGTTATATTTGCTGGTTCATTGACTGTCATTTTCTTCGCGTTGTCCAGTGTTAAGGAATTGTCAATTCAGGAGAAAATCCAGTATAGAAACCAAGCATTAACAACCACTGCAATAGTTTTTCTAGCATCCGCAGCAATGTTCAATGCTTATTATGCAGCAAAGCGTACCCAAGCGTTGCAGAAAAATGCGATCGCAGCTGAGAAAAACTTAGAAATTGACATTCAGAATGCAAAACTCAATCAAGACAGATTGATTGCAGAACGCTTTATGGGAGCAATTTCCCAGTTGGGACATGAAAAAATTGAAACTCGCACGGGCGCAATTTACGCATTAGAAAGAGTTGCTCAAGATTTCCCCAAAGAACACTGGACAATCATGGAAATCCTCACTGCCTTTGTGCGAGAAAATACACCAATCGAGCAAGTAAAAGCAGAGCAACCAAAGTCAGAATACTCACCAGGAATCTACTCCAGTAGACGCAAAGGTGGGTCGCGTCCGACACAGCAATTGCAGCCAAGTTTCCATGACGAAACAATAAAAATACGTACCGATATTCAAGCAGCTTTAACTGTTATCGCCAGACGGAATTTACTCGAAGACCCAAAAGATCAGAAACTTGATTTACGCAATACCGACATTAGGCGAGCAGATTTAGTAGGAGCAAACCTGCAACAAGCTGACCTCCGAGGAGCAGATTTGAGTGGGGCTGATTTGCGGGGAGCAGATTTATCTGAAGCTGACCTGAACGGCGCTAAACTGGTTCGCTCTATTCTTTATGAAACCAAATTGCTCAAAACCAGCCTGTGTGGTGCCGATCTTTGTTGGGCTAACCTCAACCGCGCCAATCTCTGCGGTGCAAATCTGCGTTCGGCTAACCTTAGTGGAGCAAGTCTGCGTGCTACAAATCTCCAAGGAACAAACCTCTATAAAGCCAACTTACAACAAGCAACCTTAAAAATTGCCAACCTCTCAGGAGCAAAGCTGTTTTTAGCTAACTTGCAAGGAGCAAAACTCGGTAAAGCTAACCTGCACATGACTGGTTTGATTGGTGCTAACCTTTCTGGCGCTAACTTGAACGGTGCTAATCTTTCTGGCGCTAACTTGAATGCAGCCAAACTCCAGCAAACAGAAGTTTATTTTGCCAACCTTTCCGAAGCCAGTTTAACCGAAGCAGATTTGTATCAAGCAAACCTCATCGGCGCCAACCTCCAAAGGGCAACTTTTTATCAAGCTAATCTAACTCAAGCAAATCTCATGGGAGCTAACTTTTTCCAAGCGAACCTGAGTGATGTGAAACTCGAAGGAACAATTTTGACGGGAGCAAAAAACCTAGAGTTGCAGCAGATTAAAAAAGCACTTGGCGATCGCACTACTCGCCTACCCGATTATATGGAAGCGCCGACCAATTGGCGACAATCAGGCTGATACGATTTTAGATTGGCAATCCCTCGTGCATCTTTTTTAGTTTAAGTCCATCTATCGCAATCATTTATTCAATTGGGTAACCCGCGCATCAATTAGTTATCTAGGCGCATTCTACCAGTTTCACAGTAGGAGGCAGAAGGCAGGAGGCAGAAGGCGTTTTTTATCGGGGTTTTAAACTTTTGTATTTTACATTTAATTATGTCTATTTACTTAATATAGTTTTTACCGACAACATCTCAATTTTTCAAAAATTCACCATATTAAAGCAAAAACCCTCTAGAATTCTCTTACTTTGCGTCCTTTGCGTCCTTCTCTTCGAGACGCTTCGCGAAGGCGGTTCGTTAAAAAAGTAAATCTTCTTAAAACGCGAACCTTTAAACCCCAATATTGAACCTCTGAACTCCAACGTTGCGCCTTTTATCCTCGAAATTGCACCTTTTATCCTCAACGTTGCGCCTTTTATCCTCGAAATTGCACCTTTTATCCTCAACGTTGCGCCTTTTATGCCCAACGCTGACCTTTCAAACGAATACACTTCAGTTAATTACCAAAACATCAGGATTGTATAAAACAATCATGAGCCTTTTAAGCTGGGCATCTTCCCCGCCCTTCCAAATCAACACCCAGCAAAAGCTACCATCTTCCAAATAAGGGACTTCCAAGAAATAAATTATCCACTCTTGTGGGGTGGGCGTCTCGCCCGCCCGTAAAGAGGGGCGGACAAGATGTCCACCCCACAAGAAAAGTTGTATATTTTTTTATTTGGAAGTCCCTAAACAACATCCCACTGGAGTCAACAGTCAATACTCAACAGTCATCAAAATCGAAAATATTCCCTAAGTAAGAGACATATTATAGGACAAGTGTCCTATTTTAGTCATACCGGAGGAATAGGAAAAGGAGATGTCTGTAACAAAACAACTGGAAATTTTAGATTTAATTCGGGAACTGCGGCAGCAACTCAATCTTTCTCAAAAACAGTTTGCTGTTAGACTGGGAGTCTCATTCAAAACAGTCAATCGTTGGGAAAATGGCCATACAGTGCCTTCACGGTTAGCACTAAAAATTATAGAAGAAACGATACGCCAGATGGGTGAACCCGGCAAAAGACTGCTAAATCAGTATTTTCCAGAAGCAGAATCCGGTTATGACTCATAAGATGAAGGTTTCTCAACCCGAAAACATCTTTATTACTAAAAGAAAAAAAGGCGCACTGATTCGGGAGTATTTCCTAAACTATGGTGTTGCTTTCTTATCTGTTTCCTTAGCACTGGGAGCTACCTTGCTGCTGAATAAATATATCAGCGCGACGCCTGCGGCACTGCTTTTTGCTGCGATTATGGTGAGTGCTTGGTATGGTGGCTTAGGGCCGGGATTATTCGCAACTGTTTTGTCTACTTTGGCACTCTACAAGTTGTTATTGAAGCCGCTTTATTCAGCAAATACGACAAATTTGAACATTTTAATTTCCTTAGTTGTATTCATACTGGCAGCAGTGTTAATCAGCTCGCTCAATGAATCGCGCCGCACAGCTCAACGCAAAGCCGAAGAAAGCTTGAAGTTTCTCCATGAAAGCGAGGCTAAATTCGATCGCTTCGTACAGTCCAATGAAGAAGTACTGTGGCGACAAGAAACACAACTGCGCTTAATTACCGATACACTGCCAGTTTTGATTGCCTTTGTGGATTCACAACAGTGCTACCGCTTCAACAACCGAGCTTATGAAGAGTGGTTTGGACAAGCGGCCGCAGAAGTCTATGGAAAGCATCTTTGGGAAGTTTTGGGTGAATCTGCATATCAAGTCATTCGTCCCTATGTGGAACAAGTACTAACAGGAGTGCAGGTTAGTTTTGAAACGGAAATTCCTTATCAAAATCTTGGAAAACGCTACATTAATGCTATTTACGTTCCCCAATTCGACCGACAGGGAACCGTTGAAGGGTTTGCGGTGTTGATTAGTGACATTAGCGAACGCAAACTTGCCGAAACTCAACTACAACAATTAAACGAAACCCTAGAGGAACGCATTCAAGAGCGCACGGGCCAGTTAGAAGCCGCCAACAAAGAACTAGAATCCTTCTCCTATTCAGTCTCTCACGACTTGCGAGCGCCATTCCGCCACATCGCCGGATTTGTAGAATTGCTTAACAAGCAGCCTAGCTCCAAAAGCTTAGATGAAACCAGCCAGCGCTACTTGAGAATCGTCGCCCAAACCGCAAAACAAGCAGGAGTACTAATTGATGAGTTGCTGACCTTTTCCCGTATGGGGCGCACAGAGATGCGTTATGTCACCCTAAATATTGAAGAACTAGTGCAAGAAATAAAACGGGATTTGCTTGCAGAAGTCCAAGGACGCGTCATTAATTGGCACATCCAGTCATTACCCCAAGTGCAGGGCGATCCTTCCATGCTGCGGCTGGTGCTTTACAACCTAATGAGCAATGCCGTTAAATATACCACCACTCGCACCACGGCAGAAATCACCATTAGCAGTAGCGATAATGAAAACGAAATAATCTTTTTTGTGCAAGATAACGGCGTTGGCTTTAATATGCAATATGCCCATAAGTTATTCGGAGTATTTCAACGCCTGCACAGCGACCCGCAATTTGAAGGGACAGGTGTTGGATTAGCAAACGTGCAGCGGATTATTCATCGGCATAATGGTCGAGTTTGGGCAGAGGGTGAAGTTGACAAGGGAGCCTCCTTCTATTTCTCACTGCCAAAGTTGTCGAAGAAGGAGACGGAATGAAAGAACTCAAGAGAATTCTGCTGATTGAAGACAGTGCTAATGATGCAGAATTAATATTGGCTGCCTTGTCAGAAAACCATCTGGCAAACGAAGTGGTGGTAGTGCGCGATGGAGAGGAAGCTCTAGATTATCTGTATCGCCGGGGACTTTTCCGGTTGCGGATGGAAGGGCATCCTGTTGTGGTACTGCTCGATTTGAAATTACCTAAAATCGATGGACTAGAAGTGCTAGCACAACTCAAATCTGACCCAGTAATGCAAGTGATTCCGGTGGTGGTACTAACTTCTTCCCGCGAGGAACCGGATTTAGTTCGATGCTACAAATTAGGCGTTAATGCATATGTCGTCAAACCGCTAGATTACCATGAGTTTGCCGATGCCATTAAGAGTATGGGATTGTTTTGGGCGGTGATTAATCAGCCACCTCTTGGCGCTTTACCTCCTGCACCGAATCGTCAACAGGAGAGCAAATGATGAGTGTCCTTCGTTTTCTCCTTTTAGAAGATAGTCTGTTGGATGCAGAACTTACCGAAGTGATGCTAGCCGAAGGAGGAATTGATTGCCAAGTCATAAGAGTCGAAACTGCGGCTGAGTTTTTGGCTGCTATTTCCACAGAAACTTTCGATTTAATTCTTGCCGATTATGCCTTGCCTGCTTTTGATGGGATTTCTGCCTTGGAAATTGCTCGAAACAAATTTCCAGAGATTCCTTTTATTTTTGTTTCTGGGGTATTGGGTGAAGAATTAGCCATCGAAGCTTTGAAGAATGGCGCAACAGATTATGTTTTAAAGCAACGTTTGGGGCGGTTAGTTCCCTCGGTGCGGCGTGCATTGCGGGAAGCCAGAGAACGCCGCGATCGCCAGCTCGTAGAAGAGTCTTTACAAAAAAGTGAGGCCAAGTATCGCCGAATTGTCGATACCTCTTATGAGGGAATTTGGACGATTGATGCCCAAGGGCGAACAGAGTTCGTCAATCAGCGGATGTCACAAATGTTAGGCTATACAGCAGAAGAAATGCTCGGTCGCTCCATATTTGATTTTATGGATGGGGGTGATGATATTGCCCAAAAAAAATTGGAATGGCTCAATCTTGAAGGCAGCGATCTCAAAGAAGGTCGATTGCGCTGCAAAGATGGTTCGTATCTTTGGACGCTGATTTCTGCTAGAGCTATTTTTAATGAAGAGAATGAATTCTCAGGCGCGATCGCTATGTTAACCGACATCACCGATCGCAAACGCACCGAAGAAGAACGCGATCGGCTTTTGGAGAGGGAAAAATTAGCGCGTGCGGAAGCAGAAGCCGCCAACCGCATCAAGGATGAGTTTTTGGCGGTGCTTTCCCATGAATTGCGATCGCCCTTAAATCCAATTCTCGGTTGGGCAAAGCTCTTGCAGAGCCGTAAATTTAACGAAACAGCCCTGCAAAAAGCACTCTCAACCATTGAGCGCAATGCTAAATTACAAGCTCAACTCATTGAAGACTTGCTAGATGTTTCTCGCATCCTCCAAGGTAAACTCAACCTGAAAATGATGTCAGTGAATTTGGCATCCACCATTGAAGCAGCAATGGAAACGGTGCGTTTGGCAGCAGAGGCGAAAACCATTCACATTCAAACGATGCTCGATCCGACAGTCGGCATTTTAGGCGATCCAGGTCGCTTACAGCAAGTCGTGTGGAATTTATTATCCAATGCCGTCAAATTCACAGCCACAGGCGGACGAGTAAATGTGCAATTAGAGAGCATCGACGCTCACGCCCAAATTACCGTCAGCGACACTGGAAAGGGAATTAGCCAAGACTTCTTACCCCATGTGTTTGACTATTTCTGTCAAGGCGACAATACAACAACTAGAAAATTTGGCGGACTGGGATTAGGGTTAGCGATCGCTCGTCACTTAATCGAAATGCACGGCGGATCGATTTGGGTTCAAAGTCCTGGGGAGGAGCAGGGAGCTACCTTCACAGTTAGATTACCACTACTCAAGAACAATGCAACAATTAACTATGAAACCAAAGGTAATTCTGCAACTGCGGTTTCTACCTTCTCTCCACTGATGGGGATACAAGTCTTGATTGTAGATGACAATGACGACAGCCGCGAGTTTTTCACCTTTGTACTTGAAGAATTTGGAGCGACGGCGATCGCAGTTGCATCGGCAAGTGAAGCATTAGAGACTTTAGCACAATCAAAACCAGATATCTTACTCAGCGATATTGGAATGCCAGAAATGAACGGCTATATGCTGATAAAAGAAATACGTGCTTTCGAGGCACAAACGGGAACAGAAAAGATGCCAGCGATCGCTCTGACTGCTTATGCAGCCGAAATCGATCGGCAAGAAGCATTTCGAGCAGGTTTTCAACAACACCTCGTTAAACCCGTGACACCAGAAGAATTACTTATGGCAATTTCGAGTTTAATTAAAGATAAGTAAACAAAAGGCAAAAGGCAAGCTCAGGGAATCATATCGTGTCCGGTTGCAGACTTCTAGCGGTTTTCAATTGAATGGAATACACCGAAAGAAAATCAAATCATTGTAGGGGCTTTACAGCTGTACATTGGTGTCAACTTAACGTGAAACGTTTGTCATGACGTAGTTTTGAATTCACTCATTCAATATCACGATCCGCGTTACCCCACCCCGATTTTGTCTAAAGCCAAAATCGCCCCTCCCCTTGCCAAGGGGAGGGGTTGGGGGTGGGGTAAAACGATTGTGGGGCATTACAACGTATTGTGAAAATATATGTAATTTTGTAATAAATATTACATATCTCAAGCTGGATGGGCATCTTAAGAATGCTTATCTTGCAAGAGAAAACAATGACGACAGCTACTTTATCTGGTTATCAATTCCTGGAAACCCTTCACATTGGCGGTAAAACTATTATTTATCGCGGGCGCAGAGAAGCAGATAATACCTCAGTCATTGTCAAAACTCTTGTTGACGAGCATCCACTTCTAGAAGACATTGCGCGACTGCGCCACGAATATCAAATTATTGAACCGCTGCAAATACCTGGAATTGTTAAACCTTATGAGTTGAAGAGTTATCAGCATGGCCTAGCTTTAGTTTTGGAAGATATTCCAGGTTCGTTGCTCAAAGAAGCGATCGCGACTCAAACAATTACCTTAATTACTTTCCTCAAGGTAGCGATTAATTTAGCAAACATCTTAGCAGAGTTGCACGCCCAACAGATTATTCACAAAGATATTAAACCCCACAATATTATCATCAACCCTGATGGCGAAGTTAAACTAATTGACTTCAGCATTTCCTCGCGGCTCGATAAAGAAAATCCCAGCTTGAGCAATCCCAATTTGCTCGAAGGTACGCTTGCCTATATGTCGCCTGAGCAAACAGGTAGAATGAACAGAGGCATTGACTACCGCACTGACTTTTACTCCTTGGGTGTGACGTTGTATGAAATGTTGACGGGTACTTTGCCGTTTCATACTACCGACCCAATGGAGTTGGTACACTGTCACATTGCCAAAATGCCAGCAGCACCCTGTAAAGAAACTATGTGCCGCGTCTTAGAAGAGGTGCCGGAGGCCATTAGTGCAATTATTTTAAAGCTGTTAGCGAAAACAGCAGAGGAACGATATCAAAGCGCCGCAGGTCTAAAAGCGGATTTAGAAGCATGTCTGTTTCAACTGCAAACCACCGGCAAAATTGAAAACTTTGTACCGGGAACGCGAGACAAATCTGGGCATTTTTTAATTCCCCAAAAGCTGTACGGACGCCAAGCAGAAGTAGCAACATTAATGGCTGCATTTGAGCGTGTGGCTGTTGGTAGCAGCGAAATAATGCTGGTTTCTGGCTATTCGGGGATTGGTAAAACTAGCGTTGTCAGCGAAGTTCATAAACCAATTGTGGGGGCGAGGGGTTATTTTATTGCTGGCAAGTTTGACCAATTCAAACGCAATATTCCCTATGCATCCTTGATTCAAGCTTTCCAATGTTTGATTGGGCAATTACTCACCGAAAGCGAAACCAAAATCCAGATATGGAAAGAGAAACTGTTAAGCAAATTGGGAGAAAACGGGCAAGTAATTATCGATGTAATTCCCGAAGTCGAACTAATTATTGGGACTCAGCCGCCCATAACACAACTGGGTGCAACTGAATCTCAAAATCGTTTTAATCGCGTTTTTGGGCAATTTATTGGAGCATTTACCACCCAAGACCATCCCTTGGTTGTGTTTCTTGATGATTTACAGTGGGCAGATTCGGCATCATTGAACTTAATTGAGCAATTGATGACAGATAGCGATCGCCAATATTTATTATTAATTGGAGCATACCGCGATAACGAAGTTTCGCCAACTCATCCACTGATGATGAGTTTGGATAAAATTCAAAAAACAGATGCGGTGGTGAATAATATTGTTCTGTCACAGTTGCAATTAAAAGATGTAGAAGCGTTAGTTGCTGATACATTAAATGGCACAGAAGGCATTAAACCACTAGCAGAATTACTATTTCACAAAACCGGCGGTAACCCTTTCTTCTTAACGCAACTGCTCTTAACTCTACATCAAGAAGACTTTTTAACTTATGAATTCAATTCCGGAATGTGGCTGTGGAATATCCAAAATATTCAAGCCTTCGGTATTACTGACCTGAATGTTGTTGAACTGACAGCAAGAAACATTCGCAAACTGTCGCTAGAAACGCAAAAAGTACTGAAATTGGCTGCTTGTATCGGGAGTACATTTAACTTAGATGTATTGGCGATCGTTAATGAAGCATCACCTTTAATAACTGCGGCGCAATTGTGGTCTGCTTTACAAGCCGGGTTAATTTTACCGTTAACTCAAGATTACAAAATTCCCCTAGTATTTGCTCAAGAGGAATCAGGCGAAATTGGCTTAACCGATATCAAAGTTGACTACAAGTTCTTACATGACCGAGTGCAACAAGCAGCTTATTCTTTAATTCCTGATGACGAAAAAAAGGAAACTCACTTAAAAATTGGTCAATTACTGCTAAAAAATACCACACCAGAAGCCCGCAAAGACAATATTTTCGCACTGGTCAATCAACTTAATTACGGTACTGAATTTCTGATATCTGAAGCACAAAAATACGAACTAGCAGAACTGAATTTGATAGCAGGTCAAAGAGCTAAAGCATCCACAGCCCACGATTCTGCTATTAAATATTTGCAAATTGCTTTAGGACTGTTAGCATCTGATACCTGGCAAAATCACTATCAACTAACATTAACCATCCATGAAGAAGCAGCAGAAGCAGCATTTTTAAGCGGTGATTTTGAAGTAATGCAGAGATTCGTTGAGATAGTCCAAAACCACGCCAAAACGCTGCTGGACAAAATTAAAGTGTATGAAGTCCAGATCCAAGCTTACATGGGGCAAAACAGGCTCCTAGAAGCAGTTAACACGGGGCTACAAGTTTTAAAGCTGTTGGGGGTGGAGTTTCCCCAAGAGCCGAATGTATCAGACATTGAGCAGGCACTAGGGGAAACTGCGGCAATTTTGAGTGCAAGGCGAATTGAGGATTTAATCGATTTGCCTCACATGTCCGACCCCTATAAACTAGCAGCCATAAGACTTTTGTCAAGTATCTTTTCTCCTGCCTACATTGCTGCTCCCGCACTGTTGCCCTTGACGGTGTGCAAACAAGTACAATTATCCGTCCAATATGGTAATGCTTCTCTATCTCCCTTTGCTTATGCCAATTATGGTTTTCTTCTTTGTGGCATTGTGGGAGAAATTGATTCGGGTTATCAGTTCGGTCAGTTAGCTTTAACTTTGGTGTCAAAGTTAAATGCTCAAGAAATTAAAGCCAAGACAATCTTCATAGTAAATCTATTTATCCGACCTTGCAAAGAGCATTTGAAAGAAATCTTAGAGTCTTTTATGTCAGCCTACTCTAGCGGAATGGAGACAGGAGATTTAGAATATGCAGGCTATATTCTACTACAATACTCCTCTTTTTCTTACTTTAGCGGCAAAGAACTAACTGGACTTGAAAAAGAGATAGCAATCAACAGAAATGCTACTTATAAAATTAAGCAAGAAACAGCACTTAATTATATAGAAATTTATCGTCAGACTATCTTAAATCTCCTTGGAAGAAGTGAAAATCCCTGCCTTCTCAAGGGTGAAGCTTGCGATGAGCAAATAAAGTTGCCATTATACGAGCAAGCTAAGGATACAGCGGGAGTTGGATACATATATTGGAATAAATTTTTACTTAGTTACTGGTTTGAAAATTATTCAGAAGCGATTGAAAATAGTCTCGTTTTACAGAAGTATTTGCACGGACTAACAGGAATGCCCGTTATTCCTATTTTCCATTTTTACGATTCTTTAGCATGGCTAGCAGTGTATCCCGATAGCCAAGAGTTAGAGCAAAATGCCATTCTCGATCGCGTCCAAGCTAATCAAGAAAAAATGCAAAAATGGGCGCATCATGCCCCAATGAATCATCTGCATAAATTCTATTTGGTAGAGGCAGAAAGGCATCGTATTTTAGGTGAAAAATTAATGGCGATCGAGATATATGATAAAGCGATCGCACTTGCTAAAGAAAACGAATACATCAACGAAGAAGCATTAGCCCACGAATTAGCAGCTAAATTTTATCTGTCATGGGGTAAACAAAGCATTGCAAAAACTTACATGACAGATGCTTACTACGCCTACATGCGTTGGGGAGCTATTGCTAAAGTCAAACATTTAGAATCAAAATACCCGCAATTAATCGTGCGAGGTGCAAACACAGAAAAACTAACAAACAAGCACCTAGAACTTAGTCAAACCAGTTCTACTACTACCGGAGGCTCTCATCTTCTTGACTTGATGGCAGTGATGAAAGCTTCCCAGGTGCTTTCAGGAGAAATGGTGCTAGGTAACTTGCTGGAAAAATTGATGAAAAATGTCATCGAAAATGCTGGCGCTGTCCAAGGTTTCTTGATTACCAAGCACGAGAATCGATGGATGTTAGAAGCGGCAGGAATCGTTAAAGAAAAAGATGTTAATGTTGTTGTTAATTCACAGTTTATAGAAAATTCCCCTTTACTGCCAATTGCCTTATTCAACTATGTCGAGAGAACCAAAGAAAACCTAATTTTAGATGATGCTATAAAAGACCCACGCTTTGCTGCTGATGCTTATATTGCCACTCATCAATCGAAGTCAATTTTATGTTTGCCGCTAATTCATTCTGGTAAGTTTACTAGTATTCTTTACCTAGAAAATAATTTAATTACTGGTGCTTTTATCCCAGAAGGGGTAAAGGTGCTGAGTTTATTGACGGCACAAATTTCCATCGCCATTGATAACGCTCGTCTTTATACCAATTTGCAAGCTTACTCACAAGAACTCGAAGTTAAAAACGCAGCTTTGCAAGCCTCCGAAACGCGAGAGCGAGAAAAAGCCCTCGAATTAGAGCAATATCTCGACAAACTACAAAAAACCCAAGCTCAACTCGTGCAAACGGAGAAAATGTCCAGCTTAGGACAACTGGTGGCTGGTATTGCTCATGAAATCAACAACCCGGTCAATTTTATCTTTGGCAACCTCAACCATGCCAACGAATATACCCAAGATGTGCTAAGACTACTCGAACTCTACCAAAAACATTACCCGTTGCCCAACCCAGAAATTCAAGAAGAAGCCCAAGCAATCGATCTAGAATTTTTGCTAGAAGACTTGCCCAAGCTATTATCCTCTATGCGGGTAGGGGCAGACCGGATTCGCAAAATTGTTGCTTCTCTGCGAACCTTCTCGCGTATGGACGAAGCTGAGAGAAAAGCTGTTAATATTCATGACGGTATTGATAGTACCTTGATGATTCTGCAACATCGCCTGAAAACGAAGTCAGAGTATCCAGCTATTGAAATTACCAAAGATTATGGCAACCTGCCTGAGATCGAATGCTATGCAGGCGAATTAAATCAAGTGTTTATGAATGTGCTGAGTAATGCGATCGATGCTTTGGAGGAGTCATTAGTCAAGAATCCAGAAAAAATGGCTAACCCAAGCATTAGTATTCATACCGAACAAGTTGACGCTCATCAAGTGGAAATCCGCATTGCAGATAACGGTCTGGGTATGCCGGAATCTGTTCGACGGCGCTTGTTCGATCCTTTCTTCACCACAAAACCTGTGGGCAAAGGTACTGGTATGGGCTTGTCCATTAGCTATCAAATTATTACCGAAAAGCATGGCGGCTTGTTATATTGCCAGTCAGAACCAAATCAAGGTGCAGAGTTTATTATTCGGATTCCACTTTCGTTGGAAGGCAGCAAAGTTGAAGCGATCGCATAACAGGCAAGAGGCAATAGACCTGTCTTGAAAACAGGGGCTGGGGACTGGGGACTGGGGGCTAGGAAAGAAATATTTTCCTTCCTTCATTGTGAATTGTGTTCATGGAGTAATACCAATTTGAAAAAAGAATGCGACAGATGGGTAGGGGCACAACAATGTTGTGCCCTTACGGATAATTGATGTGTCGCAAACATTATTTGAATTGGTATAAGAGTGCAAAAGTCCTTCTTTTTGTCTTCTTCTTTGCGCGGCAGTCGCTCATCTGACTTTTCACGGTATCTGGAAAACCTCTCTCTAAATCTCTCTCCTAAAAGGAGAGAGACTTTGAATTTTCCCCCTTCCCGCGTCGGGAAGGGGGTTAGGGAGTTAGGTCAATCGTTGGCTTTTCCACATAACGTGAAAAGTCAGAGTCGCTCATGGGGGAAACCCCCAAGACCGCGCTGTCTTGTCTTTGCGCCTTTGCGTGAGATCAAAATAGGACTTAGGCAAAGTCATGAAAAAACGTAGACGCGGAGCGGCTTGCCGCAGGCTACCGCAAAGGACGCATTCGCGCAGCGTCTCGTCAGAGAAGGACACAAAGAAATAAAAGTTTTAGAGAGTTTTTGCGTAAGTCCTAAAAAAATTATTTATGCAAGAGACTCCATGAGTTGCACGCACAAGGAACAATGAAAATATCTTGGTTTTCCCAGTCCCCAGTCCCCAGTCACCAGTCCCTATTTTCAAGGCAGGTCTAATAGGCAATAGGCAAAAATCCAAGCCTATCACCATGACTCAACTAAAAAACTTCTCCACGCATCTGACAAATATTTCCACACCCATTCCCAACGCCGTCTCATCAAAATCAAACCGTGGGTGATGATGCGGATAAGCTAAATCTTTCTCAGGATTCGCAGAACCCAAAAAGAAATAGCAACCAGGCACTTCTTCTAAGAAAAACGACATATCTTCAGCAGCCATAGTTTGGCATTCTGGCACAATTCCCACAGGAGTTTCTACTACTTCTTCTGCTACAGACCGCACCAATTGAGCCATTTTTACATCATTAATTACTGGTGGATAAAGCGACCAATAATCTAAGTCATACTTCGCACCCTGACTCTGACAAATTCCGGCAATAATCTGCTCGACGCGCTGATGGAAAAAGCCTTTAAAACTCGGATTAAAATACCTGACAGTAGCACTCATTTTCGCTGTGTCAGCAATTACATTGCGCTTGGTTCCAGCATGAAGTTCGCCCACCGTCACCACAGCCGAATCAATAGGATTCACATTCCGAGCAACAATAGTTTGTAAAGCATTGACAATTTGAGCAGCAACAACAACGGAATCCACCGTTTGATGAGGTAGTGCGCCATGTCCACCTTTGCCCAAAATTGTGCAGTTAAAGCACTCCACAGCCGCCATCAAAGCCCCAGCACGAACGCCCACCGTTCCTAAGGGCAAATTATTCCATAAATGCAAACCAATAATTGCGTCAACATCAGGATTTTTCAGCACCCCAGCTTCAATCATCGGCTTTGCGCCTCCTGGTGATTCTTCTGCTGGCTGAAAGATAATTTTTACCGTACCAGAGAAATCTTGACGATGCTGTTGTAGATAGTAAGCTGTACCTAAAGCGATCGCAGTATGTCCATCATGTCCACAAGCGTGCATTACTCCATCATGCTGAGATTTGTAGGGCACTTCGTTAAGTTCTTGAATTGGCAAAGCATCCATATCGGCTCGAATTGCCAAAACTTTCTCAATGGGGAGTTTATTCCCTTTGATAGTTGCAACAATACCAGTTTGGGCAATACTAGTTTGATGCTCAATTCCCCATTCTTGCAATTTTTGTGAGACGAATTCAGCAGTCAGTTTTTCCTGAAAACCCAACTCTGGTTGTTGATGTAATCGCCGCCGCCACTCTATCAATTGTGGTTGCAATGAGCGAATTGAAAGTCTAATTCGAGATAAGTCAACAGAAGAAGGGTTGGGAAAAGTAGAAACCATTATTTAAGACAAAGTAGTTTCAGCAGAGCTAACTTACGTTATTTTTCCACTTTAACGCAATCTGTCGCACATTTAAGTTACACAGGCTTCAAGCGGTTTTTATTTGTCGCAGTTTTCTAATAGTCACTATCAGCTACACAAATACCTTTACATTTAATACCGTTGGTAGCGGTACGCTGGCAATGAGAACATAGAATTTTTTCCTTTTCTGTTTCTTGATTTATCTCTATAGGACTCATATTTGATTTTTCAAATATACGTTGTGGCATGGCAAGGCTAAAATAGTGCATAAAATTTAGCTCTTGTGGGGTGGGCCGGAAAGCATGCACCGGACGGGTGAGGACACCCATCCCACAATAAAATTTATTCTAACATTTTAGTTTTGACACGCTACTACAGATACTTAAATTTTTTCAATCAATGCGATTTAGTTTGATTAACTTTGTAACATTCTCCCATGACGACTCCATAAAATGAAGCCAATATTGGCTATATAAGCCGATATAAAAACTACTATGTCTTTTGTGGACGCGTCCGTTATTTTTAATTCTATCGGCATATTTTTGTACGCCTATCCTCTTAATGCTTTGCCCTTTAAAAGTTGCGGTGCTATATGCGATCGCTATCATTAAAATCAGAGAAATTAACCGATTATTAGAGACTATTTATAAAGCAAATATTAAGGTAGGGGTGTGTTACGGCTATAGCAGGGATTTGAGAGTTTAAGAGAGTAAAAATCAGCCGCAGGGCACCGAGAAACATCGTGCGTTACGCGTTGCTATAACGCACCCTACAATTTAAGGTTTACTTTATAAAAGGGAGAACAAAAAAACAAGATTGAGAAGACACATAGTGCGTTCGCCCTTGGCGTCTCGCAGAGAGAAAAATCAGTGTCTATACTTGAAACCCCTGCTTTTAAGTATCGGGTTTCCTTTCCCCTTTCCCTTTCTTCATATTGTTAGATAAATTTAAATTCTAAATTTTAGATTTTGAATTGACACCACGAATCAATCTCCTTGCTCTGTACCATCAAGCAATAATTAGCTGTTTTCTACTTTGATTTCAACCGTGCTTGCTTCACCATTGCAATCAAAGTTTGATGAGCATCTTCCGAATCTACTAAAACACGATCGAACTGAATACGAACTGGTACATTTTCCCCATTCACTTGCGCTGTTAAATCCATGCCCTGTGCATCAATTGACAGCATTTTGGCTGCGATCGCATCTGTAATACCGCCAAAAGTCTTAGCATAAAGAACCACAGCATCGCTATGATCTTCATTCATGTGGTTGCAGATACGCGAACTAATTTCAGCAGAAAAATTGTTAGACATTGTGAAATAAAAATTTAGGTATACAGCAACACCTTAGATTCTAGGCTAACAACCTAGATTAAATTTACTAATTTTTAAATTGTCACAAAAATCATAGATTATACTATATTGCGATCGCCAGTTAAACCTATTCCTGACTGCGATAATAATTAAATTAAAATTAAACTTTAAATTAAAATAAAGGTAATCCAGTGTTTTTACCTGTCATTACGGAAACAAGACAGCTTAAACTGTAGCAGAAGTATGAGCGAACATTCAAAATTATTGTAGCCAAGAGACAATGAACGAAACTAACCCCAGACGAATTGTAATTGGGGATGTACATGGTCACTATGAAGGTTTGATGATATTGTTGGAGGCGATCGCCCCCACATCAGACGATGAAGTTTATTTTCTGGGAGACTTAATCGATCGCGGCCCTCATAGCGCACAAGTAGTTAATTTTGTCAAACGAAATAACTACGCGTGTCTGCTGGGAAATCACGAGCAAATGTTATTAAGCATTCTCACCGATGAAAGGGCTTCTTCCCCCAGGATGCAAGCATGGTTATACAGTGGGGGGCAAGCTACTGTAGCCAGTTACCACGAGGCTACAATTCCAGATGACCATTTAGACTGGTTTAAGTCTTTACCTACATATATTGACTTGGGGGATATTTGGTTAACTCATGCTGGTGTTGACCCTTCTAAGCCAGCGATCGAACAAACAGCCGAGCAGCTGTGCTGGATAAGAGAAGAATTTCACAGCATTCCCAAGCCTTATTTCCCTGATAAGCAAATTATCATCGGTCACACCATTACCTTTACTCTACCAGGCGTTTCTCCCGGTCAACTGGCACAAGGACAGGGATGGCTAGGCATAGATACTGGCGCTTATCATCCTCGGAGCGGATGGTTGACTGGACTAGATATTACAAATAATTTAGTATATCAAGTTAACATTTTTAGAAATTATCTGCGTGCCCTGCCCTTAAAAGATGCAGCGATCGCAATTGACCCAGCTAAAATCAGAGTTCATCGGCGGGATTAGGGATGAGGGGAGTGGTGAGATGGGGAGGTGTGGGGAGTGTGGGGGGATGGGGGAGTGTGGGGAGAGAGGGGAGAAAGATTTTTTCACCATCCTCCCTCTCCTCCCACACCTCCCACACCTCCCACACCTCCCACATCCTGCTTGCCCCATGCCCTTAACATTACGCCAAAGGTCGAATATTGGCTCTATAACTAGCACTATCCAATCCGTAAGTTTTATTACTAGGTTGGGACTCAATTGCACGTTTGAGGTTAGCAATGCGATCGCTGGTTCCGGGGTGCGTACTCAAAAATGTGGGGACAGAACCACCCTGTTTCAAAAGCTTTTGCATAAAAGAAACCATAGCAGACTGAGCATAACCAGCCCGTGTCAAAGTTTTTAATCCTCTTTTGTCGGCATCATATTCATCTTGACGGCTGCGGGGACGATTTAGGGCAAGTTCTACACCAATATTGACAGCTGTATTGCGGTCTAAACCAGTTGCACTTGCTAAACCACTAGCGACCGCTTTTTGGCGCATCTGTTTAACTAAGTGTCTTCCACCAATGTGACCAATTTCATGGGCGATAACGCTTGCTAGTTCTGCTTCATTATCTGCGGCTTTGAGCAAACCCGTGTGGACATATACATAGCCTCCCAACGTCGCAAAGGCATTAATCGCATCATCTTCAACTACTTGGAAAGTATAGCTAAGATTGGGGCGATCGCTATTAGCCGCTAGCCGCCGACCAATTTGTTCTACATAGTTATTAACTCCAGCATTCTTGTAAAGCCGGACTTGACTGCCTATTATTTCCTGATTAATCTGCTTACCAATATCAGTTTCCTGGCGATCGGATATATTAGATAGCTGAAGTACTTGGACGCCCTGCAATATTAGAGGCAAGAATTCTAAACTTCTTCCAGGCAAGGCTGTACCCAGACACAGACTCGAAGCGACAACCAGCGAAATTAGTGGATAAAACCAGCGACGCCGCCACATGCGGTAATTTACAACAAAACCTTTCCAATTCAACATAATCTGCACTGAAGATAATTTTGAGAGAACGTAAAATGATAAGACAAATTATGAGACGGATTTAGAGTATTCTAAGTTGCATTATTAGTTCAAAACCAAACGGATCGTTATACAGCTAATACTTACGCAAATATACTGAAGTTTAGAAGGCTAACGATTCCCTCTAGAGATAGGCTTAACATTTAGATATTATCTTTTGGGTACATCAGTTCCAATCTGTAAAATTTTAGGGTTAGATACAGCAGCTCTAAACTTACAAAGTCGTGATAAACTGTCCACCAGCCTATTTGAGTTATTGCCAAATAAATACAATAACCCTTCCTGTCGAAAATATTCTTGCTACAATCAATTACTTCGCTATTACCTTGGAAAACTTTTTATGGCTATTTTAGATTCAAAAGGTCGTTTGTTTGGCAAAATTAATCTCCTAGATTTAGGTGCTGCGTTGGTAATTTTGCTAGTTATATTTGGCATCTTTATCTTTCCTGGCACTTCTGGTTCTGTTGCCCAAGTTGGTGCCAAAACAGTACCCATCGAGGTCGATTTAGTAGTTCGTGGTTTGAATGTACGCGACCCAGAACAATTATTCAATAACGGATTAAAAAAAGGCGGTAAAACTAATGTGATTATCCGCAACCAACCTTATGGGCAGATTGAGATTAAATCAATTCAACAGCTACCAAGAACAGTCAATGTTTTCCAACCTGATGGGACTGTTAAAGAACTGCCAGATCCAAAAAGCAATAATTTTAGTGCAGATTTTCTCTTAACTTTAGATGGCAAAGCCCAAGTGACTCAAAGCGGCCCTGTTCTTGGTAACAGCAAAGTTAAAATTGGAATGCCATTTGAGTTGGAAGGTTTTAACTACAATTTCAATGCTACTGTCATTGATGTCAGAATCAAAGACAAATAGAATTCAGAATTCAGAAGGGTTTGATACCAAACTTAATCAGTTCAAAAATTAATAAGTTGTAGTAAGTTTCATTTTCAACAAAACTTACGCAATATGTGACTGAAAACCTTATTCTTGCGTAGCGGTAATTCATGAATTACCGCTACTTTCGTTATCTTTTGCGTAAGTCCTGTTCAAGTCACACCCTTGATTCTGAATTCTGACTCCTGAATTCTGAATTCTGAATATTAATTAAGCAAAGGCAAAAATTTGCGAATTAACCCAATTGTGACTGCTGGCAATTCTAACTGCGGTGTTAAGCCTACATCTTCCAATTGTTGAAAAAACCGGATTGCTTGGGGATTGATTTCGGCGAGGCGGCGGCCAATTCCAGGGCCTGTAAATTGCGATTTTTGTCCCCAAATAATGGCGGTGGGAGCGGTCAATTGTTGTATATAAAGGGATAAATCAAAGCACAAATCCCCACGTACAAAAGATAGTGCTGCATACTCAGCATTCGGCTGTTGGGCTGATTCTAGATAAGCATCTACAATTTCTTGGTAAACTCGATTAGACTGAGCAAACTGTCGTTGTTCTAAAAAGCTGCGAATACCCCCACTGGTAGCAACCCCAGTACTGTATAGCACGCGGTCAATAATCGGAACACTGATTAACTGAGCAAAAAAGCTGCGGGAATAGTCTTCGCCAAAATCGGAAAGTCCGGCGGGAGTAGTGAGAATTAAAGACTTAAATAATTCAGGATGAGCGATCGCCACTCTAATTGTAAAGGCTGCGGTCAAAGATGAAGCGATCGTTGTTACCGGGCCAGTACAAGTCTGCTGCAAAAACTCCCGAATTGTTGTCAAATAATCGTCAATTTTATAACTACGTGCTGGATGTTCAGATCTACCCCAACCGATTAAATCTGGTGCAATAATCCGATATTCAGCAGCAAAAGCCGGATAAACTTTCGACCACTCATAAGCAGAAGATCCACCACCAAAGCCGTGTAAAAAAACCAAAGTTTCCCGGTCGTCTTTGACAGTCGCATCGTTGTGCCAGGGCGACCCAACATTAGTATAATACACCATCTTACCTAATGAGGTAATTACGGAGCGTTGTTCAAATCCTATTGGCTGAAACATAAATATTTTTCTTCACTTTAATGATTCATTAACACGCATAACACCAGAGACAGGGAGATAAGGGGACGCCAAGAGAAGTCCGAACACGGCTTTAACTAATGGTAACTTCGGAAATACACAGAGGTAATTGTTTGCGTCCTGCGTCTCCTGCTCCCCACGTCCTCTTCCTTCTTTGCGTCCCCGGATCTCCCACAGATTTATTATCGGCGAACCAATCACTTTAGGACTTCTGGCCAGCGTCAGATTAAGTAGATGTAAAACTACTGAAACAGTTGTAAAGATTTGGTGTTTATTTTTTCATATTCAAAAATAAATTAACCTTGTAATTACTATGTTTTTATTATTTTACGTAGTAGCAAGTATCACTACAGACATGAATACAGATGAGTTGTTTATGGTAGTCTATGAAAAAACTGATAAATAATTTTGAGCTTCAGAAATAGCCATAACGATGGTTTGAATCAGCTATTAGTTTTAGTTGTGCATCTAAAAAGAATAGCTTTTGATATATTACTGAATCTGATTATTCTCTAGATAATCGTAAGGCGGAATGTCATGGTAAAGCAGGCTACTCTTCAATCGAATAAAGTACCAAGGATTGAAGACCCTAAATTTGCGCTTGACAATTTTAATATACAAAACCAAATTACAGCTTCATCCCGGCGCGATCGCGTCGAGCCACCTATTGACCTTACCAAACTCAGTATACCTACTTGTATTTGTTTAGACTTTGAAGACTTAAAGTGTTTTGAAGTCGTAGAGCGCCAGTATGAACGCTGGGGAGTAATTTTTGAGAATTCCCTAGCAATACAGCCATCAAATCCAGCATTTCCCAGCTATTCAGGGCTGACAGTGTTGATGGGAGCGCCCAAAAGCGGATTTTTAGAAGCTACTTTCTTGCATCCTGTCAACTCGGTTAGTGCCTTTGTCACTAGTTCGCAGCGGCTAGTGCTTTCGGCTTACGATCGCGATCGGCAACTCCTCGGACAAACCGTACTACCGGGGGCCAATCTCGCCAATTCTGACTCAGCAATTTCCTCCAATACGTTATTATCCATAACTGCGAATAACATTTACACTGTTACCTTCTGTGCTTTTGACGGTCAATTCGTCCTTGATGACTTTCGTTTTTGTCTCTAGACTAGAAACCTTAAAAACTCAGTAGAAAAATTAAGCTTACTCATCCGAGTCCGGGTATTGTTTTAGAGTATATTGTTCATGGATCTCCCCAAGGGTAGAAACTAGGGTGTGATTTATAATCTCCTAGTATTTTTACCAATTAGGGACACTCCCAATACGGTTCGGTTAACGTGTTTATTCCTCGAAGATCCCCCCAACCCACGCCAGTCGCTCATGGGGAGCCACTCCGCCCTTGGGGCTTCCCCTCCGTTGAAGGAAGTGGCGTGGAAACCCCCTCGTACCCGTCGCTGGCTCCCCTTTCCAAGGCTTGCTCACAACCTTGTTTTACCCCCTTTTTAAGGAGGTCGCCGTAGGCGGGGGGATCTTAAACAAACCGTATTAGGGACACTCCTTGATTTCTTCGTCTCTAATAAAACTTTTACAATAGGTAATCTCGCATTCAAGTAGGTAAACACCGTGGCACAGGCTTCGTCTTCTTGGCAGCAATTGATCGAGCAGATCCCCTACTGGTCGCTTCCAAAATTCAAGATAGGAGGAAGCTCAAAACAACAAACTTTTAAACGCTACTCTGGGCCCGGAGGCATTCTTGGGTTCCTGACGATCGCCGTTGCTATGCTGTTGTGGAACTGGAAACTCCTATTAGCTCTGTTAATCGGTGTTGGAGTAATGGTATTAGTTTACTCAATGCAAGAGTGGGACTGGCAATTGCGCTGGTCTAAAATACGGGAGTTTTTAAACAGTCCAAACCGTCGGTTAGTGTTAGCAGTTCTCAGTGGTGGTATTGCTACTGTCAGCACTTACATGGCGGCTGCAATTTGGGTTGACTCTCATAGTCGGTGGATTGCGGCTGGTGCGATCGCCCAAGGCGTAGGAACCCTGTTAACATTAATTTTATTAGTATGGCAACTTGTCAACTTTTATCGAAATCGAGAAGAAGACCACCTAGAGCAGTTGTTAGTCAATTTAACCGAAAAAGATCCATTAAAGCGGTTAATTGCCCTGCGCCAAATAACTAAATCCATCGCCCGTAAGCGAGTTGATTCTTCAGCGCAGCAAGATGTAGTCGAATGCTTGCAACTCCTACTGAGTCGTGAAAAGGAAGTTGTAGTTCGAGAGGCAGCTTTTAAGATCCTGCAAGAGTGCGATCGCTCGCAAGTACTACCACCCAAAACAGCCAAAACTTTCATACCCATATCAGCAAAACTTAAACAGCGTGTTTATTAGTCATTGGGCATTGGACATTGGGCATTGGCCATTGGGCAAAGGAAAGATCTCTCTTTTCCCTTTAACCTTTACCCTTTTCCCCTTACCCCTTTCCCTTTCCCCTTGTCCTCTTCCTATGCCCAATTATTATTTTCGAGACAACTTTCCATTGCGAACTTGGACTACTGGATGATTGCACCGCCGCACCAATTGTTCGTCGTGGGTGGTAACAATCACTGTAGCCCCAAAGGAATTTAACTTTTGGAGAATTTGTATAACTTGCCAGGAATTATCTGGATCGAGATTTCCTGTTGGTTCATCAGCCAGTAGCAGTGGCGGTGTACTGACGATCGCCCTAGCAATACTCACCCGCTGTTGTTCTCCTCCAGACAGTTGATCTGGAAAGCAGTCAGCTTTACTTAGCAAACCCACTAACTTTAACGTTGGTTCTAAGCGGCGTTGAATTTCTTTACGGGTATACCCTTGAGCTTGGAGTACAAAAGTTACATTTTCTGCTACTGTCCGCTGGTTAATTAGTTTGTAGTCCTGAAACACAATGCCAATACGTCGCCGCAATAATGACAAGCGATCGCCCCTTAAAGCCGCTACATTACATTCATCGACAATTACTTCACCCTGTGTAGCTAACTCCTGACCATACAACAGTTTCAAAAGCGTTGATTTACCAGAACCACTCGGCCCGGTAATAAACAGAAATTCTCCCTTTTTAACCTGAAGGTTCACATTCAGCAAAGCATGAGAACCATTAGTATAGGTCTTGGTTACAGATTGCAATTGCACCTTGGCAACACTATTGCTAACGTGCTGTTGAGTTTCGCTGTTCTGTTTATCAACGGATTTCTCTGTTTTAACTTCAGTTGTTAATACTGCCATTGTTAAATTCTCCTCATACCCACAACCAAACACTCTGCCAACGTAGATTCGACATTCCCCCCAAAATCAGAATTCCCAGGTTTTGCCTGGGAATTTCAAATCCAACAGAGAAATTTAAAATTTGTTAAAGACTTCAGGATTAACTAAGTAAAAACACCCGGAATTCAGAAGCTAGAATTCAGCACTTATAGCACAGGACTTACGCAAGATGTGATTGAAAACCTTATTCTTGCGTAGCGGTAATTCATGAATTACCGCTACTTTCGTTATCTTTTGCGTAAGTCCTGTAGCAGTTGAAGCATAGTTTAAGACATAAACCCATCGTAAAACCCCAGCCCCAAAAGACTTTCTTTGCCTATTGCCTATTACCTATTGCCTGTTACCTGCGATAATTGCACTGCTAGCAGTCCAGCGATAGACAAAAGCTTTCATCGCAAACTCTGGCAAAGCTAGCATCCGCCGCCAACGCCAAGGTTCTTTATAGAGCCGATATAGCCATTCCAAATTGTTATTTCCTAACCAAGCGGGAGCGCGAGTTTTTGTTCCCGACCAGATATCAAAACTGCCACCGACACCAATCCAAATTGCTTGCGGACACAAATGGCGATTTTCAGCAATCCATAATTCTTGACGTGGCACTCCTAGACCTACAAAAATTACTTGTGGCTGCAATTGGGCAAGAGTTTGTCGCAATTGTGCTTCTTCTTCTGGGGAGTGGTAGCCTGAGTGAGTACCAACTACATTCAAATCTGGAATTTCCTGCTGCCAAAAATTTGCTGCTTTTGCGGCTACTCCAGGTGCTGCACCATAAAAAAATACTTTTGCTCCTGTCTTGTGTTGTCCAAGTTCTTGCAAAAGCTTTTCTGATAATTCAATTCCTGGACAACGCTGTACTTTTTGCCATAACAACCAACGTAAATACAGAACAACCCCAGCTCCATCTGGAATTACTAGTTCAGCATTTTGAATGGCCTGAGCTAGGAGTGTGTTCCGCTCTGCTTGGATAGTCATTTCTGCATTGAGCGTTACCACATGAGTTCCTCTGCCCTGTTGCAAGCATTCTAACAACCAGCCTGGATAGTTAATCATCACATGAACTGGCATTCCCAATACTGAAAATGCTTTAGGCGATTTAGACATAGTGCCTATTTTTGATTGATTTTACACCACATTTCTTGAATGTTAAGTTTATCAAATATTTTTATCAAAAAAGAATTTAACACGAGCCAGTCTGATTTCTGTCACGAGGATAAAGGAGGCAGAAGGCAGAAGGCAGAAGGCAGGAGGTTTTTACCTCAGTTGGGGATTGGTGACCCCACAATAGGGAGAGCCACCAAATTTTTAATTTGGTGCGGTGTTTCACCTTGTCCTGACGGTACTAGCAGGAGTTAGGGGTCAGTTTTCCTCCTGCCTCCTGCCCCCTAACTCCTGCCTTCATTGATAACTCTAAGGCATGGAAGCCACTATCTATACCCTACAGTACGATCGCCTCCTATCTCACAGAGCAATAGCTCTGCAACAATAGAAAGCGTTGGCTGCGATCGGGAATTGCGGGACAATTAAGGGGACATCAAGTGCCCTTGATTGTCACGACTATTTTCCATGTTCCTTTTCAACGTCGGATTTGAGTTGCTCAAGTGTAACACCTCTATACGAAGATGCCTTGAATCTGCACCTCTTAAGACTTTTTAGTAAACTCGACTTTACAGTTAAGGTAGTGTAACGGGCTGAAGTTGGCTATGAGTAAAATTCGTATTGCTCTGATTGAAGATCACGATCTGACTCGCGTAGGTATTCGGACAGCACTACTGCAAAAAGATGAAATTGAAGTTGTAGGGGAAGCTGCTACTGCCGCTGAGGGATTAAAAATGTTAAAAGTGCTACAACCAGATATTGCCATAGTAGATATTGGTTTACCAGATAAGGATGGCATTGAGTTGACACGGGAGGTAAAATCTACTACTAATAGCGAAGAGTTAATACCAATTTAATGTGAAGCTGCATAGAAAAGAGCTTCTAGGATAAAGTTATAAGAAGAGACAGAAATTACTTGCTCAAATGTAAGTTGGTCGAATATCTCTTGGATGCGTTCGCGTAAAGCTTGTAAAGAAGAGAAAAGTTGATTTTTGAGAGGTTTCTTGAGAGCTTGCCAAAGCCTTTCGATAGGATTGAGTTCAGGAGCCGATGGTGGTTGAAATAGAGGAATAATATTCTCTGGCCAGGTAATCGCTGAACTTGTATGAGCTGGTGCTTGGTCAATCTGTAAAATTGCATAATCCGAGCCTAATTGCACAGATAGCCAATCCAAAAACTGTTGAAAACACTCGCCATCTAGTTTTGGATATTCATAAAGGAAATGATCTCCAGTCAATGGTTCAATTGCACCATAAATCCAAAAGTTATCTCTTGGCCATATCACCTTAACAGTGGGCTTGACTCCAGAAGCTGTAATCACTTTTCCTGTAAGAGTTTTGAGTCCAACCCTAGTTTCATCCTGGCACAGGTAGCGAACACATTTGCCAGGTGCTAGATGTTTTTCTAGACAATTAAGAATGATTCCGAGTTTTTTTTAAATTCAGATACCAATTTCTCGTCTTGGTTATTGCTTTGAGGGCGAGGCACTTTTAGTTTTGCCCCTAATCGATATCGAACCCAGGCATAAACCGTTGCATACTCTATATCTTGTCCATGTTCTTTTTTTAACCACTCAACTATTGCACCATAGCTACTAAAGCCTTTTCCTGCTTTTAACTCCTCCTCAAGTGCTGCGATCGCAGCATCATCGATTTTCCGTTTTGCTCCTGGTGCTTTCTTGATTTCTAATAAGCCTGACAGCCCATCAGTTCTGTACTTCTGCAACCATCTCGTGACCGTTGAACTATCTCTTGCCAAACGTTCTCCGATTTCTTGCTGTTTGTTTACTTGTCCGCTTTTGAGCCACCACAACATAATAAGTTTTTCTTTCTGGTTTCCCAAGTTGGCTGTTTGTAGGCGTTTTTTTAGTTCCTCTTCGCTCTCTGCAATTTCAATTTTAAACGGGCGGCTCATGGCTATTTAAACTTAGAAGTTGGCTTCTCCTTATTATATGCAGCTTCATATTAAATTGGTATAAGCACAAAGGTGTTAATTTTGACACTGCGCGATAATCGAGAAGCGGTATTGGCGGCTTTTGCTGCTGGGGCAGACTCCTACTGTATGAAGGATATCAAATTTGATAATTTGCTGGAAGCAGTACGAGTAACTTACAATGGCAACGCCTGGATCGATCCGGCGATCGCTCGAATTGTATTACAACAAGCGCAACAAAATCCCCAAAAGTCGGAATCGGCTTTTGTAGATACCAAAGCCGTTGCCCCTAATCCTGATTTTGCGGAAAATCTGGAAGGAATTGAACCCTACACCCTGACAGAAAGGGAGTTGGAAGTGTTACAGTTGATTGTCGAAGGTTGTAGCAATGCGGTAATTGCGGAAAGGCTTTATATCACTGTCGGAACTGTTAAAACTCACGTCCGCAATATTTTGAATAAGCTATGTGCCGATGACCGTACCCAGGCAGCAGTCCGCGCCTTGCGTTCTGGGTTAGTGGGATAAAAGTTAAATTCAACTAGCAGTGAACAGTTATCAAGGTTTCAAACACTGATAACTGATAGCTGTTGAGAATGATTAGTTCTAAATTTTCGTTGGTTATCAGGTGGGATAAAGATCGTACTATCTCGCCACTAAACATAGTTGAAAAATTAAAGTCAAATATGGCTGAGACAGGGGTGGACAAGCTTAAGCTCATGGTGGTAGACGATGAGCCGGACAACTTAGATTTACTCTACCGCACTTTTAGACGAGATTTTCAAGTTTACAAAGCAAATCACGCGATGGGTGCTTTGGAAATTTTGGAGAAAGTGGGCGAGATGGCTGTGATTATTTCTGACCAAAGAATGCCAGAAATGAGTGGCAGCGAATTTTTTAGTCGCACAGTGGAACGGTATCCGGACACAATTCGGATTTTGTTAACTGGTTTTACTGATGTGGAAGATTTGGTAGATGCGATTAACTCCGGTCAGGTATTCAAGTACATCACCAAACCCTGGAATCCAGAGCGACTCAGGGCGTTAGTCGAACAAGCCACCGATACATATCGCCTAGTGAAGAAGCGCACCCAAGAGTTGCGTCGAGCGCTGCGGCGAGAATCTTTGTTTAATGCGGTGACAACAGCAATCCGGGAGTCTTTAGACTACGACAGTATGCTGCAAAAGACTGTAGCAACTATTGGACAAACCTTTGAAGCTACTAGTTGTTTGCTCAGGCCAACAGAAAGCGATCGCCTCACACCAGAGGTATTCTCATACTACGATCCTCAATCAGATGTATTGGATTGTGCTTTCGACACAGCTCCTTTAATTGAAAAAGTTCTGCAAACTCGTCATCACGAACTTGCTCAAGAAATATACGACGGTAATCCCTGCCATCATCTGATTGTGCCACTTAGCTATCAGCAACACTTGGTGGCTGTGTTGGCTCTCCACCAATGGGGACGCGATCGCCCTTGGGAAGAGGAAGAGATCCAACTGATTGCTGGTGTTGCCGAACAAGCAGCCTTAGCTCTGTCTCAAGCAAAACTCTACCAACGCCTACAGGAAAAACAACAGCAGATTCACAATGAATTAGAGGTGGCTCGCCAAATTCAATACAATCTGCTCCGCCAAAGTTTACCTGATATCAAAGGTGTGAAGGTACAAGCCTGCTGCTACCCTGCACGGGAAGTTGGAGGGGACTTTTTTGAAGTGTTTGTCCATCCCAAAGGCGATTTGTGGTTGGCTGTGGGTGACGTTTCTGGCAAGGGCGTTCCAGCTGCTTTATTTATGGCTAGTGTTATTTCTGTCTTGCGCCGGGAATTATCTCAAGAAGCTCCAGCCGCACCAAATGTCGTCATGCAGAACCTTAACCACGCTCTGAGTGAAGACTTGATTAGCAATAATTATTTCATCACTCTTGTGTTAGCCTGCTATACCCCTAGCACTGGAGAACTTGTTTACACTAATGCCGGTCATATTTATCCAATTTTATGGTCGCACAAAGCGGCATCACCCGACAGTCCCAATTACCTCAAAGTTCGCAGCGTTCCTTTGGGAATATTGCCTAAATGGCAAGGACAGTCTTGTAGCTTGGTTATCGCTCCTGGAGACACACTGTTACTAACTAGTGATGGTATTACAGAAGCGATGGTATCCAATAATTCATTTACATCAGTAAAAAGCGTGTCTGGCGTTGAGCCAGTTGAACGTTCTATGCTGAATCAAGACGGGCTTTGGCAACTCCTACAAAAAGAGGAAAAACCGCTTTCTCTTAACCATTTAGTAGCTCGCATCCAGGCAGATAACCACGTTCAAGAAGACGATCAAACTATACTCTCGCTGGAGATTTTGTAAGTAATGAAAAGTGAGCTTCACGTACCAAGTGATTTGAATTTTCTCAATATTGTCGAGAACTGGTTGCTGGGATGTTTGAAAATCCAGCTAGGAGACTCGGTAGATTGGTCGCGCCAATCAAGTCGTTTGAGATTAGCTTTAGTGGAAGCCTACTCAAACGCAGTACGTCACGCCCATCGGGACAAACCAAATTTGCCCATATTACTGCGTTTGGAACTCAAAGACCGAGATCTGGCCCTAGAAGTTTGGGACTATGGCGAAGGTTTTGATATGTCTACATACTATGCTCCCGACCCCGTTGAAAAACAAGAAGGTGGTTATGGTTGGCTGATTATGAATCGTCTCATGGATAAAGTAGACTACACGTTGCAGATTAATGGCGCTAATTGTCTCAAGTTAGAAGCTACTTTACCCGAATTAGTCAAATGAGTAGGTCATAGCTGAGAATTCCGAATTCAGGAGTCAGAATTCAGAATTAGCTGTGTCCCTAGCGACCAGATCTCGATGGTGTACAACACTCAACTTTAAATCTGCTGTAAGTTACTTTTGGCTTCGTAAAGATAGTAACTCTTGAGGTGAAGCTAAAAGTTTGATTCTAGTATATAAAATTTGCTGTTGTTGGTTGAGGATAAATATCCACAAGACATTTACCCCGCACCAAGAAGTTTGGGCTTTACCTGTCACTTGGACTTGGATCGTACCGTTTTCCAAAGTATCGCTTATTCCTGTATTGGGGTAAGCTTTAATGTTTTGGGCTTCTTCCTTTAAGTAAGCTGCGATCGCATCACATCCAACAATATCAGACTCAAGTGGTGGATGCATCACACCGTCCTCCGCAAATAAGGCGGCAGTTCGATCGAATTCTCCTGCATTTAATGTTTCAAAATAACGCAGTACGCTTGTTTCTGTAATTCCTTGAATTTGGAATTCTGATGAAGGCTGCACTGGGGATATTTCAGCAGAGGTCATAAAATTACCTGTATTACGTTAGCTAAATATTTATTTCATTACAAAAATCGTAAAAAAAGAAGCCACTATTGAGATAGATTGGCACACATGTATAAATCTTTCTGACGATGGATCTATTAACTGTTGACGATTAACAGCTAAGAATTTTGAATTCTGCTGTCTGAAGGTAAAATGAATAACAAATGTTTATCAAAAAAAATACTAGATTAATGTATAATAATCATGCCTGTCGTTAGGCAAATTCAGATATAAAACAATGAATCAGTGTTCCGTAACCAGCAGCAGCGTAGTGAAAGAAAAAGCCAGCGAGTTGGGCTTTCATCAAATTGGGATTGCCGCTGTGGACAGAGTGGATGTTACAGAAGCACAGAGGTTGAAAGCATGGCTAGCGCTGGGTTATCACGCCGATATGGAATGGATGAGTAACCCAAAGCGTCAGGATATTCGGTTAGTGATGCCAGAAGTGCGATCGCTTGTGTGTGTAGCACTGAATTATTACACACCATATGAACGTCCCCAAGGCGAAGAATACGCCAAAATTTCTCGTTATGGGTGGGGAAGGGATTATCACAAAGTAATGCATAAAAAACTCAAGCAGCTAGCCACCTGGCTAGAATCACTCGATGAAAGCGTGCGAGCGATTTATTATGCAGACACCGGGCCAGTGCAAGATAAAGTCTGGGCACAAAAAGCGGGAATTGGTTGGATTGCGAAAAATGGTAATGTGATTACACGCGAGTATGGTTCTTGGGTATTTTTGGGAGAAGTGTTAACCAATTTGGAACTAGAAAGCGATCGCCCCCATACAGAACACTGCGGTAGCTGTACTCGTTGTCTTCAGGCTTGCCCTACTGGTGCAATTACTCAGCCTTTTGTAGTGGATGCGAATCGTTGCATTGCTTATCATACAATTGAAAATCGGGCAGAAGAATTGCCACAAACACTTACACCCCATTTGCAAGGCTGGGTTGCTGGTTGCGATATCTGCCAAGATGTTTGTCCTTGGAATCAACGTTTTGCTAAGACAACTGATATCACAGAGTTTGCACCCTATCCTCAAAATCTTGCTCCCCAACTGCTAGAATTAGCCCAAATCTCAGATGGAGAGTGGAACAAACGATTTCCAGCATCCGCCTTACGACGGATTAAGCCAGAAATGTTACGACGCAACGCTCAAGCTAATCTTGACGCATCTAGGCGAAAGATGACCCAAAAAGTAATTATTTTCGATTTTGATGGCACAATTGCAGATACAGTAGATGCCCTTGTCAGTATTGCTAATCGTCTAGCTGTAGACTTTGGTTATATCCAAATAACTCCAGACCAATTAGCTCTACTCAAAAACTTAACATCTAGGGAAATCATTAAGCACACAGGAGTTTCACTGTTTAAAATACCTTTTCTAGTGAAAAAAGTTAAAGGAGAATTAAAAAACAAAATCCGAGAATTAAAACCTATTCCTGGAATTAAAGAAGCATTAATAGAACTCCAAACTCAAGGATATAAATTAGGAATTATTACTTCTAATTCCAAAGAAAATGTGACAGAATTTCTCAAAATAAATGATTTAGATTATTTATTTGATTTTATATATTCAGGAATTACAATTTTTGGCAAAACAACCATTATTAATAATGTATTGAAGCAAAAACAACTCAAGCCTGAAGATGTAATTTATGTTGGAGATGAAACCAGAGATATCGAAGCATCAAAAAAAGCAAATATTCAAGTGATTGCAGTTACTTGGGGCTTTAATTCACCAGAAGTACTCGCTAAGCAAAATCCAGATTATTTGATTCATAGACCTAGCGAATTACTAGAAGTCATGAAGTGAGAACTCAGGACGGGCTTCGCCTCGCTACGCTAACAGAATTCAGTAGAAACCTTGGAATGCAATACCTCTACTAGATTTAGATCCCCGACTTATTGAATAAGTCGGGGATCTCCGACTAAAAAAACTTATTTTTGGGGTTGACCTTTTTCTAAAGCTTTTTCTACTAAATCGTCATCGACACTAGCTACAGCGTCAGTTTTGGCATTTCCAACTTCCTTAGCCAATTCTGTATAATCATCAGGATTACCAGTTGACTGGGTTTGTGTTTTTATTTCTTTTGCTTGAGGAACTTTTTGTTCGGGGGCGGTTGCAGCTTCAGCTGCTGCTGCGCCTTGACCTGTGCGGTCAATTTCACTCACGCTGAATTGTTGTGCTGCTGCATAATCAGCATCAAAATCCACCTTTGGCGCTTTTTCTTCACCACTAGCTATATTTTCGGCAGCTAATTGAGCATCATGGGTGGGAGCTTCATTAACATTGGGTTTTATTTCATCTGGCATAATTAAAACCTGTAGGTAAATTTTTATTGCTGGGGCAATCATAGCAAAGTAACTAGGTATTTTCTTACTTTCTAGCGAAAGATTTTTACCTCTATTAAAAGGTAGATTAATGTTGGATTTAATAATTAATTTAACTCTTTCTCTTGATAGTAGAATCTGATTCTTAAACTTTGGTAACTCTTAGTCTGGCCTGTTTATTAAATTGTGTTGGAGAAAAGTTATGACTACAAGTTACGATAAAAATATTTCTCAAGCGCGAAGCAATGAAACTCAAAAAGTGGTAGACGGGTTTAACGCCTTAGATACCGATGCAAAATTAGCTTGGTTTTATTTTGTTTATAAAAAAATGGGCGACTCAATTACCCCGGCTGCTCCCGCTGCTACCGATCCGGAATTAGCACCAAAGCTGCTAGGAGATTATTTTGAGTTATCAGATGACGAGCAATTGGACATTATGCGGGATATCGTTAACCGCAAAGATACAGAATATTCCCGTGCTTATGGGGCGATTAAAGAAAACAATCAGTTGTTAGTTTGGTATGCTTGGGCAGTAGCTATGGGGGATAAAGTAGTTGGGTTATCAGATAGCTACCAGCCAAGTCAGGCGATTAATGATTTGCTTTCCCAAATTGAAGGGCTAGATTTTGATGAGCAAATTTCGGTGTTCCGGACAATAGCTGGTGAATTGGGTTACACCGATGTTAAGCCCATTGAAACACAAGCACAAACTGGTAAAACATCAAGTTTGTAAGCCGATCTCATCCCTAAAAAAGATTTCACTTCGCTGTTGACTGTTGACGGTTAACAGTCAACAGTTACAGCAATTTGCAGTTGAATAGACCACAGTAGGGGCACAACAATGTTGTGCCCTTACGATAATTTAGTATTCAAGCATGTATTCCATCCAAATGAAAAGCGCTGTAATTAGGACATTGCAAGCTGAGTTAAGTCGGATGGAGTCAGATTTGAGTGTACCACCTGACCATCGCGGAACCAAACGATGCGCTGGGTCTGACGCGCTACTTCTGGTTCGTGGGTTACCATGACAACGGTGATTCCGCTAGCATTGAGTTCGCTAAAAATGTTTAAGACTTCTTGGGTTGTGCGCGAATCAAGTGCGCCGGTGGGTTCATCGGCTAGGAGTACTACGGGACGGTTGACAATGGCACGAGCGATCGCTACTCTTTGTTGTTGTCCCCCTGATAGTTGAGTTGGTTTGTTGTTGAGGCGTTTTGCTAAACCGACTCGTGTCAGTGCTTCTATGGCGCGATCGCTTCTTTCTTTCGGATTTACGTTAGCATATACCATTGGCAGCATCACATTTTCTAATGCTGTGAGTTGGGGTAATAAGTGGAATTGTTGAAACACAAACCCCAGCTTTTTGTTACGGATGTGTGCCAATGATTTATCCTCCATTTGCGCCACATCAATATTATCTAAGTAATAATGTCCGCCTGTGGGTCGGTCTAGACAACCAATAATATTCATAGCTGTAGATTTACCCGAACCAGAAGGCCCCATAATCGAACAATATTCGCCTTCCTGGATAATCAAATTCACATCGTTGAGTGCTTTGACTTCGGTTTCGCCACTGCCGTAGACTTTATATATATTTTCTAAACGAATAATAGTTGATTTTGGTACAGGATTAGGAACTAGAGAATCCGGAATTGAAATAGTCTTTGCCATAAGGATTTGGTTATTAGCCAATGTTCGATATTAATTAATTTTATCTTCGCTGTCTCCGTTGTCCTTTATTTATCCACCAAAAGCCCACACGGGTACAAATAAAGGTAAGCTGTCGCGTATTTAATTTGCACAACCAGGGCCGGAAAGCCATTGGTGTCAAGTTAAGTTAAAACTCTTGTCCCACAATCGTTTTACCCCACCCCCAACCCCTCCCCTTGGCAAGGGGAGGGGCGATTTTGGCTTTAGACAAAATCGGGGTGGGGTAACGCGGATCTTAATAGTAAGTGAGTAGAACTCAATAATAATGATGCCCAAAAGCGATGGGGTGGATTGTTGGGAGATATTAAACATCCAGAGGCTCAGATCTCCGACTTCTTCAATAAGTCGGGGATCTTTTTGTTAGTAACCGGTATAGCAAGTAAAACCTTAAGTAAACATTAAGCATATCTACTTATATGTCTTAAGAAAGTAGTTTAGAAATTAGGAGAGCTATATTGTATAGATATAATAAATTATTTTGACAAATAGAACAGATTATGCGTAATAAGCCAGAAATACCCAACAAAACTTATATCTGGGTGAATATTGATTTTGATAAGGTTAAAGACAGAATAAGTGTGGTAACTTCCAAAATTGAGCATGTTATCCAAAAGTACCAATTTTCAAAAGCTAGTGACTCCGGCAAAAGGAACAATTAGGTTGTTACCAAAGCGATTGCAGTTGGTATTTTTCGCTTAAGAACGTCTTACATTTAGACAACACCATTCTTTGCGTTTCCACAGAGTAGCAACTACCCAGCCATGTTTCTCTAAGGCGTCAGCGACAGCATTAGATTGTTCGAGTAAAATACCACTGAAGATAGCCCAAGTGTTAGGCTTAGCGATCGCACTCATTTCTGGAACCAACTCAATAATTACATTAGCCAAAATATTGCAAACAATACCGTCCACTGGCTTTTCTAGCAGTTTTGTCAAAACCTCGACACTTCCCTGTGCAGGTATTAAACGTTCTGCGCTAATCTCATTCAAAGTACGATTGCTGATAGTTGATTGCACCGCCAAGGGGTCAGTATCCACTGCATAGACTTTCTCTGCTCCCAGTAGCAACGCCCCGATGGAAAGGATACCAGAACCACAGCCAATATCAGCAATTATCGTATGTTCTTGTTTATTGCTAGTACCCACAAATGATTGTGGTACTTGACTTAGACGCATTTCCAAAGATTCTAAACATAGCTGAGTTGTAGCATGATTTCCGGTACCAAATGCTACACCAGGGTCGAGACGAATTACTAAGCGTTGGTTTGTTTCAGGTAATGGTAGCCATGCGGGGTTAATGAGAAAGCGATCGCCAATTTCTTGGGGTTGCCAATATTGTTTCCAGCTAGTGGCCCAATCTTCTTCATCAATCAATTCCCAGCGCAGGGTAGGAGTTGCAAGTCCTACACAGAGGGCATCTTGACGCAAGCGCAACGATAGTGCTGCCAAATCTAGTAATTGTGTTTGAATTGTCGGCAAGTAACCCCTGATTAAAGAGGAATTTCCTTTGCTTTCACTAGCTGTGCCACGACAGCCAAAATCTTCCAGCCGCCAAAAGATAGAATCTTCTAGGTCTGGTTCGCATAAAATTTGTAATTCCCACCAGGTATTTGCCATATTTGAGTGCTGAGTGCAGAGTATGAGAGAGTTAGGAGTTAAGAGTTAGGAGTTAGGAGTTAAGAGTTAGGAGTTAAGAGTTTTAGTTTTTAACTTTTAACTCCTCACTACTTACTCCTAACTTTTTTCACTCAGCACTCAGCACTTTACAGAGTTACTGTATATGCATCCCGAATGCCAGGGACTTTAATAATCTCATCTAAAATGCCCTCAGGTAAAGGGTCATCTATGCTCAGAGCCATGACTGCATCACCACGGACGATTTTTCGACCGACTTGCATACTGGCAATGTTCACATTGAAACTGCCAAGCAGGGAACCGAGTTTACCGATAATTCCCGGCATATCGCGGTGTAGGGTAAACAGCATATATTTACTGGGTGGGACGTTAATCGGGAAACCGTCAACGTCGGTAAGATGAATTTCTCGCTCGCCCAACAAAGCGCCTGTGACAGAATGAGTACCTAAAGTACCCGTGGCTTCTAGATGCAGCGTACCTGCATAATCTCTAATGGAAGCATCGCGGGTTTCAATTACCCGAATTCCGCGTTCTTTAGCTTCGATACTGGCATTTACGTAATTTACGCGTTCGCGCAAAGCTTGGTAAAGTAATCCTTTGAGGGCAGCTACTACCAAAGGTTGACTTTTGTTGGTTGCGAGTTCCCCTTGGAGTCGCACATTCAGGACTTCCACTCGTCCGCCAGCTAGCTGTCCCACTAGATTACCTAGAGTTTCTGCTAGTTGCATGTAGGGTTTGAGTTCTTCCAACACATCGGGGCCGAGTCCGGGAATGTTGACGGCGGAACGTGCAGGTAGTCCTAACAGTACATCCCGAATTTGTTCGGCGACATCGATGGCTACATTCACTTGTGCTTCCGTGGTGGATGCTCCCAAGTGGGGGGTGAGGATGACTTCCTTACCTAGCGATCGCAATTCCGATTCTCCCAATGGTTCTGACTCGAACACATCCAAGGCTGCACCTGCGATTTTACCAGCTTTGATTGCTGCTGCTAAAGCATTTTCTTCAATGATCCCACCACGAGCGCAGTTAACAATCCGGGCTGTGGGTTTCATCTTTGCCAGGGTTACGGCATTGATTAAGTGGGTAGTTTCTGGGGTTTTAGGGATGTGTAGGGTGATATAATCTGCTTGCTGGAAGAGTAAATCTAGTTCTACTAACTGACAGCCAATTTGTTCGGCTCGTTCTGTGGAGATAAACGGGTCATAAGCGAGTAATTTCATCCCCATTGCCTTAGCCACAGCAGCTACATGGGAGCCAATTTTACCCAAACCGACAATACCGAGAGTTTTTTTGTAGACTTCTGCACCGATAAAGCTATTGCGATCCCATGCGCCGCGTTTCACCGAAGCATTGGCATCGGGAATGTGGCGAGACAAAGCTAGAATCATCGCTATAGCATGTTCAGCAGCAGCGATCGTGTTTCCCTCTGGGGAATTAACTACAACAATTCCTCGGCGTGTGGCTGCGGGAACATCCACGTTATCCACACCCACACCAGCACGACCGATGATTTTTAGCTGGGTACCAGCTTCAATAATTTCTTGGGTGACGCGCGTACCAGAACGAATCATTAGCGCGTCGTACTCACCAATAATTTCTATCAGTTCTGCTGGTTTTAGACCTGTTTTGACATCAACAGTAGCAACTTGAGAAAGAATGTCAATCCCAGCTTGGTCAATAGAATCAGAGACAAGAACCTTAGACATGATTACTTTATTTAAAGCTACAGGTTTTGCTGCACAAGACTTTTTAGTTTAGTCTTTATCTGTCGCAATTCAGCAAAAATTATCAGTTTTAATATCAACTTAACCTTGAGTTACACTGCGTGCTGATGGTATGCGGGCGCGAGTTGCTTAGTGGTGATATCTGCTGCCTCCTAGTCTTGGAACGCGAGTGGGTGTTTGCACTACCCTGTCGCTAAATATAAAGCATGAATGGTATCGACCTCGATATATTTATTAATAGTTAAGAGTTACCAAAAATTTTATCGGCTTCCGCAACTTTGCGGAATATGCCAAATTGGTAAGCTAAATTAGCCAAGGCTTTTTGTTTACTTGCTGGAGGTATTTTAGACAAGGCCAAGCAATACGGTTCGTTAATGGGGAAAGGGTTTTTTCTTATCCCTTTCCCCTTTCCCCCTTACCCTTTTCCCGACTTCTGCAATTTCTTATCCCTTTCCCCTTTCCCCCTTACCCTTTTCCCGACTTCTGCAAGAAGTCTAATATGTCTTCCACTAAAAATCGCTATAATTCTGGTGACCCAAAAAAGCCCAGTATTATTTGAGTTTTCGGGAAACCAAGCCATGTTAGAGTACAACTTGCCAAGGTACTTGCCTTCAGCCGAAGAACTACCCGACTCTGATGAAACCCCTGTGGATAATGAGCTACAAGAATTAATACCAGGTTTGCTCAAGTCGATACTGCTTATACTCTGGGCAGAACGTATGGACTGGTTTTTTGGGATAGATATGGGTATTTATTATCACCCCGATAAGCCGCCCATTGTGCCAGATGGGTTTTTGAGCTTAGGAGTAGAGCGATTCTATGATGAGGAACTACGTCCCAGTTATGTGCTGTGGGATGAAAACGTTCTACCGATTTTGGTACTAGAAGTTGTTTCCCAAAATTATCGCAAAGAATATAGCACTAAATTGGATGAATATGCAGCATTAGGTGTACTTTACTATGTAATTTATTCTTCTCGCCGCCGCCGCAAACCTCGATTGGAAGTGCATAAATTAGTTAATGGTAGATATGAATTGCAAGATGGAAACCCCGTTTGGTTACCAGAAATTGGTTTAGGAATTGGTTGCGAAAGGGGAAACTATAGCGGCGTAACGCGAGAATGGATGTATTGGTATGACGAGGCTGGAAAACGTTATCCTACACCAGCAGAACAAATTAAACTAGAAGTACAACGCGCTCAGCAAGAAGCACAACGCGCTCAACAAGAAGCACAACGCGCTGAAATTGCAGAACAACGCGTTCAACAATTAGCAGAACAATTAAGAGCGCTGGGAATCGATCCGGATAATCTCCGTTAGGTAGATATTTGAAAAGATTTTCAACAAAACTCAAAAATAATCTAAAGTACACAACGATTCGTCTCTTACCTACGTAGAAGGCGTGTTTTACTCCTAAATTCTGCTGTATTACTTTTTAGGAATAACGTTCCTGATTCCACTTTTGGGAGAAACAGTATCACCTTTGTAACGAGGGATGATATGAATACTGGCGTGCATAATATTTTGCCCTGCTTCTCGATTTATGTTCATTCCTACATTAAAACCATCAGGCTCAAAATCATTTTTGAGAATTTCTTGCACTTTATTTACCATAAACCAGCAAGCAGATTGTTCTTTAAAAGGTAGTTCAAAATAATTGCTAACATGACGTTTAGGAATAACTAAAACATGTCCTTTACTTATAGGATAACCATCAAATATAGCGTAAGCTGTAGCTGATTCAGTCAAGAGTTTGAGATTTTTACGCGGATTACAAAATATACAATTATTAGATGAATTTTGCTGATGATTATAGTGAGTATATTCATAAACCTCCCGATGTTCATCTAAATAAAGTGAAGTAAAAGGAAGTTTCACGATACATTGATATGTATGTTTTTTATGAACATAATGTTCGCGAAAACCTTCTTTTTTAATGTCCCTTCTCACGACGTAATAAGCTTTACCTCCAGCTTTTAATAAGTGTGAAATTTGCATCAAAATATTAGCTTGCTCTTCAGCAAATAAAACATTTAAAACATAAAAGCAAATTATGGTATCAAATTTATTCTGAGGATATTCTGGAAAATAATAAGGATCGTAACCTGTAATATCACAGCCTTTTTGGTGTAAAATTTTCACATCATTACCAAAGCCACAACCAAAGTCTAGTATTTTGCCTTGCAGGAGATTTTGATTTAATAAAAACTGTGCTGGAAATGATAGATAAGTTCTTTCGATCGCAGTTAGATGGCTGTATTGATTTTTTTGCTGTTTCATAATAATTGTGGTGCAGATATCCCAAAATTATTATTCCCAGCATTTTTGAGGTTATGCGATGTCTACGATGGTCACTGAGCTTGTCGAAGTGCGGGCTACGCTTACGCATCAGGGTCAACACCTAATTGGCGTAACTTAGCTGCTAATATATCAGCACGTTGACGTTCTTGTTCAGCACGTTGGCGTTCTTGTTCAGCACGTTGACGTTCTTGTTCGGCTTGTTCGCTACTCCAAAACAGCAAATTTCCTTGTGCATCCCACCACCGCAGCCAATTTGTGGTTTGGCAAAGTCTTTCCCCATACCAAATTCCCAGGAATAAATCCAACTCAGGAATCCAAAAGCGTCCATTGCTATCTGCTTGCTGCAAAGTATATCGTCCATTTTGCAAGCAGCGTACTTCTAAATTCGGTTCGTAAGGATCGTAGGTTACGTAGGTTGGAACCTTGAGAATTCTTTCGTAAAAATAGAGCTTACCATAAGGTGGAGTTGAGCGAACTGAGAGTTCTCCACCTTCTGTATCTGAGAGAAATTCCATCACCACAGCAATGGGTGTATCCTTTAAATTCATAGTATAAGTACGCCGAATTACATTCGCCGCTACAGGGTGTACTTGAGGCACATAAAACCAGTCGGGAGCTTTGACAGTAATTTTTTTATTTATCATGGCGACAAGCCCAAAATTAGAGCCAATAAGCATCTGTGTTTGGATAAGTCCTGAATTATGCAAAGCATCCGTAAGCGCAGCAGCAAGAAGCGGTTGCTGGATATTACCTAAGGGATCTTCAGGTAAAATGAAGTCATATGGAAGTGCTTCCCAAGTAACAATTTGTTCTTTTTGGGTGGGTTGAATTTGTAGAACCATAAAATGACTCCTAATATTAATTTCCAAATTATCAGTTATTAGGGCTGTCTAACTCTTTAAGTTTGAGACTTTTAATTAAATCTACTGGCGTGGTAAGGCTAAAATAGTGCATAAAATTTAGCTCTTGTGGGGTGGGCATCCTGCCCGCCCGGACGGGTGAGGACATCCATCCTACAATAAAATTTATTGCGTTACAGCAGATTGCTACTTTGTGAGGTACAGATAATTGTAGGGGCACAATATATTGTGCCCATACCCATGTACTTCATTGGTGTAAGTTCTTGCTTTAACCAACAGCATAATCTGTAAATTGTTGTTTGAACGTTGAATAATCGTGGTTGTAAATAAGTAGGTCAACCTAATTAAACGTAAAACGCTCAACTTGATAATATCCGTGGTTAGCTCGGTGATTTATACCATCAATAATAGCGATCGCTAATTCATATTCATCCTCAAAAACTTGACCAGCAAGCTCGTCACGCTTGAGATGCAACCATTCATCTTCAATCCGATTCATTTGGGGACTATAGGGAGGAAGAAAAAAGATGTACAAACCTTGTTGCTGCCAACGTTGGTGCTGCTGGCGAGCCAAAGAGCTTTTATGGACAGAGGCATTATCATGAACGATCACGGTGACTTGTCCAGTTTCAAGTAAGCGAGTAGCAGCAGTTTGAGCAAGACACTCCATCAGCTGGACATAGGTTGGGGTTTTGAGAGTTCCCACCATCAAAGCATAATCAAAACGAATTTTTGGTTCCCAAATACCGAAGATATTGATACGCCTACCACGTCGTCTATTTTGTCGAATACGTTTTTGCTCACCCCTGCGTCCATAAGCGTAATCAGTGGGGCTAGTGCAGTAGCAACCAGATTCATCTAAGTACTTTAAACAAACTAACCCTAATTGTGACCAGAGCTTAAGTAATTCCCAATCAAGCCTTTTAGCTTGTAAATATTCTTTCTTGAGATTTAGAGCCGGACAGTAGCGGATACGTTTCCAATGCCACCCCTTTTTTTGAGTAGTCGCCGTATTTGTTCGGCACCTAACTCGATTTGTCGTTCCTCTAAAAGCTTTTGACTTAGTTGGCGAGCACTGTATCGGCGATTTTGTTCCAAGCATTTTTCGACTACTTGCCAATCAACTTCATGCCAACTTCGTTTTTTTCCCCTTCCAGGTTTTTCCCACAAACCCCCTAAGCCTTGAAGTTCCCAGCGTCGAATTGTTTGTCTTACCGTCTGTTGTGCCCAATCTAGATACTCTGCAATCTGAGTTACATTCCATCCATGAGCATTGAGACGTAATGCAGTCGCTCTTTCCTTGGTTCGACGTGCTACCCCATCAGCGCAACTTAGTTCTTTGAGTGTACGGTCTTCTTCGCTATTAAGTATTATTTTTAATACTTTTGGCATCGCTGCTTACTTAATTACTGGACTCTATTTATCTTACGTTTTTTTAGGTTGACCTACTTACCTAAATTAGTTATAAATCCTCACAGACAATAAGACTTTTCTCAATCATCCCCCTCAAGAAAAACTGATAGGATTGATTTAAAGACTTGTGGAATCTCCTCTTCGCAAACAGACTGGACTTGCATAAATTACTATCAACAACTTTCGGCTCACATTATGAACCGCTTTGCCTCTATTTTTCTCGCAGGCTTGATAGCTTCTGGTTCAGCTTTGGCTATTTCTCCTAAAGCTGATGCCTCTTATCTTGCTGAGTTAGATAGCTATAGCTATCATCACAACGATGATGATAACTATGAACTTCAGAGTCGTCACTATAGGCATGGCGATCGCGATCGCGACTTCCGGAACATTCGTGACGATCGCCGTCGTTACGACCGCGACAATTATCATCGCGGTCGCTACCATCGCGACAACTATCGCCGCTATGAACGCGACAACTATCGCCGTTATGACCGCGACAATCGCCGCTATGACAGGGATAACGACCTTCGCGATATTCGTGACGATCGCCGTCGCTATGAACGCGATCGCTATTGGAATCGTTATTAATCCCTCCGCTTTGATTTATTGAGCTTGGTTCTACTTGGCGGTAGGACAGACACAATAGACCTCTTGCAAAAGTTCTTTTTGCAAGAGGTGGGAAAAGGGAAAAGGTTAAAGGGGAAAGGGAAAATAACAAACCTTTCCCCATTTCCCCTTCCCCTTTTCCCTACTTCTGCAAGAAGTTCAATCTCTTTTTCCACTTATTCCAAAAGCTGACTTTTCACTCTTTTTTAAAAAACTATGCTCTATTTCCAAGTAAGAAAGCTTGCTTAGGAGTTAGATTTAGCATTAGTTTTTGTACATGACGTGAAAAGTCAGATTTCATCGATCGCAATTGCTAAATCAAGACTACAGCGAAGTTTTTTAATTATTTTTTTGGTGCTGGATAAATACCTAAATTTTTGAAAACGAACTGCAAAGAACGCATAGACACGTACCCTTCTCTTCGAGACGCTACGCGAACGGGATCTTGCTAGGCGGAGCGTCTCGTAGAGAAGTGGCTTCCCGCAGGGTAGAACGCAAAGGAAGAAATTGCACGCGACTTTCCCAGAAAACCGCCGTATCCAGGATAATTTCGGCGCCATAATGCAAGTTACAACTAATAAATCTCCATCAGATACAAATTGCTAGAGTTTTTCTTCAATTTATTGCATACATCAGAACTGAGGCTTAAAAGTGTATTGAGTCTGGTTATTAGCGTTATGTTTTTGTGTTTACCACTGGTGAATGAAATTTGCACGGGACTTACGCAATATGTGACTGAAAAGCTTATTCTTACGTAGCGGTAATTCATGTAGACGCACAGCGGCTACTCTGCGAGAACGCTAAGAGCGAACCCGCAGGGTATTACCGCTACTTTCGTTATCTTTTGCGTAAGTCCTGTTGCAGTTCATCTTGCACCCACTCACTATTTGTGCAATAAAGAATATCCTCTAAACTTTGTCATTCAGGTTTGAAACTCCAACTGCCGAGTTCTCAACTCTAAATGTCAAGCTTTTTTCTTGAAACTTTATAACTTTTTGTTCTTCTGCGAGAAGTGATATATTGGCATTTGAGCAGAAGAGGACAAGGGAAAGGGGAGAATTGAAAAGGGATAGCAAGAAAAAACCCTTGTTCCAAATTGTACAATCCCCCGTCTTGCCTACGGCACGCTCCCCGAACATATGTGAAATAATTTAAAAGGTTTGTGTCGAGACACGTGATGCTATACATCAGGTGTTCATATTACAAGCCCTATCTTTAGATATGGGATTGTCCCTCTAAACTCCATGCTGGCGATCGCCAAAGCACCGCAAAACGAAGTATACGACCTTTTGAGCGAACAACAGCGCCAGTTACTAAATAATCTCTAAAATAGCGCCAAGAATCTCTTGGAATTAATCAACCATCCTTGACTTAGCCGATATAGAATCTAAAAAAATGGAACTACAACTAGCTTCGACTTCAATTCAAGAACTATGTGACTCTTGTCTGAGCTTTGTTAAACCTCTGGCATTGGAAAAAAATATTCAGTTGAGCGTACAAGTACCTGAAGAACTCGCACCCATCCAAGTTGATGAAGAGCGTATTCGAGAAGCATTCATCAACCTGTTAAGCAACGCTGTTAAATATACTCCAGACGGGGGCAAAGTTTGGATTGAAATTCAACCACACCCCACAAAGAAATATATCTATTTCAGCATCGTAGATACTGGCATTGGTATTCCTTCCGATGACCTATTCCAATTATTCCAACCTTTAGAGCCGGATGAAAGTTCGCACACCCGTCGTGCAAACACAGGTTTAGGATTACTAAGTGTGCAAAGAATTGTAGAATCGCACGGTGGTAGTGTCCATGCTGAAAGTCAATTAGGCAAAGGCAGTAGATTCACAATCAAGCTTCCTTGGAAGAATATGGGGGAGTAGAGAGTGGGCAATGAGGGACGCAAGGACGTGGGAACACAGGGAAATTTCGGAACTAAAAAATAGGCTTTGCAAAAAATCTACGCTTGTGAGGGAGTGGGGGAGCAAAAGAAAACTTGCTATAAGTCTTTCCCTAAACCTCCGTAACTCTGATGTTTTCAGACAGAGAAATTTTAATAATGAAGCATATTGCATGACATAATCTTACCGTAAAAACCAGACACCAAAGGACTTTCAACCCTTTTGCCCGTTGCCTGTTGCTTGTTCCCCGCATAAGTGATTATCCGTATTTCATCCGAGTCAAGAGGCTGTGATGCAAAGATGTACAGAGATATTAATAAGTGATTATCCGGAGTTAACATCTATTCGGGTTGAATAATTACAGTATTTTTCGATATTTACGTATTAAGAAGAGTTTGCTAAGTTCTATATTCAAATATTTCGCAGCGGTCGAGCTTGTAAAGCTTAAAATACTATGAAAAACTTTTTTCCGTATTTGCACTGATTTTATTTTCCATAATAAATCCGATTATTCATAATATAAAAAAATAGTAAAGGAATCGGGTTTATATGTAGAACTTAGACTAAAACTTCCCTTAAATCAAAACTAAATAAATGCAGAGTATGTCAGATATAATTACTAAAAAGTTGGGAAATTTTTTGCAAGAGATAGAACAGCGATCGCACTTTCACGCCGGCTATCCATACAATTTAACTTGTGATTACAGTGAGATCGTTAAATCTTTTAATTACATGTTAAATAATGCTGGAGATCCTTATGTAGAACCAGATTTTGGTCTTCATTCTCGTCAATTTGAACAAGAAGTATTATCTTTTTTTGCTCAGCTTTATAAGATTCCCGAACATAAATTTTGGGGTTATGTAACTGCTGGGGGAACTGAAGGAAATTTATATGGAATGTTTTTAGCAAGAGAAATTTATCCCAACGGAATTCTTTATTCATCACAAGACTCTCATTACTCAATTCCGAAAGCAGCTAGATTATTTCGCATCAAACATCAAGTTGTAGATTCGCAAATTAATGGTGAAATGGATTACGATAATTTTGCAGAACTAATTCGCCAAAATCGTGAGTATCCAGCGATAATAAATTTAAATATTGGTACTACTGTTAAAGGTGCGATCGATAACCTAGACAAAGTTATCGAAATCTTAGAGCGTTATCAAATTAAAAATTACTACATTCATTGTGATGCCGCGCTTTCAGGATTAATATTACCCTTTTTAGATAACGCTCCTCAAGTGAATTTTCAAAAACCCATAGATAGCGTAGCTATTTCTGCTAAATTTATGGGTTCTCCATTGCCTTGTGGCGTCGTTTTAACTAAGAAAAAGTGGGTAGAAAGAGTGGAAACAATGATTGAATATATTGGTTCCAAAGATACAACTATTCTCGGTTCCAGAAACGGCCATGCTCCTTTAATTCTCTGGTATGCACTACAAAGCAGAGGTTATAACGGTTTAGCCAGAGAAGCAAAGACTTGTATTCGGAATGCTCAATATCTTTTTCAACAACTTCAATTAAGAGAATACCCATGTATGCTCAATAATTTCTCTACTACTGTCGTGTTTAAAAAACCTTCTCAAAGGTTAATTAAAAAGTGGCAGTTAGCAAGTTTTGAAAATTGGGTACACATTGTAGTCATGCAGAATATCGATAGAGAGAAAATCGATACTTTTCTTGATGAACTTGTTTTAGAAGAAAGGTTGTTTGAGCAAGCAAAAGATTTACAGCTACAGGCAGTAAGCTAAATTATTATTGAGCATGGGGCATGGGGAGATGGGGGGATGGGGAGATGGGGAGAAATAACCAATAACTAATGACTAATGACTAATGACTAATAACAATTTAGTTCCTTAAAAAGTCTTTGTAACAAAAGTTAGCGGCAAGTAATCTTTCTACTTCTGCACTTTGTATAGGTGGTAAGAAGAAATATCCTTGTCCATAATCACATTGCAATGCCTTAAGTTGTGCTAACTGCTCTACAGTTTCTATTCCTTCTGCTGTTACAGACATATTCAAATTATGAGCTAACGTAACAATCGCTCGCACAATTTCTAAATTTTCTCCTCGACTACCTATATTGTTGACAAAAGAACGGTCAATCTTAATAGTTTTTATTGGTAGCCGATGCAGATAATTTAAAGATGAATAGCCAGTACCAAAATCATCCATATGTAACTCCACATTCAGCGCAGTTAGCTCGGAAAGGACAGTATTAGCTAATTCAAAATTATCCATCAACAAACTTTCAGTAATTTCCAATTTCAAACTACATGGCTCTAGCCCAGTTTGCTGTAAAATCTGTTTAACTTGTTTAAAGATATCAGCTTGGGTAACCTGTTTACCAGAAAAATTGACGCTAATTGTCAAATTTAACGAACTGGGAAATTGTTGATGCCATGTATGCATTTGTTGGCAGGCTTGATAAAGTACCCATTGCCCGATACTAACAATCATTCCAGTTTCTTCTGCCAAGGGAATAAAATCTTGAGGGGAAACAATTCCTCGTTCTGGATGATGCCAGCGTATCAATGCTTCAAATCCAATAATTTTACCAGTTATCAGCGAAACAATTGGCTGGTAGTGAAGGCGAAATTCCTCTTGCTTGAGCAGCAATGCATGTCGCAGAGCAGTTTCTAATTCTAAAAGCAAAGATGCACTCTCGTGCATTTTTTGGTCAAACACCTCATAACGTGCTTTACCAAGTGCTTTAGCAGAGTACATCGCTACATCGGCATCGCGGATAATCTGCGCTGCTTGCTGATAATCTGCTTTACTCAAAGCAATGCCAATACTAGCATTAGTAAATACTCGATGCTCATTTAATTGAAATGGCAAAGCTAGTACCTTTTTAATGCGTTCAGCTATTTGTGTAGCGGTGTCAACATCATCAATTTCTTCAATTAAGATTGTGAACTCATCTCCACCAAAACGGGCAACTATATCTCCGGTTCTGACAACTGATTTCAGACGATGAGAAATTGCAATTAAAAGTTGATTTCCTAGTAGATGCCCCAAGCTATCATTCACAACTTTAAAGCGGTCTAAGTCTAAGAATAGTACAGCAAATAAATAATTTTTGTCCTGTTTATTACGTTCTATTGACTGCTGCACTCGCTCGATAAATAAACGTTGATTGGGTAACCCAGTTAGCCCATCATGAAGGCTATTGTGTAGTAATTGTTCTTGTGCTTCTTGACGCTTGATAATGTCTTGTTGGAGTTGTTGATTAACTCGAATAAGTTCAACGGTGCGTTCTAAAACTAGTTGCTCAAGCTGGCAACGGTATTGGATTAATTCTTCCTCTGCTAGTTTACGTTGAGTGATGTCACGTACAATAACAAGATACTCTCGTAGTTGTGGATTAAATGGTCGTGAAACAGTGGATTCAACTATTCGTAGACCTTGGTTAATTTTTAAAGTTTGCTCGCTTCTAATAGACCATTGATCGGGTTTGCCGTGATAACAGATTAAAAGTTGATTTAAATTTTGCCCAAGCAATTGCTGAATACTCAATTCAAATAATTCTTCAGCAGCGGCATTTGTTTGGCAAATCATACCGTTTTCATCTAAGACTAAAACAGTGTCTGGAACTGTATCGAGAGTAGTGATAAATAAGTTTTTTGCTTGTTTGCGTGCCTCATCAATAGCAACAATTTGTGGTAGAGTTGTCCAACAGGCGATCGCCACTCCTGCAAAAGAAAGCGTTACTAGTAAAATCGCTAATAAAGAGTTATGACTATCATTAGTAACTTTGCCTAATAAATCCCGGATAAACCAGCTGCTTGTAGCAGTAATGCAAATTAATGATACTAAGACAATCACCTGTAAAATAACAAAGTCTGGATTGTGTTTGCTAGACTTTGCATCATAAAGTTCTGCCCAAAATTTTGGATACAATGCCGCAAAACTTACGCGACGTAGCACTGCATCTCCTAACATCAAAAAAATCGGTAATAATAATCCTACTAAAAAATCTCTCCAATTCCAAGCTAAACCTCCTACTATCAGAACTATCGTTTCTACAAAGAAAAAGCCAAGTGACCACCAAGGCCATAACACCTGCGGTTGACCTCGACACAGCCATAATCCTAAATGTAACCCCATAATCGACAACAGATAACAAGTACCTGCCACCGTTACTAATTGAGATACATTCCCCAAATTTAAACAAAGCAAACTCAGAAGAAAGGCAACTAAAATCGCAGGCCCAAGAACACCTTGACGAGAAACTACTGTAAATATCTCAGAAACCTGTCCGTCTAAGCCAAGTTGATATAATATCCGAGGAGAATTAGAAACTGCCGTAGCAGAACTTAAAAGGCAAGATACGGTAATTAAAAGTGTTACTAAAAAAGAGGCATATTTCCCCCAAAAATGTACAGAAGCTGCTAGCAAATTTAAAAAAGCATCGTCGCCTATTGTTCGATTTGGGGTGGAACACATTAATACCCAAGAACTACCTAAAAATACTGGAGGAATTAAGTAAGCAGCCACCTTTAAAAATTTCAAAGTTTTATCTGGATTGTGGCTATCAGCAACAAAAGAAGAAGTAGTTTCACAAGCATAAATTGAATAGCTGGCCACAAAAAACCACTTTGCCCATTCTTGAAAGCTCAAGCTATTTATACTAATTACAGGCAAGTTAAAATTATTACTAAAGAAAGTTAACCATATTAGACCTTGAATGCAAAATAAAAATAGTAATAAAATGGCTGGGAATACAAAGAATAAGTGCAGCAACGCTAAAGCACGACTACCACTGAAGGCCACAATAAAAGGAATCGCTGTAAATACAAATTTTAAAAAATTTTCTGGACAAACAATATTTAATGTTTGAAAATTGACTTTAATTAGGCTTGTCAAAATAATTGCGTAGAGTGCTGGTGCTGCTGCCCAACTAAAAAAGTATCCTAAAGCTACGTAACGACCTAAGTGAGGAAAGTTTTTTAATAGCCTTGTGGTATAGTTCGGTGTTCCTCCTGCAACATTTGACCAATGTCTACCTAAACTTTCTACCTGCAAATTAAGTAAAAAGGAGACGATGGTACCAAACAACCAAACTAAGATAGCTTTAGACCCTAATGCTGCATGAATAATCGGGGCAGTACCAATCCATCCAACATGACCCGTCAACCCAAAACCCCAGGTTTCTAGATAACTCAGAGTACGCGGTAAACGCATTCGCAAGGGTTGGTTTTTCTCTGTCTGTAGAGAATCGTTACTAGTCATTGTTTCTTAGCTAGATTTACTGGCCTTTTCACTCAATAACTGAATCTAGCTATTATAGCTTCAGTATAAGTACTGGATTTAGAAAAAGAGAAGCTGAATTATTACCAAATTTTATTTTTTTATATATTCTTTTTCTATATAAAAATCGACCAATAAAAATTCCCTAAATTCTTTGTAAATTAGGGAATTTTATTGTTTATGAACGATTAGTTAGGACTATAGTTTTTGCAATAACTCCTGAGTTAATTGAAAAAATGCTTTTGAACCAGGTGATTGAGGAGCATTTAAAACAGCTGGCATAAAACTATCAACAGCCTTAGCAACATTAACATCAACTGGTATTTGTACCTTACAAATTTTTTCAACACCGAAATCTTCAACAACACGGTGCATCACTTGTTTATAATATCTACCAGTCAGTAGATTAGCACTAGACATGCTAAAGACAATTCCTAGCATTTTTATATCTATCTTGGTTTCATTTCCGTGACTATCTTTTAATTGAGCAATCCGTCTTTCTAGTAGTTGAATACCCACTACAGATAAAGGTTCGGGTTTCGCAGGAAGTATGTAGAAATCGCTGGCAGCTAAAGCACTACGAGTTAAAAGGTTATAACCGGGGGCACAATCAAGAAGAATAAAATCATATTCTTGCCGCACAGGTTTTAAAATATTGTTTATCAAAACTCTTTCAAAGCGATTCCAAATCGTTTCAAAGTCTTGTTCGCCTAAAGCAGTCGCTTGTTGATGCAGCATTTCTGACACAACAAATTCATCATACAAATCGATATCTCCTGGTAATAAATCTAGTCCAGGAAGATTACAAACCTGGGAATGAATAATATCTTGAATTGTCAGCTTTGCTTCTGGTTCTGGATTGATAACCTCATCTATGAGATATCTAAATGTCTTACTTTGTTTACGACGCTTAGCAAAATCTAATGGTGACATCAGACTAAGCGTGGCGCTAATCTGGCTGTCCAAATCAAGAACAAGCACCCGCTTGCCATGATTTTTAGCTAAACAGGTAGCTAAGTTAACAGTAAGGGTGGTTTTACCAACACCACCTTTCATATTTGCAGTTGCAATTACATATCCCATCGATCGAATCCTTTGTTAACGCATTCCCATCTAGGTAGCGTATACCCCTGTGGATCTATCAAATCTTCCATTAAATTTAATATTTTGACACAAAAATACTAACTGTAGCTTGGGTTACCCTGCGGGATCTTGTTACCTTCGCCAACCCAAACTACGAAATTCCTGACTCAAAGTTAACAGTCAATAATCAGCGTTCCCAATGCCCTTTTCTTTTATTACCAAAACATTGATTCTGTAAGTTCAGAACCCCCTGCTTGACGCCCTAATAAATAATGAATCACTGCAAATAAAATAACCATTGGTACTGAAGCAAAGTGAACAATCCGTAACGCTTGCCAACTCCCAAAAAAATCTACAATCCAATGAAATTGAGCGGGTTTATACATTCCTATTCCTGTAAATATTGCTAATAGTAAAATTGGAATAATTGCTGTATATGCGAGACGATGCCAAGCATAAATGAGTCGCTTGTAATTGTGAGTTTTTTGTAATGCCTTGAGGTCGTTAGCTCCTACAAATCGATGTCGCCAGCGCCGGGTAATTAAAATATAAATTCCATACCACAATAGATTCAATGAAAATAGCCACATTGCTGCAAAATGCCAATGTCTACCTCCTGCAAGCCAACCTCCCAAGGTAAATATTGGTGGGATGTGTAAGCCTGCACGTCCACCAAAAACAGGGTTGGCGTTGTAAATTTGTAATCCACTGGCGAGCATGAGAAATAGACTAATGATGTTACACCAATGAAATATTTTCGCTGCGATCGCTTGGTTAGGTAATTTCCGAGGTTTGGTAGAAATGCTTGAAGTCATAGGTTTTAGTTTGAAGTGGGGATTGGGGACTAGGGATTGGGGACTGGGGACTGGGGAAGAAATCTTTTCTCCCTCTCTTCCTACACTCTCCACACTTGCCTCTCTCCTCAGGGTTATCAACAGTATAAGTATCTTACTTATTTGTATTTAATTAATGATCGAGATCTACTTCAAAAAATGGGCAATTGTAACCAAAACTGTGATTATATAGCGGTTTTCAATTGAATGGAATACACCGAAAGAAAATCAAATCATGTAGGGGCACAACAATGTTGTGCCCTTACGATAATTTAGTATTCAAGCATGTATTCCATCCAAACGAAAAGCGCTGTAATTTCAGGACTTATATCAAGTTCGCTTAATTACTTATAAATTCTGAAACACCCCACCCGCCTTACGGCACCCTCCCCTTAGCAAGGGGAGGGTTGGGGAGGGGTAACGCGAGGACTGCAATCATAACTAATCATCCGAACTTGATATTACGCACTCAGATCCCCCAACCCCCAATAAATTGGGGAGCCACTGCGCCCTTGCGCTTAAGAGACTTGTAGCAAGTGGCGTGGCTTTAGAAATTCCCCCGAATTTATCGGGGGGCTAGGGGGGATCGAGGTTTCAGCCTTCAGTGCGTAAGTCCTAAATTTGTTCGTCGTTCGAGTCTGCGGTGAAAAATGCGTCAGTAAAGTGAAGGTCTAATTTTGCAGATATCATTTTCAGAAATTCCCTTGGCCTTGTTCATACTCTCAAGGTACGCTGTCTGCAAAATCTTGAATTGACATTCTGCGCCAAAGACTCGCAATCTAGCCATCAGCGTCCGTAACTTGCAGCGAGAATTGCAAACAGAAGGTACTTCATATCAACAACTTTTGGATGCGACGCGCAAAGAATTAGCACTAAGACACTTAAAAAAAACAAATACTCCAATACATGATGTAGCTTTTTTGCGGGGCTTTTCTGAACCAAGCGCCTTTAACCGCGCCTTTAAACGATGGACAAAAAAAAACCCAGGGGCATACAGATCTGTTGACTAAGGAATTTATTGCTCTCCCCATCTCCCCATCTCCTCATCTCCCCATCTCCCCATTCGCAACTCCCCGCTTCACTTCAAATCCCCGCAACCCTTCTGGTTCTTCGTACTTAACTGCAACCTCTTTAACTACAGCAGCAGGTGGCCCGGAGTGACACCAGCGAACCATCTCATCTACAATCTCTCGTGCCCCTTCAAAAACTGCTTCTACTCGACTATCAGGGAGATTCCGCACCCAACCAGTTAATCCTAGCTGGCTAGCTGTATCCACAGTGGCGTAGCGATAGCCTACTCCCTGGACTCGGCCAGAAATGAATACATGGGCGCGGACGATCTTTGGCAGTGCTGTGGAATTCTGCATAGACTGGTCTATTCTTTACGATTTCCAGTCTACCTAGTTTTGTATACACAACCTGTTTTTAACTTGAATTTGCGAAATTAATCGCGGTCTTCGTCTTCATCGTCGTGTTTACGGCGATGTCTGTACTCGCGGTCTTCATCGTCGTTTTCGCTGCGATATCTGTAGCCGTAATCTTCGTCCTCTTCGTCTTCGCTGCGATATCTGTACTCGCGGTCTTCATCGTCGTCTTTGTGGCGATGTCTGTACTCGCGGTCTTCATCGTCGTCTCCGCCGCGATAACTATATTGGGTGCGATCGCGATTATCCCATTCTTCATCGCGTTGTTTCTGTTTGTTACCGACTATATTCTTAAACAAATCGCCTATTCCCATAATTTTTTCCTCCTGAGGAAAGCGAATGCCCTAATCTAGGGTCACTTTTAGTAGTTTGTCTAAGGCTTGTAGCAGATAAATCTTCCAGCGGGCGGAGATAAAAATAAAATTGCCCCTATCTTTGGAAGTGTAATAGGCTAATCTTAAAGGTTTTCTTAGATCCTGATTTCTGGATTCTAAATTCTCAATTTTTATTTACTTATGTCTAATCTGCCACCACTCAATACAGATACAATTTGGGCAATTCTCAAAGATGAACTAGATGATGCTACAGTTAATCACTTGCTATGGCATTATTTGGGCTATCGCTATGATTCATCAACTGGACAATGGGATAATAGCCAAGTTGCTCCAGAATGGCAGGATGAGTACCCACAACCACCAGATTTTATTGACTCTCGCCCCGCAACAGTCAAGTTAACTCGTTCTATTCCTACTGAAAATAAGCGATCGCTCAAAGAAAAACTAGGTTTCAAAGGTTACAAAATTGGTGAATTTGGCCCTCGGCAAACTCGCAGGGCTACAGCAGCGAATTGGTTGTTAAGTTATCTGCAACTAAATAGCACAACAATCGATTGAAACAAACTTGATAATTCATAATTGAGAATTCAGCAATGTCTGAATTAGAAAATTTATAACCGTCTTTGACCTGCCTTGAAAATAGGGACTGGGGACTGGGAAAACCAAGATATTTTCATTGTTCCTTGTGCGTGCAACTCATGGAGTAAGAGTGCAAAAATCCCTAACACCCCACCCCCAACCCCTTCCCTTAGCAAGGCTACGGTGTACACACATCTGTTTAGAAAACCAAAATCGTCGTAGAACCGTCATTATCCTCCTTTTTAAGGAGGACTTTGAGAGGTTTTTGCCCCCCAATTTATCGGGGGGTTGGGGGGATCAAAAGTCTACGAGGCAAATCTAGAAGACTTGTGTGTACACCGTAGCCTTAGCAAGGGGAGGGGAGACCAAGGGTAGCTTTGGCTGTTTGGGGTTCTTATTTTCGATTTATGCAAGAGGTCTATTGATTCTGACTTTTAAATTTTGAATTCTCAATTCTGCTTACATTTTATTTTTTGAAATTAATTTTATTTTTATTTCATTAATTTTTAATCAATTTAATAATAAAAAAAAGCCAAATTTAAACAAAAACAGCTAAATTCTTGAAATATATTTTTAAATTATTCCTGAAGATAGAAGCACTAATTATTCAATTCATTCTCTAGAGCGATTCGCAAATTTAATTAATCATCAGAGAATATTTCTATCAATCCTCGGTCTTACAAACACTTATATGGCAAAGCCAGTTGAATTTAATTTATTTGCGCCATACAACAAGGGAGCCGCATTAATAGGTTCTTTTTCTGATTGGAAAGAAATTCCAATGGAAAAAGGTGAGGATGGCTATTTCCGCACAAGTGTTGAATTAGAAGATGGCGATTATCAATATAAATTTCGAGTTCAAACAAATTCATGGTTTTTTGAACCAGAACAATGGGTTGAAGTCACAGACCCTTATGCAACTGATATAGATGAAGTGGGTGGAAAAGATAACGGTATTGTCCGTATCAAAGATGGGGAAAGAATTGTTGATACATACGTTTGGCAACATGATGATAAGCCCTTACCTGCTGACCATGAATTGGTAATTTATGAATTGCATGTTGGTGATTTTTCTGGTGGTGAAGACGATCCTTATGCACGAGGAAAATACAAACATATCGTTGAAAAATTAGATTATTTGTGTGAATTAGGAATCAACGCTATTGAGTTGATGCCAATAAAAGAATATCCTGGCGATCATAGCTGGGGTTATAATCCTCGTTATTTCTTTGCAACAGAATCTAGTTATGGTTCTACCGCTGAATTAAAAAATTTCATTGATGAGTGCCATGCTAGAGGCATTCGTGTAATTAATGATGGTATTTATAACCACTCAGAAGCATCAAGCCCGTTAACGCAAATTGACCACGATTATTGGTATCATCACTCTCCCCGCGACCCTGATAATAACTGGGGGCCTGAGTTTAATTATGAACATTACGACGAAAATTTAGAAATTCATCCAGCACGGAAATTTATTGGCGATACAATCCGTTTTTGGATTCAGGAATATCATCTTGATGGTATTCGCTATGACGCAGCGCGGCAAATTGCTAACTACGATTTCATGCACTGGATAGTACAAGAAGCCAAAAATGCTGCTGGGCCGAAGCCTTTTTATAACGTCGCCGAACACATTCCTGAAACTACTAGCATTACCAATTTTGATGGGCCGATGGATGGTTGCTGGCATGACAGCTTCTATCATTGCATTTTAGAACATATCTGCGGCGATACATTTGATTTAGAACGCCTTAAAGATGTTATTGACTGCAAACGTCAAGGCTTTATGGGCGCTACTAATGTGGTAAATTACCTCACCAACCACGACCACAATCATCTCATGGTTGAATTGGGTAACCGTGAGATTTTTGATGAAGAAGCTTTTAGGCGGATTAAATTAGGAGTTGCTATCCTAATGACTGCTATTGGTGTGCCTTTGATTTGGATGGGTGAGGAGTTTGGTGAGTATAAACCTAAACAACCGGAATCAGCTAAAATCGATTGGACGCTGTTAGGTAATGATTTAAATCGTGGTTTGTTTGAATATTACAAAGGCTTAACTAATCTGCGTAAAAGTAATCATGCTCTCTACACTGAAAACATTGACTTCATCCATGAAAATCCAGAGGCAAAAGTATTAGCTTATAGCCGTTGGAATGAGGAAGGTTCTCGTGTAGTTGTGGTGGCGAATTTCTCAGAAAATTTCCTAGCTGGCTATCATATTCCTAACTTTCCTGACGCTGGTACATGGCACGAATGGACGGCGAATTATGATGTCGAAGCTGGTGACGATGGCATCATCATTGATTTGGGGCCATACGAAGCTAAAGTGTTTGTCTGGCAGTAATTAAAGATATTACTTTGCAGGCAATATCCCAATAAGCAATAACAGAAAACAGGGGCGAAATATCGCCCCTTTTTTTGCTTCCAGTTAGGCAAAGATTTCCACTAGTGGCGTGACAAGACTAAAATGTTGCAATAAATTTTATTGTGGGATGGGTGTCTTCACCATTGGTGTCAACTTAACGTGAAACCCTGATAGAAAGGTGATGAGCGAGTTCTACTCATTTACCATCAAGATCCGCGTTACCCCACCCCGGCTTTGCTGACGCAAAACCTCCCCTCCCCTTAGCAAGGGGAGGGGTTGGGGGTGGGCTAAAACGATTGTGAGGCAAGAGTTTGAGCTTAAGTTGACACCAATGCAATATATTTAGGACTTACGCATTGACAATAAATACCAAATATAAGTAATTAAAAAACCACATTTGTCGTAGGGGCACAGCATTGCTGTGCCCTTACACCGAGGGTCTATTTACGATCGAATAATCATTAATAAAAGCCTGAAACGACCTATGCATGTAAATTCACACCATGATTAATTTGTACAGTGCGTAAGTCGTAATATTGTGCCCCTACACCTTAGCGATTATGTTTCTCTTAAAAAACTTGCATAATTCGCCCGAACTGTCATAGTAGTAGGATGACTGACACCTAAAGTCCGTTCGCAAATTTTCAAAGCTTGCTCAAACAGTGGTTTTGCTTTCCTGTAGCGTCTTGTATGACGGTAGAGTGCTGCTAAATTATTCAGGCTAATGGCGACATCGGGATGGTTTTCTCCCAAGAGACGTTTAGTCAGTTCCAAGGCTTGCTTATAAAAGGGCTCGGCTTCGCTGTAGCGTCCTGTAGATTCGTAAAGTTGTCCTAAATTGTTCAAGCTAGTAGCAACATCGGTATGTTCTTCTCCCAGCAGGCGTTTTCTCAGTTTTAAAGCTTGCTTGAGTAAAGGTTCGGCTTCGCTATAGCGTCCTGTAAAACAGTACAATGCTCCTAAATTGTTCAGGCTAGTAGCCACATGGGGATGTTCTTCTCCCACTAAGCGTTTCCAGAGTTCTAAAGCTTGCTGATACAAAGATTCGGCTTTGCCATAGCGTCCTATAGATTCGTAGACTACTGCTAAATAGCTCAAATTAGTAGCGATATCGGGATGTTCTTCTCCCAGCAGGTGTTTTCTCAGTTTTAAAGCTTGCTCAAACAAAGGTCTGGCTTCGTTATAGCGCCCTGTAGATTCGTAGAGTAATGCTAAATTGTTGAGGCTAGTGGCGACATCAAGATGATTGTCTCCCAAGAGGCGTTTTCTCAGTTCTAAAGCTTGCCGATACAAGGGTTCGGCTTCACTGTAGCGTCCTGTAGATTCATAAAGTCCTGCTAAATTGTTGAGGCTAGCAGCGATATAAGAATGTTCTAAACCAAGATGATTTTGAGTTAGTTTTACACTCCGTTGCAACCAAGATTCTGCTTGCTGATAAAGTCCTTGACCTTGATAAAACGAAGCTAATTTAGTAAACAGAGCGATGAGGTTTTCATCACTGAGATACTGAGATAGGTGGGTTGCAACTTCTGTAATGTGCGGAATATGTGGAGTAAAATTGACAATATCTTCTGGGTTAAGCTGTTGCGGAATTAGCTTTGCTACCTCTAACATCATTGCTGCAAATTTAGTTTTTGCTTCATCCGCTTCTTTTGAATTATCTAATTTTATTCGGAGAAGTTGCCGAATTAAGGGATTTAAAAGATAAATTACTTTACTTTTGTGTTGTAGCAAATGCAATTCCAGTAAATCGGCGATCGCTTTTTCATTGAGTTGTTGTTTTTTCTCGTCTTCTATCGTCTCCACAGATAAGGGAATGTCAGCTAAAGCACACAAACTTAGGAAACAGCCAAAGCTTTGTGCATTCTCATCTAGTTGTTCCCAACTCAATTCAAAAGCTTCAGCTACACCGTATTCGTAATGCATCAATGAGTTAGCATTGGCTACGGCTTCATGTTCCTCTCGCTTTTTCTCTAGCCGCTTTAGCAGTATTTCTAAAGATAAATCCGGTATTTTATTGAGATATCGCCCCACTAACTCTAACGCCAAAGGTGAATATCCCAAAAATTTACAAATTCTTCTGGCAACCCAAGGTTCTTGTTGCAGCCTTTCTTGAACCACTAGCGATTTTAATAGTTTTATCGCCGCTAATGGTTTGAGGACATCCAATTCGCTATTATATTTTGCGCTTAGGTAAGCTTGTAACTTTTCTAGTTTGCTCTGACTTTTAGAAATAGCTAATTCAGGATAATTCTGGGCAAATTTGTCATATAGCTCGCCCATCCATTTTCTGAAAGTAGGGATATCAACGTTTAATTCCCTGGCAAGTTGAGCTTCAGTTTTACCTAAGTTTTCAGTCTTAAAATAGTTTACAAAAGCTACCGTTTGTTCCAGAGATAACCCAGTAGTAGCAGCTTCTTTGGCTAGAAAATTAGCCCATTGCATAATAGTTTATTAACTTTATTTTTGATTTTACTTTGTCTCGATTTGCAAACCTCCTCTCTTTGAGGGAAATATACATTTGTATAGAAACGTTTTAAAGCAGTGACCGCTTTTAGGCATTGTCAGTTGACCTTCAGAAGGTCAAAGTTGAGCCTCAGAAGGTCAACGTCGAGCTTCAGAAGGTCAAAGTTGAGCCTCAGAAGGTCAACGTCGAGCCTCGGAAGGTCAAAGTTGAGCCTCAGAAGGTCAAAGTTGAGCCTCAGAAGGTCAACGTCGAGCCTCAGAAGGTCAACGTCGAGCCTCAGAAGGTCAACGTCGAGCCTCAGAAGGTCAACGTCGAGCCTCAGAAGGTCAAAGCATTTAGAACTTAAAACGCCTGAGCTGTCTATGATGGCCTACGCCTACGCGCTTCGATCTATTACTATGAGAATCGAACTGCAAAGGACGCAAAGGAAGAGAGAAGAAGGAGCGATCGCTGTTTGAAGGTAGAATTGATGGGCGATCGCTATTCTCCTGCTTGTTGTTTGAGCAAATTCACCAAAGTATCGGACAACCACAAACCAGCGTCATGCATTAGAGTTCTTTTTTATTAATCTTTGTCGCACTCATTCGAGTGCAAATAAAAGTTCTGTTAAAGATTGACTCTAGATTTTTAAGAAGCGGTTTAACGGCAAAACGCAGCGGCGGCAAATAACCTCGGCAACCCACCAGCGGCTTTCGTCTGTCCGCTACCGTCAAGTGTTAGCCTGCCCGCCGCAGAAACTTGCCAACCCATTCCCTCGCTGCTGTCGGTGCTAATCGCTGCAACTCGGCGCAAAATCGCTTGTAGAAGGCTTCGTATTCACTGATAAACTCCCGATAGCTAAACCTTACTTTCTGCCATTTGTCATTCCCTTCGCCATCCGATATCGCGGAATCTATGATGGATAAATACATTATCTCGCCCTCTCGCTCAAAGAGAAATGCCGGCTGCCCTTGCTCCCCTTCATCGAAACAGTAGCGGGCTTGTTCGTTACCTTTGAACTCATGGCGGATTCTTTCGAGTTCCTCAATCCACTGAGAGAAACACACGTCATTCGCTCCCCAATAACCCATATATGGGACGAAACGATTACCAATATTAATCAATAAAGCGCCATGAATGTGGCTGGAGGCATCTAATTCCGCCAACGGCAAGCGGGTTTTATTACCAACTTTGATGACAGCCAGATCCTCGAAAGTAATTTTGATAGTGGAATTTTGTTGCATAAGCTTGAGATCGTGGTGTGGTTTTGGGAGAAGGGGGCGATCGCTATTCTCCTGCTTGTTGTTTGAGCAAATTCACCAAAGTATCCGACAACCACAAACCAGCGTCACGCAAAGCTTGAATTCCAGGAGATATGCTTGGGATTAGTCCACGTCTTTTTGCCAATATCAGCAAACCTCCTGTTCCAATAGTAGTAATACCTAAAGCTTGACCACAACGCCGTGCTGCTCTATCGTCAACAATAGCGGCACAGTCTGAATTTTTTAGTGCCAAACTCAATACTTGTGATTCTCCCTTTCCCAAATCCCAAGCTGCTACTTCAGGTGCAATAGTATTAACTTCTACTATTTGTATCCAAGAAATACTAGGTAATTGTGTTGATGCGACATCATCTTTTGTTGTGACTTCTTCAAAAACACCTGATGGAACTAAAATATCTGTGAATAGTTCTGGAATTAAATTTGCTTGTTGACTTTTTAAAAGAACAATCAAAGGTGAAGAGTTAATAATTACACAATTAATCGACATTTGCCAGTTCCTCGGCTAATTCTTGGGCAGTATATTGCATAAAATCTACTTGATAGCGTGATAATGCATTAATAAATTCACCACGAGTTAGTCCAGCGATTTCTGCTGCTTTAGCTTGTGAAATGTCACCTAATTCATACCATTTAACTGCTGCTGCAATTCGCATTTCTTGAATAAATTCTTCAGGATTTTTCCGAAGTGCTGAAAATACTGTTTCTGGTAATTGGATTGGTACTGTTCGCATAAATTTATTCTCAGTGTTTGAAGGTAAAATTGATGGGCGATCGCTTTTAAGCTTTAAACTACAAGTATTGTGTAGCATCAATTTGGTGTAGTTTTAGGAAAAAGGGGGCGATCGCTAGCGATATGCTTCTTTTAAAAACCTTTCATAATTTCCCCGAACAGTGATTGTATCGGGATGACCTACACCTAAAGTCTGCTCACAAATTGCCAAAGCTTGCTCAAATAAGGGTTTGCCTTCACTGAAGCGTCCTGTAGAACAGTAAAGTCCTGCTAGATTGTTGAGGCTAGTGGCAACATCGGGATGATTGTCTCCCAGTAGGCATTTGTAGAGTTCTAAAGCTTGCTGATACAAAGATTCGCCTTCATTAAAGCGTCCTGTAGAACAGTAAAGTGATGCTAGATTGTTCAAGCTACTAGCGACATCGGGATGGTTATCTCCCAGCAGGCGTTGTCTCAGTTCTAAAGCTTGCTTAAATAAGGATTCGGCTTCGCTGTAGCGTGCTGTAGATTTATAAAGTGCTGCTAGATTGTTAAAGTTAATGGCAATATCGGAATGGTTGTCTCCTAGTAGGTGTTTTTTTAGTTCTAAAGCTTGCTTAAATAAGGATTCAGCTTCGCTGTAGCGTTTTGTAGAACCGTAGAGTAATGCTAAATTGTTCAAGCTATTGGCGACATCGGGATGGTTGTATCCCAGCAGGCGTTGTCTCATTTCTAAAGCTTGTTGATACAGGGGTTCTGCTTTGCCGTAACGTCCTTGATAACGATAGAGTTCTGCCAGATTGTTCAAGCTAGTGGCGACGATCGGATCGTTGTCTCCCAGTAGACGTTTTTTCATTTCTAAAGCTTGTTGATACATGGGTTCTGCTTCCCTGTAGCGTCCTGTAAACTTATAAAGTGCTGCTAGATTGTTCAGGCTAGTGGCAATATCAGAATGTTCCAAACCCAGACGATTTTCAGCTACTTTTACACACTGCTGCAACCAAGGTTCTGCTTGCTGATAAAGTCCTTGTCCTTGATAAAACCAGCCTAACCCTGTGAATGGTCTGATTAAATCTTCATCGCCTAAATACTGGGATAAGTGGGTTGCAACTTCTACAAGATGAGGGATATGTGGAGTGAGGTTGAAAATATCTTCACGGTTAGGCTGTTGAGGAATTTGCTTTGCCACCTCTACCATCTGCGCTGCAAAAGCAGTTTTAACCTCATTTGCATTACTTGACTCATCCAACTTCATTTGGAAAAATTGCCGAATCAGTGGATGTAAACGATAAATTCCTTTACTTTGCCATTGTATTAAATGCAGTTTCCGTAAATCAGCTATGGCTTTCTCCCAAAGTTCTTGTTTATCGTCATCTTCTATCGTCTCAACAGAAAAAGGAATATTAGCCAAAGCATACAAACTCAGCCAACAGCCTAAGCTTTGTGCTTTCTCATCTAACTGTTCCCAACTCAATGCAATAGCTTCAGCAACCCCGTATTCATAACGCATTAATGGGTTAGCCTTGGCTATTGCTTCGTGTTCCAGTCGCTTTTTCTCTAGCCGTTTCCGCAGTGTCTCCAAAGACAAATCTGGCATTGTATCCAGATATCGCCCCACTAACTCTAACGCCAAAGGTAAATATCCCAAGTCTCTACAAATTTTTCTCGCAATCCAAGGTTCACTTTTCAGTCGTTCTCTGTCAACCAACGATTTTAATAATTTCATTGCCGCCAATGGTTTGAGAACGCCCAAGCATAATTGCGACAAAGTTCTATCAAATTTCTCGCGCGTTGTCAGCAGTGCTTTAAACCGGGGTGATTCTGGGGGTAAGTTACGCCGAACCTGTTTTTTGTAGTCGGTGACATTATCAAACACCAGGAGTACTTCACCTTTTTGCCAATTCTGCCAGCAGTATGTCAGCCTATCTGCTAATTCCCTATCGTCAGGTACAATTCTGTTAAATTTTAATTCAAAAAATCTAAGAATCTGAATTCTGATATCTATTCCCTGTGCAGATAACCAGCAAACCCCACCTTGATAATTCTGCAAATGCTGTTTGGCGTATTGGATAGCAAGTTCAGTTTTGCCTACTCCACCCATACCCGTCACAGCGACAATGGCAACTTGCCGAGATGTTTGTAATTGCTGGTGCAGTTCTTCTAATTCTGCTTCACGCCCCACAAATTTTTCAAATGGAACAGCAGGCGGAATATTGTGATGAATTTCTTTAATAGTTGATTGGACATCTTGCCCGCCATTATATTTGTTTCTCAGGCAAGCCCGTAACTTTTCTAGCTGACCCCTGCTTTTAATCCTGTCTAACTCAGGATAACTCTTGGCAAACTTTTTATAAACGGCATTCATCCGCTTTGTAAAAGCATCTTCTGAAATGCCTAGTTTAGTGGCAAGATTTAATTCACTCTTCTCTAAGTTTTCAACCTTCAAACGCTCTACAAAAGCTTCCCTTAGCGCCGAGGATAATTTATGAGTAGTAGCTTCATCGGCTAAAAAATCAGCCCATTCCATAGACAGCTTGTGAGATTTCTTCTCGATTCTACTTAATTTCTACTTTTTTTCCACTTTGTCTCCATTTCTAGGGAATTTCCTCTTCTTTGGGCAGAAATACCATTTGCATAGAAACATTTAGAAGAGGTTCAGCCATGAAAACTGCCTTAACAAATTCAGTCAACGCTAATCAAACCACCCAAACTTCGCAATTAATCCCCGCCTCGCCAACATTAGTAGAAAATCCATCTACTTGGATGCAAAACGGAGACAGTCCAGGCGAAATTATCCTTGCAGTGGCAATTTTGACTTCAGTATCCATCGCCGGAATTGCCTCTGTGATTGTTGCAATTACAGGTTTAGTTAAAGTTTTAGTACACCCGACAAGGGAAAAAAACAAGTAAGGGATTACCAAGAAATAAATTATCCAATCTTGTGGGGTGGACATCTTGTCCGCTATTGATGACGGGCGGGCGAGACGCCCACCCCAGAATAAAAATTGAATGTTTTTTTATTTGGAAGAGCGCTAATAGAACTGGTAAAGGTAAATTCTTTGCTTCGTTGCTATCCCGCCTTGGAATCAATTCCAAGGCTAATAGCCTAAGTCCGTTCAAACGGACTAAATTTTAGTTAATTTTAGTCTCCGAACTTCAACGTTGAGCCTTTTATCCTCAACATTGCACCTTTGATCCTCGAAGTTGCGTCTTTTATTGTCAACGTTGCACCTTTTATCCTCGAAATTGCACCTTTTATCCTCGACGTTGCACCTTTTATCCTCGAAGTTGCACCTTTGATCCTCGAAGTTGCATCTTTTATTGTCAACGTTGCACCTTTTATCCTCGACGTTGCACCTTTTATCCTCGAAGTTGCACCTTTTATCCTCAAGTTTGATATTCGGAACTTGAAACGACTAAGTAATGTCTACGGCGGCCGAGGCCTAAGCTGTAATAATGTGAATTATTTAGCGAGTATTGGCGATCGCAACGCTATATTTGACTGTATTATGTCCTACGCACCATCTCAACACTAGAACCGATTCTTCCTGAATCTGAAAGATGCTGGTGGCGATACTGACAAATAAAAAAATATCCAATCAACTCTTGTGAGATAAGCGTCTCGCCCTTAACCAAAGGCGCACAAAATCGCCATCTCACTAAAGGTAGATAAATTAAGTAATTAAAAAATCTCACTTAATAATCACCATAGCGATCGCACCTCTTAAAATTAATTACCATAGCTAACTGCTGGAGGTACTCTAAATATGAGGCAGCTAAAGTCCGCCGAAGAAATACCTGGTACTTATGGCTTGCCCTTCTTGGGCGAGACGTTGGAAATCTTCCGCGATTTAGAACTCTATATATGGCGACGATTTCATCAGTATGGTTCAGTTTTTAAAACCAGAGTACTGGGACGGAAACGTGCTTATTTAATTGGCCCTGATGCTAATCGCGTGGTGCTGGTAGAACAAGCAGAGAATATGTCATCCCGGCTCGGCTGGTATTTCCTGGAACCGACATTTGGCAACAATATTTTATTACAAGACGGAGATGAACATCGGGTAACTCGTCGCTTAGTGTATCCAGCGTTTCATGGAAAAGCGATCGCTACATATTTCGACACAATTAAAAATATAGTGGAAGATTTCCTCAAAGATTGGGGAGAGGACAAAACAATTTCTCTAAATTCTAGTTTCCGTCAGTTAACCTTAATAGTAGCTACTCGCCTATTTTTAGGAAGTGAAAACGAAAGCGAAGTAGAGCAAACTAGTAAGTGGTTTACACAACTAATCGATAGCAGTTTGGCATTACTAAAATGGAATGTTCCTTTTACTTTATATGGTCGCGGTCAAAATGCCAGGAGGGAATTAGTGGCTTTTTTGAATCAAGCGATCGCTAAACGTATCGAAGAAGGTAATTTAGAAGAATCAAAAGATGTTTTAGGATTGCTACTAGCTGCTGTTGATGAAGACGGCAATAAATTAAACCAAGCACAAGTAATTAACGAAGCATTATTACTGTTGTTTGCAGGACATGAAACCACAGCTTCCTTGCTCAGTTGGGTAATATTTGAATTAGGTCATCGTCCAGAATGGCGAGAGCGGCTGCGTAAAGAACAGTTAGCAGTTGTGGGAAATAATCCTCTAACTCTGTCCCACCTCAAACAATTTCCAGACTTAACCAACGTTCTCAAAGAAGCAGAACGCCTTTACCCCCCAGTCTATGCCTATAATCGTGGCGTCCTCAAAGACATTGAGTATGCAGGCTATCGCATTCCCGCTGGTTGGTTTGTGACAATTTCCCCAATGCTGACTCACCGCCTACCAGAACTTTACACCGATCCCCATCGCTTCGACCCCGACCGCTTTGCACCACCTCGCGAAGAAGATAAAAACCATCCTTTTGGACTAATCGGTTTTGGTGGTGGTTCTCACAGTTGCTTAGGCATGGAATTTGCCCAAATGGAAATGAAAATTGTGCTTTCTACACTACTTCGCCATTACGATTGGACGGTAAAACCTGATTATTCTACAGTTACTCCGTACTGTAAAGCTTCTAAAGTTAAAGATACTTTAGAAGCATATATTACAGTGCTTTGATATTTTGGTATTGCTAATTTATATAAAAACTATCAGTTGTGCAACCAAAACCATTGTAGAGACGTAAAATTTTACGTCTCTACTGTCTAAACGTAAAATTTCACGTTTCTAATGTCTAGCTGCTGCTATCAAATGCTGATGCACTAAATATTCAAATTGATAAAGATAGGCAGCAATAATTACTTGAATAAAGATTGAGATTGTCGGCAGATGTGGTACTTCATTCTTAAATAAAGTTAATAAATTAAATAAATCAGGAGATGGCAAGAAAAGCCCTAAAATACCAAATGCTATTACCGTTGAAAAAATATTTACCGACCACCCATATAGTCCTTCCCACCAACTGAGCAAGCTGGGAAAAACTCCTGGGGCTGATTCTGTTTCGGGTACTCGACTTTCTGGGAAGAAGTTATCTAAAAACCGATGCAGCCAATGGTGAACAAATGCTACCGCTATGATTGGGGACAGTTGGGCTACCAAACTAAATAAATATATTAACTTGAGAAAAATCACCCTGGGTAGCAAATTAATCACCATGAAAATAATCATTCCCAGATAGGCGATCGCATATTGTAAACCAATTATTAATAGAATGAGAGCGATCGCATTCACCCAAAACCGGGGAGTAGGAATCCAAGAAGGCCAATTTTGCATAAATTTTTTGAGAATGTTTGGAAAACTGTAATCCTAGCTGAATTTCATAATTTTGATGAACTTTTGTCAGGAAACTTACACCATCACCTTAGAATCTCAAATGTGAAATACTTATAGTGGCAGGACTCCTGAAAAGCATCTCAATACTAATCTACTGGTAGCGAAATTAAAAGGCAATTATGACTGCCCTAATTCTGAACCTCAGCCCCACAATTGAATTAACAGACGAGCAATTCTTCCAACTGTGTCAAAATAATCGAGATTTGCGACTTGAACGCACGGCAGAGGGAGAATTAATTATCATGCCACCAACTGGATGGCAAACCGGAAATCGCAATAGTAAACTGACACAGCGCTTAGGTAATTGGGCTGATGCTGATGGTAGGGGGCTGGCTTTTGACTCTTCAACAGGTTTCAAACTTCCTAATAGTGCAAATCGATCTCCTGATGCGTCTTGGGTGAGTCGCTAGCGATTAGAAGCCTTAAATCCAGACCCCAACAGATTCCTACCAATGGCGCCCGATTTTGCAGTGGAATTACGCTCTGCTTCAGACAGCTTAAAAAGCGTACAAGAAAAGATGCGAGAATACATTAACAACGGTGTGCGTTTGGGTTGGCTAATCGATCCCCTGAACCAACGTGTTGAAATTTATCGCCCAGGACAGGAGGTTGAGATTTTGCGATCGCCTACCAGTTTATCACGAGAGGATGTCCTACCTGGGTTTGTGTTGGATTTAGCACAGATTTTGAATTAACTATTGTCTTACGTCAAAATCGCCCCACCCATCAACCGCTCATACCGATATTTCAACTCTTCTTTCATCAAAGCCCAGCGCTCTAAAGTAACATCCATCTCTATAATTTTCTCAGCCGCTTGGCGTGCTAAAAGTAAAACTTCTTCATCTTCAACCAAACTCGCTAAAGTAAAATCCGGCACTCCAGATTGACGAGTTCCCAGTACTTGCCCTGGGCCGCGAAAACGCATATCCATTTCCGAAATGAAAAAGCCATCCTGGGACTGTTCCAAAACCCTCAATCTTTGTTGTGCGTCAGGATTTCTAGAACTGCTCATCAACAAACAGTAGGACTGAGCCGCGCCACGACCAACACGCCCCCGTAATTGGTGCAATTGCGATAACCCAAATCGCTCTGCATTTTCAATTAGCATAACTGTAGCGTTAGGCACGTCTACACCCACCTCAACAACAGTAGTCGAAACTAAAATTTGTGTTTCGTTATCGCGAAATTTAGTAATTGCATCGTCCTTATCAGCTGAACTCATGCGACCGTGCAGCAGCCCCACCTGAAAATCTGGAAAAACGCTTTCCTGTAACTTTTGATGCTCGTCTACCGCCGATCGCAAATCTAATTTTTCTGATTCTTCCACCAACGGCAAAACCACATAAACTTGTCTTCCTTGGGCAATTTCCCGACGCATCAGGTCGTAAGCATGGTTGCGTTGCTGGCCTGATAGCATAGTTGTTTGTATCTTTTGCCGTCCTGGTGGTAACTCATCAATTTGGCTAACGTCTAAATCCCCGTGTATCGTCAGTGCTAATGTTCGCGGAATCGGAGTCGCTGTCATAGTTAACACATGGGGTTGTTCGCCTTTTTGCTGTAAACGCGCCCGTTGTTCTACCCCAAAGCGATGCTGTTCGTCAATCACCACTAACCCCAAACGCTGGAAATTTACAGGGTCTTGAATCAAGGCATGAGTTCCAACTAACAGCGGTAATTCACCTGTTTCCAACTGAGAATGTATTTGTCTGCGTTTAGCAACCTTAGTAGAACCCGTCAGTAATTCCACTGGTAAATGCAGCAGGTTAAACCAACTAACTAACTTGCGATAATGCTGTTCTGCCAAAACTTCTGTGGGAGCCATCAGCGCCGCTTGGTAGCCGGATTGAATTGCTGCAAGGATAGCCAGCACCGCAACTACAGTTTTACCGGAACCAACATCGCCTTGCACCAAACGATTCATTGGCGCGGGTTTTTGCAAATCGTTGAGGATATCGTTGATGACTCGTTGCTGTGCCCCAGTGAGTTTAAAAGGGAGTATTTCGTAGAATTTTTCTATTAGTTGACCGCGTGGTGCAAGGATGGCGGCCTTTTGAATTGCCTTTGCTTGTTGTTGACGTTGCAGTAAACCGAGTTGCAAATAGAAGAATTCGTCAAACACTAGGCGACGCCGAGCAACTTGCAGAATTTCGCCATCCTTGGGAAAGTGGATATTGGCGATCGCATCTTTCAATTCCATCAAAGTATATTTCTGCCGCAAACCACTTGGTAAAGGGTCTTTCAACTGAGTCGCAGCAGGTAAAGCAGCAATTACCGCTTGTCGCACTGCATTCGCGACCACTCCTTCGGTCAATGCATAAATTGGCACGACGCGCCCAATATTTAGCGACTCAATGGCATCTCCTGGATTTGCCAAAACCTCTAATTCTGGATTATCCAGCGTCAGCCCGTATTTACTTTCTTTCACCAACCCGCACGCCGCGACAATACTACCTACGGGATAACGGCGTTTTAAACTTTCTTGCCAACCGCGACTACTATAACGCGTACCTGCATAAAAACGCCCAATTTTAATTTGACCGCTGTTATCTTTGACTAACAGTTCTAAAATTGATAATTTCTGATTTTTGGGGCTAGTAAAGCAGTTGCAACGCTTCACCGTCGCCACTATTGTCACCGTTTCACCCGCCTGTAACTCACGGATATTCACCTGACGCGCATAGTCAATGTGGTCGCGGGGATAATAAAAAAGCAAATCGCGGACGGTATACAAACCAAGACGCGCTAAATTATCAGCTCTTTTAAAGCCTATTTCCGGTAAATCACTCAGCTTTTGCTCAATTTTCGGAGCAAGCCTCCGGCTCACCTCAGCAACAATTGGAGATGTCAGATTTTGACTTTTGGATTGATAACTTCTCCCCTGCTCCCCTGCTCCCCGGTTACTGAGCGCAGTCGAAGTATGCTCCCCTTTCTCGTCCTCCTGCTGTAGCTGGTGAAGATATCTACGAGTCTCTGCTACCAAATGTTGCCTTTCTTCCAATACCAAATGTGGATAACTAGCAAATTGCACCGCTAGTCCTTGCCAACGGCGGCGTTCGCTTTGGGGTAAGCCTGTGGGAAATTTTCCCAAAGTCAGGCTCAGAAATTCGCTGAAGCGGTATTGTCTGCCCATCAAATCTGTAAAGCCATGTTCGGCTTCTACCGCCAAAGCTTTATGCAATCGTATCCAATCTGGTTTTTCACTCATTGGTTAGTAAAGTTAGGAGTGAGGAGTTAGGAGTGAAGAGTTAGGAGTGAGGAGTTAGGAGTGAGGAGTTAGGAATAAATAACTCATAATTCACAACTCATAACTCATAACTTTATTCAAACCAACTAGCACGCCAGGCAGCTTCAGCTTCAGCAACTGCCCTTTCTCTAAGTTTCTTTTGATACTCTCGTTCTAGCTTGCTTAGCTGAACTAAGATACCGCGGATCTGTCTGCGTTCGGATGAGAGTGTAGGGTCAGCAAATTCAATTTCCCCCAATCGCAAATTAATAGCCATAATTTGCGTCAGACTAGAATCTTCTGATTGCTGATCGTTTTCAACTTCAATTATTAAGTTTAATAAGTTGGGCGGCCCTGGCATGACCTCAGCAGATGCTTCTGATGCCGCAGCCGCCGCAGCTGCTAAAATCGGTTCTGGTAATTTTTTAGGTAATATCCCAGTTTTTTGTAATAAAACATTTGCATCATGGGAAACTTTTTTCAGTATCTCTTGGGTAACCTCCTCTAAGTTCTGTTGCCATTTTGCCAGTTCTATAGGACTAGAGGTGTCTGGAGATGAGGGGGATGAAGGGGACAAGGGGGACAAGGGAGACAAGGAAGACAACGAAGAATTTTCTTCCCCCTCTGCCTTGTGTGCCTCCTCTGCCTTGTCTGCCTCTATTTCCTCATCTGCGCCAACTTCCTCACTGTTAATAAAAGTAATCAACTGCTCGGCTGCCACTTGACCTAACTTGCGGATGGCTTGTTGTAATTGTTGGCGTTGATTCAATGACAAATGCAGGAAGTTTTCGGGATACCCTTGAGTACAAAGGTGATAAGTAGCTAGAATCAACTGTTTTTGTAAACTTACTCCCAAGGTGGCTAGATAACTAGCATAAGCGGTTTGTAGTTCTAGTGCGATCGCTCCAATCGCTTCTTTTAGTGCTGCAATATCTCGCTCAATTCGCTCAATTGCTCTTGCCATAACTTCTCGCTCTTACCCATATCAACTATTTAATAGTACAAATGCACTTATTTTTAGGATAACTTTCCCAGGCATTTTAAATTCTGAATTATATGCGAAATTTCGCTGTATTAATAAAATACAGGTCAGGCTATTGGCTTGACCTGTCCTTAAAGAAGTTAGGAGTTATGAATTATGAGTTATGAATTATTAAGCCAACTCCTAACTCCTAACTCCTAACTCCTAACTCCTAACTAAATATTACTTACCGCCCATTTGTGCGGCAACTTCTTCAGCAAAGTTACTTTCTTGCTTTTCAATGCCTTCGCCCAGTACATAGCGGACAAAGCGATTTACTTGGATGTCTTCGCCTACTTGCCCCTTGACTTGCTTCAACAATTCTTCTACAGAAATACTTTGATCGCGAATATAAGGTTGATCTAGCAAAGTCAATTCTTTGAGGCGTTTGTCAATCCGTCCCTGAACAATCTTTTCTTTGATGTTATCTGGCTTGTTTGCCAAATCATCCTTGCCCATTTCAATATCTTTTTCTTTTTGGGCGACTTCGGCAGGAATTTGATCAAGGCTAACGTACTCGACATTGGGGCAAGCTGCAACTTGCATGGCTGCGTTCCGTGCCAAGCTTTGAAACTCTTCTTTAGCAGCAGCTGAATCTGTTTGGGAACCCAATTCTACCAACACACCAACTCGACCGCCAGTGTGAATGTAGCTGTCCACGATACCTTGCGTGCCTTGTGCTAGTGCAAAAGTGATAAAGCGACGCAGTTGAATGTTTTCGCCAAGCGTGGCAATAGTTTGCTTGATGAATTCATCTACAGTCACGCTTTCATTTTCAATATAGGGTTGAGCTAACAAAGACTCAACACTATCAGCGCTCACCGCTTGCTTTGCGAGGTTCTTGACTAAAGCTTTAAAAGCTTCGTTACGAGCCACAAAATCAGTTTGGCAGTTGACTTCTATGAGTACACCCACCCGACCGCCTGGTTGAATGTAGGTGTCTACTAGACCTTCTGCTGCAATGCGATCGCTTTTTTTACCCGCCGAAGTGATGCCTTTTTTCCGTAGCCAGTCTGCGGCTTCTTCTATGTTGCCATCAGTTTCTTTCAGCGCCTTTTTGCAGTCCATCATGCCAGCGCCAGTTTTTTGGCGTAGCTCTTGGACGAGTTTTGCAGATATTTCCGCCATGTTCCCTCAATTCCTAAACTTGACCTCGAATTATAATCGCTGACCTAATTTAGTGCTGAGTCACCGAAGTTCAAAGCAACTTGAGCCGCTGTGACTTTTGGCTTTTTGAGTGTTGAGTTATCAATTTAAAATTGACAACTCGCAACTTCAAAAATCAAAACTCAGCACTATCCAATTTGCTGGGTATTTCTATCTTACTCAGCAGCTTTGCCCAAGCATGAAGGACTATTCTTCATCTTCATCATCATCGGGAATCACGCTGTCAGTATAGTCACTTTCCTCGTATTCTTCGTCATACTCAGCGCCGTCGTAATCCTCGTAATCTTCTTCGACATCGAGTTGACCGTGACGACCTTCATAAATGGCATCTGCCAATTTTCCGACTATCAGCTTAATCGATCTGATGGCATCGTCGTTTGCAGGGATAGGGATGTCAACCACATCTGGGTCGCAGTTTGTATCCAGCATGGACACAATAGGAATGTTGAGTTTTTGGCACTCTTGAACAGCGTTATATTCCCGGCGTTGGTCTACAATCACAACGATATCGGGCACTTTTCGCATTGTTTTAATGCCACCCAAATATTTTTGTAGCTTCGCCATTTCCCGACGCAGCATCGACGCTTCTTTTTTGGGCAATAAATCTAATGCGCCACTTTCTTCGCGTCGTTCCAAATCTTTAAGGCGGTCTACTCGTGTTTTAATAGTTGTCCAGTTGGTCAACATTCCGCCTAACCAGCGCTGGTTAATGTAGTGCGAACCGCAACGGCTGGCTTCTTGAGCAATAATTCCAGCAGCTTGCCGCTTTGTGCCGACGAAAAGAAATTTCTTTCCTTGCTCTGCCTGCGATCGCATATAAGTATATGCATCTTCCATCAACTGGGCAGTCTGCACCAAGTCAATAATATGTACGCCATTACGGGAAGTGTAAATGTAAGGCGACATTTTTGGGTTCCAACGCCGGGTCTGATGCCCAAAGTGAACCCCTGACTCCATCATTTGAGCCAATGAAACAACTGGCATAAATTTTTAACTCCGATTCGGGTTAAACCTCCATCCAAGCGTATTTCCCAATTGAGAAACACCCGAATTCTTAGATGTGCGAGATTAGTCAACCATACTAGGTTAGCATATTCGAGGGGATTGGGGACTGGGGACTGGGGATTGGGATAGGGAAAAGAGAACACCAGGACGCAGGTACTTGGGAAAGCAAGAGAATGGGGGAATAAGCAAAAAGATTGGTTACAAGTTGCCTATATCCCTGTTTCCTCATCTCTCATTTCCCAGTCCCCAGTCACCAGTCCCCAATCCCTAATTATGCAAACTCGATAGTCTCAACAAACTCTAAAATATTTTCTTTGATATATTCGGCTTCTTCTTCGATGGAATCGGGTGTTTCACCGTTGAAAAAGCTGTGCTGGCTGCTAACTATATACAAAAATTCGCCACTGATAAAAGTTAGTATCCCTCGATACGCGTCTAATCTGACGGCAGTTCCATTATTTTCTTGCTTGGAAATCGTTGAACCTTTTGGCATATCAACTAATGCATAGTAAGCCCCGGACAAAGTATCTTCTAGATATTCCGTATATTCTACACTAGCATTTGGTACATTTGCTAAGATTGCTTGGGGCACGTACTTGTCTACTAAAATTGATTGTAAATATTTTTGTTGTCCAACAGATTCCAGTTCCTCTAACTGTTCGGCAGGAAAAGGATAGTAGTCAATTCTCAGCAAAGTGCCGATGTCATCAGAAAAGCCCACTACTCCTTCCTGGCTTTGAATTCTACCTCCATTTTCAGGATCGACTGGCACCAGCACTGTAAAATTACCTAAGGGAGATTTATAGGTCTGTTGGCTATATTCATCTATAACTACTGTTTCATCTTCGTCATCTGCATATTCCTCCTCTTCTGCTTCTTCAAAGGCTGCAATTACCTCTTTAATGATTTCCTCTGCTTCTTCATCTTCAAGTTCCAAGGCTGTTTGTAGCTTTTTGAGGTAGCCTTGTTTTTGTTTGGGAATGGCGAGTTCATCGTCTAAAAGTACTATCACCCCAGCGGCGAAACCATCGAGTACTAATTCATCGGAGAGAGAAATTTTAGCGGTATTAAATAAGACACCAAGTCCTTCGTCTTCTGCAATACCTATGAGTCGATCTACAATTTCGACAATTTCATCTTCGGAGTATTCTTCAAAAACCTCGAATTCCCAAAGGATACCTGCTAAGCTTTCTGCATCGACATCTTCAATCGATAAATCAGCTATAGCTGTTACAGTTGCGATGGCGGCCACGGCTTCCTCTGGACTTAGCGATTCCTCTGAGGTCTCGGATGAGTTAAAAATCTTGTCATATTTGCTCATAATTGTTACCAGGATCGATTGCTTTATAGTAATAACAGTTTGAAAGTGACAATGGTCAGTTTAGCAATGGAGTGAATCTCCAAAAGAAAAACTTTGGTAATACGCGCGTTACAAGAATGTATAATTTGAGATTTGCGATTATAAAGTCTTTACCAAAAGGCTGTTGAGTGGAATTTCCACAAAATAGATCGCTATAAAATCCCATTACCAAGAATAAATATTTCATCCTCCCCTGCTGACAACTCCCTTTTTTATTCCTCATCCCGATTCACTACATACAGGAAGCGTTCGGCAATGTTTTCGTAAAAATTTGCATCGAACCAGTAACCTTGGTGTCCTTGGCCGCCCCAAGATGCTTCATATTTCATTTCAACGTTATCTAGGTTTTCATAGTAATCTAGGTGACCGCTGATTGGATCTTTGAGATGGTAGTAATTGACCCAACGAACTCGATCGAGTTTGCATTCAACTGGACTTTTGATTGAGTATTGATTTTTTTGTGTAAATTCTGGTTTCACACGGAAGGAGTTGAGGTGTTCTAAAATCCGCTGCCTAATATACTGTCCCTCCTGTGCTACCTCTCGGAAGAAAAAGGCGATTTTATCAAGCGGTGAACCAAAGGTAATTAACCCTTTAATTTTATCTAATAAAAGATTTTGATTCTCATCTGGAGAAAGGCTTGCTTCAACACACAGAAGGTTTAAGGTGTCGTAAGCAATACAGCTACCAAGGGAATGCCCAGCTATTATTACTTGGTCGTAATTTGCTTGTTTATCTTTAAGAATTGCCTTCAGCAATGTTAAAGATTCCCTCAGTATTTGCTGACGAATTATTCTATAGGGTGATTTTGGGTCGGTGGTACTGTAGATAGTTATATCACCAATAAAATTAACCAAAGGTGGAGTGACAAGTTGTTTACTTAACTGCCAAGCTGACTGAAGAAAACGACCTTTGAGAAATGGCCCGGCCAAAAACAGGATTAACCAAACTGCCATTCGTAATACTGGATATAAAAAGTTAAATATCCGCAGTAATATAGTCAGCGATCGCAGCCGATATGTAAAAAAACTTTTCCTCTTTCTATTAGCTAAAAGGCTATCTAATAGATGTTTGTTTTCCTTACGATTATAAAACTTAATTGTGCCATCTAGAGTTTGTTCTGCCCATTGCAAAATCTCAGGTACGGTGATTTTATTTTCTGTATAAGCTGACCAGTAGTACTCGTGAACATCAATTAGCCAATCTTCATTGCTGTCAGTTGATTTCAGTCTCACAAAGCTTTCTGTCCAGAGAGATCCAGTTGATAGTCTGCGTTTAGCAATTAGATGTTCTAGATTGAAATCAAAACTTTGTTTATCAAAATATTTAAGAAAATTATGGGTGAAAAAGTCTACAGTTTCAAAAGGATTTTGTTCGCCAATACCGTGGATGAACAAAAATGCTGTGCGACCTTTGAGCAATCTCACCCTTTTTTGTTTATCTGTCATATGGGTTTTTCAATTTAGTGGTGTAGGATTAGTGGCGGGTCTAAATCCACCACTAATTGATTCAGAATTCTAAATTGTCTTTTAATTCTTATTTACTTTATTACTTTATTGAAAAATATCGAAGATAATTAGTTATTTTTTAAACAATTAATTTCACTCAATTTATTTATGAAACTTAACTAACAATTGTGAGACAGTATGTCTCTACTTTACTCAAATATAAGTTGGTATCAGTATTTACCACAAACATAATGATAAAAATATTACTATTGGTGGTTCTTGTTAACAAGTGATGACATTAATAGCTGCTATATTCCTTTGTTTTTATCCTCTAGCAGATGAATTATATCTGCCGATAGAATTATAAACTAGCTAGCGATAGATACCTACATCGCGGGCCAGATGTCACAATACCGACGTTTGCAGTTACACAAGATATTCAAAACACATACTGTAATTAAGTGAAATTTTGAGTTTTTTATGGTAAAAACACCTCCATCTCAATTCTCACCAGAACAATACACGGTTGATTCTGCAACGGAAAAAGTAGAAGCTTTAATACAAGCGCCGCCATCAGAGACTGAGATCGATCTAGACTTTCTCTACACTAGGGATATTGAATTTCGTCAGGAGACAATCTACTTTCTAGTGGTCGATCGCTTTTATGATGGCGATCCAGATAATAGCGAAGGTGCAAACTCAGAACTCTACGATCCTACTAGGCAAGATTGGGGTAAGTACTGGGGTGGCGACTTGCAAGGTGTGATTGACAAACTGGATTATCTCAAAAATATGGGAGTTACCGCCCTTTGGCTAACTCCGCTGTTTGAGCAAGTAGAAGAGTTATTTGTCGGTAATGCAGCGCTACACGGCTATTGGACAAAAGACTTTAAGCGACTTAATCCTCGGTATATTGCTGATGGCGAAAACCCTTCTTTAAACGCTACTCAAGAAGAAAAAAATACCACCTTCGATCGCTTAATTGCCGAACTGCACAAGCGCAACATGAAGCTGATATTAGATATTGTCTGCAACCATAGCAGTCCTGATACCAGCGGTAGCAAAGGTGAATTGTATGATGATGGCGTCAAAATTGCCGACTTCAATGATGATGTCAATCACTGGTATCACCACTATGGCGAAGTGCAAGACTGGGAAGACGATTGGCAAGTCCAAAACTGTGAATTAGCCGGTTTAGCAACTTTTAATGAAAACAATAGTGATTACCGACAGTATATTAAGTCAGCAATTAAACAATGGCTAGACCGGGGTGTAGATGCACTCCGGGTGGATACTGTCAAGCATATGCCGATTTGGTTTTGGCAAGAATTCACCGGCGACATCAGCAATCACAAACCAGATGTGTTTATTTTTGGTGAGTGGATTTATAGTCATCCTGGTGACGATCGCTCTGTGGAATTTGCCAATCACTCAGGCATGTCCATGCTAGACTTTGGGCTATGCGTAGCGATTCGGGCAGCACTGGCGCAAGGTTCCGAAAACGGATTCCATACAATTCAATATATTTTTGACCAAGACCATCGCTACAGTGGGGCTACAGAGTTAGTTACCTTCATCGATAACCATGATATGCCCCGCTTCCAATCGCTGAACCCCGATCCAGCGATGCTAAGGGTGGCGATCGCCTTGATTATGACATGTCGCGGTATACCGTGTATATATTACGGCACAGAACAGTATCTACACGACGACACTGACGGCGGTAACGATCCATATAATCGCCCGATGATGGAAAGTTGGGATAGAGATACAGAGATATATCGTTATATTAGGTTATTGTCTGGTTTACGGCGACTCAATCCCGCAGTCTCAATGGGTAGCCACTGGCAAAAATACTTAACAAACGACGTTTATTGTTACGTCCGCCGCTATCGAGATTCAGTGTGTTTTGTAGCTTTAAACCGTGGAGGAGAAGTTACCCTGCCAGAAGTAGAAACAGAATTACCTGATGGCGAACATACTTGTGTAGTAACTCGCAATAAGTATGAAGTCAAAGACGGTAAAATCTACGACTTAGTACTTGAAGAACGGGGAGTAATTGTTTTCAGCCACGTAGGAGAACGGATTAAAGGGCAAACCATAGTCCGCGTCCAGCTTAATGGCGTGCAAACTCAGCCTGGTGAAATCATTGTTGTGACTGGAGACTGTCCAGAGTTGGGCAACTGGGATATCAGCAAAGCCTATCCGTTGGAATACATCAATACTAATACTTGGTTTGCGGAGATTCCCTTTAATGAGAGTACAGGCAAGCTGATTGCCTATAAATATGCTATGTGGCGGGAAGGGCAATCGCCCCTACGGGAAAATCTCGTTAACCGCCGTTGGGTGATTGCCAAAGAAGGCACTGTTAAATGGCGTGATACCTGGGCTACCGGACGGGAATCGTAGAATTGGGCATGGGGCATGGGGCATGGGGCATTGGTTATTCTCCGTGTCCCCGTGTCTCCCCACCTCCCTACTCAGTTGTTAAACTAAAGCAGGACTTACGCAATATGTGACTGAAAACGTTATTCTTGCGTAGCGGTAATTCATGTAGACGCGGAGCGGCTTCCCGCAGGGTATTACCGCTACTTTCGTTATATTTTGCGTAAGTCCTGTAAAGAACAAGAACAGGAATCCCAAAGGGCTGAACGTCTAGCTGCTCAATTGCGTAGACACGAAGTAGCTTGTCGTCAGACATCGCTCGGTCTGGAACCAGAAGTATAATATTTTGCTAGGAATTATAAATCGAAAATGACTGGTGTAAAATTATCATCTGTGGGTTAATTTGTTTAGACACAGATTTTACTGCTACCAGGTGCGATCGCGATGACAAATAGACCTCCTTCCGAACCTGAGTCATCTCAAAAAACTGCCCTTGGCTTTGATGAATTTATAGCCATTCTGGTTGCTTTCACCACTATTGGAGCAATTCTTTTTTGGTCGTTGTCGCGCAGAGATTCTAGTTGGAATTTCAACAGTTTGCTCTCACCTTCCCCCACTCCTTCGAGTAGTGCTTACCCCGATAAAGTATTGCCTTCCCCTACTCCCAAAGTAGAACCAAATGCAGCAGCCAAATTCAACTCACCTGCGGCTGTTGAACCTAAAGCACCTTCATTGCCGAATAATAGCGCAACTCCTTCCCCTGAAGTGTTACCCTCTGCCGAGGTAAGGCCGACTCAATCTCCACAACCACAGATACCTGTATCCTCTTCATTAGAGTTTGAGTCATCAATTAGATCGGCAGCGTTGCCTTTAGTAACTCCAGCAAAACCAAAATCAATTATTCCGCCGCCAATTGCATTTAATGATGTGCCTAATAACTTCTGGGGTCGGCGTTTTATAGATGTTCTTTCTTCTCGTGGTATTCTTAAAGGATTTCCGGATTATTCTTTTAGACCAAATCAGCCTGTAAACCGTGCTGAATTTGCTGCCATATTGGAAAAAGCTTTTAATCAAGAATTGTCTAAGAATGCGATCGCATTTCAAGATGTACCGACAACATTCTGGGCAAATCCAGCAATTAACCAAGCCATCAGTAGCGGATTTCTCAAAGGCTACCCGAAAAACACCTTCAAGCCACAAGAAAATATTTCAAGAGTACAGGTTTTAGTTGCCCTTGCTAGTGGATTGAATTTAAGGACACCTACTTCGGCGAATCAGATTTTAAGTATTTATAAAGATGCTAAAGATATTCCGCCATATGCTAGGGATAAGATAGCTGCTGCTACAGCTAATGGACTTGTGGTTAACTATCCAAACCCAGAAGTCCTTGCTCCCAATAAAGTAGCGACTCGTGGTGAAGTGGCGGCGATGATTCATCAAGCCTTAGTCAAACAAGGCAAATTAAAGGGAATTTCATCTGAAAACATAGTGCGTTCGCCAAATATATCTCCACAACCATCACGCACTCCAAAACAGAACCCAAAAGCTAACTTATCAGCAGGCGGCTCATCTCAATAAACAGGAGTCACGTCGCTTCTGTACGAGACGCTGCGCGAACGCTCCGAATTCAAAATTCAAAACTTGTACTGAGCGTAGCCGAAGTATTCAAAATTCAAAATTAACGATCCCCATAAATTCAGTTGGTTGTATCCTTTGGATTTTCGGTCATAATTCAGAATTTTGACAAAATTCGATCCCCGTTTTTGAGAAATCAAAAGCTCAGCTTTACTTATACAATTCCAACAACCTTTACAACACATTAACGATTTGTAGGGTAGGACAGCAGTCATACGTGTCAACTTAACGTGAAACCCTGCTGAAAACGTGATGAGCGAGTTCTACTCACTTACCATCCAGATCAGCCTTACCCCACCCCGGTTTTGCGCTAGCAAAACCTCCCCTCTCCTTAGCAAGGGGAGGGGTTGGGGGTGGGGTAAAATGATTGTGGGGCAAGAGTTTTAGCTTAAGTTGACACAAATGCATAGCTATGCACCCCTACCTTGTACCTCACGCTTATCGAGAAATGCTATAAAAACTTCTCCTATGGAAGACGCTACGCCTAGCAAAATCGCGACGAGTGGGTAAACACTCACAATCAAGGTGATTTTGAATTAGAGCATTGGCATAACGTCTTCGCAGGAGAAGCAATAGTTCAGATATTAAGCTTCTGGAACTTGTTTACCAACAACTTGTGATTTAAGAGTAGTGATTTCAGTAGTTAACTCTTTTCTAGTTGAGGCTTTTAGTAAATAGCGGTAAACAAACCAAGCAGAATAGCCAATACCAATCAACTCAAAAGTAGGAGCAACCAAGGGAATATCATTGAGAGCATCTAATACTGCCAAGAGTACTTTAACCCCAACAATTGCTCCCACAATTAGGCCAACGCTAACCAGGGGCTGCTTATATTGGTTAAAGAAGTTTCCTACATATTCAGGTAATGATGCTAAAAAGCTAGAAATTTGCTCGCCATATTTTAGCCATTCGTCTTGGGGCTGCGCGGGAGGCTGGAGTTTGGTAATGGTTCCCGTTTGGCTGTTGATTTCTGGCACTGTAGCCTCTTTGGATGTGGTTTCCGTAAATTCTTGTTCTGGCATTTTCACTCCCAATAAATTTGACTGTTGAGTTTTTCTAATTTGGATAATTACAACCAAAAGCCTGTTGATGAGGTAATGTACGAGTCCATTACTACAATTGGGTCAAGGGCAGAAAACGGTTTTAGTATCCTATAACCATAATTGCCCGTAACATCTACTGCATCAACTACAAGGTAGAAAATCAGTAGAAGCATATAACTCACAAGGCAGCATAATGTATTATAATCAGCCTCCTGAGTTGTATTTTTTGTCATCAACTGAAATCCTCAGGTTGTAGATTATCTGATTTCGTGTCATTTGCCCATAATCGTACTAAATCTAGGTACAAATCATGCAAAAATTAATCCACCTCTCATTTATATAAGCTTAAAAGCCGATTTTATCCGATATTAAAGCTATCTTAAGGCGGGGTGGCTAATAAACGCGTTGGTATTGATATTAATACGTAATATCAGTTTTTCTGTGTTCGCATATACTAGACTTTGAAACGATTTTATGATAAAGGAATTGGGTATCAGATAATGGCTATTGGGTACTGGGAAATCTTCCTAATCCCCAGTCCCTAGCATAAGCTTATCCTAATTATTTGGTAACTAATGATTTGCTCTTGCTATAAAAGAGGATAATCTAGATGTTAACCACCAGTTGAAGTGTTTGCACAAGCTAGACTGATTTGGTGATGTTTGCGGGAAGGCAAGGAGGTTTGAGAAATGCCGACTCAAAAGCCAACCCCTATCGACAGCAGTTCAGAAAACAAAAAAGTGTCAGCGTCAGAGCCATCAACAGACGAACTCCCGACTATAGAATTTCCCTCGCGAGGGAAACTCAAAGCCAGTTCTTGGCGCATCCATCAAAAAATTGGCTATGGCTACTTTGTAGCTATTGGAATTGGCTTTTTTGGTTCGCTGACTGGGTTGGTAATTGCCAACTATTACCGCGGAAGGGAAGTCAGGCAATTCAATCAAGCCTACGAACAAGGACAACTACTGAGTAATTATAAGGATGCAGTAGTAGGGGCACAATTGCATAGTTCCAACTTAGTTGCTGTGTTGGAAGATTCAGAAAGGTTACGAAGCAAAAAAGCTGATTTTCTCAAAAGTTTTGAAAAAGCTAAGCAACTAGAGTCAGAAATTAACGGATTTATCGACAGTAAACCTAAGAGACTAGCCGCTACAAGTTCTACTTTACAGACTTTATTGCAGGATTATAAAACTAATTTAAAAGCTTATGTTGACCAAATAGAAGCGGTTTTAAACAAAATTGATTCCCAGCCAGTACAGCCTCAAGAAATTTCCTTGGCGCGATCGCAGTTATTAGAAATTATACGTAGCGATACAGCCCTGCGGCTAGATCAGCTTTCGCAAAATTTGACTAATATCCTGCAAACTGCGGAAGATCAAGAGCAAGAAAGGCAAAGATCCGTTGAGCAAGCAAAAGTAGTTGAGCGATTCATTGTAATTGCGAGTATGCTGGTTTCCGTGGCGATCGCAGCTATTGTAGCTTGGCGGACTAGTCGAGCGATCGCTGAACCGGTGATCCTTGTCACGCAAGTGGCTGAACAAGTGGCGAGGAAATCTAATTTTGATTTGCGAGCTCCCATCACCACTGAAGATGAAATTGGCCTGCTCGCTAAATCTCTAAATCGTTTGATTGAGGCAGTTTCTGAGCGAACTAGAGAATTACAACAAGCCAAAGAATTAGCTGAAGCTGCTAGCAAGGCAAAAAGCATATTTCTCGCAAATGTCAGCCACGAGTTACGCACACCGTTAAATGCTGTGATTGGCTTGAGCCAACTTCTAGAAGACGACGCTACCGATCTTGGTTTATCGCCAGACTTTATCACAGACTTAGAAACAATTAACTCTGCTGGCAAACATCTACTGCACTTGATTAACGAAATCCTCGACTTGTCAAAAATTGAAGCGGGGAAAATGACTCTCTATCCAGAGACATTCGAGATTGCGACGCTGATTCATAACGTCGTCCTCACAGTCAAACCAGCTATAGAAAAAAATGCCAATATTTTAGAAATCGATTTGGATGAGCGACTTGGCACTATGTACGCCGATCAAACTCGGATGCGCCAGGTGTTATTAAATTTACTTAGTAATGCCGGGAAATTCACGACAAACGGCAAGGTAACTCTGACAGTTAGAAGAGAAAAGGACGATTTTAGACTAGAAGCTCCTTTAGGGAGCATTACTTTTACTGTCACTGACACAGGCATAGGTATGTCTCACCGTCAACAGCAGCAGTTATTTCAACCTTTTACACAAGGGGATACATCAACTACCAAAAGATACGGCGGTACAGGACTGGGTTTAGCAATTAGCCGTCACTTTTGCCAAATGATGGGTGGTGAAATTATTGTCCACAGTCAGCCGGGAGTTGGTTCTACTTTTACTATTCGTCTGCCAATGACTGTGCAGGAATAAAACGGGTGGCAGCAGCAAGTTCGGATACGCGTTAGGTTTCTAAACTAATAATCGTTTTAGGTAGCGCATTATGCTGCTACCGTTGCCTTTGGACAGAAAACTGAAGCAGAGGCAGGCAAAAAGCTATTAAATCAGCAAAATCTCAGTAGCAATGGCAAATACTGTTGCTATTACACTTGTGAGCAAGTCATAAGTGTTACAGAGTAGTACTTGTTTGGGAACACTTTTATTTATGGAGTGACAAGGAAGGCGATCGCGCTAACATTTTAATTCAAATGTACTACATAGCCTTAGAATCGCTCGCACTTTACGAAAAAAATTGTATCAATACTCACTAATCTACCAGGAGCAAACAAGATGGGATTCACTGAAGATATTGCTAAGGTGTCTGAACAAGTGCGTAAGCGAGCTGACCAAGTTGTTGGCGAAGAAGCTACTAAGATGGCACTAATTATTCCTTTTTTGAGTGCTATTGGCTACGACATCTATGACCCTAGTGAAGTCAAGCCGGAATATGTAGCTGATTTTGCTACTAGAAGAGCAGGACAGTTTGAAAAGGTAGATTACGCCTTAGCTATTAACAATAATATAGTTATGCTCGTAGAAGCAAAAGCTCGTGGTCAAAAAGCTGAAGCACACGATGGACAGTTAAGAAAATATTTTAATGCTCTTGTAACAACAAAAGTAGCTGTAGTCACTAATGGAATCGAGTACCGTTTTTTCACCGATCTGCGTGATAAAAATGTCATGGACAAAGAGCCATTTTTTACTTTTAATATCCTAGAATATGATTCCAAAGATATTGATAACCTTAAAGTCTTCCACCGCGATAGTTTTGATGTGGCAGCTATTACTAACCATGCAGAGGAAATCATATATGTAAAAGGCATGACTCAGCTTGTAGGGAATATTCTGCGCTCTCCTTCTGAAAAATTTATTCATTTTTTGGTGTCTGAGCTTCGTGCTTCTGATCCCAAATTTGAATTTCCAGGTAATATTAATACTAAAGTGATTGATAAGTTCAAGCCGATTGTTAAAAAGTCGATTCAGGGAAGTTTACTAGACTTAATGACAAGCTCACTTAGCCGAGAAATGTCTCAACCTGTCAAAGTTGAAGTAGAACCAGAAATTGAAGAAGAGGAACAACCCCAAGATCCTCAAGAATCAAGGATAGTAACAACAGCTGAAGAAATCGAAGCATTTGACAAAATTAAAGCAATTACGCAAACTTCAAAGAGTTATAGTTTTGAACTTAAGTACAAGGATACTGCTTCGTACTTTGGCATCAATCTTGGCAAAACTACCTGGTGGTTTCTGCGATTGTATTTGTCTTCGCAGAAAAAAAGTTTTATTACTCGGTTAAGTGTAGATGAAGTGAAATCTCTAGCTTCAAATTTTGAAGTACAAGAAGTAACAGCCTCACTGGGAGATGCAGCATCAAAAGTAATTATTTCGTCAGTCAATGATTTTGATAAGCTTACATCACTGATTCTTAGATGTTACGAAGCAGAAGCAGCTAAGCATCAAGTATTTACAACAAATCTAATCAGGATGGAAAAGTCAGCGTAACTCAAAATACAGCAGATTGCAAGTTGGTGAGGTACAGATCATAGTAGGGGCGCACAGCTGTGCGCCCCTACCTGTGTACTTCATTTACCTGAAAAACGCTGTATTTACTGCAAAATCAGATTTAATTTTTGCTTCCTAGCAAAAGAGCGATCGCAACACTAATCCCTTGTAAACTGAGGCGAATGATTAGCTGCAAACAGGCAAGAATAAAAAAAGTGGTTCTGCAATCAACAGAACCACTAAAGCTTTCGCAAAACTTTGATGACTTAACGAACTACGCCTTGAGCAGAAGCAGCATCAATGGGTTTCATCCAGTACAGCCGTAACAACTGCCAGCCAGTGGAGACGAGAATTGGCAGTTTTTGGAAGAATTGCAGGAATTTGGGAGTATTGGAGTTAGCGATCGCACTCAGCTTCTCGTTATTGTTCACACAAACATCTAACCGTTCATAGAACTCTGGATTTTCTACATCCAGCATCAGCGGGAATACTCTACCTGCGGTTTCGTTGGTCTTTTTAATTACATGGATGTCGTATTCTCGCGCATCCAGTCCAAGGGTGGCATAAAAATCCTTGCGTTGGATGTCATTGAGATACATTGTTGCAAATACCGACAACAAGAAGAAGCGACTCCAAAGCCGTGCCTTCCAATCATTGAGCATTTGCGGTTGGGATTTCATTATGGCATCAAAGAAATCACCGTGACGGTTTTCATCTTGACACCAGTTTTCAAAGAACCGGAAAATCGGATAAATCCGGTCTTCGGGATGTGTTTCTAAATGACGATAAATGGTGATATAGCGCCAATAACCAATCTTTTCAGAAAGATAAGTAGCGTAGAAGATAAATTTTGGCTTAAAGAAGGTATAATCGCGGCTCTTAGTCAAAAACCCTAAATCTAGGGACAGATTAAAGTCCGACATAGCTTTATTCAAAAAGCCAGCGTGACGTGCTTCATCCCGTGACATCAGGTTAAAGCACTCTGCCAAGACGGGGCTTTTGTCTTTCAAGCGACGGCCGAGTTCTTTATACAGCAAAAATCCGGAAAACTCTGCTGTACAGGAACGTTCTAGAAATTCAACAAACAACCGACGAGTGTCTCCATCAATATGATCCCAGGATTGTTCAAACTCGGCATCCCGAACAAAGTGATGGCGGTTGTAGTCAGCGCGAAATTCTTCGAGAATGGCTATTAATTCGTCTTCGTTGACGGAAATATCCATCCGCGCCATTTCATCAAAATCGGTGGTATAAAACCGAGGTGTTAACAGGGTTTCTTTCGCGGGAACTTTAATTCCTGGCCGTATTTCTTCAAAGCCTGGTTTTTTGAGGGAATCTACCATGTCTCGATTGCAATGAGTGTCTTTATTATCTTGAGTACACCAGAAAGGCAAAGATAATGCTCTGGTAACGCTCAACAGCCGACAAATAATTCATTTGTATAAAGTTCAGTCTACCAAGGCGCGGGCGACAAACAAGTAAGCAAAACATTAAGAGTTGCAACAATAATTCCACTTTTGCGGAATCGACAATGGGCAATTGGTAGTCAAATTAACATCGGCAACCTGAGATATTCCACCTAGTGGTCTGCTGACCCAAAAATGCGCTTGTGAGGGCTGGGGAAAGGGAAAGGGGTAAAGGGTAAGGGATTTAAAACCTTTCCCCTTTCCCCTTTCCCCTTTCCCCTTTACCCTTTACCCTGCCAAATGAACTTGGCGAACTACTAGTCTCCAGATTAGAAATTGCCGTTAATACCGCACACAAACTCTTTTTGGCTCTGCAAAGTCAAGCAATTTAAAACCTATGGAGGTGGATTTTCTACGTATAGTCCAGCTAGTGCTTTGGCGTTCGGCTCCTCGACTGCAAACAAGTGGCACGATTGGAGTTAGTTAGTACGATCGCAGTCATTTTCTGTCGTTCTGACTACAATAAATAAAGCGGCCTTATCAATAAGTTGCTCATCTTGAAAATAATAATCCATGACTGGCACGATTAGTAAATACTTCTAATGACTTTACTCCGTAGCTCGCACCATTATTAATAATTGCAGACAAGGCACTTTTCATAACATAAAGATCGGGGTTTTAGCAGATACTCAGCAGTGCCAAACTAGAAAAATTCTCATCAAATAACTGGTGCAAGATATTAACTTAGCTATCCATACTGTTCTCCAATAAAACAGTATGAGACACCCATTTTAGACAACAAGAGCAAATCCAAAGGGTTAACAACAAGATGAATCCTGAAAATAATCAGCATAAAGACCGACTTCTTGTTTCTTACATCTTGTGTGGAGTCGGATTTTTTGGCTTAGGGGGACTACACCGCTTATACAATGGCAAGATCGGGACGGGATTGTTATGGCTGTGTACTTTTGGTTTATTTTACATTGGGCAGGCTGTGGATTTGCTTCTCGTCCCTAGTATGGTTGACGAATACGAGAGCAACCTAAGACTAAAAGCAGGTGTATCCCCATTTGGTGTACCTTTAAATCAGCCTACAGCGATCGCTACTCAAGTTCACCCCCCAACTGGCAATCAACTGATGATTAAACTCATTGAAGTGGCGGAAAGTAGGGGTGGTAGTCTTACTGTCACCCAAGGGGTAAAAGCCACGGGAGCTAGCTTCGCTGAAGTAGAAAAAGTTCTCAAAGAAATGTATAAATCAGGTTATGTAAAAATTGATAACGACCCCATTACTGGAGCCGTTACCTATCATTTCCACGAACTTTAATTGTTCTTTGTCATTAGTCATTTGTCTGAAATGCTAATGACTAATGACTAATGACTAATGACTAATTCCTACCTAGCCACTTTTGACCGTTTAAACGCTGCACTAGGCCATATACCAATAGGTCTAATGTAGTTTTGCGCTCATCAATTAAGAATGATTCAAGAGTACTGGGTTTTTTGCCTTCATTACAAGAAAAACCCTTTTTCCCTTGAATATCTTCTTCAGGAAAATACAAATTAAAATTGTACAGACCGTTTTGCAAACTGCCGATAATTTGCCAAGATTCTTCAGCGGATTCAAAGCCCTTGATTGGAACTTTTTGCTTAGCAAAAGTCACTTTGAAATCTTGTACGCCTTGCTGAGCGATCGCTTTTTGTAAAGCTGGCAAGTAGTCTTGCTCAATAAACTCTACAAATGGTTTATCTTCAACAGCTGGGGCTTTTTCCTTCTTAGCGGCTTTAGCTGCGGCGGCTGGTTTTTCTTCTCCTGCGGCGGCGGCGGGTTTTTCTCGCTTCGGTGATGCCGCAGCAGGTTTAGCAGCATTAGGGTTATCTTCGGGGTTTGCGGCTTTAGGATCTGGCGCGTTGGCAGTAGGGATGTCTGTCGCTTCGGGTGAATCTGTACTAGGAGCATTTTCTTCGGCGACACTGGGAGCCTGCTTGTCAACAGTGCTGGGAGCTACCTCTCCCGCTTCATTGTGATTGGGTTCTTCTGCCATTACTCAGGTCAATCCTTTAATCTTGCTTGATTGAGCGATCGCTCACCTTGAGATATCGGGTATTTTCATTTTGACATACTAGTGCAACTGTGAAGAATGGAGAGATGGGGAGATGGGGAGATGGGGGGATGGGGGGATGGAAAGGTGGAAAGGTGGAAAGGTGGTGAGATCGGGGAGAAAGTAATTCTTCTTTCCCCCCATCCCCCTATCTCCTTATCCCCCCATCCTCTTCCCCATACCCTTAAATTCCTTTAAACCCCATATTAGTTTCTACCTGTTGTTGTGTTTGCATGGAATTGACTTTGGCGGAGGCAAGTTTGCTATGAGTCTTACGCCTAATGCCCAGCTGGCTCAGGGCTATGCCTAATAAAATCAAGCTACCGCCAATATATTGAGCTAAGGTAGGTACTTCACTTAAAATTAGATAGGCTGCTATGATGCCTGCAATTGGGCTAAATGAGCCAATTAAGGAAGCCATAGATACGGTGGAAGTTTTTAGGCCTTTGATCCAGAATGACTGACCCAGTACTACAATCAATCCACCATATAGAAACATCCACTGCCAAAGAAATGGCGAGAGTACATCAGCAAAATGATTTCTGCCATAAAGTATTAAAGCAAGAAAGAAAAAGATTACAGTTCCTAGTGCAGTCCGAAAGATACTATAGATTCCCAAAGGAACCTGCGAAAGATATTTCTTGCCAATAATCGTAGAAGCGGATACAGCTACCGATCCTGCTACTGCCAAAAGTTCTCCTATGCCTAAACTCAAACCTCCCATATTCATCATCGCTTCTTGTGGGGGTTGGAGAATAATAGTTAGGATAACGCCAACAAAAGCGGCGATCGCTCCTGCAATTTCCCAAAGATGTACTCGTTCGCTCAATAACCAAATCGATAAAACCAGAGTTAACGGTGGTTCCAAGCGTCCAACTAAGATAATATTATTTACCCCTGTCAGTGCCAGTGCTTGAAAAATTAAGCCAGGGGCAAGCGCTCCTGATAGAGTAGCTACTGCTGTTAGACTGACCCAATCCTTCTTAGAAAGCTGCTTCAAAGTCGTTTTGTTCCACTGTCGCCCATAAATTAGAATTAGAAGTATCAAGGCACACAGGTTGCCTACGAACAAAACATTACACAAAGAAATCGGATTACGACCCCCGATAAAATGTTGGGCACCAATTTCTGTAAGCTTGCGGGTGACTGCGCTAGATGCTCCAAAAATTAGCATTGCTAGCCAAAGATATGTTTGTCCGGAAATTGTTTTAGGGATGAGGCGAGGTGGTCTTTTGGGTCTAGTCACAATAACATCACCGCGATCGAGGCATTGTTAATTATATTAATTTGCTTTATTCAAGTTAAAAATGAGGTTTTGCTGAAAAAATACTTAAATTAACCTGTGACTTATAGCGACCATTATTCCCTGAAAAAATGCTGAGAATTGACTAAGTTTTCTTTAGTAAGAAATTCATGAAACTACTACTTTAGTTTCAGTTCTGCTTCAGTGCCAACTGCGATGCTGTGGTTGTTCGGGATAAATGAGACTTCAGGAGTAACAAATGAAACTTGCGCCACTACTCACAAGTGTAGCTTTGGTTGGTTTTTTCACAGTTTGGGATGCGCCACTCAAGGCGATTAATCCTTCATTAGTTCAAGCATCAGCAGCTGAAGAATTCTCTGTCTCACAAAAACTAGACTTGCTTACTAAAAGTAAAGGTCAAATTGGTAGTGGCGACCAACTTCGTCGTTTCTTCTTCGGCGATCTGGAGCCAATTGGTATCCAACCAGGTGGAGCAGGTCATGTAGTTAATCTTTATAACAAAGCTAATGATGTTACATTTTCTTACTGTTCAACTTATGATGTAATTGTCGCCATTAAAAAAGGGAAAGTGGCAAAATTCGATCCCAATGAAGTGAAGTAAGTTAAGAAGCGATCGCCTGCAAAAATTAAATTATTTATTAACAAGAACCCCGACTTTTTTGAAAAGTCGGGGTTCTGTGGTTTTCAATTCTAGCCTTGGTATTGTTCTACTGTAGTGCTAATCACATCATTTACAGCGTATTTCGGTTAAATGAAGTACGCGGTTAGGGGCACAATATATTGTGCCCCTACGATTATCTGTACCTCATCAAGAACGAGCAGCTACCGCGATCGACCACTATCATCTCTATCAGCAACAGTGTCAATTTAATCATATTTTGGAGGCTGAAGTAGAAAAACGCACAGCAGAATTACGAGCAGCCCAAACCAAACTAGTAGAACAAGAACGACTGGCAGCTATTGGTGAATTTGCTGCTATTATTGTCCATGAAATTCGTAATCCCTTGACTACAATGCTCATGGGACTAAAGTATTTCCGAAAAACTATTCTGACTGAGCCTGCTCAAGAAAGATTAGCATTAGCACTGAGCGAAGCTAGTCGTTTAGAACGTCTATTGAGCGAAATTTTACTTTATGCTAAACCCAAAGTTTTGCAACTTTATGAATTGGACGTAAATGAATTCATTGGTGAGTTAGTTTTATCCATACATGAAATGCCAGAAGCTGTGGAACGACAAATTGAATTTATTCCAGCATCGTCTAGGATAAAAATTTTGTGAGATAAAGACAAACTTAAACAAGTATTTATTAACATTCTTCGTAATGCTTGTGAGGCAGTAGCATCAGGAGATATTATTAAGTGGACGGTAAACTTATCCCAGGCAGATAAAGTCTGTATTAATGTCCAAAATAGTGGCGAACCAATTCCACCATAAGTTATCGCTAAGCTTGCTACGCCATTTTTCTCTACAAAACCTTGTGGCACTGGACTAGGGCTTGCTATTACCAAACGCATAGTCAATGCTCATAATGGGGAGCTATTAATCTCTTCTGAACTGTTAACAGGAACTACTGTGACTGTTGAGTTACCTGTAGTTAATATTCAGTAGTGGCGTGGCAAGACTAAAATGTTGCAATAAATTTTATTGTGGGATGGGTGTCCTCACCCGTCCGGGCGGGCTTTCCGAGCCACCCCCCACAAAAGCTAAATTTTATGCACCATTTTAAGCTTGCCACGCCACTACAATAAGAACAAAAGAAAAACAAGGAAGACAAGAAAGTAATTTTTTCTCCCTATCTTCCTTGTCTTTCTTCACCTGCTTAAACTCAATCAATCGCTAACTAACACAATTCTCGGTAAAGATAGGGCTTGATTTTCACCCAAGTCACCAGCATTAATTTTATCTGCTCCTATTTGTTGCAATGTCTTCAACAATGCTATGCTTTGACTCAATAGCTCATCTATATCAATACCACCGTAACTAGATGGGTAATGCCGCAGGCGATTGCTGCCTTCTCCCAGCAGAATTACCGCACCTCGCCAGTTACGATTTTCTAGATGATATAGTGCTACAGCAATTTGCAGAATGCCTTGATAAAAGCTTTTTTCTGGTTCGCTGGCTTCAATCCATAGGGCCTCTAAAGTGTCATGGCAGGCGTAAAACTGACCAGAATTGAATTGTTCTATGCCTTGCCAAAACTCTTGGGGCATGGTTTCGCTCATCCCATGCTGTCTCGCACTTCTTTAATTGTTTCCAAAGAAATTTCTTGTTTGTCTCCAGCAAACTCATTTTCAGGGGTGAGGAATAACATGCAGTGACATTCTTTGCGTTCTCTCATTGGTACGCAGGGACAGTTCCAATATGTGGCGTGAACTTCAGCTTCTTTATCTTCGTAGTGGCGACAGGGACATAAAGGCGCACCCAGCTCGTCTTTATGTTTGGCTAGTCCTTCAATCACTACTGCGGTGACTGAAGGTTCAGAACAGAAGTATGTTCCAGTACGCTTGGCGTATTGTTCAGAAAAATGCCGCATTGCCTCAAGGCTTTTATCGCTGGATTTTGTGTTAACTTCTGATGAGATCATGTGGATCGGGCACTCATAATTTAAATATTTCTTTGCATTGTACCTCAGCCGCAGTAGGGGATTACTGGGTGTATTTCCCCAACATTAGCCGCTGAGATTGTTTTACCTTTGCTCAAACGCTTATATGTCTGGCGTCTTGGGATCGCAGAGAATCTAACAAATCACAGAAGCCTAACTTCTAAGGTTATCAAAATACAGCGTTGCATCTTCCGGCAGAACTAAAAGTTTTTTCACGAAAGTGTTAATTAATATGAAGCTAATGTTTTTTGCAGTTCGGGTTGTAGTGGGCGATCGCTTTGCAAAATTATACCAGGATGCTCCCAATTGATAACTTCTGGTTCTGGTGGCGAGGAGATATTTTGCCACAAAACCCAACGACTACCTTGAGGCAAAGTAGCAAGGCTGTGGGAGTTCTGAGTCAGCCAAATCAAAGGATGGCTTCTGGGAACTGCTGTGCTGGCATCTTCTAAGGTAGTGGTTGCTGCTAGGGTTTCTAAAACAAAACGCTCACCTTTAATTAAACCTGTGGATGCTGTCCACAGTTGCACCTGTAGTTGCTGCTTTTGTGCATAAAAATACAATGAAGCTGCGGCGATTACTGCTTGCTCAAAGTTTTCTTCTTGCCAATTGCTACCACTGTCAAGGGCAATAACTATCTCTTGTCCGCCAGTAACCATTTCTAACTCTCGCACCCGTAATTCTCCGTAACGGGCGCTAGTCCGCCAGTGAATCAGACGGGTGGGATCTCCAACGCGGTAAGGACGTAGCGATCGCACTAGTCCCGTTGTCGCTGTCTGCAAAGGTTTACCACGAGAATCGCTTCTTTTGCTTTCTTCTTGCCCCATTTCATCCACTAGCGGACAGGTAGCCAAGGGTAATACTGTAGGATAAACGATCGCTATTGCAGGACAATCGCGCTGACGACGACACCAGAACAACCCCAAAGGCGCACCAGAACCGAGTTCCACTGTGTGCCAGCGATAAACGCCCCGACGCTCGGTAGGGTGATAATATACCCAACGGTAGTTACCTTGACTAGGAATTGTCTCGATCGCCTTTTGTACTGGTTTGCCCAACACGAAAGGCAGCGTATCCTCGACTTGCAACAAGCTGACAGCGTGCTGTGTCTGATTGCAGATTTCTAATTCCACCCTCAACTCATCACCTGCTGACACAGGCGCAATGGGGCGGCGGGTGATGGATAGATTTGTGAGCGATCGTGGTGGTAATATCGCTGCTACTGCCAAAAGGGCAAAACTGATGCCGCTAATGGCGTACAGCCAACCAGCCATCGTATTGATACCTGCGCCAAAAAAACAAATAGCCGTAGCCGCTAGCACCCAACCGCCGTATGCAGGGGCACTGGCGCGGGTTTCTAAAAAGTTGGTGATGGGTTTGATGATTCTCATAGTTTCTTTTTTAACCCAACACCACCCGAAATTCACAGTCTTATAGAGGTAGCAAATAGTTTGGCGATGTCTATGACGGGCTACGCCTACGGTCAAGTTTCTTAAGCAGCTCCTCTTGTCTGCTTTCATCTATAAGTTTCTAAGAAGCAGGATAAATGTATATGATTAATTTATGCAATGTTAGGTAGAAGGTAAAAATATGACAATTACTACCAACTTAAAAGAACTCTATGAAACTGATGATAGTTTATGGCTAGAACAAACTATTGAATTATTAAAACAAAAACAGTTTAACAAACTTGATTTAGAAAACTTAATTGAGGAATTAATTAGTTTGGGTAAAAGAGATTTAGCTAAAGCCAAAAGTCTTTTAAGGCAAATTATTATTCATATATTATTACTCCAATACTGGCAGGTAGAATATGAAAGAAACTATCGTCATTGGATAGGAGAAATTAAAACTTTTAGATATGACTTAAATAATCATCTAACCGCAAATTTAATGAATAAATTACAAGATAATTTAGAGAATATTTATCAAAGTGCGGTTGATTTTGTACAAGTTAAAACTGATTTAACGGTTTTTCCAGAAAAATGTCCTTACACTCTTGCACAATTATTGGATGACAATTATTTGCCTTAAATATATTAGCCTGGCGTTGCGCTAGCGATGTCTAAGACGGGCTACGTCTGTGCATTAATTTCTCTACGAAATGCTCTAATAGCTTCTCCAGCATCAGTTTCAGCCATCAGAATGTAGCGTCTGAGTAAATCCAAATCGAGGCCATTGAGTCCGGGTAGTTGACTGCGATCTAGGCGTTCATAGCTGTCATCATGCAAATGATAGACCGTTAACAGCCCATCTTCCCAAAACCAGACTTCTAGTACTCCCAGAGCTTTATAGCGCTCTAACTTGCTGATACTACCACTGGTAAAAACGACTTCGATAGACAAATCTGGAATCGGTTTAGCGCTTCCAATGCAGTAGGACTCGTCCGCTTGAACAGAGACAACCCCTTCTCTTTCCTGGGTCATCGACCGGGTTGGCTGGAAGAAAATGCCTTTTTCGACGAGAAAAGTTGTCACTAAATAACCGATGATACTGGCAAAAATTTCATGTTCGCGTCCTGGCATGAGAATCTCGATTGTATCGTCATAGTAAAACAGTCGCACACCAGGAGAACCGTTAAAACCCTTTTGGATGAACTTGAACTGTTCCCACGTCCCATAATGAACAATGTGTTGGTCGGTAGTTCGGTTGATTAGTGGGGGCATCGCGTTTACCTCTAGCAATCCCTACCGAAATTGTGACATACTCTTTGCTATTATGAGTTTTTTCGCTGTAACCAAGCAAAAATTTCATCAACAGAGAGTGCCAAATTCATGTCTTCTAATACTGTTAATATATCTTGTCCTGCTAACAAATCTGGTAAACGATTAGGCTGATAAACGAAAATACAGCGATCGCTTGGATCAATCAACCATCCTAGTTGACTGCCATTTCTCAAACAATGTAAAATATTCCCAGTAACTTTAGTTTGACTTTGAGCAGGGGAAAGAATTTCTATTATCCAAGCAGGTGCAAAATCAATACCACTGCTAATAATTTCACCGTTTTCATCCACTGGTAGTTGATTTTTGGAGATAACAACTACATCAGGAACTACTGAACGATTACCGCAAGTACAGCGCAACTCTGGAAACGCTTCGTAGTTACTATCCAATGCATCAATTACTGCAACTAAACGTTTTTGCAATAAGCTGTGTTTACCTCCTGCCATTGGTTTTTGAATTGCCTCTCCGTTAATATATTCCCAAGCTGGTGACTCCTCAATATATGGAAGTTTTAAGAAATCTTCTAGAGTCGTGCTTTCTGGAACTTTAATTTTTCCTTGCCTCAACTCAATATTTTTCATAATTTGGTCATAAGTAAAATCGGCTCAACTGTTGGAATCAGAGTATTCTTTTTTTAGTATAAGTTGAAGCATAAAATTGATATAATCCACAAATAAAAAAACAAACAGAGTAAGACGTAGTGTTTACGCTGCCCTCAAGAAACTATAAAACGGCAAGGGCGATCGCTTTTTAACATTAACTTCAGACGACAACTTTTATTCTGTTTGTTGCACAGTAGTGTTAGGCTGCTAATGTTATATATTTTGTTCCTATTGGCTCATCTTTATTAGATTATTAAAGCCACTGTACTTAAATTTTTGGAAAAAAGATATGACTTTTAGTACTAGACACACTTATCCATGCCTCTTTTGTAGAGATGAAAGCCGTAATCGCACAGAAGAACATATTATTCAGCACGGCTTCAACAATTCTCGATGGACTTTGCCTACAGATGTTTGTACTTGCTGTAATAGTAAAATTTTTTCGCCACTTGATACAGAACTGATCAATTTTGCTCGCAAATACGTATATCCAAACCATCCAGGTATTATTTCTCATAATCGTACTCTGTTACAAACAGGTCATAGTGTTCAGCTTGATGAAGGATCTAGAATATGGCAAAGTATCCGAATAGAAAATGATGGTAGACCATTTGTATTTCCACAGCTTATTGTTGTGGATGAGAACAAAATTAACTTTTTGTATAATTTTGGTCAAGATGGTCAAAATTTGTTTGAACAGATTAAGCAAGACCTTTCCCAGCCTGATAGTCTTTCTCTTAGTGACTTAGTATTTACACACCAAGATCAATCACTTCCTCCGATTCAGCCAGCAATTATAAGAAGTGCAAAAAGGAAATATGTAGTTCGTGCTTCGACGATTGAAAAAGTTCATTTCCTCAAAACCCAAATAGAGAGTGGTCAACTACTTAGCCAGTTTGGTCAAAACCAATCAGAGCCTCAAAGGATAATTCAGCAAAGTGAAGTTTGGGTAAACCAAATATTAGACATACGTTCTATTAATCGTGCAATAGCTAAGTCAGCAATAAACTCCATGTGTGCATTCTTAGGATCTGAACGTGCTCGTAATCATGTCTTTGATCCAATAAAGTCTTTTGTCCTTGGTCGTACTGAAGATGTAGGGGAAAATTTTGTTCAACATCTTTGGAATAAGGAGAGTACTTCACAAGCACACAATTTTGGAGTGTGTGGTTATCATACCGTTTTACTTGCTCCTACAGAGAGAATCCCAACAGTTCTATTTTTGTTATATGAAAGCCTATTCGCACTGGTTAGGCTGACTGATGTTACAAACTTCCTCGGCGAGGAAGAGATTTTTGCCGCCCTCATAAATTATCGATCTGGTTCACATGAAGTACTAAGTCCCCAGAGTGATCCCGTTGGGTTTTATCATCGATTTTATATGCAATAGTAAAGCAAGTGACATCCAAGATTACCACTCCCTCACGAATTACGAATTACCCTAAGCTCACAAACAGAAAAGCCCACTAATGTGGGCTTTCTAAATTAATTAAGTTATTGCTTTACCTACCGTTTCGCTAACTTCTTCGCCATCTTCCGCAGGCGGATTGATTTAGGTGTAACTTCCACCAATTCATCGGGGCCGATGTATTCCAAAGCACGCTCTAGACTCATTTCTATTGGTGCTTGCAACTGCACGAGTTCATCGCCACCGGATGCGCGGTGGTTGGTTAACTGCTTGGTTTTGCAGACATTCAATTCCAAGTCTTGGGGACGATTGTGTTCGCCGACAATCATACCTCTGTAAACTTTGGTGCCGGGAGTAATAAAGAACGAGCCTCTATCTTCAGCGTTCTTCATGGCGTAGAAGGTAGCAACGCCTTCTTCAAAGGAGATTAAAACGCCTTTGTTCCGGGCTTCAATGTCACCACTGAGTTGACGGTAGTCGAGGAAACTGTGGTTCATGATGCCTTCGCCGCGAGTCATCCGCATGAATTCGCCGCGGAAACCAATCAAACCACGGGCGGGAATGACAAACTCTAACTGAGTACGATCGCCACTACCCGGTTGCATATCTTGCATTTCGCCTTTGCGTTGTCCCAGGCGTTCGATACAGCTACCTACGGCATCAGTAGGTACGTCTAACACTAACAGTTCGTAAGGTTCGCAAGGTTGTCCGTTGACTTCGCGGTAAATTACCTGTGGCTGAGATACCTGAAACTCGAAACCTTCACGGCGCATGGTTTCAATTAAGATACCCAAGTGCAATTCGCCACGACCCGAAACCAGGAATTTATCGGGGGAATCGGTTTCTTCAACCCGCAATGCCACGTTGGTTTCTAATTCGCGGAAAAGGCGATCGCGCACTTGTCTTGATGTCACCAATTTGCCTTCTTGACCTGCAAAAGGTGAATCGTTCACCCAGAAGGTCATTTGTAAGGTTGGTTCATCCACTTTAATTAGTGGTAAAGCTTGCGGTTCGTTGGGGTCTGTAATTGTTTCGCCAATGTTGGCATCTGCAAAACCAGCAACAGCCACAATATAACCTGCGGATGCTTCTTCCATCTCCACCCGCTTCAGCCCTTCAAAACCTAGCAATTTGCTGATTTTAGACTTGACAATTGTGCCATTTTCTGTGACTAACGCCGCTTGTTGTCCGGCGCGAATCACACCGTTGTGAATTCTGCCAATGACGATTCGTCCGAGGTATTCAGAATAATCTAGGGTTGTGACTTGCAATTGCAGCGGCTTATTCACGTCGCCTACTGGTGGTGGAACGTGTTGCAGAATCGCATTAAACAGTGGTTGCATATCTACCGATTCTGCTTCCATGCTTTCTTTGGCATAACCTCCCATACCGGAGGCAAACAGATAGGTAAAATCACACTGGTCTTCATCTGCGCCTAATTCCAAGAACAGATCCAATACTTTATCAACAGCGACGTGTGGATCGGCTTTGGCACGGTCGATTTTGTTGATCACAACGATGGGGCGCAGCCCTTTTTCTAAGGCTTTTTTGAGTACAAAGCGCGTTTGAGGCATGGGGCCTTCATTAGCATCGACAATCAGCAGACATCCGTCAACCATGCCGAGTACGCGTTCTACTTCGCCACCGAAGTCAGCGTGTCCGGGTGTATCAACAATATTAATCAGCGTTTCTTTGTAGCGAACCGCTGTGTTTTTGGACAAAATTGTAATTCCCCGTTCCCGTTCGAGGGCGTTGGAGTCCATGACGCAATCCGGAACGTCTTCACCTTCACGGAAAATGCCGGACTGTTTGAGGAGTGCATCAACCAGGGTGGTTTTGCCGTGGTCAACGTGGGCGATAATTGCGACGTTGCGAATTGGGAGCGTCATAGAAGCTTTGGGTGAACTTTAGAGGGAGTTTATAGATTTACATTTGAGTGCTAGGCTTTTCTAACAGAATTGGGGGCGATCGGCAAATTCTGTAAAGAACCTTTAATAATTCTAGCGTAATCGTCACAATTGCGGAGAGTTTTATCAAGACTACAATGGCGAGTATGGGGTAATTGCGGCGTTCAAGGGATGAAAAAAAAGCTGGTGTTACCTGTACAGTTGAGAGTTAACTATTGGCTGTTGACTCAAGAGTTAGAAATTCTCCGCATCTCCGTTTCTTAAGAGCAAGCGCCTATGAATAAAAAAAACACTTTTTCTGACCCTAGACCACTACACCCTTAGACTCCTGTTTTTTGAAAGGCGATATCACTGATGAGAATTGGAGTTGATTCAACCAGGTGAAAGATTAGTTTATAGGGCTATTGTTAACAAAAGACCATTAATTGTGGTGTTGAGTACATATCGAGTTAGTTTGCAAGGGTGTATCGCCCCTCATTTATTATCCATGTAGAAACTTTGCAGTACAAAGTTTCTACTGAATTTAAGGTATATTTTAAAAATTAATAAAATGACAGCGATAAGATAATTATTATGATCTGCTGCCTGAACCCTAATTGCGAAAATCCTCAAAATCCTGATGGGACAAATTTCTGTCTCAGTTGCGGGGCAAAGTTGATACCTCTGCTCAGAAATCGTTATCGGATTGTTGGATTATTAGGGAGAGGGGGGTTTGCACGCACATATATAGCAGAAGATATAGACAAGCTCAACGAACAATGTGTTGTTAAGCAGTTAGTTTTAAGTCAATTTTATGGCTCTCAAGGTACCGGCGCACACAAAAAAGCAACTGAGTTGTTTGAACGGGAAGCCAAACGTCTCAAAGAACTAGGGGAACACGTGCAAATCCCCAATTTGTATGCATATTTTAAGGAAGGCGAATATCTATATTTAGTGCAGCAGTTTATTGAAGGACAAAATCTGTTGCAGGAATTAAAACAGCACGGAGTTTTTGATGAAGCTAAAATTCGAGATTTTTTGCACGATCTATTATCTGTGTTGGTAGCCGTACACGAGCAAGAGATTATTCACCGAGATCTGAAGCCAGAAAATATTGTTCGTCGTCAAAATGATAATAAATTAGTGCTAATTGATTTTGGGGTGTCAAAGCAAAAAAGAGAAGCTACAAACACTGCAATAGGGACAATTATTGGTTCATTGGGCTATGCGCCCATTGAGCAAATGCAATTTGGTAAAGTCTTTCCTTCTAGCGATCTCTACAGTTTAGGAATAACTAGCTTTCATTTGTTAACTAATATTTCTCCATCAACTTTGTGGATGAAACAAGGCTATGGTTGGACTTCTAGTTGGCGACAGCATTTAAAGCAACCTGTAAGTCGTGAATTAGAGTTAATTATTGATAAATTAATACAAGAAAATCACGAACAGCGTTATCAGTCTGCACAAGCTGTATTACAAGATTTGAAGAAGTTACCACGATTAAGAAATACATTACCTCCTACAGTACTTTCCCCTTTTGGGCTATTAGAAACGCAACCACAAGTTGAACGACAACCAGCTGGTTCTGGATATTTACGACTATTTTCTAATAATCAATTATTGTCGCAAGCGATAATTGCTGCAAGTGGTAGTTCCTTCGTAGCGATCGCTCTTATCAGTTTTCTCGGAACCACTTGGATTAGCTCAGGATTGTGGCTGCTAATTTTAGCAGGATTAGTATTTATTCAATCTCGTTCCCTTGTGGAAAAAGCTTCTTTAATTATCATTGCTATCATAGCAAATTTACTTATTGTTTTAAGTTTCAAAAATTTGCTAACTCAAAATCTCATAAAATCTGGCACAAATGGACTGCTGCTTGTAATTTTGCTAGTTGTGCTTGCGGGGTTTTTGACAGTTATTATTGTAGGTATGTGGGAAATAATCAACAAAGTTATTTCTAAATATTTTTAGTATTAGCTAATTTTAGACTCGCTGTTGATTTTTGATAAACTTCGTATAATTGGGAAGTTATTTATGACAAATAAAAAAGAAAACTTGAAGCTACTTCTGTCCCTGGGTCTGGCTGGAGTAATGGTAGCAATTATTTTTTGGTTAATTACCAAACTTTCTTCTACCCTCATATCACCAAATTCCGAGCGACCTTCATCTATAGAGTTATCAAATAAAGCTTCATTAACAAGTTTCGGTACAAAGATTTTAGTAAAAGTACAAACATACCCAGAAAAAAGAGACGGAGTTAAAGCTTTTAGTGAAAAAAATTTCAGTAATGCTGTGGAAAAATTTACTGCATCGTTGAAAAATAACCCCAACGATCCAGAAAGTTTAATTTATTTAAACAATGCTAAAATTGCGCGAGATAATTCAGAAAGCCTAAAAGTTGCTGTTATCGCACCAGTTAACTTCGATCAGAATTTAGCAGAAGAACTTTTGCGCGGTGTAGCTCAAGCTCAAAATGAAGTTAACGAACGAGGCGGAATTAATGGTAAAAAATTACAAATTGCGATCGCAAGTGTTGAGAATCGACAAGATTCCGAAAAGCTAGATAATGAATTAGTTGAAGATCGGAGCATTCTAGCCGCAGTGGGTGTGAGACCTGATGCTGCAATTTATAATGACAAAAAGTTGGTTTTAGTTTTCCCGGTCGAGCGTCCAAATCAAGCAGAAAATTCAGAAAACATAGAACAAAATTTAGTAAATAATCAACAGAATACTCCTAGAACTAATTACTTATTTCATATAAATCCTTTATATGATAATTTGGTCGATACTCATGCTCGTTACATTGCTCGACAAGGAAGAAATATTGCTATTTGTGGCGATATTCGTACCTCAGGAAATAATTCAAATTTTTCATCTAGTAAGGTACTTGTAGAAAAGTACACTCAAGCGATCGAACAATATGGCAGTCAAGTTATTAGTACGCCTTGCAATTTGGCAGATAAAAATTTTGACCCTAAAACTTTTGTAGATCGAGCTATAGAAACAGAAAACGCCAGTGGTTTTTTACTAATACCTTCACTCAGAAGTATAAGTTACGCTACTAAAGTTGCACAAGAGATTAAAGGCAGAAAACCACTGTTTGGTTCGGAAACTATGTATAGTGGAAAAACTTTAGAAAATGCCAAAGATGTCGAAGGAATGGTAGTACCTGTGTATTGGCATCGCGACCTTAACAAAAATAACCCATTTGCGGAAAATGCCTTTGAGCTTTGGAAAGCACGGGTAAATCAGAGAACAGCGGGAGCTTATGATGCAATGCAAGTAATTATCGCTGGCTTGGAAAAAGATAACACTCGCGAAGGCTTGCAAAAGGTACTGTCTAATCCTGATTTTTCAACTTCTGGAGCTACAGGAAATATTATGTTTTTGCCTTCAGGTAAGCGTCAAGGAGAAGCTTTCTTAGTCAGAATTGAACGTTGTGAGCGTTGTTCTTCTGGAACTAATTATGATTTTGTTTTGTTGAATAAGAAGTAAATAGGGAATAGGGAAAGATGAAAGATATAAAAGGACAAGGAGAATAAATCCTCGGTCAACGGTTAAGAAAACGATTTTTCAAGTATCTTCTGAAACTAAAGCTAGATTTGCTCTATTTGCATCTCACAGTCTTGCCCTACACTGATGATGCTATTATTCATAGCGAATTCTCTGCGTCCCTTTGCGCTTACCTTTGCCCTCCTTTGCGTTTAAATTTCAACCCTTAATTCCCCACGATTTTACGCAAAGCTGTACTTAGCTATCTCAGCCATTTAGCAAAATTGCAATTAACCAGCCTATCCCCGACTTATAAAGGATACAGCTGACGAATAGGGGGTCAGACCCCTCGTTTATCTACAAATTGGTTTGTAGAGACGTAGCATTGCTACGTCTCTACATCTGGTGGTATGACGAAAAATCCTTCAATAAGGGGTGTCACCCCTGATTCGCCAACAGTATCATAGAGAAGTCGGGGATGACACTTAACTTACAAAATCGCTCCAGTTTCTTTCAAATAAACCCGTGTAAATGGTTCATCTTGACCCAAAGTGTAATCCTCAATTAACCCTTTGCGACGAATAGAAATGTCGTTGCCTTTTCTAACCACCACAGTAGAACCATCAAAAACATCCCGTGCCAACATCATCTCAGTTTCGGTGGGATTATCCAAAACTACGATATTACTGCGGTTGTAAAACATACCCTCTTGCTCTAGTACCTCTTCCCCATACTCAGCAATTAACAAATCAAGTTTGGGATGACGCAGTAAAGTTTGAACGTTGCTGTTGTAACTTGGGCTTAATACTTTTTTCGAGCGATTCACAAAAACTGCGTCACGACAAACAGCACCGATTGTCCAGTCGGGATGTTGTAAAAGGATATGGTCAATTGTTGTTTGCAGTTCTTCAACGGAGATTTTATTAAAGGTAATAATCGGTATCCTAGCATCTGTACCAGACTCAAAAAACGTTTCTAAAATATGAGAAGGTACATCAACGCTTTCACCTTCAGAAGGTTTCAAATGCATTAAAATTCCTGGTGCAGCGTTAATTTCCAAGATAGCGAAATTACTCGATTTCCAAGATTCTGCAAGACTTTTGGTAATGACATCAATACCCAAACAAGTGAGCTGAAAGTGTTGGGCAATATCTTGGGCGAGGATAATATTGTCATCATGAACCGTATGGGTTGCATTGATGCTCATACCCCCGGCGGAAAGATTGGCGACTTTACGTAGGTAGACGGTGCGCCCTTTTTCAATTACGCTGTCCAATGACAAACGCTGTTCGTCTAGGTAGAGTTCCATCGCATCGTCCACCAGAATTTTACTCATGGGGGAGGTGGGTGAATCTAAACGTGCGGGTTTGCGGTTCTCTTGACGAATTAATTCCGCGATGGTTAGGTAGCCATCACCAACAACCGATGCCGGACGGCGTTCTGTGGCGGCGACGAATTTACCATCGACACACAACAAACGAAAATCCGATCCTGAAATGCTTTTCTCTACTATGATTCTGGGTAGCTGGTCTTCAGGAATCGCTGCTACTGCCCGACTATAAGCAGATTCCAGTTCTTTTGAGTCTTGCACGTCAGCCGTAACGCCAATTCCTTTATGACCTACCACTGGCTTAACTGCTACTGGGTAGCCAATTTGTCTAGCTGCTGCGAAAGCTTCTTTTTCGGAAAAGACGATTTCGCCTTCAGGTACTGGAAAACCCAGAGTTTTCAAAAATGCTTTACAGTCATCTTTGCGGGTAGTAAATTCCGAATCTAGATGGCTATCGCGGTTAAATGTTGTTGCTACTCCCCGGACATGTTTTTTTCCCAAACCGTATTGCATCAATCCTTCTTCCCACAAATAAAATGCGGGAATGTCTTTTTCGCGGGCTGTTCGCAATAGGGCGTAGACTGTAGGGCCGCCATAGACAGATGCGCGAAATCTACTTTGCAGCCTGACTAGCCGATCTTCAAAGTCGAAGTCCGCGTCTTGGGTAATGGCTTCAAACCAATCCCAAACAAAGTAAACTACTTCTCTGGTTGTGCGTTCGTGTAGGGATTCGATGCTAATTCGCGTGGATTTTGGATATGGTTTGACACCCCAGCTATCGAGGTGCAAATCCATGTCCAATTTTCCAACTTGTGAGGCCACTTGGGCAAATAGATGGGCATAGGATTCGTAGGTTTGATCGCCTAGATGGGGATAGCGATCGCCAATTCTCGAAATATAATCCTCAATAGGCAAAGGCTCTTTCAACTCAACTAGAGCAAAATCAAATACTATTGCCCCTCTATCTAAATAAGGATTAGCTCCAATGTAATGCTTGAAGTTGAAAATATCGAATACATCCGTTCTTCTAGCATTAATCCGGACTAAATCGCTGCTTTTTTGTTGAACCATTGATTATGAACCTTTGGCTAAACACCCTGAAATTGAGATGCTGAGTTCGATTACTCAGACTTATTGATTGTTAGAATTCATGAGTCAGAATACTTGCAGATATCATCGCTCTGCCTCCTCCTGAATACTGAATTCTAACCATTGATTCACTTAATTTTGGGGAGTTATAACTTTGCCATAGCAATTTGCAATTACCACTTTGCAATGAGCTACGTCCCGCTGCGTTAACGCAGTGTTTCTATCAGTGTCGGCTTTAAAAACACAAACTATCCAATTGTTCAATTGAATAGATGCGTATTTTAATTGCAAATTGTAAATTGCGAATTGACACAGAACCTACCCTAACGATATTACGAAGCATCTTCAACTATCTCAAGGCATAATTTAATTTTCATTCATCCGAAAAATAAAATCACATTCAATTCATCCTGATGAATAACCAAATATACGACCTTTGAAAGGTGCAATACCTTAGCAATAATTTGTATAAATCTATATACAGTATCAACCAATACGGTATTGAGGAAACAGCAAAGTATGAATGGCACACAAGCTGCTCTAAGAGATGAAGTTAGGTTACTGGCTGAGGAAGCTTTTCACCGGAGGCTAATTTCTGGGCATGGAGATGGGCCAGACATCAAAGAGTATCAAATTGTCTATCAAGGCAAACCCAGACATCTCCCACTAGAACAAGCACGTTTTTTCTTGAGTAATTTGCTCTACAGAAGCGGGATTCGTTAAATCATTCATCAGATAATTTGGGATTTTGGATTTAAAAAACGGATAAATTTAATTCTGCATTCCGATAGGGGGTAAATTTTTTTAGTTAAAGGCGAATTTGTTCGCACAATCAAAAAATAATCCTCTTGCTAGAATTAATATCAACTCGATTTCCCTTAAAAGTCTGCGATCGCCAACTCCAACACCATCAATTATGCCTCTAGAAAATATATCTAGAGGCTATTAATGCGAGCGGTAATTTTTAGTTAGTCAACAACATGTTTATGCGACAATACAGTTCAGTTAGTGTTTTAAGATCCCCCCAACCCTCCTTAAAAAGGCTTGCTCACAAACTTTCTCTACCCCCTTTTTAAGGGGGTCGCCGCAGGCGGGGGAGCTCAACTGAACTGTATTGGTTTATGTAATTTAAAAAATCCTTTGGTCTAATTGCGATCGTCAATTTTCATACTAGTTTTTTCAAGTAATCTTCCAAAAGGGAGATATTATAAGTTGAATTGTCATGGTTTATTGAAATTTATCTAAATCAAATCAGGGGCTATTATGGTAGAAAGTAATCCTAAAAGACAATTAGTAATTATTGGCGGAGCTGAAGACAAAGAGGGAGATTCCCAAATTTTACGGGAATTTGTACGTCGCGCTGGCGGTACAAAAGCTAACATTGTGATTATGACAGCGGCGACAGAACTACCGAGAGAGGTGGGAGAAAATTATATTAGAGTGTTTGAGCGATTAGGAGCCGAGAATGTCCGCATCATTGATACAGAAACTCGCGATGATGCCTCTTCATCAACGGCATTGAAAGCTATTGAAAATGCAACTGGGGTATTTTTTACCGGGGGAGACCAAGCTCGCATCACCAACATCCTCAAGGATACTGAAATCGATGCGGCGATTCACAAACGGTATGGTGAAGGCGCAGTTATTGCAGGTACCAGCGCCGGAGCTGCTGTAATGCCTGATAAAATGATCGTCGAAGGTGATTCCCAAACCAACCCGCGGATCGAAACTGTGGAAATGGGCCCCGGCATGGGATTTCTTCCAGGAGTGGTAATCGATCAACATTTCTCTCAGCGTGGAAGATTGGGACGCTTAATTTCAGCTTTGGTACTAGAGCCGGCTGTTTTGGGATTCGGTATTGATGAGAATACCGCGATGGTAGTCACAGATACTCAAATTGAAGTGATTGGTGAAGGTGCTGTCACAATTGTCGATGAATCAGACGCTACATATAACAATGTGGGCGAAATTTTGAAGGACGAGCCGTTGGCGATTTGTGGAGCCAAGCTACATATTTTGCCACATGGCTTCAAATTTGACCTCAAAACCCGCCAGCCTATCCTCAGCAATGGCTCTGTGGCAAATGTCTCTGTAGGAGTTGGTTAATTACTGTGGGTTAGTCCTGTGGAAAAAAATCGGCGATCGCCAGTTGCTATTTCTTATATATTAAGAATTAGTTAATAAACTTTTAATTCAGCAAAATGCAGTCATTATAAAATACTGGGAAAATCCGAAAAATTTCCCAGTTTTTTAGTATCTTAGTTCAGTTAGTAACTTGACGATGAAAGCCATTATATTAGCTGCTGGTGTTGGACAACGCTTGGGTAAAGATGGGCAAAACCAACCCAAATGCTTACTGAAGTTTAACGGCAAATCTTTATTAGAGCGCCATTTGAATTATCTTCGTCATTATCAAATAGACGAAGTAGTAATTGCCGTGGGTTACCAGGCAGAAAAAATTCAGGATGAAATCAAAGCATTGGGAGCCGAAAACTGGGTTACTACAGTTTACAATCCTGACTATACCAAAGGTAGTGTTATCAGCTTGTGGGCTTTACGCCAACATCTTGCCGCTGCTGATAATTTATTGTTAATGGATGCAGATGTTTTGTACGATCGCCACATCATCGAACGATTAGTAAAGACAAATGTTTCCAATTGCTTCTTATTGGATCGAGATTTTGAACCAGGGGATGAACCAGTGAAACTTTGTGTAAAGGACGGTTATCTAGTGGAGTTTCGCAAACAAGTGGCTCTTACCTTGTATGATTTTGCCGGGGAGTCAGTGGGATTCTTTCGTTTTGAAAATGCGATCGCTCGCCGTCTCGCCAACCGCACAGAACAATATGTTGCTGACGGACTGCACGACCAACCTTATGAAGAAGTAATTCGGGATCTGTTATTAGAAACCCCACAAGTATTTAGTTACGAAGACATCACTGGTTTACCTTGGATTGAAATCGATTTCCCAGAAGATATTCAACGTGCCCAAAACCAGACTTTACCCCAAATCGAAATGGCAGAAGATATTAATTATGTCAAAATGATTCAGGATTAAAAATTCAGAATTCAGAACTAAAAAGCTCTGGGTTCATAGCTATTATATGGGTCTAAATACACAATATTAATCTATTGCAAAATAGATACATACTTAGAATAAATCTTTAGCACTCATTGTTAATGCTGGCTTTTCATGTCATTTGGAAACCAAAGCAAAACCTAACCCCCCTAACCCCCTTCCCTAATAGGGAAGGGGGAGAATTTAAAGCCTCTCTCCTTGTAGGAGAGAGGTTTGGAGAGAGGTCAAAGTTCTACCAATTAAAAAAAAACTTGCACCAAATGGATATTCAAAAAGCATATTCCCTACCTCTTTCACAATCCGAAATTGAAAATTCAAAATCCAAAATGTTATTAAATAAGTGTTCTCAACTGCGGGCATTATTAGAATCGCCTCAACTTGAATTCATCATGGAAGCTCACAATGGAATTAGCGCCCGCATTGTGGAAGAAGCTGGATTTAAAGGAATTTGGGCGAGTGGATTAGCTCTTTCGGCTCAATATGGCGTTCGCGACAATAACGAAGCCAGTTGGACTCAAGTTGTAGAAATGCTAGAGTTCATGTCTGATGTTACCAGCATCCCCATTTTGTTAGATGGCGATACAGGTTATGGCAACTTTAATAATATGCGTCGCTTGGTTAGGAAATTAGAACAGCGAGGTATTGCTGGAGTTTGTATTGAAGATAAACTTTTTCCTAAAACTAATAGCTTTATTAATGGTAGTCGCCAAGCTTTGGCTGATATTGATGAATTCTGCGGCAAAATTAAAGCAGGCAAAGATAGCCAAACACATCCCGATTTCTGTATCGTCGCCCGACTCGAAGCCTTAATTGCCGGTTGGGATCTCTCAGAAGCATTGCGGCGAGCTGAAGCTTACCATGCAGCGGGAGCAGACGCCGTTCTGATTCACAGTAAATTATCCCGTCCCGACCAAGTGCTAGCCTTTGCCAAAGAATGGGCGGGGCGCTCTCCATTAGTAATTATACCGACTAAATATTACAGCACCGCTACCGATGTATTTCGCAAAGCTGAAGTTAATTTAGTCATTTGGGCAAACCACATGATTCGAGCTGCTGTTGCTAGTATGCAAGCGATCGCCCGCGAAGTTCAAGCCAGCGAAACTTTAATCAACATTGAAGATGATATTGCACCAGTAAAGGAAATTTTCCGCTTACAGGGAGCCGATGAACTTCTAGAAGCCGAAAAACGCTACTTTAGTAACGGACGCCATCATACTCAAGCGATCGTTTTAGCTGCTACCAGAGGACAAGAATTAGCAGGATTGACTTTAGATAAACCAAAAGTCATGTTACCTCTTGGAGGTAAACCCCTACTCAGACTTTTAGTAGATAAATTCAAAAAACTTGCCATCAACGATATCACCGTTGTCGCAGGTTACAAAGCAGAAACTATCAACGTTACGGGGACAAAAGTAATTCGTAATCCAGATTATGAAACAACTGGAGAATTAGCATCCTTAGCCTGCGCTCAAGCCAGCTTTGCTGACGAAATGCTCGTACTTTATGGCGATTTATTATTTAGAAGCTATATTTTGCGGGATTTATTAGAATGTCCTGGAGAAATTGTAGCTGTAGTTGATTCTGTCATCAACTCTAAATCAGTCAGCGGTTCCCCTGACTATGCTTATTGTTCAGTTGCAGATGACCTTTCCATCTTCGGACAAGACGTTAACCTTTTGCACATTTCCAAAGCAACCCAAACTCACTTAGGAAATTCCTGCGGACGCTGGATTGGAATGTTGCGCTTACGAAGTCAAGGTAGACAATGGGTAAGTGAAGCACTCAAGGAATTGCAAAAACGACCGGAATTTAATAGTTTGGGTTTGCCAGAATTGTGCAATTATTTAATCGAGCAAGGCAAACCAATCAAAGTGCTTTACATTCGCGGTAACTGGTTAGATGTTAATTCTTTAGACGACCTTGATTTGGCGTTTCAATTAAAACAATAGGAATGGGGCATTGGGCATTGGGCATTGGGTATGGAAATAATTTTCTGGTTGCATCGCCCCGCACCTTTGTTGCATCGACCTGCACCTTTGTTGCATCGCCCCGCACCTTTGTTGCATCGCCCTGCACCTTTGTTGCATTGCCCCGCACCTTTGTTGCATCGCCCTGCACCTTTGTTGCATTGCCCCGCACCTTTGTTGCATCGACCTGCACCTTTGTTGCATCGACCTGCACCTTTGTTGCATCGACCTGCACCTTTGTTGCATTGCCCCGCACCTTTGTTGCATCGACCTGCAAAAACTAACCCACCCCAATATTTCAGGCAGCGTTACCGACTTGTAGAGGCAAAGGGGCTTCTTGTAGAGTAACAAGTGGCGTCATTTGTTTAACTTCCAATGCCCTATGCCCATTTACAAATAAATTATTTATGATTGAAGCAGAAAAATTTGTCGAAGCTGCTCGTAATTTTGGTTTTGATTGGTATGCTGGCGTACCTTGTTCTTTTCTCACGCCTTTTATTAACTACGTCATTAATGACCCTCAACTGACTTATATTTCCGCAGCTAATGAGGGAGATGCTGTGGCGATCGCATCGGGAGCTACAATTGCTGGTAAACATGCAGTGGTGATGATGCAAAATTCTGGTTTGGGGAATGCAGTTAACCCGCTAACTTCCCTGAATTATATTTTTCGCATTCCAGTACTAGTTATTTGTACCTTAAGAGGCGATCGCAATTTGCAAGATGAACCCCAACATGAATTAATGGGGCAAATCACAGATAAATTACTGGAAACAATGACTGTACCTTGGGAATTTTTCCCCACAGATGCAGCAGAAATAGAACCAGCCTTGCAAAGAGCCACAGCTTACATGAAAAAAGAGCGCCGTCCCTATGCTCTAATTATGCGTAAGGGAACAATTGCGCCCCATGCACTCACCCGTTCTTCTATCCCCAAACGCGAAGATAACAATCAGGCTCATATTCAGCAAAGCTTTTTTCGGGGTAACCAAGAACAACGGATTTCCCGCAGCCAAGCTTTAGCCCGAATTGTAGAACTCATTAACCCCGAAAATACTGTAATAATTGCCACCACCGGATACACGGGGCGGGAACTATTCGCCAGTAAAGACAGCGCCAATCATCTTTATATGGTCGGGTCGATGGGTTGCGCTTCCTCAATGGGGTTGGGGCTTTCCTTAGCGCGTCCAGATCTCAAGGTTATAGTCATTGATGGCGATGGTGCAGCGTTAATGCGAATGGGTAATTTTGCGACTATCGGCACTTATGCCGGTGCCAATTTAATCCATGTTCTCTTAGATAATGAAGCCCACGATTCCACAGGCGCACAAGCCACCGTCTCTTTTGGAATCTCCTTTGCCAAAATTGCCGAAGCCTGCGGTTACGGCGTCACATTAGCCGGAGACGATCCCGCGCTTTTAGATGCTTTATTTACCGCAGATACTAAAAACAGGCCAAAATTCGCCCATCTCAAAATTCGTCCCGGAACCCTAGAGAAGTTACCTCGACCCAACCTCAGCCCGGAAGCAGTTTTGCAACGCTTCATGAAAAATATTGAGGGAAACGCGGGGACGCGGAGAATAACCAATGACAAATGACTAATGACTAATGACTAATAACAAAATGATTTTACTAAATCCCGGCCCTGTTAATTTGAGCGATCGCGTGAGGAATGCGCTGTTAAGTCCCGATTTGTGTCATCGGGAAGTGGAATTTTCTCAGCTTCAAAGTAGAATCCGCGAACAATTACTTCAAGTTTACGATCTTGCAGGTGCTCACTGGGTAGCAGTTTTACTTACCGGTTCTGGTACAGCAGCGATGGAAGCTATGGTCAGCAGTTTAGTACCCAGAAATGGGAAATTGCTGGTAATTGAAAATGGCGTGTATGGCGAAAGGATATCCAAAATTGCCAAAATTCATAACATTAATTACATCACACTTTCCCATCCTTGGGATGCAGAAATAGATATCAAAGGCTTAGTTAAACTGTTAGATGAAAACGTTGATATCACTCACCTCGCTGTTGTCCATCACGAAACTACTACTGGTCGCCTGAATAATTTGGTAGAAATTGCTGCAATTTGTCAGCAACGCCGCATTCAAATATTAGTAGATGCAGTCAGCAGCTTTGGTGCGGAGGAATTGAATTTTGAGGCTTGGGGAATTACCGCTTGTGCTGCAACAGCCAATAAATGTCTGCATGGTGTCCCCGGAACGTCTTTTGTCATTGTGCGACGGGATGCATTGCCGTCAGCAGACACAATCCCCCGCACCTTATATTTAGATTTAGCAACCTATTGCCAACAGCAAGATAAAGGCGGTACACCTTTTACTCAATCAGTACAGACATTTTATGCTTTAGCAGAAGCTTTGCAAGAAATGGCAGAAGCAGGAGGATGGCGTGCTAGACATAGCTATTACAGCCAACTTGCAAACTTAGTCAGAGACGGATTAGTGTCAATAGGAATTAAACCTTTACTTCCTGAAGGAAGTTCATCTGTAGTTTTGAATGCCTATTATTTACCAGATAATTTCAGCTATGAAGAATTTCACGACCAACTCAAAGCACACGATTATGTAATTTATTCTGGACAAGGAGATTTAGCTCAATCTATCTTTCGAGTATCAACAATGGGAGCTATTACTAAAGCTGATATGGAACGATTTGTTAGTGTTGTTAAACAAATTATTTTAACAAGACAGTAATTATACTCATCCCAAATATAAACTTGGTGTCAAAAAATGACATAAGGAATTTTGCCCGTCTACTAATATGGAAAAGTTGGTTCTGAAGAATAATCGCTATGCGTTATGTTGAGATTGACTAGTTTCCCCTAACCAACTTAAGCCAATTTGTCCACTATTGTTATCGTATTCTCGATAATAACAAACCATACAATAAATATATGTGCCTTCCTGAGGCCACTGAGCAGGATCTTGGGGTAGTTGTTGACTACCCTCTTTGTAGAGAATAGTATGGCCAACATCAATTGAACCTATATACTTATAACTATCCTTCGGAAAATCATCGACTTCTACAAGTATGCCAAAGGATCTGATTTTTCCTACTTTTGCCCAAAACTTATGACCAATGGGATATCGCTGTTTAAGCAGTAACCAGTGTTGTTGTCTAACTAGCAACCATTGTTCCTCGTTCATTTGCATTAGAAGCATCAAGCACGAAAGTTAGCATTTAGAACAGAGATTACATTTGTAAGCTTTTTGGCTTTGCACTAATTATAACTACGACGTAGCGCTCTCAAAGATATCAGTTACTCAGTAGACACTACATAGTAGTATTAACTTAATTGACCTGACAATACCATAGTCACAGTGCTACTCATTTGTCTACGAACAACACCATCAGAATTAGATGATAGAGGTATAGGATCGGTTGCTAGAGTCAGAAACATCTTAGGTTATGGCAGACTTGGTTTTATCCACTTAGCGCTTTTTCATTACTCTCATGAGAAAAATAATATAATGAAGCAATGAAAAAGGGTTAGACAAGCGCCATTTTTTGAACAAGGAGCATACATCTATGAACATTCAGCTTGTTGAATCTTTAGTCAATGCAATCAAAGCTTTGTCTGCTGAAGAACGAGAGTTATTAAACCAAAAATTAACACATCAATCTAATTGGCAAAACTTAAGACCAAGAATTTTAGCCAATGCTCAAGCTATTGGGCAACGGCGTAGTGGTAAACCTTTGGAACCTAATATTGATGAAATCATTCATCAAATACGAGAAGAACGGGATCGACAATTCATAGCAGATTTGTTTCCCAACGAAGAAAAATCATGACTGTAAAAATTATTTGTGTTGATGCTAATTTTGTAGTTAAATTGATCGTCAATCCTTTAGAAACATCACCTTATTTAACATTGTGGGATGAATGGGAGCAAACCCAAACCCAGATTATTGCTCCAACCCTCTTATGTTATGAAGTCACCAATGTATTTCATCGAATGAAGCTGGCGAAACAACTACTTAGTACAGAAGCCCAGCAATGTCTCAATAATGCTCTAAATTTAGCCATTCAATTTTATAGCGATCGCCAACTTCATCAACAAGCCTGGGAGATCGCTCAACAATTAAACCTCTCTGCTGCTTATGATGCTCATTATTTAGCATTAGCTCAAAGATTTCAGGCAGATTTTTACACAGGTGATAAACGTTTGTATAACAGTGTTAATTCTGCTTTGCCTTGGATTCATTTGGTTGAATAATCTACAAGCATGAATAGAGAAGCGGAACAACTCCTGCTCCGCTAAATGTCAGCCCGTAGGCCAAATATTTTAATTGCTGCTTTTAATTCCTACCAAACACACTCGTCAGCGCACGCGCCATATTTTGCGGTTGCATCGCATCCATCGCGGCGGTGGGTTCGTAGCCGCAGTGAACCATACAATCGGTACATTTGGGATTACCACTCTTGCGGCCGTATTTACTCCAGTCAGTTTCTTGGAGTAATTCTTGGAAGGTAGAGTAATAACCTTCGTTGAGCAGATAGCAAGGTTTTTGCCAACCGAGAACGCTATAACTTGGGCTACCCCAAGGCGTGCATTCGTAGTCTTTCTCACCGATGAGAAAATCTAGGAACAGCGGATTGTGATTGAAGTTCCAGTTTTTTGCACCGGTTTTGTATGGAGCCAGAATTTCTCGGAACAAGGTGCGTGTTTGTTCTCGCTGGAGGAAATGGTCTCGATCTGGTGCCCACTCGTAACTGTAGCCAGGAGAAATCATCATCCCGTCGGTATTGAGTGTTTCCAGAAAATCAAAGAACTCTTGCATATCCTTGGAGTCAGTTCCCTCAAAGATAGTGGTGTTAGTAGTGACGCGAAAACCTCTGGCTTTAGCGGCGCGAATGGCTTGGACGGCAATATCAAAAACACCTTTGCGATCGACGCAGCGATCGTGCAATTCGCGCATTCCATCTAGATGCACGCTGAAAGTCAGATAAGGGGAAGGTTGAAACTTATCTAGGCTCTTTTCTAGCAACAAACCATTGGTACACAAGTAAATATACTTTTTGCGATCGACTAATCCCCGCACAATTTCATCAATTTGGGGATGTAGTAGAGGTTCTCCTCCAGGAATTGAGACAACCGGTGCGCCACACTCTTCCACTGCGGCGAAGCACTGTTCTGGGGTGAGGTTTTGCTTTAATATTTCCTTTGGATGTTGGATTTTACCACAACCTGTACACGCTAGATTACACCGAAAAAGAGGCTCCAACATTAAGACTAAAGGAAAGCGTTTGCGTCCCAACAGACGTTGAGTCACAAGATATTTGCCGATATCTATAGCTTGTTGTAAGTTAACTGCCATTATTGCGATCGCTCCTCTTTAAGATATAAAAACACCACTGTAGGGGCGCACAGCTGTGCGCCCCTACTCATTAACGTAACCCTGAGCAACAAACCAATCCACAGCATCCTGGAGTGCCGCCTTCAGCGAAGACTGAGGTAAACCTAGCTCTCGCACTGCCTTGGCGGCGTTGTAATACATGGGTTGTTTGGCCATACGAACGCCATCTATAGGTACTGAAGGCGATTTCCCTAGTGGTGTGAGAATTTTCTCATCGACCCAAGCAACACTCAAGGGTAACCAAGCTGGTAAACTTCGTTGGGGTGCTGGCAAACCTGTAATCTCGGCGAGTTGTTCGAGTAGTTGCTTGAGGCTGAGGTTTTGATGCCCCAAGATATAGCGATCGCCAGATTTACCCTTGTGTAAGGCCAGTAAATGCCCCCATGTTACATCCCGCACATCGATAAAATTCAAACCAGTATCCAAGTAAAAAGGCATTTGTCGCCGTAAAAACCGCAGTATTATATCACCTGTCGGTGTAGGTTTGATATCCAACGGCCCAATGGGGCTGCTGGGATTGACTATAACTACCTCCTGACCTTTGGCAGCAGCTTGTATAGCTTCTTGTTCGCCCAGATATTTAGACTTTTTGTAGTTACCCACCAACTTTTCTAAGGGACTCTGATGTGTTTCATCAACGACTTCACCAGACGAACCCACCCCAATGGCCGCCACCGAACTGGTATAAACTGTGCGCTCAATTCCTGCTTTTTGGGCTGCTGCTAGGACATTGCGGGTACCTAAAACATTGTGACGGTGGAGTAATTCCCGATCTGCTTGCCACAGAGAATAATGGGCTGCCACATGAAATAGGTATTGACAATCGCTCATCTGTTGCCAGAGATTTGCATCGTTCAAATCGCCTTTGACAATTTCCGCCTCTAGACCGTGTAGATTTTGGAGATTGCTGCTAGGGCGTACCAGTGCTTTCACTGTGTATCCTTCTTGCAGCAGCAATCGCACCAAGTGGGCACCAATAAAACCCGTACCGCCTGTGACAAAAACTCTTTTGGATTTTGGATTTATCAACTTGGAATTCCCCTCGGCTTGAATTTTTGGATACAGAAGTCATTCCCATTCAAAAATCTCAAATCTTAAATTTCTTGCGGGGAAACCAATCATCCAAAATGGTGTAGACCACAGGCACAACAATCAAGCTGAGGATAGTTGAAGTTACCAATCCACCTGCGATCGCGACAGCCATTGGCGATCGCAATTCCGAACCAGCACCAAGACCTAAGGCGATGGGTAGCATTCCTAAAAGCGTAGAAGCGGTGGTCATCATAATTGGTCTGAGCCGCACTAGTCCAGTATTGAGGATTGCTTCGGTGCGGTCTACCCCAGCAGAGCGTAGCTGATTGATGTAATCTACCAATAAAATGGCATTTTTGTTTGCTAGTCCCAACAAAAACACGAAGCCAATAAGTGAAATCATACCAAAGTCGCTCTTGGTAATCAGTAGCGCCAACATCGCCCCTACCAGTGCCAAAGGCAATGAGACACCAATAACCAAAGGATCTACCCAGCTTTTGAACAGCAAAATCAGTACCACAACAATACACAGAGCAGATAAAGCTAGAGTACTGCCAAAACTGCCAAAAACTTCATTCAATTTGGCAGAGTCTCCTCCCAAATTTAAGGAAACATCAGACGGCAATACGGCTTTGGCTTCAGATACTACTTTATCAGTAGCATCACCCAAAGACAGATCGTTGCCAAGATTAGCACTGATATAAGCTACCCGCTGATTATTTAGACGCTCAATTTGCAACACCGTACCTTGTGAATTGCTTTGGCCTGTAACTGTCACATCCACAAATCCCGGTATTTTCTCAATCCTCTCTTTAATTGCCTTCACAGCTTTGCTCAGAGATTGGAGATTGTCACCTCGTAATGCCACCTCCAGAGGTTTTTGACCGCCACTATCGACAAATTTAATGTCTTCAACACTGGTAGTTACCCCAGGAAGAACAGGCAATGAGGAGCGCAGCTGGTCTTGTAATTGGGCAGTTGCGATTTTCCGGTCTTCTTTGAGCCTCACGTATAACGTGCCTTTGTTCGGCTCGCCCTCACGAGAACCAACGGTGGTGAATACCGTTTCCACTGCTGGATCTTTTCTCACCACTGCTTCAAGTTTCTTCGCAACCTCAAGGGAATCGGTTAAGGGGTTGGGGATTGGGGACTGGGGACTGGGGACTGGGGACTGGGATGAGGCATTTAGTCCTGGGCCTGGGGACTGGGGACTGGGATGAGGCATTTAGTCCTGCTGCTCCCCCTGCTCCCCCTGCTCCCCCTGCTCCCCCTGCTCCCCCTGCTCCCCCTGCTCCCCCTGCTCCTCCTAGTTGTGCTAAATCGGGGATTTTTGGCAAAGGAGCTGTATAAGCAATATTAAATTCGCCGCGATCTAATTTAGGGATAAATCCTTTGGGAATTAGTGGAATTAGGGCTATACCTGCAATGAAACTGAGTACAGCTAATCCGATAACTATTTTGCGGTGATTTAAAGACCAACCTAGCAAGTTTCGATAAAATTGGGCGAACTTCACCCAGGTTTTTGCTTCAGGGCGAGGGGAAGTAGAGGATTTTGGTTTTAGCCAGTAGATTGCCAGAACTGGAGATAAAGTCCGGGCTACTAGCATAGAAGCCAGCATTGCGGCTGAAACAGTGATACCGAAGGGCTTGAAGAACTGACCGATTACTCCACCCATTAAACCTATGGGCAGAAAAACTGCTACTGCCGTCAATGTGGCTGCTGTAACTGTCAATCCAATTTCATTTGTAGCTAAAAGCGCTGCTTGACGAGGATTTTCTCCATCATCAACGTGTCGCATGATGTTTTCTACATCAACTATCGCATCATCAACGATACTGCCAATCACCAAAGCTAAAGCCAGCAGCGTAATTGTCTCTAAATTAAAGCCATATATCGCCATGACGATAAATGTTGCCAAAATCGACGCAGGAATCGCCAATGCAGAAATTAAGGTGGCTCGCCAGTTCCATAAAAATGGAAAGATGACGATAATGGACAGCAAGATTGCTTCTAGTAGAGCATCGATTGTTGATTGGGTAGCTTGGCGGATATATTCTGCTTGAGTCGCAGCTAAGGTGAGGTTGACATCTTTGAGTGTACGCAGCCTTTGGACTTCTTTTTCAACTAAACTTACTACTTCTAAGGTGTTAGCATTACCGCGTTTGATTACCTGAAATGCCAGCGCATCTTGACCGTTAAAGCGGACTAAGGTAGATCCTTGTTGGGTAAGAGCTGCTGCACTGAGCTTCGATGGATCTAAAGGAGTTGCAGTTGCGTCGCCCAGCAACGAAACTTTCAGGACTCCTGGTAGTTTAGCGATCGCTGGTACAATTTGGTCTTTCGCCAACTTAGTCAAATCTGTGAGATTTCGTGTCTTGCTCTGAATCGCATAGCTTATGGCCGCTGACTCGTTCAAGTTCAAGGGAATAATTTTAGAAGTCCCTCCCTCAGGTAGAGCCACTTGCTTTAGGGAAGTTTCAACTTCTTTGGTTGATGTTTCTAGATTCGTACCAACGGCAAAAGACAAAGCAACCGCTGTTTGACCTGGATAGGTGGATGAGCGAATATTCTCCAATCCTTTTAAGGAACGCAGGCTCTCTTCTACGGGTTTGGTGAGCTTGGTCTCTGTATCTACCGCAGTCGCCAGGGGGGCTGTAGCATTTACAACGACAACTGGGAAGGTAATATCTGGAAACAATGCATACTTCAGAGAACTGAAAGCAAGAACACCAGCTACCGTAACGGCAATCCAAAAACTCACAGTCAGCCACGAAAATTTAATCGCTAATCTGGAGATATTGAAGAATTCTCGTGCGGATTTTGAGTTAGAAAGCTTTACCATCTTGGAAAATTATCGTGCGGGTGACACAATTATTTAGTCATGCTACAGCAATCGCCTTCGGTTTGCGAGTTTTGGTCACCACCAAATGGCAATATTACTTATTGTCACTTAAATTATGACAAAGTTTATAACAAGAAAGAATTCAGGAGTCAGTGGCTTCCCAAGTAACTGCCTGGATTTCCCTTAAATCCGCCGACTGATTGCATTCTGAATTGGTGAATTCTGTTTTCTTTGAACACAGCATGGAACTGTAACAATGAAACTTGGTTCTGTCGAGCATAAGGAATTATTCTGTCGGAGCTTTACCGAAAGCTACAGGGAATACGAGCCTGAGTATCTTCCCTGGCCAGATTTGGACGATGCAGCTTTGAGTTTCCTACGCAGTATTCCCTTTTGGGAAAAAGCTCTAGATACAGAGCGGCAAGCCGGAGCTATAATTAGTGGTTACGCGCAAACGGTAAGCGATCGCATTTTACAAGCTACCATCGCTCTCGAAGGTCAAGAAGAATTACGTCACGCTCGTTTGTTGAAAACATTAATCGATCGCTACGGCATCGAAATGCCAGAACGTCCCCCCGTTGAAGTTCCCCAAAATATTGAGCCAATATTTACGCGCTTTGGCTTTGAAGAATGTCTGGATACTTTCTTTGCCTACGGGCTATTTGCGATCGCCCGCGAAGCTAATGTCTTTCCAGAGTCAATCTTCACTATCTTCGATCCCATCATAGATGAAGAGACACGCCATATTGTCTTTTTTGTCAACTGGTTCACCTATACACAAATTCAACGCGGTCAGGGATTTACCCCACTCCGGAGTATCAAAACCCTCTGGCACTACGGCAAGGCACTCAGCAATCTGATTGCCGTCTTTGGCAATGATGACCCCAGTAGAACTGGTTTTGCTGCCACCGGCAAGAACATTTTTACTAAAGACCTGACACTAGAAAAATTTCTACAGATTTGCTTGCTAGAAAATCAGCGGCGGATGAGCAAGTACGATTCCCGATTGCTGCAACCCCAATTATTGCCGAGACTTGCCAATTTCACCCTGAGTATCCTCCAGTTAATACCCAAACGCAAACTCCAGAATATCGAGAGTGCTAGTGCCTAACTTTTTACCCCACGACACAATTCTTGTGCCTCAAGGAGCAGAATATCAAGCCGTGTGTCGTGGATTACGCAATCTTACTGGCTCCATCCCAACGGTATTACCTATACCTGTTGGGATGAAGCCTTTACTTCAATACCTGCAAGAATCGGCAGAAAGTAGACAAATTCAGGCTACAAAATCGAGAGTACTGGTTATGGGTTTATGTGGTAGCTTGAGCGATCGCTACGGTGTTGGTGATGTTGTGCTGTATCAAAATTGTCTTTATCAAGGAAAACGGCAAGAGTGCGATCGCTCCTTCACAGCACAATTGCTGGGCATAGGGCAAGGGGCAAAGGGCAAAGGGCAAGGGGGAAAACAAAGATCCCTCCTTTTCCCTTTTACCTTTTACCTTTCCCCAAGGCGAAGCCATCTCCCCCAGTCCCCAGTCACTTTAGTCAACGCCTTGACGAGCGATCGCGTCATTTCATCTGCTGCTGAAAAACGCAGTTTGGGTGAGACTTTGGCGGCTGATGTTGTTGATATGGAAGGATTTACTGCCTTAGAGTTTTTCAATGCAGCTGGGGTAGCGGTGGCAATGTTGCGAGTAGTTAGCGACGATTGTCAGCACGATATTCCTGACCTCACAGGAGCGATCGACTCTGATGGTTCCCTCCGTCCTTTGCCCCTAGCGATGGCAATGATTCGCCAACCCGTAGCAGCTACTCGCCTAATTCGAGGTTCATTAATAGGACTAAAAGTGTTAAAGCAGGTTACAAATCAGGTCTTTTCTGACTAATATCAAATTTATTCTTGATTATTTGCGATATAGCCTAGAGGCAAAAGTTTTATGCCACAATCCTTATAGGATACGTATGATACTGCTACCGCTATTATTGAGTGCTACAATCTTCATCAAGTAATTTTTCAGCAGCTGCATTATAGCCTTTGCTAGCGTCACTTTCAGTCTTGAGAATGTAATATCCTCCCCGCCTTCTTCCCACTACAGCAATACTTTGGTCAGCCATCTTTTGTGACGATCCCAGCGATCTATTTACAAGATAGAAAGGGTTATTATTATTTGTAAGTGAATCGTTATCTAACTTGATTATATTATATTGGTTATTCTCAAGTGTCAAAATAAAATTGTTAAAATTTCTATTGGGAATTGTATTGTCATTTGTCTCAAGCTGCATACTCACACTTTGCTTAATACAAGACAAATGAATGTGTAATTGATCCTGATTACGAGCTTGTTTGGAATTAATTGCTAATCCATATTGATTTCGGTATTGCACCTGCGGTTTTTTTGAGGGTACATACTTTCGAGCTTCTTCCCACGCATACTGCCAATAAGGTATTGAGTTTGACTGCGATATATTAGGGTCTTCTATACCTTCAATTTTATCAGTTGGCAGTAATAAGTATTCAACTGGGTTACTTCCATTTGCCACAACATACCTATTGTTAAGATCCACATACAGGCATGGGTCTGGTTTGGGAGGCTGACCCTGCTGATTTGCAACACATTGTTGAACTTTTTGCCAAAGGAAATCTCTATCACTTTGAGCTAATGTTTGTGAGCTTGCAATATTAATGAAGCTCAGTTCAGTTATCGAAGTTAACAATATGGCAAACAAGTACTTAATTCTCGAAGTTCTATTATTCAACATCAGCTTATTACTCGAAAAAAATAATTGCAAAAATAAAAAACTTTTCATCGTTATTTCTCTCTAATGACTCAGTAATTTTTGATGATGAGATAAAATACATCCAGCTTGGATATTAAATCGTTTTGTATCGAAAAATTAAATACAAAATACCAATTATTTCTCTTTGTAACGATTAATCTAAAAATTTTTCTAACTTAAATTTATTTTGTACTAGTAAAGTTTAAAAATCAAGTATTCAAAACTCAATATTTAGACATAAGTATTGCTTGTTTAGCATAATCATTTACTTTGTATCAATTTTTTATATCTTCTAAAACTGCACTGTATGATTGACATATATTTCAACTTCTTTCCCTGCTGGTAAAAACCAAACGTTAGTTTTTTGTAGCATTTGGGTGATTGCTTGTTGATTGCGTTGTGCAATTTGAGGAACCACATAATTTAAACCACCTTCTACAATTCCCGCCGCAATGTTGCGCTGGTTGTCGTTAGTAAATATCTGAGGATTATTATTGTTACTAATATCACGATACTGATATGTGGTATTACCACGATTAAGTAACTCTGCGGCTTTATGAACACCTGCTATCACGAACAATCCTGCATCCATCGATGCTATGGATGAACCGGAATTTGAATATTGACTTGCTATCAGAGGTTTACCTTCAATACTATGAATAATAATTGCGTTATTAGGTAAGGTTATTTCTATTAATTTGCCATTATTATCTGAGATGAATTTTATTACATTCAACTGCAACAATCCGCGTTCAGAAATCGAATCAATTTTAGTCAACAATTCAATATCTTTAGGTAAAGCTATTGTGCCATCTGTAGCTTTTAATGGTTCTTTCAAACGCACAATAAATATATTTTTATTTTCTTGCTTTTGATTAGTCTCGCCAAATATAGTTGTTGTTATCACAGCTTTAGCAGTACTCCCTACTTTTACAAATTTTAGATTTTGCAATTCTTGTGTTGGGTTAGGGTTACTATTAGAATTAATTGATTGTGACGGTATATTGGTGTTTTCAGGCTGAGAACTAATAGGATTAACACCAAATTGAGCAGTAACATAAACTTCACCGTAGCTACCTAACTTTGCTAAATTAGCCCATTCCTGGAGAGGATCGGGTGGGGATGGTTTAGCATTTGTGTTGATGACTGATGGTGGGGGCGCTGGTGTAAAAGTAGCTATATTTTGTGAACGAGTCACTTTTTGAGAGTTGGGGTTTTGAATTCGAGGTGCAATTATGACTGTTCGTACAGGTGTTGATATTCTGGCTTTAGAAGCAGTTAAATGTTTACTTGATTGAACTTTAACCCTAGAAATAGGTGTTGCTGCAATTCTGAGGCTTTGTTGAGCTTTTGCTACGGTTTGTGCTTGTTCTGTAAGAGCTAATTTAGTTTTAAGAATCTCTATTTCGTTTTCTAAAATTTGTTGGCGAGATTGAGTTGGTTGTGATTGGACTGTAAAATTAACTATCTTACTTTTTGGTTTTTGATTTTTGTAACTTATCAAGTGTGTTAAAAATGCGCCAAATAACACAACTAAAAAGAAATTTATACCACCTACTAAGGCTAACTTAGCAAGGGGATTAGATGAGAATGATTCATCAGTTACAACTTTTTCTAATTCAGAAGATTCTAATTCCAAGAAAACTGAATTTTCTGCAATTCTTCCACTATCGACACTTTTTTCTTCTTCAAGTCCAACTAATCTTGCCATCTTAGATTCAAATTCCGAAGAATCTTCTGAAGAAGATGAATTAAAGTCCATAGGATAATGGCATTAATATAAACGGCGGAGTGTATCTTAAAAGCAGTTTAAAGTTACTTTGGGGAGTGATATTTTAATTAAATATAAAAAAATATATTCTTAAAAATGTAGGCTGTTATCATAAATAATACATTAAAATTTATTTTTAGTATACATATTTTTAGACATAAAACTATTAATTATGTCTGAAAATAGGCATTTTTAAAAAGGTGGATTTTGATTCCAGTCCCCCCCTTTTTAAGGGGGGTTAGGGGGGATCTAAAAGTCTCCAAAATCACTAAGAAACACTTTTCAAACAACCTCTAAGCGTGCATATAATACAATTCAGTTAAGTAGGTCGGCGTAAATAATTATTGTTGGGATAAGGCAGGGGGAGAAAGAGTTTGAGCCTTGTTTTGTGAATGCCTAGTACTCAATGCCCAATACTTTGGTGTCTACTACAAGCGCCCCATTCCCAATAACCGCACCTTTACGGACGGACAACACTACTACTGCAAAGATTAAAACGCCTTAACATTTCGTTACAATAAAGACATCGAGAGCAAAGCAAACCTCTCGCAGTTGAAATCAAAGGTGAACGACATGAATGGCACAATTCGCGTTGGTAATCTGTTTGGGATTCCCTTCTACATCCATCCGTCGTGGTTTTTAGTTCTGGGCTTGGTAACTTGGAGTTATAGCAGCGGACTAGCGGCGCAATTTCCCCAGTTATCTGCGGGATTAGCTTTAACATTGGGATTGATGACAGCGTTGATGTTGTTTGCCTCTGTCGTCGCCCACGAATTAGGACACAGTTTTGTTGCTATCCGTCAGGGAATTGATGTCAAATCCATCACACTGTTTATATTTGGTGGTTTGGCAAGCTTAGAAAAAGAATCGAAAACTCCTGGTGAAGCGTTTTGGGTAGCGATCGCCGGCCCCTTAGTTAGCTTACTACTCTTTGGCATCGTTACAGCAATTGGTTTTACTACGCCTGTATCGGGGCCGCTAGCTGCAATTCTCGGTGTTTTGGCTGCTGTTAACTTGGCATTAGCACTGTTCAACCTGATTCCTGGCTTGCCTTTAGATGGTGGAAATATACTCAAAGCTATTGTTTGGAAAATTACAGGCAATCCTTATAAAGGTGTAAGTTTTGCCAGTGCAGTTGGGCAAATCTTCGGTTGGGTGGCAGTTCTTTCCGGTATACTTCCGCTAATATTATTTGGCAGCTTCGCTAACTTCTGGAACTTGTTAGTTGGTTTCTTCTTGTTGCAAAATGCTGGTAACGCGGCTCAATTTGCCAGAGTGCAAGAAAAACTCACGGGTTTAACGGCTGAAGATGCTGTAACTGCTAATAGCCCAATTGTATCTGCCAATGTGACCCTGAGAGAATTTGCTGACGAACAAGTGGTAAGCGGACAGAATTGGCATCGGTATTTAGTGACTGATGATGGTGGACAATTAGTAGGTGCGATCGCAACTGATAACTTACGAACAATTCCTACAGCATTGTGGTCAGAAACTCTAGTTAAACAAGTCATGCGGCCAATTACAGAATCAACCACAGTTCAATCACATCAACCTTTAATAGAAGTTATTCAGCTACTGGAACAACAAAAGGTTTCTGTGCTTCCTGTAATTCGCGACAATGGTGTGCTGGTGGGAATCTTAGAAAAAGCTGCAATTCTCCGACTGTTGCAAAGCCAAACCCAACCTAACCCTGCATAGTCTTCTTAAAAAACAATGTTCTCTCTTCAACCTCCCTCACAATTTATGAGGGACTTTTTTTGTGAAATGCATCCCAATTCTGACTCGGATAATTTACCAAATCCACTGGATACAGGATTATTGTTTGATTGCGTAAAAAAAATCTACAGAAGAAAACACTGATTCCCCAATCATTACTCTCTAATCAAATATGATTCCTATAGTTAATTTTTTTGCAAGTATTTTTTCCGAGATATCAAGTATATTCCTAGCAAAGATAGACCCGCTATTGTTGTAGGTTCTGGTATTGTTTTAATTCTGGCATAAACAGATGTTGTAGCTGTGCCTCCTTCAAGGGCTTCAATACTAAACTGAGGAACAGTTGGATTAAAGCCTGTTAGCTCAAGTGTGTATTTATTGCCTGCAAACGTGAAAGTTTTGTAGCTCAATTTTGTGTCTAGGAATACAAAATCTGCATTTGCTTGTGGCGGATTTGTTGGGGTATTCGCTGTATTCACCAAACGGAAGTCGAAGTTAAAAGCTTGGTTGATTCCAACGGGAGAGTTGAGGGATAGATTGAGATTTAAAGGTACAAATTCAACGCTTGTGCCTTTGAGTACTGTTTCGTTAAAGTACCTCAATTCACCTATTTTAAATACAGAATCGGTGTTTCCTGAAAAGGAACTTCCATCAAAAATTAGTTTATTTGGAAGTGTTGACGGTGGAGAAGGTTGACCCCAAGTAAATGTGTTGGTTCCTACACCTGTAAATGTGGGGTTAGTATCAAGGCTTCCTGGAATCGGTACTCCCCATGTACCGCTGGAGATACCTGAAAAAGAAAAAGCGTGTGCTTGACCAGAGAAGCCGAATGCTGTGGTCGCAGTCACAAAAAAACTAGATACGGCAGTTGCAACAACTAAACTTTGCTTCATAAACTTAGGTTTCAATTTTCACCCTGGGCTTCTTTTTAGTAAGTCTCCAGTCTACCGTAGTAAATTTACGCAAAATGCGCCAACATCTTTTTGTAGTTTTCATGAAGTATTTATATATATTTTTTGAAATCTTATTGAGTAATTTATATTTAATAAACCTATTTTATGGATTTTGCAAATATTTCTGAATTTTGTAATTTTATTACTAACTTTATAACCAGCAACCAAATTGACTATCTTAGCACTTGTCAATTTAATATCAAGTTGCTATTTGAAAAAATAATAGCAGAGGATTCATAATTTTGAATTATGAATCCTCTGCTCTTAATCTTGGAATTGTGAATTGTGAATTCACTTAGGGCGCAAGGGCATTACCACGAAGTAAGCTGGCAATGGTTTTGGCAGTAATTTTTAATTGGGTGATGGGATTAGCTGGAACAACGGTTTTATACAGATAGCTATCGAATGTTAGCCGCTGTACATCTAGGTCGTCGCACATTTCCACAAAGGCTTCGCGGGTGGCGTCAGAACGATAGAAGACGCTTTGCAGAATGTCCAGGACTTTGTAAGTGAGTCCGTATTTTTTATCCCAACGCTTCAAGTAAACCTTGAGGTCATCTTCTGTGGGAATGCGGTTTCCATTGTTAGATGCTTCGACAATGGTTTCGGCACACATCCGCCCAGATTTAGCAGCAAAATAAATACCTTCGCCAGATGACTTGGTAACATATCCAGCAGCATCTCCCACCAAAGCGATGCGACCGACAACACGACGGGGACGGGGATGTTCGGGAATGGGGTGCGCTTCTACTTTGATGATTTTACCGCCTGCCAGTTTCTCAGATGCGCGGGCGCGAATACCAGCTTGTAACTGTTTGATGCTGGCTTTGTTAACGTGCATTGTGCCAGTACCGACAGCTACGTGGTCGTATTTGGGGAAAACCCACGCGTAGAAGTCTGTGGAAACATCATTACCGACATACATTTCCGCGAGGTCGTTGTAGTATGCCATTTTGTCTTCGGGTAAGCGAATCCGCTCTTGGAAAGCGATCGCATAATTATAATCCCCCGCATCCATTTCTTTGGCAACCCTGGAATTTGCCCCATCAGCCCCAATGATGGCATCCACTTTCAGGGTTTTAGCAACACCTTCTGCACCAGTTTCTGTATGGTCAACGTAATGGATGGTGTAGGGATCGGTATTGTTTGCTGGTATATCGAGTTTATGAACAGTGGCATTAATTAAATTTGCGCCCAGTTTTGCCGCCCGATTCCGCAAAAAGCCATCTAAAACTTCCCGGCGGCACATTCCTATATATTCTTCTTCATTTACCAAATTGATATCAACCTCGCGGTTGGAAGGCGAAATCATTTTCATCTTCCGCACGCGGCGATCGATAATTTCTGGTGGTAAGTCAAATTCACCCACCATACACAGGGGAATAGCGCCCCCACAAGGCTTTGCATTGTCTAGCTTCCGCTCAAACAGGTAGGTTTCAATCCCAGCTTTTGCTAGTGTTTCAGCGGCAGAGGAACCAGCAGGGCCTGACCCAATAACAGCAACCCGTAGTGTCAAAGGTCTTTCTCCCAATCTTCACATTTACCGAGAGCATACTACCACGGTCTTTTGGCTGATTTGGCGCTTTACCTCCAGGTTTTGACTGAAATGCAATATTCCTTAACCTTTTGATACAAAAAGCGAAATTGCTAACGGAAAATTGTGGTTCGGGAGAATTTACTAGTATAATTTTTTGTAACACAAATGAAATATGACTCTCAATCGTTAATAAATTATTTTTGACAAAGGTCTTTTATGCCTAAAAGTCTTGAAAACCGTTTTCTCGAAGAAGTTCGTAAGCTGAAGCAGAAAAAGAGAAAACGCATAGTTCGGAAAGTTGGGGTGCTTTTGCTGCCTGTGGGTATCTTGAGTGCGTTTTTATATTTGTTTTCTCAAGGCAATTTTATCTGGAAAATAGGTAATTCAGCTATCAGTACTCCAGCACTTTTCTTCAGCATTGCCGCAGTCATTTTAATTTGCAGTTTAATTGTTTTTGCTTTTAATAAAAAAACATCTATAGTTAGTTATGCTAAACGGATTAAGCCTAAATATTTATTAGGTTATACGTTATTACTAATAGCATTAAGTTATCAAACTAATCCGTATTTATTTAGCAATACAATTGATAATTTGGTTAATAGTATACTCTATAAACCTACACCTCCTATATTAAATTCCCCTTGGCCGTGGCAAGATAATGCAGCGATCGCTCCAATTATTGCCAACATGCCATCTAATGTAGAAACAAGTATTGAATCTGTTGCAAAATATATTGCTCAACATCAATCAGACCCCTACTTACGAATTAAAGCGATACATGACTATGTTATTAGTCGGGTTACCTATGATTTAGACGTGCTAAAAACGGGTATACGGCCTGCTCAAGATGCTAAAACTGTTTTTTTAACTCACAAAGGTGTTTGTGAGGGCTATGCTAATTTATTCATGGCATTGGGACGAGCTATAGGTGCAGATGTTGTTTATATAAGAGGGAAAATTCGTCGAGATTTAGCGCCTGTGGAGTTAATTCCTAAGGTGGTGAGACTGGTCAATTCCGATTATGATTGGACAAATCATGCTTGGAATGCAGTCAAAATTTTAGATAATTGGCAATTAGTTGATACAACCTGGGACGATAGGGATTCTAGCGAAATTGGATTTTCATCGTATAGTGCAGAGTATCTCACACTTCCTCCGCAAGTAATGAGTATTAGTCATTTTCCTGACCAATTAGATTGGCAACTATTACCTCGTCGTGAAGATTACAATACTTTTGAAAATAAGCCACTTCTAACGCCTCAATTTTTCATTGAAGACCTAACGCTAATTTCACCAACTGAATATAAAACAAATGTTGAAAAAGGCGCTGCAATTAAAATTACTACTTCTTCAAATTACCGTAAAAAAATTGTTGCGCTCTATACTAGAGTACAAAAATCTGAGTCTTCATTTTGGGAGTTGCCAGGATCTGTAAATTTGCTAGAAGACAATCGAGATACCCAACGAAAACTAGAAAATATCAAAAGATGCGAGAGTCGATGGAATGGAAGCACAGAAACTGAAATTTCTTGCAAGTTTGCAGAATCAGGAGATTATGAAGTTTATGTGTTAAGTCTTGGGCAAAAAGTTAGCCTCCTGGGTCAACTAAAATTTCATACTCTACTGCGCTAGAAGTCAGAAATTACCTAAATCTTATTTATCCAAAAATAATTAGTATGGTATATGTAAGACACAGTATTCCTAGCAAGGAACTGTAGATTTAGTTGCAGAGGTACAGCGGCAGTGGGCATTGTAGTTGAGAACGTCTCCAAACAATTCGGGAATTTCAAGGCAGTAGATCGAGTCAGCTTGGAAATTAAGAGTGGTTCGCTAGTTGCCCTGCTTGGGCCATCGGGATCTGGTAAATCTACTCTGCTGCGGTTAATAGCAGGTTTAGAAATGCCAGATAGTGGCAAAATCCTGCTGACCGGCAAGGATGCGACATATCAAACTGTGCAAGAGCGAAATATTGGATTTGTGTTTCAGCACTATGCTTTATTCAAGCATTTGACTGTGAGGCAGAATATTGCTTTTGGGTTAGAAATTCGCAAGGCAAATGCAAAGAAGATTAAAGGGCGTGTAGAACAACTGTTAGAATTGGTGCAATTGAGTGGATTAGGCGATCGCTATCCATCACAACTTTCTGGCGGTCAAAGACAACGGGTAGCATTAGCTAGGTCACTGGCGGTAGAACCGGAAGTTTTATTGTTAGATGAACCCTTCGGCGCACTTGACGCTAAAGTCCGCAAAGATTTACGGGCATGGTTACGCAACCTCCATGACGAAGTACACGTGACCACGGTTTTCGTCACCCACGACCAAGAGGAAGCAATGGAAGTCTCCGATGAAGTTGTGGTGATGAATAAAGGGCGAGTGGAACAGGTAGGAACGCCAGCTGAAATTTATGATAATCCTGCCACTGCATTTGTGATGAGTTTCATCGGCCCGGTGAACGTATTGCCTAGCAATTCGAGGATTTTTCAAAGTAGTGGATTTGATACACCCCATCCGCAAGTATTTTTGCGCCCCCAAGACGTGATTTTAGAAACTAGTGCCAACGGTGCTACTACACCTGCTATAGTCAGTCGCTTGATACATTTGGGTTGGGAAATTCAGGTAGAATTAACTTGCGATGACGGGCAAGTAGTGACGGCGCATTTAACACGCGATCGCTATAATCAATTAGAGTTAGAACCGAAACAGCGGGTATATGTAAAGCCAAAGGATGCCAAATCCTTCCCAGTGTCTTATTCAATTTAGAATTTTGTTAGTTTGTTAACGCTCAAAACCCCAGACTAGTAGCTCAATTCCACAGTTATTAGTCTGGGGTTTAGTTAATAAAAATTCGTAATACTCGCCTTTGGCAAGAAGCAACCTACGTAATTAGTAATTCGTAATTGATAATTTACTTATCCAGCTATAGGGGGTAACATTTCCAAAACTGCAATGCTTAAATCAGGAAATTCTAAAGGTGAAATAGTCGCATTTTCTACTAAGATCGCTTCATTTTGATAGCCATCTTCAGTTGGTTCTCGAAAAACGTGCAATTGACGGCTAACCACATCTAGCACCCAATAATCTGTAATTCCGGCTTGAGAATATGCTTTAGCTTTGGTTTCGCAATCTAATTTCAGGCTGCTATCTGCCACTTCAATAATCAGATAAACTTCTGTTGGGGTGGGATGATGGTCTGCGTAGTCTAGCGGATCTACTTTCACAACAGCAATATCTGGTTCCGGTTCAGACCTTTCATTTAACTTTACTGGGTCTTGAACACATATAAAAGCCCGATTCCTTAAACTATTTTGTAGCAATCTATCTGTTCTATTCACTGCTGACCGATGAGCTGTTCCTTTCGCAATCATCCAAATTATCTTTCCTTCAAGGAGTTCCACCCGTTCATCTGCACCAAAAATCCCAGCCTCAGCCATCCGGTGGTATTCTTCAACTGTCCACAGGCGAAGTTTTAAGGTCGGTTCTGTGTTTTGCATAGCTTGTTTTGCAGCTGTGAAGAGTAATTAGTATCCTAGCATTTTTGACTTGACAAAATAATAATAGTGTGCAAATTGAACAGGGATCAGAATACAAAATACTTCATCCATAAATCGAACCACAGAGGACGCAGCGAAAAGTCGGAGCAGCGGGAACCGCCGCTCTGAACTTTTCAAGACAGAGGAAACAGAGGAATAAAAGTTTGAAAATTTTTTTTCGTAAATTATAGCGTCATTAACTTGGGTATAAAAATCTTCTGAATTCAGAATTCTAAATTCTTACTCTTCTAAAATCTGAATTTCATCAAGTTGATTAATCACCACATCTGCACCTTTAACATTATCCAAATTACCCACCCAAGTGATTCCAATACAACCTGCGGCTTTAGCATCACGCGCCATTTGCATATCACCAACGGAATCACCCACCATTAAGGTAGCGCTGGGTTCGACTCCCAAGGCTTGGCAAGCTTGCAAAAATAGCACTGGGTCTGGTTTACTCGGCCCCTCATCGACTCCCATTTCTAGCTGGATATAATCGCTTAATTGGTGATGACTTACAAACTGTTGTACTTCATCAGTTGTCGCTGCTGAGAGGATACCGAGTTTTACACCAGCTTCGTGTAGATATTTCAATATTTCCAAACTGCCCACAAACAACGGTGAAGGAGTTAGTCCAACATATTTTTCCGCTTCATCCAAAGCTTGACGAGCTATTTTTAAGCATTCAAACCATCCTCTTCCAGTTTCGGCAATGTAAGCCGCAGCAGCAATTTCTGTTTCGCGGCGACTCGTTACCGATACTATGCCTGCTGGGTCGAGGATATTGCCATTGACGCCAAATGCCATTAATAGAGGTTCCCCAACACCGGGAACTTGAGCGTCTATCAATCTCGCTGCTTTTTGTGCGAGCGATCGCAAGAAGGTTTCCGAATCTTCTAGAGTACCATTCTTGTCAAACAAAATTGCTTGAACATTATAAAAAGTGACGTTTCTACATTTAATAGCGACCAAAATATTTCACCTTGCTTACTTTATTTAAAAGTTATGAGTTAGAAGTTATGAGTTATGAGTTAGGAATTAGGATCGATCTGAATTAAAAAATCTGGCATTTTACAAACAAGGCATGAAATTCATGTATTCAAATCTGAAACTTATTGTCTCTCAATTCACATTATAAGTGAGTTATTATAACCCCTAACTCCTAACTCTCAACTCCTAACTCCTAACTCTCAATTCCTAACTCCTAACTCTCAACTCCTAACTCCTAACTTTCACCAATTCCTCACATAAAAAAAGAGGGAAAAACCCTCTTTCAACAATGCTTTAATACTCTTCATTAAAGACAGTAAAACTATAAATGTATTACTCTTCAATAGCAGCGGGAATCTCGTCCTCGGTTTCTATAGCTGCGGGAATCTCGTCTTCAATAGCTGGAGCAATTTCGTCTTCAATAGCTGGAGGAATTTCGTCTTCAAGTTCCACTGCTGGCGGAATTTCTTCATCTGCTACAACTTCCGCAGCTCCACCAGGCGCAGCAGTAATACCCTGCTGTTTAGCTAGCAGTTGTTCGCGATACTTAGCAGCCATTTCTTCTGCTTTATCATAGACCAAATCCCGGTTTTTAATCATATCACCAGGTTCTGGTTCTAATTGCTTGGTAGATAGAGAAATCCGACCTCTTTCTGCGTCCAAATCAATGATCATAACTTTCACTTCATCATTGACATTGAACACGCTATGAGGTGTATCAATATGTTCGTGAGAAATCTCGGAAATGTGTAGTAGACCGCTGACGCCGCCGATATCAATGAAAGCACCGTAGGGTTTGATACCACGAACTGTACCAATTACTACTTCGCCAACTTCTAGGCGATTCATCTTGCGCTCAACTAACGCGCGACGGTGAGATAGAACTAAGCGGTTGCGTTCTTCGTCCACCTCTAGGAATTTCAGCGGTAGTTCTTCGCCTACCAATTCTTCTTTCGGCTTGCGGGTACTGATGTGGGAACCGGGGATAAAACCACGTAATCCCTCAATTCTTACCAATGCACCGCCACGATTGGTAGCAAATACGCCAGAACGAACGGTAGCGTCTTCTGCTTGCAGTTGTCGCACCCGTTCCCAAGCCCGCATATATTCAATACGGCGAATGGAAAGAGTTAACTGACCATCTTCATTTTCATCGGTGAGGATGAAAAATTCGCGTGTTTCGTTTGACTGTAAGACTTCTTCCGGGGCATCGACCCGGTTAATAGACATTTCCTGTATAGGTATGTATGCTGCTGTTTTAGCACCAATGTCAATCAGAGCGCCGCGCGGCTCTATACTGAAAACGGTTCCTGGTACAATATCTCCAGGGCTAAAATGGTAGTCGTATTTGTCAAGTAGAGCAGCGAAATCTTCGTGAGTGAATCCAATTTCTGTAGCGGTTAAATTCTGATTGACCATGCTGATTTAGTTCCTGGTTCTAGTCTCCGTAAAGGTTGTGCGACAAACGCGATGTACGTGCAACTGTCTTTGATGCAGTCCGCACTTAACATTCTTTTTCATCCTAGCGCAGAAAAGCTAGTGTTAACACATATCAACTCCCAAGATTGGAAATTATATCACAATATCAAAAGGATTGTGAGATTGGGAGATGGGGAGATGGGGAGATGGGGGGACGCACAGAAAAACTAATGACTAATGACTAATGACAAACACAATAATATCCGTTACTACGATACTTAGTAGCAACGGATACTAAAATTAATGCGCTTAAAGTTGTGGTAATGGCGACCTATTTCTCTTTTTTCTCAAAGCGGGGGGGTTCGCGAAATGCGATCGCAAAAAAGAGAACACCTATACACAAGGTAAAAATTAAGATGTATGCAACACTTTCCATTTTATGAGTTCCTGCCTATCCAGCTAGTTATGAGGGATTAGGTATTGGGTATTGGTGACTGGGTATTAGGGATTGGGTATTGGCTAGTGAAAAAGTATTGCTAAATACTTCTTTCCTAGTCCCCAGTCCCCAGTCCCCATTCCCCAGTCCCTTAAAGGGCTTCCTTCCGGCGGGTTGATTTGTCACCCACTTTCTGGAATAGACCCCATTCAACTTGTTCTTCTAGATCTGCTTCAACACCGGCAAATACGTCTCTGTAGATTGTACGAGCGCCATGCCACAGGTGACCGAAGAAGAACAGCAGAGCAAACACAGCGTGTCCGAAGGTAAACCAACCTCTAGGACTGGTGCGGAATACCCCATCAGAGTTCAAGGTTTCCCGGTCAAATTCAAAGATTTCACCGCCTTGAGCCTTACGAGCATATTTCTTCACGTCCGCTGGTTCTGTAAAGGTCTGACCATTGAGGTCACCACCGTAGAAACTAACGGTCACACCAGATTGCTCGAAGCTATACTTAGATTCTGCCCGACGGAAGGGGATGTCAGCACGGACAACTCCATCAGCGTCGGTCAAGATTACTGGGAAGGTTTCAAAGAAGTTGGGGAGACGACGCACGTTCAATTCCCGTCCTTCAGAATCTTTGAATACAGCGTGACCTTGCCAAGATTGAGCAATGCCATCGCCTTTCACCATTGGCCCTGTACGGAATAGACCGCCTTTAGCAGGGCTATTGCCGACATAATCGTAGAAAGCTAGTTTTTCTGGAATCGCCGACCAAGCTTGCTCAAGGGTTGCGCCTTGACCAACACTATTTTGGACGCGACGCTGAATTTCTTGACGGAAGTAGCTTTGATCCCATTGGTAACGGGTAGGGCCAAACAGTTCAATGGGGGTGGTAGCGTTACCGTACCACATAGTACCTGCTACCACAAAAGCAGCGAAGAATACCGCTGCGATACTGCTAGAAAGTACTGTTTCAATGTTCCCCATCCGTAGAGCTTTGTAGAGCCTTTCGGGGGGTCGGACTGTCAGGTGGAATAAGCCTGCAATAATACCAACAACACCAGCAGCGATGTGGTGAGCCACAATGCCGCCGGGGTTATATGGGTTAAAACCATCTGGGCCCCATTCTGGTGCTACTGGCTGGATACTGCCAGTTATACCGTAGGCGTCAGAAACCCACATCCCCGGCCCAAATAATCCGGTGAGGTGGAAAGCACCAAAGCCAAAGCAAAGTAGACCAGATAAAAACAGGTGAATGCCAAACATTTTTGGCAAGTCTAAAGCGGGTTCACCTGTGCGGGGATCTCTAAAGAGTTCCAAATCCCAATAAACCCAGTGCCAAACGGCGGCTAGGAATAATAGACCGGAAAGAACGATGTGAGCCGCAGCAACGCCTTCAAATGACCAAAAGCCAGGATCGCCTGTTGAAGCACTGGTAACACTCCAACCACCCCAAGATTGGGTAACGCCCAAACGTGCCATGAAGGGCAGCACGAACATTCCTTGACGCCACATCGGGTTAAGAACCGGATCGCTTGGGTCAAAAGTAGCCAGTTCATATAGTGCCATTGAACCAGCCCAGCCTGCTACTAAGGCAGTGTGCATCAGGTGTACAGAAATCAGCCGCCCTGGATCGTTCAGAACGACTGTATGTACTCGGTACCAGGGTAGTCCCATCGACTACGCTCCTCCTCGATGAGTTAGTTTACTTAACAAAGCAATTTTCTTACTGAGATTCTGAGAAACGAAAACCGCCACTCAGAAAACTCTCTTTTGTTTTTTGTTATTGCCAGAGCCAGAGTTTAACCACAACTTAGTCTTAATTAAGCCAGACAGCGTGGTGGTTTGGCAATGCTTACTCGCTCCCTTGAGATTTACCCCGTGGGGTAGCCATCGCCAAGCAAAAATGAGAATGTTTTAAAAAGTGTAACTATTGATGGAACTGTTTGCAAGCGTGTAAATTAATGCGATCGCGTAGCATGTCCAAGTTTTTTCGCTACCAATCCTGTCAGGGATTAAATTTGCTTATCTTTTCTTTACGGAATGGGGCAAGGGGTAAGGGGCAAGGGGTAAAGGGGAAAGGGGAAAGGGGAGATCCTTCATGTACTCTTTTCCCTTTTCCCTTTTCCCTTTTCCCTACCCGAAGGATTTTGCCCTATGACCAATTTTTACTGAACCACCAGCTGAATGTTTTGCAGGTGACACTTGGTTTGGGCGCTACCCAGGCGTTCGATTACTTGTTCGGCGCTCATCAAACGCTTGAGTACTACTTGACCGATGGTCTGACTGGTGCTCACTGGGGTTGTTGGCTTCACTTCTACGGTTAAAATGGCTTCTTCAACTCGATAAAGCCATAGCAATTCGTTTTCTTCCACTAAACAAATATTCATTCGCTGAATATCTGGTTGGCGTCGCCATGCGGTGATTTGCCAGAGTCCGTCAGATGCCCATACTCTAGCAACTGTCCATCCCTCAGATAGAAAGAAATACTTCACGGTATTAGTCTCGCTATTAGACTTTAAATCTGCTGTTGGTGATATCGCGATCGCTTTTTTCGCTGATGTATAAATACTAGATTTGTCAGCAAAACCATGCAGCTGTTCTCTATAATAAACGGCTCCACGGTATATATAACCAAGCAGCAACAGGCTAAGTTTTTGTGTACGCCACTTGAGTTACTGTCAGAGCTTAACAAACTTACTTCCCTAGTAACTATGAATCTACGACAAATTTAGTCAATATTTAAAATCTTAATTAAATAAAAACTTTTCCTCATTTAACTAATTATCCTTTGTCATTAGTGATTAGCATTTGTATTTACAAAGGACGATCGAATAATGACGGTGTTCGCTGAAAATAAGCCAATATATAAGCTTATTTGTACGTATATACTTAGCTACAACCATCGCCAAAATTATTTGTAAAAATTAAGGCATAATACCCGCAAATGTAGTAAGATGTCTGACCGCTGATATCTAAAATTTTATTGCTATGACATGGTTTTCCTTATCCGTGAAACGCTGGAGTCGGATTATACAATTCCTATCTTTGTTCTGTGTCTGTTTATTTTTAGTTCTGAGCTGCACTCCTCGTCCACAAACAACTACGCCGCCATCGGGTTCTGTAAATAGTCCTACAGGTGATGGGCGCATTACTATAGGTACAACAGCCAAGCCGAGAACCCTCGACCCAGCTGATGCTTATGAGTTAGCAGCCCTGGGTTTAGTGTTTAATATGAGCGATCGCCTTTATACTTACGAACCAGGAAGCACAGAAATTAAACCCCAACTCGCCACAGCATTACCAAAAGTAAGTCAAGATGGCTTAACTTATACCATCCCTCTACGCCAGGGAGTAGTTTTTCACGATGGGACTCCCTTCAACGCCCAAGCAATGGCGTTTACTATCCAGCGCTTTATTGAAAATAAAGGAAAACCCTCTTTCTTACTAGGCGATATAGTAGATTCGGTGAAAACCACAGGGGAGTATGAGTTAAGCATTAAGTTGAAAAAGCCCTTTGCAGCCTTTCCATCACTGCTGGCGTTTCCTGGGGTGTGTGCAGTTTCGCCCAAAGCTTACGAAGTCGGTGCAGGTAAATTTAAGCCGAATATTTTTGTGGGTACTGGCCCTTACAAGTTAGCCCAATATGGTACTGATTCGCTGCGGTTTGATGTGTTTGATAAATATTGGGGCGAAAAACCAGCTAATAATGGTGTTAACGTCCAAATTCAAACTAGTCCAGTTAACTTGTTTAATGCCTTCCGCACAGGAGCAATTGATGTAGCTTATTTATCGCTACAACCAGACCAAACTCGGAGTTTGGAAGAAGGTGGTAAAAAAGGGGATTGGCAAGCGATCGCTGCTGAAGGTAGTGTAGTCAGTTATATGGTATTAAACCGGAATCAAAAGCCTTTAGATAAAGCAGAAGTAAGAGCTGCGATCGCTTCTATAGTTGACCGTCCGCTAATCAACGAACGAGTCTTACTCGGTCAAGCAAATCCGCTTTACAGCATGATTCCCACCACATTTAATGTATCTGTACCATTATTTAAAGATAAATATGGTGATGCTAATTTCGATCGAGCCAAACAATTATTAACTACCGCTGGTTTTTCCAAAGAAAATCCGGCAAAAGTTCAAGTTTGGTATCCTTCTAGTTCGCCTACTCGGAGTTTGGCAGCACAGACACTTAAATCCCTTGTCGATGCCAAAATGGATGGAATTCTGCAATTTGAAGTTGCCGTTGCTGAAGGGCCTGCTTTCTTTAAAGACATTTCTAGAGGATTATATCCAGCAGCTTTACTTGATTGGTATCCAGATTTTTTAGATCCAGATAATTACGTCCAGCCATTTTTATATTGTGAAAAAGGTTCAGCGGCTAAAGGATGTGAAGATGGAGGCAGTCAAACTCAGGGTTCATTTTACTATAACGAAACCGTTAATAAGTTAATCGATCGGCAACGTCAAGAACAAAACCCCGAAGCGCGGCAGAAAATTTTTACCGAAATTCAAAATCAAGTAATTACAGATGTACCTTACGTTCCCTTATGGCAAAACAAAGATTATGTATTTGCCCGAAATGGGGTTAATAACGTAAAACTTAATCCAACCCAAATTTTGGTTTATCAGACAATTAAAAAGTAAACATAGGGCATTGGGCATTGGGCATTGGGCAATGAAGGAGAAATAACCAATGACCAATGACCAATGACAAATGACTAATGACAAATGACTAATAACTAAATTTATGTCTCGTTCTAAAGCTTTACAATATTACATAGTTTCCCGGTTGCTGTTAGCGCCACTTCAGCTATTAACTATCATCACTATTGTATTTCTCTTACTCAGAGCAACGCCAGGAGATCCCGCAGATGCGATTCTTGGCGGACGTGCGCCAGAAGCAGCTAAAGAAGAATTGCGAAAACAACTCGGTTTAGATTTGCCTTTGTGGCTACAGTATCTAAATTACTTAGGAAATGTGTTGCGCTTTGATTTAGGAACTTCTTTGTTGAGTCGGGGAGAAAATGTTTGGAATATCATTGCACAATATTTCCCGGCGACGGTGGAGTTAGCTGTATGTAGTATGGCTGTTGCACTCATCGTAGGGATTTTAGTTGGTACTCTTTCGGCTTCCCGCCCTGGAACATCTTTTGACTTGGGTGGGCGGTTGTTTGGTATCATCACCTACGCACTCCCTATGTTTTGGGCGGGAATGATTTTTCAATTAATTTTTTCAGTACAACTCGGTTGGTTTCCCAACTCTAACCGTTTTCCTCCCAACCTTCCCGCCCCCACGCCCATCACAGGATTGTATACAATTGATAGCTTACTAGCTGGAAACTTTACTCAGTTTTTTACATCTTTGCATCATCTTGCCTTACCGAGTCTGACCTTGGGGCTTTTACTGAGTGGGATTTTTGAACGAATTGTGCGAGTTAATTTAAAGCAAACCCTACAAGCAGATTATGTAGAAGCAGCTAGAGCCAGGGGAATTGCGGAAAATAAGATTTTAGTCTCCCATGCGTTGAAAAATGCCTTAATTCCAGTGATTACAGTTTTGGGATTAACCTTTGCGTCTTTGTTGGGTGGAGCGATTTTGACAGAGGTAACATTTTCTTGGCCTGGATTAGCCAATCGACTATATCAAGCCATTAGCGATCGCGATTATCCCACAGTCCAAGGAGTATTAGTATTTTTTGGAGCGATCGTTGTTAGTGCCAGCATTTTAATTGATATTTTAAATGCTTATGTAGACCCACGAATTCGGTATTAATTAAAATATTCTGAATTCTGACTCTTTTTTATGAGGCTTGTCATTTGTCATCTGTCCTTTGAAATACAAATGACTAATGACAAATGACCAATGACAACCTTCACGATTAAATATACAAATTAAATGCGTAAGAGCTTACTATTGCCAATTTCCAACTAAAACATAAGGTGCCCAATAATAAGGATGAGGTGGTAAATTCTGCAACTCTTCAAAAGGTGGATTTAGTTTCAAAGATTCTAACAGCGATAGTTGAGCTTTCCTCAGAGCATCTGCTTGTTTTGCCCCTGGCTTTTTCAAGTCTTGGTAAAATTGACCCATAAATTGGGTGGTAGAAGCATCCCCTACAGGCCAGAGAGTAGCAAGCGTACTGCGTGCCCCCGAACGAACTGCCATCCCTGCCAAACCTAACACAGCTCGTTCATCGCCAGTAGCAGTTTCACAAGCACTCAGCACCAATAATTCTATGGTTGTACCTGGTTCTTTTAGCAAAGCACTCAACTCATTAATACTAATACTTTGACCGTCTCCTGTAATAATAAAATTCTTTTGGGGATTAGAACTAAATAGCCCATGAGTAGCTAAGTGAATAACAGGAAAATTTGATTTCAACTGTTTTTGAATAGTTTTGACAGTAAACTCTTGATTGAGCAGTTTTTCGGAAGCAGGAAAAGTTTGTTTAATTTGGTCTAATTCCTTGGGAACATTAACCAGTGCGGCAAAAAATTCTCCTTGTACCTTAATTTGTTCGCTAACTCCAGCAGCTAAAACCTTAAGTTGTTTTTTTTCTAATTGTTGAGGGGCTAGCAGTTGTAGGCTAGGAACCAGGGCAATGCCATATTTTTCGATTAGGTAGTTTTGTCCATCGTAGAGTGCAGCTATTGGAACTCTCTGCAATCTTCCATTTAATACAAATACTAAATTTTTGATTTGCTTGGGATCTAGCTCTGTCTCAAAAGGTTTAATTAGCCAATTATAAACTTCGCCAAAAATTGGTAAAAGTGTTTGCAGATTTTCCTTTAATTCTTGGGGATTGGGGTTAGAAGTAGAGAGAATATTTCGTGCAGAGTTATTGATACTAAGGTTGTCTAAATTATCGTAAAGCCGATCTAAAGTTTCATTAACTTTTTCTTCGCTAATAGGAACTACTACTTGCTGCAAAGGTTTTCCCGGCACGGAAAGGATAACTTCTAAGCGTTCTGGCAAAACAATCGGATATATTACAGCTGCATTGGCATCAATATTATCAATTCGCAACGCCACATTTGCTGTTTCAGAACAGGGGTCTTGAAAAAAGTTATCTAGTTCTGCTAATTGCAAAGATTCTATCACTTGGCGGGCTAATTCTAGACGTTTTTGAGAATTTTTGGTTTCTGACTTTTCCTGATTAATAGTAGAACTAGAAACTATTAACGAATTTAATTCCTTGTCAGTCAAATTTGATTTCAACAGCAAATCTGCTAATTCTAGATAGACTGGTTTGACTTCTTGGAGAAAGTCAAATTGGACATCTTGATTGTTAGCATTTAAATCGCTGCGTAAGGATTGCAGAATATTAAATGCGGCGGTGTAAGCTGCGATCGCTCCTTTTGAATCTTCCTGTTTTCGTAGTAAACTTCCTAATTGAGATTGCCAAAGATAAGTAATTTCCCTAGCATCACCACTGATATCTTGTTCTTGGGCTAACATCAGTGCTTGTTGCGTCAGTTTGGTTGCCCGATTTAACTGCCCTTGTTTGTCGTAAAGTTTGCCCAAATACCCTAGAACATAGGTTTCGGTTCGTCTACTCTGTAGAGTCCGTGACTGTTGCAGTGCATTCTCTAATAAAGGTTCAACCTGATTTATTTGTCCGCTTTGCATCAAAGAATCAGCAAAGTTAATCTGGGCATAAATAGCAGCACGACTGGGAGCAAGAGTAGCTAAGTTAGGTAAAATTTGATTTTGCAATGCTTGAGCATCTTGGCTCAACTGCAACTCCAACCCAGAGAGGAAATCTTTCGCCCGTTGAATTAATTTAGATTCAGAAAATCTCGCCCAAGAAGCAATCCGGCGTTGCGTTTGTTCGCTCCACCATCTTTTCATCTCCAGTAATAGCTGGAATTGATTGAGTTGTGCCTGAATTTTAGGTATTGATGGCGCTGATGCTACCTTTGTTGCTTCGATATAGTAATTAACAGCTTGATTGTAAGGCCTGATAGCATCGACGACAGATTTGCGATCGATAATTTCCGTAATCGTATCATAGTCCCAGCGATCGCGGATTTGGTTGCCTAAGATCCGTTCGGTGTTGCCTAAACTCACTAGCACTGCACTTTTTTCAGCCGATTCGCCAATCGAAGAAAGACTTAATTGCAAGATTTCTTGCGATTTTTGTAATAACCCTTGTCTGCGTAGGACATCACCGAGGCTGTGCAAACCAATCGCTTGAGTGAAAGTCAGAGAATCACCCTTTTGAGCTAGGTTTTTTTGAAGTTGCTCGATTTGGGTTTGGCTACAGTTGGGGTTTTGAATTGCAAAAGCTTGGAGTAAACTATTGCAAGCTTTGGGATACAATCCTAGATCTTGCAAAGCTTGAGATTTGTTAATCAGACTCTTAGTCATTCCATCGCGATCGCCAATTTTTTCATAAGCCTCAGCCGCCGCTTCCCATAACCTTGCTGCTGCTTCTAATTCTCCGCCATTGTACCGTTGTTCGCCTTCCCTTGCTAATTCTAAAGGACTAGCAGCATTAGTATGTAAACTGGAAAAATTTGACCAAGCCGGCATAGTCAAACTAGATAACAGCCCCAATAATCCTGAAAGGACAAATATTAATAGACGACGGTAATTTTTATAAATCATTTTTATCAGTTGCTTAGTTGTAATTAAAGACTTTTAAATACAAACAGTGGAAAATTTATGAACTCAACGCAACAGTTTTTCACTCAATAAAATTGCCCTGCCCCCTGCCCTTTGCCCCCTGTCTCCTACTTAAAACGCAATACATTCAGTTAAGCATTTCCTCCTTCTCTCTGCGTCCACCGAAGTTCAGATCGGCGGAAGCCGCCGCTCCGACTTCTCTCTGCGCCTCTGCGGTTCGTTAAAAAAATTGACCTTTACAAAGAGTTTTACCCTTAACTGAACCGTATTGACTTAAAACGCTCTATACTCCATTTGAAAATACACACCATTTTCTTGCCATGTGCGCTTGCTATTATCAATATCTATTAAAGGAATACCCCAATCTAAGCGGGCTGTGAATCTATCCCCCATTTGCCAAAGTAGTCCTAATCCCGTGCCTAGTAGGGTGTTAGGGTCGGGATTTTCTCTGCCTGTGTTCCAGACAGTACCAAAATCGATAAATGGTGCAACCTGTAAAGTACCTCGCAGTTCTGGGAAACGAGCGATGGGTAATCGCAATTCAGCGGAAGCAAAAATGCCATTATCATTGAGTAAAACATCTTGGCGATAACCTCGTACTGTTCCTTGACCTCCCAAACTAAACTGCTCAAGAGAAAGTAGAGAGCTGGTAGTCAATTGGATATTAGAACGCAACAACAAAGTTGGAGCTGCTGTTTGTGCTTTTGGTTGACCGAGGAGACGCAAATAAATCATTTGTCCCCGCCAAAGGAAATATCGGCTATCTGGTTCGCTGTCATTAATCGTGGCGTCAAAAGCTCCAATCCCCAAATTAAACTCGGAACGAGCGGCTAAGACTTCTTTACGACTCCGGTGTAGCCATTCTTGGGCGAAACTCAATTCAGATATCCGCGTTTCTCCTTGAGGATCGGCGCCAGCAAATAAGGGAAAATCCACTCCTAGAATCGAAGAATTACTTTCTCGCCTAGCTGCGGTTAAACTCAGGGTGAGTTCTTGGTTAACTTCTGGGGTGGCTCTTTGGAGAACTGGTTGGCGAAAAGATAATTCAAACTCACGGGAATTTACTTCGATATCCAAATTCTTAAAATCGGGTTCAATAATTTGGTTGTCGGTAATCCGATAGTTGAAGCCAACGGTGCCATTCCGGGGATTCACTGGCAAGGTATAACCACCTTCATAACTATTGCTACCATCGGTATTTTTGTAGGCAAAACTCAAGCGATCGCCAATTCCCAGGAGACTGCCTTCCGATAAGGCGATGCCGCGCTCGAAAGTTCCAATGCTGGGGTTGCGGTTATTATTAATACTGAGTTGCGTATTAAAAGTTCTCGCTCCCTTGACTATTACGGCTAGGGAATTTACACCCGGTCTAGTACCAGCGGTGAGTTCGGCATCTAAGCTTTCAATTAGGGGATTGAGTTGCAGCAGTTGTAAAGCTTCTTTCAGGCGGTTAATATTCAGCGGTTTGGTAGTAGCGATCGCAATGCGACTGCGGACATAATTTGAGTTCAAGCGTCCTTTAATCACATTGACTTGAATATCTTCTAAACTGCCTTCTACTACCTGAATTTTGATGATACCCGAACGAAATTCTTGACTGGGAATGTAAGCACCAGAGGTAATGTAACCCTTTTGTACATACAGTTCGGTAATTTGATTGGCAGCTTTGAGGAGTTCGGCAAAGGTAATTGGTTGGCGTGTAAAATTAGCGATCGCAGAGTTTAATTCTTCTTGGCTGAAGGCCGTATTACCAACAAACTCGAACTTTTGCACAATAATACTGCCCGGAATATCTACGGCTTCTTCCGGCGTTGGCGGTACTGTCGGGGGTATTTGGATGGGTACGTTTGTTGGTGGTAGGGGATTAGTTGGTGGTTGTTCCGGCGGCTTCGGCGTTACAGGATTAATCGGCTGGGCGCAAGCAGAATTTGTATGATACACCAGCAGTATAAAGGCAACACAAGGAGATAAAAAAAATCTCCGCAGCCAAACACTTAATACCATTTTGGATAAGTCATTAGTCATTAGTCATTGGTCATTAGTCAAAACCCTTCGGGTAGGGAAAAGGGACTCATGTTAAAGGGAAAAGGGGGGATCTTACCTTTGCCCCTTGCCCTTTGCCCTTTTCCCCTAGTCACCAGTCCCCAGCTCATTGACAATTAGATGAAGTTAACCCAAAAGCATAGGGAGTAGGATTAGGCACTTGGCTGGCGAGAACTAGGACACCTTGGGCGTTAACATACCAACCTCTGGCTGGAGGTGGCAGTTGGGAAGTATTATTCACCTTAGTAGCGGCACTGGCATGAGCTGGCTCAAAACTAATTAAAGCTCCACTACTTAGCTGTTCGCTCGGTCGAGGTGGCAATCCTCCACGCCCGGTGATGGTAAATTCGCTTCTGTTTTGATTTGTTGTCCCTCGGCAAGCCTGAGCTACCACTTCTTCTGGTTTCGCTACTTCTTGCGGTACATCGATAATTTCAAAATTACTTTCAGCTTCTGGTGTAATAACACTGATTTGTCCGGCAACTCCCAGTTCGGAACTAGCAGTAATTTCACAAGTCGGACACACAAAGAATCCTCTGGTATCGATACTGATATTTCCTCCCATCCCTTCAAAGGCATCGGCGGTAATCTTACTGCCTTCTAACAGCGTCACAAAGTTAGCCGGATTAAAGCCAGCAATACTAATATTGCCTCCGTCACCACTTCCTCCGGCGGTAGCAGATATCTGACTGTTACGACGCATCAATAAAGCATTCGTTTGCAGAGATATGTTACCACCTTCGCCTGATGTGGTGGCAGCAGATAACAAGGAGCGATCGAGTGTCAACTGACTAGCTTCAATTCTCAATCTTCCACCTGCTCCCATCCCAAAATTGTCGCTAGATATCTGACTATTACCAAGCACCTGTAAGGAATTTTGGACTTGTAAATCAATGTTGCCACCTTGGCCTCCTTTGGTAGCTGCCGTGATTCCACCTTGACTTTCTACCAAAATAGAGCCAGCATTTACCCGCAATGTCCCTGCATCCCCGGTGCCATCATTCCTCGCTGTCACTTGTGCGCCATCTTTGACAGCTAATTGCCCAGTATTAATTGTCACATCTCCAGAAGATCCACTGGGTATAGGAGGTACTCTTAATAGTTGTTGCAAGAGCGGATCGACTATATTAGCTGAGGAGATAATCAAACTCGGATTTACCGAGCCTGGAACTTTGCCACTTACCTCTACACTCTCTTGAGCGTTAATAGTAACGCTACCAGCAGGGCCGCTGGCTAAGGTGGAAGCATCAACTCTACCACCGTCTTTGATTGCCAAGCGTTGAGTATTAATTACCACACTACCAGCTTTTCCGGAGCCGCCAGTACCAGCAGTTATTTGGCTAGGAGTGAAAACAAATGGTGTAACGCCGAGCAATTCCACTGACTTCGAGGCATTTACAGTTACGTTTCCACCAGAGCCAGTACCAGCAGTTACAGAGGCAATATTCCCTCCTAAAAGCGCAGTTAATTGCTGGGTTGCGATCGTCAGAGTTCCCGCATTCCCAGGCCCAAAACTCCCTGCCGTAATATTACTGAAACGAGTGGGATTAAATGGTGAGAATCCTGACACTAGCAAGGATTCATCGGCTTTAATATCAACATTCCCACCAGTAGCAGGGCTGTAAGTAGCCGCAGCTATGGCTGCTCCATCTTGAAGGACTAAGCGGGGGGTATTAACGCTAATATCTCCACTTTTGCCACCGCCGATAGTTTCTGTAAATAAGGTGCTGGAAATCCGCCCATCTGCTGTAGTACCTACTAAGGATAAGGATTCAGAAGCATTGGCGTTAATTCCTCCTGCTGATTCCGTTCCTTGGGTTTGAATCAAAACCATTGAGCCATCGCGGATGGAAATGTTTCGCCCTTGCAACTGAATCGAGCCACTACCAAGGCCGCTGGTGTCTGCTAATGCTTTTTGAGATAAAGCAATATCTTGAAAGTTTGTCGCCCCTTGATAGCTTAAATTCCAACCTTGAGGGCTGGGATTGAGACTTACTAAACCTCCAGCCACGCTACCTAACTCAATGCGGCCGCCCTCGGCTGTCAGCGTTCCTCCCTCTGAAATAATTCCTCCTCCCACCAAAGCTAGGGTATTACCTGGCTGCACCTTTAGTCCGGCGGTTTCTCCCCTAGTGAAGGGCGAGAAGAGCGGGCTTTCTAGACTGATGTTATGCCCTTGGCCTTGGACGCGAATCGCTTGCGGATTCTGCCCAAATTGCAAGCCTACTGGCACACTAATAGTTAGGCGGGGGGAAGTAGAATCGGTAGCACTAAATTCTGCACCATCAGCAAATTTCAGGCTATCTGCTGTAGTCGCCAAAAACGAGCCGCCAATATTAAGTTGAGCGTTGGTACCGAAGTTAATACCATTCGGATTTATGAGAATGAAATTCGCACCGTAGTTTTCTCTAATTAAGCCATCAATATTGGAAACCGAACCACCTGTAATTCTGCTAATGATGTTAGTAATGTTACTAAAAGGTGCGGTGTTGTTGAAAAAAGCCTCGCCACCAGTGGGAACAGAAAATTCTCCAAAGCTATGAAAGAGATTGTTACCGACTTGTGTTCCGCCTGTAACTACAAAATCCAGCCCTGGCGTCGTCCCTGGTGAAACTACAGTTTGTCCATCACCAAGCGTATTATCTGAAGAAATTTGTGCTAAAACAGGAAAGCCGGTAACTAGATAACAGATATAAGCACTACTGGTAATTAAAATTTTCCAAAAAAATTGTTTCATTTTACACGGGGTAAATCACCCAAAACGAAAAATTACTTAAATGTTTTTTAGCTGAATTTAAGTACATTTAACTAAAAATGATATTATTGAGTTTATATTCGAGCCTAAATTTTGGTCAAGAAAGGTGTTTAAGTAATATGAACAACTTGCAGTCTTGGGCAACTATGGCAACAGCCCCAATATTAGCTCTGGGTGCTATATTAGCAGTCTCTGTGCCTAGTAGAGCTAATAGCGTAGAAGTAACCTGCAAGACTAACGCCACTACACCAAAAGTGATTTTGAGTTTAGAAAAAGACGGAAGTGTTAAAAATTACATCATGTTAAATTTCCTTCCAAAATATTTTTCTGCGCTGAATGGCGTGCAAAATTGCCAGAACACAGCTAAAAGTTTACAGAGTATTTATGATATGGGCGGTTCTGAATATTTAACCGCCGATCGCCTAAACCAGCAATCTGTTGTGTGTGCAGTAGAACGCAGAGGTATTGGTTGCAATCATTACAACGCTAAAGTTTTATTTATTCTCAAACCAGTTGATAACCCTTCTCAAGCTTTATACGAAATGTTGGGTAGCGATTTTAAGCAAGGAAAGCCTTCCGATAGCCGGACTCTTAGCCGTACTTACACTAACACCAAACCTTTTTGGTGGCCATTTTAAGTTTTATAAAATCGGAAAAAATCGGGCTGTATAGGCGTTGGCTAGATGATATGGCATTTGTCGATAAGCGTGAGGTACAAGGTAGGGGCGCATAGCTATGCGCCCCTACAAATTTATTTACCTCATGTGATTGGGAACTGCTATAGCGATCGCCAAAAGTTAGCAACTTAAGAAATTTATTTAGTTAAATTTTATCGAGGTTTTTGGGCTTAATATCCACTGCCGTGGGGAGTCTCTTAAATTTGGGAAATAAACTTTAGTTTAGTAAATAAATGATACAAAACTTAAATCAAGTCTATTCAATTTCTATTAAAACCAGGACTTACGCAATATGTGACTGAAAACCTTATTCTTGCGTAGCGGTAATTCATGAATTACCGCTACTTTCGTTATCTTTTGCGTAAGTCCTGAAAACTATAAATCTTGCCAGACTTGACTTAGAGAGTTAAGTTACTGTTAATTATTATTATAAAAATTAAGTAAATTAAGTATATATTTATATCATCGTAAGTCCTGATATAAAATACTAACACAACTAATCATCTAAGTAAGTCGGTGAAAATAAACAGAACTACACTTGAAACCTTGACCAATGGCAAAGGACAAAGCGCAAAGTCTCTTGCCTTGGCTGAGCCGACGCAAGAGAAGTTTTGAAGCATCAGACGGTGCTGAAACCGCCAAAACCTAGTCGAGCAGTGCCTCAAGCTTATCTTCTCTAAGAAACTTGAGCCTTCAACAGTTAGATTTGTTTATTTGCACCTGCCTACTTAAAGATATTTATATAAAAGGTAAGAATTGTTACATGAATAAGAAAATTGACTTTTGATAACTCAAAAAAATAATTTGTTTTGCTACCTTCATAACTAAATATAATATTTTTTTGATTATGAAGCCACTTGGTAAAGTTTTACAACAGGCTGACCTAATTTCATCTGAGCAGATAGAAATTGCTCTCAAAGAGCAGACCAAAGTTACTGGTTTGAAGCTTGGTGAAATTCTAGTTTTGCATGGATGGCTTAAACAAGAAACGGCTGATTTTTTCTCTGACAAGTGGCCAGTGTTACTGGAGCAAAAACCAAAACAGCCTTTGGGCAAATATTTAAAAGAAGCTGGACTATTAAATGAACAGCAAATCAGAACTATCCTTGCCGAACAAGCATACAAAAAACTTCGCTTTGGGGAATTAGCAGTACTTAAAGGTTGGCTGAAACCGACTACAGTTAATTTTTTTCTAGAGCATTTAGCTTTAGAATCCCAACTCCAGCAACAAGAAATTTTAAAGAATCAAAGCTCAAGCCAAACAGAACAATTACATTTGAAAAGCGTAGTGTCACAGAACAATTTGAAAATCTCGAACCCCATTCAGTATTCAGCTTTTGCTTTCAATTCGGCAGAGCAGGAATCGGCAACATTAACACTGTTTAGCCCTACTACTCTAGAATTATTCAAAAAATTAGAAGAAAAAGCCAGTTGTCTGGAAGCTTTGCTAGCAGAAGTCCAAATCTGGACAGATGGACAACCCAATTTGACCGAACAAATTTGTCAATTACTTGTGGAATGGCCAGATAATATTGCCGCAGGAGCAGAAGCAGTAATAGTCCAACAAGTAGTACATAAGAACTTCATTAACAATTGGAAAACTCAAATCACTGCTGAGTATTTGCAAAGCATACGTGAAAGTATAATCTACAATCAGCAATGCGATCCCTTATCTTTGTTGAAACTGTACCGAAAAATTTGGCAAGAGGGCGAATTACCAGTCAACAATAGTCGAGAACAGGCAGAACTTTTACATATAGGATTGATAGTTCAACAAGAAGATAAGCTAAAAATTGCAAACCGTATTTACCAAGCAGTTTTTAATTGCAATTGGGTAAACCTGGAGTTAGAGAAAATACTTTCTGCATCATCAGCAAAAACAACTATTTCACCAGATAATAATTGGCATATCAGCAATACTATTAATCGACCTAAATCCAGTTTAAATAAACGATTTTTGGCATTGCTAGGAATAGCTGGTTTAATGGTCTGTGGTTCTGGCTTGATTATTTTTGGGTTGAGTGTATTTAGATGGTTACAAGTAGAAATGATTTTCAAACAAGGTAATGGTTTGTTACAGCAAGGAGAATATCAACAAGCGATCGCCAAATACAACAACCTTTTAAAATTTGATAGCAACTACTACCAATCTTGGACTAACCGAGGCTATGCACTAGCTGGACTCAAAGACTACAGCCAGATGCTAGAATCATGCACTACAGCAACTATTATTAATCCAGAAGCTGTTTATGCTTGGAATTGCAAAGGAGAAGCGCTATTTAACCTCAAACAATATGATGAGGCAATCTCCGCTTTTGATAAAGCCATTAAACTCAATTCCAAAGATCCTGTATTCTGGATTAATCAAACTGAAGCACTATTAGCACTCAACAAACCTGATGCAGCACTTACTAGTATTAATCAAGCAATTGGCCTTTTAAAAGAAATTTCAAAAATTGAACAGAAAAATACAAATGCTAAAGAATTAGCCATTGCTTTTAGCTATCAAGGTAAGGTATTATTCCGAAAACAAGAATACGAACGTTCTCTAGAAGCATATGAACAGGCAATAAAATACAATCCTCAATACTTTGTGGCTTTACGGGGTAAAGGAATGGCACTACAAGCGCTAAAGCAAGACGATCGAGCGATCGCGCAATTTTATTTCCTTCTAGATCATCACAAACTAAGTGATGCTCAAAAAGCTGAAGTCTGGTATTATTTAGGGTTGAGCCTGTGTAAATTCCAGCAAAATGAAAAAGCGATCGCCGCCTTCGATGAAGCTTTGAAGCTCAAACCCAATTACCAACTCCCAAAACAAGCCAAAGAAAGCTGTCCAAACAAAATAAATGACTAAATTTCCTAATTAAATCGAAGCTTTAGGCGGAAGATAAATACTAATTAATCATAAATTCACTGAAATAAGCGTCCATATTTTTGGTCATTTCAGTAGATATATTATGCGTATTTATTTTGAGATAATTTTCTTTTTTCCTGCCGACTTACTCAATTATTTATCATTCAAAATGAGGCAATCTAAAATTGTACATCTCCTAAAATAACTTTTCAAGATTTCTAAACTATTTAGTAAAAAAGACTAATGATAATCAGCATGAAAAAACAAGTTTTAGCCGCAGGATTTATATTATCTTCTTCTTTTGTATTTTCACTAAAAGCATCGGCGGCCAGTTTTAGTCAAATTTACGCCTTTGGTGACAGCCTGGTTGATACTGGCAATACTTACAATTTCATTAAAGCGGCTACAGGAGATGAATTTCCTCCCAGTCCACCGTATTTTCAGGGACGCTTTACCAATGGCCCAGTTTGGGTAGAAGGTTTATCTTCTAGTTTGGGAATAACACTAACTAACTTTGCCTTTGGTGGTGCTACCACAGGTACTTTGAACACCGTTAATCCAAATTTACCAGGATTAGCTCAGCAGATAACAAACTTTAGTACAGTTAATCCTCAAGCTGACGACAAGGCGCTATACGTAATTTGGGCTGGTGCAAATGATTACCGTGCTGGGGTAACAAACCCTCTTGAACCAGTCAATAATTTGATAACTGCGGTAAAATCACTTGCTAGTGTTGGTGCCGAAAATTTTCTGGTAGTAAATTTACCTAATTTAGGTGCCCTTCCTAGCGTCAATAAAAATCCAACGGTTTCTGCTGGACTAACTGCTTTAACTAACGCCCATAACTCCAGCTTGGCTGTGGGTGTCAATACTTTGAACCAGCAAGAAGATCTTCATGTCACCCTTTTTGATGTTAATTCCTTATTTAATAGAGGTCTTGCATCTCCGGCAGAATTCGGTTTCACAAATGTTACTGATGCGTGCTTGACAATAACCAGCCCAACGAGTTTCACTACCTGTCCTGACCCCAATCAATATTTATTCTGGGATCAGCTGCATCCCACAGCATACACTCACAGCATTTTAGCAGGAGCCGCATTAGTAGCAGTTCCAGAATCTTCGCCAGCTTTAGGAATGTTGGCACTGGGGGCTTTAGGTACAGTAGGAGTGCTGAAGCGTCAGCCCCTTGGGGGAAGTCAAAAGTCAAAAGTAAGAATGCCATAAGTAAATTTGGCCTTGCTGAATTTGAATATGAAATTCAAAAATCAACCCTTCTCAACTCTTACAGGACTTACGCAAAAGATAACGAAAGTAGCGGTAATTCATGAATTACCGCTACGCTTGAATAAGGTTTTCAGTCACATATTGCGTAAGTCCTGTCTTACTCTCTGCGTGAGCTAAATTACTGTTTCGCCGCTGGGTTTTACGGTAGGGGCACACAGCTGTGTGCCCCTACAGACGATTCATCTGTTACAAAGATTTTTATAAATGGTTTCGGCGACAGCATTTTTTATTTCAGTGCTCGCAAAAACTATTTTGGTATCGCAAAAACTATTTCGGCGACAGCATTTACTATTTCGGCGACTACATTTGCTATTCTTACAACCTATCTCCGTAAGCTGCGCGGGTCTAATGCATCTCGCAAGCCATCGCCAAGTAAGTTGAATGCCAGCACTGTCAGAATAATCAACACAGCCGGCGGCCAAATTAACCAAGGTTGCAAAACCATAATTGAAGCATTACTAGCCAGAGAAAGCATATTGCCCCAAGAGGGGTCTGGTTGTTGAATACCCAAACCAATCAGACTCAATATCGCTTCTGCACCAATAAAGCTGGGAACTGCCAGAGTAGCAGAGATAATTACATAGGTAGCCGTTTGCGGTAAAACATGGCGGACAATAATATAAAGCGGGTTACCGCCCATTGCACGGGAGGCTTGCACAAATTCTCGCTCTTTAATTGACAGTACCTGTCCGCGAATTACCCGTGCTAAACCAGCCCAGCCAATAACCGAAGTAATCACCACAATTAATAAAAACCGCTGGGTACTGCTTAACCCAGGTGGCAAAACTGCCCCCAAGGTGACCAAAAGATAAATACTAGGGAAAGTCATTAGCACTTCTGCCAAGCGCATGATGATGCTATCTGTCCAACCTCCGAAGTAGCCGGATATTCCACCTATGAGCAAACCGAGAGGAAAGGAAATAGCAACGCCAAAAATTCCGATAAACATACTGATGCGGCCGCCATACAACAAGCGACTGAGTTGGTCGCGGCCTTGGTCATCAGTACCTAAAACGTTAAATTTTACGCCATTTGTTGTGCCAAACAAATGCCAATTCAAGGGAATTCCGGGAAAAATTGTAACTTCATCCCACTTGGGGGGTAGTGGCAAAGTTAGCTGCAACAATCGGTATTCTGCACCAGAGACAAATAGACGCAAGGGTGAGGGCTTTTTAAAGTCTACAATCAGTTCGCGATCGCCTGTTTCTAAATTCGTCTCTCCCTGAGTCGTCGGATAAACATGAGGCCCAATAAACTGCCCTGATTGAGAAAACCAATGTACCTTAGTTGGTGGCAGCAATGAACCATTAGGCTGTGAGGCGTATGGGTCATAAGGGGCAATGAAATCGGCTGCAATTACCGCTATGTAGAAAATTAACAGCAAAATTGCCCCAAATCGTGCCAAAGGATTTTTCTTCAGTCGTCGCCACCAATCCATAGTAGTTAGAAGTTATGAGTTATGAGTTAAAAGTTCTGAGTTCTGATTTATCAAACTTTCATGTTTATCATAATTCATGGTTAATAATTCTTAACTCTTGTACAGACGCGACGCCAGTCGCTACAACGGGGTTAACCCCCGCAACGCGCTGGCTCATTAATCGCGTAACTCTTGTACAGACGCGACGCCAGTCGCTACAACGGGGTTAACCCCCGCAACGCGCTGGCTCATTAATCGCGTCTCTACTTCTAACTCTTAACTCTTAACTCTTAACTCCTCTAAATACCGTTGTTGTTCTTCCTGTTGTCTTTCGTGTTCTACAACAAACACATTCGAGTAGAGATTAGCCAGAATTTGTTTTCCTTGTTGTGTCAGCGACAGATAATGCAGCCCTTCCTGGATATAGGGATATACCCCATTCCAGTAAAATTTCGCATAGTTCTTACGTAAATCGGCAGGAGTTTTATACCCCAAGACTTTATTCATGCCAGTTTCTTCAAACTCGTAGAATAAAGAATTAATTTTCTTTAAGTAACGTGGGTCGCTTAATTGCCCAATCAAATCAGCAGCACGTACTAATCCCGCAAAACACTTTGTATCTTGCTGATCCTCTGCCGCAGGCACCGGAAATCGAGTTAATTCAATATTGCTTTTAATCGCATCCGCATCTATTAACTTGTGACCCCCGAAACGCTCATCAATAAACAGCTTCGCTCTATCGACGTGATATGGCGTGAGGCTGGCATCAGAAGCCCCAGGAGCTAACGAAATCATTCTGCCATTTTTACCTGTGGCATATAAGCCTGCTGTTTCCCGGTCTTGTCGGCAAACTCCTTTAACGTAGCCAATATCATGGCTGACTAGGGAGATGATGAAATGCAGCCAATCTTCACTGGAAACACCACCTTCTCTGATGTGTTTGCCACGTAAAATTTCTTGTCCTACCAAGGTAACTAAGACAGTGTGTTCAACATTATGGTAAAGGGCGTCGCTATTGGCAATGTTTTCCAAAGCCATGCTACCAGCCCAGGCAATAATGTCCTGATAGTCATTTTTGAAGCAGCCATAGGTGCGACGATACCCTTCTCGAATTTGATTTACAAAGGCATCAATTAAAATTTCAGTGGCATTGAACATATCTGTTTGCTTTGGTATGTAATTTTTTATTCAGGGAGTAGGGAGTAAGGAGCGGGGAGACAAGGAGCAGGGGGTAGGGGAGATAAGCCTCCCCTCTGTTCCCTGCTCCAGAGAGAGCCTTTTCCCATGCCCAATCCCCTCGGTGTAATTTGGGACAATGCAGTTTGCTCTTTTTTAACTCAGGTGTAGATGTAGACGCTACCTTGACCTCTACTGCATTCCAGGATAAGCTTTGGATTTTTAGCAATACAAACGTTTCAGAGGGATTATGGATTGCGTAGTAAAATAACTAGCTAGTATAGCAAAGTACATTAACGTTTTTAATTTTAATTAGATAAATCTACATTAGCTTTATCTATTAATTTTTCATTTTTAACTCGCGATTGACAGCGATCTAAATACATATCCTCTGTGACGTAATACTCGACCAAGTGAAAAGCAATAGGTTAAAACTGACACAAAGATTTGGAGATAGCCGGACAAGGGAGAATTTTCAACTTTGGAAATTTGTCTTGCCACAATACTACAGTTAATAGATGAAATTACATTAGTTTGTATTTTAATTTACATTAATTCTTTATGTATTTTATTAGTGATTATTCTGATGAAGAGTTATGGTTTCGTTATGTTATATACCTATGCACGCAAAACACATTGACTGAAAAATGCGCCGTTTTTGATATAAAGTAAATAAATTTCAAGTTTTCTTAAGAAAGTACTAACACTGGTAAACATACACAGGAAGTGGAGGTGGCACTGTGAGCGATGAAAGTCTTTCAGAAGTTGAGGTGGAAAAACCTGTAACGTCTGAAGATGCTACCTTGCCAAACAAATCGGAGCACAAACAAACCAGAACATGGTTGAAGCCATTATTCTTGGGTACAGGTTTAGGGATAGCGATCGCCTTTGGTGGTATGGCTATATTGAGTCGTCTGCCATCTCGCCAACAAGGGGCGATCGCAAATCAAAAAGTTAACCCAGCGATGACAGTCACCATCGCCACAGTGGAAAACGCCCGTGTTATGCGTACCCTGAAAACAACTGGTACTGTAACAGCCCGCGATCTAATTCCGGTGCTACCCCAGACAAACGGACTACAAATTAAAAGCATCCCTGAAAACGTCAAAGAAGGAGCTTTTGTCAAAAATGGTCAAGTGTTAGCCATATTGGATGATTCCGTACTCCAAAACCAAATTAGCCAAGCAAAAGCAGATGTGGAATCAAAACAAGCAGATGTCAAATCCCGACAAGCAGATCTGGTATCCAGACAGGCAGATTTGGCATCCAGTCAGGCAATAGTCCAGCAAAAACAAGCAGATTTAGCCCAAGCCCAGGCAAAGTTAGAGGAAGCAGGTAAAAATTATCAACGATATCAACAACTTGCCGACTCTGGAACCATTAGCAAACAAGAACTCGACACTCGTTCCTACGCTGTGAAAACTGCCATAGAAGTTGTGAATCTCGGCCAACAAAATGTCCGTAGTGCCCAAGCCAGCGTTAAAAGTGCCCAGTCGAACATTGCCAACGCCCAAGCCAGCATCAACAAAGCCAAAGCCGATGTCAAAAGTAGTGCTGCTAGATTGCAACAACTCCAAACTCAATTGGGACAAACTGTAGTGCGTGCGTCGGTTTCTGGAGTCATCGCCGAGAAACTTGCTAGGGTTGGTGATGTTACTGGAGTGCCACCACAAACCCAAGTGGGAACTGTAGTTGGTGGTACACAAAAGCTATTTTCGATTATTCGCGATGAAAAACTAGAACTTCAAGCAAAAGTGCCTGAAACTCAACTCACGCAGGTAAAAGTTGGTGCATCGGTGCAAATTACTTCCGATGTCGATCGCCGCGTGCGATCGCAAGGACGAGTCAGGGAAATACAACCACTAGTGAACGATCAAAGACGTGAGGCTATAGTAAAAATTGACTTGCCACCAACAACTCCCCTCAAACCAGGAATGTTTGCCCGTGCTGCAATTACTACCAGTTCAGCCATCAGCATGGTAGTACCGCAAAAAGCAGTGCAGTCCCAAGCAGACTCAAGTGTAATCGTATTTACCCTATCGGCTGAGGATACAGTCCGCAGCCAAAAAGTAGAGTTAGGAGATCCTGCTAACGGTGACAAAGTAGAAATCAAAAGTGGCTTGCAGTTAGGCGAACGTGTAATAGTTGATGGTGCGCCATATCTCAAAGATGGCGACAAAGTGCGAATTGCGAATTAGGGATTGGGGATTGAGGACTGGGGATTGGGGATTGGAGAGACAAGCCAGACAAGGGAGACAACAAGAATAATTCATAACCAATGATAAATGACTAATGACTAATGACTAATGACTAATGACTAATGACTAATGACTAATAACTAATCTAAAATTTGCTGATGTCTTTTAATATCTCTGCTTGGTCGATCAAAAAACCTGTTCCGACGATAGTTTTATTTTTAATTTTGACGATATTGGGTTGGTTTTCCTTCATGTCTTTAGGGATTGATACGAACCCAAATATTGATGTGCCGGCAGTTGTGGTAAAAGTCACCCAACCAGGTGCAGGGCCGACGGAACTAGAATCGCAAGTAACGAAAAAAATTGAAGATGCTGTTGCTGGCTTGGGCAATATCGATAATATGATTTCCAAGGTCAGCGATGGTAGTTCTCAGACGACAATCAATTTTGTTTTGGGTACAGATAGCGATCGCGCCACTAATGATGTCCGCAATGCGATCGCTCAAATTCGCCAAGATTTACCCCAAGATATCAACGACCCAATTGTCGAACGTCTGGAATTTTCCGGCGGCCCCATCGTTACCTATGCCGTGAAATCAGACCGCCGTTCTGTAGAAGAATTAAGCAACCTCGTAGACCAAACCATTAGCCGCGCTTTATTGGGAGTTCCTGGTGTCGCACAAATTCAGCGTATTGGTGGAGTCGATCGAGAAATCCGCATTAACCTCAATCCAGACCGCTTGCAATCTTTAGGTATCACCGCCACCCAAGTAAACGACCAAATCCGCGCTTTAAACGTTAACTTACCTGGCGGACGTGCCGAAGTCGGTGGTAGCGAACAAAGTATTCGCACCCTTGGAAGTGCTGGCAATGTCGATATTTTGAAAACCTACGAAATCATCTTACCAGCAGGTGGTTCCGTACCCTTATCCAGTTTGGGAACCGTAGAAGATAAGTTTGGGGATATTCGCCAAGCCGCTTATTTAAACAATCAACCCGTAGTAGCTTTTCAGGTGTTGCGTAGTACTGGCAGCGTCCTGGTGACCGTGGAACAAGGAGTAAAAGCAGCAGTTAAAGAACTGGAAAAAACACTCCCTCCAGATGTGAAAGTGGATTTAATTTTTACAAGAGCCGATGTTGTCCGTCAATCTTACCAAAGCACCATTGATGAATTAATTCAAGCTTCGGTGTTGGCTGTCATCGTTATTTTAATATTTTTACGTAGTTGGAAAGCCACATTAATTACTGCCGTTGCTTTGCCCTTGTCAATGATTCCCACCTTTGCAGTCCAGCAGGCTCTTGGTTACACCCTCAACAACATGACTTTGTTGGCATTAGCCTTGGCGGTGGGCAATTTAGTTGATGATGCCGTGGTGGAAATTGAAAACATGGAACGACACATGGCAATGGGCAAATCAGCTTGGGAAGCTGCTTTTGACTCTTCTGATGAAGTCGGATTGGCGGTAATCGCAAGTTCGGCGACGATTATTGCTGTGTTTTTGCCCGTTGCTTTTATGGGTGGGATTCCGGGGCAATTTTTCCAACCATTTGGGGTTACCGTTGCCGTTTCCACAATTTTCTCAACCCTTGTAGCGCGGATGATTACGCCGATGATGGGGGCGTATCTGTTGGAAGAGAACAAGGAAACTAGGGAGCAGGGGGGCAGAGGGGCAGGGGGGCAGAGGGGTAGGGGAGTAATAAAATTCTTTAATTTTAAATTTACACTTCCAGGTAGCGGTAACGGTAGCAGAATCGCAACAACTCGGCGTTTTCAACCTTATAGATCGCTGCTCCAGTGGGCGTTACGGCATAGATTGACAACAATGGCGATCGCCTTAGCTTTTTTCGTTGCCAGTGTGATGCTAGTTCCTTTGATTCCCAAGGGTTTCGTTGATGATGGTGACTTTGGAATTTCCAACGTCACTATAGAACTACCTCCTGGTTCGACTTTGGCAGATGTTAACAAGGTAGCAACACAAGCCACTGACCTGATTCGCCAAAACCCAGTAGTTGAAGGGGTACTAGCAACAGAAGAAATAAATTCTGCAACCTTGACCATTAATCTCAAACCCAGAGAACAAAGGGATATTTCCCAAAAACAGTTTGAGGAACAAGTACGCCCTAAATTTTCGCAAATACCAGGAGCGAGAATTAGTTTTCAAAGCCAGTCACCAGGTGACAGCCGCAAAGGTTTATCAATTGTCCTCAGAAGTGAAAATCCCCAAGCATTAAATCAAGCTGCTGATGCTTTAGAAAAACAGATGCGAAGCATACCGGGATTTGTGGAAGTTTCCTCAACTGCAAGTTTGGTGAAGCCAGAGATTTTAGTAATTCCAAACCCGCAACGGGCCGCAGATTTAGGGGTGACAGTGCAAGCGATCGCCCGCACTGCTTCCCTTGGTACCATTGGCGACAACGATGCCAATTTAGCAAAATTTAATTTGAGCGATCGGCAAATCCCCATTCGCGTGCAAATCGACCCCGAAGCACGGGCTGACATCAATACAATTACAAATCTCCAAGTCCCCACCCAAAATGGTAAACTAGTTCCCCTCGTAGCAGTAGCAGATATCCGTTTTGGTAGCGGCCCTGCCACCATCAACCGCTACGATCGCTCCCGCCAAGTAGCTGTAGAAGCCAACCTCCAAGGTATTTCTTTAGGACAAGCAGTAGAAACAATCAACAAACTACCTGCAATGCAAAACTTACCCCCAGGAGTAGTACAGCAACCTTCAGGTAGCGCCAAAATTATGCAAGACATTTTCAGCCGTTTTGGCAGCGCGTTGGGACTAGCATTAATGTCTATCTATGCAATTCTGGTGCTGCTATATAACAACTTTCTCCATCCATTATCGATTATGGCAGCTTTGCCGTTTTGTTTAGGCGGCACATTGGTAGCGTTAATGGTTGGTCAAAAACCTTTAGGAATATATGCCTTAATTGGTGTTGTGTTGCTGTTAGGAATTGTCACTAAAAACTCGATTTTGTTAGTAGACTACACCATCATCAACATGCAGGAAGGCAAAAACCAACGTCAAGCGCTAGTAGAAGCAGGCGTGTCACGTTTGCGCCCAATTATTATGACTTCCCTAGCAACCATCGCAGGTACTCTGCCCTTAGCATTGGGAATTGGCACGGGTTCTGAAGTCCGCCAACCCATGGGAATTGCCATTATGGGCGGTTTCACAACTTCCACCCTGTTGACGCTGGTAGTAGTGCCAGTGATATTTAGCTACATTGACAACTTCCAAACTTGGATTATGAATACACTGCGCTATGGGTTTGGTAAGAAACCACCGCAGCAATAAGGAGTGTTGACCTTTGAGCGTTGACTGGTGACTTATGAATGTAGAGACGCGATTAATCGCTACGATCGAATAAACTTCTGGAGCTAGCTGCAATGTTGAATAGTTAGGAGTTAATCTGAGAAATGCCTAACCCACTATACGATCGCGATTTACAATTATGGATTGAGCAAACCATTCAACAGTTACAAAATCATGATTTTGAAGCGTTGGATATTGAGCATTTGATTGAGGAGTTAGTTGATTTGGGCAAAGCAGAGAAAAATGCCCTCAAAAGTAATCTCACAATTTTGTTGGCGCATTTACTCAAGTTACGAGTTCAGTATGATGTACCCGATACAATGAAAGGCAGCTGGTATACCTCAATACTTGAACATCGGCAACGAGTTCTCAATAATTTGGCAGATACTTCTTCTTTAAAAAGTTTTTTAGTAGAAGCGCTGGAAAAAGCCTACCCAGATGCTCGCAAGCTAGCCATTAAGGAAGGTAAGCTAGCTAAGTTTGAAGTTCGGATACCTCAAGAAAGTGAATATCCCACAGTCTGCTCTTTTTCCATCGACCAAATTCTAGATGAAGATTTTTACGGACTGTAGGTTTATGCCTAAAGGATGGACAGGTTGACCGAAAAGTTCTACAATCTGAACTGATTGCGGTAATTTTACCTATTGCCCAATCGATATATGCATAGTAAAGATTTTCTAGTGATTCCATTTGATTGTGGAAGCACTAAATTAATATAGGAAAGTCTTGAATAAAGGACAGCAAACAAATGGATGTCAAGCTGATTCTAGCTGGTTTAACAGTTATATTTACGGTTTCGTGTCTATTTTTTGGCACGAAAAACGGATTCTATGACTCAGATAACTATCACGGCAATGGTTCGGCGCATTAAGAGAAATTTGTAGACGCTGGGGCAACTTTCCGTAGGGTAAGTTGGCTAAGAGCGCTCATAACTTTCACAGGGAAAACAGGCAAGAGGCAAGGCTCCTTGAGCTAGTAGTTTGATAGCTCTCTCGTTATCCAACTTTTCCGAACTCGTGTGGGTTCGGTAGAGGCGTCCTCCCCAATCAAAAATCCGTATTCTCAGGGTGTAGGGGCGCATGATAAAACTTACCCCTAAGTCACAAAACCGAAATTTGTGCAATTTTTGGGTTTTGGGATATGTCCATGACGATGAGGTTTGAGGGGAGGAGAGCATGAGGGACAATCTGTCGGCATCCTCTCGCGTAGATGCTGGGGAAGCGGGTAGTGAATTAGAATGTTTGCCCTATAGCGTTCAGCATCACGATGAGGGCGTGTGTTTATTAGTGAAGATGGGGCCACACCGCATCCTCTTAGATTGTGGTTTGGAGGACATCTCATCGCTGGGGAGGGGGCTTGGCAAGTCGGTACGTGGAGCGAGTCCGCCCCTACCAGCAGATTTAGTTTTAGTTAGTCACGCCCACCCAGATCACGCCAGAGGCTTACTGGCACTGCACAAAGCTTTTCCTAAGTTACCCATTTATGGCAGCGAAGTAACCAGTAAGTTACTGCCGCTGAATTGGCAAGACCAAGACCCCGAAAAAATCTCTCAATTTTGTCATGCTCTGCCGTTGCGATCGCCAGTGGAATTCCAAGACGGTCTAGTGGCAGAATTATTTCCCGCAGGGCATCTACCAGGGGCAGTGGCAATTCTCCTCACCTACACCACCCAACACCGTAGTTACAAGCTACTGTATACAGGGGACTTTTTCTTATCCAACTCTCGCCTAGTAGAAGGTTTGCGTTTAGAGGAACTACGGGGCTTAGACTTGGATGTGCTAATTATTGAAGGCACTTATGGCACATCCCGCCATCCCCATCGTCGCAACCAAGAAAATCAATTAGCAGAGCGAATTAATCGAGCGATCGCCGAGCGTTGTTCTGTAATTCTCCCCACCCCCGCTTTAGGGCTGGGTCAAGAACTATTGATGCTGTTGCGCTCTCATCACCACTTCACAGGGCGAGATTTAGATATCTGGGTGGATGGCGCCGTCGCCACTGGCTGCGACGCGTACCTAGAACTACTGCCCCACCTCCCCCCATCAGTACAGAATTTTGCCCGCCATCAACCTTTATTTTGGGACGAACGGGTGCGTCCGCGGGTGCGTCGTTTGCACCCAGAAGAACGTGCCACTGTTGGCAAGTCTCCTTGTATTGTCCTAACTGACTCGACAGCTGATTTGCGCGAACACTGCCAACTTAATACCGGCCCTTGGCTGATCCTCGTACCGGAAAAAATTGATATAAAACTTAACAAAAAATATTTAGCACCCACCACTGTTGAAAGCTACCTCCTAGCTCAACATAGTGATGGCCCTGGTACTACGCAACTAATTCATAATTTGCGACCCCAGCACGTGATTTTTGTCCACGGTTCTCCTGCCTACTTAGCCGACCTCACAAGCTTAGAGGAGTTACAAAACCGCTATCACATACATTCTCCAGCGGCTGAGACTTTGGTGGAATTGCCCATTGGCGATACGTTTTTGCAACCCGCAGCCCCAGAGACGAATTACGAAGGCGAACTGACGGAGCTAGGAACAGTAGTTACAATCACCCTCCCCGATGCCATCACAGCCGATCCTCGCTGGCAACATTTTGCTGATACTGGCTTAATCGAGGCTCGTTGGCAAGGGGAGGAACTAGTATTACGCGGGTTGTCTCAGCGAGAACTGCTCAATCAAAATAGCGATCGCTATACATGGACTGATGTAGACTGTTGTGGTACTTGCCGACATCAAAGGGGGCAGCGGTGTTGGAATCCAGCTTCCCCATTGTATAACTTTAAGGTAACTTTAGAAGGTTACTGTCCTGCTTTCGAGCGGTTAAATGATAGTCAATAGTCATTTGCCCTCTCTTACAAAGTTCTGATCGGAGGAAACCTCCGCTCAGACTTTGCGCTTTATCCTTCGTCATTTGTCTTTCCTCATTTGTATTTGCAAATAATAAATGACCAATGACTAATGACTAATGACCAATGACTAATGACTAATTATTCAGGATTGGAGTCAGTGTAACGATTGCGGATGCGTTCGGCTTCGGGACAATCCTCTGTCAGGAGAGGTTCCACATTTCCGCGTGGCACTGAAGCCAATTTTTGCGTTACAGCACCGATGCTCTCAAGACGAACCATTTCTTCCCAAGAACAAATTTCGTCCTCTTCGTCTGTTTCATAGCGCAGGGTTACTAAATCTCCCTCTATGTCTATGATGCGGGCACGCTCAATCCAGCGTTGCTGATCCCGCAAGAAAACACATACCTCCCGCCCGTCGCAACACAGTTGATAAATCTTGCGGTGTAGCATGTACTGCTTCTGCCTTTTTAAACAACGTAGTTAAACCTGTCAAAATCTGGGTTTGACCCCACTAGATTACACCCTTAAGAGGTTAATTTCACGGTTGAGAACAAGTACGTCTCATAACCCTATCTCAAGATTTGCTTGTAGTTGTCAGAATCTAGGATATTTTGGGTCATCAACCAATGGTTGCCTTACCAGTGAAGTCAATCTCTTTCGGGCTTTTAAGGAATGTTTGCTTCATAGAAGTCGAACAAGTCGGGATTTCTCCTCACAAGGTTAATATTTGCTGGTGAGTCCTTTCTACCATTATGTAATAAAAAATACTGAGAAACAAGCGTCGATCGCGGTTGTTTAATTTGCCTACTTGTAGTCATTGGCATTATAAGAAGTCCGGGGACTTGGCTTTACTTTTACCCCTGTGTATTTGATCTTAACTCATTCTCTTGCTGACCTTGATGATTTTCAAAAACAACACACAAATAGTTTTGAGTTTTCAGGTTTTTGCTTGCACAAGAGTTGGGGGAAGATGGAAAAGAGGACACGGGGACACGGAGGAACAAGAGGATGGGGAAGTGAGGGCACACAAACCAAAAGAGAAGCCTGAGGTCGGCTTGGGGCGAACAAAACTTGGGAGGAAAGGCTTGTTGCGATTTTTCCCTTTTCCTTCGTCCGCCCAGCGTCTCCAACAGGAGAAGTTTGGATGCTTGCGGCAAGCGGCAAAGCTTCTATGTCGAAAGGCTTGGCTCCAACTTTTATTTTTGTCTCCTTGCCCTTGTGTGCCTTACTGCCCTTGTATTAGTATCAAAAAGATTTATTCGGTAGAGGTAATTCCATTAGGACATTGGACGGGGATGCTTCTCTTTTAATTTGACCTGTGCGAACTGCATCGTATAGGGCTGCAAGGGCTGACAAATCCTCTGAGTTGTAGCATTTAGTAGCCAGCACTTGATGGAGTAAACCTTCAGATTCAACACTAAGATATCCAGTTTGAAAAGCAGATTCAACGATTGTGCGAATCATCTTGATTAGGCCAGAGTGAGCGATTTATAACGTCCAGTGTGGAATATTTCCCTCTGCTCCTAATTGATATGGAACATAAATAATATGTGATTATCATTACATGGGTTTAGTGATTTATATCACAATAAAGATTGATATATAAGTTTTTGGCACATTCAGTATGTGCTGTACGCGCATAGATGAATACAAATATTTTCAGTACCTTTGCTGTTTAGATCGAGCAATCATTGGTGATTTAAGAATATTAAAATATAGTAAAACTTTTAGGCAAGCATCCAAAATAATACTTAAACAAATGCAATCAAGCAAAGAACTGGCGAAAATCCTCATCTTTTTGACTCAATTGCACCCAGTCGAGGTTCAAGGACTGGAATTTTTGCACTAAGCGATCGCAAGCAGGACGTTCGGTAGCATAATGTCCGGCGTCGATTAAAATGAGATTGCGTTGGTCCAGCCCGCCGTAGGCATCGCGGCTTTCTTGAAATTGATGAAATTTGCAGTCAGAAGTTAGGTAGGCTTGGGCGCCAGCTTTGCTAACTGCTGAAATGAAACTAGCTCCCGAACCACCCAAAACGGCAACTCGTGAAATTATTTGCTGTAAATTAGCTGTTGGTGAAAAAATTAAATTTGGAGAAGCAAGTTTGGTTTGAATGGCTTGGAGTAATTCCTGTAGTGTCATCGATGGCTCTAGCAAACCAACACGACCATATCCTAATCCAGGCTGCGTGGGTACTATGGGAGTAACTTGTTGAAGTTGCAAAATTTGAGCCAAGACATCAGCAGTACCATCCTCCACCTGGTCAAAATTCGTGTGGGCGCTGTAGATACCAATATTGTTGGTAAAAGCTAACCGTGCCATTTCTGCGATCGCCGAACCTTTGCATAAGGACTTGGGAGGTGTAAAAATCAGAGGATGATGGGCAAAAATTAGATTAGCATTTAAGGCGATCGCTTCGTCCATCACTGCCAAAGTTGGTGTCAAACACACCAATACTCGTACTCTTTCCTGCAACACTCCAGGCTCAATCTGCCAGCCACAATTATCCCAGCTTTCGCACCAAGCGGGATTTGCCCATGCTTCAAACCAACTAATTAAATCAGCAATTTTCATCATTGAATTTTTGAGTTCTAATTTCTGATTGCTAATCAGTGTTTCTGTGGTTGAATATCTAATTTTAATGCTATTTGCTGACGCATTTCTTGGAAAGGTTTATTCCATACAGGTCTAGCATTCCAGTTCCATACTGCTACCGGAATCAGTTCTTCCTGAGCAAGATAAGTTAACAAACGATATTCATCTTTTGGTTCGCGAGAAAAGGAGAAGGGATTGCGGTAGCCCGTGTCACACAGTTTATAATAAGTGATTTGACCGTGACTAATACGTTGTATAAGTTCCTTTCCTTTAGTGAGTAAATAATCAAAAAAAACTAAGCTAAAAGGTTCTATATTTGCACGATTTTGCGGATCTTTTTGTACCCATCTTGCCCAATCAAATCCATATAGAAAGTCGTGGACGTAACGAAAGCGAATTTCTGTGTTAATTCCAAACATTTCTGTTAGGGAAACCATCTTTTCACAAAAAGTATTTAAAAAACAAACAGCACCTTCCTCTGCTACTAAAGCCTGTCTCAGCATACTACTGACCAGAAAATCAAAATCCCAGAATATGTTTTCTGGAAAATTTTGCAACTGGCTATCAACTATACATTTCAAAGTTTCCTGAAGAGTTGTGATGATTTGGATGTCGGTATTTTCTTCAGCAATCAAATTCCCCAATTCCGCAAAACTGGTAATTATTTTTTTTTGGGGATTAAGTGACAAAAGATTAACAGAGTGCTGGGCAAGTATTCGATCGATAACTTGGAAAGTATGAGTCGGTGTTAGTTCTTGCTTCATAGTAATTGAAATAGCCCGCCCAACTGACATTAAGTATTAGTTTATCTTTAAATAAACAAATTATTAAAAACTTATAAACAAACTTAATTTTTTATTTACAAACTGACACATACAACTTTTTTAGTATGTATATGGTTTATTTATATGAATATTTTTCGCCAAAAAGGCATTACAGCAAGGGTTATAATATTTTATCAAAAGCTAAGCAGTTACAACAGAGTATTTAAACTCTAATAAAGCTACGCTTTAAACAAATTAAATTTGATAAATTTTTATCCAGAAATGTGGACAACTAACTCCCTTGAATGGCTGCGCTGGCGGTGTTCCCAAATATAAATTCCCTGCCAAGTTCCCAGTACCAAATGACCGCGATTAATGGGGATATGTTCAGAAGTGTGGGTGAGGGCTGTACGAATATGTGCTGGCATATCATCGGCGCCTTCTGCATCGTGAATATATTTAGCTGATTCTGGCACTAGTTTTGCCATAAAATTAGCTAGATCCACAAGAACATCAGGATCGGCGTTTTCTTGGATAACTAAGCTGGCTGAAGTGTGGCGTAAAAATAAAGTGCAAAGACCAGTTTCAACACCCGATTCTGCAACGATCGCTTCTATTTTATTAGTGATATTGTAAAAAGATTTGCCAGTGGTGGTAATTCTTAATAACTTTTGGTAATGACTCATTTGGAAAAATAATTATTGGTGACAGTAAAAGCTAAATTAGCAGTTCAATCTGCTTGATTTGGTTGTTGTTTTGACTCAGATTTATCGTTTGATTGAGTATGTCTTCGCCTAAAGAAGCTTAAAACTGCATTTACAGATTGTTTTAACGCATGGGGGATGATAAGTGTGCTAGGCAGATTGTGAGACAAAGCTGTAATATTCTTTAAGTTAGGTTCCGGCACTTGTAAACTTTTTTGAGAAGATTTTGTATCATCTTTGTTATTCATAGTTTTTGTAGTTCAGGAATAAAAGAAACCGTTACTTGATGTAATAAGGCAAGCATAGCAATTCCGGCAGTCACACCAGTAGCATATTTCAAAGCTAGAGAAATATCATCTACTTGTTTTTGGTTTTTATTATAAGTCTCTCTCAAGTCAACTAACATCTGCAAATGGTATTGCTCAGGCGAAAGCGTCAAATAATCATCTGGGAATTTGAGCTTTTCTTTTTTCTCTTGGCTTTCTTGCTTTTTTTCTAGATTGGGGCTAATAAAAAATCTACGTGGTAATAAAGCCCAGATTAGTAGCAGAAAGTTGATGAAAAATAAAAATTTGGTTATCAGTTACTTGAACCTAATTTGGGAGCATCCTTGTTTCATCACTACGGCATTTAAACGAGTAAGTCTCACTTTATACCCTTGAGCTTGGCAAGATATTGCTGTTTACCCCACACTTTGCTGAGGTAGTATCTGTTGACGCACACTTAACAATTGTTAGATAATCTCAACAAATTCTTCTTTTGCCAGGATAATTCAGAATTGAGCTACAAAAAGCATCACATGAGGGAAAATAATGAAACGATATCTCAAAATTTTGTATCCGATGTTAAAGGCTATGGCAAAGGAGCCATCGATATTTACCCAAGCGATAAAGACAGTGCCTTCTATTTGTAGCGCTTATGAATTTTCACGAGCCTTTGAGAATGTCGTCCGAGAAGTAGAAAATCCTAACTCTTCATCGACAAATCCATTGTGGGAGTATTTTCAGAACCACAAAGAAGGATTTGGTATCTGGAAATGGGAGCATTATTTTGATATTTACCACCGACATCTTGCAAAATTTGTTGGGCAGAAGGTAGATGTGCTAGAAATTGGCATCTATAGTGGCGGAAGCCTTGAAATGTGGCGCTCCTATTTTGGAGAAAATAGCCATATATACGGAGTAGACATCGAGGAAGTATGCAAAGCTTATGAAAATGAACACGTCTCCGTCTTTATTGGCGATCAAGCGGATAGGTCTTTTTGGAGTACTTTTAAGAATAGCGTCAAAGGTATAGATATTCTTATTGATGATGGTGGACACACACCTGAGCAGCAGCAGATTACTTTAGAGGAAATGTTACCGCACCTTCGTCCTGGAGGAGTGTATTTATGTGAGGATGTTCATGGAACGTTCAATAGGTTCTCTGCCTTTGCAACCGGACTTGTTAATGAGTTGAATAGCATGAACGTAATGCCAAGTTCCCTTCTCCAAAGCAGAGTCACGCAATTTCAATCAGCGATTCACTCAATCCATTTCTATCCCTACCTTGTCGTGATAGAAAAGCATCCCGTGTCGCTTCCAAAACTATCAGCACCCAAGCACGGAACTCAGTGGCAACCATTTCTCTAATGAAAAAGCAAAACAAGGTGCTGCACTTGGCTACTTTTTTGCTGCACTCCAAATAGATTATTGTTGAACTTTCCATTATTGATTTTAACTTGACTGAAAATAATTAATCACAGCCTGAGCGATCGCTTCATTACCATCCTTAGCAATTGGTTGGGATTCTTTTGGTGGTTGGGGTGACTCACGCAGAAAATTCCAAGTTCCTTCAAAAAAGTCAGCAGAGGTAACAATTTGATGTTGATTGTAGTTAGTTATGCCTTCTATTAAATAACTTGCTTCAGCAAAATCTTCACGCACAAGAGTAATTAACGGTACTTGTAATTTTGTGGCTTCAGCAAAAGTACCGTAACCAGGTTTGGAAAAGACTCGCCCGCAAATGGGCATAAAATCTACAGGGCGGTATTTGCGGTCATTAATTTTTACCAAATTTGGTAGATCGGGGGCAGATCGATCGAAAACAATGAATTGCCAATCTGGAAATTGTTGCAAATTATGATAAGGAATTTGCTGTAAACCCAAGCCACCAAAAGTCAACAAAATAGTTTTTTCAACTGGTGTAGTTATTCCCCAAAGAGAGCGTAAATCATCAAGGGTATAACGCGGAGAACCGCCTGTTAAGCCAATATCTGTGATATTGTTAAAAGCTTCCATTGGTTCGTGGAAAGGAAGACGAAACAGGCGATCGCACTTTGAATACCAATCACTAATCCAGTCTGCAACTGCTAAAAATTCACCTCCCCAATCTCGATAAATCAAGTCCCAACCAAAGTTACTAATCATCCAGCAGGGAATGTTTGCAGCATTCGCAAACCCAGAAGCCAGAAAGGGAACATCTGCCAAGATGAGATTCACGCGATTTTGACGAATAAAATTAACTTCTGAGGCAATTAATGAATTTTGATGCTTTTTAATATCCAGCAACTTTTCTAAAGTCGCTGCTTTATCCATTGTCAAACTGTCTGCTTGCACCACACCCAAATCAAATGCACGGGGACGATAGATAAAATCGCCTTCTATGTAGCACTCTAACAACCAACGCGGCGCAGTGGTCACCATAATTAACAGAACTTCTGGACATAACTTTTGAATTGTTGCAGCTACAGCAGCCATGCGGGTAGCATGACCAAATCCGTGGTTAGTGATGGCTAAATAAAAAATTGGGCGTTCCATTTTTAAGTTTGTCATTTGTCATTGGTCATTAGGAGTTAGAATTCTAATTCCAACTCCTAATTGTTAGTTATTAACTTTTAACTATTTGTGCAAAAAGTTTGAATCGCTTCAATTAATTGGTCGATTTCTGATTCTAAGGTAAAGTAATGGACGGTGAGCCGGATACAGCTAGGGTTGGCAATTGTACGAGTTAATATTTTTTGTGAGTCTAAAAATTCCACTAATTTGAGATGAGCTTGAGCCTGATTATTTGTCAGTTCAAAAGAGACTATGCCGCTTTCTGGTGGAGAAGTTCGCAGACATTTAACATCGGTTAACGCTGCTAGCTTTCGCCAGAGGTACTCACTGTTGTGACAAATTTGTTCGTAACGTTCTTGTGGGGTTCCCCATTGTTGATGAATAGCGATCGCCTCCCGCAAACCGACATACAAAGGATAAGCTACTGTAGAGACTTCATATCGTCGCCCATCGGGAAGCCAATCCACAGGCTGAGATTGATTATCGACAACAATGCCATTCAAGCCAATAAATGTAGGTTTGAGGTTTTCTCGCGCTTCTGGTCGGACGTACAAACCGCCTGCACCAGCAGGGCCGCATAACCATTTGTGACCGGTGAAAGCATAAAAATCTACCCCCAATTCAGTCAAGTTTAAAGGCAACAAACCAGCAGATTGGGCAGCGTCTATTAATAATGCAGAATGATTATTTCTGCATACTTCGGCAATTTTATCGAGGGGTAAAACCTGACCTGTATTCCAGAAAACATGACTTAATATTACTAGGCGGGTATTGGGGCGCAAGTGCTGGGTAATAACTTTTACGGGGTCGCCTTCATTTAAAGTTGCCTTTAGGGGACAGGTACTAACTTCTACAGAGAATCGCCTGCTGATTTCTTGGGCTGTAGCAATCACGCCTGGGTGTTCGCAATCTGAGATTAGTATATGGTCGCCAGCCCGCCATTCTAGACCCCACATGGCGATATTACAGCCAACAGTGACATTTTGAGTCAGACTGATTGTATCAGTAGGGATCTGGAACTCGGAAGCGATCGCAGCTCTAGCAGCTTGCACTTGCGCCCTTAGCCAGCGATATGCCTCATTACCAAAAGGGCCTATATGCTGAAGATCGGCTTGAGTTTGAGCGATCGCATCCATCGCCCCAAGAGGCATCGGCCCTTGTCCTCCATAATTAAAATAAGTCTTATTAGCTAATGCCGGAAATTGCTCTCGATGGCGATGCAATCTGGTTTGTGCAACAGAACTAGTGGCCATATTAATTTTGGATTTTTGATTAGTCATTAGTCATTTGTTAACAGCCAACAGCCAACAGTCAACTCCCATTCCATTATTAATTGTCTGAGCCACCCCCAGAGAGTGCTAATTGTTGTTAACTTAAAGAAATGCTGATTAATGCTGAACTCCTACTGCAATACCAACGGTGTAAACGCCGATCTTTTTTAGATATCCACGGTGACAAAGGTCAGCGTGATGCTCCTAATGAACTACTGGGGAAACTCCAACAGGACAAAATTGCTCATCAACTGAGTAATTTGGCACAGTTGACTTACCAGCAGCCTGATTATCCATATGGAAGTTGGAAAGCGGGAGAAAAGGCAACTTTAGAATTGATGCAACGAGGGGTTGAGTACATCTATAAAGGAGTGTTGTCAGCAACTTATTCTGAAGCATACACCTTACTGAGTCGTCCAGATTTACTGGTTAAACAGCCAGGACAATCTCATTTTGGAGATTGGATGTATGTGCCGGCTAGTATTGAACTCGGTAAGCGTCCTAAACAAGAATATCAAGTTGTGGCCGCGTTTCATGCCCAAGTGTTGGCAACAGTCCAAGGAGTTGTACCCGAAACAGCTTTGCTGATTTTGCGAACTAAAAACACTAGTTATGCGGTGGATTTGTTTAAATGGACGCCACAAATGCAGCAAATTCTGGAGGAATTTATTCAAGTTTTAGAGTTACCAAATCCGCCAGAGGTGTTTATTTCTCGACAGAAGTGTAATCTTTGCCATTGGTATAGTCAATGTTATGCGATCGCTCAAACTCAGCAGCATCTCTCACTGTTACCAGGCGTAACACCCATTCGCTACACTCAACTCCAGACCTTAGATATAACTACACTGGAATCTCTCGCTAACACCAGTCCAGCCATTCTCGAAAACCTAGTTGGTTTTGACAGCCAAGTAGCGGCGAAGTTAGTAGTGCAAGCTCAATCTGTACTGCAAAAACGACCTTTAATTTTACCGTATCCGCTACCAAAGGAAAATATTACATTCACAGCGCCTATAGAGCTTTACTTTGATATTGAGGCACAACCAGACTTGGATTTAAATTATCTTTTGGGTGTTTTGGTGGTAGATAGAGTTGCCAACACAGAACAATTTTATTCTTTTTTAGCAGATAAACCAGAAGACGAAGAGTTAGTTTGGCAGCAATTTTTGAATTTGGTTTGGCAATATCCCCAAGCACCAATTTATCATTTTTGTGTGTATGAATTTGATACAGTCCAACGGCTGGCAAAGCTTTACAATACTCCGTACTCCTCCGTGCGTCCCGTACTGAATCGGTTTGTCGATATATACGAACAATTAACTCAAAGCGTAGCATTGCCTGTAGAAAGCTATGCCCTCAAAGCGATCGCTCGTTGGTTGGGATTTGAGTGGCGTAATAAAGAAGCTAGTGGAGCCAAGTGTATTCACTGGTACGAGCAATGGTTAAAAACAGGCGACCGGACTTTATTAGAAAGTATCCAAAGCTACAACGAAGATGACTGCCGCGCCACCCGCCTAGTTAAAGACTGGCTCGTTCAGTTTTTCGAGGATGAATATACTTGGCAACTTGCTTAATTAGTGCTAAATCCTAATGAGGAGTGGGGAGTGGGGAAAGAATTTCTAATAACAATTCCCATAACATTTAGAGAATTTTGAATGTGTTGCCGGATTTTAGAGAATTGGTATAATTACCCAGTCCCCAATTCCTAATCCCCAGTCACTTTTTAGCAATAGCTTTCCATGCGGTTAATTCAAAAAATCTTCCTATTCCCACGAATTATTTACTTTTTCATACCGATTCTAATTATCAGCCTCTTATTCACAAATTTCCCATCAAGAGCTAGTGAAATCAGTAGCATAAAATTTATCGGAGAAGTTACTTTACCGAAAAATTTAATCTTCCAAAAAACCGAAGTTGGAGGTTTATCTGGAATTACTTATGATGCCAAGAATAACCTTTATTACGCGATTTCTGATGACCGCGGACAAAAAGGTAATACTCGTTTCTACACTTTGAAAATCGATTTAAGCAAGGGTTCCCTACAAAAAAATGCAGTTACCGTTGTTAATGTTACCACCTTACTAAATGAAAGCGGTGAAAAATTTCCTCCTAGCCAAACTGATACAGAAGGTATTGCTTTAACTAATAAAGGTACTGTATTTATTTCTTCAGAAGGCGATGTTGGCAAATTAATTAATCCTTTTATTAAAGAATTCTCACTATCTTCTGGTAAAGAAATTAGATCGCTTCCCATACCAAATAAGTTTTTGCCAGATAAAAAAGGTAAACAAGGTATCCGTAACAATTTAGCTTTTGAAAGCTTGACTATTACACCCGATGAAAAATATCTATTTACAGCTACAGAAAATGCTTTAATTCAAGATGGTTCGGCAGCGCAACCTAAAATCGGCAGTCCTTGTCGGATTTTGCAATATAGCTTGTTCAACAACCAGCCAGAACAGGAATTTCTTTACCCAACTCAACCAGTAGCACAGTTTTTGAATTTGACGGGTAAGTTCGCTAGTGGATTACCCGATATATTTGCTCTCGACGATGGAGGGCACTTTTTAAGTTTAGAACGGTCTTTTACAGGTTTAGGATTTGCTGTTTCTCTATTTCAATTTTCTTTAGAAGGAGCCGATGATATTCACAATATTGATAGTCTTTTAGCAGTTGATTCCAAGAATATTAAACCTGTTCAGAAAAAGCTATTGTTAGATTTAAGAACTCTAGATGTACTCTTAGACAACATTGAAGGTCTAACTCTTGGCCCTAAGTTACCTGATGGACAGCGCTCATTAATTCTCATCAGCGATAACAATTTTAACTCTCTGCAACGCACCAAAATCCTAGCTTTTAAAATCAAAATTGAAACACCGTTAATGAGATTACTACGCCGCTTACTGCCGAATTTTAATCGTTAACGGTACACAGTTTGAAAAATTAGATAGCCGACTTCTTTAAGAAGTCGGCTATCTGAATATGTAAATTTTCACAAATTAAATAAGATTACTATATTTAGTTTTTCTGATTGTTACTGTGTATTCACGGAACCTAGAAGCTAAATTTATCTACTCTAATCGGACTTTCAGTGGAATTTCTCAACCGTATTCCTTAATAAATATGCTACACAATGTATAAGAGCTTTTGCAGAGAGGCGATCGATGCTTAAGAAAATAAATTTTTTTGGAGTTATTTATTAAATTGTATCGTTCAATTACTGTAAAAAGCCTGAATTTGTTTTTAAGAATAAGAACTAATAATTGACTAAACTTATTCAAGTATTTTGCCAACAATATTTTTCATAATTGATTTTTATGGCACAAAACAAAGTTGAGAATATGGTAGGGCAAAAAGTAGAATTAGACAATTATATTGGACAACTTTTAAATAATCGGTATTTAATCAGAGATCTGATTGGGAAAGGAGGGATGGGTAGAGTTTACCTAGCAGAAGATACTGCTAAAGGTGGGATGGCGATCGCCATCAAAATTCTATCACTTAGTCTATCCAACCAGCACATGTCTCAACGCTTTGCCAGAGAGATTTTTATTGGCGCTCAATTGGGTCGTAAAAGTAAACATATTGTTCGGATTTTAAGTTACGGTGTCACCGAGGATAAAATTCCCTTTTATGTAATGGAATATCTCCAGGGTAAAAATCTCAAACAAATTCTCAAAGTTAAGCCTTTAACAATATCGCAGTTTTTAGATCTCTCTATTGAAATTTGTTTGGGTTTACAATGTGCCCACCAAGGTATTAGTCTCAAAGGAGAAATTTATCCCATTGTTCACAGAGATATCAAACCAGAAAACATATTTCTGACTCAAGATAGTAAACACGGAGAAATTGTCAAAATTCTCGATTTTGGTATTGCCAAGTTTTTAACAGAGCGAAGTGGGATGACCCTGACAGATTCTTTTATTGGCAGTTTGCCTTATTGTTCTCCAGAACACATGGAAGGACGCAAACTGTTGGATGTACGCTCTGATATTTACAGTTTGGGAGTATTAATGTTTGAAATGTTGACAGGTAAACATCCATTTCAGACAAAAAGTAACTCCTTTGGTAGTTGGTATCAAGCACATCGTTTTCAAATGCCACCTACATTTGAAGAAGTAAATCCCCAAGTAAAAATACCCCAGGGATTACAAAAAATATTAATGAGTTGTCTAGCAAAAGAAGTAAGCGATCGCCCCCAAAATATCAACCAAATTTTAGACGAATTAGCAAAAGTAAATAGTCAGCTGGAGGATACTAGTTATACTCCTAGAAATAATGTTGAAATCTCATCAGACATGCAACTAGTCCCCGCAACATTATTATCAGAAAAAGAGTGTTTGCAGAAAAATTGGCCTAAAAATAAACCAGTTGCACCAATTGGATTTCCGCATTTATTACATACTCCTCAAAGACCAATACCAACCTTTTGGGCGATGTTGCCAAAAAAAGAGATTGTAAAATTTTTGGATAAAGTACATAGCACAGAATTTATTACTAAAATGAATGTATACCCAATGTTGTTATGGGTAACAGTGCTGTACGATGCCGAACCTTCACTTACGAAATGGCTACCTTATTTTTTAGATTTGAAAGATAATAAAGGACAGAATATAGCACGTAGTTTAGCCGAAGTAGGTTATTATCATCTATTATTTTTTCCTTTAGAAGATCCCAATCGTTGCTCCCATGTAACAACCTTAAGTCTCACAGCTAACCAACGTCAGCAACTTATGGATTCGTTAAGTACGAATCAGCAATTCAATGAATCAATCTTACCTCAGGAAGCAAAAAATATTTTAAAGATAGAATATGAAAAGCTAAAATTCGACATTTTACGCAAATTAGTTGCAGAACAAAAAACTGAAAAAGAAAATTTAAAAAATAGATTAGCTAAATTTTGGGAGATTATTTTTAAATTTTTATCGAGTCGTTAAAATGTCACTATCAAAATCAAAAATCTTCTCCCCATTAGCTAACAATATTTCTATTTTGGTATTAGGAACTGTAAATAGACTAAGGAGCAGAGGTTATTAAAGTGAATCAAAGCCCATTTGCATCTACAAGTAGTACGGGCTTGCTTGCCAATCGTTATCAACTCAAACAATTAATTGGCAGCGGTGGTATGGGGGAAGTTTTTTTAGCAAATGATATTTTACTAGGGGGAACACCAGTTGCCATCAAATTTTTGACTCAGACTGTTGTCGATAGCAAAATGCAACAAGACTTTGCTCGTGAAGCTTTAATGAGTGCAGCTTTGAGTCAAAAAAGCGTACATATCGTGCGGGCGTATGATTATGGCGTTAGTGAAAAAGGAAAACCATACTACGTCATGGAATATCTGTTTGGGAAGAGCTTAAAAGATTTAATTCCTCTATCCCTACCGATGTTTTTAACCATCACCCGACAAATTTGTTTGGGTTTACAGTGTGCCCATCAAGGTATTAATATTGACGGCAAAATTTGTCCGTTAGTTCATAGAGATATCAAACCTGCAAATATATTAGTTATTCCCGATCCAATATTGGGTCATTTAGTTAAGATTTTAGACTTTGGTATTGCTAAATTTTTAAATTATGCATCAACAGCTAGTACAAGTACAGGTTTTAATGGAACTTTGCCTTATTGTTCTCCAGAACAACTAGATGGGGAAAAATTAGATGGTCGCTCAGATATTTATAGCCTGGGTGTAATGATGTTTGAGATGCTCACAGGCAAAAAACCTTGGGAACCAGAAACTGATTTTTTCGGTGCTTGGTATAAAGCACATCACTTTGAAGCCCCAAAGGCGATCGCAGATGTAAAACCTAATTTAAAATTACCTCAAAAACTCAATAATTTGATCGTGGCTTGCCTTGCTAAAAAAGCAAGCGATCGCCCACAAAATATTGCTCAAATTTTGCAAGTCCTCAACAGCATAGAACAATATTCTTGCCCTACTTTACCTACAACTTTGGCCTCTAGATCTATCCTTAGCCGTCCTTTAGATTCTGGCTTAACAATCCCATTAGAACAAACCTGTCGCCAACTTTCCTGGCCTCAGAACAAACCAATTCAAGAAATTGTTTTTTCCCAGCTTATAGATACCGGACAAAAATATGTAGCAGCACTGTGGTTAATGTTGCCTCAACAAGAAATCAAAAACTATGCTCTTTCTACGCGATACAATCAATTTATTTTCATCACATCCCCCCACCCAATGCTGTTATGGGTGACTGTACTTTATCATCGGGAACTAGCCCCTAAGTGGCTACCTTGCTACCTAGATATGCAAAATCCCCAAAATCTTAATCTGGTGAGTTTCCTAGCTAAAAATGAACGCTACCCGTTGATTTTTTTTACTCTGGAAGCACCACATTCCTGTGCTAATGTTCTCAGCAGTCGCATTGACCCAACTCAGCGCCAAATGTTAAAAAATTGGGTGGAACAGAGTCAGAACCTACCGCCCACTTCTCAACCCCACCTGAGTAAACAGCTATTAAAGCATCAGTATAAACAAATGCAATCACGGATATTGCAGCACTTAGAATCAAAGCCCCAGGTTGTATTATCAGGCTCTATTTAGACTGGGGAGGTATGGCAGGTAGGGGAAAAGGTTAAAGGGTAAAGGGCAAGGGGCAAAGGGGAAAGGAAAGATCCCCCCTTTTCCCTACCCGAAGGGTTTTGCCCAATGCTCACAAAAAATTTTTAATTTCCAACCCGAAAACACTTGACAAATAGAAAAAAAATAGTGACAATAGGAAAGTTGAAAATTAAGGGACTGTAGTTCAATTGGTTAGAGCACCGCCCTGTCACGGCGGAAGTTGCGGGTTCGAGCCCCGTCAGTCCCGTTCTAAAATCATAAATAGTGAATGTTGAGTTCTGAAGTATCAGAACAATGTAACTCAGTTACTTGATACTCCTAGACTCAGTACAGACCTAAGAAATCGTATCTTTATGGACTCAGGGCTTAGAGTTTAAATATAAGGTACATTTATTCATGCTTTGTAAAAGAGAGAATTAACTGTGACTGTCAGAGTACGTCTTGCGCCCAGTCCTACTGGAAGTTTGCATATTGGTACAGCGAGAACGGGTGTATTTAACTGGTTATTTGCCCGCCACCACGGCGGGAAGTTCATTCTAAGAATAGAAGACACAGACCTAGAGCGATCGCGTCCCGAATACACTGAAAATATCCTTCAAGGACTGCGTTGGCTAGGGCTGAACTGGGACGAAGGCCCATTTTTTCAATCCCAACGCTTGGATCTTTATAAACAAGCAGTACAACAACTGCTAGATCGAGGGTTCGCCTATCGCTGCTACACCACCCCCGAAGAACTAGAGGCTTTGCGAGAAGCCCAAAAAGCCAGAGGGGAAGCTCCCCGCTATGACAACCGTCACCGGAACCTCACTCCAGAACAACGCGCCGCTTTTGAAGCAGAAGGTCGTTCTTTTGTCATTCGCTTCAAAATCGAAGACGATCGCGAAATTCTTTGGAACGATTTAGTCAGGGGAAAAATGTCTTGGCGAGGTAGCGATTTAGGTGGCGATATGGTTATCGCCCGCGCTTCAGAAGAGGGTAGCGGTCAACCTTTATACAACTTTGTAGTTGTAGTGGATGACATCGATATGCAAATCACCCACGTCATTCGCGGAGAAGACCACATCGCCAACACTGCTAAACAAATTCTGCTGTATGAAGCCTTCCAAGCAAAAATTCCAGAGTTCGCCCACGCGCCACTGATTTTAAACAAAGAAGGGCGTAAGCTTTCCAAGCGGGATGGAGTAACTTCTATTTCTGACTTTCAGAAAATGGGCTTTACCGCTGAAGGCTTGGTGAATTACATGACATTACTTGGTTGGTCACCCCCAGACTCAACCCAAGAAATATTTACTTTAGAAGCAGCAGCCAAGGAATTTGGCTTTGAGCGAGTCAATAAAGCAGGTGCAAAATTTGACTGGGACAAGCTCGATTGGTTGAACAGTCAGTATATCCACAATATGCCTGTAGATAAACTCACAGATTTACTCATACCCTATTGGGAAGCAGCTGGGTATAAATTTGACGATGGACGCAACCGCCCCTGGTTAGAACAGCTAGTAACTTTAATTAGCCAAAGCTTGGCTCGACTGGTAGATGCTGTAGCTATGAGTCAAGTGTTTTTCAGCGACACAGTTGAATTTAGCGACGAAGGGAATGCACAACTCAAGCAAGAAGGTTCTGCTGCTGTCCTAGAGGGGATTGTCACAGCTTTGCAAAATCAGCCACAACTCTCGGAAGAATCTGCTCAGGACATTATTAAACAAGCGGTCAAAGAGCAAAAAGTCAAAAAAGGCTTAGTAATGCGATCGCTCAGAGCAGCTTTAACTGGAGATGTTCACGGCCCCGACCTCATCCAATCTTGGTTACTCCTCAATCAGATTGGTTTAGATCGACCCCGCTTAACTAGAGCAATAACTGAAAGGAGGGAGTAGGGAGATGGCTTTGCCAAGGGAAAAGGGGAAAGGTTAAAGGGAAAAGGAGGGATCTTTCTTTTCCCCTTGCCCTTTGCCCCTTGCCCCTTGCCCTTTGCCCTTTGCCCCTTGCCCTTTGCCCTTTACCCTTTACCCTTTGCCCCTTGCCCTTTGCCCCTTGCCCTTTGCCCTTTCCCTTAGTCCCCATTCCCCTTTGTAGTCAATTATCCTCATATTGGGAACTTGGTATGTAAAAATCGTGTCTTCAAAAGCACTTAGAAGCAAACCGAATTACAATGCCGACAAAAGCGCTCAATAGAAGGATGAGATTATCGTTAATGATAGTTACGCTCTTCATCACTTCAGCTAATGTCATAGCTGATGCCCAAGAAGCGCCAACGATATTTGGAGATCTCACCATTGGGCCACAGTTTTCCCCAGACCCATTGACAGTTCGCGGGATGAGTGGTGGCTCAATATCTGGAAATCAAGTAGCTGGCAGAACTGAAACAGCCACTGGCCCTTGTACTGGATTTGTTGATGAAACACCAGACCATACATTAGTATTAACCAGTAAATTTGATTACTTAAAGCTACGAGTCCAAAGTCCTGAGGACACCACCATGATTGTGAAGGGGCCCGGTGGTAGTTGGTGCAATGACGATTTTGATGGTAAAAATGCCGGCATTGTAGGTGAATGGCTGGCTGGAACTTACCAAATTTGGGTTGGTTCCTACGACAAAGGCAAATATCTTCCTTACACTCTACAAATTACAGAAGTCAAATAGGGGACTGGGGACTGGGGACTGGGGATTGGGTATTGGGTATTGGGTATTAGGTACTAAGAAAATATTTCTAATATATTTATTTCCTAGTCCCCAGTCACCAGTCCCTAGTCCCTAGTCCCCAATCCCTTTTCTGTTTCTTTTCTAGTGCAATATTGTATTAAAATTAAGTTAACTTTAATTAAGATTCTTGTTGGCATAGCCATAATGGTCTAAGGCTTGTATGGCTGTGCATATAAGAAATCAAATTAAACAAATGGATTTATGAACATCCGTTTAACGGCTCAAAGTGACAGAGTGATAGACCATTCGGTTGCTAAGGCTAATGGATTGTATAGGCAACTAGAGGCAAATTAACATGAAATTCTCCTGGAAAGTCCTGGTTCTCTGGACGTTGCCAGCTTTGGTAATTGGCTTTTTCTTCTGGCAAGGAGCTTTCGCAGGTGCGCCTGCGGATATGACTAAAAATGCAGCCAACACCCGGATGACCTATGGTCGCTTCCTAGAATATTTGGATGCCGATCGCGTCACCAGTGTCGATCTGTACGAAGGCGGTAGAACGGCAATTTTAGAAGCCCGCGATCCAGATCTGGAAAATCACATCCAAAGGTGGCGGGTGGATCTGCCTGTTAACGCTCCTGAGTTAATTAGCAAACTTAAAGAAAAGGGAATTAGTTTTGATGCTCACCCCATGCGGAATGATGGCGCAATTTGGGGATTATTGGGCAATTTGGTGTTTCCAGTTTTATTAATTACTGGATTATTCTTTTTGTTCCGGCGTTCTAGCAACCTTCCTGGCGGCCCAGGTCAAGCAATGAACTTCGGCAAATCCCGCGCCCGCTTCCAAATGGAGGCAAAAACCGGAGTCAAATTTGACGATGTAGCCGGGATTGAAGAAGCTAAGGAAGAATTGCAAGAAGTTGTCACCTTTCTCAAACAGCCAGAAAGATTTACTGCTGTGGGCGCACGCATTCCTAAAGGAGTGCTGTTAGTCGGGCCTCCTGGAACTGGTAAAACTTTACTAGCAAAAGCGATCGCTGGAGAAGCAGGCGTACCTTTCTTCAGCATTTCTGGTTCGGAATTTGTGGAAATGTTTGTTGGTGTGGGTGCATCCCGCGTCCGCGATTTGTTTAAGAAAGCTAAAGACAATGCCCCCTGTATCATCTTCATCGATGAAATCGACGCGGTAGGTAGACAACGGGGTGCTGGTATCGGTGGCGGTAACGACGAGAGAGAACAAACTCTCAACCAATTGCTGACTGAAATGGACGGGTTTGAAGGTAACACAGGCATCATTATTATTGCTGCTACCAACCGTCCTGACGTACTAGACTCAGCATTGTTGCGTCCCGGTCGCTTTGACCGCCAAGTAACAGTTGATGCACCCGATATCAAAGGGCGTTTGGAAATCTTGCAAGTCCACGCACGGAACAAGAAACTAGACCCTAGCGTATCCTTAGAAGCGATCGCTCGCCGCACTCCTGGATTTACTGGTGCTGACTTAGCCAACTTGCTTAACGAAGCGGCAATTCTTACCGCCAGAAGACGCAAAGAAGCTATCACTCTCCGCGAAATTGATGATGCGGTCGATAGGGTAGTCGCTGGGATGGAAGGTACTCCATTAGTAGACAGCAAGAGCAAGCGCTTAATTGCTTACCACGAAATTGGACACGCTTTGGTGGGGACTTTGTTAAAAGACCACGACCCAGTGCAGAAAGTCACCTTGATTCCACGGGGACAAGCACAGGGCTTGACCTGGTTTACTCCCAACGAAGAACAAGGGTTAATTTCTCGCTCCCAGTTGAAAGCCAGGATTACTGGTGCTTTGGGTGGTCGTGCTGCTGAAGAGGTGATTTTTGGCGCTGCGGAAGTGACCACTGGTGCAGGTGGAGACTTGCAGCAGTTATCAGGAATGGCGCGGCAAATGGTAACCCGGTTTGGGATGTCTGATTTAGGGCCATTATCGCTGGAAAGCCAACAGGGAGAAGTGTTCTTGGGCCGTGACTGGACAACCAGATCGGAGTATTCTGAATCTATCGCTTCTCGCATTGATGGACAAGTGAGAGCGATCGTTGAAGATTGCTATGAAACTGCTAAGAAAATTATCCGCGACCATCGCACAGTCACCGATCGCTTAGTAGATTTGCTCATCGAAAAGGAAACCATTGACGGCGAAGAATTCCGTCAAATTGTGGCTGAGTACGCTGAAGTGCCAGAGAAACAACAGTACGTACCACAACTTTAAATAATTGATTTCTGGGCTAATGCCTGGAAATGAAAAAAGAACAAAAAATAAAATGGGGATGGTGTTGGCTATCCTCATTTTTTATTGCCAGATTATTATTGAAACTACAAAACTGCTGTCTCAACTTTTGTGAAGTGGCGACTGGTTGAGAAACTACAGTACCTTCTGATTGAATTGCGATCGCACGCGTTTTTCACCGATATCTACTACCAAAAATATCGATCTTCTAGTACTGTTGTTTGACGGGTAGCAGAGTCGTATTTGAGGAGATATTCGCGGGCGATCGCTTCATTTTTCCTTAATGTTTCCACTTCATTTTTACCAATTTCAGTATCAGTAGAAAGCAGAATTACTTGATGGCTGGCGGCGGGGAAGTATTTTTCTACTAGGTTATTGCGGTGGGAGGAGTCGAGTCTGCCGAGAGGTGTGTCGATAGCTACAGGTAAGCGCAGGCCAGAGACTTTGGCTAAACCCCAGAGAAAGGCGATCGCCAGGAGTTGTTTTTCACCAGCCGAAAGGCGATGTTTAGGAACTGGTTTCCCATCGAAATCAAACAAAGATAAGGCAAAGGTTTTAGTATCAATAGCAATGCGAAATACTAAATCCGATTTATGCAATAGGTAGAGGAAACAATTCTTTACTTCTTCCTCTAATTTATTTAGTTTTCGCAACGTTAATTTTTCTCGAAAAACCTTAAGTGTTTCTTGAACTTTAGAAGCTGAGGTAATGATATGTTCTCTATTTTTATGGTCTATATTTTTATCAGTATACTCTTTTAATTCTTTTTTCGTTATTTCAATTGCATCTGTTAACACTGCTAACTTTTGGCGAGTCGTTTCGTAATTTGCTTTAGCTTGTATAACTTCATTCTGGGCTGCGTCCACAGCATCCCGCAATATTTGATAAGCTTCTGGTTCTGCTGCTGTTTGCACTTGTCTTTCTAAGGTAATAATTTCTTCTTCTAGATTCTTGAGATTGCCTAACTTTTGTTTTGCTATATTGCGAGCATTCTGTAAATGATATCTCACATTATCTAGTTGACTTAAACTTTCTTCATCAGCTAATAACCAAGGTACTTCAGCTTGGAGAGAGCTTGCATATAAATTATCTATATCTTCGGTTAAAAATGATTGAATTTTGTCAATTTTTGTTGAGGCGATCGCTAACTGACTTAACCATTCAAGCAAGCGTTTATCTCGCTCAAGCAAAACATCTCTCGCAAGTTGTACCTGCTGATTCCGAAATTCATTTGCTCCCTGTGCTTGTACCTGACTTAATAAATTAGGAACTAACGCTAAAGGTAAAATATCAGCAGCTAATTCACCCAATGACTGCCGAATTGTTTCCAATGCAGTAGTTTTTTCTTTTTGTTTCTCTTCTAACTGACTGCGTTCTGCGGCGATTTTACCACCCTCAGATACAAATTTATCTAAGGCTTCCCGCTGTATAACTTCTAATTCTTCAATTTGACTTTTGAAACTAGCTAATTTCTGTTCCGTTATTTGATGATCTTCTTGCTGTTGTAATAATCTTTTTTCAATTTCTTCTAGATTGGCTAAATCTTTAGTGTCAGCCATTTCTTTACGCTTGCGATTGACTAAAACATCCAAATCAATTACTAATTTGTCTGCCAATTCTAGTCCTAATAGTCCGCGAATAGCTTCAATAACAATTTGTGGTGGTGTTTCTTGTTCTGCCAGTTCTTTAACTTGTTCCCCATCAAATAAAAATAAATTAGAAATCCCTAGAGGCAACAGATTTTCTATATAGTCATCCCAAATATTTACCAGATAATCAACTGGCCAAGTGTCATCATCACCTAAAATTCCTAGAGTATCTTTACCATCTTTAGGATTTTTTTCCCAAGTTCTAACAATACGATACTTTATTGGCTTATCACCTTCAATATGTTCAAATAGTAACTCAACTCGCGTCTTTTCAGCAGGATTAGCTTTACTATTAACACATTGATTTAAAAAATCACTGTAGCTCAAATTACCACGAGTTGAACATTGGGCGCGTTGTCCATATAGGGCAAGACGAATAGCATCCATGAGAGTAGTTTTCCCCCCGCCATTCATACCGCCTAATAAGAGAATTGGGCGAGGATTTTCCTCAGTTCTTGGGTCAAGATTGATTACTTGTCTACCAGAGTAAGGGCCAAAATTTTGTAATACGAGTTCCAAAAATATCATTTGTCTTTATAGATAAAATATAGGTCGAGATGGGCTACGAGATCCCCGACTTCTTCAAGAAGTCGGGGATCTAACCACTCCCACTTCTTAAAATTAATGCGATGAATCACTAATTAGTTTGTCACAATATGCCTAGTTAAAATACTCATAACTTCACCAGGGTTAGAACTAGGTAATAAAGGACTCCACTCGTTAACTTGGGCGAAACCAAGTTTGTATAAAGTCAGAATTGTGTTGTTAACACCTCTTTTAGAACCATAAATTACTACTTTTACAGACTCTCTCTCTGGTGTTGTTTGTGTAGAATCTTTGGTAGAAACAAGCTGCGTGGTGGTTTGAAAAGTCTCTGCTAGAAAGCTTGTACTCATTGAAATTTACCTGTTTGTTGATAAGCTGTGTTGTTACCTATTGGCAACAACACTATCTTACACCTTTAGTTACCGATGGGTAACATTTACTCTGTTAAAAGCCTTTGACACAATCAAAGGCATGGGAAAAGCAGGAAAAGCACTGAAGCAGGTCTTAGAAATTTACGGCATCAGCCAAAACAAGTTAGCAGTGACAATGGGAACGGGACGGCCAAATGTTCACCGTTGGGTGAATGAAATTAGAGATCCTGTTGCTGATACTCTGTTAGAAATTCGTGATGGACTCAAGAAAATTAATCCAGACGCAGCCGAAGAGTTTATCAGGTTGTACTTGCGAGATGCTGACGAAAATGGGGAAAGTCCTTAAAGTGCTGTCGCCTATTTTTTAAATTTTATGTTTTTCCAAGTTAACTGCGAAGAGTTTTCACTCTGGCTTTCGTTTACAGCATCGCCCAAAGTTAGTTGCTTGACTTTTTCTTTAACTGTCGCAATATCACCTTGACTAACAGCTTCTCTTAAATCGCGTTTTAAATGAGCATTTCTAATTGCTTCTTGAGCAGAACGGGAACTAGTATTAAAACATTTTTCTAAAGAGTCGTAGATTCCTACACGCTTTGTTTTCTTGCGAAATTGCCATTCTGTGCTTAAAAGTTTTGACATGAGTTCCAAGTGCATATCGTCATTAGCACAGACTTCTTCTAACACAGCCCATTCATCGCTACCTAGTAGTTTATGTTCAACACCAGGACGCGGATCTTTGAATTCTTCCCCAGTTACTTCTTGATAAATGCGAGGTAAACTGTCATCAAACTCATGTCTTTCTTCTATCCAAATGCGGCGAATTTCGCTGAGTTCTTCTATAGAAATCAGAGTAATATCGCGCATATTTTCTGGCGCTGTTTGGCGGATTTCTTTTTGAACTGTAAGTAATTTTATCAGCCAATCTTCCCGCGCTTCTTTAACATAGGGGCCAGGAATTGGTTCAATTGATATTTCACCTTCCAAGTTGCGCTCATACAGTTGAACATCTCCATTTCTGCGGCGGAAATCTCGGCGATCGCGGGTTTCTTCAGCATCTAATTCCTTGCGAAAATCGAGTAGTGGTTGCATCCATTCTTTCTCTTCGTCATTTTGAATCATAGCAGCCAGAGATTTATCCTGACTAACTAACGTACAAACCCAACAACCAAAACGAGAGCTACCACAACTAGGTGTAGAAGTATCGACAACTAAGGGACATTCGTTATCAGCAGAAGCACCTCGATACATAGCGAATAAATCTTTATTGCTGTATCCCCAAGGATTTTGCCATTGCATTAAATAAATCCAAACCTCATCATTTTGCCAATCTTCAATCGGGCTATAAATCAAAGAGTTTGGTAAACTCATGTTAGGACTAAGGCGATCGCGTACCCGCATAGCTTCTAGTTTTTTCATTCTGCTAGCACGCCTTGTGCTTTCTGCTTTGCGTGTACCCAACACAACAATTGCTTCTCCACTAGCTCGAATCACATCACGAATAAAGCGATTTGAGGGATTAATTTTAAGACGTTCTGTACACCAGCGAAATTTTCCTCTTGGTGCAGGATAACCTTTACCAATCAGACCAACCCAAAATGTTTCTTTAAAATCTGGCTGTAATAGATGGGGTTTAAATGGTAATTCTTGCGCTTGGGCTTCAACTTCCATCTTTTTTAGAGAATTACTTACCCAAGCAGCAACAATAGGATTTTCTACCAGTGTATCTGTAGTAATAACGTATATAGGTTTAGTCCGTTTTTCTGGTGGAAGTCCCAATATTGCATTCCAAACAAGCTGTAAAGTTGCAGTGCTGTCCTTTCCACCCGAATAACCGATAACCCAAGGTATTGCATCGAAACAATACAATTCTTGAATTTCAGTGGTGAGAGCTTGGATATCTTCCAATAACTCTGATACAGTACGTGTCTGCTGACCTTTATTTTCTGGCTGTTGTGCTGTACTCATTTCTCCCTACCTCTGAAAACAAGAATGTCACCTCATTTATTACATCCAAGCAAATCCAATTTTTGACTAAACAGGCAACATTAGCCCACGTGGACTTAAATCCGCGTAGGCTAAATTTGTTTAGCTACAGTCTCCCAGTTTCAGGAGCAAAACTTGATGAGCCTGCTTGAAACAGTAAATATTTGATTGACTCTATATATATTTACTGCATTTTTTAAAAATTTTACAATTTTAATCTAATTTTTTTATAAAGTTTTTATTTTATAGCCTACTGTTTTCAAAAACTAACATGCAAGATAGTACATCCGATCTAACTTCTGATATAGCTAGAGAGTACCTAGAGCGAGAAAACAAAGAAAAACAGGTACTATCTTTACTTTTAGACAAATTTCTAGAGAAAAAAGACCAAATTCTCGTTCAAAAAACCGAGATGGGGGGTACAGAAGCTTATATTGGCTCTGTGACATTAGAATGGTTTGCAAGTCGGGTTCACTTCGCCTCTGGTTTACCCTTGCTGCAAAAAAAGTACAATCCAGAGACAGATAACATCGAAATTGATGCAGATAGTATCGATGAAATTCAACAACGACCCCTTGATTGGTCGCGTCAAGCACCGCTAGTTCAGTATTTAGCAGCTAGACACAATCATAAATTTCCAGCAGTCCTGGTAGTAATTAATCAATCTTGGGTTGATAACATCAAAGCTAGTGAATGGGATGAAAAAGGACAGGCGAGAAAGTCAACTACAGATTTTACGCCCTTAGATAAAGATGGTAAGGTCGGCTTACTCAATGTTTCTGAGGAGAATGTAAGCATTTATGCACTAGATGGTCAACACCGGCTGATGGGAGTCCAGGGATTGATTGAGTTAATCAAAACTGGTAAACTCCAGCGATATAAAAAAGATAAAACTGCTGATGATAGTTTGATTACGGTGTCTGATTTGATAAATCAGTATCAAGTAGATTCTGCTTACTTACAAAGTTTACCTAAAGAAAAAATTGGTATTGAGTTCATTTGTGCGGTAGCTGCTGGGGAAACTCGCATCCAAGCAAGGCGGCGTGTAAGATCCGTTTTTGTTCATGTAAATTTGATGGCTGCACCTTTAACAAAAGGTCAGTTAGCACAGCTGAATGAAGATGATGGTTTTGCGATTGTGGCTCGAAAAATTGCGGTTAGTCATCCGCTTTTAGAACAAAGACCAAATCGAAATCCGCGTGTTAATTGGAATAGTTCAACAGTAGCAGTAAATTCTACAGTTTTGACAACATTGCAAGCATTGCAAGATATGTCAGAAAGATATTTAGGTTATAAGTTTCCACATTGGAAACCTTTTGAGAAAGGTTTAATTCCCATGCGTCCAGAAAATGAAGAAATTGAACAGGGGATTGGCGAGTTCACTAAACTTTTTGATAACTTGGCAAGCTTACCCAGTTATAAAATTTTGGAACATGAAGATACGCCTGTTTTAAGAAGATTTAGTTTTGAAAAAGGCGGAGGTGAAGCAAATATACTTTTCCGCCCTGTAGCACAAGTTGCTTTAGCACAAGCTTTAGGATTTTTAGTATTTAAAACAGGTTTTTCTCTAACTAGCATTTTTAAGAAATTGCGAAAGTTTGACCAGCAAGGCGGTTTTACTGGTATGGAATATCCCCAATCTCTCTGGTATGGAATTTTGTACGATCCTAATAAAAAGCGGGTACAAGTTTCTGGTAGAGATTTAGCAGCTAAGTTATTAATTTATATCCTGAGTGGACTTCAAGATCCAATGGAAGTAGCTGAACTTCGTAAGGCTTTGGCTAATGCGAGAACTGTAGAAAATAAAACTATAGGTTTTGATGGTGAATTTGTCGAACCAAAAGAGGTGGGACTTCCATTGCTTATATAACTTACTAGGTCTAACAAAATAATTTCAGCAGGGTTTTTACTGATTACAAACCGCTTAAAAGCAGCATAGCATAATAAATACTTGACTCAAATTATACAACTGCTTTGATGGTTAACATGAACCAGGATAGTGCTAATACCATTCCACCAGAAGTTCAAGCTGCATTTACTGCTTCTCTTGAACCTGTTTTTTCTAAATATCATCGTGAGCGTTGCTATCCAGCACTAATTTTTAGGCAGGGTAAGCGTACTATGTTGCAAATAAATGTACCCGCTGGCGATTTTCCAGGGCTTTTAGTAGCAAAACCTGCTACTGACGATGATCCTGAATTAGGTAAACAACGTCCAGAAATTCCAGGCCATGCTGATGACATCAAAAACTATATTATAGAGCAAGCGCAAAAGGACAAACCTTGGATTTTAGGCACGCTGACGGCAAATGTCTCTTCCGAGAAAATAAAAATTCTCGAATTGGGTAGGGGTATTTGTATAGTTGTTATTCCTCGTGGAGTAAAGTTAGAAATTACAGATGGGCAACATCGTAAAAGTGCTATTCAAAAATTGCTCGAAGGTGATGCAAGTTATTTAATTAGTGATGATGATTTTCCAATTACGCTGGTTTTAGAAGAAGATGCCGATCAGTGTAGAAAGGACTTTGGAGATATGGCTCAAACCAAACAATTGGGCAAAGCCCTTTTATTATCATTTAGTGAAATTGAAGGACGTGCCGGGATCACTAAAAAATTGGTAAAACAAGTAAAAATGTTTTATAACAAAACAGACAAAATTCAAGATTCTCCGCGTATTCAAAAGAAGTTTATTTACACAAATAATTACATAGCAAGGGCTGTGAGTTGTGCTTTTACTAATAGTCCTGATTCCGAACTTCAAGACAATGATGTAGAAATTTTATCTAATGCTTTAGCTAATTGTCTCAATAAGTTTTTCTTTGAGTGCAATGATACAAGATATATTTCTGAAACAGATGCAAATATTTTAACTTCTGCTGAGTTAAAGAAATTTAAAGATGAATGTCTATTAGGTGTGAGTGTTGGACTCGAAGTTCTCGGTCGTTTGCTTCACTTTACTTATGATAAAAATAGAAATTATTTTGATGAAGTAAAAATTTCTCAACTTGCACAGATAGGTTGGAGTAAAAATAATGAAATTTGGGTAAATAATTTAATTAGAATAGACCCGAATCCTAAAAATCCAAATAAGCGTTACAAACTTTCTACTGGTGCAAATGCAGTAATTGATGCAGTGAGAACCGTGAAAGATAAACTAGGATGGAGATAAAAACGCTCCTATTAAAAATAGTCTAATTCTAAGAAAGGAATTTTGTGAGATCAAATTCCTCTTCTTTTTCATCTTTGTGAGTTCGTTCATAACTGAGAAACAATAAAATTCTCTCTAAATAATCAACTGCTCCACGTAACTCATTGCGTAATATTTCTAGTCCACCATTAGCATATTCTTCAAAAATAATGTTGCGTTGAGTTTCGTATTCTTCTTCATGAATGGATAAGATATTAATATCTTGAGTTTCAGTCATTCCCAATAATTTAATCACCACATCATTACCTACGGAAGCAAAATATTCTAATCTAATTGGTGATGGTTCTCGTTTAGAAATTTCGCCTAATGGTACACGTTTTTTATGCTTTGCACCCAAAGCTGCTGCAAATACAATTACATCAGCAAAGGTTTGAAAAGGGCCTGTACCACCATCGGAAGATGTTAACGCTTTAACTAAATCTGCTTTATCTTTAGCAACCCTGATTCTGCCAGTTTCAGCCATGACTTCAATATCTACTGTGTTGTCATAATAACCGAAACCTAGAAGCGATGCCTACGCCTAGACACTCTTTGATACAAAAAAAGAGCGATTTGGAGTGAGGTATTGTTGAGGGTAACACCAAATTCAGCTAGAATATCGGCGCTATCGTAGGCTAATTCGGCATATTTGCTGAAGGTATAGCTCTCAGATGGGTCGATAATTTTGGCTCTGCTCATGATGATGGCGATCGCCTACACAAAGCGACAAATAATGTTAAATATAATTGTATGCAATTAATTTAGCGATCGCGTTCCACTTCCATAATCTCGGTATACTCAAATTCATTGGGGCTTTGCCGCACTAAAGGATATCTTTCGCCACTCAATTCAATATAATCTTGCTCGCAATCTGGTTTAGAAGAATAATAAGTCAGCACATATTCTCTACCAATTCTGTCTGCGATTTCTTCTTCAACTTCACCCCGCCATTGAGTCTTTGTGACTAATACTATTAACTGATTTGCTAATTTAGGAATTGTCTTCGCAATGTGTCGCCGCGAAATTTCATCCAAACTTCCAAATGGCGAATCCATGACAATTGGGAAGGTACTGCTATCGGGAAGCATCATCATTTTTCGCTTCTCGCTCCACTCCCGCACTCTATCGATGATACTGGCAATAAAGGATAAACTCAGAATTTGATTTTCTCCCGTGGAAGCTGCAACTGGCGCTTCGACACCTGCGGTATTTTCTACCAGTGTTAATTCATATTTATCGCTGATTTTCGGAATATATGGTGCAACGGAAATTTCAGTAAATATCTCTTGCACTCGCTTTTCCAGTTGCAAACGAAATTGCTTTTCTTGACGATTTTTGACTTCTGTTAACCGTTCAATAGCATCTTGAGTAGCATTGATACGCCGTTGCGCCAAAACTTGCTTGGCTTCATTCAATTTCTGCTTAGCGATTTGTTTAGCTAAAGCATCAATTTCTGTTTTTAAATGAGCAATTCGCTGTTGATTTGCGCCCTGTTCTCGATTTAATTCATCAATTTTAGTTTCAATTTCGTCTAGGCGTTTTTGTAAACTGCTAATTTCTTCGTTAGCATCTTTGCGTAATCTTTCTTGAATGCTATCTAATTCGCTTTCAATTTGAGATATCGTCTGCCTTAACTGTTCAATTCTAAGTTGTTCTCTATCAACCTCTTCCCAAAATGCTATTGCTTGCTTATCAATTTCATCTACTTGGGCACTCATCCGAATTGCAGTTTCTTCTACTGTCGATGAACCTGCTCTTTCTAGCCAGATTTGCACATTGCTATGATGATGACTACCTGCATTTAAGTCTGCGCCACAAATGCAACGTTTAGATTTCAGTAATTCATTGATAAATTCCCGTGAAATTCCCGACGTTAACTCGCCGCGTTGCTTAAAATCATCAAGAATTTGGCGAAATTGGCTTGTGGTGTCTGATAGCAAGACTGTATAACCCCGCGCTGAAATTACTTTTTTTAGCGCGTCTCTAGTTTTTTTGAGTTCTTCTCGATTTGCTTCTTTCTGTGATTCTAAATTCTGCCGTCTTTCTTGCAGTTCTTTAGCAGTACTGAGTTCTCGTAAACGGTTGCTTGTCTCTTTTTTGAAGGTTTGTTGATATTCTAATTCTTGTTGAATTTCGTTTTGGCGTTTGGTGATACTATCAATTTCACGTTCTAATTTTTCTTGTTGTCGTAAAAGTTGTTTAGTTTCTGCATCACCGATCGCTGTTAATTCAGTTTCTAAACTTTTTTTAGCTCCCTTCAAATGTGTAATTGAACGTTCGATGATTTCGACGCCTAAAAAAATCTTTGTCGCTTCGGCGATTTCGGCTTTTTTATCAGAACGGACTATCTCTTCAATTCGTTCGCCGTCAAAGAAAAAATATTGATGTAAACTAGCGGGTAAAATCTGATTAATAATATCTTCTGGTGGTTGAGTTGGTAAATTCCATTTGCCATCGTCGCCACTCACCCACATGGTTAATTGAGTTTTACCTGGTTCTAGTTCATTGGCGTTTTTATAAACTCGACAGGAACGTTTAACTCGGTAGCGGGTGACATCATGTTCCCAACCAATTTCTACCCAACATTCTATAGTTTGCCCTCTTTCGGCTTCGGCGATCGCTCTTTTATTTACTAACTGTTCTGTTGATGCAAACGCTGCACTAAATTTCTCATATAATACCCACGTAAATGCATTCAACAAACTTGTTTTTCCAGCACCGTTATTACCATGAATAATCGTCGTGTTGTGAATATCTCCTCCGGCGAGATTCATCTCTGGCGTTGTACCATAAAACGAGCGAAAATTGCACAGCTTAATTGAAGTCAGCTTCATTGTACTGCTTCCTTGATAATATCTAGAATATCATCGTTAATATGCCCTTTGCTTTTCCTGTCTAGCCTACTTTTTTCGAGCTTCCACACTCGCTCAATAATTTGCCGTACTTCCGGTGGAGCGCTGTTAATTGGCTCCTGAACATCATCGATATTCGCCTCTTGTAGCATCTTCGATTCTAAAATAATTTTTCTATATTTTAACCTTCACTAGTACTACATTTGTCACCGTAAAGCTACGGTTAGCGTTATCTTTAGATTTTGATAAACTATAATATTGAAATATGAGTTGTTTTGAAAAAAACTCTTTATTCTTTAATACTTTTCTGATATTATTAGTAATAATAAACTATATTATAATGGGATGTAAGCTGCTTTCATAATTTGGCTTACATCCCATTATAATATAATTCATATTTTAATTATTTCATACTTAATGCTTGTTTCTACAAAGCCAGGAAAATCTTTACAAAAAAATACAAATACAATCTAATTCATTAGACATTTAGTTACCTGAAACCCTTGAAGAGACGTAGCATTGCTACGTCTCTACATTCATTTTTACCAGATATCTATTATCAAATATCTAACAAACCATATCGCTTTTGTAAATCCAATAATTTCATTCTGGCTTCACCAGCATTATCAGCCAAATCAGCAAATTCTACAAAGCGGCGTAACTCCTTTCTTAATAAATTCCTTTCAACTTCTATCGTTTCTCTATCTAAATCTGGCGGCAAAACAATCATGTCGAATATAGTTGCACGTTTTTTACTGGGATGAGGGCGTAAAACTCGCCCTCGTCGCTGAATAAACTGACGCGGATTACCAGAACTTGATAAAATCACCGCAGTTTGAATTGCAGGAATATCGACACCTTCATCCAAACAACGAATTGCAACTAATCCTTGCAATTCTCCACTTTCAAATTGACGGCGTAATATTTCCCTTTCTTCTAAAGAAGTTTGAGCCGTATAGGTGCTAACCTTGTAACCTATTTCTACTCCGAGAATTTTGGCAACAGCTTTGAGTTGGCGTAACGATGAACGTTGTCCTGTTTCTGGCGAACCATCACTACAATAAAAAAGCGTGTGAGTAGTTTCGCGGCGAGTTACCATTAAATCGCGCAAAGCATTTAATTTATTTTCGGCTGCACCAATTAACCTTGCCCTTTGCATCAATAACGGCTTTAAATCTTCATTGTCTTCAAAATCTCCTGCTTGTCCATTTTCTCGTTCTCGAAATAAAAGCGATCGCCCAATTTTTTTAGTTAACTTTAAATAAGCAATACTTTCTGCTTCTGTTAACTCCACCAGCACTGGATAATACAGATAATGTACCAAAGCACCGCAGGCGATCGCATCCCTTAAAGTAAACTCTGGCTGGAGAACCGGGCCAAAATAATCAAATAAAGATTGCGTACCCAAATCATCAAAATACCTCTCCGGCGTAGCAGATAAAGCGAGTCTCAACCCCACCCGACGCGGCAAACTTTCTTCTAACTTGGGTGCGCCTAAATTATGTGCCTCATCTCCAATAATTAAAGTTTTGGCAGGAAAATATTTGAGTTGAGATTGAAACCCGTCTCCAATTAAAGTGGAGTTCGTAGTAATAACCGTGACAAACCGTTGAGAACCAGAACGCAGATTATAAATTTGCCCTGAAAGTTGACTTTGCCAAGTGCGTAAATTCTCAAAAGCTAAAATCGGTTGCAAATTAAATTTTTCACATTCTCGCGCCCATTGGGTGACAAGATGGCGATAAGGACACACCACTAACAGCACTTGTAAATTAATCTGCTGATATAATTCACAAGCGATCGCTAATGCTGTGATAGTTTTACCACTACCAGTAGCCATTTTGAGCGTCCCTCTACCATTATTAGCAAACCAGCTGGCGATCGCTTCTTGCTGATATTGCCGCAATTGCAAAGATGGAGGCTTTCTCGGACATCCTGGTAATGGTTGCGATGTTTGATAACTACCCTTACTTTCCCTAGCAAATGGTGGTTTTAATCGGAAAGTAGGCAGTTGCCGCACTGGATTTGCCGTCAGGTACATATATTAAGCACAAGCTAGGAGTTAGGAGTTAGGAGTTAGGAGTTAGGAGTTAGGAGTTAAGAGTTGAGAGTTAGGAGTTAGGAGTTACTAATTTAAAACTCATCACTCATCACTCCTAACTCCTAACTTTCTTATTCCTCAGTTGTAACCGCGCCAAACACCAATGAGGGAACCTTGCACCTGCACTTGCATCGCGCTGACTTCAATGGGATTGTACTTAGAATTTGCTGGTTTGAGAGTAACGCGATCGCCTTGACGATAAAAACGTTTTAATGTTGTACCGAATCCATCAACTCTCGCGGCGACGATGGTACCATTTTTCAAATGATTTGGTTCTGCTACTGGACGCAAGAATACCACATCGCCATCAGCAATTAAATCTTCAATCATACTATCGCCAGCTACCCGCAAAGCGTAGGTTTGGGGAGGTAACGATAAATTAGAAAAGTCTAAATGATCTACAGCATCAGTAAATGGTTCTATTAAACCACCAGCAGCGATCGTCCCCAAAATTGGTATGCCTTGTTTAACAGAACGCAAAATTCTAATCGTTCTTGCTTGTCCTCCAGTCCATTCTATATATCCTTTAGTACGTAAATGTTCTAAACGACTTTGAATTGGTGCTGGCGACTTCAAATTCATCGCTTGCATCATTTGGCGAATTGAAGGCGAATGCTGATGCGTTCGGATATATTCTGCCAACCATTCGTAAAGTTCTTGTTGAGCTTCCGTTAGACGTTCCATAAATTTTCGGGAAGTAATTATAAATGTCTCTAGAACATTAGTACTACAAAAAACTCCCCATAGGCAATAGAAAAGTAAAAATATTAGAGGCAAAAGTAAGAATATTTTTTCTTTTCTTTCACCTATTTATTCTTAATTTTTTCCTGATAACTCGTCAAGAGTCAGCCACACGTCATTATTCTGACTCTTATATTTTGTACAGACGCGATGAATCGCGTCTGTACTTCCTTCATTCTGCTCCCAAGATACTAGCAAGTAAAGCCTTTTGGGCGTGGAGACGATTTTCTGCCTGTTCCCAAACTCGTGATTGAGAACCTTCAATAACTGCTTCAGTAATTTCTTCACCACGATGGGCTGGTAAGCAGTGTAAAACAATTGCCTGTGGGTCAGCAAGGCTCAATAACTGCTCGGAAATTTGATAAGGTTGGAAAATTGGTAAGCGATCGTCTGCTTCTGCTTCTTGTCCCATACTTGCCCAAACATCAGTATAAAGTACGGCAGATCCTTTGGCGGCTAATTCTGGGTCGTGAGTGAGTAAGACTTCAGTTTTATTATTAGCGATCGCTCTTGCTTGCTCTACAATTTTAGAATCTGGCTCAAATCCTTTGGGAGTGGCAATTCTGACATTCATTCCCACCAAAGCACAGCCCAACATCAAAGAATTAGCTACATTATTTCCATCACCCACATAGGTTAAAGTTAACCCTGAAAGGTTGCCAAAAGCTTCTTGAATTGTCAATAAATCAGCTAATACTTGACAGGGATGTTCTGCATCAGTGAGGGCATTAATCACTGGAATCTTGGCATAGTTAGCAAAAGTTTCCAATTCCTGCTGTGCAAAGGTGCGAATTGCCAAAATATCCAAATATCTATCTAACACTCGCGCCGTATCTTGTATAGGTTCCCCACGACTTACTTGAGTGACATTGGGGTTAAGATCGATTACCTGTCCGCCAAGTTGATACATCGCCACAGTAAAACTTACCCGCGTGCGAGTTGAAGCTTTAGAGAACAACAACCCTAACACTTTATTGCACTGTAACTTCAGCTGTTTGGTTTTAAGTTGAGTTGCCAATTGCAGAAGTTCTTGGAGTTCCGTTGGACTGATGTCCGCCAGACTTAATAAATCTCGTCCGTTCAACGCTGCCATGCTTGTGATGTGTAAAGAACAATTATATAATTCTGTTTCTTTACCCAGCCGTGTCAAAAAAGTACAATGCAAGCAAATGTACCAGATATTTTGGCGTCCAGCCCAGGATTTGAGTTAGCTTTTGCTATGAATATTAATTTACCAACATTATTCGCGATCGCAATAATTGATTTTTAGGAACGTCGCATTTTGAAGGCGCATCCAAGCATCCATACCTGAAAAAGTAGCGAACTTGGCAAAATCTCAGATTTTCTAGATTAATTTACTATCAAAGCAGTCATTCCCCACTCCCTATTTCCCAGGCAAATATTTTTTAGCGATCGCCCTAGACAAATACTTTGATTATGGTAAAATTAGAAATTGTGGTTGCTACTTGAGAGCAAAACCTACAAAAACTCGCCAGCATAGCACAGTGGTAGTGCATCCGACTTGTAATCGGAAGGTCGTCGGTTCAAATCCGACTGCTGGCTTTCACAAAAAAAATAACGTCGCAAAACCCTATTTTCAAGTGTCTTTGTCCGATCTTCGTAAATCTTCATCGGCTGTTTGTTAGCATTTTGCCGCTCGCAAACACTCACTGCGATTGTGCCATATTTTGACTCCTTATATTAAGAATACGGTATCTAATTCGTAAAGTCATTGAATAAGAGACTTTCTCACTGAAAAAAATAAAATACACTGAAAATGTGAAATTTTTTACTTTTCCGACCTCAATTTGTCAAATGGAAAAAAATCTTTAGTCACTTTATAAAACGTACTTTTCTTACTAAAACATACTTTTCTTACTAAAACATACTTTTTATAATTTAGCGGCGTAAAATAAATTGGGTATTAAGTATAAGAAAAGTAGCAGTGGCTCAACGCCCCATTAGCGCAGCTAACAGCACTGTTTCATTGAGTAAAAAAGTGTTAATTTCATTTCTAGCAGGTGTGTAGGCTGCAAGTGTGCCTGCTTTTAACAAAAATCTTTCAAGTTTTCTTCAAGTATTTATTCGGTAATATAATATTGGTAAATAAAATGTAGTACATTTACATAATAAAATTAAAATTCTTAATACCCGTGGAAGAGCTTCTGCAAGCTGTAGAAAGAATTCTGCAAGACAAGCCTCTTGCTTCCATTCAATCGTTTGTGCTGTATCAATCTTGGTTGGGCAAAACTTACGATGAAATGTCAAAGACATCAGGCTACGGCAAACACTACATTAAGGAAATTGGCTCTCAGTTATGGCAAGATCTTTCTGTAGCCCTTGGAAAAAGAGTAACCAAAAAAAATCTGCATGTAGTCTTAAAAAAATATCTACAAGAGAGTCCCTCATCGGGAAAACCTACAACCAACAATGAAAAAAGTTTCCTTTTCCAGTCCGTACAGACGCGATTAATCGCCTCAGTACCGACATCCCACACCCTTTTGCAAGCTAAGACTAGTCATCAGGGAAATCAAATAGAACAAAACTTCAAAAGACAATGTAGCTTAGAAATGGTTTTTTCCGACGCGTTCTCAGCTAACGAAATAGATTATCCTAGCGGCCCCGTACCACTTGATTCTCCTTTATACATTAATCGTCCTCCATTAGAAGAACTTATTTGTCAGGAAATATTACATCCTGGTTGCTTAATCAGAATTAAAGCACCCAAGAAAATGGGAAAAAGTTCCTTACTCAACCGAATGATTGCTTATGCTAAAGAACGGGATTATCAAATTATCTACTTAGACTTTCGAGAAGCTGACGAAGAAGTTTTTTCTTCCTTGGATAGATTTTTACGTTGGTTTTGTATCTATGTCAGCAGGCAGTTAAACCTCCTCCCGTGTCTAGATGATTTTTGGGATACAGACATGGGCAGCAAAGTCAGCTGCAAAATTTATTTTGAAGCATATATATTACAATACATTGCTGAAAATCCTGTGGTTTTAGCTTTGAATGAAGTTCAACGAGTTTTTGAACATCCAAAGATTGCCCAAGACTTTTTGCCGATGCTGCGATTTTGGCACGAACAAGCAAAGCAAGACCAAACATGGCAAAAACTCCGAATGGTAGTAGTTCACACCACAGAAATTTATGTTCCCCTGAAGCTCAACCAATCACCTTTTAATGTGGGAATTACAATAACTCTGCCACCATTTACCAAGAGTCAGGTACAGGATTTAGCATTGCGTTACGGGTTAGAGTGGGCGGGAGATTCCCAAGGGTCAAAACGCCTCGAACCTCTACAAGAAATGGTGGGGGGACATCCTTATTTGGTAAGCCTTGCACTATATCATTTATCTGGGGAAAAAATGACCTTAGAAATGTTATTAGAAACAGCATCGACACCGATGGGAATTTACACCCAGCATTTGCGAGAATTGTTGAACTTGCTACAAAAAGAACCAAAATTAATGTCTGCGATGCAACAGGTAATAGCCAGCAATGAGAAGGTAGAATTAGATGCGATCGCTGCTTATAAACTAGAAAGCATGGGTTTAGTGCAACTCAACGGCAATCAAGCTTGTGTTATGTGTGAATTATATCGTCTTTATTTTAGTCAACAGCTTTACACTCAGGATGTTAATGCTTGTAGATGAAACCTTGGGAGGTAAATAATTAAAATATTTATTCTTCTTAGAGAACTTCTTTGATTAAGAAATCAAACATATTTAAACTTTAAAATCAAATGAACAATTATCGATACCAAGTTGGTGGTACCCTCACTAGTGATTCTCCTAGCTATGTTGAGCGAAAGGCAGATATAGAACTCTACCATGCTTTGAAACAAGGTGAATTTTGCTATATTCTCAGCTGTAGGCAAATGGGGAAATCCTCATTAATGGTCAAAACAAAACATCGCCTACAACAAGAAGGCTTTCGATGTGCCACCGTTGATATGACCAATATTGGTTGTGACAATATCACTCCCGAACAGTGGTACAAAGGAGTAGCAGGCGATTTATGGTTAGGTTTTCAGCTATTAGGAAAAGTTAATCTAAAAACTTGGTGGCAAGAAAAAAAAGATATTTCTTTGGTTCAAAAACTTAGCCATTTTATTTCGGAAGTACTCTTAGCTCAGTTCCCTAACGAAAGACTGTTTATTTTTATTGATGAAATTGATAGTATTCTGAACTTAGATTTTTCAGTTGATGACTTTTTTAGCTTGATTAGGTTTTGCTACAACCAACGAGCAATCAATCCAGAGTATAATCGGATTACCTTCGCAATTTTCGGCGTTGCTACACCTTCAGACTTGATTTTATATAGAAATCATACTACCCCATTTAATATTGGCAAAGCTATAGAAGTAAACGGTTTCACGTTTGAAGAAGCTCAACCATTAGCTTTGGGGCTGAATATTCAAGGCAATCATGCCCAAAAAGTTTTACAAGAAATGTTGTCCTGGACACAAGGGCAACCATTTTTGACCCAAAAGCTTTGCCGGCTGCTTGTAAATTTATCTCAAGACGACCTGGGTAGAAAGCTCAAAATTCCTCCAGGGACAGAAGAATTTTGGATAGAAAATGTAGTGCGATCGCATATTATTGAAAAATGGGAATCCCAAGATGAACCAGAGCATCTGAAGACAATTCGCGATCGCATTCTGAGAAACGAACAATTCGCTGCCAGATTGCTGGGAATCTATCAACAAATCCTCCAAGGAATTAAAGTACCCGTTGATGATAGCCGAGAACAAGTAGAACTGTTGCTATCCGGTTTGGTGATTAAAAAGCAAGGTTTTCTGCAAATCAAAAACCGCATTTATGAAGAAGTTTTCAATCTAGAGTGGGTTGGCAAAAAATTAGCTAACTTGCGCCCTTACTACGAAAATTTCAATGCATGGGTAGCCTCAAAGCAACAAGATGAATCTCGCCTCTTGCGCGGTCAAGCCTTAATTGATGCCCAAACTTGGACAAATGGCAAAAGCTTAAGCAACTTAGATTATCGATTTTTAGCTGCTAGTGAAGAATTAGACAGGCGAGAAGTGCAGCAAGCATTGGAAGCCGAACGTGCCAAAGAAGTCGAAGCGCGACTTGCAGAAGAACAAAAAAGGCTGGCTCAACAAAGAAGATCTTCGCGAATCGTAGCACTTTTACTTCTCGGTATGACGATCAAGTTGGCGATTTCTATCCTCTGGGGAATGTCGCTTTTACAAAAGATTGATGCCTTGCAATCACGGCTAAGATGTAATCAGATAGAGCATCAAGCCTCAGTCAAAACAATTTGTAATTAATTAGGAGTCAGAATTCTGAATTCTGACTCCTGAATTCTAACCACCAGCGACAGCGGGGACAATACTGACTTCATCACCATCATTGAGGCGTGTATCTGCACCTTTTAAAAAGCGAATATCTTCATCATTGAGGTAAAAATTCACAAACCGCCGTAGCTTTCCTTCTTCATCACATAATCGTGATTTGAAGCCAGGAAAACTTTGTTCTAATGAATCCACAAGTTCAGCAATGGTGTTGCCACTGGATTCTACCGCAGCTTGGTTATTAGTAAATTGTTGAAGAGCTGTAGGAACTAAGACTGTTACGGCCATAAAAGTAGAAAGTTAGAAGTGAAAAGTAAACATTTGTCTTTCGTCCATTGTCCTTGGTTTTAACAAATGACTAATGACTAACGACTAATGACAAATAATTAAACGAGAACTTGTTGCCATTCCAAGCGATCTAGAGTACGCGATCGCTCTAAGGCACGTTCAAAACTATCGAGTTTGGCATCAATAGTCAAGGGTTCGCCAATGTAGCCTTGTACTGCTTCTTGGGTTTTCAGACCATTGCCAGTGATGTAAACCACGGTAGTTTCATCTGGATCTATCTTGCCAGCTTCCACCAATTTTTTCAGCACAGCTACGGTTGTACCACCCGCTGTTTCTGTGAAGATGCCTTCGGTTTCTGCCAGCAACTTGATGCCGTCAATAATTTCTGCATCATTGACTGATTCAATGTTACCACCAGTCTTCTGAGCTATATCCACAGCATAAATACCGTCTGCTGGGTTACCGATGGCAATTGATTTGGCAATTGTATTCGGTTTCACTGGTTTAATAAAGTCGCTGCCTTCTTTAAATGCTTGGGCGATGGGCGAACAACCTTCAGCTTGGGCGCCGCTGAAACGGACTTTCTTACCTTCTACTAAACCAACTTCGACAAATTCTTGGAAACCCTTATAAATTTTGGTAAACAGCGAACCAGAAGCTAAAGGAGCAACAATATGGTCGGGTAATTCCCAACCCAATTGTTCTGCAACTTCAAAGCCCAAGGTTTTGGAACCTTCAGAGTAGTAAGGACGCAAATTAATATTGACAAATCCCCAACCATGTGTATTAGCAACTTCCGAACACAGACGATTGACTTGATCGTAGTTGCCCTTAACAGCCATGAGGGTGGGGCTATAAATCAGACTGCCGAGAATTTTACCAGCTTCCAAATCTGCGGGGATGAACACACAGCAATCTAAACCGGCGTGAGCGGCGATCGCAGCTGTAGAATTTGCCAAGTTACCAGTGCTGGCGCAGGAAACAGTGGAAAAGCCCAACTCTCTTGCTCTGGTGAGGGCAACTGACACCACCCGATCCTTAAAGCTAAGGGTGGGCATATTCACGGCATCATTTTTAATATAAAGCTTGTTTAGACCCAGGCGGCGGGCAAGACGGTGGGAACGAACCAAGGGAGTCATACCCGTTCCCACATCTATAACGTTATCAGTTGCGACAGGTAAAAACGGACGGTAGCGCCAAATTGAATTAGGGCCAGCTTTAATTGTTTCACGAGTGACGGTCTGACGCAGGGCGCTGTAGTCATACTTGACTTCCAAAGGCCCAAAGCATAACTCACAAACATTGCTGGCTTTGGGTTCATATTCCGCACCACATTCCTTACATTTCAAGGCTTTGAAAAATGCGGCATTACTGACTTGGGATTGGGTTGTGATTGCCTGAGTCATAAACTAGCTTTCCCTGTCTGTCCATCAACTGTCGCCTGATGGTAACACGAGTAAAAATACCAGTCAAACATACCCGACAAAAATAGTCGGATATCCTTAGTAGTGAGAGTAATAATTTTTGTAAAATTTTAAGTTGGATGAATTCTTGTATTTAGTATTTACACTTACTTATTTCTAGTTACAAATTCAGATCTGAGTTTCAGCTATTCAGTCTTAATACTGTTGGTAGTTATGATTAAATTGCATTTTGTATATGATTAATATGCATTTATTTGAACGATCGCCGCTCCAAATTACTTACTAAAAGTATTCAAATGATTTTCTAGGGTAGAGAAAATATATAACAGCAAAGAGCCAAAAGTATTTTCATGTCTAGGCTTTAGTATTTTTTTATGTTGGATTCAAGATTTAACTTGCTGTTGATATTACAAAAATAAAGTGGAATTTTAATCTTCGATACACTCATTCCCCGCTAGAGAAGTTACTTATTTCTACGGTAGACTTTTTTTGCAGCAAAAGTTACATTTCTACTTGCATAAACAATTCAGCAGTACGCAACAGTAAGTTCCCCATACTTGTGATTATTAGCCTTGATTATCAAAGGCGATCGCAAATTCAGATCGGCGAATTATTTGAAAGTATTGCTCTAACATACTTGGTGAGGAGTGTCAATAACTGACAGGATTCAAGAAGCTTGAAATATACAAACTAAGTTTCAAAACCAGGTGTTAAGCGTGTTTTATTCTCCGAAGTTTCGATCCGAGGCTTCCTCGGATCGAAACTTCTCTCTGAATTCTGATTCGGAGAATTCAGCAATTTTGCTTTAACTCCTCAAGTCTGCATTCTCAAAACATTAAAGTTTTAGGCAAATATCATCGGTAATTCTTTAAAAAATTGCCGAACTTTATCCTCTTTGAAACTCAGGACACAAGTTCAGCAAACAAACAAAACCTATGGTAAAACAAAATAAATTTGTAAACAAGCAGCGTTACTGCTATCAATCCTTAATAGCAACAGCATTATTAACTGGTAGCCTTTTCCAATTTCTTGCACCTGTATTAGCTGACGGAACTACAGCGGGTACATCTATCAGTAACACAGCCACAGCAACCTACGAAGATCCCAACAGTCCAGGGACAACAATCAACGCCACTTCCAATACTGTAGTTGTCACCGTAGCGGAAGTTGCTGGTATCACGGTCAGTGCGTCTGGTGTCACAGATGCCACTTCTAGTCCTACCAATACAACAGTCCAGGTTGGTGACTTACTTATCTACACCTACACCCTGACGAACGTAGGTAACGACCCCACCCAATTCCGGATTCCTAACTTAGCTACAACAACCGGGCCGGGTACAGTTTCTGGAACATTACCAAATGGTGGTACACCTAATAGCCTCCAATACAGTATTGACGGCGGTCAAACCTGGCAAAATATCACTAGTACTGAGGTATTTACGCCCTCGGTTTCGCCTGGTGGTACGGTATTGGTGCGTGTGCCAGTTACTGTACAGGCTGGCGCTCAAACTAATGACGTAATTACCGTTACCCTTGGTAACACTCCTGGTGGCGCTCAAAATCAACTGCGGAATCCTGATGGTGGCGACGTTTATACCGCAGATAACCCTGATGGTAGTCCTGGTGAGGTACCTGGCCTACCAGTTAACGGTACGCGGGAAGCTAGCGCCACCCAGCAAATTAAGGTTGGTTTAACGGTGAAGACCTACACTTTAGCCACCGTTCTGAAAATTCGCAGCGGCTATAACAATGCTGGCACAACTGCAATTACAGATGACAAGCTGACTTACGATTTGAGTTTGCGAGTTGAGTCCAACGATCCTACAGGACAGGGAATTACACCAGCAGCTTTGACGGGTACAAGCATTAATGTTAATGGTGTAGCTGGTACCTATATCTTAGTTTCTGATGCGATTCCTGCGGGTACAGATTTGGCAGTAGCGCCAACTCCGCCTCCTGGTTGGCAAACTGTTTATACCACTACCCCAATTACAACTGATGCGAATGCAGCTAGTTGGACTACAACACCACCAGCCTTGGCTTCAGTGACTCGTGTTGGTTTTATTAATAATCCAGCAATCATTACTTCCATCGCTCCTGGTGCAACGGTGAATGGCTTCTCAATTCAATTAGCCATTGAATCAACTGCAACTTCACCCTTAACCGTCGCTAACATCGCCCAATTATTTGGTCAAACACCTGGCAGCAATTTCCCAGTATACGACGAATCCGGCGACCAAAATCCCAGCAACTACAATGGCCCACCAGGCAATATGACACCTCCTGCGGGTACAGATAGCAACGGCGATGGTGTTCCCGACACTCTACCGCCCACCAGCGTTGATGATGGCTATATTGATAATCCAACAAGTCCCGAAACTGGAACTGACACAGGCAACAACAACACTGGTGATGGTACACCAGGAGGTGAGGCGAACGTTTTCACACTGCAAGCACCTGTAACCTCCGCGATACTCAACGGGCCGCAGAATGCGCCGGATGCTACCGGCCCATCAGGTGGAACTAACGATGACTTCACCAACAAATCTTCTCTTGTTCCTGCGGGTACGGCACCTGGTAGTACACTCGATCCTCAGTCAGTCGGCTTCACCAACACAGTTAAGAATAGTGGTACTGACCCAGGCGTTTTGAAGATAGAGCCAACGCCACCAACAGTTCCAGGAGATTTACCGAATGGTACAAAGGTGACTATTACCTACAATAGTCAGTCTGCTGTTTATACTTACAATAATGGAGTGTTTACACCATCTGGTACACCAATAACAATCCCCAACTTTGCTCCTAATGCAACTATTAACTATGGTGTAGAAGTTGATTTGCCTCCAGGTACGCAGTTATCCACCGATATTAATAGAGGCTTCCCAGTACCCATCACTACTTCTATTGACAACTACACGACGGATAGTAACGCAGATGGAATTAAGGATACTGGAAACGACAATAACTTTGATTCATTCAACATTACTATCGATCGCGTCTACACTGGCTACTTGAAACTGCTGAAAGTGTCACGAGTCCTACAAGGAAGCGGGCCTGTAGTCCAAGGAAATGATGGCACATTCAGTACCGATCCGAAGAAACCTGCACCAGGAAACATTATTGAGTACCAAATTCAGTACACCAATATCTCCGAGCCTCAATCTGGAACTGGTAACGTGATTTTGAATGCTGACAAAGTTGTGATTATTGAAGATGGTACGCAAAGCCCCAACAACTGGGCGAAAGACAACGATGCCAGCGGTCAAATTGATACTAGCAATATTGTTGGTTCAGCTAAAGATTCTGGAAGTGCAACCATTCAATTCTTCAGCGGTAATCCAGCTACTAGCTCTGGTATCGACCAAACCGGAAGTACGGTAAATACTGATGTTACTAAGTATGTAGATACTGTGACTGGCGTTATCGCACCGGGTATTCAAAGAACATTTACTTTCCAACGGAGGGTTAACTAGTTCGTTGGGAGTGGGGAGTGTGGGGAGGTGGGGAGATGGGGAGATGGGGGACAAGGTAGTCATCTTTCTCTCTTGTCTTCCCCCTCTCCCAATACCCCATACCGAAATATTAACCAAACAGGGGAGTGACTATTTATTAGCAAAAGCAGGGAAATATAAGTCAACAATCAAAATTCTGGGACTTATTTATGACTAAAGGCGCTTCTATTGCAGGTTTGGGCGCGTTCGCGCTAATAGCTATATCTCCATTTTTGGCTCAATTTCCAGGAGTTGCAAATATTTGGCATTCAGAAAGTGCCTACGCTCAAAATATCAAAACTCAAGCGCAAATTCAATTGCGCTTAGAAGCTGAAAAGCTAGTGGTGGTTCAAGATCCGCAGGGTAAACAAAGCCAGAAATGGGAACCTTTGAAAGGTCAAGCCGTGGTGCGACCTGGAGATGTATTGAAGTATACCTTGAGCGGCGAAAATCAGAGCGATCGCCCAGTGAAAAATTTAACTTTGAATCAACCCATTCCCAGAGGAATGGTCTACGTACTTAAATCTGCAAATATAACTAATAATGGAAAAATTACTTATAGCATTGATGGTGGGCGTAGCTTCGTCGAAAATCCCACCGTTAAAGTTACTGTTCCTAACGGCAAAGTGGAAACTAAACCAGCGCCAGCCATTGCTTACACCCACATCCGTTTACAGATTTCGTCAGTTCCAGCAAAGACGACAGTCAAGGCGACTTATCAAACCCAAGTGCGTTGATTGAAAGAAGAATGCAGAATTCAGAATTCAGAATTCAGAATCAACTGCACTGAGAATTTAGATCCGCTAATCAATCAAAACCACCAAATTTTCAATTTGATGCAGTTATAAACCGCGATCGCTGTGCTATTTGACAGTCGAATTCATTCTCAATTCTGACTTCTGAATTCTGTTTTGATAATTTTTTTATTAACAATAAGCTTGCCATCGAGAGGAGATGCGTTCAGTGAGCCGTCCTCAAAAACAAAAACAAATTAATTTTAGTAGTAGCTGGTGGCAAAGATTAACAGCAAGTCTTGTGCTGGGAAGCTTTTTATATACTAGTTTACCTAGATCGGTGACAGCCCAACAAAATAATAGTCAAGTTGCATCTTCCCCAATCACAAATCAAGCTACTTATACTTATACAGACCCAGCTAGTAACTATCAATATCAAGGAAGTTCTAGCCAGCTTAACGTTACTCCTAGCCCATTAGTTGACCCTCTAGGAAGAATTTTAGGTTGTGCTGGTACGCTTTTACCCGACTATACAGGTTTTTCAGTTGGGGTATACGAACTTAACCCCAGCGACCCGACGGGCACAGAATTGGGCAGTTTAGTTGCTTTGACTCACACAGAGTTACCGGATATTCCTAATAACAATGTGCCAGGGGGAAAATCGCCAAATATTGAAAATAGTAACCCATATTTCATTACAAATAATCCTGCTGGTGTCTACAATTTTTTACTAGATCCAAATAAAGGTCAAACCGATCCGGGTAGAAATTATATTTTTGTAGTCAATCCCCCATCAAATTCCATCTACAGACAACGGCGCGTCAAGATTGAAATTATTGCCAAAGATAGTAATGATGTTGTGCAATATGTCGCTACTTCTTTAGATGGACAACCAATCAGTATTACAGGTGAAACCAGAGTAGAGCAAACGGTTATTTTAGTTCCCAATGCAGAAACAGTGGGATTGGATTTATTAGCCTTTGAATTTACTACCAATTTGTGTCAAGCCAATCAATTGCAGATTATTAAAACAGGCGATCGCGCTACTGCTGAACCTGGAGATACGGTAATTTACCGCCTCTCAGTAAAAAATCTGGCTGATGTTGGTTTGAATAATGTAGTTATCACCGACAACCTCCCGTTAGGATTCCAGTTCTTGCCGAAATCCGTGCAGGGAGAGATGGATGGTACAGCAGTTCCTATCACCCCGGAACGGAATGGAAACACGGTGATATTCCGCACAGATATGACGATTCCCACAGGGAAAGTCTTGAATATTGCCTACGCTGCTCAATTAACAGCCGATGCTATGCGTGGTAATGGTCGCAACAGTGCGATCGTTAATGCTCAACGAATTGATAACCGTTTTAGTACTAAGGATGGCCCAGCAACACACCAACTGAAAATTCGTCCTGGAATCGTTTCTGATTGTGGCACGATTATCGGTCGGGTGTTTGTTGATAAAAACTTTGATGGCGAACAGCAGCGTGGTGAGCCTGGAATACCCAATGCAGTGGTTTTTCTAGAAGACGGTAACCGCATCACTACAGATCCGAATGGTTTGTTCTCTCTAGCGAATGTCTTACCTGGATACCACACAGGTGTTCTAGACCTCAGTAGTGCACCTGGTTATGCCCTAGCTCCCAATAAAAAATTCCGCGAACGCAATAGCCAATCTCGCCTAGTGCATTTAGAACCGGGTGGGTTGGTACGTATGAACTTCGGTGTCACCCCCACATTTCAGGAAACAGTCAAAAAATGAAACCTAGACTGCACACTATTTTCAACTTGAGGTTGATGGGGGCGATGCCGGTAGCTCTCAGCCTCGTTTTATATCCTGCCATAGTCCAAGCAAAAGTCACCAATGAAAACCTGTTTTTGCAAGCACAGGAGGGTGTCGAACATCGAGCGGTTGAAAATAAAGTGGTTGAAAAAAGTATGGATGTGAATTCTGCGGTTGGTGATTCAGGATCTCAACAGCTCGCGCAAAGACTCAGCGAAAAACCTGTAGATGCTTCTGCGGTTTCCCGTAGGTTGCGCTGGCTAGCCGCAAACAGAACTTTTCAAAGCAAAGGCGCAAAGGTTAGGAGAATAATTCGCCAAGGCTTAAATTCTTCTGGTTTGTCGGCAAGTTATAGACAGGAGTTGCGAGTTATTGAATTGGCCTCAAATTCTCTAGCATCGGCTACTGTCCAACCCAGTGAAACGGAAATACAACCATTTCAACCAGCAACTTCTGTGGAATTGCCTAGAGGCTTACGCAAAATTGCAGGAATAGAAAATAAGAAAGACCAATCTCGAAGGGAAATACAACCATTTCAACCAACAACTTCTGTAGAGTTACCTAGAGGGTTACGCAAAATTGCTAATGGGGATGTGGGGATAGGGGGACAGGGAGATGGGGGGAAGGAGGCGCAAGGGGTGAATGAAAATATGCCCGTGTCTTCATCTCCACCGATTTCTACAGGAATCAAAATCTTGACTCCGACGGCTGACAGTGTTGTAGATGTACAAGCTACTACGGTAATTGTGCAGTTTCCTGCTGGTAGTCAGGTGGAATTACGGGTAAATGGGGTGTTGGTAGATCCTTCCTTAGTGGGGCGGACGGAAACTGATGCGAGTACTAACTTAGTAAAGCAGACATGGTATGGTGTTTCGCTACAAGAAGGTCAAAATACTATATCTGCACAGGTAGTCGGGGGAACCCAAGCGCCTGTAACGGTGCAGGTTGCAGTCCGGGGAGCGCCCCAGCAATTAACTTTGGAAACTGTTGAGTCTCGTATCCCAGCAGATGGACGTTCTACGGCTACAATCCGGGGTCAACTACTTGATGCAAGCGGCAATCGCTCTAATTATGATGCTGTTGTCACTTTGATACCTACTGCTGGGGATTTCGTGGAGAAAGATTTTAAACCCGATGAACCTGGATTTCAAGTAGAGGCCAAAGGGGGGCAATTTACAGCAACTTTACGATCGCAACTAAAAGCAGAAACTGTCACAATTAGAGCGATCGTCAATAATTTAGAAGCCTTTACCCAGTTGCAATTTGAAACGGCTCTGCGTCCGAGTTTGCTGACTGGGGTCATAGATTTACGTTTGGGGGCTAGAGGTACAAATTATTATGGCAGTTTACGTGATTTCATCCCTCCTGACAAAGACAATCGAACGCAATTAGATTTCCATTCAGCGATATTTGCCACGGGTACTATCGGAGAATGGTTGTTTACAGGCGCATATAACAGTTCTCGTAACTTGAATGAAGATTGTAACTGCGATAATCGCTTGTTTAGAACTTACCAATTTAGCGAGCAAAACTATCCTGTCTATGGCGATAGCTCGAAAGTTGATGTGGTGGCTCCTTCCATTGACAGCGTATTTCTGCGTTTTGAGCGCTCCACCGGTATAGCTGGATCTTCCCCTGATTTTGCCATGTGGGGTGACTATAACACAGAAGAATTTGCACGGCGATCGCAGCAATTTACTTCTATCACTCGCCAACTCCACGGCTTTAAAGCTAATTACAACTTAGGAAATTTACAAATTACAGGTTTCTACGGCAATAACCTAGAAGGATTTCAACGAGATACCATTGCTCCCGATGGTACTAGTGGTTATTATTTCCTGTCTCGCCGACTCCTACAACCAGGGAGCGAAAATGTTTTTATCGAGTTAGAGGAACTTAATCGTCCTGGAACTGTATTAGAACGCAAACAGCTAAACCGAGGCCCAGACTACGAAATCGACTACGATCGCGGTACCTTATTATTTCGCGAACCGATTCTTCGTACCGATATCGATGAAACCGGACAAGTCTTGGTACGTCGGATTGTTGTTAGCTATCAATATGAAAGTGAAGACTCTGATAGCAATATCTTTGCTGGTCGTTTGCAATACAATCTTTCCCGCGAACTTAACCGAGAAAGTTGGATTGGAGCAACCTACGTCCAAGAAAATCAAGGTGTGCGGGATTTTCAACTCTATGGCGCAGATGCACTGATAGCTTTGGGTGATAAGGGTAAGCTAATTGCAGAATACGCCCATTCCAATAATGATTCTGATGTTGTGGGAAAGGTTAGCGGTGATGCCTATCGTTTGGAAGCTGAGGGACAAATCGCTAATGGAATTCAAGGACGCGCCTATTATCGCTTTGCAGATACAGGTTTTGCCAATAATGCCACCGTCAGCTTTGTACCGGGACAAACTCGTTATGGAGCGCAGGTTATAGCTAAACTGAGTTCAACTACCAATGCGAGAGTGCAATACGACCATGAAGATAATTTTGGCATTGCTCCCCAACCACTAGACACATTTGAAGAATTATTTGCACCCCGTAATGATGCCATACCAGGGAGTAAAGTTGATAATTCCCTGACGACAATTACTGCTGGGATTCAACAACGTTTAGGTAGCGCCATCTTCGATCTAGATTGGATTCATCGCGATCGCCAAGACCGCATCTCACCTAATGCTTTGAGTAGTAATTCCGATCAATTGCGATCGCGTTTTACAGTTCCCATTGCGAAAAACCTGACTTTCCAAGCTCAAAACGAACTCAGCTTATCTTCCCAAAAAGATAGTGTTTATCCAGACCGTACCATCTTCGGGTTGAATTGGGCGGTAATTCCTGGTGTGAATGTCAGTCTCGCCCAACAGTTTTACAGTAGCGGTCAATTGTCTGGTAATTCCATCACTAGCTTGAGTGTCAACGGCGAACACAAACTCGGAAGGGATACCACCATAACTGGCCGTTACTCAATTTTGGGTAGTGCCAATGAACTGACTACCCAAGGTGCGATCGGTCTAAATAACCGCTGGACTATTGCTCGTGGATTGCGGTTAAATTTAGCTTACGAACACGTATTTGGTAATTTCTTCAATCGGACTGCGGCGGGTCAACAATATCCCCAACCCTATGCTTTTGGTCAAGCCGCATCGGCGATCGGATTTGATGGTGGGGATAGTTACAGCGTTGGCTTGGAATACAGCGATAATCCCCAGTTTCAAGCCAGCGCCCGCTACGAACATCGCTCCTCTTCTGGTGGTAGTAATACAGTAATTACCGCAGGTGCAGTAGGTAAAATTTCTCCATCTCTGACGGCTTTGGTACGTTATCAACAAGCAAACTCTGCCAATCAAAGACTTTCAGGATTGGCAGATACCGCTAATCTGAAGGTGGGTTTAGCTTACCGCGACCCCCATAGTGATAAATTTAATGCTCTATTGCGTTATGAATATCGCCAAAATCCGGCGATTATTCCTGAGACTATTCTCTTAGGTAGTGGTACGGGTTCCCAAGACCATACTTTTGCTTTGGAAGCTATCTACGCCCCTAACTGGCAATGGGAATTCTACGGTAAATACGCTTTACGTAATAGTACTTCTTATTTGGCTAATGATTTAGTTGGTACGAGTACAGTGAATTTGGGACAATTACGAGCTACTTATCGTTTGGGATATAGCTGGGATTTAGTTGGTGAGGCTCGCTGGATTGGTCAATCTAATTACAGTGAGACAGGCTTTGTTCTGGAAACAGGTTACTACCTGACTCCTAATTTGCGTGTTTCCGCTGGATATGTTTTTGGTGAAGTTGATGACAGGGATTTTTCCGGAACGCGATCGGCTGGTGGCCCATATTTGGGTTTAACTGTCAAGCTTGATGACTTGTTTGATGGTTTTGGACAGCAAAAGCCGGTGCCACGTCCGCAACAAAAGCCGAATACAACAGAGGCACAGATGAAAATAGAGACGCATCAAGGCGCGTCTTTAGATGAGGTAAATTTGGAATTGTAATTATGGGCAACCCCAAATTTCAGGGCATATACCGAGTGGAATCGACCCGGTTGCCAAATCGTAATTACGCTGCTAACGGGTGGTATTTCGTGACAATTTGCACAAGCGATCGCATTCATTTTTTGGGAGATGTGATTACAGGAAATGTGCAATTATCAACAATTGGAGAAATAGCCCAACAATTCTGGGCAGAAATTCCGAATCATTTTACCTACACCTACACAGATGCTTATGTCGTTATGCCCAATCACGTACATGGCATTATTGCGATCGACCGCCCCGAAAATGTAGAGACGTTGCCCCAAAATGTAGAGACGTTGCCCCAAAATGTAGAGACGTTGCCCCAAAATGTAGAGACGTTGCCCCAAAATGTAGAGACGTTGCATTGCAACGTCTCTACACAACGGCAGTTCATGTCTGACATATCCCCTAAACCAGGTTCATTAGGGGCGATAGTGCGATCGTACAAATCTGCTGTGACCCGTTGGTGTCGGAAAAACAGTTTTGAAGATTTTGCTTGGCAAGAGCGGTTTTACGAACACATCATTCGTGCTGATGGTTCTTTAGACCGAATCCGAGAATATATCACTAATAATCCCACTAAATGGGACGAAGACAAAAACAATTCTACAAATTTATGGATGTGACGATGGCCAATGTAGAGACGTTGCATTGCAACGTCTCTACAAATCGTGTTAAACAAACAAGGCTTGTCTAGCTCCAACTGGTTCGCCAGTCAAACTAAAAGCACGAACTTCAGTAATTTTTACCTTCACCAACTGCCCTTTCAATTGTTTGATGTCCCCAGTGAAGAAGGTTAAACGATTACCGCCTGTGCGTCCCATGACTTGAGTTTTATCTTTGGGGTTTTGGTCTTCTACTAGAACTTCTTCAATGCGTCCGAAGTAACGTTGCGATCGCTCGCTTGCTTTGATATTTACTAAATGATTCAATCTTTGTAGGCGATCGCTTTTAACTTCTTCACTCAGTTGATTGTCCCACAAAGCAGCGGGTGTTCCTGGACGTGGCGAATATGCGGCTGTATTCAACATATCAAAGCCGATATCTTCCACCAGTTTCAGAGTATTTTCAAACTGTTGTTCTGTCTCCCCAGGAAATCCCACAATTGCATCGGCACTAATTGAAGCATCTGGCATGTATCGCCGAATCGTATCAATAATTCGGCGGTATTTTTCATGGGTATAACCCCGCGACATCGCCTTTAAAACTTCATTATCCCCAGATTGAAAGGGAATGTGGAAGTGTTCGCAGACTTTGGGCAGTTCAGCACAAGCCCGAATTAGCCTTTCAGTAAAATAACGTGGGTGACTTGTAGCAAATCTTATTCTTTCAATTCCTGGCACATCGTGGACGTAATACAGTAAATCTGTGAAGTTGTGCAGATGCCGGCCTTCTGGCGTAGTTCCTGGCAAATCTCTGCCGTAAGCGTCAATATTTTGACCGAGTAAAGTAACTTCTTTGTAACCTTGTCGTGCTAATTCTGCCATTTCTTTCCGAATAGCTTCTGGTGTGCGAGACTGTTCGACACCCCGCACGTTGGGGACTACACAGTAGGTGCAGCGTTCGTTACAACCGTAAATCACATTCACCCAAGCAGTAACTTTACTATCTCGTCGTGGTTGGGTGATGTCCTCCATAATGTGAACCGGCTCGGTTGCCACAACTTGGTTACCCTCAAACACTGACTCCAACAAATCTTTGAGGCGGTTGGCGTGTTGTGGCCCCATTACCAAGTCTAATTCCGGCACGCGTCGCAACAGTGCTTCGCCTTCTTGTTGGGCAACACAACCAGCAACAATCAGCGTTAAATCTGGCTGTTCGTGCTTGCGTTTGGCTTGCCTGCCAAGGTAGGAATAAACCTTTTGCTCGGCATTATCTCGAATTGTGCAGGTATTGTAGAGAATCACATCTGCATTATTTGGATCTTCTGACCATTCAAAGCCCATGTCTTCCATTACGCCAGCCATGCGCTCTGAGTCAGCTTTATTCATCTGACAACCGAAAGTAGTGATGTGATAGTGGCGTTTAGAAGTGGTCATGGGGAATTATGCTTAATTAGCCTAATGTATATAAACTTTATTTCTATTTTATAACGCTCTTAACCAACGTTAGGTAATGCTGCTACATAAAACCCACATAAGGCTAGTACTTGACGTTGGTAGAGGAGCCAATACTCAATTCCTAAAAATGTGTATACAATTAAACATTAGATTTGGGAATAATCGCTCATAAAGCAGCGATCGCAATTATTGTACTACTGAGTAAATATCAACAATTTATTAAATATGCCCAAAATTACTGTTTGTATTCCTACTTTTAATCGTATCTCTCTGCTGCCTTATGCGATCGCCAGCGTACTTAATCAGTCAGAGCAAGATTTTGAACTAATTGTTTGTGATGACGGTTCTAGCGATGGAACACCTGAGTTCATGTCTGAGTACACAGACCATCGGATTAAATACATTCGTCACCCACAAAATATTGGGAAAAGCAATAATATGCGCTCTGGTTTTGATGCTGCCAGCGGTGAATATTTTATGAAATTTGATGATGACGACCGACTAACACCCGATTTTCTCGCAAATACAACAGCTATTCTTGACCGAGACTTTAGTATTGATTTTGTTGGTACAGACCATTGGATAATTGATATTAACAACATCCGGGACGAGGTAAAAACTCAGGAAAATTCTCATCGCTGGGGGAGAAAGAATTTACCAGCAGGTGTAGTAGATAATCTGCTGGAAGTTGTATTTATTCATCAAAGCTTTCAAATTGGAGCAACATTATTTCGGCGTAAGACACTTCAAGAATTAGGATTTATGCTGCCGAATATGCAAAATTGCGAGGATAATGATTTATTTGTGCGGCTGGCTTTGGCTGGGAAAAAGGGTTATTATTTACCAGAATTGCTGATGGAATATCGTTGCCATGCAGAACAGCAAGGTATCAATCGAGCTATTCCATATTTATTTGATAAAGTTCAGTATTTAGAAAGTTATAAATTTGAATCTGAAAAACTAGAAAAATTTAGACAAAATCGTTTAATGGAAACGCAGTTATTATTAGGCTTGCGGTTAATCGAAAAGGGAGAAACGCAAAAAGGTAGAGAACTAGTTTTAGCAGGAAAATCTTTTTCGACTGCTAAAGCTTGGACTGGTTTAGGGTTATCGTTGTTACCATTTGGGTTACGAGGTAAGGCGTTTGATGCACTGCGACAGATGCGGGGTTAGGAAATAGTTCAATGTTTCACGCAGAGGCGCAGAGGCGCAGAGAAATCTAAGCGAATGCTACTAACAGCAACTTCTTGATGCCAGGTGTCAGGAGTATAACCTAGCTGCGGTAGTAAATATTGCACTATGAGTTTGCTTTCAACTTCACTTTCGTTACGGCACAGATCAGGATTAAAAGGCAATATTTTTCTACCTCTGAATAATTACAATCATGGGCAAAACTTTATATTGGCCAGTTTATCTTATAGCTTTTATCATTCTCAGCAATCGAAATCACTTACAAAAATGTAAATTTAATTAAAAAATTAGTATATTTAGTGTATTTAAAATTAACAATTTAAGGCTGCATTTCCCTATTGCCGTAGGAAATGGCTAAAATCAAAGTGTTTACTTAACCTATTTATCTAAAGGTTTTGGCTACTGTATCTTGTCCCCGTTGCCATCAACAGATTGAGAGTCAAGCTATTAGTTGTCCTTATTGCCGGATAACACTCAAAGCTTACGGCCATCCCGGTATTCCCTTGCACCGTGCTACTGGGGACGGGTATCTTTGTGACACCTGCACCTATCATGCTGATGATAGTTGCAATTTTCCCCAGCGTCCTTACGCCAAAGATTGTACCCTCTACCAAAATATTGAAGAGACAGAGTTAGATTTAGAACAGCAGCGTTACTCCAAGAGTTTCGCGGTAAGTGTGAAAACTTGGCTACAACGTAATCAGGCTTTGCTGTTGCTATTAGCTTTATTGTTATTGTGTTTGCTGTTCGTTATATCAACATCTTGAATTTGTGTTTTTTGAGGAATAGGAAGTGGGGAGACGCGGGGACGCTCTTGAGGCAGGGGAAAAGGTTAAAGGTTAAAGGGAAAAGGAATAAATTTAATCTTTTCCCTTTTCCCCGGTTGGTGAGCTTGTCGAACCATACCCGTTTCCCTTCCCCATACCCTGTTTGACCAATGCCCCATACCCGATACTTCAGACTGTTGTGATTTTGGGGGTTTCAGTATTAGGCTCAACTACTACAGGTGCTGCTTCTTCTTCAAATACGGCTAAGTCGAACCAAAAAGTAGTGCCAACGCCAACTTCACTCACCAAATGGACTTTACTACGATGTCTGTCGATGATGTTTCTGACAATCGATAAGCCTAAACCAGTGCCTTCTAGGGTGTGAACTCGGTTTTCTACGCGAAAGAAGCGTTCAAATATTGAGTGTTGGTCTTCTATGGCGATGCCAATTCCAGTATCGGAAATTTCAATTCGCACTGGAGGAGATTGGGCGCGATCGGGCTTGGAATCTAGTTGGTAGGCGCGGATTGCCACTTTACCGCCGGCTTTTGTGAATTTCAGGGCATTACCAATCAAATTACCAAATACTTGTACCAGCAAATCATAATTACCTACTACAAAGGGTAAATTAGGCGCAACTTCTTGAATGAGTTCAACACATTTATCTTTAGCATTGAGTTGGTAAGTACGCAGTGTTTGTTCGATCGCTTGGCTGACATCCACTCCATCGAAGCTATAATTACGACCAGATTCGAGTTTTGACAAATCTAAAACATCGTTGACTAAGCGAGTCAGGCGATCGGTTTCATGGTTCACTGTTTGCAAAAACTCTTGCCGTTCTTTTACGCCCAAGTCTTCGCCGTAGTCATGCAAGGTTTCAATATAGGTTTTGATGTTGAATAGAGGCGTTCGCAGTTCGTGAGAAACGTTGCTGATAAACTGGCTTTTGGCTTCGTTTAATTCCACTTCGCGGGTGATATCTTGGATGGTAATCGCAATGCCTTTGATACTTTCTCGTTGCTGGTTGAGTACTGTAGTCAACAGAATGCGGATTGTCCGCTGGATGGGTTGGTTGAGAAAAATCCGGAATTCGGCGCTTTCACATTCGCCTGCGGCCATTTCGTACAAAGGGCGAGTGATTTCCATCTGTGCCGCCGGGGGTAAATAATGCAGTACATTGCGTCCTATCACTTCAGCGGCTTCCCAACCAAAAATTCGCTGAGCTGTAGGATTGGCTAGAATCACCTGCATGTTGTTATCTATCAACACAGCACCATCAGCGATGGTGGAAACTAAGGTTTCTAGCTTGGCTTTTTCTGCGGTGAGTTCTTCGATATTTTGTTCTTCATAGCGCTCTAATCGCTCTGCCATTTCATTAAAGCTGAAAATTAATTCTCCCAGCTCGCCTCCTAAAGGTAAATCAATTCGCTGCTTGAAATTCCCCGCAGCAATTTGTTTTACTCCCACCAGCAGTTCTTTTATCGGCTTGGTAATGGTCAAAGCGTTAATCACTCCTGCCAAAATCACCATTACCCAAATCGTGATAAAAACGGCAATGGTAACATCGCGGGTAAAATTGGTAGAGATGACAGCAGTTTGATTGGGATTAATACCGATCGCCAATACACCCAAGTATTTTTTATCAACGATCAAGGGAATAAAGACATCAGTGACCGTCCCAGATGGGGTTGTATGTTGTCGCACCATCGGTTTTTCCCCATCACCAGGATAATCCTCTGGCAGCTGTATTCGCCGTTCAATGGTGAGGGAGTTTTCTACCTCCGGTTCCCAAAAAGGAATGCCAAAAAAGATTTTCCCAGTTTCATCGGCATACAGCATATAACGCACGCTAGAGGTGCTGCTGTAGAAGCGTTGAGAAAATTGGGCAACTTCAGTCAGATTATTATCAGCCACTAGGGGGGCAACATTGGCAGCAAGCAGCAGTCCCAAATCGCGCCCGAATCGGGTGTCATTCGTCCGTGCGTCCTGCTGAATGGTGTTTACAGCCCAGAAGGTCAAACCACTCATCACCAGGGAGACTACCATTGTTGCCACAGCCAACAGTTTGGTCTGGAGGGTGAACTCAGACCACCAACTAGCGATCGCATCTCGAATTGTTTTTAACAGAGCTAGCATTTTAAATAAAGTTGTTAGTAGTCCTTGTTATAAACCCCAACAACTAAAAAATTAACAGTTAATTTGACAAATATGTTAGGGATAAGGGCAGAATAGGTAAATTGGCAGAAATAGCTTCATGGAATAAACAGCCGACCAACTCCTATGTAGTTTTCAATGTCTAGCACAATTTCGATGAGACGATCTACACATTGCTCTCGATAGTCCAACTCATCAAGGCGCTTGAGATCTCCAATTGTAACTACAGGAAATGAATCCGTTGTGTTTTCCTCACGCATAACTTTCTCCAAAGAATCTTCACCTTTCATGTTCCGATTTGCTGTAAGGATAATCATTTGGTTGGCTTGAGCGAAATCCCAGACAACCCTATATTTATCAGGGCTAAGATCCCCGACTTCTTAAAGGATGCAGCTGGCGAATAGAGGGTCAGACCCCTCGTTGAGCCACAAATTGGTTTGTAGAGACGTAGCATTGCTACGTCTCTACATCGGGTAGAATGACGAAAAATCGTTCAATGAGGGGTGTCATTCCTGATTCGCCAGCTATATCCTTTAAGAAGTCGGGGATCTTAACACCCACAACGTAGCAAAATTAATGGGACAGACTATTAGTCACCACTTTATGCCCAATATCTCTTCGGTAATATATCCCCTCAAATTGAATGTATTCGATTCCTGCGTAAGCTTGGGCGATCGCTTTCTCAAAATCTTCTCCAATTCCAGTGACATTTAATACCCGCCCCCCATCTGTCACTACTTGTTGTTGCTGGTTCAATTTCGTACCTGCATGAAAGACAGTGACTCCAGCTTTTTCTGCTGATTCAATGCCAGAAATCACCTGATTTTTTGCGTATTCTCCCGGATAACCGCCGGATGCAGCGACGACTGTGGCAGATGCTCCTGCTTTCCAAGCAATGGGCGGCAATTCACCTAAGCGCTGCTCTACGCAGGCTAAAAGCAATTCTGCTAAAGGTGTGTCTAACAGTGGCAAAATTACCTGGGTTTCAGGGTCGCCAAAGCGGCAGTTAAATTCTAAAACTTTGAAGTTGCCATCGGGTGCAACCATTAACCCAGCATATAGTACGCCACGGTAATCTATGCCTTTCGATCTTAAGGAGGCGATCGCCTTTTCTAAAACTTCGGTTTGAACCCGTGCCATTAACTCTGGTGTCGCAATCGGTGTGGGCGCATAAGCTCCCATACCACCAGTATTTTCTCCCGTATCGCCCTCACCAATCCGCTTATGATCTTGAGCTGGCAGCAAAGGTCTAATTGTTAAGCCATCAGTTAATGCTAAAACCGATACCTCTTGCCCAATCAAACATTCTTCAATGACCGCAAATTCACCAGCACTGCCAAACTGACCTTGAAAAATCGCATCAATGGCACTCTGGGCTTGTTCAACTGTTTGAGCCACCGTTACGCCTTTACCAGCAGCCAAGCCATCAGCTTTGACAACAATTGGCGCTCCCTGAGATTTCACGTAAGATTTTGCTGCTGCTGCCTCAGTAAATACCGCAGCCCGCGCTGTGGGAATACCGGCTTCCTGCATCAAGGCTTTTGCCCAAGCTTTGCTAGCTTCAATTTGCGCCCCTGCTCTGACTGGACCAAATACCATCAATCCTTTGCTTTGGAGATAGTCTGTAATGCCCTTGGCCAACGGCACTTCTGGGCCGACTACCACCAAAGTAATGCCATTTTCTAAAGCGTATCGGCTTATACCTTCAAAATCATCTACTGCCAGGGGCAAGTTCTGGCAACGTTCCATGATTGCTGTGCCACCGTTCCCTGGTACGCAAACAACTTGCTCAATTTGCTTAGATTGCAGCAGTTTCCATGCCAGAGCGTGTTCGCGTCCCCCATTCCCTACAACTAAAACTTTCACTGATTTCCTCGTGCGTTTCTTGCGAAACGAGAATGCCCGATTCGGCTCTCGCGGATCAATTTTTCCATTAATTCTTGCACTTGTGCAAGCCCCCTTATGAGTGTTGCATTCTAATGGGAAGATGGGGAGATGGGGAGATGGGGAGGTAGGGGGAGCAGGGGAGGTAAGGGAGGCAACGGGGACAAGGAGAATAACTCTTAACTCCTCATACCAATTCTGTATGAAGATGCACATCATCAATACCCCCCTGTAGTCCCCCCTTGGCAAGGGGGGACGGCGTAGCCGGGGGGTAAATATATGCAGCTTCACAAAGAAACGGTATCAGTCAACAATCAACAGTCAACACATTCAAGGTTATTAATAGTAAGAACTAAATAAATATACTGAAACATTTTAAATAGAATTAGTTTTTAAGTATTTTTAATGACTTTTGAGCATTGAAATCATTAGTAAAAAAAATCTTCTTAGGTAATGACGATTATTGGTTATAAGTATTAACCTGTGAATGTAGAGATTAATTAAAATATCAAAAAATAGGTAACATGGGTAAAAATATCGTCACTGGAGTCGCTGGTTTTATTGGTTCTCATCTAACAGAAACGTTGCTGCAACAAGGAGAAGAAGTCATTGGAATTGATGAATTCAATGATTACTACGATCCGATGTTAAAGTATAAAAATATTGCACATTTGAATGGAGCGTCGGGCTTTACATTAATTGAAGCAGATATTCAGTTTTTAGATTGGCATAAACTCCTCGAAGATGTTGATGTAGTTTATCATCAAGCGGCACAAGCAGGGGTAAGGGCGAGTTGGGGTAAAGGTTTTGCAAGTTATACAGAACGAAATATTAACGCTACACAAATCTTGCTAGAAGCTGCCAAAGATGCTAAAAGCCTCAAAAGGCTAGTGTTTGCCTCTTCGTCGAGTGTATATGGTGATGCGGAAACGTTACCTACCCACGAGGAAATTTGTCCTCAACCGGTTTCTCCCTATGGGATTACGAAGCTAGCGGGTGAGTTTTTGTGTAAGCTATATCACAAAAACTTTGGCGTGCCATCTGTGTCATTGCGCTATTTCACAGTCTATGGCCCCAGACAGCGCCCAGATATGGCATTTCATAAATTTTTTAAATCGATTTTGGAGGATGAGGCGATTCCGATTTACGGTGACGGACAGCAAACGCGGGAATTTACTTATGTTAGTGATATTATCGCCGCTAATTTAGCGGCAGCGATCGCACCCGAAGCAGTGGGAGAAATCTTTAATATCGGCGGCGGGAGTCGCGTAGTTTTAGCAGAAGTTCTGGATACAATCGAACAAATCGTTGGTAAGCCAATCAAAAGAAATTACATAGAAAAAGCAATGGGAGATGCCCGTCACACTGCTGCTGATATATCTAAAGCCCAGAAACTTCTCGGATATCAGCCCCAAGTCTCGCTAACAGAAGGTTTAACAAAAGAATGGCAATGGATTAAAGCTTTGTATTGAACAAAAATGTGAACCGCAGTCCCTACCTATAACTAATTTTAGGTAGGGTTCGTGAAACTGTTTTTAGGCTGATTTTTCTTTTGTTCTGCGATCGCTGAATCGGTGTTCTAGCAAGATTTGATGAGTGATACCGCAATGGTGGCGATCGCCTTATCGAAAAAGAATGGCGGATTATCCTCAACAAAACCATCAACTGTAAGGGTGCTGAACTAGCACGAATGCTAGAAAAAGCGGCGCGTGCATTATTTCATCAGGGGAAGGAAATTCATATTGGGTTGTCCGAACTGTTGGAGCAAAGGGAAATGATGATGCCACTCTATGTCAGGGATATTGATAGAATACTGGCTATAGAAAATCGAGCTAAGTATATTTGTCAACCAGCATCGACAAAAGACTCTTCAGTTTTCGTTCCAGCGATTACTACGTATTGGGGAGATTAGACGTAAGTTACTATTTCGATATCCCTAATTTTTATGTTGTTTGTTGAACCGTTCCTGTGAGGCCATAAGCCGAAGTGCTTGCTGAACAACTTCTACCCAATCTCCTTTAAAAGACAAAAATTTGTCTAACTCAGTCAGCCCAAGATAGCTCAAATACTCTGCTGCAAGATACTTTTGAATACCCCCGTGAAGAAACAATATTTCTCCTTCTCCCTTATATCGTTCAACAATCAATCCATCTTGTAATTCTATACTATTTAGTAAATAATTAGCTATTTTCTTTTGAAAGCTTATACTTTCTATTGAATAATTAATGCCAAGCTTTAAATATCTTTCCTCTAGAGTCTTCTTGATATCAACTTGATTTATAAATTCAATAATCCAATCTAAAACATTATCTTTATTTACAGAAATATTAGCTTGATTACCATTATTATTAACTCCTTGCATAAAGCGAATCGCTAGAAAACCTAAAAGTTTAATTCGCTGTTCAGGTATGAGTAAAAAATAGGGATCGCTATTATCTGGGCTGCGTACTTCGTCCCAGTCTGTAACAAACTTGTATATTGATTCTTGCATTAATTCAGTACTATTTTTAGAGTTTTTCTCAGGTTCGCTTATGCTTTCATCAGTACGATAGCAACATAGACAAGATAGGAGTAAAGGATTATAATGTTCTGTATCCAGTGTATCCAAAGCAGAATAACGATTTAAAATATTATTAATATCTTCTTGTGATGAATCTTGATCTCTAGCTTTTTTTAGATACTTTCCAATAAATTCTTCTGCACACTTTCGATCAAAATTTTTTAACTCAAAAATTTTAAGTCCTTCATTACAAAGACTATTAGTTAAAAAATCTAAACCTTTTGAAGAAATTACAAAAGAATTTTTTGGATACATACTAATCAATTCTTTTATTTGATTAAAGTGATGAAAACTATTAACGTGGTTAATATCTAATCCATCAATTAATACTAGTGCTTTTCCATTGACTAATACGTTAATTAGTTGTTCATGCGTTAAATTAACTCCCCAATTATTGTTAAGTATAGACATATAAATATCAATATATTTTTGGGATGAGTCTTGAGGAAGTTGATTTTCTAAAAATGCGGCTCTTCGTAGAGAAATATATACAGGTATATAATCTTGACAAATTTCTTGTCTGTAGCACAACATAGCTAAATGCTTTAAATAGGAAGTCTTTCCCATTCCAGATGCTCCTGTAATAAGTATTCTGGCTTTGGGTTGCTCAATACTGTCCTTGACTGTCTCATCTTCTGAATTACTGTTTTTGACTGTCTCATCTTTTGAATTAATTTCCTTGATTTCCTTACCCTCTGAATTTAAAAAATAACGTTCAATATAAAAATCTTTAGTACGTGGGTAATTATCTTGCTGAAAGCCTATTACACTCAACTTTCCATTTGTCTCTTGTATATAATTTTTCCATTCTTTACTGTTATAAAAGGGATAAATAATAGAGAGCGTTTGTAACCTTCGTGCGGCAGCAATTAGAGCGAAACCTTTTTGTTTTCCAATAATAGGTGTTATTTTTTCACCCTCTCTAACAGTTAGAGTATTTCTATCAAGATTAACTGTAACTTCATCTATATCACCAACTAATGAATACCATGAATTCAAAAGTTTTTGGAATGTCTCAATTAGTTTAGGTACTGCATTAGATATAGTTCGGGGCTTTATAGTTCGTTGAGCTGTAGTTTCTTTGGTTACTATTATCTGTAAGTCTTGATCATTTGAAGAGCCTTGACCTGGTTTACTAGGTGAATAGACTATTTCAGGGTTACACAAAATCTCAACCCAAACTGCGGTATTAGTGTTTTCTCCTTTATTACTTTTGAAATTAAAAGCTTGATATGTCTCATGGATAACTTGAATACATGATTCGGCTTCCTGTTTATTCGCAAAAGGCTCATGATTCCATAATGTTTTTACATACATATTATTTTAAAATTGTCAATACAATTTTTATCTAAAAATATTTATATTGCATCTCAGCATTGCGACAGCTTTAGATACTCCACTGCTGTCAAAATCAATTTTCTCATATCTTGCATTTCTCCGTATAAACCCAGGGTAAAGTTTTACTTTCTTAATATCCTTTTTATCTGAAGAGTTAAAAGCTAGATATGTCTCACTGATAAGTTGAATACATGATTTGGCTTCCTCTTAATTCCTAAAAGGCTCATCATTCCATAACGTTTTTGTTAGCATATTATCTTCAAATTGTCAATACATTTTTTTTTTTGGGGTTTTTGTATTGGTATCTCAGCGTTCCGACGCTGATTATATTAATTACAACTGAGCTTTTTAGGAGCTAACTGTGAATAATTTGAATCAATCATCTGTTCCCTCCCACCCAGAAAGATCTGACTTGACTCAAGCAGAATTGATTAAATTTTTGGCTGATATTCATTCTGGACAGCTAACAGAAGAAGAGTTAATCAAACTCTTGATGCTGCAAAGTTTTTCTTACCTTGTAATTAATACTGGGATTAGACACTTTAACTCATATTTAATAAGTTTTGGAGCAGTCAAACAGCCCGAAATAGAGAGTGTTTCAAATCGCCTGAAACCTCATGTTGCTATGCTGGAGAAATTGGCGTCAGTGCCAGAAAGTGAAGAAAAGATGAGGGATCTAGTAACCCTCATAATCGAGTTGGCACAATTGCAACTAGAGATTAATCTGGCGTTGCATAAATCTGGGATGAAATACTTAAACACAGGTATTTCGCTTTTGCAGCAGTAGATAACTTAACATTTGCTAACAGTGTCTTCGCCACTTTCCCCCTAATTTCTCTACACTAGAGAAATTGTGTTTTACTTAGATCCCAAATTGTGGAGAAGGCACTTCCTTTAAGGTGAACTTTCATGGCAAAGAAAATTGCATTTGGCTGGTATGGCGGCAAGTACAGTCATTTAGACTGGCTTTTACCCTTGTTGTCAAAAACAACCCACTACTGCGAACCCTTTGGGGGTTCAGCCGCCGTGTTGTTGAACCGGGAGCCTTCGCCTGTGGAAACCTACAATGATATTGATGGCCAGGTAGTCAACTTTTTTCGCGTACTACGCGACCAAAAAGACCAACTCATCGAAGCGATTGGGTTAACCCCATTTTCGCGTGAAGAATTTCGGATTGCTATTACCAAAGAAGAAGAGAGTTTATCAGACCTGGAAAGGGCTAGACGATTTTTTGTCCGGGCGCGACAAGTGAGAACAGGCTTGGCACAGACCGCCAGTGTTGGACGATGGGCGCACTGCAAACTTACTAGTCGCGCTGGAATGGCTGGTGCAGTTTCCCGGTGGCTTGGTAGTGTTGAGGATCTGCCCGAAATTGTACAACGGTTGCTGCGCGTGCAAATTGAGAACGACCGAGCGATTGATATTATTCGACGCTACGATAGCCCAGAAACATTATTTTACTGTGACCCCCCGTACCCGCACGATTCCCGTGGAGATAGCAAGGCTTACGCTTATGAAATGACCGACGACCAACATCGGCAACTAGCGGATGTATTGCGTTCAGTTAAAGGTAAAGTTGCTCTTTCAAGCTATGATTGTTCCTTGATGCAGGAACTATATGGTGACTGGAACTGCATTAAAGCCCCCCTGAAGCACTGCCATTCCATCAAGGAATTACGGCAAGAAATACTTTGGCTCAATTATGACCCGCAAGCCTCCACACTTACTGTTGAAGAAATCGCTCCATGTCCACAACCCCAGCAGCTATCCTTGATGTAGCCTTACAAAAAGCCTCTTCATCGATAGCACAACCGATTGTCACCAACCCCAGCATTGCCGAAAAAATTGAATATGTATCGCGCTATGTAGGCAATCGTGCTGTAGTTCGTTTGTTGCTGGCCTGCTCTTTGGCAGCCGTTCACCGTGGGAATGTTGATATCCGCAAGCCTTACACCGAAATAGGCACACCAGATGCTTACTCCGGACGCTACTACGATGAAAGTTACATCACAGCATTCATTAACAAACACGAATTGCCTTGTAATCCCACTACCGCGTTCCTCACGCCTGCATTACGTAACCGCAACATTACCTTGACCCCAGCAGTGAATCTGGTGGGACGACCGCCCAAACTCTACGAAGCCGCCCTGGAATTACTTGATGATGTTCATCAAGGCAGAATAACTGCCTTAGAACTGCTAGCCGAAACCATTCGCTGTCTAATTATTGCTCGCAACGAGAAGCGACAGCGCATGGAAACACTACTAGCCGACCTGAAAAAGTCGGAAGACGCAATACCTTTGTCAGCAGAGGAAATTATCACACTCCTGAAACAGCATTTGGCTTGCCGAGGTTCAAGCCGTCTTCCCGTACTAATTGTTGCTGCTGCCTATCAAGTAGCAGAACAATATATAGGGGAGCGTTTTTTACCTCTAGAATCCCACAATGCAGCAGACGAGCAGACAGGTGCTTTGGGAGATTTGGAAATTACTTTAGTTGATGATGAGAAGGTGATTACCAGCTATGAAATGAAGACCCGACGCGTCATGTTAGCAGATATTGACCGTGCTTTGCAAAAAATCAACAACACAGGCAAGCGGGTTGACAACTATATTTTTATTACTACGGATGCGATCGAAGAAGGTATTTCCGAATATGCCTCAAGTATGTACGAGCGTACAGGTGGTATAGAGATTGTGGTTTTGGATTGTATTAGCTTTGTACGTCACTTTCTGCATTTATTCCATCGATTGCGATCGCAATTTTTGTCAGCCTACCAACAGCTAGTGCTAACAGAACCAGACAGTGCGGTTAGCCAACCTCTAAAAGAAGCTTTTTTGGCATTGAGACAAGCTGCTGAAAGCGCCAGGGAATTTTGACCGATCTGAACAGTTCATTTATTTTTTGTTTCGTAGCCGTACCTTGACTGAAATCGCTTTTAGTTTAATACCTAGCGCTATTCCCATGTCTGAAATTGATCTATCGTATTACGAATGAGAAAAGTTATTTGGGCGCGGCGGGTTTCAAAGTTGGCGGCGATATAAATCAGTAGAATACCGACTAGCAAGCCAACAACCCATTTTAAAAATGAGTATTGCAAGCTGAAGATTACTGATTGATAGATAGTAGTAATTACAAAAGTAGCTGTACCAATGTAAAGAAAAGCCCGCACTCGCAAAGCTAATCCGGCGAAAATGGCGATGAGGCTAAAAATTCCCGGAATCCAAGGCGTGTTTTGATGAAATAAAATTGCCCAGCCACAAATTAAACCGCTACCTAGCAACCGCAGGCTATGACGAACTATTTTAGATTCTGGTAGTTTCAGTTCCGTATCTACTTGAGCTATGTAAAGTAGCGATAAACCAAGTGGTATTACGTACCACAAAGCTTCGCGCAGATAGAAGCTATAAAGCCAACGGTACAGCGCCCAATCAACCAACGCTACACTAATATAGGTAAAACGGATGTTTTCACCGACTTTTGCTAAGAAGATGTAATATGCAGCGGTGAGTACTAGAGTAATTGGGTAAACTTGCAGTGCAGTTTGCCATAAAATTATCAGTGGTAAAACGTATGCAGCTTGTTGCCAAGGCCTTTTAGACCAACCCCAATTTTCCCAAGGTAGGATATACAGAAAATAGGCGACTACAGAGGCGATCGCACCATTCCAAGGAAGTAATTGTGTAGTAAATAAACGCCCTATTGGCGTTTCCTGCAAGAAAATACTGAAGAAACCCGCCTCTAACAAACCCAGGTAAACCCAAACTTCATCTATTGTTATCCGCCATGTTGAAGATACCGAGGGTTGGGGCGGCCGCTTTCCCTGAAAAATCGCATACCTAACTAAAAATACCCCTGTTCCCAATCCCACTAAACGGTTAACTCCAATGGGAACGGCAATGGCAAAGATTAATAAGCAACTACTCCAAGCCCAGTGAATATCCGCTATGCCTTTGAGTTGTTGGGGAGTTAAACGTAAGTAGCTTATCAGCCAACGGGAGAGGATGCGATAGGCATACATGATAGTAGCGCCAAGGGCAGACATGGCAATCAATCCATCGCCTAATTCTCCTCCTGAAACTTGTAACATTTGATAAAACAAAAGTTCGTAGGCAGAAATTGATACGCCAACGATCCCTAAATACAGCAGGGGTTTAAAGTCTTCCCGGCGTCGCCCCACGCCAATGATAATTAAAGCTACGCCTAAGGAACACAAACCCGTCCAATCGGTGAAAGTGTTTACACGCAGAAATACACTGAATACAGCATAAATTATCGGTAGAATGTGAAAGCTGCTAGGCAAGCTTTGTAATTGATGTCGTCGTTTCCACCACTCTCCCACAAGCTGAGTAAGTAAACCCAAGGCGATATTGGCGATCGCTATTTTAATAATCGATGGTTCTCCAAATCCTAACGCCTGGGCTGTCAACAATTCCAAACACCAGCCAATGCCATAAAATCCCCAATTTGTTGGTTGTCGCCAACTGCGATAGACAATGCCTGTAAAAATGATACCAGTAGCAAGTAAGTACAAAAATCCGGAATTAACCACTCCTCGGTAAATCAGAACTGAGTGCAGCGTCAAAGCCAACAATTCATAACCACACAAAGCGATCGCCCATTTATCGCTAGCGGCTGCATAAATAAGTGCTAATTCGTTACCGCGTTGCCTGAGTGCCGTGCGGATTAACCATAAACTAAAAATTGCGATCGCTCCGACAACAAACCAACCAGCCACCGCCAGACGAGGCAAACCCGTCCACAGCAGCATTCCGATAAAACTTAAAACAAATCCTTCGGTAATTACTGCACTTACTTGGTTTCGCAAATAGCGCGTATTGACGAACATTAATCCCGCACCCACCGCCAAACCGATTAATCTAGTTCCTGGAATCTGTAAAGTAAGTAACTGGGCAATTCCCAAAGCCAAAATACTTAAGTAACAGTTAATAGTCCGATTCTCTATATTTGTGCGGTTGGCAACACCCGTGAGAGCTATGGGCGTAACGAGCCAAATAACTCCCCAATTAGCTCTACTATCAGCCATACTGTACCAAGATGATTCTGCATTCATCCACAACAGCAAAAAACTAACGGCGGCTAGCCCCAAACCGATGTCCCATGCACTACGTCGCCATATTCCATTTCCCAGACTAAATATCCATTCTGCAAGCATCACAGCCAATAAAATGCTTGCCCAAACTTCTCTACTGGGTGTTGGGAATAACCAACTGATGAAAGAGCAGAACGTCAATACGCCGATGATATGAGTTAGGTATACCAGGGGACGAGATGAGTCAGGGCGGCGTTTGGTGACGATGGCAAGGGTGATGGTGGAAAATAGCAAATTTAGCGATCGCAACGTAGGATTGACTAGGGCGATGGTTGTCAGAAACGTTGCAAATAATAGAGTAAGTACTTCGCCAAATCTAGCCAATTCTCGTTTTTGGACGCGATACAAATTATCTGTCAGCGCCACCATCAAAATTACGTAGGGAAATAAAACCACACCTAGCAACGCCCAAGGTTCATTTTGAGAATTTGTCAGTCTGGTAGCAATAGCGATCGCCAAATCCTGTAAGCGATCGGGTACTAGCCGCCAAAAAAGCCAAATTGTCTGTAAGCCAATGACGAAAATCGCTGCTAAGTCAACTTTTAAACTGTAGCGCTGCAAGCGATTTCCCACAAACCACAAACCCAAACCACTCACAGCGATCGCTTGCCAGGGATAATTAATTACTGAAACCAACCAACCCAGGAAAAGTAAAATTGCACCGAGTCTTTCCCAGAGTAAAGCAGATGAGGGAGATGGGGGGATGGGGAGAGGGGGAGATGAGGGAGATGTTACTGTTACTTGTTTATTTCCCCCTGCCGTTTCCTGTGCTAACCAAGTCACCAACCAGCCGCAAATGCCAATAGCTAAACCCAACTGCGTGACATTTACCGAGGCAATAAAAATCGCCCGCACTAGCAGGATGACTAAAGCATAAATAATTACAGTAGCGCGTAAGCTAATACTTGAATTTTGGCGATCGCCTGTATTTTCCACATATGGATGGCGATTATCGAGGACGGTAATGATAGTTGTGGCTATGATTCCCAGATAAACGGCAATTAAGGGAAATCCTTTGAATTGCCAACCCCAATGCAGATAACTCAGCCCAAGAATATTTACTATAGGTAATTTGGCGGTATGTAAATTGGGAAAAATAGTGCGATTTTTGGAGATTAAAACAGTAATAGCAGTTAGGGTAGGGCAGGCGATCGCAACTACAATCCAATTCAAAGGATTTTGCCATAACCCAAAGCTATCCATAGCCCAAAAGTTCACCGGCACTAACAAAAGAGTAGCAATTAGTAATGTCTGAGCTGTCAATCTCAAATTGTTTTGCCTAGTCGCCCAAAAGCTTAACCCCCAGAAACTCAAAGTATAAGCAAATAAAACTCCATACTGTCCAGAAGCAGGAAATTTTTCCCATTGACTAGCAGCCAGTACCCCAGAGGACACCACTACCAAAAATACTCCTAGAAAAAGCAGCCAGCGGACGCTCAATTCTGCCCCTAGTGACTGCAACATTGTGCTGATAAAGCTGGGTTGAGCTGGTTTTTCTGGCGGTTGTCTGCGGCTACTAGCTTGTAAAGTAGCTACAGGCAACTGTTCCACAGGATCGGAAGTTGCAAATGTTACTTTAGTTCCGACTTGAGTCTGGGGTTGCAACACCACCGTACAGGTGAGAAATTCTCGGCATAGCTGCCTGACTTGGGAATCGGATATTAAACCCAAGCGTAGCCATATCTCAAGTCCTTCTAATAAGTGAGGATGGGAAGATGGAAGTCTGATTTCAATTTTTAGCGGGCGTTCGAGGGGCGATGACATAAGCCGCAATAATAGAGATATATACTTAAATCATGGATTTATTCAAGTATATTTTTGCTCTAATTTTCCTAATTCTGAGTTAATTGATATTAATTTTTAATGTGAGTTCGATGGCTCATATCCTCAATACTTCTTGAAAAGTTCAGATACCTGCGGTAATACCGTTTCACTTTAAAATTCAATTTTAGTTTTACAGCGTTTTTCATCTATTTAAACCACAATCTCCCGTAGGGGCGCACAGCTGTGCGCCCCTACAACGTGGTCTATTTACCTGAAAATTGCTCTAAGTAGAAGGAAGGAGGCAGGTGGTCACTGAATCTCGACTTCTCTACAAGACGCTACGCGTAGCTTGCTTGCCCTCAAGGTACGCTCGATTTCTGCGTAGCCGAAGTGAGGCAGAAGGGAAAAGCGTGTTTTTATCGGTTTAACTATATTTATTGAAGAAGGCAGCTATGCTGACGGCAGATAGCGCAGCGTTAGCGAGTCCGCGAGCGTCGGGCAGAAGGATCGAGTCAGAAGGGGATTCAAACCCCTCCTGAAGGAGAGCCACTGAACAAGAGTTAAGTGGGGGTCTTAAACCCTATTCCCTTCTGCCTTCTGCCTCCTGCCCTCTGCCTTTCCCGATAACTTTCCAGAGAAATTTGTCTATCTGCTGTAACTTTAAGTTATAAATTTTCTCAATTCCAGCTTTTAAAGAATCAGAAGGCTGGAACAAAAAGATATCAGTAAAACCACTAGGAATTTCTGGTAATTTATTTGAACTAACAATTTGAAATTCCACCTTTGGAACAACTAAGTGAGCGAGTATTTGTATTTCTGGAACTATTTTGCCATCGCTAATTAAAAGTGCGCGATCGTATTGAGAAACTATGTTCGCTATTTTCGGATATTGTTCGTATTTTTCAGGAAATTTATTCCACCACATCTGAGATTGAGAACTGATTCCACAAGATACGATCCCAATGATGATTATCAACACACTTGCAACTGACCAAAGCTTTTTTTGGAAAATTTTAGTATTATTAAACCTGATTTTATTTGCTAATAAATAAGCAACAGTTAACTGTATGCCTAAAATGCAGGGAAGCGTATATCGACTAGTACCGTATCGCTTTTGAAACACAAAATCCAAGATTACCAAGGGAAGCCCCACAGACGCAATTAATGTTAAAATAAATAACCATACTCTTTTAGGGTTTTTTCGACAAAGAACATAAATTGAATAAATTATTAGAGTTAAAATAATTCCAATAAAAGGAATTAAGGCAAATTTAAGTTCCTTGGAGTCGCTAGGGCTAATACCAAAATCAAGAAACCCACGACTAATAATTCCAGCCCATCTTGTAGCTGAATCAAATAAGCTTTGTTTTGCATTTGCCCAAGATATTGCACCTGAGTGAGAATTAGTCATAATAATCCAAATCCAAGGTATAAAAGTCATAAACCCTAGAAGCGATGCAAACAAGTAAGAAATTGAGGTTTTACTCAATCGAAAGCGTTCAATTATAGCTACGTAAATTGCCTGTGCAAAAGCAATAAAGCCAAAAAATATATGGCTATAAAATCCTAGTGATAATGTTACTGTATAAATGCACCAACTAACTTTCGTTTCCAGGCGCATAGCTCGCAGCAGTGCTGCACTGGATATTAAGATAGCTATTATCCATAAACTATAAGCTCGTGCTTCTTGTGCATATATGACATGAGCGGGTGAAACGGCTACCAATGCCATCGCTATCCATCCTGTTAGCGAAGACCTAAATAATTCTTTACATAGCCAATAAATACAAGGAAAAGTTAACAAACTAATAAATGCCGAAAAACTTCTCGTCACTGCTACAGAATTACCAAATAACTTTACCCAAAACCTAGTTAGCAAGACGTGTAGTGGCAAAATATGTGAGTCTTCTAAGACTATGCCTTTCATGACATCAATGGTAGTTTTTTCAGGATTAGGATACTGGTATTTATCTAACTCTTCTGCACTGATTAAATTACCATTACGTAAATTGGCTTCCATTTCTGACTGCGTATATCCAGATATGCGTAATGATGATACAACTTCATCACTCCAATAAATTTTTTTGTCAATATTGACGAAGCGAAAAAAGACACCTATTACTAATAAGATGATAATTAAAAAGCGGAGCGAAGATTGAGAAACAAGCCCGCTTTGTGACAATTGTTTTTTCATGTGTTTTTCAATCCTATTAAAGTTTTAAAAAAGAAAAAAACATTTTATTTTCTCCTGTAAAATGATTTGCATATATGTTCAATGGCTCGATGCATAGATTATTTTAATACTATTTCATACCACGTCCAAAATTCAGTTTCAAATAAATTAAGAAATAAAAAGTAAAAATATAATCCTCAGAAATAAATTTAAAGCTGGCGTCACAGGGGCAAAAACCAGCAATCTGAGGGCAGTTCCATTAAGCGAGGTAACTCCACCAACAAACTGCCTCAACTTTTTATAGGGGCTTGTTTCATTTTTCTTTTTCTTTATAAGTGCCTTTTAAGTTTTTAATTCTGTATTGCTCGCTCATAATTTGCGAATTGTGAATATTTTTAACTTTAGTGGGAAAAGTAATTATTCAACTAAAATTTAGAGTGTATTAAATTATATATAAATCTAAATTTGGGAGGAAATTATTGTATTCGATCGGGATAGCTTTTTATAAAGCTGCTGTTTTAGCAGATATATTTGCACGCTGAATATAATCTTTCTGTAATATTCTATATTACGCATAGCATAAAATTTAAAATCCTCTTATTAAAGATAAAAAGATTTGATAAATTTTTTATTAAAAAACTATAAATACGCTTCGTACAGCTTTCAAACTAAAGGTAAATTGAGGTTTATTGAAACCTAAGAGAATGGTATTTTTCAAGGGTTTTAGCTGAACTTAACATTAATACTAATTCAACGTTGCATATGTGATGTATATGAGTATCCTATCTGATAGTCATCTGATACTATTTATTTACATAGAAGCCTATTGCATCCACATCAACTTACCAAGTGTTTGCATTAGTTCTGTTATTTTTGCCCCCTTAGCTAACCATATCTGCCAAAAGCCCTCTGATAGCACAGAGGGCTTTTACTTGCTTTCAACTAGGGACTTATATCATGTCCTGTGAAAGACTTACAGCAGTTTTCTTTTGCATGAGGTACAAAGTCACTGGTTTTGAGGCTGAAGGCAGGGAGCAGGAAGGAAAAGACTTTTGGGATTTTTGCACAGATTCGGTAATCATAAGCGATTAGCCGGAGATGATATTACAACAGGACTTACGCAATATGTGACTGAAAACCTTATTCAAGCGTAGCGGTAATTCATGTAGACGCGGAGCGGCTTCCCGCAGGGTATTACCGCTACTTTCGTTATCTTTTGCGTAAGTCCTAACAAATGAAAAAATATGCAATTAGTTTTTGTGGGGTGGGCTTTTTAAACATCCTCTAAAACTACTGCCAGACAAATACCTTGGCTGTATAGCTTGGTAAGTCAGTGACTAAACTATCTTCTTGAGTTTCCACTTCACAGTTACCGAACCAATCTCGCCAATACTCAGCACTGGGAAAGTTTGGAATTTCGTACTTAGTTAGATTTACGGCAGAAAAGTTTACCACGACGACGACATGAGAATCCTGTTTAGCCCAGCGGCTGTAAGCCAGTACTTTATTGTTTGCGTTTTCGTGAAAAAATTCGATATTGTCGCTTTGTAGGGCTAGGTTTCGGCGGCGTAAAGCAATCAGCTTTTGATAATACTTAAATAAATTATGGTTCTGGTCGCTGGTCAACAGTGACCAACTAATCTTTTGTGGTTGAGTCACACTTTCGCTTTTTGGCTGGTATTCGCCAAATTCTTCTCCCATCCACAGCATTGGTATACCCATTGCTGTCATTAACAGGACTGCTGCTAACTTTGCCCGCTTAAATGCTTCTGCATCAAAGATACTAGCATCGCCTAATTCTCGCAATAGACGTTGGCGATCGTGTGTTGCCAAATAATTAATCGCATTGGTGGCAGTTGCGTAACCCTGCTTTTTAGGGTCTAAAATTTCCTTTAATTGTTCTAATTCAAAGGATTTTCCACAAATATATGGAACTACAAAGTAGCGAAAACTTTCATGCCAACAACCATCTAATGGCCCATCTGGTTTGACTATAGTGCTTGTATCAGGAATATGTTCGGCAATATTATAAAAATGCTTGGATGCGGCATGTTTTTTTGTTTGCTTAGCCAGCCAGTCGAGAAATTCAAAGTTACCCAATTGGCGTACCGCATCAAAACGAATTCCATCAATGTGATATTCTTCAATCCAAAATTGCACTACATCACCGATGTATTTCCATGCAGGCTTAACATTTAATTTTTCGTCGTAATTATCATAGTTAAATTCTGGCCCCCAGTAATTATCTGGGTCTTCTGGATAATGCTTGTGTTCGTAGTACCAATAATTCCGGTCAATGAGCAGTAATGGACATTCTTCGTCTGTATGATTGTAAATTGCATCCATAAAAACACGAATGCCTCTAGCATGACATTCGTCTATTAATTGCTTTAAATCTTCTGTGGAACCGTAACTAGATTCTGTCGCAAAGTAGTGGCGGACTTTATAACCCCAACTATAGTTACCTGGGTATTCGTTAACTGGCATTAATTCAATTGCATTTATTCCCAATTCAAGCAGATAATCTAACTTGGCAATTACCCCTAAATATCTACCTCGTTTATCAGGCTCAACCTCATCACCAGTAAAATCAGCAACGTGCATTTCATATATGACTAATTCCCGATTATCAGGCAACGGCATTTCATCGTGTTGCCAAACATAAGTATCAACAATACGTTGACCGTCTTTAATTCGCACTATGGCATGTTTTTTTGTTTCATTAACATCTGTTGCTTTAGGATCGATAATATCTATCCATTCATTAGGTGCAAAATTGGGGCTTTTGGTTTGAATGCGAAATTTATATTGATAAACCCCGTCTTTTAGTTGTATTTGAGTGCGAAAATAACCATCTTCACCTTTTTGCATTGGGATTTCTTGCCAATCAGAAAATGACCCAATTAAAACTGCCTCTTGGTTACGAGGAGCAAACAAGGTAAATTCAATTAAATTTCCCATTTCCATATTTATATAAATGTATATAAATGCAATTAATAAAATGATTTTCTATGACTAAATAATTTGTAGCTTCTTTCTCAAGTAATAAATTTTTTCGGTTTTTTTTATTTGACTTTTGACTTACGTCCAGTGATATTAGTTATGCTAATGGCGAAAGACTTGGCGAAAACCAAAATAGGCGATCGCATCCTTCATATTCGAGACGAAACGTTTTAACATACCCATACGGGTGTCGGTGACATACTCCAAAGTCAATACGATTCGCTGTTCATTCTCGCCCAAAGGAGTAACTCTATGGTAAAGTTTGTCACCGTTAAATAATACTAGGGTACCAGGAGTTAAGGAAAGCGATCGCATTTGTGTTTCCCGTTCGGGAATATCTTTGTAGAGTTGATATTCCAACTTGCTTGAGGAACGGTCAACTAAACCGAGTAACACTGTGTAGCGTTTGCCGCGATAGTAAGATGTATCGTAATGATATTGAATATGGTCTTCAGGCTCAGTGTAGTAGTATAGCGCGTAAGTATGGGGATCGCGATCGGGACAGCGAAGCAGTTTTTCACCCGTAATTTCGTTGAAAAAATCGAAAAGGGCATTTAATTGATAAAATTCTCCGAAAATCGGCGCTAGCTTATCTAAGCTATAGCGGCTAATACTACCGCCTTTTTTATGATTGGGAATATAGTTACGATTGATAGCAGGTTCCAGCGATGGTAACAAACTCAAAAACTCATTGAGAATCGAATTAGGAAGAAAGTTTTCAAGCACCAAAAATTCATTCTGTGCTTGAAACTCAGCTTTCAGTTTTTGATAATCAACAGCTGCTATGGCTTGAGAAATTTCAGTTGGAAGCTTCATTAAACTCCTCAGTCATCAGTCAACGTCATCATTCAACACTCCCTACTCCCTAATTTCCTTGGGGCTTTGGGAGTGCAAAAAATTGCCAAATTACCCATATAGCAAACATTGGCGCACCAATACTAGCTGCAATTAGTAACGGTTGTAGTCCGTTGAGTAAGGCGACTATGGGAAATAAATACAGCACATCTTCAATGTCAAAGCCGGCAAAATTCGGTTGACGGGTGGCGTCTTTACCTAAACGCTGTTCCATTTGGTTTCGCAAATGAAAAATGCAAGCAACAGATACGCCAGATATTATCCCCATTAACAACGCCCACGAACCAAGTTCGCTTTCCCTAAGGCCATACCCAATGCCCATAAATAAGAGAATGTGGATAATCGCATCACTAAAAAGGTCGTACTGATGTCCCCATTTGCTGCTTTTCCCACTTAAACGGGCTAATTCACCATCGGTGTGGTCTAAAAAATTGGATAAAGCAAAAATCATTGTGCCAAGGTTAGCCCACATACTATCGCCAACCGCCAATGCAACAGCAGCCGCCAGTCCTGTTAGGAGTCGGACTGTGGTCAAATGATTGGGATTTACCCAACTGTCTTTTAGAGGTCGAACTAGCCAGTAAGCAAGTTGAGCATCCCAAGTCTTTGTCGTCATAAATGAAGTTGAATTTGATGTGGTTTTTAAGCTTATACACTGTTAATTACCACATCTGCCTATAGAGATAGATTATTATCTTACATGAATTTTCTGTGAATTAAATCATACATTAGGGTAAGAACGCTGTATGTCCTATAGGGGAATTCAGCAGTTACCCAAAATCGTTGTAGAGACGTAGCAATGCTCATACGTGTCAACTTAACGTGAAACCCTGATGAAAATGTAATGACCGAGTTCTACTCACTTCCCATCAAGATCCGCATTACCCCACCCCGGCTTTGCTGGCGCAAAACCTCCCCTCCCCTTGCTAAGGGGGGCTAGGGGGGATCGAGGTTTCAGGCTTCAGTGCGTAAGTCCTATGAGCGAGTTCTACTCACTTCCCATCAAGATCCGCGTTACCCCGCCCCGGCTTTGCTGACGCAAAACCTCCCCTCCCCTTGCTACTACGGTGTACACACAAGTCTTCTAGAGTTGCGCCGTAAACTTTTGATCCCCCCAACCCCCCGATAAATTGGGGGGCAAAAAACTCTCAAAGTCCTCCTTTTTAAGGAGGATAATGACGGATCTACGAGGATTTTGGTTTCCTACAAAGATGTGTATACACCGTAGCCCCTTGCTAAGGGGAGGGGATTGAGGGGTGGGGTAAACGGCTGTGGAACAAAGCTTTGGGCTTAAGTTGACACCAATGCACAGCTGTAAAGCCCCTACCCGTCTACTGCCTTCTGCCCCCTGCCCCCTCCCTTCTTCAATGCAGTTGTTCAATTAGCTCTATAATTTGTTGATAATACTGGATATTTCCTTCTTGATAATACAAGTCTGCGGATTTTTGAAAATCAGCGATCGCTTGTTGCAAATTACCCAAATTTCGGTAGACATCTGCTCGCAGGATGTAAGCTGAAGCCCAATGAGGTTGACGTTGTAGGGCTTCGTTTAAATCTGCTAAGGCTAAGTTGAAGTCTTCTAAAAGAGAATAACTACGCCCTCGGTTGTACCAATCTTCAGCAAAGTTAGGGTCGATGGCAATTGCCTGAGTGTAATCTTTTATCGCACCATAATAGTCTTCTATGGCGTAGCGAGCGTTAGCCCGATCGCTGTAAAATGCAGCAGATTGAGGATTGATTTGCAATGCTTGAGTGTAATCTGCGATCGCACTTTCATATTTTTCTAAAGCATAGTTGGTAGAAGCTCGGTTATAATAAGCTTCGACTAAATCGGGATTGATTTCTAAAGCTTTGTCATAATCTGCAATGGCTCCATATTCATCCCCTAAAAGACGACGAGCATTGCCCCGATTGCAGTAAGCTTGGGAAAAGTCAGGCATCAATTCTATGGCTATTGTGTTATCATCAATTGCTCCTTGGAAATCTTGCAAAGCTTCACGGGCGATACCCCGGCCATAATAAGCCGCCGCTAAGTTATCGTTAATCTGCAATGCCCTGTCGTAATCTTTTATTGCTCCTTTATGATCTCCAATAGAACGACGAGCTGCGGCGCGATCGCAATATCCCTCCGCTAAATTAGGATTGAGTTGTAATAAGCGATTGCTATCTTCAATCGCACTTTGATAGTTTCCCAATCGGCAAAGCGCATTCGCCCGAAAGCCGTATACTAAAGCTAGTGTCGGATTTTCTTGCAATGCTCGGTCATAATCTGCAATTGCACCTTCATAGTCTTCAAGGGTGCTACGCACTAGACCCCTTTCGCAATAAGCTTGCACATCATCAGGATTGAGTTTCAGCGCTCGATCGAAATCTTTAATTGCGGCTTGATAATTTTCTAGACGAGAGAGAACCAAACCGCGATTGTAATATGCGCTGGCAAACTTGGGGTTAATTTTTAAGGCGCGGTTGTAATCTGCGATCGCACTTTCATAATCTGCTAAAGCGTAGTAAGCATTACCTCGGTTATGATAAGCCTCTGCCAAGTTAGGATCTAATTTTAATGCTCGATGGTGATCGGCGATCGCTTCGTGGTAATTTCCTAAAAGGTGGTGAATGTTACCGCGATTGCTGTAAGCTGCGGCAAAATCCGGATACCACTGTAAAGCTTCTTGAAAATCTGCGATCGCTCCTTGAGAATCGCCGCGATCGAAACGAGCTACACCGCGATTATGATACGCATTGGCAATATCAATATTGATGTTATCAGCTAATTGAGTGCTGATTTCTATGGTTTGGATATAATCGGCGATCGCTTTGTCGTAGTCTGCCAAGGCAAAGTAGGCATTTCCCCGACTGTGGTAGGATTGGGCGAGATTCAAGTCGATGGCTAATGCTTGGTTATGGTCAGCGATGGCTTTTTCATAATCTCCTAAAAAGTAGTATGCATTGCCGCGGTGATAGTAGGCTGTGGAAAAATTGGGGTTGATTTCTATGGCGCGATTAAAATTGGCGATCGCACTGTGATAATCTGTGACACTACTTGAAATAATTCCTCGATTATGGTAGGCTTCGGCGTAATCGGGATTAACTTTAATCGCTTGGGTGTAAGCTGTAATAGCTGCTTGATACTTCCCTTCTAAATTATTGTTGAATCCTTGGTTGAAAAAATCTTCAGCATTCATATAAATAATTTTTTTGACTGATGATAGCCCCTAGCTTTCAAGCATGGACATTTTTGATTGAATCCTTTGAAAAGCATTTTAAGTACTATTGTGCCTAGTGTTGGGATTTTTGGTTGCAAAAGGGCGATCGGGTTTCATTTATCAAACAGAATTCATGCGTCAGAGCAAAAAAGTACTATTAGGTAATAAATATTTAAACACTCGGTCAAATGCTTTGGCCACAGGCAGAGGGCAGGAGTTAGTTTCCCTCCTGCCCTCTGCCTTCTGTGATAACTATAGCCGTTCTCGCTTGCGTCAAATACAAACCTTCGTAGGGGTACAGCATTACTCATTGGTGTCAACTTAACGTCAAACCCTTGTAAAGATGTGATATTCAGTACTCTGACTTAGCATCAAGATCCGCGTTACCCCACCCCGATTTTGTCTAAAGCCAAAATCGCCCCTCCCCTTAGCAAGGGGAGGGGTTGGGGGTGGGGTAAAAGACCTGTGGATTAAGCGTTTAAGCTTAAGTTGACACGTATGAGCAATGCTGTGCCCCTACTGTTCACCGTGGCGTACTGCATTCAAACAAGAAGTGCTATATTCTTTCGTTGACCGAACAATTCACAATGGGCTACGTCCTGCTGGGCTAACGCACTTAGCCCATTGCGAATTGCTTTGACGATCGCCCCGTTGTTTTTGCTAATTTACGACTTGGCTACCATGACTGCGGGGGTCATCTTGACTAGGCGTTGGTGCTACTGGGGCTGAGAATTTGGAAACTTGTCCGCTAGCTTGACCGTAGGGAAGAGATGAACCAGTAACTAAAGCCTCTAAGTTGCTAGCCATGATTGTCCGGGGTTGATCGCCGATCGCCTGGGCGATGGTTTCTCCACCCGGCTTCAAAAACACAAAGTGCGGAATCCCATCCACGCGATATTTCAGCATTTCTGGCAACCACTTAGTATTATCCACATTCAGCATCACGAAATTTAGTTTGTCAGCATATTTTGTTTCTAGTTGAGCGATATCTGGTGCCATTTTTTGGCAGACAGTACACCAATCAGCATAAAACTCCACTAAAGATGGTTTACCGTTAGTCATTGCTACTTCTAGCGGTGTGGACGCTTCACTTAATTTCGCCAGGGAAGCCGAAGTTGTTTCTGTTCGCAATCCTAAGAAAAAGGCAACGCTAAGGGCGATCGCGACGATCGCAACTAAGAAGTTTCTCAAACGTTTACCTAAGGTGGATTGAGGCTTTTCGGGAGAATTAACTGGTGAACCCGTACTCATAATAGAATTATTACAACTTATTAAGTAGTCTCTTTCAGGGTAACTGAAAGTTTGTTAATTAAACCCTTCATTTATGTGAAGGGTTTTAACATCAGGTTAGAGAAATTTTACACAATTCCTGAAACAGCAGGTTTACTACTTTACTCATGAGCTTACCTTGGATGTGTTTACCACCTAGCAGCTTTTCGCCTTGCTCAGTAACATTAGCTTTGAGGGAGTTGCGGTAGTTAATCAATTCTTTGGTCAGTTCGTTCTCTGGTAGCCTTCCAGTTTCCACGCCGGTTAAGACGTACTGCCACAAACTGATTCTACATAGTGACGAGCCGCTAGCCTTTTCCACAAGTCCATCGCCCGACTGCTCTAAAACTGTACCCATCCCCAGCCTCATTTTGAAAGTGTCGCGGCTGCGGTTGCACTTAATTCGCTTGGTATCGCAAGCCAACCGCCTCACGGTGGTTTCTCCATTTTTACGATCGCGCTCGGTTTTTTTGACTTCCCGAACCTCATACTCAATCACGGGTTTACCGTTTATACCCAGGAATGACTCAAAAGGGTAAATCCTGGTGAGCAAGCGCGATCGCACTCTCAACCCAAAGCCAAACTTATCAAACACGCTCATGTAAGCTTTGAATGTAGGTAAGTCAAGCATCTGAGTGATTATTGCTTCCAAGCGCTGCTCATAAAGTGAGATATCACACATCCATTCGGCGTGTAGTTCTAAGATTGGGTCAATTTCAATTCCGTAGTCTTTGGCAATGGATATTTTATAGCGGTTTTCGATTCGGGTTTTCCCGGCGGGGGAGATTTCGAGCCTTTTAGCTAACCATGCCCACAGTGGTGGTAGGAGAGAACACCACAATTGAGTAGTGCAATTCACTCTGAACGCTGCATTTTCTCCGATTAACTTGCGAATTGTTTTGGACACAACCCGCGACTCTGGGTATTACCCAGAGTTTCGGCTACTATGTCAGGTAGCCCGCACTCTTCTCAAAGTGCGATCGCAATCCTTACAAGTGCAATTCATCAGGCGGTTCTTCTTCTTCGTCGTGTTCTAATTTCTGAATAACTTCTATTAATTTGTCAGAAGCTGAATCAAGAATTTCTCTAAGTTGTTCATTAACAAGCAATAGTACTCACTGGGGATTCCAAGCAGCAAAAGCTAAAGCACCCCAACCAGCAAGAAAGGCTACGCCACCTAATGGTGTAATTGCTCCTAATGATTTCACACCAGTTAAGCTCAGAGCGTACAAACTTCCTGAGAAAATAGCAATACCAATGATAAATAACCATCCACTGGCTATTAGAGTGGGTTGGGGAAATTCGGTGCGACTAATTAGTAATGCTACTAAAAAAAGCGCGAGAGCATGATACATTTGGTAACGAGCGCCAGTTTCAAAAATTTCTAGCGATCGCTCGCTAATTTTCTCTCGCAATGCATGGGAAGCAAAAGCACCAGCAGCGACTGACAAACCGCCTAAAACAGCAGCTATACTCAGAAAAATTTGCGTCATTACACTTAGCTATAAGATGGGCATTGGGTATGGCGTATTAGTTTTAAACTAATGACTAATGACCATTGTACAGACGCGATTAATCGCGTATTGTACAGACGCGATTAATCGCGTCTGTACTAACCACAATTAGACATCAAAATGATATGATACAGCCCCTTCTTCATTGACTTTAAAATTTGCATTAAATTCTTTAGCTTTTTGATCTAAATATTGTCTGGCGTCTGCTGGCGGTAGTTGTGATTGCATAGCAAAGCCTAAAACAGTCACACGTCCATGATTTTCTTGTAGCATCTCATAAAAAAGAGATTGCAAGCGATCGCTACGTTGTTGATTAAGTGCCTTTTTCTCTTGCCGACTTTGACGATATAATCCTAAAGCTAACCAGGCACCCAGTGTGAAGCTAGGAACACCAAAAATTAGACCACCAGCAACAGTATTATTATCTTGATAAGTAGCATTTGGCGCAGGAAAATCATAGCCATCTCTCACTGGTATGGACACCTTAGGTGTAGCAAATTTTTCTAATGCTGCTGATGCTGATAGCGTTAAAAACATGAATCCGAGTGTCAGTAGCCAACCGGCAGCCAATTTTTCAGCAGTTTTCATAGTTCTACTTCAGATTTGAACTTTGCTAGAGATTCTAACCTGACTTTCTCTGAGGTTCCAGTATATCAATCTACTCCCTAAGACAGTTTTTTAGCGATCGCTTCGTTGGTGATATTTAATTTATGTTCGCAATCAGAGCAACAGCTAAAATCAAAAGCAAAACTCGCTACCAAATCCGACATCTTCCAATCAATAATTAATATGGCGGTGCGTTAGGCTGAAGCCATAACGCAACCTACTTAACTATTGTCGTAGCTGCTATGATACTTACTTCATCCACGCGTCGCTTCCAGTAGGCGGGAAAAATAGAAGCGAGTTTTAGTCATGGCTTGACGTTGCACTGAAAACCCATTATTTTCCAAAATTTTCACCACATCAGCCTCGCGATGCAAATATGCACGGGTGGCTTTACTCGGCCCAGGAAAGAAACTGCCAATTTTCTTGAGTATAGTCAAAGCACAAGTCTTCGGGGCAAAACTGAGAATTATCCGCGACTGTGCTAGAGAACAGAGGTGAGAAATCATTTCATCTGCTTTTTCTTGGGGGTAGTGGATGAGTACATCCAAGCAAATAACAGTATGGTAACTACCACTCAACGATTCCAAATCCTGCACGGCAAAAGTAGGATTTTCAGCGTTTCCCAAGGTTTGCTTCGCTCTATCCTTGCCTTCTTCCACCATTTTTTCAGAAATATCGCTTGCATAGACCTTGGCGCCATCTACCGCTAACGGGATGCTGAGACTACCGACACCACAGCCAGCATCGCAAATTGATAGTTGCGGTAAATTGTTATCAGCTTTTAACCATTCGAGAACTGTATCTACGGTTTGCTGGTGTCCATTGCGGATGTCCAACTGGACTTTGTTAACTTCGCCATCGCCGTAAATCCGCCTCCAACGGTCAAACCCTGTGGAATTGAAATACTCGCGAACAATTGTTTTATCGTCGGCTGCGTTCATAAACTCTGATTTTTAGGGGTTCCCAATGCTTAAAATTATCATTGATAGGAACCCACAGGAGCGCTTTTCCAGATTTTTCTAGATCTAGCTAGCCTATAAGCAAATATTCTTATAGAAACTGGAGACGCGGGGACGCGAGGACACAGAAAGCTTTGAATTATTAATTTAGTAGAAACACTAAATTAAACTAAAAAAGAGGTTGCCGGGTTTCGACTCCGCGGAAGTTGAATCTCGACTTCTCTACGAGACGCTACGCGAACGCTCGATTACCGCGTAGTCGAAACTCAACCCTCGTCTTCTCAGAGTTCGAGCATTGAGCGTACCCTACCCTTCTCCTAACCGAGACGCTCTTGCTAGCTTGCTTCCACGGAGTGGTACGGGAACGCCAAGGGCGAACGGGATCTTGCTTGGCGTAGCGTCTCCCCTTGGGAGAAGTCGAAATGCGTCTTCTGAATAATTGTGTCCACCTACTTATCAGTAATTAATCGAGCGTGATATTACAACATTACACGATTGATTATATTAGTTTATTTTGCTTTAAACTAATCAATTTAATGTTGTAATTCGAGCAATTATTGGCATTATTTTTACATTAAAATTGTTCTGAAGCTAAGATTTTGAATTATTCTCAATAAAAACCTCTTTTTATCTAAAAGATTACTATTTGTAAATCATAATTGCTATTTATGCTTGTTGAAATATCTCTAATCTTCGCAATTTCAAAATCCATATATATTTCTGTCTAAGGAACTCAAGAAACCCTTCTTAAGATAGAATTGCGATCGCAATGCAACATTTATAGTGTTAAAGATTTAATTGGCAGCGATCGATAAAGTTTAAGCCTGCGAAAATTTTCAATTAATTCTCGTTTCTAAATAGTACACCGACAATTTAGGTTTATTTATTACAAATGCCAGAAAGCTCGCTACTAAACAGTCCTATCGTTGCATTTACTATTCTCCTGATAGTAATCTTTACTATACCGCCGATATTTGAGCGTTTGCGGCTCCCTGGCTTAGTGGGATTGTTGCTTGCAGGGATAGTACTAGGACAAAATGGGCTAAAGTTATTAAACCCGGAGTCTGAAACTATTAAGCTGCTTTCAGATATTGGTAAACTTTATTTGATGTTCGTAGCAGGTTTAGAAATTGACTTAGAGCAGTTCAAGAAAACTAGAAACCGCTCAATTGGGTTTGGAACGCTCACATTCTTAGTTCCATTAATTGCTGGAATTATTGTCGGACGCTTATTCAATTTTAGTTGGAATTCTTCGGTATTAATTGGTTCTTTGCTAGCTTCACATACTCTCTTGGCATATCCAATTGTGAGCCGTCTGGGCGTGGTAACAAATGAAGCTGTAACTGTGACAATTGGTGCCACAATTTTTACTGACACAGGCGCTTTGTTGGTATTAGCAATTTGTGTGGGAATTCATGGGGGAGAATTTTCCGCCTTGAGTTTGGCAATGTTGTTAGGTGGGTTAGCAATTTACTCTGTCGTTGTTCTGTTTGGCTTTGATTGGGCAGGAAAAGAATTTTTTCGCCGTTCGGGAGACGAACAAAGTAACCAGTTTTTGTTTATATTATTAGCATTATTTTTGGCATCTGTGGGAGCGCAGATAATTGGAGTTGAAAAAATTGTTGGCGCTTTTTTAGCGGGTTTAGCTGTCAATGATGTTCTGGGACGTAGCCCCGTCAAAGAAAAAATTGAATTTATCGGCAGTGTTTTATTTATCCCTTGTTTCTTTGTAGACATGGGATTATTGATTAATATTCCGGCATTTATTAAAACTCTCAGTTCAGTTTGGCTGACTGTGGCAATTGTAGCGGCTTTGATTGGTAGCAAATTTATCGCAGCGTTCTTAGCTAAACTGTTGTATCGCTACAATACAGCAGAATTGCTAACAATGTGGTCATTGTCACTCCCACAGGTAGCAGCTACACTAGCGGCAACTTTGGTAGCTTATCAAAGTATAAATCCTGCGGGCGAACGACTAATTAATGAAGGTGTGTTAAACAGTGTCATTGTCCTGATGCTGGTGACTGCAATATTAGGCCCGGTAATCACAGCCAGATTTGCTTCTTCCTTACAGCTGCAACAGACAGATTTTGAAACAGATAGTCTCGCTACTTGGTGGGGAGGTAGTGAAGAGGAATTAGCAGAAAAAAAACAAGATTCGTTCACTGTTATAGTGCCAATATACAACCCTCAAACCCAACGCTATCTGATAGAAATGGCAGCGCTGCTAGCTAGTCATGAATCTGGAAAGATTGTGCCACTAGCTATTACTAAAGCGCATATCCAAATGGACGATCCGCAATTAGTCACAGGACTCGAACAAAGTAGGCAAAGATTGAATTTAGCTAGAGAAATCAGTCAAGAATTTGATGTAGAAGTATCACCTGCAAATCGGATTGATGATGATATAGCTTTGGCCATTAGCCGTACTAGTCGAGAACAAAACGCTAATTTGGTGGTGATGGGTTGGTCGCGGACAACAGGTTTACGTGCCCGCTTATTTGGTAATGTCATTGATAGCGTCTTCTGGTCTTCTCATTGTCCAGTCGCAGTTACACGCCTTTTAAGCAGTCCCAAGACAATCCAAAAAATTCTTGTACCAGTTGGAGATTTAACTCGCCAAACCATAGGCGCTTTACGGTTTGCCCAGATTTTAGCTGATGTAAATCAGGCAGAAGTTGTATTGTTGCACGTTTGCGATCGCAACGCACGCCCAAATCTAGTGGAAAAATTTGTCTCCCAATTGTCTGATATCGCCTCCAACAGCCAGCTACAGGTGAAAACGAATATTCAAACCATCAAAGGTGATGATGTCGCTAGAACAGTAATTCGCGAAGCTCAAGCATTTGATTTAGTCGTGTTACGTTCCGTCCGTTATCGCACAGCCGGTGGACTAGCCGTTAGCCAAGTCACAACCCAGATGATTCAGGAATTGAAGTGTTCAATTGTCTTGGTTGGAGAACCTCATTCTTGAATTTGGGCATTTGTCATTTGTTATTTGTCATTTGTCATTTGTTATTAGTTATTTCTCTCCCCATCCCCCCATCCCCCCATCTTCCCAACTCCCTAGCGATCGCTTTTATTTTATTGTGAGAATAATGGCGATCGCTTGACTTTTAAGAGGATGTTTTCAAAATATATTTGAAACTTCTCTGTCTGTAGAAAGATGACAAAAACAAGATACACTTAATTATAGTGAGGTTTTAGGTGTAATCAGATGCACAAAGGTTTTAGAAATAAGCTGCCACTTCTTTTTACATTTTGCTTATTTACTAACTTTTTACCTGCCTCTGATTCACTTTTATGTCCAGTTTTTGCCTCTGACAAATACTATAAACTGGCCAGAAATTATGGCACAGATGGACGCACGGGAAGTAGTGGGCGTTCTGGTAGAGATGGTTCTAGCGGTCAGAACCAGAGTATTTTTGTCAATGGTTCGCCTGTAAATCTTGACCTGTCTGGGACAGATGGGGAAGATGGGGAAGATGGAGAACCGGGTTATCGGCCTCACTGTAGAAACCAACCTGATAATGTCAACCACGACATAGATGCACCAGACGGCGGTAGCGGTGGTGATGGTGGCAAAGGAGGGGATGGGGGTAATGGTGGTTCGATAACAGTTTATTACACGAATTTGGCAGACTTGCGAAACATTTTTGTCCGCGCAACTGGCGGCGAAGGCGGACGCGGCGGTAGAGGTGCGAATGGTACGGACGGTTGTAAATGTCGCCGACGGAAATGGGAAGTGCAAACTTGTGAAGGAACTCCCGGTACTCCTAATTACAAGTGTACTAACAAGGTTTATCGATGCAGTGACGGTAGTGATGGCCGAGATGGTAGCGATGGTAGAGATGGTAGGGAAGGAAGCTTAGGAACTTTGAGTATTGTCAACAGCAAAGAAGCTTTGGCTGATGATAATCCGACTGTGAAATTAGCAATTTCCGAGCTGACAAGTAAACCATTTAAACTATCGAAAAACAAATGGAATATTCGTCCAGGTGCAGTTTCTCTACTTGCGCCTGGTTCGGCGATCGCCGATAATTATCGAGAGTTTGAAGCGCGTTTAGAAGAAGCTTTTCAAATAGTTTGGCAAGAAAGACAACCCATCACTAATTTTGCTAACGAAGTAGTAACAGCAAATTTAACTGATAGCAAACAAGTAGAAGTTATTTTTTCTGAGGATTTATGGGTTGCTGGTAGCAGCAAAAGTGAAGCTAACTTGACAACTTTTACTGTTAACTATGCCATTCCCAAAAAAGATGTTACTCGGTTAGCTGTGGCAGAATTCGCCGATGCAGGACAAAACCTAAATTTAAAAATAGTTGATTTAGCAGCAAAATCTGATGCTATTAATACTCAGTTTCGCGTCAAATTTCGCGCTAAAGATAGTTCCTACGGGTTTTCTGACTACAAAACTGAATACGAAGGCGATATTCCCGATGAATTTGTGACTCGTGATTACAACCGTTTTACTCTGGCTTTAGGTAAGCTGAAAATTCCTAACGACGCTTTACGTCCTGGTGTGAATGTTGAAATTGAAGTGATAGCAACTCGTTCTTTAGGAGAACGTTCTGCTAAACAAACTATTCGCTGGCAAGGTGTAGTTCGTAAGCCGAGAAGAGGGGTTTAGTAGTTTTTATTTTCACGCAGAGGCGCAGAGGCGCGGAGAGTTTTTCAGAGTTTTTTTGATTATGGGTTGTTATTGCCGAGATATTTAGCTTTTAGTTCTTCTAATTCTAGGTCTATTTGGCTTTTATTAGAAGGCTGAGGTGTTGAATTGGGTGGTTGGATTTTATTTTGCTGTGGTTTCCCGCCAACGAGAAATTGAGTTTTCATTTCCTCTAACTCTAAATCGATTTGACTAGGAGATTGGGTGACTACAGGAGGTGTAGAATTAGGTGTAGGTTGAGGAATAGGTTTTACTGTGCTAGCTGGTGTAACTGCTTGTGAGTGTTGATTTAAGTCTTTTAAAACATCATCTACTGTTTGATAACGCCGCATTGGGATACTTTCTAACATCTTGTTCAAAATGCGACTTAAGGTATTGCTAACAGGAGTTTTTAAATATTTCTGCCAAATCCAAGTATCATTATTTATATCATAGGAATCGAAAGGCGATCGCCTGGTTAATAAGTTAATACAAGTAGCACCCAAACTATAAATATCGCTGGCAAAAATAGCTCTACCTCGCATCTGTTCGGGGGCGACATATTCAGGACTACCAATACTAGTACCAGTTCGATTTAAGGCAGTACCAGTAGCAGATTTAGAAGCCCCAAAATCTACTAAAACTAATTTGCCATCAGCGCTACGTAAAATAATATTTTCCGGCTTAATATCGCGGTGAATCACTTGTCTAGCGTGACAAAATTGCAATACTGGTAATAAATCATTGAGTAATTGCCAGATTTGTGCTTCACTAAAAGCACCTTTATGTGCTAATTCTTGAGCTAAATTTTGCCCATCAATAAATTCTTGTACGAGATATTGGCGGTCTTCCTGAGTAAAATATGCTAATAGTTCTGGAATTTGCGGATGTTTGCCCAGTTCATCTAACTGTACGGCTTCTTGGTTAAATAACTCCACCGCTTTTTGCACAGTATTAGTGCCTTGGGCTTGGGGATAAAATTGCTTAATTACACAGCGAGGTTTTGATGGTTTATCTTCATCCACAGCTAAAAAAGTTCTGCCAAAACCACCTTGACCTATTGGTTTAATAGCACGGTATCGCTCTTTGAGAAGCAACTTAGAACCGCAAGTCAAGCAAAAATTGACATTACCAGAATTTTCAGGCTTCGGACAACGGGGATTAAGGCAATAACTCATGGATGATGGCGCCCAAAATCGTTCTTACTTATCTTTATTTTCCACTGTCCTCAGGAAAAGGGTATTTATATTCGCCAATTATCCAGCTTCAAGTTGTACCCTAATGCTTGAATCCGCTGATAGTGGGATCGATTGCCGCTGACTAAAGTTAAGTTTTGTTGGATTGCAATGGCAGCAATGATAGCATCAGCAAGTCCTATTGGTTGTCCCGTGCGTTCCAAATCTGCATAAATGCGTCCCGCCAACTCCGCATCACTGAGTTCTAGCGTTAACACCTGTGCCTCAAGAATTTCAACAAAAAACTGCTGAATCTTATTTTCCTGTTGGCGCTTATGCCAGCCTTTGACAATCTCTAAAACTGTGATGGTGCAGATACAGCGCTTTTGAGGTACATGAGGTACACCAATTTCAGGGATAGTTTTTAAACTTTGAATTTGAATCGGTTTCTGTACCTCATAAACATCAAATCTGCTGTAGTATAGTAACTAAAGTGAGCGTGATATGCAGAAGCCCTTCCTGCAACACGCCGATCAATTCCCTTAAGAATCTCAGAAAAAATATCAGTGTCAATAAGTACTTTGTCCAAAGCGTTGATTTAGCGGGTGTGCTGCCCGATCCTTCATTACTTCTTCTAGCATCTCATCAACTGAGTCAGGATCGTCAGCGAATAATCCTAATAAACGGTCTTTTGGCGGTTCAACCACTGGTAGCTGTTCAATTGCATAAGCAATCAATTGCGACAAATCACAATGGCGAGAGTTTGCCAAAGCGCGTGCTTTCTCAAGGATTTTTTCGTCAAGTTGCAGTTCTATTTTTTCCACGTGGCCTCCTGTGAAAGCATCTGTGCTACGGCGATTCTAGCATTTTGGATGTGTGGTTAATGAAGGGGCGTTAGCGTTCGCGGAGCGTCTCGTAGAGAAGCTCGCCGCAGGCATAGCTACTCAACTATTTTTGATTGATTCAGAGAAGTTTCAGCAACCTCTGTTAAATTCATCAATGCATTTTTCATTTGCATTACCAACTCTTCAGTGCCTTCCATAATTGCTTTTGCGAATTCGTTTTCTTTCTTGTATACTTGCTCATGCATAAATACTTTAATAACTGAACCCTCAGCAAGAAACGTAATGGTGGGATGTAAACTTTTAAAAGCAAAAATTACCTGATCTTGATAACCTTGAACATTTTCACATACCCAAACCGACATTAATTTTACACCCAGTGCTAGTGAAGTAGATAATAAATTATAAGACTTAGCAGCAACTTGATTGTTCTTTTTGATAGCTTCTTCTATTATTACTTTTATCTCATCAGTATCAGCAATAGGTAAAAGAGTTACTACTGTAATTTTCTGTTCTGTATCTTCAAAATAAAGATTAACTTCATCTAGACAAAGTTCATTCCCGTCATATTCTACATCACGAATTGTTGATACACCTATTAGACGTTGCCCGATAGGAAATTCATTGATTGCCATATTTATCACGCTTTTTCCTTGCTTGCTTAAGAATTTTAATAGCAGTTTCGGCGTCTGTATCTCCCGCAGCAGCTAAATTAGCTAACTCACCAACTTTAATATTTTGATAATCACTACGTAACTGATTAACCTGTGCTTGTCCTCCGCCACGTTCACGAATAGCATTAGCAATAATCTCATCCTTTATATTAGCAAGATTGCCAAGTTTTTTTAATCCACCGGGAGTGAGTTCCACACCCTCCTGCTCATCATTTGTCATTTATATATATATCTTCCTCCGGGTTTTTCCACTCCTGAAATCGTGTTTCAGCTAGTTGCATCATTATCATAGTTTCCAGTCTTTCTTCAATTTCTGACATCAATGTTATGAGTTCTTCAAGTCTTAGCTCAGAAATTAACGCTTTGATTTCTTCAATTCTTGGAGCCTCAGTCATGATGAATACTTATCTCTAGTAATTTATACCATCATCTCAAGTCAGCAATACTTCCTTAAACTCTCTCTGCGTACTCTGCGCCTCTGCGGTTTAAAATCTCACCCTAACCTCTCAACTTGACTTTTCATCAACCTTTGCACGCTCACCAATGCCCGATTCAATTCATAATTCCGCCTTTGGGAATTGTGCAAATATCCTTGCTGTTCTTCTTCAATCATCTGCACATCTTGAACTACTAAACCATCAAGTAATTTTTGTGCTGCATCAAATAAACTATCTTTCACAAACCGACGAAACCACACAGGTAATTTGTGCAATCGCCAAAAGGCATTTAATCGGCGTTAGACTTGATTAATTAATGTGAAGTAATATTTTTGACAGTATTTATTTCCAAGTACCAGTTTTGGTATGACTGATGACCAGACTATCACTTAAGGAAGCTCAAACTAACCGTGACAACAAGCTATAAATTATGTGTAGATGAAACAGCAAGTATATTGAGAAAAAAATCTGTATGACAAACTACCAAGAAACCCTAACAAGTGACGAAGCCATCAACGAGTTAATCGCCGAGACAACGGGTATTAACCATCTGGAGGTAATTGAAAATGTCATCGACAGCTTAGAACAAGATGACAGCGCAATGGTTAGCCACACGCCGGAGGGTGGTTATCAGTGGAAATTTAAGTACGGGAGTGTGGAAGTATTTGTGCAACTCAGTGGAACAACCGATGAAGATACCATAACGGTTTGGTCTGCGGTGTTAGATTTACCTGCTAAAGATGAACCTAAGTTAATGCGGCATCTTTTGGAGTTAAACTGCTCTAGCACTTTTGAAGCCCGTTTCGGCATTATTGAAAATCGGGTGGTTGTGATATCCACGCGCACCTTAGCAGAGTTGTCTCCAGGGGAAGTCTCTCGACTAATCACCATTGTGGCAACGATCGCTGATAACAACGACGAAGCTTTACAATCTGAATTTGGCACGACTTAAAGAATTTTAGATTTTGGATTTTGCGTACTCCTGCGGAGAAGCAAGCTACGCGTAGCGTGTCGAAGACAAAAGTTAGAGCGCCAAAAGCCGGCGCTCTAAACTTTTCAATTTGAAAATTATTTAATTAATTTTGAATTGGAGCGAAGCGACAGCCTCTACTGATTCGATCGCACTTACTAGCTGTTCGGGCGTACAAGGCTTTGTTATATAGGCATCAGCACCTTGTTTCTTTGCCCACAACTGATGAATTGCCTGATTTTTACTACTACAAATTACAATAGGTATTTTCTGATTATTTGGATTTGCTTTCAGGAAGCGACATAATTCAAATCCACTCATCCCTGGCATTTCAACATCAGTAACAATGGCATCGGGTTTTTCTTCTAAAACTATTTCTAGAGCTTCTTTAGCGCTAGCTGCCTTAATAACGTTATAACCTTTATCTCTCAGATAATAACTAATTAATTCCAATTCTTGCCGAGAGTCTTCCACAACTAGAATAGTAGCCACCCAGTTAATACTCAAGCTTCAGTCTCCTGAAAAATATGTTAATCAAATTTAGTTATATCTAATTAAAAAAATTAAACAATATGCTTAAATATCACTTTTAATAAATCTCCTTGGCTAAAAGGCTTGGTTAAATAGCCTGAGGCTCCAACTATTTTGGCTTTAGCTCTATCTATTAATCCTGATTTGGCTGATACCATAATCACAGGTGTATTTTTAAAATATGAGTGTTTTCGCAGCAAAGAGCAAAGTTCATATCCATCTAAATTAGGCATGGAAATATCCAAGAAAATTATGTCGGGTTTCGTGCGGATAATCTGCATTAAAGCTTTGAAAGAATCGCTGACTCCGACAACACAAAAGGTTTGTTCATCTAAATAACTTTGAATAGTACTCAATACCGTAGGACTATCATCAATACAGAAGATTTTGTAGACTTTTTTATCAGCCGGAGGTTGTATAACTTGCTGATTCGTATTCTTAGTACTGTTGAAAATGTTTGTTCCTGATTTATTGCTGTTGTGCGGTCTGGGAAACTTTTGTGTAGTGTTGGTTTGAGGCTGCGACTGATTTTTTCGCAAAAATTGTGAAGGTTGTACAGGAGAAACTGTTGATGTTTGGCTATTAGCTCCTACCCTTACGGAAAAATGCTCTCCCTTGCTTCTGGGCGATTGACATCGTTCAACTAGTAAACGAAGATTCAGATGACAAAACTTTGGCATATCATCCAAAAAGCTTTCAGGAATAAATTCATAACTTCCCTGTTCTAACCTCAAAAATGAATCCAAAACTTCTAGTGCTAATTGCTCTATCAAAATCGCGGCTTGAGAGGAACTGATATATTTTTGATTGACTAACCAGCAAATAGCCAGATAATCTGGATTTGGTATTGCTTGATTTTCAACGCCAGTTTCAAATATCGCTCGCAGTTGTTCGTGAATTCCGTAAGGAAGAGTAGAAATTTGCTGACTTAAGCGTTGCAAATTTCTATAAAGCGGCTCAAACATTTTCTCTGAGTAGCAAGCATAAATCAATTTACCTTCGTCTACATATATTGACCAAGAACCTGAGGTGCTAAATACTTGCAAACAACCAGTAACGGACTTACCCGTGATTTTTTTCAATAGAGATAAGGGTTGGAGTTTTTGGAAAAATCTGTATCTACTAATCGGAAGTGTCTTCATCGGGATGGCTCTGGAATAAAATTAATATTTGCAGGCGAAATCGGTGAATTTCCTTTTCGGAATTCACAGTGATATTAATTAAAAGCACTGTTCAGATAAATATAGCGGTGACATTTTAGTTAGTACAGAGATTCCACACCCCCCAACTCGTAATTCACCAATCTCTGCTAAGCTATATGCACGAATACAAATCAATCTATGTTAGTGCTATTGCCCAATAGCAAATTGACCCGACTGTTGTCAGGAATAGTATGTCAAAAATCAGATTGACTTTCTGTATCTTTCGCTAATCTAGCCAATCTAACAGTAACTCAAGTGGGACGCATAGACCATTGGCTCTCGCCCATCAGTCGCAAAAATATCATGGTTACCCGTATTTTAGAGTTTAAAATTACAAGTAATAATTGAGGAAAGAAAAACCTGAGCAGTTCGCTGGAAGTAACTTTTATCGGAAGTTTATTCTTGAGGTGAACTTCATTTATAAAAAGTATAGTTTAAAACTCAGCATTCAATCAGTTCAATATCTTACTTAGATTTGTGATTGTAGAATTTCTCTGTATGGGCGATAACAAGGGTCAGGTGCGACCAAAGATGAGTTAGCTGATAATTGACGCCATGATGGTGTGTAGTGAGCAGAGGCGACTGACTCAGCACAAGAAAATCTCTTCATAACTACTGCAAGCGGGTTCTAGTTTTGTGTGGGGATAAATAGTCACTCTGGACGATTTTGAGTGACACTTTCAAGAACTGACAGCGAAATTGTGGAGTTGTGGTACATACCTGAAAAATAGCGATTTTTAGCTAGATGGTAGATCGCAAGTAATGTACTCACTAAAATTTAGGTTACTATAATTTTTCAAGAAAAATAACAGAAATATATAAACTTCATGAGAAATAAGTAAAGGAAATATGAAAATTAATTAATAGCATTGTCCAGACTATTGTTATAAATATTTATTTTTTGGAATGTCCTGAGATACTGAAAATTTATAGTAAAAGGTAATTTATATGTACAAATTTGCAATTCCTAATTGGTATTATTTAATTCAATTTATAAAATACCGAATAATTAAAAGATTAAGTTAAAAATATCACAAACATTCAGTAGATTTCAATAAACTCGAAATAGACCAACTAAATATAAAATCTAAGCTCGACTTTATCCAAAATTAAGAATTTGTTTTTTTTATTTGCCAAAAACCCTGGCTTTTTGGCAAATACTTTTTACGCATCATAGATTCTCGATGAACTGATATTGGCTTTGAGATTTTCAGCGTCAGGGAAATCATTTGAAACCAAAAGTACAACAGTAGTCTTGTCAGATCCTAATACTTCGCTTTCAAGATTATCCGGATTAACGGTTACCCAAGTAGCCGCCATTGCTGGAGATGTCAAAAACATCAAGGTACTTACAACTACAACCAAGAACACTGATATTAATCGTCGTCCGATTTTAGTAATAGTTTTCATGATTTCCTCTATGCGAGTCAAAAACTTCGTCAATAATTTAATATGACTGAAAAACAAAGGCAAAAACAGTTAAGACACTTAAGCAAATTTTTAGAAAAATTTAATAATTGCGTTGTGGGACAGTTAAACAGAAAATATTCGACCATTTATTTACTACGAAAGCTGTAGGCAAGGGTACTGGATTGGGGCTGGCTATCGCTCGACAAATTGTCGAAGAAACCCACGGCGGCAAATTGAGTTGCAACTCTGTTTTGGGTAAAGGCACTGAATTTATTATTGAAATTCCAGTTTAATTTTTAGCTAGGATTTTTACTCAGCCAGGACTTACGCAAAAGATAACGAAAGTAGCGGTAATACCCTGCGGGAAGCCGCTCCGCGTCTACATGAATTACCGCAACGCTTGAATAAGGTTTTCAGTCACATATTGCGTAAGTCCTGTCAGCAATTTGCCATATAGCAAAAAGACGCAAAGAAAGCCTTTGCGTCTTTAATGTGAAATCTACAAGTGGACATTCTCGGCGTTATACAGCAGATTGCAACTTGGTGAGGTACAGATTATCGTAGGGGCGCACAGCTGTGCGCCCCTACTTCATTTACCTGAAAAACGCTGTTTTTCACCATTTACGAAACTTTATCGCGCCAGTACCAGCTTAAAAGTAAGCTACCTGCCATCACCTTAATTACTTCCAGTAGCCAATAACCACCGTGTAATAAATTCATTGTTGATGGAATAGCAGCAGCAGCTTCAAATAGGTTGAGTTGAATTCCGATCGCACACATTTGTGGAGTCAAGAAATATGTGTCAAGTACAGCTACACTCAGCAGCAGCACAGATATAACAATACTGCTTATACCCCTTTGAAATTGCGTTTTACTTAAAACCAGCGCTCCAGTTAGTACTACAGCAGCAGATAATAATTCCATGCGATTAAAGTTCCAAAAAATCGCATAGCCAGCTGTAGTGAAACCACCTTGATTCATCATCCCAGAGAGATAAAGGCTAGGCATAATTACCCAGTCCAAAACTAGACTTGCACTGAGCCAAAAGCCCAAAGTCAATATGATAGCGGTTTGCCAAATTGGCCGTTTGAATGCAACGTTAGAAATAGCAGTCATATAATAATTGCCTGTGTTGTATTCTTAGTTTCTAACTTCAACAGTTACTTTGACAACAAATATCAATTAACCTTTACATTGATTGCCAATGATAGAGGGCGATCGCTCTTAATTATTAGCTCAATCCCAAGTTATTTTAAAGATATTTAAGAAATATTAAAAAGTTTTAAAAAGTAATTTTATCTATTAGAAACCTTCAATTTTGGTGTTAAGAATCCGACAAGTAAGGGCGTACAGCTGTACGCCCCTAGTTATTTTTCCTGAAACGTCCAGACTCCTTCATCCCAATCTGACTCTGTTGGGGGTGCTTGTAACCAGTGCTGACAACGCAACAGATGTAACATAGCAGCTTTGTCCTGGTTGTCGGCTGCTAAAACTAGGGCAAATTCAGCTCTAGCACGATTAAAATCGCGATGGAGGTAATATTTGCGCCCTTTATGATAATGTTCGATGACTTGGAGTTTTTCGCTACTAATGGGATCGGAACGCAAACCTACCAATTCATATATAGATACTGGTTCATTTCTGCCTTTGACGCGAATGTAATCTAGTTCTCTCGCCCAAATATTTTCTTGGCATGGTTTAAAAGTATTATGGCTAATAATAATATCGCAACCATACTGTTTGCTAACACTTTCTAGTCGAGAGCCGAGATTAACACCATCGCCAATGGCTGTAAATTCCATTCGCTTACTAGAGCCGATATTTCCACTAATTACTGTATCGGAATTAATACCAATGCCAATGTTGATTCTGGGCTTATTAAGTGCATGGCGACGTTGATTAAAATCATGCAAGCGCTGGCGCATTTCTACAGCTGTTTTGACTGCCATCCAAGCGTGTTCTTCTAAAGGTAAAGGAGAACCAAAAACAGCCATAATCGCATCGCCGATGTATTTATCGAGGGTACCTTTATGTTTAAAAACTGCCTCGACCATTGATTCAAAATATTCATTGAGCATACTCACCACTTCTTCTGCTTCTAGGTTTTCCGTCAAAGTAGTGTAGCCGCGAATATCCGAAAATAAAATTGAAACTTCTTTGCGATCGCCTCCTAGTTTAGCGTCATCCAACTTCAGCAATTCTTCTGCTAATTCCTGAGTCATGTAGCGGTACATGGTACTTTTGAGCCGCTTTTCATCGCTGATATCTTCCATCACCACCAGCGCCCCGCGGACTTGTTCGTGGTCGGCGGCATCAGCAATTGTATTAATCGATAAATTAATACTATGCTGTTCTGTACCGCTACTTAAAAGAGTGCGATCCGGATAATACTGCTGGCGGCGTTTCGGGTCAGTTCCATGTAAAGCATCCTGACACCACTTGCTAAAGTCGCTTTCTTTGATGGCGATGACATCATTAACTGATTTACCTTCTAAACGGTCGTCTGCTTCCAGCCCCAGCAAACGTTTAGCGCTTTCATTGGCAGCGATAATTAACCCAGATTTATCAGTAGAAACTACTCCATTAGAAAGGCTGCGAAGAATGTCTCGTTGCATTTGTTCTTGTTGTTTGACTGTGGCAAACAACTGAGCATTCTGTAGGGCTACTCCCGCTTGAATATTAAAAGCTTCCATGAACTCTTCATCATTGCGGTCAAAACTAGCTTGGAAGCATTCGGGGGCCTTCGGCCAAGAAGCAGGATCGTAAGCTGGAAAATCCCCAGATTTCTTTTTATTGACTAACTGGGTAACACCGATTAATTCTTGATCGGCGTTAAATACTGGCATACAAAGTAAACTACAGGTGCGATAGCCATTTTGTTGGTCGAGTTGTTTGGCTGTCTCAGAGTCAGGATCGTCGTATAGATCGAAGGCAATATTTAGCTTTTTTCCCGATGCGGCTACTATCCCAGCAAATCCTTTACCGATGGGGACGCGTAACTCCTTAGTGGAACCATCGTCTTGGGTAATTTTTGTCCACAATTCATGGCGATCGCGGTCTATTAACCACAGTGTACTGCGATCGGCATTCATTAATTCCTTAGCTTCATCCATTACCCGTTTGAGGGTATCTTCTAAATCGAGACTGCTTTGAGAAAGGGACTTGATTGCTTTCATCAACGCCGCCACGGCTCTTTGTTTTTGGGTAGCTACATAAAAAGAGCGCGATGATTCTAAAATCAGTCGAATCGAAGGGGCAAATTCTTGAAATAATTCTTCGTCAGAACAGATAAAACCGTTGGTATCAATGCGTTCTGCAAGTGGAGCATTGGGATTGCTACCAGGCTTTAATTTATTCAGTAATTGTACTACTGCAACTAATTGTTCTTGTTCATTTAATAACGGTAAAGCTAGCATCGTGTAAGTGCGATAGCCAGTTCTTTTTTCTTGTGCTTGGGCAAAATGCGATCGCGGATCGTCATAAAAATCAAAAGGAATATTGATAACTTGCTTAAAAGTAGCCACCTCACCACCGATACCTTTATTGGCAGGGATGCGAATTTCTAAAGAGCGATGGCCGTCCCCCTCAGCCACAATTGACCAAAGCTCTTGTTTTTCTTCATCCAATAAAAATATCGTTGTGCGGTCTGCCCCCAGTAATTCTCCGGTTTTTAAGGTAATCGAATGCAACATTTCTTGCAAGATCTTTTCAAAACCCTGAGAATCGAGCATCGATAGGGTTTGATGGACAATCTGTAATTTTTGCTCGACATCCTTAACAACCTGTTTAAAAGTATCTTGAGTCAAGGGAGCAAGAAACGTAGAAAAAGTTCCTTGTCTTGTGGCAAGAGCACCCACAGGAGCAGAATTTGTTTGTAATTCGCCGTTTTCTTCGTTTTGAACCCCAATAATTATATCGGTGGTCTCCCCACAAGTTCCTTGATACACTGACATAATTAGTATTAGATATAACGGGATGAGATGTTAGATTTCACAATGCAATTAAATTTATGTAAGAGGTGCTAAAAGCAACATTTCATATTATCAATAGTTTAATCGCTTGTTCAGCCAGCGTCATCCTGTCATTTGGTATGGGGCATGGGGCATGGGGCATTGGGTATGGGAACAGAGAGGCACAGGAGAGAATAATAACTCCTAACTCCTAACTCCTAACTCCCAACTCCTAACTCCCAACTCCTAACTCCTAACTCCTAACTCAACACTTCCTCTCACCCAGCAAACAATGGTTGACCATTATTTGCTGCTTTTGTCAGTAATTCTCGGACTTCTTCATCTGTAGTTTGGGGAAACTTTTCGTACCAAAGACCAACGCTGTAGAAAGGGCTGGGTTTGGAGATGCAAGCGATTTGGTCTACTTCGGGTTCTAACTGTTCACAAGTTTCAGGTGCAGCTACGGGTACAGCAATTACAATCGCAGCTGGTTGTTGTTTTCGCACGGCTACAGCAGCAGCCCACATAGTTGCACCTGTGGCTAAACCATCATCTACCAAGATGACAGTGCGTCTGCGTAAGTCTGGAAAAGGGCGATCGCCTCGATAAAGCTTTTCCCGGCGCTCTAACTCTCGTTCTTCTTGCACTGCTACCCTGGCAATTACTTCGTCGGAGATCTTCGCCACGTTGATAATATGTTTATTGAGTATCCGCACACCGCCAGCAGCGATCGCTCCCATTGCTAATTCTTGTTCATCGGGTACGCCCAATTTACGTACCACCAAAACATCTAAGGGAGCATTTAAGGCTTTAGCAACCTCAAAGGCTACGGGTACGCCACCTCTTGGTAGCCCTAAAACCACAACATCTGAGCGATTAGCATAGGTAGCTAACTCCTTAGCTAAAAGTTGACCTGCAAACCTCCTGTCTTTGAATAGCATGGTGTAACACTCCTAATGAATTTATAAAATTTTTAAGTATTTATCCGCATTCGCCCTTCACTGCCCGCTTCAAACAATGGATCGAATTCCGATGGCAGTTGAGAGCGAATATCATCGATTTCACCTCTGCTAATCGCTTGACTCAATACCTCAATAACTACACGGGCATGGCGAACGGCATCTGCAAGCTCTACACTTTCTCTTTGACTGACTCGCTCGAAAAATTCATCAATAGAAAAGCGATCGCCAGCACCTGCATATTCATGTCGCATATATTCTGCAATGCCCCTTGGCAATTGGGCTGCGGCATTTAAAGGCTCATCCCCAGCTAACCGTTGTGCTAGCGTTTCCAAAGTCGCGCGGGTTGCCAGTTCTGCATCACCACGCGAACTGAGATGAGCGCGATTTTGCACCTGTCTAATAAACTCATCGCGTTCCATTTTCCCTCCAGATCGTGCATGAATTGTTATGCTCTGACGTTCTGAACCAATCTTAGAAAGCTAAAAATGCCGTGTCCTCTGACTAACGGGGCGACATCTTTAATCTATAGTTCTATCAAATGGATGACTCACACGAGATTTGTAAAAAATCTTGGCAACTAATGAATCGCTTGTAGTGGCAGCTATGCGCCTTTAGGTGTGTATAGGTATGAGGTGAAATTCTAAGTAGAAGGACTAAATTAAAGCTAACTCGATCTCGCCGGGTTTCGACTGCGCGGAAGTTGAATCTCGACTTCTCTACGAGACGCTACGCGAACGCTCGATTACCGCGTAGTCGAAACTCAACCCTCTTGGAATAAGCTTACCGAGCATTGAGCGTACCCTCCGGGATCTTGCTACGCGTAGCGTCTCCCCTTGGGAGAAGTCGAAATGCGTCTTCTAGATAATTGCGTCCACCTACTTATCAACCAGATGGAGGAAGATGTTTCTATTTCAATAAGCTACAAACTAATGGGAACTGCTAGCTATGCTCCCCAACATTGCGATAAATTTCTGCCACTTGCCAACGTTTATTATTGAACTTATGCTGAGTATATATTTTAACTAGACTATAAGAATAAATTACTTAATTAATGCCATATGCGAAAATCTATAGAGGAGAGAGTAATCATGCAAGTACTAATTTTAGGCATTTACCCTTTTTATTTAATCAAGTGTTGATGTTATCTTTACATTAATCCTGAATTATAAATTTGCGAAGATTTACAATATTATTCTTATTTGAAGCAACTATAAAATTATGTTAAAATTCATGCAATAAATTCCATCCAAATTATCCTTTAACACTTTTAAGTAAAAATCAATAGGGTAGAATAACTGAAATAACGATCCGCTATTTTTAATCTCAAAGCAGGATTTTATAAATGATCGGCTTAACTAATTCAGAAAACGCTACAGTTAGCAGCACAGCAACCACTAAAAGGCTCGCAAGAGCAATGATGGTTTCTGCTGGAGAGTTTTCACTGATTTTAGCGTGTTGTAACAGTGTTGAAAGACAGCAGCAAGTCCTAAATTGGTTAACAGAATTTTCATCAGCCGACATCCCAGAAATCCTACTTACACCTGGGGCTGATACGTTGTATACGCCCATTGCCAATACAATTGGTGCTACTCAACCGGAAGCTTTGATGGTACGAGGTTTAGAATCTGTAGAGGCTATCAATCAACTAATCATCAGTACCAACATCATGCGAGATGAGTTTCGCAAACAGTTTAAGTTTCCCTTGGTGTTGTGGGTTAATGACGAAATTCTCTGCAAGCTAGTCTGGTTAGCGCCCGATTTCAAAGATTGGGCATCTACTACCATTAGATTTGATGTGCCTAACGATCGGTTAGTCGAACCCGAACAACAAGCGATTAGCGCCTAATCTGTTTGGGAAAAATACGGAGTAGGGAGCGTGTAGAGACGCGATTAATAGCGTCTGTGCGGAGTGGGGGTTGGTGTGCTGAGTGTGTGTTTCGCTCAATAAATAGAAATTTTTCTTTACATTCATAAGTCAGGAATCCCATCGAAGTAACGTCAATTGGTGTTTGACTTAAGGCAGGGTAAGGGGGCATGTGAATTGCAATTTGCTGCAAAGTCGTGCATATTGGCAGATAGTAAGAGCCTATTTATAAAGTACAGGACTTACGCAAGATGTGATTGAAAACCTTATTCAAGCGTAGCGGTAATTCATGAATTACCGCTACTTTCGTTATCTTTTGCGTAAGTCCTGAAGTAAATATTAAGGTAGGGTGTGTTACGGCTGTGCAAGGATTTGAGAGTTTAAGAGAGTAAGAATCAGCCGCAGGGCACCATGTTTCTCGGTGCGTTAAGCGTTGCTATAACGCACCCTACAATTTAAGGTTTACTTTATAAATCACGTCTAAGGTTGACGTTCTTTGATTTAGGTCGAGTCTAGTTCAGGAACAAAGAATCATTACATTAGCGTCTGTCTTTATATCTGCTTCAAAAGACAAATATTAAGCTAATCCCAACTAATGAAGTTCTGGGATTATATAGTTTTTTGTCCTGAGTTGCTCGATATTATTTATTAGTCTTATAACTATTGACTAATAGCAGTATATTAGTATGAAGATCGTGGTGAAAAACTATTTTAGCACAAATAAAGCACGAATTTTTACGGCTTTGGTTTTGACTGGTATTTTATCTGTTACCAGCGGTTTAACAGTCATCAAAGATGCCACAGCGGCTTCTGGAAATTTATCGTTAGAAACGAGCAGTGATGTTTCTAAAGACAATATTAAATCAAATCGCTTGCCGCGTCCAGTAGCTAACGCCGTGCTGCAAGATTTAGCTGGCAGAGAGGGAATTTCGATTAGAGAACTGAAAATTACTGACTATAATCAACGTACTTGGGGTAATGGTTGCTTAGAATTACCTCAACCTGATGAAGCCTGCACAGAAGCCTTAGTTACTGGTTGGCGGGTTGTGGTATCTAACGGCAAACAAAATTGGGTTTATCATACTAATAACAACGGGCGATCGCTACGTTTAGCTTCGACAAATAATCCTTCAGATAAATTACCCACATCTGTAAAAAATGCTGTTTTGCAGGTTGCATCTAGACGTTTGCAACAACCAATTTCCCAGCTAACAATTGTTGAGTCTCAACAGCAAACTTGGAGAAATGGCTGTTTAGAATTAGCTGAGGTTGATGAATTCTGTACCCAAGCCTTAGTACCAGGCTGGCGGGTAGTTGTTGGCGGACGGGAAAAAACCTTGGTTTATCACACTAATCAAACAGGTTCGATAGTTAGGCTTAATCAAAAGCCTAACCAAAGTACATTAACACCTGTGACAATTCCAGCCAGCGAGTTACCGCCACCTTTGGATCGAGATATAGTATTTCGACAAATTTCCAGTGGGGGATTTGCTGGTAGAACCTACGAGACTGTTTTACTCAAAAATGGGCAATTGATTCGCGTGCGGATTGGTGATGCTAATGATTCAGAACGTAGCGTTCGCCGTGTTTCTGTACAACAGGTGCGACAATTTTTGCGATCGCTAGAACGCTATAAATTTACTCAATACCGCAATCTGAGTTACCCAGCACCCGGCGGTGCTGCTGACTATATCACCTACACTCTCACCAGCCAAAAAAATACAGTTCAGTACAACGATATTTCTCAAAATAATCTGCCAAGCAATTTACAAGTAGTACTTAAAGCTTGGAATCAGATTACAGCTAGCGGTCAATAATGGGGACTCTTTACTGGGGAGGTGGGGAGATGGGGAGAAAGGGAGATGCGGAACAGGGGAAAAGGTTAAAGGGAAAAGGGAAAAGGAATAAATTTAATCTTTCCCCTTTTCCCCTTACCCCTTTCCCTTTTCCCATGCCCCCTTGTCCTATTCTCATACCCCATGCCCAATGCCCCATATTGGGCATACAATCGAAACGATAATTTTATCGTACCTGTGGTAGATGATGAAAAGGTTTATAAAGTGGTGTGTTGGGTTTTGGAATATTCGCCAAGGCAGAAAGTCGGGGTTATTTCTCCTTATGGCTACCTTAAGTGTGGTAGCTACGGTGATGTTATCGTTGCCCTTAAACGCTCAAACTGTTCCTCAGAGATTACCGGCGTCTGAGTTAAGGGGAGTGTGGTTAACAAATATTGATAGTGATGTGTTATTTGAGCGCGATCGCCTTAAGGGATCTTTACAACGCCTTGATGAACTCAATTTTAACACCGTATACCCAGCTGTTTGGAATTGGGGTTATACACTGTATCCTAGTAAAGTTGCAGCCAAAGTAATTGGACGAGCGATCGACCCCACACCAGGGCTGAAAGGGCGAGACATTCTCAAAGAAATTGTGGATGTGGGACACCAAAAAGGGTTAACAGTCATTCCTTGGTTTGAATTTGGCTTCATGGCGCCAGCGGATTCCCTATTGGCTAAGAATCGTCCCCAATGGCTCACCAATCGCAGCGATGGGACGCGGATTGTTAAAGAAGGCACACATAATCGAGTTTGGCTAAGTCCCTTTCGTCCAGAAGTACAACAATTCATCCAAGATTTAATTGTTGAAATTGTTAGAAATTACGATATCGATGGCATTCAATTTGACGACCATTTTGGCTTACCTTCGGAATTAGGATACGATGCTTATACCGTGGCACTTTATAAAAAAGAACACCGCGGTCAAGCTCCATCTAAAAACTTTAAAGATCCAGAATGGGTACGTTGGAGAGCTAACAAAATCACCGACTTTATGAAGCGGGTATTCACAGCCATCAAAGCCACTAAAAAAGATTGTATTGTTTCTGTTGCACCCAATCCTCAGCGTTTTTCTTACGAATATTTTTTAGCAGACTGGCAGAAGTGGGAACGGATGGGAATTGTTGAAGATTTGGTTTTGCAAATCTATCGCGATGATTTGAATGTTTTTGTTAGTGAGTTAGAGTACCCAGAAGTGAAAGCTGCCAAGAGTCATATTCCTGTGAGTGTCGGCATTTTGGCTGGATTAAAAAATAGATCTATATCCATGCAACAAATTCAGACACAAGTGCAAAAAGTACGCGATCGCAACTTTGCTGGAGTCTCTTTCTTTTTCTATGAAACTCTGTGGAACATGGGCAAAGAAAAGCCCCTAGATCGTCAAACTACTTTCCAGAAAATTTTCCCCACACCAGCGACTTACCCGAATTTACTTGTCGGTTGGAAACCTTCCACTTAATTTTCCTAACAACTTGTCGGCGAACGCATCGCTTAATTTTAGTGAAGGTTCGCCGAGAATAGACTTCTTGCAGAAGTTGGGAAAAGGGTAAGGGGAAAGGGGGAAAGGTTTGTTATTTTCCCTTTCCTCTTTAACCTTTTACCACCTCTTACAAAAAGCACTTTTGCAAGAGGTCTAATAACTTTAGTCTAATAACTTTAGGCGATTCCACCGTTTACACGAATGTTTTGCCCAGTAATCCATCTAGCTTCGTCGCTAGCGAGAAATGCTACTACATCGGCAATTTCTTGCACATCTCCCAGCTTGCCAAAAGCAGCCATTTGGGCTAAACGGTCTATTTGTTCTTGTGTTTTGCCTTCTCGAAATAGTTCTGTATCGGTGGGGCCGGGAGAAATAACATTGACTGCGATCGCCTTTGCACCCAATTCTTTAGCTAGTACCCGCGTAATTTGTTCGACAGCACCCTTGGTTGCTACATAGGCACTATAAGTTGGTAGCATCATCACCGTGGTTGATGAGGAAAAGTTGATAATCCGTCCCCCTTCTGCCAAGTGTTGCGCGGCTTGTTGGCAAGCAAAATAAGTACCTTTAACATTAATGGCATAAATCTTGTCAAACTCTTCTTCTGTCACTTGACTAATTGGTTTATAGAAGGCGATTCCGGCATTGTTGACCAAAATATCGACTTTACCAAAACGTTCGAGTGTTTGCTCAAATAACCGTTGAATGTCGGGTACTTTGCTAACATCAGCTTGGAGGGCGATCGCCTCTACTCCCAATTTTTCAATTTCCGCAACAACTTCCTGTGCTTTACCTGCATTACCAGCATAATTAACGACAATAGATGCGCCGTTACCAGCTAACTTCAGTGCGATCGCTCGTCCAATTCCCCGCGATGCACCTGTAATAATTGCAACTTTTCCTACTAAAGATGCCATAGATAAATCTGGTTGTATTTTGGTTCGCCAAAGTGATTATCTGTTGTTAAAGTACTGTAGCAAGGTTAAATTTAGCGATCGCTCCTAGAAGGAACTATAGCGTTTATCGCAATTTATACCCATTTGAAAAATGAATGCGAATACACCATTTGCACAAGACACGATTCCTCGCATCTTTACGAATGTGTCGTCATCACATATGTTTTAGCTGATTAGACCTCTTGCAAAAGTGCTTTTTGCACTCTTGTGGTCAAAGGGACTCATCTTTATTCGGGAAAGGGAAAATACCAAACCTTTCCCCTTTTCCCCTTCCCCTTTTCCCGACTTCTGCAAGAAGTCTATTTATCCTATGCCCAAGCGGCCAGCCAAGCCAGGAGTCAAAGGTAAAAGGGTAGTAATCATCAAGAATAAAGCCAAAAGACCTAAAGCGGCTCTAGCATCATCGGGTTCGGTGATTTCATTCAAGCTGGGGCGTTCTAAATCTCGTTGCAAGAAGAAAATCACGAACGCCCAGTACATAGCCAGAACATTACCGAGAGACACTAGCACCAGTAAAATCAAAGTTGCTACAGTGGCTCGTCCAGCGGTTTTACGTCCATAAATCGCCTGAACAATACGACCACCATCTAGTTGTCCTGCCGGCATTAAGTTCAAAGCGTTAATTACTAACCCCAACCAACCAATCACCACCAAGGGATGAACGCTTACCAAAGACGACTGCAAGGCGGAACCAAGGACAACTCGCGCCAAGCTTCCCACCAAAATCGATCCTTGGAAAAACTGATTTGGCAATTGAAATAAGCTACCAGGGTGGGAAAGCAGCAAGCCGGTAATCAGCATACCCAAAGAAACGATACCACCTGCGGCTGGCCCTGCCAAGGCGATATCAAATAATACTTTGCGGTTGGGTAATAAAGATTCAAAGCGGGTAATTGCACCAAAGGAACCAATTTGCACAGCAGGTAGAAAGAACGGCCAGCTAAGGCGGATTTGGTGACGGCGAGCAAGTAACCAATGACCGATTTCGTGAGCGACTAAAATTGCAAATGTGCCAGCAGCTATGGGCAAAGCTTCTGCGAACCTTGCAGGACTAGTAAAGAAATCAAAATTCAGCAGTAATCCCGCAGCTTCTAAATTTGTGGCTATGGTCGCTACCAAAAGAATACCTGCAAAAGCTTTTTGCGATAACTGCATCGGCCGGGGATCGTTGCGACTGGGCAGAACAATAACTACTGGTCTGCCATCTGTATTTTCCACTAAAAACAAGCGATAGCGATCGCCAAGCCGTTCTCGCAAGCTTGCGCTCAAACGATTGTGAATTTCTTCTGGTTCTCCCCGCAAATTGCCTTTAAAAATCGCCCCATCTTGGTACGGGATGGTTTCTGTGGCGAAAAATGTATCGATACCGAAAATACCTTTAATTGCATTCAAGTCATCTTCTGGTATTGGTGGAATCTGGGGTTTGAGTTCTATTACCGTTGGTTGTGGCGAATTTTCTTCAGGGGAGGACTCAGCCGCAAGTCTTTCGGTTGCCCGCTGCTTGAGTATGGCATCTTGGCCAGCTTTGCGTAACTGGCTGCCCAAGTAGATGTACAATCCAGCAGAAGCTACAACTAAGAACAATATACCTGCTATGTTGATGTAAATTCCGGCGGCAAATAATCCAAAAAACAGTAGCCACGGAGTCATCAACACCACCGACTGTAACCAGGCCAAGATTCCTAGCTTGCCAAAAGGTCTAGCGCGATAAAAGCCCCAACCCAAAATGCCTAAAGCTATCACCAGGATTGCTGCCAGGATAGAAGTTTCTGATAAAGTAGACATTTCCAAACCTTTGCTATTGAGACTAAGCCAGAACAAGTCCGGTATTGCAGACACACTTATTAATGTATAACGTCCCCCGTCCTCTGCCCAAATTATCCGGCTTGCCGTTTTGCAACACAACCTAATGAATGCTACGCTACATTATCCAAGTAACTGTATCTTGATTTGTGGAGGGGATGAATTATGGCTCTGCAAGTATGTTCCGGCGCAACCCTCAAGTGTAGTTTTGGGCTGACACCAAGTTCGTTGGTAGTTCTGCCCGTCAATCGGGTATTGACAGGTACGCCTGATGCGAACATTTTGGATAATAAGCCAATGGTGAATATCATGCCTTTTGGTATGTGTTCGTCTTTAGCCAATCCAGCAGTTGCATCTGCCACAGCAGCAGCTTCGGGCGTGTTGACGCCTATGCCTTGTGTGCCTGTAATCCCCGCGCCTTGGACACCAGGTTCGCCTACCATTCTGATTGCTAACAGCCCAGCACTGAATAATACATCTAAATTGATGTGTGCGTGGGCGGGTGTGATTGAGGTAGTTTATCCTGGTCAATCAACAGTATTTATTCCCTAAAATCTAAAATCAAAAATGGTATTAGGTGGCAATAGGATTAAAGCTTGGGACTTGGAGATGTCTACGACGGGCTACGCCTACGCACTTCATAAAGCGATCGCAATTTGAGGATATCCTGCCATTCTAGTTCTGTGAATGGTTGGGTGACTAATTCTATACCAAAATACTGTTTTGCCGTCTGTGTGAGAGTATCCACAATCTTCACAATCCAGCCATCCTGTTCTTGTATATTACAAAATGAGGTATTCCAGGGAGCCGATTGTTCAAAGATTTCCTCAAATAAACCTTTGTCTGTAGACAAAATCATCGAGCCGTGTTGCAGAATTGTATTTCTTCCCTTGCGTTGGGCGCTGCCTATAAATTTACTTCCATCGGTGGTAACTAAGTCAGCTGCTGTTGCTGTGTTGAAGCAACTGGGATTGTGAATGTAACCCCGTCCAGCAGAACCGTAATGTAATTCAATACCCAACTTTTGCCAGCCTTGAATCAAAAAGTTACAGATATTTTCATAAACACCCCAGCTTTTTGCACTACTAGCTGAAGTAATCAGAGTGTAGCTTAAGTCTCCTTGATGGAGAACAGCTCTACCTCCCGTTGGGCGACGAACTACATCGAGTTCCTGTCCTTGATAAATTAGATTATGCCACTGGGCAGGCCATTGTTTTTGCAGATGTCCCAAGGAGATGGCGTGGGGATGCCAGGTATAAAAACGCAAGGTAGGCAGATGTTGTCCTTTTTCGCATTGGTTAAACAACCAAGCGTCGATCGCCATTTGTACTTCTCCTGATGTCTGAAGCATTGGAATAAAACGCCAGGTGGATGTAAAAGTTGCTAGTTGTCTCATGGGTGTTTTGTGGGATGTGTCTAAATCCAACAGATGTAGAGACGTTGCAATGCAACGTCTCTACTTTTGTCAAAATTGAAAATCTAAAATTCGCTGGTGAGAAAATCAAATAATTGATGCGCCATTTCTAATTTGGAACAAGGTGCAATTTCTAATTGATTTCCTTGTATATCTAAAAATATCGCTTGATTATTATCGCTGCCAAAACCACTATTAGGAAGATCGATGGGATTAGCAACGATGGCATCTAATTTTTTGTTCTGTAATTTTTCTAACGCAGGCTTGACAATATCGCCACTTTGTGCGGCAAAACCAACTAATATCTGATGCGACTGTTTGAGTTCTGCTAATCGGGCGACTATATCAGGTACGGGTTCCAAGGGTAAAGCTTGGGGGAGCGATCGCTTGGGCAATTTTTCTGTACTATAATCTCTGGGCTTGACATCTGCCACCGCTGCTGACATGACAATGATATCAGCGTTGGCTAGATACTCTACCATAGCGTGGTGCATTTGCTCTGCACTCGTCACAGGAATTGCTTGTACTCCCAATGGTACTTCCCAATTAGCTGGAGTATGCACCAGAGTGACTCTTGCGCCTCGGTGGAGTGCTGCCTGGGCTAGGGCTAATCCCATTTTCCCAGTGGAAGGATTGCCAATAAACCTTACTGGGTCGAGATATTCTCGCGTTCCCCCAGCACTAACTAACACTCGTTTACCTACTAAATCTCGTTTGCCTTGGGTGTGCAGGAGCGATTGGATGTAAACTAGAATTTCTGAAGGTTCTGCCATCCTGCCAGCACCGACGCGATCGCAAGCTAATAAACCTGATGCTGTATTCATCCCATGATATCGGCTATCGATGGACAGCTGTTGCCAATTTCGCTGTACCGATAGTTGTTCCCACATATCCGTATTCATCGCTGGTGCTAATAATACGGGACAAGTAGAAGCCAGCACGGTGTTTGTGAGTAAATTATCAGCCATCCCGTAGGCTAATTTTGCTAATGTATTAGCCGTCAACGGAGCAATTACCATAGCATCTGCCCATTCACCCAACTCAATATGCAACGGACGAGAGTGAGTTGCTTGCCAAAAATCATCATCTGTGTATGCTTGATGGCGGGATAGGGTGGCGACAGTCAAAGGCGTAATAAATTTTTGCGCGGAACGGGTGAGGATGACTCGTACTTCCACCCCGGTTTTAAACAGCGTGGAAATCAGCTCGCAGATTTTATAGGCGGCGATACCGCCACCTATAGCAACTAAAACCCTGTTTAATTTTGGATTAGTCATGGTAAAAAGTTAAGAGTGAGTAGTAAGCAATGAGCAAGTAGTTACGAATATGAATTTCCAACTCTTAACTCTTGTACAGACGCGATTAATCGCGTCTCTACTCTCAACTCTCAACTAAGCTTCGTCGTAGGGTTCCAAGTCTAACAAATAAATGTAGGGTTCTACTAACTCTGGACGCTGAAATGCGATCGCTCGTAGTAGATGCCAATCATTTAAACCCTCAAAAGCATTACTGTAGTTATCCAGTTCCAGACGTGTAGCTAGTTCTTCTACTTCTGCCGCAGTCATGGCAGCAATTTCTTTCCTGGAAATGCTTAGAGTTGTCATAATGCTTGCCCCTCCCTTATGCAGCATCCGCCTTCAGCATGGGTGAAGTTGCGTTATTTTGCAGCCTCCCAATATATCTTACTCATTAGAGGCTATTGATTTCGTGAATTTTTTCCGCATTTATACCAGAATTTATAAAAAATTCGTAATCTTAACTAAGCAATTGTATTCACAATAAAATTGCGTAGTACCTTTAAAGTTTGTGCATCGATTTCATGCCCCGTCCCAAATTCGTGATACTCTACCGCCACTTCTAAAGACTCTAGGGTTTCTCGTGCCTTCAATGCTGCTTGTAGTGGTACAACTTCATCATATCTCCCGTGGCTGATTAAAGTCGGTGAAATTTCACCTTTAGTTGCTGTAACAGCATTAGGATGTAAATACCCACTCATCACAACTAAACCTGCTAGGGGCAATTTCGATCCTACATCTAAAGTCATTGCTCCACCTTGAGAAAATCCACTCAAAATAGTCCGTGACAAAGGTACTCCAGTACTGCTTTCTAAAGATTGCAACAAATCTATTAATAGCTGTCGGCTTTCTGGCAACCCTTCATACATATTTTCTACTCTTAAGTCATACCATGCCCTCCCTATAGGGGAATAGGGATAAGGAAAAGGTGCATTGGGTAATACAAACTGATAATCGGGTAAATCAAGCAAAGGCAACAAAGATGCTACATCTTCAGCATTAGCACCCCAACCATGCAAAGTGACGATTAAACCTGCGGGCGGTTGAGAATTGGCTGTAGGAACGTTGATAAATTGTAAAGACAGAGGTCTGCTCCTAAAAATATGACTCTTTTAGTAGATCCTATCTCTTCAAGTAGACTTGCGTATCAGCAAGCGGATGCCACTTCGGCAGGGTTTTTACCAAGGAACTGGTTGACCGAGATGAAAAAAGCCACCACTCGGCCCATCATCAGGGAGTATTGCTAACTCAACGCCAGTTTTCGCTCCTTCGGTGACATCTATCATTGCACCCTCACCGCCTAATTCAGTTTTCACCCAACCTGGATGGGCGCTATTAATTTTCACAGGAGTATTGCGTAACTCATGGGCTAGATGGATAGTAAAGGCGTTGACTGCTGCCTTAGAAGCATTGTAAGCAAATGGTTTAGAGTCATAAATTGGGGAATCGGGAGTAGCATGAAGTGTCAATGAACCTTCAATACTAGAGATATTAACGATTCGACCGCTAGGGCTTTTTAAAATTAAAGGTAGCAGTACTTGAGTCAGTTCAACTAAGCCAAAAAAGTTGGTGTTGAATGTCTGGCGAATAATATCTATTGAAACAGAACTGGCATTACTGGTTAACCAGTCGCCATCCAAAAATACACCTGCATTATTAATTAAAATATCGAGCTTACCAAAAGAATCGCTAATCTGTTGAAAAGCAGACTGAATTTGAGTACTGTTAGTGACATCAAGAGCGATCGCTTCTGCTGATACTCCCTCATCATGCAACTTACTCGCTGCGGTTTTTGCTGCTTCTAAATTCCGCGCTGCTATCAAAATCGTCAATCCATAATTCCCCAGTTGACGGCTCATTTCCCATCCAATACCTTTATTTGCACCAGTAATCAAGGCTACTTTATTCTTGAGTTCGCTATTTCCTACCATTAGGCGCTCCTTGGAATTAAGAATCTGCGATCTATTTAAAGACAGTATGTTTAAGCTTTGTTTAAATGTTTTCACAAATTTTTAGGCAAGAAAACCTAGAAAAAAGACTAGGTTTCCTTCCCAGAAATTCATCTGGCTAGAGAATAAAAACTTACTTTTTTAAGAAATTTTCTTACTTACTAGTATCTGTCAATGGTAAAGATTGAAAATACCAAGTTGATTGTAAATACAAAAACCAACTCTTCTCTCCCACTCTCTGCGCCTCTGCGCGATCTTTCCACCCAAACAGATACTTCAGCAATTTTTGTTACCCACCACCAAGAAGAAGCATTAACTATTTCAGATATAGTAGGTGTCATACGCCAAGGACACTTAGAACAAAGATGTAGTGTTACCTGTAGATACGTCGAGTTATCTATCACCAGCATCGCGTCAAGGTTTTTTCACAATAGATTTTTGTGTTAACTATTTAGACTTAGTTGGAGTTAGATGGGCAAAATAACTAGATAACTCCAATTATCTAGGTATAAAATGTTATGGACGAGCAGCTAATTGCCGCTATTGAGTCCCGCGATACCCAGCGCGTAAAAGAATTACTTGCTACAGGCGCAAATCCAAATGCCAAAAAAGGCGATGAAACAGCCTATGAACTGGCACGCTACGGCCCAGATGAAATTAAATGTGCGTTAATTGAAGCGGGTGCTGATGACTCCTCACTCAGACACTCGTTAGTTTGGGCAGTGATGACAAATCGAGTGGAAACTGTCAGAGTTTTGCTTGCCAAGGGTGCAGATGTGAATGTGTCCACATACTCTGGAAGTCCGTTAGAAGAAGCAGCCAGAGTAGGAAATGCGGAAATAGTTGATTTATTAATTGCTGCGGGTGCTGATGTTGATAATGGCAGTATGCTTTCAACTCCTTTACTAAAAGTGATTGAAAATGGTAACTTCGATATCGCTCTCAAACTCATTGCCGCAGGTGCTAACCCAACCCAAACAACAAAGTATAACGGTATACCACCGATTGCAATGTCAGCAGCACAAGGTTCGGCAGCAGTCATTAGAGCGTTGATAGCTGCTGGGGCAGATGTAAATGTTTTGACATCAAGTATTACAATAAACCGTGCAACAATTTACAGGCAAGCTGGATCTGCATTCAAAGCAACATTCGATACTCTAGAAACGATTGGTAAAGCCTTTAACAAACTCGACGCAGTTGAAACCTCAGATGCACCATTATCTGAGGTAGGCGAAACAATTGAGTCTATTGATATTGCTGTAAACCGAGCAAAACTTACCAATTCCAACATTCCCAAACCAGAAATTGCAGTCGATACCTTCCCAGTAATTCTGGCAGCACGTTGCGGTCATGGAGAAGCATTAGCAGTTTTGTTAGAAGCAGGTGCAAACCCTTACCGTAAAGATGGCGAAGGACTATCAGCCTATGATTGGGCAGTGCGAAACGAACATTATCAGGTTTTAGAAGTTCTGCGTCAGTTTGGTGTAAATGCACCAAGGGTAAGTCCAGAGGAACATCTGCTCAAGGCTGCGGAACAGGGAGATGTTGCAGCTGTGCGTGAGTCGTTGGCTAGAGGTGCTAACGTGAATGCACGCGACCAAAGGAGAAAAACGAAGAACCGCACGCCGTTAATGTTAGCAGCATCAACTGGAAATTTAGAGATTGTAAATTTGCTGCTTGATGCCGATGCTGATATTAATGCCAGTGATATTGTTGATGCCAATCAACGACAACCTCGTGGGATTATTTCAGACGATTATGAGTCATTAATTGTAATGGGATTTTCCTTGAGCATAACTTCTTTGATGTTAGCAGCAAGTAAAGGCTATAAAAATATCGTGCAAGTTTTAGTGGCACATCAAGCAAATCTTCAAGCAAGAGATTGTTTTGGAAGAGATGCCCTGTGTCTTGCTTGCATAAATGGAAATCTAGAGGTTGTGCAAATATTAATCCAGGCAGGAGTAAATATTAATCAGCACGATTCTGAGGGAGATACGCCGCTTTTGATGGCTTTGAAAAATGGCCATATAGAACTGGCAAAATTTCTCATCGAGTCAGGAGCAGATGTCAACGCTAAAAATAATGAACATCACACTCCTTTAATGGAAGCAGTACAAAAACAAGAACATTTAGAGCTAATTCCAATGCTGATTGAATCGGGTGCTGATGTCAATGCTGTTTCCAAAGATGGCGATACAGCTATGACTTTAGCTGATTTATTTGACCATCATCAGGTTATAGAACTGCTGGTTAAGTGTGGTGTTGAAAAACGACGATGGGATGAACAAGATGAAGATGATGAAGAAAACGATAGTAATCATGATGAACGTTGGGGAGCAGAGCTACCTCGTCCAGATTTTTCGCAAGCGGCCCAAAACCCTGAATATCAAAAAGCAGTTGCAGATTTAGGTGAAATTTGTGGCAGTCAGCCAGTACCCATGTATGATGATATCCCTGGCTGGTTTAAAGTTCATGTGAACAGCAAACGCCGAAGTCATATCAAAACTGAAGATTTACAACAACAATTTTTACAACGGGGTTGCTTTGTCTACGAGCCAGACAAATATCACGATGCAGAAGGGCCGAAACAACTCTATGTTTTGCCAACCACAGATAAATATGATGCCATTGCCTTACATCAAACAAATGGTTGTAATTGCGGTATCGGCCCTGGTTATGTTGTTCAATGGCTGCGAGAACTTGAAGCAGTACAGCCTTTTATTTTGACTTTGGTTGCCCATGATACCCTTGAAGGTCGCTTCCTCACTCCTATTCAAGACCCTGAAGGACTTGGCGATCGCATGTATGATTTTTGCCCTGATATTGTAGACCAAGGCTGTGGTTCTGTGGAACGTTTAGCCGAAAGTCTTGGCTCAAGTGACGACTTGTTTTTTTGGTGGGATTAATTGTATTTAATACAGTTTGTGATTTGGGAATCTCGCTCTAGGACGGGCGAGACGCCCATCCTACAAGAAAAAAGGTCAAAATTCCTCGACTACCCAATCTACAGTATGTGCTTCGGTAATATTGGGGACTTCTAGACGAGTTTTTAAGCGGTAAAGTACTTTCTCTGGAAGCTTGGCGGTGCGATCGCCATTTCTTCTCAGCAGTTCTTTCCAAGCCGTCTCCAAATACACAATCCGAATACTGGCTTGATAACTGGCAAACAAGCGAACTAGCATCCCCCGCACTTGACGGCTAATGTTGGTGGCATTCCAAACAAAGGATTGTCCATCTCGCATATAATCTTTAGCGATCGCTTTGGCTGCATTTACAACTGCACCTTGATCGTCTTCAGGGTCAATCCCCATTGAATTTCGCAGTCTATCTAAAGAAATTACCTGCCAGTCAGGAAGATTTTCTTTAATCCAGGTATCTTTTCCCGAACCGGGTAATCCTGACATCATCACCACCTGAAAGCGCGTGTCGTCATAAGCTGCATAGTCTGGGTTTCCATCTTCTTTTTGAAAATAAACAAACCGACTGTGTGCTGATGGAAATACTCGCGGCTGCTCAAAACAGTGATTTTCCTGGCAAAATTCTCGAAAGAATTCGATTCGTTCCAATAAATTTGCTTGGTCGTCGCAGTAGCGACCTTTGACATCTGCTTCTGCCAGCAAACCTAGTAAATCACAACGAATAACTTGGCTTGCTTTGATAACAGACCGTTCGGGGTTGGGTTTGTCCCAAAACCACAAGGGTAAGCTACCGTATTTTACCAAAGCTACAATTGCTTCTCGTTGATGGAAAGGTACGTGCAAATCCCAGAGAATTTCCCGTGCCATTTTTGCACCTTGGAGTACATGACCTTTGGAACTAATACAACCATCTGCTTCTATTTGTGTAGCAGCAGGTTTGGCGACATCGTGCAGCAAAGCCGCAGCAAACAACACAGAACGTTCTTGAGTTGGTAATGCCCGCCATTGGGGTAATGCCACTAATGCCTCGCATACTAGTTTTGTATGAATGAGAACATTACCTTCAGCATGATAGCGCGGATCTTGGGGGCAATCAGCAAGCGATCGCAACCAATCAAATTCTGCTTCCAATGCCGACCAATCTATCGACGAGTCGCTTCCGCTGAGGCAATAAGGAAATGACCAAGATTGCACCAAAGTACTCATATCGCTAACCTCAAATTTACTATTTTTTGTATTTTTAATAACTTCTAACCGTCGTTCACAAGCAAGGTCATCCGAACAAATTAGCCCCAACGCACAGCTGATTTGGTATTATCGGACGGTTGAGCCAATGCCCATCCGATTGCAGAATCGTTGTTAAAAAGCTTGAACGCACATATTTATAGCGATGAGTAACGATATCTCCCGCCTCAACTTTGATATATAAACCTTCCATCAAACAACTTTGGTCAGTTTGTTTGAGGGAACGTTCAACATCAAGCCCAATTTTTTGACAAATTTGCTCAAAACGTTGCAAGTGTCCAGAAGTTTGATAGTGCGACTCACCGACCAACTCAATCAGCTGCTTGTAAGATTGCAGTTCACCAGCAAATAATACGGGTACTGAAACCAGAGGTAAGCCAGCAAGTAATTGCTGACGGTTCTTGGTACTCAGAAATGCTTCGTTGTCTAAATCTAAGACATCGTACTCCAGAAAATAGTGGGGCAAGGCATCGTAAAACACTGTATGCTTGGCATACAGCCATTCTCCAAAGAGAATAAAACGACTTCCCAAAACTTCCCAAAATGCTGCTGCATGAGTGTGCGCCCACTGTTTAAACAAGTTAAAGTACTTTTCCCGCACCCCACCAGTTAAATAGTGTCCCCGGCTTTGCAGACGAATTTGCCCATCATTTGTAAAGCTAATGGCTGCATTTGCACCATCAACTTTTTCCTCAACTACTACATATTGATTTTTAATAGCACTAAAAGGAATGCTATTGAGATCTTCATCCCCAGCTTGCAACCGCGACCCTTCAATGTGATGGGTACGCGGATATTTATAAATTTGTTCCATGACTCTATCTTGGTGACTGCAATCAAATAATTTCGTAGCGTAGTGTCACGAATAAGTAAGTTTCCTAGAGGCTGTTATCTAAGGATTGCTACTATTCGCCATTGACTAAATTTGATTGAGACCAGGGACTACATATACTTGTACCAAAGTATTATTTATATAATACATAGACTCCACAATTCGAGGTAGCGTTTCCGGAAACAAGCAATATTTTATATTTGGCGATAGCTGTGAAATCAAAATATGAATTTTGCGTAGGTATAACCTATCCTGGGCATAAACTATTTGTTATCTGCTTCATCTTCAAGCAGGATGGTGTTTAGAAGATTCAATTCATTGGATGCCATGAAGTAGCGATCGCTAAAAACTGTTTCCAATTGCGTAAAAATCCGTCTACCTGCCACAGCTACCCAAGGAAATGTTCGATAGTGAGGTACTACAGGAATGATTAAGCCTTGAGGGGTTAAAGAACGTCCTAGCGCACTTCTCCAAGCTTGCGGATCTTCTAATACTTGTTGGCGGGTATCATCTTCTGATTGTTCATTCCAGAAATGGGGATAGTCTAGAGGTAAGCCAATAACTATGTTTTTGCTTTTCAATGCTTGACGTGTGGAAGATTCAATCACAAATCCTTCTTGTTCCCGACTCAATAGTTTATATAATTCGTTGGCAGGACGTTTAAGTTTTGAGGGAAATTTGAATTTCTTGCTGTCAGCAATTTCTTTTAGCGATCCTAAAAGACGACTGCTATTTTGTTTAATATCAGCTTTCCATGCTTCAAAGCTAAATATTTCTTCAGTTTTGCGATCGCTCCAATCTTCTATCCAGAAAGGGCCTATACAAGTTAGACTATCAGGTATCTCTAGGGCATCGTTATCTAAAGATGGCAATAAAGAACTCTGAAGCCTAGACACAGCTTTAACTAAAGCTTGTAAGGTTTGATAATTTGCATACGACTTGGCATTTTTTTCTGATGATTGACCTCTCAAATCAAAATGTTTAAAGATGCTTGTAGATAACTGTTCCGCCCTTTTAACAATTGCTTTTGCTTCTTGAGGATGACTATCGCTGATAAAAACTTTAGCTTCACGCAAGAAATCTAATAAATCATCAGACATCAAACGCAACAATTCTTCATCCCCAACTGAGCCAACAGGTACAAATGCAATTCTGTTTTTATTAAGTCCTGCATCACCTTTGATACGAGTATGAATTGTAGAGCGCAACATTACCAGCAAAGTTAATAAATCGCTGGACTGACGCAACCATAGTCTTTTAGGGTCAATGTCCTCTCTTTCAATGATGAAATCATTGATTAGCATAACTAAGCGTCTATCTTTGTTATCTCCAGAAACTTCCATTCCGGTTTCTGGATTTGTATACATTCCTCTACCACGGTAAATTAATTGCGCTACTTCCATTAAAGCGGCTTCAATATTAAATCGGGGAATTGCAGCTATGATGCAATCTGTTTTCGGGAAAGAAACACCTCTTGCACCTGAAGAAGTCATCAGGAAAACTCGGACTTCATCGCGTCGTGGCGGTTTGACTAATTTCAATCGCCGATCGGGTGATACACTTTGATCCAAAACCTCAACCTCTCCCCTTTTTAGAAGAGCTTCTTTACCACTAGTCAATTTTTCCTGTAATTGACGTAGAAAAGCTTTATCCTGAGCGAAGAAAATTAACTGCTCTGCTCCTTTGTGTAACCCATCCTTAATTTCTAAGTAGGCATTTGTTAGGGTTTCTTCTTCTGATTTTTCTCGAATTGCTTGTCTAATTGTTTGCTCTGTACCGTCACTATTTTGACCTGGTTTAATAGGAGAAAGTCTAATACTGTAATCAATGCTGAGTTTACTGGCGGGGTAGCTATTTGTCATGACGTGTAGCGTTGGGTGTTTTTTGGGGCCAATTTTTGTAGAAGTCCCTGTCACCCGAAAAGGTGCTTTACCCCGACTTTGACTAATTAAAACTTTATCAGGAGCGCGATCGCCTGAGTTCAAAAAGCTATCTAACACAACTTCATTGCTGAGTGAGGCATCAGCCAGAATCAGCACAATTTTAAACGGAGATGGAGTTGTATCAAACGGTTGAATAAATTGCTGTTCCAACCAGTCTGCTAACTTACGGACAAAGGGCGCACCTGCACCATCACCAGCAAGTTCATCTACCATGACAACTATAGTAGGAATTCTCTTTGCAAATTCTGAACGTTCCTTTTTTGCAGTCTTCTTACTGATATCTTTGTGTACAAACAAATTGCTGAAGGCATTAACTGTGGTTGATTGATCGTTGAGTGTCCGATAACCTTGAATAGCAGCAGTCATCACCAGTTGATTCAATTGGGGGTTGGCTTTGAGCAATGTTTGGGCTGACTTTGCTATAGTAGCCAATACACCAGGACTGTAAAGAGATTCTATGCTGTAATCTCTTTCGTTGAGACGGCGTTTAATTTTATTCGAGCCAACTATATGGCAATCAATATCAAGTTCTTGCTCTGGGGTTAGGAAGAAGATATTGCTAAGAGGACGTGTGAGATTTTCAATACCATCAACAACAACAGCACTATCGATATTGTGAGGTGGAAAATTGTTTTGCTGAACCTGTTTTTTATACCATTCGGGAGCTGCATCAATTAAATTTTTATTACTAGTGATGGTTAGTATTCCAGTGGGTTGCTCGTTTTCTCTAGCAAGTTTGTCGGTGACATCTCGATTAATTACAATTCGCGGACTGAGATACAAAAACAAGAAACCTTCAGACTGCTGCTTGAGAAATTTCATTACAGCAGTAGTTTTGCCAATACCCGGATTTCCTTCCAAAGCTAGAACGTTAATTTTACCGACTTGAGCAGCACTTACACCAGCAAAAACTGCGGCTTCGTGAACTTTTCGCAGAGGTAGTGTTTCTTGGTTGGGATTAATTTGATTGACAAAATTAGCAATTTTTGCTCTTGGATCGCTTCCAAAAAACTGATGTAATGCGTCGTGGTCTTCAATAGATGCGATCGCCTCAACCTTGCTAATTTCCCCCATTGGGTTGTAGAATTCCGTCACATTCTCCTGAAACAAAAAGTGGGAGTATTGACCTAGAGTTGGGTTTTCAGCCAGAGACTTTGCTTGTGCTTTCAACGCAGAGGGTAGCCCTTTCAAGAGCCGCTTGAACACTAACTGGATTTCCGCATCTAGATCGAGTGGCACATCATCATTTGAATGTTTAGCCTGGCGATATGCTTGTCCCAATGATTTCATTAACTCGGCTCTAGTATCTGGTTCTGGTTCTACACCCCAGAAATGAGCAGCAAGACTTTCAATACCATTCGATGTGACAGCCATTGCTCTAGCATGACAACTTCCTTCTAATAGCTGATGCACGCGTAACACATGAATCAGGCGATCTGTATAAGATGATGCCTGACATAGCTTGAATAAAGGTTTATCTTGACCGCTAAATGCTGAAAGAAAGTTTTCTAACCTTTTAGAAAGTGAAAATTCTTCACCCTCAACCTCTGCACAAACTCTAGAGAAGACCCCTCGTGATTCCATATAACGCGCATAGCGACTCATTTCTTCTCTATGAGGCGTTTCATTTTGAAAATCTGCAAATTTGATGGGTGCGTTATACGAAAATTCCAAGCAGATAATTAAGTTCTCAATTTTTTTGTGTTTTAAATCTTTTGGCTGGGAGAAGGCTTTTTTAAAGTCTTTAGAGGATATTACTTCCTCTTCCTCTGTGTTTCTGTGGGAGCTAAATTCGTTAGACAACCATAAAATAAAATAGGCTCTGGCTGGTTGTCCTTGGTTAACTAAATTCTCATCTGGTTTACCTGGTATGTTGAAAGTTTCTTGAAATGCTTTTGCTGTGGCTTCTTTTTCTTCATCTCGTTGCATTTGCTGTTCTGGAAATGTTAACGGACACCAGATTGCTTTTAGTTTAGGTTTTCTAATTTGACTGTGGTTGAGACACTCACGCATTGCTGTCCAACCTAGACCATAGCCGAGTACCAACAGATGACGCAGCATGGTTTCTACCCATTCTTTAGTATTAGGATCTGTCAGTTTGAATGCTTTCACCAATTGTTGGGAGATATCTTTATTTTTGTGAGATTGCCAAAGCTGAAAAACCTTATTCTCTTTCAAGAGTAAGTTTTGGTGAATTAACTGTTGTAAAACACCGCGTTTGACAGCGATTTCAAATACCTGCCCCCAAATAGAAGCTTGTTGTAGAAAAGATAATTCCATTACTTTCTGTGCAGAACTTGAGAAACGTAGGTGAGTACAGCGCGATAATTAAGTAATACCTGTCCCTTGCGACGTGTATGAAGAACTTTGACTTCACCAGCCTCTTCAACTGTATTAGGCGAGATCCAACTAAATGGGTCTAGCACTGGGCTAAGTTGACCTTTATATACGCCTCGTTCAGCTTCAATAAAATGCAAACCCCGCAGTACAGATAGTAAGCAGGGATGAATAGGAGAGTCTAAATCAGGATTAATCAAATGCTGACGAGCGCGTTGAATCGAGTTAAGACTGCGAACTTTTGTATCCGAAACCAGAAAATAAATGCAGAAACCAGATTGTATGCGTTCTTCTGCTTGAATAGCATAAAGTGTAGCAAACGTATAAACCGGAATAAAATCACGAAAATCTTCTGAAGTTGCAACAGAACTCCAGAAACTTGTATGGTCTTCAGCTTGCAAAATTTCAAATGCTGCTTCATTGTACCCGCGATCGCGCAAGCGTGTAGCAGGAAATACATCCCTTACCATTGGGTAAATGTTGATATTAGGAAATGTTTGAAAGACTTCTTCTAAAAATTCTGTTGGGATTAAAGAAGAATTATAATCTGCGGCTCGATTAATGCGGCGATCGCCATAGGCATGAGCTAATAAAATAATGTGCTGGCATCCTTGGGTTTTGAGATGACGAATTTCTTCTTGAACTAGACGTTGCGTTTTCAATTGTTCTGGAGAATCCAGCACATCAGACTGCATCCGTTCTCTTTTTAGTTCATAACCTATCAACGGTTCACTAACAGCTGTAGCAATATAACTTTGAGTAAGAAAAAGATATGCCTTTTCTTCTTCATTCAGAGAATTACCATCATTACAGGGACGGCTGGCGTAGGAAATTAAACCAATCTTAGGGACAGAATCGGAATTTGGGCAACTAATACAAAGTGGAAATGCACTTAATAAAGCTTTAAAAGTCCCAGATTTAATAAAATCTTGCGTTTTTTTGGGCTGTTTCGCTAGATTTTCTAGAATAAGTCCTTGCATTCGGATAGGTGTATCTTCGCCTAATATGGCTTCCAATGTTTGGGCGGCTGCATAAATATAAGCATCACCACTCTTGTCTTTATCTTCATCTAATTGTTTTCCTGTTTCTTGTAGTCGCAGCATTAAGGTTGTAAAGTCAACTGATTTTTCCTTCTGACCACGTTTTTGCAGTCGTGTAATGATCCGCCACAAGCAACAGTAAACTAGCACAGTAAAAGCGGTGACTGCGGCTGCATGATACTGCTTATTTTCCTCAGCCTCTCTTGTATTCGCTCGCCGCTTTACAGTTTCAACATCGTATTCCACTATGATTGCAGATGGTAATGCCCACCCAGCAAATTGAGAAGCGTTTGTGGAAAGCTCATAAGTCAATTTTCCATCTTGTCCCTTCTGCCAAGAACGAGGAACCCAACAAACTTGCAAGAGTTTCTGCGACAATAAACGCTTGCCTCGTATTTGATTACGTGTGCCTTTAGCTATTAAGTCATATTCCGAAAGCTCGGTAGTAACCTTAACCGAAAATAGAGATTTTGCTGGTTGCTCACAAATTTGAATGTGTTTAAACCATTCAACCTGTTCGCTGGAATTTTGTTGTGGCTCTACAAGCAACTTTCTCACGCCTGGTGTTGCTCCTTCTAGTCGATCCCAATTAATGATGCTGTTTTTAACACAGATGAATTGTTGTGAGGAGCGATTTTTAACTTGGGATATAACTTTTTGGCTCTTGTCTCGCAATACTTTCGTCAGTGCTTTGGCAATTAACTTCATCGACTCAGAGCGTTGTTGTAATTCTTCTAAAGTCTGGCGAATAGCGTGCTTACCGTGCGATTGAAAATTTGCTCGGAGTTCATTCACCACATTGATTAGTGATTCTTTAGTTAGCGAGGCTTCATCTTGTTTAGGAACAACGACTGCCAAAAAGATGAGTTGAGCTAAACGACGACGAAGTTCCCAAGGTTTTTGTAAGGAATCTTCATCATCACTAAGTAAATAGTCTTTGATTTTCTCAATTCGTACTTCAAAAGCGGGTTTACCTGATTCTGGGTTGTCTCCATTGACTCGAAAACGATAACATACTTCACGCTCAACTTGATTGTCAGTCTTTTTCTCAAAAATTTGAGTTTTCCACTCAGGCCAAACAGCTAGACAATAATAAAAGGTTGCTTTACTGAGTTCATCAGCCAAGTCGAATTCAGCTGCACTACCAAAATGAGCCGTTAAATCAAACGTATAGTCCTCTTCTTGAGCAGATGTTACTAAAATAAGTATTCGATTGACATATTCTGCTAAAAGTTGGTAGTCTGGTTCGTCAATTGATTGAGCGTTTTCTGCGATCGCTTCCATAATCCGAAAGCTAATTGTTAATCGGACTCGTGACAATGCTTCATCGTCTATAAAGTTTAGAAAACGCTGAATTTGGCTATCATATCGATTTTTTTCTTCTTCTAAAGTTGCGATCGATGAATCAACATCATCTTCATCATTGTCACGTTCTTCTTTCAAATATTGTGCGGCAGCACTGCACATTTGCTCAAAATAATCAGTATTTTCAACTCGTTCGCGTGCAGAAATAACTGTCGCCAAAGACTTGCTATCTTTAGTATCTCCAGCTTTAAATGCTATGGGTACAAGGTTGCCAGTGTTAGGCATATTATAGAAAGACGTACCTGCTTTTTTAGCCAGTTTTTCGAGTTGCTTATCAGGGTCATCTAACAGCAATGTCGATAATAAGTTATCGGAAGTCACAGCATTATTTAGTGCCTCGTCAATAGCAGCCATTAATCTGTCTATTGCACCTGGTAACTTTGTAGCATTGCCATCACTCAAACAGCCGCCAACACGCGACCTATTACCATTTGCAGGCATCGATAAATTTTGAATAAATCCGCCACCGCTAGCAGGGTTAAAAGCCTCTTTAAACTTAGGTTGTGTAAATAAGCGGTACATTACGGCTGAAGTACGTATTCTGAGCCGTTTATTTTGTTTGTCATCAAATTCAAACAGCTCCATCCCTTTAGGACTTAGCTGGTTTGAATTTGCCTGATTACTGCTAGGAGAAATAGCTTGAGTAAGTAACTCTATGACTGTAGCGAGGTCAATAGAAGGCTTAAGTGAACGCGGTTCAACGTGAGCGCCAGTACCTTGTGAAGGCATATTTTTTTCCTCAATAATTCAGTCTTACGACTGCTTCATCTGCTTGAACTTTACAGCCTCAGCAAATGGACTCCATATTTTTACTATCTTAAACGTGTCTAATCTGTCAAGATATATTTTACGTTTATAATATTTTTTTGAATAACTATTACAAGAAAAATTTAAATACATGATAATGTATACTTTTGAAAAGATGCAGGAAAAAATTTAATAAATATAAATTTATAAACAGAACTAATGTAAATTTTATTTTTTCTAAAAAGCAAAATATGGAGAAAAATAATTTTGAAGCATTTACTAACTTAGCAGCATTGAAAAAGAATGCTATTCAAGTCTGTGGTCAAGAATTTATTGATAGCTTGACTAAAAAAGGTATATATGCAAAAGATAGTGAATTCTGGGCAGAGGTTAATAAAAAGCTAAATATTCCTGATGATGCTTATAAAAGCAGACAGGCTAGAGAAAAAGCAGAACGCGAACGACAATTGTTAGAGAAGAAAGCTAAAGAGCAAGCAGAAGAGCAAAGATTACTGGCAAATAAAAAAGAGATCCGCAGTGAAAATAGAAAAGGATGGAAAATTACTGTTTTTGAACTTCCAGAATCAGATATTTTGGGCAAAAAATTTATAGCAGAGTCTACTAAAAAACCAAACTTAGAAAAAATAACTGGTTTTTGTAATACCAAAGGAGATGCTTACAGCCAAGCTTGTAGTTTTGTAGATCGATTTGAAATGCAACAAGAAAGGTCAAGGATTTTTCAAGAGCGTTACGCACTAATGAAACCTTTATATCTAATGATTATATACATTTCAAGTGATGATGATTATAATGAATACATTAAGAATAGCCGTGAAAATTCTAAAGAAAATTTTACTGGCGTTAGCTTTTGGAATGGATTTGAATTTAAAATAATTGATGAATTAGTGGCAGAGGGATTGTTAGAACTATCAGACAGCAAAACAACTCTGACAATGAATAAAAAAGGTATGAAATTAGCAAGAGAGGTTTTAAAGAAAATTAATCTTGATGGAGTAGACAGGCTTTTAGAACAGCGAGAATATCATGAAGAATATATTAATTACATAAGTGAATTAGATATTATGGAGGAAGAAGAAGACGAAGAAGAGGAAGAATAGATGTCGCCTTGGCACAATGCCTGCCATCTGTAGCAGTCTTAATTGAGAAATATGATCGCCAGATAGTTATTAACGCTATTATTCCTAATGGTCTTGAACTGAGCCAAGGCTTATGCAAAACTTGAGATCCTTCGCTCCCAGCATACTTTTAAGGAATCGATCGATGGCGCGTCTAGCACTGCTGAGTGTATCTAATAAAACTGGTTTAATTGACCTAGCCCGTAGCTTGGTTGAAGAATTCGACTTTGATTTAATCAGCAGTGGGGGAACAGCCCAAGCACTCAAAGATGCTGGACTCCCAGTTACCAAGGTTGCTGATTATACAGGTTCGCCAGAAATTTTAGGCGGACGCGTGAAAACGCTGCATCCCCGAATTCACGGCGGAATTTTGGCACGGCGAGATGTTCCTCAAGATATTACAGATTTAGAAAATAACCAAATTCGCCCGATTGATTTAGTAGTTGTGAATCTGTATCCTTTTGAGGAAACTATTGCTAAACCACGGGTGACATTAGCTGAAGCTGTCGAACAGATTGATATTGGCGGCCCGGCAATGTTACGGGCATCATCGAAAAATTTTGCTCATTTGACTGTATTATGCGACCCGGCACAATATAACGAGTATTTAGAGGAATTGCGGCAAAATAACGGCGAAGCATCTTTAGAATTTCGCCAAAAGGCAGCTTTAAAAGGATTTTTGCATACTGCGAGTTACGACCAAGCGATCGCATCCTACCTCGCACAAACACAACAATACACTCTTAGCGGCACACAATTACAATCTCTGCGTTACGGCGAAAACCCCCACCAACCCGCCGCTTGGTATAAAACTGGCACTACGCCAACGGGATGGGCAGCAGCAATGAAACTCCAAGGCAAAGAACTCAGTTACAATAACTTGGTTGATTTGGAAGCTGCACGCCGAATTATTGCGGAATTCACTGATACGCCAGCAGCAACGATTATTAAACATACAAATCCCTGTGGTACGGCCTTGGGAAGTACTATTTCAGAAGCTTATCAAAAAGCTTTCAATGCCGATTCTACTTCTGCCTTTGGTGGCATTGTGGCACTCAACCGTTTCATAGATGCGGCTACAGCCAGCGAGTTAACCAAAACATTTTTAGAATGTGTAGTTGCACCAGGTTGCGAAGCGGACGCTCAAGAAATTTTAGGTAAGAAATCTAACGTGCGGGTTTTGATTTTACCAGATTTGAGCGGCGGCCCTAAAGAAACAGTAAAAGCGATCGCAGGTGGTTTTCTCGTCCAAACTAGCGATGACATAATTGCTGATACTAGTCAATGGCAAGTTGTGACCGAACGTCAACCCACTGCTGACGAGTTGGCAGAATTGCTGTTTGCGTGGAAGGTTTGCAAGCATGTCAAATCTAATGCGATCGTTGTGACAAGCGATCGCACTACACTAGGAGTAGGTGCTGGCCAAATGAACCGCGTCGGCTCAGTGAAAATTGCCCTAGAACAAGCCGGAGAAAAAGCCAAAGGCGCAACTCTCGCCAGCGATGGATTTTTCCCCTTTAATGATTCAGTCAAAACAGCAGCAGCAGCAGGAATTACAGCCATTGTTCAACCAGGCGGAAGTTTGCGCGATAAAGATTCCATCAAAGCTGCTAACGACTTAGGTTTAGTAATGGTCTTAACGGGTGTACGTCACTTTTTACACTAACTTTTTGGCTCTAATCTAGTGCAGTTTTAAAAGTGTCACTCAAAATACTTGCTCTTTGATAGAAGCAGTGATATCTTTTATTTGTGTGTGAGGAGCAAGTTAAAAATAAAAAGCGTTTGGGGTGGAAACACGGCAACACTCCCAGACGCTTTTTAATTTGTGTATAAAAAATTTCATTGTCATAAAAGTTTAAAAAATTGTTATTCAAGATACTTGCGTTTTCAGAGAAGTAGTGGTAGTATTCTCTTGTGTGTGAGGAGCAAGTTAAGAATAAAAAGCGTTTGGGGTGGAAACACGGCAACACTCCCAGACGCTTTTTAATTTGTGTTTAAGAATTTGATTGTGGTGCAGTTTTCAAAGTGTCACTTACTACACTCGCGTTTTGGTTGCACAGTGATATCTTTTAGTTGTGTGTGAGGAGCAAGTTAAGAATAAAAAGCGTCTGGGGTGGAAACACGGCAACACTCCCGGACGCTTTTTAATTGGTATAAAACCTAGATGGTGTGCCTTACTTTCCTTCAAATCTGCTGTATGTTGGCTTTTGTGTAAAATCTCAGTACATATAGAACATGACAAAAGTAACGCTAATAACAGCAAAATATTTAATTTTTTAATAACCGAATTTTGAAATCGATGTTTGAGTATAAATCTTGGCATTCCAAGCTTTTAGCTTAAAATTCCGAGTTTTGAACTTGTCTGGTTACCATCGATCTGGTGTCAAGCTAAAGGGCAGAGGGTTTCCTAGTTTTGCATAGGTATACGGTGTGTCGAAAAAAACTAAGACCGTGATATTAAGCTGTAGTGGATTTTAGAGCAGTTCTTAGCTACCTTAGGACATAAACTGATAGTGAAACCCGACACAAACAGCCTTAAAAGTCTGTCCCCTGTTACCTATTGCCTGCTATATATAAAATTTTCTGAAACCTTGAGGTTGGGGGTAGCGTCACTATTTCAGCCATTAGTTATCGCGATCGCTCCAGATTGTACGTTTCATTTCTGGATAGAGTACTTGAGATAATTAAAACACAACCCCAAACTCTCAACCCCAAATCGCAATGATGCCCTGCTATAAATTGCCCATATCCCAGATACGTCGTATTGGATTAGCCTTATTGATCCCAGCTTTTCTCTTAGGAAGTTTTGCTATCCCGAACCAACTGCAAACCGCTACTGCACAAACATCAGGAGAAAATCGCCCTCTGACTATCCGTGCTGATGTGCAAGAATATGACGCCAAAACTCAAGTAATCACGGCTCGTGGCAATGTGCAAATGTTCTATCCTTCTCGGCAGCTTCAGGCAACGGCCGCCCAAGCACAGTACTTTAGTAAAGAACGCCGTATAGACTTTAGTGGCAACGTCTATATTTTGCAACAGGGAGGTAACAGTATCCGGGCAGAGAAGGTAACCTATTTAATTGATGAAGGGCGATTTGTAGCCTTACCCCAAGCCAACCGTCAGGTAGAGTCCATCTACATGGTGGAGGAATCAAATAATAATGGGCAAACTGCCACACCTGCGCCACAAACACCTCAATTTAAGCGTTCTAATTAGCATCTACCACTAAGAAAGGCTGCAACAATGAAAATTGTTTTAGAGAATATTCACAAATCTTACAACAAGCGAGTAATTGTCAATCGCGTCAACCTTTCTGTCGCTCAAGGCGAAGTCGTTGGTTTATTAGGCCCCAATGGGGCTGGTAAAACGACGACTTTTTACATTGCTACAGGTTTAGAAAAACCCAACCAAGGAAAAGTCTGGCTAGGTAATCTCGATATTACAGGAATGCCGATGCATAAAAGGGCACGATTGGGTATTGGCTATCTAGCACAAGAACCAAGTGTTTTTCGCCAGCTCTCGGTACAAGATAATATTCTATTAGTGCTAGAGCAAACTAATGTGCCACGATGGGAGTGGTCAAAGCGATTAACAACTTTACTGCGGGAGTTTCGGTTGGAAAAATTAGCTAATAGCAAGGGAATTCAACTTTCTGGTGGCGAACGACGCCGCACGGAATTAGCAAGGTCTTTGGCTGCTGGACGAGAAGGGCCAAAGTTTTTATTTTTGGACGAACCATTTGCGGGAGTCGATCCCATAGCAGTGTCGGAAATTCAGCAAATTGTAGCTCAATTGCGCGATCGCGGTATGGGTATTTTAATTACAGATCATAATGTCCGCGAAACCCTCGCCATCACCGATCGCGGTTATATCATGCGTGAGGGACAAATTCTTGCTTTTGGCACTTCTGACGAACTCTACCACAACCCCCTCGTGCGCCAATATTATTTAGGCGATAGCTTTCAAGTCTAAAGTTAAAAGTTAGGAGTTAAAAGTTAGGAGTTAGGAGTTAGGAGTTAAAAGTTAGGAGTTAAAAGTTAGGAGTGAAAAAAGTTTTATATTTAGCTTCAGGCTAAGGTGCTATAGAGAATTTAATCACAAAGTACTGTATTTAGTTAATAATTTAAAAGAATAGTTTCATGGATTATTTTGAAAGATGAATTTATTAGTTAATTGTTAGCTATTGAGAATTTGTTTTTGATACTAAAAATAGTAGATACAGTTAAGTGAGCTACAGATTTAGACTCTAAAACCAGATATGAAACCTATTTTTCTCCAAACCCCAAACTCTCAACTCCTAACTCCTAACTCCTAACTCCTAACTCCTAACTCCTAACTCCTAACTCCTCTTGTATACTTTGCTTTACCAGGGTTGCCAATATTTAACTTTTGAAGTTGCTTATGATATCAAAGAAACTCACATCGTTCTACAGCCTACATTCGCTGCTGCCTTTTACGATTATGGATCGTTATCTTGGTAGCGAATTGTTGCCACCGTTTTTCTTTGGTGTCGGAGCTTTCTCTTCAATCGGCGTTACCATTGATGCTGTATTCGATCTAGTTAGAAAAGTCGTCGAATCTGGATTACCTGTAGGCATTGCCATTCAAGTTTTTTTATTAAAGTTTCCCAACTTTATCGTTTTAGCCTTCCCCATGTCCACACTGCTGGCTACTTTGATGACCTACAGTCGTCTTTCCAGCGAGAGCGAACTAATAGCCTTGCGTGGTTGTGGGGTGAGTGTCTATCGTATGGTGCTAACTGGTGTGATGTTAAGCCTTTTGGTCACAGGGATGACATTTGTGTTTAACGAACAAATCGCACCAGCAGCAAATTACCAAGCGGCTATGACTCTAGATCGAGCGCTCAAATCAGACAAGCCAACTTTTAAACAGCAAAATATTTTTTATCCTGAATACCAGGATGTTGTCCAGGCAGATGGTTCCAGGATAAGGATGTTGACACGCTTGTTTTACGCCGACCAATTTGATGGTAAGCGTATGTCAGGTTTGACAATTATAGATCGTTCAACCAAAGGTCTCAATCAAATTGTGGTATCAGAATCGGCCCAGTGGAATGCTTCTCAAAATGTCTGGGATTTTTATAACGGCACAATCTATTTTGTTGCTGCCGATCGCTCTTATCGCAACATTGTCAGATTTGAACAACAACAACTGCAACTACCCCGCACGCCATTAAATTTAGCAGAAAAAAGCCGGGACTACGATGAAATGAATATTGCCGAAGGGTTCGATCAATTAGAAGTCGAACGTCTCGGTGGCGATCGCCAAAAAATTCGCAAACTCGAAGTTAGAATTCAACAAAAAATCTCCTTGCCCTTTGTGTGCGTAGTTTTTGGCTTAGTCGGCGCCGCGATGGGAAGCATACCCCAGCGCACCGGCAGAGGCACCAGTTTTGGAATTAGCGTTATAGTTATTTTTTCCTACTACTTACTTTTCTTTATAAGTGGTGCGATCGCACAAGCAGGCGTCGTCTCTCCCTTTATGGGGGCTTGGTTACCCAACTTTATTTTTTTAGGAATAGGTATGTTTTTATTGATGCGAGTCGCCAACCGATAAATTGAGGGAGATGAGGAGATGAGAGGCTCTTGAGGCAGGGGAAAAGGTTAAAGGTTAAAGGGAAAAGGAATAAATTTAATCTTTCCCCTTACCCCTTTCCCTTTCCCCATATCCTGCTTGCGCCATGCCCCATGCCCTAATCCCCACACGTCAATCACGGATGATAATTTCGACATTCTGGCGCATCTGGATTTTCCTTACAATATTTCTCAAAACTAACTTTAGCTGACACCATACCCTCAGCTTTTTGATGAGCGGCTTCCGCTTGGAGTTCTTCTACCTCATCCCAAGCAGCTGCACACGCCTTAGAATAAGCACCTTGTTCGGTACAAATAGCACGAGCCTGTTCAATAGCTTTTTGAATTCTCTCCTCTAAAAGTAGAACTTTTGGGGCTTCCACAAAATCGCTTTTCGTCAAAATGTCGGTAATCGAGATAATCCCCAACAGCTTACCTTGAATCACAGGCGCTCTATGGATACCAGTGTTAGCAAATAACCTTGCTACATATTCCACGCCCAAATCAGGGTTTACCACAATACAAGGCTTACTCATAATTTCGTAAACCCGCACTTCCTTGGGATCTTTACCGTAGGCTATTACCTTATAGACAACATCTGTTTCTGTGACAATACCGTATGCATCATTGTCATAGCGACGATCCACAACCAGCGCCCGCAATCTTTTTTCTTTCATCAACCGCACCGCTTCAGCAACAGTCGCCGAACCGCGAATGGTAACTACGTTTTTGGTCATGATATCTTCAGCTTTCATCATTGCTGTAGTCTCCTGGAAAATAGTACAGTGCGGCAAAGTGCCCTCAGAAGCGTATCGAAGCATTGCAGCGCACAGTTTGTTAACTAGAAAGTGAAAAGCTTGAATTTTTGCCCAGCTACAACAATAAACTTAGAGCAATTGTCAATTCCTGATGTTATCGAATGTGACCAATGCCTAAAAAGTCAGCATCAATTGAGATATTCCCATAAGATTTATTTTAAATGTACGAGAAATTGATATGCTAAAGGCCGAGACTAGCAATTATTCAAACCATGCCTGCGCCCACTATCAACCCTACTATCACTGCCTTTCCTTTAACAGCCGTAGTCGGTCAAGAAGCGATTAAGTTAGCCTTGCTGTTAGCAGCCGTCGATCCGGGGTTGGGAGGAGTGGCGATCGCAGGTCGTCGCGGTACGGCAAAATCTGTAATGGCTCGTGCTATCCACGCACTAGTACCACCCATCGAAGTAGTTAAAGGTTCCATCAGTAATTGCGACCCCAACCACCCAGAAGAATGGGACGATCTGCTTTTGCTAGAGTATGCAGATAAAGATATTCAAGATGTCCCCACTGAAATCATCCCTGCCCCATTTGTCCAAATTCCTTTAGGCGTAACAGAAGACCGACTTATCGGTTCTGTGGATGTAGAACAGTCTGTAAAGCAAGGCGATACAATTTTTCAGCCCGGTTTACTCGCCAGTGCAAATCGCGGCGTCTTGTATGTGGATGAAATCAATTTATTAGATGACCAAATATCAAATCAGCTACTGACAGTATTATCCGAGGGACGCAACCAAATTGAGCGCGAGGGAATTAGTTTTCAGCATCCTTGCAAACCGCTGTTTATTGCCACCTACAACCCAGAAGAGGGAGCATTAAGGGAACATTTACTAGATAGAATTGCGATCGCTCTTTCTGCTGATGGTGTACTGGGCTTAGATCAAAGAGTAGCAGCAGTAGAGCAAGCGATCGCCTACTCCCAATCTCCCAAAGACTTTCTTTCGCAGTACAGCGAAGACTTAGACGGCCTGAAAACCCAAATTATTCTGGCGCGGGAATGGCTCAAGGATGTCTGCATTACCCACGAACAAATCGCCTACTTGGTGAATGAAGCAATTCGCGGTGGAGTTCAGGGACATCGCGCCGAATTATTTGCTGTGCGAGTTGCCAAGGCGGCCGCAGCTTTGGAGGGACGCACAACAGTAAATGCCGAAGATTTGCGTCGTGCCGTGGAATTGGTAATTGTACCACGGGCAACAGTCGTGCAGACACCGCCACCAGAACAAGCGCCACCACCGCCACCACCGCCACCGCCACCTGAAAATCAAGAAGAACCAGACGAATCAGAACAGGAAGAACAAGAAGAACAGGAAGAAGAACAACAGCAAGAACCCCCCAGTATCCCCGAAGAATTCATCTTCGACCCAGAAGGGGTAATTTTGGATGACAGCGTGCTTTATTTTACCCAAATGGCCAAGCGGCAGGGTAAATCTGGTAGCCGCAGCATCATCTTTTCCGACGACCGGGGACGCTACATTAAGCCAATGTTGCCCAAAGGCAAAGCGCGACGCATTGCCGTAGATGCCACCCTCAGGGCAGCTGCTCCGTATCAAAAAGCACGCCGAGAAAGACACCCAGACAGAAAAGTGGTTGTCGAACAGGGTGACATTCGCTCAAAGCGCTTAGTACGTAAAGCCGGGGCGTTAGTAGTGTTTGTGGTAGATGCTTCTGGCTCAATGGCCTTAAATCGGATGCAGTCGGCAAAAGGCGCAGTAATGCAACTTTTGACAGAAGCTTATCAAAACCGCGACCAAATAGCCTTGATTCCCTTCCGAGGAGAACAAGCGGAAGTATTATTACCGCCAACACGTTCCATTGCCTTGGCGCGTAACCGCTTAGAAAGATTGCCCTGTGGTGGGGGTTCACCCTTAGCGCATGGTTTAACCCAAGCTGTGCGCGTCGGCTTAAATGCCCAGATGAGTGGAGATATTGGGCAAGTAGTACTTGTAGCAATCACCGACGGGCGGGGTAATATTCCCTTAGCGCGTTCTTTAGGCGAACAGTTAGAACCAGGAGAAAAGCCAGATATCAAAGGGGAATTGATAGAAATTGCTGCGAGAATTCGTGGTTTGGGGATGCAACTCTTAGTGATTGATACGGAGAGTAAGTTTGTTTCCACTGGGTTTGCTAAGGAATTAGCGCAAACAGCAGCAGGTAAGTATTATCATTTACCCAAAGCGACAGATAAAGCTATTGCTGCCATGACTAAAGGTGCGATCGCTGATTTAAAATCTCGATAATTAGTCATTAGTCATTAGTCATTTGTCAGTTGCTTTTCTACTAATACCAATCTAAAAAATTAATGGGACAGATGGATTCACGAAACTCTTTAAGAGAAATAAATTATCAATCAAAAATCCAAAATAGTATAACTACTGACCGTTGACTAATAACTACGATCCAGTGGGCATAACTTGTGGTTGTAAATAGCAAATTAAATCTTGAATTCCCTTTTGCAGATACCGTGTTACTGTCATCGGACTAGTGCCGATATTCTTAGCAGCATCTTTGCGAGAAAGTTCCTTCAAAAATACCATTTCAACTGCCATCCGGGGCTTTTCTTCTAACATATTGATTGCCCCTTGGAGTTGTTGCCGTTCTTCGTCTAGTTGTTGTTGGGCAGTAGAACGAGGGCAAGGAAGTGCTTCACCCAAGGTGATTTGGCAATCAACATAGTTAACTGCGGTCGCATCTAAACTTAAAGGCAAACGGTTTTGAGCAGCTAACTTGGTTTCTTGCCATTCTTGCAGAGATACCCGGAGTTCTTTGGCAATTTCAGCATCTTTAGGGGCACGACCCAAAGACATTGCCAATTCTTTGCGAACCTTTTGTCCTTCGTTGTAGAGTTCTTGCCAACGACGAGGAATCTTTAATAGAGTACTGCGATCGCGTAGAAAATGCAGCATCTCACCGCGAATATATGGTACAGCAAAAGAACTAAAAGCATATCCTTGACTGGGGTCAAAACGCTCAATTGCTCTAATTAAACCAAAATAACCAATTTGTTCTAAATCTTCATAAGGTTCATTACATTGATGGCTAAATTTATGAGCCATCTTACGCACTAAGCCAGTATGTAATTGTACAAGTTTATTACGAAGTTTAATAGATGGATTCTGGTGGTACAAGTGCAATAATTCTATACCATCAGTTCGTAGAGAGGACTCACTTGCTGCCATATAAATTCCTTTGTAGTAACTCCTATTTCTGACAAAATGGAGTTGCGTATATCTTATTCAAGGCTGTAATTATTTTCGTTAGCCAAGGCTGAATAAGCCATCGTCGTTTCACTGAACTTATCAGGGGTCGCACTCCACAATTCAGTAGATGTACGCATGATTTTGCTGCTGTATCTCTGGCTGCTGATTTTTATTTGCCAGTTAACAATTGAATCGTCAGTAATCCTTAGCTTTTGTTAAAAAATTAGCTATTTATGCTGAAAGATGCATTAGCGACGCAATATTCATCTGTCATACTGAGTACAACGCGGATCGGTACTAGATTAATCTTGAAAGAAACTGGGCAATCTAATTTTTTTAGTTGGGTATGGATGGGTATTGTCAATCAATAAACGAATCAATTTGTCTGGTATTTGTGCAGAGTTTTGTTTCTTTACCAGCGTGATTCCAGCTTTTGGCAAGACACTTGGCGCTGATATAACCTTCAAAATTGCAGAACTGTGCCAGAAATGCCCAAGCGTAATAGTTGCCACAAAGGCAATTTACCTCTTGCTTTCATTGCTTTTTGCACTCTTGTGGGAAAAGGGACTCATAAGGGGAAAGGGAAAATACCAAACCTTTACCCCTTTCCCCTTCCCCTTTTCCCGACTTCTGCAAGAAGTCTAATGTACCTTGGCTGTTAGCCGTAAATATTGGTAACAATGGAAATAAATAGGACATTTGCCTGAAAAACTCACTATGAGCAATACCAGCAACTTTCGTCAAGCTTTCCGTGAAGCTAAAACTCAAGCCCTTATCGGCCCAAATGTAATTGCCAAAGCCCTTCCTTACGTGGGCGGTGGTCTTGTGCTAACCGCATTAGGGACTTATGGCGGTTTGGGAGTTATCCGTACTAACCCCCAACTGTTCTTTCCCACCTTCATAGGTGCAGTCATTGTAGAGTTAATTCTGTTCTTTGTTGCCCAAAATGTTGCCGAAAAAGGTAACAAGGGGCTTGCATTGCCCTTGTTGGCAACCTACAGCCTCTTATCTGGGTATACCCTCAGTGGCTTGGTGTTTGTCGCTTTGGGACAAAGAGGTGTTGGCATTCAAGGTATTGGTTTGGCTGCACTCAGTTGTGGCATCACATTTATTGCCGCCCGTCAAATAGGTTCAAATCTATCTGAACAAGACGGTATGGCTTTGACGAAAACCATCAATATTGGCGTTATCGCCTTGGTGGTTGTATGCTTTGCCCAATTCGGACTTGCTATGTTTGGTGTTTACACGCCAAATTGGTTAGAAATCGCTATTTCCGGTTTAGGAGTGTTCCTGTTTGTTGGGGCATCTGTTGTCGATTTCTACATCTTGCCGCGTGCTTATAGCGATGACCAGTATCTGCCTGTAGCTTTGTCGATGTACCTGACTTACATCAATTTGTTTGTCTTTATCCTGCGGTTACTAATTGCCATAAATGGCCGCGATTAAGCACTCGTAAGTAGAAAAACTTAAACATTTTATCAACCGTGGTCAAGCATTAGCAGCCACGGTTTTTTTCTGGGATGAGAAACTAGAGCAACTTTAGTAATACAATATGTAGTAAGTTTTCAACCACAGTGAGTAAAATCATGCTGGAACTTTTAAACATCAAACGCGAAGTAGAAAGGTTATCTAATATCTTGGCCAAGGCTGAAGGCTGTCTTTGACCTGGGAGAACTGAGTGCAAGAATTGAGGACTTGAATCAATTAGTTTCTCAAACTGCTTTCTGGGATAATTCTGTCACTTTCTATCAGACACTTCAAGAAATTGAATTACTCAACGCTACAAAGAAACAATATCAGCGATCGCTCTCTATCTTAGAAGATATCGAGGCTGCCATAGAACTTTTGGAATCATCAGCTGATGAACAATTACTGCAAGAGATTCAAATTAACTTAACTCAACTCCAACAAGAAATCGAAACACCAGAAATAAGGCAGTTATTGTCTAATCCCTACAATTCACGAGGGGCATTGCTAACTATTACTACTGGGGTTGGTGACATAGAAGCCCAAAATTGGGTATCTATGTTGTTCCGAATGTACTATTTATGCGGATTAAGTCACCTACATCAAGTGTTTCCGCTACATATTAATGATAGGGATAAAGCTAGCATTAGTTATGCCCTAGAAATTACAGGCCGTTATGCCTATGGCTGACTGAAATCGGAACAAGGAATTCATACAAAAATCGTGCGGATTTCTCCTGTTGGTGGTAATGGCAGACGATATACTTGCCTAGCCACTGTAGAAGTCAGCCCGATTCTGGATCGGTCTATGGACTTTGAGATTCCAGAAAAAGATTTGGAAATTACTGTGCCACGCTCCCAAGGCAATGTCAACCGCCCACAAACATGGGTGCGGGTGTTTCACATTCCTAGCGGAATTAGTGTATTTTGCGACCAAGAGCGGCGTCAGATAGAAAACAAAGAGAAAGGTTTAGCTATTCTCAAGAGTAAACTGTTGGCGATGTCTACGACGGCCTACGCCTACGCTCTAGCTCAAGGTGTCCCGCAGATTACCAAAATTCAACCCCGACAAATACAATCTCTATCCAAAAAGCTCATCCGGGAATATATTTTACATCCTTACCAAAAAGTAAAGGATCTGCGTACCAAAGTTGAAACCACTGCTGTGACAGATGTTTTAGAGGGTGAAATCGATTTGTTTCTCAAAGCCTCCATACAACAGCAAAAAAGCTCTGAATAGTTTCAAGTAATTTTTGTCACTTATATTCAGCCGCGTCAAGAGAATTTGCCCAACTACAGCTAAAATCAAGAAAGATGAGTAAAATAAAGAGCAATTTCCAAATCCAAAGCGCTCTATTCGTAGATTCAGCAAGCACTATGGAAGTTTTAGAACTAAAACGCGAAATCGAAACGTTGTCTAGCCGCCTGGGTAAAACCCAGGACTATCTTTGACGTACCTGCACTGACAGCTAAAATTCAAGACCTAGAACAAATATCTGCCCAACCAGAATTTTGGGATAACCAAACCGAAGCCCAAAAAACTCTGCAAGAACTCAACGACTTAAAAGCCCACCTTGAGCAATACGAAAAGTGGCACGCCAATCTGGAAGATACTAAGGCAGTTGTTGAGTTGTTGGAGTTAGAAACCGACGAAGCACTTTTGCAAGAAGCGGAATCTACCATCACTAAACTTAATCGCGACCTCGACCAGTGGGAGTTACAACAGTTACTTTCCGGCCCTTATGATGCCGAAGGTGCTGTACTGACAATTACTGCTGGTGCTGGTGGCACAGATGCCCAAGACTGGGCATTTATGCTGATGCGGATGTACACCCGTTGGGGCGAGGCTCACGGCTACAAGGTAACTTTAGCCGAAGAGTCGGAGGGTGATGAAGCCGGAATTAAATCGGCAACTCTAGAAATTACTGGTCGCTATGCTTATGGTTACTTGCGTTCAGAAATGGGTACACATCGCTTAGTGCGAATTTCCCCCTTCAATGCCAATGGCAAGCGGCAAACTAGTTTTGCGGGGGTGGAAGTCATGCCCCAAATCGATAATTCTGTGCAGTTGGATATTCCAGAGAAAGATTTGGAAATCACTACAACTCGTTCTGGTGGTAAAGGCGGGCAAAACGTCAACAAAGTAGAAACAGCTGTACGAGTTGTTCACCTTCCGACCGGAATTGCCGTGCGTTGTACAGAAGAAAGATCGCAGCTGCAAAATAAAGAAAAAGCCCTCGCCCGACTCAAGGCAAAGCTACTAGTTATTGCCCAAGAACAACGCGCCCAAGAAATTGCCCAAATTCGTGGCGATATGGTGGAAGCCTCCTGGGGTAACCAAATCCGTAACTATGTGTTTCATCCTTACCAAATGGTGAAAGATTTACGCACAAGTACGGAAACAACAGGGATTATAGATGTGATGAATGGCGAACTTGATACATTCATCCAAGCTTATCTGCGCCAAGAAAATAAACTAGTAGAAAATACTCCTGCATAAATGATTGGGTATTAGTCATAGGTGCTAAGTAATTATTTTTACTATTACTTAGTACCTATTATTTTTTTAGTATTTGAGATGGAGCGATGGGCTACGCCCCGCCTTTGGCGATCGCAATCCCAGAGCAGACCCAACTGTTACAGTTATAGAAGAATCAGCGATCGAACTAACTATGAGTAATCCTTCATCAGAACCTCAACCCAGCTACGTAAAACTCGCCATGCGAAATATGGTGCGTAAGGGTGGAACTTCCCTGAAACATTTTGCGTTAACAACTATAGGACTTTTAGCCGTCCTCATTGGTCTTGCCTATCTAACTCACTAACAAAAAACCGCGAACTCAGACTAGGAGACTGTGTGGCTTTGGGAGTTGAATTGTATGTAGAAGATTATTTTTACGAGTTGTCCCTGACAAACTCGGTAAATCTTGGCGAAACGTATGCCCGAATTACTCCTGAAACTTGGGAGAACTGGTTTCATAACTGGTTAGAAATACTTCAACCTGATATTCCACCAGCACCAGGTTATGAAATTGGGCTGCGTTTGACAGATGACTCGCAAATTCAAGAACTCAATACCCAATATCGTCAACAAAATAAGCCCACAGATGTTTTAGCTTTTGCCGCTTTGGAGGTAGATTTTCCTCACAGCGAAGAAATGCTTGCTTCTGCACCACTATATTTAGGCGATATTATTGTGTCTGTGGATACCGCACAACGTCAAGCCCAACAGCAGGGACATAGTTTAATAACCGAGATGGCCTGGTTAACTGCTCACGGTTTATTGCATCTGTTGGGATGGGATCATCCTGACGAAGAAAGTTTGGAGCGAATGTTAGAACAGCAAGTGAAATTGCTGAAGGCAATAGGTATTGCTATTGACAAAGAATAGCACAATTAGTTACGCCTTAGTGTTAATTTTGGGTAATACTTTTATAATACCTCTATGGAAAATTGCTGAAATATAGACTCAAAGTTAATTACGCTATAAATATCGGCCAAAATTCCCACTGTAGTAACTGTGTTTTTATATATTTAAGTCTATGTCCCAAAAAGTTTCTCCACCACCAACGTCTACCTCGTTACAAAAAATTGTGACCAACGAACGGGAATTTTCGTGGAAGGTTGCTTCTAATTTATTTGTTAGTTTTAAGTATGCCTGGGCTGGAATTACTTATAGTTTTCAAACTCAACGTAATTTTCGGATTCACACCAGTGTTTGTGCAATGGCGATCGCTTTAAGCGTATATTTACATCTCAAACCAGTGGAAATCGCAGTAATTGGTATCACTAGTGGTTTAGTTTTGGCATTAGAGTTACTCAATACAGCGATCGAGTCCATTGTAGACTTAACAGTTAAGCAGACTTACCACGAACTGGCAAAAGTCGCCAAAGATTGCGCCGCTGGTGCAGTTCTAGTTTCAGCTTTGGTAGCGGTGCTGGTAGCTGCTACATTGTTGCTTCCTCCTCTGGTAGCGTTAATTATATCGAGTTTGTAGATGTGGGCATAGGTTAGCAAAAACCGCAGGCATCGCCAAGTCATTCCTGAGAATTAAAAATTCCAAATTTAACAATGGGATTATGGCAAGCATCTTAGTAACTAGCTAGATGCTTTGTTAAGTAGCTGCTCGTCCGTCTACCCCTCTGAGCTATGACAGTTTTATATCTGTCACTTGCAACCTACAATTTTTTACATAGTTATGTTAGTAGTCATCGATAATTACGATAGTTTTACATATAATTTGGTGCAGTATCTGGGAGAATTGGCAGCTGAGTTCCCAGTGGCAGCGGATATTAGAGTTTTTCGTAACGACAAAATATCTATAGATGAAATTTGGGCATTAAAGCCCCAAGCCGTGGTTATTTCTCCTGGGCCTGGTCGCCCAGAAGATGCTGGTATTTCCCTAGAGTTGATTGAACGACTAGGACAAGAATTACCAATTTTGGGCGTTTGTTTAGGGCATCAAAGTATCGGTCAAGTATTCGGTGGTAAAATAGTTTCTGCTCCAGAATTGATGCATGGTAAAACCTCTCTGGTGACTCACACTGGGGTGGGGGTTTTCCAAGGATTAGAAAATCCGCTCACCGCCACCAGGTATCATAGTTTAGTCATCGATCGCGAAACTTGCCCTGATGTGCTGGAAATCACCGCTTGGGTTGACGATGGCACAATTATGGGAGTGCGACACCGGAACTATCCTCAGATTCAGGGCGTCCAGTTTCACCCAGAGAGTGTCCTGACATCATCAGGAAAACAATTATTGCGAAACTTTCTCCAACAGTTACAGTCGAGAGCTTAATTAATGAAACGACGACAGTTGATGGGTTATGCTGGGGCGGGATTGGTCACAGCTTCAGTTACTACCTTGGGTTCCCACCTGCGAGCTGACGCACAATCTAGCGGTTTATCAGTTAAGTGGTTGGGTCATACTTGCTTTCTTTTTGAAGGTAGCAGTGCAAGAATTCTCGTCAATCCATTTCGTGCGATCGGCTGTACTGCTGGGTATCGCGTGCCAAAAGTTGCAGCGGATTTAGTATTAATTAGCAGTCAACTGCTGGATGAAGGTGCTGTAGACACACTACCAGCCAATGCAAAGCTGATCTATGAACCAGGAGTTTACGAATTCAAAAGCATTAAGTTCCAAGGAATCGCTACAGACCACGATCGCAAAGGTGGTAAGCAGTTTGGCTCCAATACCGCTTGGAGTTGGAAACAAGGCGGAATTAATATCCTCCACTTAGGCGGGGCTGCTGCACCCATTTCCATTGAGCAAAAAATTCTCATGGGTCGTCCCGACGTGCTATTTATTCCAGTGGGCGGCAGCGCAAAAGCCTACAATGCTCAAGAAGCAAAGCAGGCTGTTGAAGTATTAAATCCCAAGCTAGTAATTCCCACTCATTACCGAACACAAGCCGCCGATGGTGCTGCCTGTGAAATTTCGCCACTCGATGATTTTCTGGCCTTAATGCAAGGAGTAACAGTGCGCCGTAGCAGTGGAGATACTATTTCCATTAATCTTAAAGATTTGCCGGAAACTAGCGTGGTTCAGGTTTTGAGTTACAAATTTTGATGAACCGGGATTGGGGACTGGCGAGATGAGGGAGAGAAATAACTCCTAACTCCTAATTCTTGTACAGACGCGATTAATCGCGTCTCTACTCCTGAATTCTGAATTCTGAATTCTAATTTTAGAACGTATACCACTCTGGGGTCAGCCTATCTGCTTCGCCGATGGGAGTTTCAACGGCGGTTGTGCCATCGATAGTCCAAATGTTGTCTGCGCCTGCTGCTTGATCGCGCCAGTAGATGTCAGTCTTGCCATCACCGTTGTAATCGCCGAGGGATGGTGTTAGAGATGCGCTATTGCTCGGTAGGAACGCTTGAGTGGCAATGTTTGTGCCATCCATCAACCAAGCTGTGTTCTCACCTGTGGTTCCATTCCGCCAGAAGATATCGGTCTTACCATCACCGTTGAAGTCACCGATTTGAGAAGTCCAAGATGAGTCAAATGTTCCCAAAGCACCTTCTGTAACTACGATGCCTCTCATCACCCAAACCTTACTTTCACCTGTTTGAGTGTTTCTCCAGAGCAAGTCTGTGGCTAAGTCGCCATTGAAATCGCCAACTTGATATGTCCAGCCTGGATCTTGTGATTGCAAGCTAAACTCAGTCTTTTGGGCACCATCCATAAACCAAACGCTGTTCTCGCCAGTTGTCTGATTGCGCCAGAAGATATCGCTCTTGCCGTTGGCATCGAAATCAACAATGGTAGAAGTTAAGGCTGGGTCAGTGGTGTCTAAAACAGTTGCATTCACAACATTTGTGCCATCCATCTCCCAAATAGCGTTCTCGCCGGTTTGGTTATTGTGCCAGAAGATATCAGTTTTGCGATCGCCATTGAAATCGCCAATTTGAGAAGTCCACGCTGGGTCAACGTTGGTTAGAGCAGCTGCACTAGCAACTCTAGTTCCGTCCATTAACACAATACTGTTCTCACCTGTTGTCTTATTGCGTAATAAGAAGTCGGTTTTCCCATCAGCGTTGAAGTCAGCAATTTTGTAATCATAGGCCGATAGGTCAAATTGACCCAAAGAACCCTGTTCAACAACTCTTGTTCCATCCATCAGGCGAATAATAATTTCACCAGTTTGGGTATTGACCCAAACTTTGTCTGTTTTCCCATCAGCGTTGAAATCAGGAACGATCGCCGCACTAGTTAAGTAAGGATTTGGATTGGGATTTGCTGACACCACCGCAGATTGTTCTGATTGAGAAGAACTGCTGCTGCCAAAAAATGAACCAGATTTTAGAGTATTTGAATTATCAAGACCGGATGATAATAATGCTTGCGATTTTTGGAAAGATTCTGATGCCAATTGAGACGTATTCAAAGACAAGTCTGAGGAACTTTTTCCAAACATGGTGTTTTTTTATCATTGGTTGTTATCCGTTTTTAACTTTTTCGAGCGATGCCTTTCTGTAATCAAAGAACATTTACCTGTCCTTCAATATTTCTTTATAACTATTTTTTTTTGCTTAATGTCAGTCTTTAAAAACAAATTATTCTTGGTTTTAAATCATTTATCCAAAAATTTCAAGTGCTATATAAACAGTTAGCAAATCGATTTTGTATGTGATGATTTATAGACAAGTTCGTGTTATGTTCTGCTAATAATCGCTGTTAAATGTTAACTGTTAACAGTCAACACTGATATTTTTCAAAACTCAAATATAGGAGTCCGATTTGATTGCGTGAAAAATCTAAGTATATGTAGGGTATGTTAGACGGAACGTCTAACGCACCAAAGCCTTGAAATGGTGCGTTAGCCTACGGCATAACACAACGCCAGTCCGCTCAAGTCGGGAAACCCGCCCATGCGGCTGGCTTCCCTACGTGTATTTCAAAAATTAAATATGAATCCTATAGATTGCCATATAGCTTATTGATTTTTTCGCTAATTCAGCTTGGTATCAAAATCTTCCCAATTCTCAATTTTGAATGCTTATGTTTGATAACTTGAGTGGAAACAAATATTGGTTAGAATAACTAAGATTAGCAACTAGCAAGAAGCATCATCTGTGCATTCTCTGGTTGTCAAAAGTGTAAAATAATACGACAGTTTACAAATAAATCAACTATGCAAACAGAATATCGGCAACGTCGCGAGCAGTTAATGGCAAAAATTGGTAATGGAACAGCCATTTTTCGCAGTGCGCCAATGGCAGTCATGCACAACGATGTTGAGTATGTTTATCGTCAAGATAGTGATTTTTTCTACTTAACTGGATTTAACGAACCACAGGCCGTTGCAGTGTTAGCGCCTCATCATGCAGAACATCGGTTTGTGCTGTTTGTGCAACCCAAAGATCGGGAAAAGGAAGTATGGAGTGGTTATCGCTGTGGGATAGATGCAGCGAAGGAAATTTATGGTGCTGATGAAGCGTACCCGATTCACGAATTAGATGAAAAATTGCCGCAGTATTTAGAAAAAGCCGATCGCATTTATTATCACTTAGGACGCGATCGCGCTTTCAATGACAAAATTTTAGGGCATTACCAACGGTTACTACAAACTTACCCCAAACGCGGTACGGGGCCTGTGGCCATTGAAGATACCGGGACTATTATCCACAGCATGAGACTGATCAAAAGCGAAGCTGAGTTGGAGTTAATGCGCCAAGCAGCAGCGATCGCTATTGAAGCACACAATCACGCCCAAGAAATCACAGCACCCGGACGTTATGAGTACGAAATTCAAGCGGAAATCGAACGCATCTTTCGAGTGCGGGGTGGAATGGGCCCGGCTTATCCTTCCATTGTGGCTTCCGGCGTGAATGCTTGCGTGTTGCACTACATTGAGAATGAACGGCAAATGCAGGATAAAGAATTACTGTTAATTGATGCCGGTTGTGCTTATGGTTATTACAACTCCGATATTACGCGCACATTTCCAGTGGGAGGGAAATTTACAGCAGAACAAAAGACATTATATGAGATTGTTTTGGAGGCACAAAAACAAGCGATCGCTCAAGTGCAACCAGGTAATTCCTTCAAATCTGTTCATGATACAGCAGTGCGCGTTTTGACTGAAGGTTTAGTTGAACTTGGCATTCTTCAAGGCGAAATTGACAAATTAATTGAAGAAGATAAATACAAACCGTATTATATGCACCGCACCAGCCATTGGTTAGGTTTAGATGTGCATGACGTGGGAGTTTATCAGCATGGTGAAGATAAGCCGCAAATTTTACAACCAGGTCAAATTTTGACAGTGGAACCAGGACTTTATATTGTCCCAGATACCAAATTAGCAGAAGATCAACCAGAGACTCACCCTCGCTGGATTGGCATTGGTATTCGCATTGAAGATGATGTCTTAGTTACAGCTAATGGACATGAGGTGTTAACTGCGGGAGTTCCCAAAGAAGTGGATGAACTGGAAAGATAAAATCGGACTCCTATAATTGCATCGTAACATCATAAAAAATAGGGATGATATGTACCATCCCTAAGATAATTTAAGCACTCATAAACATAGGTAGCGGGATCGGTTAAAGCTACTGGCACTGCTTCACCTGCTGTCAAATCAAAAGGGAAATTGTGAGCGTTACGTTTGCCTCACTTCCATTCATACGCTAAGGATCTCTAAAATTAACTACATCCCTCCACAAATTCAACCTCTGGTAATTTACCTGAGCGAAACTGAGTCACCCGCTTGCCATCAGTCTCAAATACTACACGATAATTTTCGTCAGATTGGTCTTTTGGTACAAATGTCAGGTAGTGGCCGCCTGAGACATAGTTATGAGGAGTGACTTTAATTTGTCCTGGATACAGTGATTTAATCCGTGCTTCCGTGTCACCAATTTTTGCACCTTTTAAGGTAGTAATTTTGCTATCTCTCCAGACATCAACCCTAGAAACACGACCTTCTGTCACCATGAACCCAACATTTTTAGGGTCCCATTCCGGTTTTACGTAGTAGCAATATTTATTCGGTGGGTCGCCAACTAGCCGGGTACCAGCAGCTTTACTGGCTTGAGAGACGGTCATTCCAACTCGTACCTGTCCAATACCATTGGCGAACAATTTAGATTGATTGGTAAGTTTTGTCTGTGCTATGACTGTTCCCACACTCACAGATGAAAGAGCAAAAGTTAACAGTAGAGACGCGATTAATCGCGTCTGTACAAGAGTCAATAATTTAGCTTTACTATTCATTTGCTGCAAATAAAAATTAGTAGATATTAAATACAACAGCTATGTTACCAATTTCGGATTTTTATTTGGTTAATTGGTAAAATTAGGCTACAGATTACTACTTCATTCAAGTGGGTGAGGCGAACACAATTTTTAATTGATATAATTTGTTTCTTTACTCAATGGTCGCTCTTTTTTATCTTGTCACCAAGGTGAGGTAAACTTAGTTTTCCGGACGGTATGATTCATGTATCACTATTTATAAACACTATGGAATCGCCAATCGAGAGAATTAAACTTTCCCAAACAGCCAAAGACCAACTCCTTAAACTCAAGCGCAGCACCAAAATTGACCAATGGAATATCCTCTGCCGTTGGGCATTTTGTCGTTCCCTCGCAGAACCAACTCCACCCTCCCCCGTACCAATTCCCCAAGATAGTAACGTCGAAATGACTTGGCGCATCTTTGGCGGCGAAATGTCTGATATTCTCCTCCTCGCCCTCAAGCAACGCTGTCACAATGATGGCTATCCGATTGACAAAGAAACCCTCGCCACCCAATTCCGCCTGCATTTGCATCGCGGTATTGGTTACTTAGCAGGCGATCAAAATATCAAGAAAATTGAAGATTTAATTCAATTGGCAATAAAAGATTGAAACAATATGAGTTAATAATTGACTTTTACCGCATTTTTTATGTATTCTTAAAACTAGAATTCCTATTGACCAAGATGGCGATTTTCTTCGATAAAGTCTTCGATCGCATCTTTGGCTTCTAGAAGACTTGCACCTGTTTCTTGACGATATAGCTTGATGGCTTCAATCTTATTTTTCGGATCGATCGCTATTGCTTTAATTCGCTCCGAAAGGCGAGATGGAACCTCAATTTCTAATCGTTCCATAATCAATTTTAAATAAACTTTTGTTCGATATGTGTTGTGGTCAATTCGTTTAATCCTAGCCTCATTGTTAAAAAGACTAATAACTGCAACCATTATCAAAAAAGAGTAGATCGTAATTTCCCATCCCATGATTAACCTCTATATTTTTCAGTAGCAGGAGTCATAAGTTTTCCATCCAAATATTAAGTTATTCTACGTAGATAAATATCTTAATCGATCTATCAAGTTAACATTGCTACCATAATTGGGCAACAAATAACGCTCTCGAACTACAACAGATTGCAACTAAGTGGCGTACAAATTCTTGTAATGACTAACGGTCATCGCTAACCGCGTGCTTCATTTACCTGAAAAGTGCTGTAACTGTTAACTGATATTATGCCTGAAGCTTTAGAAATTGAGCGTCATAGAGCTGCGATCGCTCGCACTGACATCTCCCGCCCTGTACGATTAGCAATAGAATCGGCAATTCTGCATCAAGACACCACTTTTTTTGACTACGGTTGCGGCTACGGTGGTGATGTGCGGCGAGTAGCAGACTTAGGCTACACCAGTGCAGGTTGGGACCCTTATTACTATCCCGATGTCCCACGTACCCCCGCCGATGTGGTTAATTTGGGTTACGTCCTCAACGTCATCGAAGATGCAGAGGAACGCGGTCAAAGCCTCATCCAAGCTTGGGAACTCACCCAGCAAGTTTTAATTGTCGCAGCTCAAGTGCTGATTAATGCTCCCAGTAAAACTCAGCTGGCTTACAACGATGGCATTGTAACCCGCCGCAACACTTTTCAGAAATATTACGAACAACAGGAACTCAAAACTTACATTGATGAAGTCCTAAATGTGGATGCAGTGCCCATAGCATTGGGTGTGTACTTTGTTTTTCGAGATGAAGCCCAAAAAGAAAGTTACAAAGCTATCCGCTTTTTTTCTACCTCTGCTACACCGCGAGTCCGCATTCCCACCAAGCGGTTTGAAGATTATCAAGAACAACTGCAACCGCTGATGGATTTTTTTACCAAGCGCGGTAGACTGCCTGTGAAAGGCGAATTGGAAAACGAACAAGAATTACTGAGAGAATTTGGTAACTTCCGCCGTGCTTTTGGCGTAGTTTTGCAAGCTACTGACGAAGCAGAATGGGATGCGATCGCCTATCGTCGCTCTCTAGATATCCAAGTATATCTCGCCCTCACTCACTTCGATCGCCGCCCTGCATGGCAGAAGCTATCGCCACAAATGCGTCACGACATCAAAGCTTTTTTTAGTAGCTACGAAGAAGCTTGCCAAGTCGCCGACCAAAAGCTTTTCAGCTTGGGCAAACCTGGGGTGATTCAAACTGCTTGCGAAAAAAGCAAAATTGGTAAACGTACCCGCGGCGCCCTTTACGTCCATGTTTCGGCACTTGCAGCACTCGATTCTTTACTGCGAATTTACGAAGGTTGCGCTAGCCGCACCATTGGCCGTGTAGATGGAGCCACATTGATAAAATATCACATTGAACAACCGCAAATATCCTATCTTTTTTACCCAGAATTTGATACTGACCCTCATCCAGCTTTAAAAGCCAGTATAGGTATTGACTTAAAAACCTTAGCTGTGACTCACCGAGAATATAAAACTAGAGCAAATCCGCCGATTTTGCATCGTAAAGAAACATTTGTTACTACCACATACCCGCGTTACGAAGAATTTGCTAAACTCACCCAACAAGAAGAAGAATTAGGATTGCTCAAAGCCAAAAGCGATATCGGTACTCGTGAAGGTTGGGAAAAATGCCTCGCCGCGCACAAAGTAGAAATCAGAGGGCATCAGGTTTATAAAACAGAATAAAATTTATTTATCGCTTTTAAAAATTTGGAATTGCTAGCCAAATCAAAACTACACTACAACTGCATTCGCAGCATTTTTATCTATCACATTAGGTTTAACTGCCTTATTGTCTTTTAGCTAAACTCCAATTACCATAGCTGAGATTTGCTCAAAAGAGGCAAGAGGCAAAAAGTTGAAAACATGAGGAAAATTGAATCGCTGCTGCAAGTTTTCGGTAGTCGCAAGATGGCGGCTTTGTTATTTTTAGGCTTTGCATCAGGTTTACCGTTATTGTTAATCGGTAATACCTTGAAAGCTTGGATGACCGTAGAAAAGGTAGATTTAGCCGCTATTGGTTGGTTTAGCCTCGCAGGGTTGCCTTATTCCTTGAAGTTTCTGTGGTCGCCGTTAGTAGACAGGTTCAGCCTACCAGTTTTGGGACGGCGACGAGGTTGGTTAATTTTGACACAAGTTGGCTTGATTGTAGCGATCGCCATCATGGCTTTTCAACAACCCAAACAAGCATTACAGCTTTTAGCCATCAACGCCATAGTCATTGCTTTTATCAGTGCAACTCAAGATATCGCTGCTGACGCCTACCGCACTGATGTTTTGGAGAAATTAGAAATGGGGGCTGGTGCAGCGGTTTTTATCTTAGGTTATCGCATTGCTTTATTAGTCGCAGGTGCTTTAGCCTTGATACTTGCTGATAAAATGCCTTGGTCGTCAGTTTACTTAATGATGGCAGGAGTAATGTCGATTGGTATTTTTGCCACCTTGTTAGCACCAGAACCTAAAGAAATTAGCCCTCCCGCTTCCTTAGCTGATGCTGTAATCTTGCCTTTTGGTGAATTTTTTCAGCGTCAAGGTATCTTATACGCTATTTTAATTCTTGTGTTCATTACCCTATATAAACTGGGTGATGCTTTGTTGAGCAATATGACCACGCCGTTTTTGCTGCAAACAGGTTTTACCAAAACCGATATTGGGGCAATTCAAGTTGGCATGGGATTGATTGCTACGATTGTCGGTGCCCTAGCAGGTGGTTCAATTTTGAGTGCTATAGGCATCAATCGATCGCTTTGGGTTTTTGGTATTCTACAAGCAGTAAGTAATTTAGCCTACTTTTTTCTAGCATACATCGGTAAAAACTACCAAGCTATGGTAATTGCCATCAACATAGAACAATTTTGTGGTGGATTGGGGACAGCAGCCTTTGTTGCCTTTTTGATGAGTCTTTGTAACCAGCGGTTTTCCGCAACTCAGTATGCTTTGCTTTCCAGCTTAATGGCTGTTAGCCGGGATATTCTCGCAGCCCCTGGAGGTGCGATCGCTCAAAGCACGGGTTGGCCTATATTTTTCTTAATAACCATCGCCGCCGCTGTCCCCGGACTACTTTTATTACCAGTATTTGCCCCTTGGAACCCTCAGCCAGCGGCAGTATCCAGACCAGGACTTGAGGACGAAGAAGAGGATATATGGGGAATCAAGTAGTTATTGCTGTCGGCACATTCATCCTCTTGCTTACTGGTTTATTACTTGGGTATGTTCTCTCACAGTTAGTTCTAGGATTTTTAGCGTTTAACCTTCTAACTTTTTTCGGAACACTCAGCCTAATTTTAATTTTTGGTACCCTTTATTACGTTTTATTTTGGCAACTGCGGAGAGAACAGTCTCGGTCATCACCATCATCACTAAATCGCCCAATACCAAACCAAGCAGAAGAGGATCTATCTGATAGCTATCTCAAAAACAGATTAATTGCCAGGTTATCCGGTGATACCGTCGCTGCCGAAAGATTAATTGAACAGGCAAGAGAAACTTATCCTGGAATGCCGGAAAATTGGTATTGCGAGAGAGTGCTTGATGACTTGGAAGGCGATCGGCAATAAGGCGGAGGGCATGGGGAAAAGGGAAAAGGGAAAAGGGAAAAGGGAAAAGGGAAAAGGGATAAATTTAATCTTTCCCCTTTTCCCCGGTTGGTGAGCTTGTCGAACCATACCCCTTTCCCTTTCCCATGCCCTGTTTGCCCGCTTGCCCCATTCCCCATTCCCAAAAAATCGCTAAAATAAACAAGAATAATTTACAAATCTTCAGCTAGATTCTCATAAAAGTTCGTAGCTCTTTTTGCAATTAAAATATGGCTATTTTTCGTCAATACATCGCCCCACTGCTTGTAGTTTTGGTATTTGTCTTTGCCCTGGTGGCAGTCAGCGCCCGCATATTTTTACCTTCTGATATGGCAGCACCAGCACCAATTGAAGAGGTAGGGATAAGTTCTCAACCAACTCCCGCTGATTTACCACCAGCGCATAAGTCAGCTAGCTAAGTTAATAAATATCAGAAGTGTCTGAGCAATTACTACCTGGATATTTCATTCGCCGTGGCTCAACTTTAGATCGATCGCTGCTGCTAAAATTTATGCAGCGGACTTACCAGGATCTTTTTCCTGATGGAGATTTTTCCCACCTAGAACAAACAGTTAAGCAATACTTCTCCGGCGATACTCCCTTGTGGTGGGTCGAGGAAGAGAGGGAGCAAGGGAGCAGAGGAGCAGAGGAGCAAGGGACTAATTACGAATCTCTCTCCTCTGCCCCTGTGCCCCTCCGCTCCTTTGCCTCTTCCCCCATCGCCTGCGTTTGGGTGGGCAATGCCATAGACCAAGTACAGGGTAACCGTCATGCTCATATCTTTGTCCTCTATGTTGCGCCAGAATATCGGCGGCGAGGTATTGGTACGGCTTTGATGCAATATGTGGAAAATTGGGCGATTCAAAGAGGCGATCGCCAAATTGGCTTACAAGTTTTTCAATCAAACAAACCTGCATTAAATCTTTATGACCGATTAGGTTATCAAACCCAATCCCTATGGATGGTAAAATTCCTGAATGCACAAAAATAAATTAGAGGATAGCGATAAAATACTTTAGCGTCTTTTGTTATGGCGGTTCTCGTTTGGATCGAACTCAACGAAGGACAACGGAAAGTGTACAATAACGCAACTGATATATAAAGCTTTAAATATTGGCGTGGGGGATTATGTGTTAATTCCCAAAACAGATTGAAATGAAATTATGTATGACGAAGACGATCTAAGCCTACTTGATGCAGAGGAGGAGCTAGAAAGCCCCTTAGATAAATTAGAGCCGCTAACTGCCTCCTCAGAAGTGCCCAAGCCCGATCCAGAATTAATGTTAGCTCTGCTAAACAGTCCCCAGCCCCAGCAAAGAATGTTAGCGGCGCGTGCTTTTTGCGACTTGGAAGACGCTCGTGCTACTCCCCATTTAATTCGCTTGTTAAGTGATACCTGTCCCTTAGTGCGGGTGAGCGCAGCTTATGGCATCGGACGCAATCCTAGTTCCGAAGCGGTGACTCCGTTAATTGCTCAATTGAACCAGGACTGGAATGGCTATGTGCGTAAAGGTGTTATTTGGGCTTTAGGAAACTGTCGCGATCGCCGTTGTTTACCACCTCTGGCAGACGCCTTAAAAACTGACATTTCCGCAGTGCGTTTGTGGGCCGCTAGCGCCCTAGCACAAATGGCAGAAGTGGGTTATGAAGCAATTATTGGGGCGATACCACCTTTGATAGGAGCCTTAGTCAACGACCCAGTAGCAGCTGTACGAAGTAACAGCGCTTGGGCGATTGGTCAACTGTGCCGCGAACTGCCTTCTAACGTAGTTTATGCTACAGCGATCGATGCTCTGATTCAAGCCTTTGCCGAAGACCAAGATTTGGGAGTACGGGAAGACGCCAGAGCCTCACTCTTGGGAGTGGGCGATCCGCGCGGCTTACAGTTGATCGAAACCTTAGAACAAGAAGGGTGGTTTTGAATTGGGCATGGGGCAAGCAGGGAGTTTGGGGTGGTGGGGAGATGGGGAGGTGGGGTGTAATTCTCTCCTCATCTCCTCATCTCCCCATCTCCCATGCCCCATGCCCCATGCCCTTATTCATTTTCACTTACAGACTTGACCAAATTTAGTTCGTAGGGGCGTTCTGTATCGTCCTCTCCTAAATACTCGCCATTTTGAATTTCTAAAATAACTAATGGAATATGACCGGGGTTTTCTACTTTATGCAGTGTTGCTGCGGGAACATAAGTTGACTGGTTGCGATTGAGTAGGATTTCTTGTTCGCCACAAGTCACTTTAGCTACACCTGAGACTACAACCCAGTGTTCGTTGCGATGATAATGGATTTGTGGTTTAATGCCGTGTCTGGGTTTAATTTCAACGCGACTAATTCTATAGGTTTCTCCCTCTTCAACCACCTCCACATTACCCCAATATCGCGTACCTGAATGTGAAGACACTTCATTAATATTGGACTGAGTATTATTTTCATTCAGAGTCATAAGTAATCTCTCAACTCAATGATTATTAATATTTGTCAATAATCTAGCTTATAGGAAGTAAATCCGGATAGGAATTCTCAATCAAAAAAGGACTTAGGGCATGGGGAGTGTGGGAGGAGAGGGAAGCATAAATTCTCTTTGTGCCCACATTCCCCATTTTCAAACTAGTACAGCACCGCGAAATAAACCATCCATTCCAAATCAACGAAACGCTTACGTTGTATTAATTTTGAATATTGAATTTTGAATTTTGAATTCCGCCTTGCGGTACTAGCCTCCTGTATACTGAATCCTATAGATCCGATTATTGGCTTCTTCTGTTAGTAGTAGACTGCCGTCTGGTAAGACAAGTAAACCTACGGGTCGTCCCCAAGTACTTGGTACAGATGGATTGAGCAAAAATCCGGTGAGAAAATCTTCGTAGTAGCCTTGCGGTTGTCCTTTTGCATCAAAGGGAACAAACACTACTTTGTAACCAGTACCGCGATCGCGGTTCCAAGAACCACGAAAAGCAGCAAAAGCACCGTTGCGGTACTTTTGGGGAAATGTCTTACCATCATAAAACTGCAAACCCAATGCTGCTGAGTGTGCCTGAAACAGTACATCCGGTGTTTTGGTAACGGCTGCTAAGTCGGGGCGTTTGCTTCGATCGTTGGTTTTTTGACGCGGATCGAGGTTATTTGGCGTCAGGTAAGCATAAGGCCAGCCGTAGAATTCTCCTTGTCGGATGCGTGTAAAATAATCTGGTACTAAATCATCACCAATTCCATCCCGTTCGTTAACAGTAGTGTAAAGTTCTTTAGTTACAGGATGAAAATCTAGACCAATAGGGTTACGCAAACCGGAAGCGAAGGTCTGCTGTTGAGAACCATCCAAATTCATCACCTGCACCGAAGCCCGTGGTAAAGGTTCTTCATCTACGTTGGTTCCCGAACCAACTGAAACATATAATTTATTGCCATCAGGGGAGACAACAACATTGCGCGTCCAATGATTGTTATAACCTTGGGCAGGCAAATCAGCAATTTTTTGCCCATTACCTGTAATTTTGTTTTCACCTTCACTATAAGGAAAACGCAATACAGCATCTGTGTTTCCCAGAAAGAAGGAATCGCCAGCAAAAGCCATACCAAAGGGTCGATTGAGTCCGTTTTCCCTGGTAGCAAAGGTTTCTCGCACATCGGCTACGCCATCGCCATTGCGATCGCGCAATAGACGAATACGATTTTGCCCGGTTTCAGTCACCAGTACATCACCACTAGGGGTTAAAGCTAGCCAGCGGGGGGCATCTAAATCTTCGGCAAAGACATTAACTGTAAAACCTGGTGGTACCCGTAATACTGGGTCTTGAGGAATGGGCACAACCTCAGGGCGCTTAGACGCACTTTCTGTTGCGAAGGGTGCTGGTAAGTTCTTGAGATTAATTCGGATAGGTTTAGGTGAAAATGCTTCAGTGCGAATGATATTTTTCGATGTGGGGTTTTGTGCCAGTTCCGCAGCAGGTACAGATGTTTGCGGTGGTGAATTATCTGAAGAGGCGCGAGTCTGGTTACACGCTGCTACCAAAATGAGTAAAAAAACTGGCAGCAAGAAACGCGCAGAAGCTTTCATGACGGTAAACACTATACACAATTTTTATACTATAGACTTGAAATTTAATAATTGTCGCCAGCCTAAAGTCCGATTTTTCTTAAGGATTGGGGATAGGAAGAGATGGAGGGGCAAACAATAAATTAGTTAACAGTCAACAGTTAACACTCGCAATGCTCAATTTTCACGCGTATAAACATTTATTTGTCAATAAAAAATTTTCAAATTCGGCTGCTGGTAATGGACGACTAAATAGAAAGCCTTGCATAGAATTACATTTGTGTTGCCGTAAAAAAGCTAGTTCGGCTTCGGCTTCTACACCTTCAGCAACTACATTGAGGTTGAGATTGTGAGCCATTTGAATTAGTGCTTTGGTAATGGCTGATTTTTGCAGATCGTTGGCAACATTATGGATAAAGTAACGGTCAATTTTTAAAGTATTAATTGGTAAATTTTTCAGGTAAATTAAAGAAGAGTAGCCCGTACCAAAATCATCGATCGCTATTTTAACGCCCAGAGAACGCAATTTATTCATAGTGGCGATCGCGCTATTTATATCTTGCATAATCATACTTTCAGTGAGTTCTAATTCTAAGCAATCTGCTTGCAAATCATTGCTTTTTATAAAATCTACTATTTTATGAATAAAATCTGGTTGATTAAATTCAATCACCGATAAATTTACAGCAACTTTCAATGAATAAATTCCAGCATCATCTCGCCAGCTTTTAATTTGCTGGCACACTCTTTTTAATACCCATTTACCAATAGGAACAATTAAACCTGTAGACTCGGCGATGGGAATAAATTCTGTCGGATAAATTATTCCCAATTCGGGGCTTTGCCAGCGCAACAAACTTTCAGCAGCTACTATCTTGCCAGAAGCAATATCCACTATTGGTTGATAATAAATCTCAAACTCTTGAAAATTATGTTCTTTGATTGCCCGATGCAAGCTAATTTCTAACAACTGCATTTTGGGAGAAAAGTTGTGATTTGCATTTTGAGCAGATAAATATCTTTTTAAAGTAGCGTATTTTTCTAATCTATTCATGATGGCGCTTAATAACTCAGCGCGAGTGAATGGCTTAGTTATATAGTCATCTGCACCCAGATCCATACCTCGACGGAAGTCGGATTTGGCAGATTTGGCAGTGAGAAAAATGAAGGGAATTGTTGCCGTAATCGGGTCTTGGCGTAATGCTTTTAGCACGCCATAACCGTCAATTTCTGGCATCATCATATCGCACAAAATTAAATCTGGAACTTCCGAAAGGGCCAAATCTAGCCCGATTCTGCCATTGGCTGCGGCAAGAGTTTCAAAATCTTCAGCTTCTAGCAAGTCTAATATATTTTCCCTAACTGATTCTTCATCTTCAATTATTAAAATTCTTGGCATAAATGACCTCAATTATATTTTATTATTTAATGCTATAATCACAGTAAATTTAGTTCCTAAACCTTCTGTACTTCTAACAAATATTTCACCTTGGTGGATATCTATACACTTTTTTACAATTGCCATTCCTAATCCAGTCCCTAGTATATTGCCAACATTGCTGGCCCGATGAAATGATTCAAATAGGAATGGTATATGTTCTTCTGGAATGCCAATACCCCAATCTTGAATTTCAAATACTGCTTGTGCGTTTTGGCAACTGAGACTAAACTTGACAATACTATCATCTGAGGAATATTTAATTGCATTTGATAGTAAGTTATTGAAAATGTGTGCCAACAATTTCTGATCCATACAGCAAGGTATAGATTCATATTGACTGGTGAAAGAAATTAAGCGCTGATTATTGAGATTTATCTGTATTTCTTCTACTAACTGTTGGCAGTATTTAACTAAATCAAAGGATGTTGGTCTATACTCTAATTTATCGGTTCCCGCTTTACCAATAAATAACACGTCATTCAACATTTCAGTCATCCGCTTGACGGCGGTTTGAATACGATGTAAATGAGTAAGCTGTTTTTCTTGAGTCCATTTGTGGCGATAGTGTTCTAGCAACTCACAAGAAGAAAGAATAGTAGTTAAGGGCGTGCGGAATTCATGAGAAGTCATGGAAACAAAACGAGATTTAAGTTCGCTGAGTTGTTTTTCTTTTTCTAGTGCTACTCTAAGTTCTTGTTCTAATAGCTTACGTTCTGTGATATCTACCCAGTAACCCACTATTTCCATAGGGTTACCAGCTCGATCTGTGACTAGCCTCCCTTGGTCGTATATCCAACGATAGGTGCCATCTTGGTGTAAAAATCGGTACTCTATTGTGTATTTTCTTCGCTCTAATATCTCTGAAAGTTGAGCAAACACTTGGGTTATGTCTTGTGGATGAATATGACTAGCCCAAAAATTAGAATTTTCGACAAATTTTTGCGCTTTATAACCCGTAATTGCTGCGACATTTTCGCTAATAAATGTCGCACCATAGTCTTCAGAAATTTTGCATGTATAGAGAACAGCCGGGCTAAAAGAAAGTAAATATTGTAGCTTTTGTTGACTCTTAAATAGTGGAGTTTTTGATTGCTTAGACTTTGTAATATCTCGATCTATACCGCGATAACCACGGAATTGTCCCTCAGCGTTGAAGACTGCAACTGTGCTGCTTTCCAGAAGAACAAAATGACCATCTTGATGAATATTAATCTTCTTAAAACAAAATGGTTCTTGTGCGGCAGCAATCAAAGCGAAAATTTTAGTCACACGTTCGGCTTCTTCAGGTAACATCAAATCAAAAGGTGTTTTACCTAAAATTTCCGTTGGCTCATAACCTAAAATGTCACGTATTTTCGGACTGACATAGGTATAGACTGTATTTTCATCAATTTCCCATATCCAATCGCTGCTGGCTTCAACTAAATTGCGGAATTTTTCTTCACTATGTTTGAGTATTTCTTGAGCAAGTTTACGTTTTTGTAGCGCCGCTTGCTGGGATTGCCACAGTTGTTCCTCTTTTGCCTGTACATGGGAGGTAATATCCACAGAAACTCCAATGAGGCGGCTAGGTTTGCCTGTCGTACCTTTAGGTACTATAGCGCGTCTGGGTAACCATTTGTACTTAGGCCATTGCCGCTGAGGGAAAATCAGATGTTCTACCTCAAAAGAACTAATAATATCGATATCGCTTTGGACATCTTTTGAATCAATACCTTGCGTGCAACTGCAACCTAATTTCTGTTCTAGAGTTCCTCCAGTGAACTGTAGCCAAGATTGATTAAAAAAATTACCCAGAGTACCACTATTTGACATGCAAATTAGCATAGGTACTGTATCAGCTATGATGCAATAGCACTGTTCGCTTTCACTTAGTGCTTCAAAAGCCGTGGTATTCTCGTCAATCTCGGAGCATTCGGGAATTTTTTCAGATTCATTTTGGTCAAGTGTAGTATTGACTACTGCTGACTCTAGCAAACACCGATATTCTTTAGTTTGCTGGCAGTCATATGTAGTTTTATCTATTTCTTGTGCTAGGGCTTGACAAATACTCTCAGGAGTGATGACACCGACGACTTGACCTCCATCGTCCACAACTGGCAGTATATCCAACTGCTGCTGGCATAAAAGTGACAGGACACAGGATATCTCCTGAAAATCTGACACTTTCAGTGTTTTCACTGAGGTATGCATCACCTCAGAAATCTTAGCTGTTTTCCAATCAGTCCCGGAAGCTATAAGCTGTACAATATCATGCTTCGTAAAGCATCCCGCTAACTGCGAACAAGACCCAACCAAGATACTTTTGCTCTGTGTTGCCATCAGAGCGATCGCATCTGATAGTGGTGTTTCCGGCACAACTATTAGCGGCGAACAGTCTATTATTGACTCTAGGCTTTGTAGCCAGAGAAACTGAGATAAAGCTTGCATAGATTATTACTATAGCTATTATCAGAAGATAGTTATCTAAAGCTGTTCACTTAAGCATTTTCTAATATTTTGACCACAAACAATTACTAATCTTTGAAGTATAAACACTGGAAAAGTAGTTTTAAGAAATACAAATGGGGGTATGGGGCATTGGGTATGGGGAAAGGGAAAAGGTTAAAGGGAAAAGGGAAAAGGAATAAATTTAATCTTTCCCCTTTTCCCCTATCCACTTTCCTTTACCCATACCCACTTGCCCTGAGCGTTCGCGTAGCGTCTCGTAGACAAGCCGTACCCCTACAATACGAGCAAGCTACGCGTAGTAGCGTCTCGCTCCAGAAGGGATGCCCTATGCCCAACTAACGCAATACCCGCTTTTCGCCATAACGCAATAGCCTTTCTATAGTTGCAAGCCGATTTTCCCAGACTCTCACCTGATAGGAATTTGACTTGATTTCTTCCTTCATTAAGACTCGAAATTGAGACTGGAAGCGAGTCAGAGACGCTTTAGCTACTAATAATTTACTAGCAGAAGGCGCAGTGGCAAGCTGATTTAAAGCAGTACGTAAAACTTCTGCCTGGTTGTTAAAATCTGAAATTGTTTGAGCAGGCATTGGCAATTGCTGATTTTGCAAAACAAATTTCCATTCCCGTTGCAGCGCAGTGTAACGAATAGCAGCAGTTTGAAAAGGCTGGCGGTGAGGAATAGGTTCAGTTGTTGTGGATTGCACTCTACCTTGGGTGCTAATAAAAAGTTTTTGGAGTTCGTTATTAAAATTCTCTGCGGCAAACAGAGCATAACCACTAACTGGCAAATCTCTGACCAATTGGAGTTGGTCGAATGCTCCAATTGTTGGCAAAGAAAGTAAGCGAATTCCTGGTACTAACAAGGCAGATCCTAATTGTTTGGAGGCTATCCAAGGTTGAGCCAGTCGTTGAAACCGAGATGTATCGAGAGCATAAGTCATGGGAACGATTAAATCTACATCCCCTCGCCTTGCCCAAATTTCCCAGTTTTGTTGAATTTTCTCGACCCGTTCTGTTTGTGGCAAAGGAAAGACAGCAACTGACAAAATTAAATTTCCTCGCTTTTGTCGCAACTCCTTTGATAATTGGGCAACAAAGCTATCAACTTGTTCGGTGCGAAATGTCGTCCATTTTTGCCACAGTTCTGGTTGAGCGGGGGAAATATTCATTGGATCTACACCAACGAGTTGCTGAAACTGCGCTCTTGCAGCTTTACCATAACCGTATGTTCGACCTGCCAGTGGGTCTTGGAAGGGGTAACGAATGTAATCTAGCTGTAGACCGTCTACGTCATAACGGGTGACGATTTCCTCATACAGCTTGAGTAAATACTGTCGCACTTCGGGGTTAGCTGGGTCTAAAAATGGCTTGCTTTGCCCAACTGGAATCATGTTGCCCTGGTTATCGTAGTTTGCCCAGTCGGGATGAGCAGCCAGTACTGGCCCTGGGTAATTAGGATTAACGTTAATAATTTCGTTGTGACGTTGGTTACCAGCGGCAAAAGTCCAAACCCAAGCGTGTAATTCTATATCCCGTTCATGGGCTAGTTTGACTGCATCTGCCAAGGCATCCCAACCGCGAATTAATGGGTTTTGTTCTTTGGCGACTTGGCTGGGATAAATTGTGTAGCCAGCATTAACAGTTTCAAAAAATATAGTATTAATCCCGGTTGCTGCCAGTCGGTCAAAAATCTCGGCTAGTCCCGCCTTACTACCGGCACGGACAATTGTACCCCGGTCTAACCAAACTGCGCGAATTTCTGGCTGAGCTATTCTGCGATCCACAGGAAACTGCTGCCACAAAATTCTCTTAGCAATTAGCCACTGCTGACGAGCCAAAGCGTAATTTTTTTGGGCAATCAACTGGGGTAAGTTTTTAGCAATTACTTTCGCCTGTTCTAAGGCTTGCTCTTTGCTGGTGGCTAATGCGCCCGGTCTGGTTGAGCTAATTAAAGTTTGTTGTTTGAGAGACTCGACATCTATCTTTCCTAAATTTTCAGAAGCTTGCCCAACCTCAACAGCATTAGCTGATACCGCTAAATTGGCACTTTCTACCCGGCCAATGAGATTTTCTAACTCTTGCTGGAGAGCGATCGCTTCGTTTTGATTAATCGGCTCATTGGAGTTGGGTACTACATCTAAACGCACCGCTTCTTCTAATTGATCGATGGCTTCTTTAGAAGTTGGCGGTTTGACTAGAGGAAGCGGTCTTGGTTGGGGAGCAGTGGCAGTTTTTGGAGGAGGAGACGCAGGGATACGGGGAGGGGGAGACGCTACGACGCGAGGCGCAGGGGAAGTTGCAGTTACTTTTTCCCCTCTGCTCCCCTGTTCCCCTGCCCCCCTGCTCCCCTGCCCACTCGCCGTCGCCACACTGGTAGAGCAGCTTTGGGAAGCACCTTCTATTTTTTTCATGCGATTTGATGGTGCTGGTGCTGTCAAGTAGTAATTGACGGTGGTTTTTAACCAAGCATTATCTAATTCTGCTGCGGAGGCTGTATCGGTTCCCCAGCGCCAACCCAAAAATGTGGAACGTTCTGTGGTGACTACTGCGGCGGGATTATCTTTGGAATCCCAAATGGCAGGAGATTCGGTGCCCATATCGTTGGGAATGACAACACCACCGCGCACTTTACCAAAGAGTGCAGTTTCATTTGCCCATCCTGGGAGTTTGGTTTTTGCAGGTTTGATTTCTTCTGTGCCACTGAGGCTGAATCCCCAATAACCTCCTAAGAGCGATCGCAATAACTGGCGCACTCCTGGCGCTGACAAACTACCCGCAGGGCCCGTGGCAATTAAGCGCCCTCCTTTACTCATCCATTCTTCTAGGGCGATCGCTTGGCTTGGGGTTAATGTTTCGACGTTTGGCAAAAATAATATCCGGCGATCGCCCCAATCGCCCATACTCCTTACATTATCTAGAGAAATTACACAATATTTCACGCCGACTGTTTGTAAGCGATCGGTTATCCCTGTCCATTGATTTGCATTTTCTGGGCTATGCACTACGGTCAATACAGGTTCTTCTGTTGCCGCCTTTACTGGTAAAATATTAAATAAATTTAAAATTAAAATTTCCAAACCTAAAACTAATAATTTTTTAGTTTCTTTGATTTCTAAATTTAGATATTTTTGGTTTTTCAGATGCTTCACTACTCACTCCTAACGTAATTATTGATTAATTCACTTAATTAATCATAATTCATTAGTAAGTAACAAACTATTCGTAAAGCTACTTAATGAATAAGTCTAGTTAATCTAATGTATCAAAAACGATAAAACTACCAAAAGGAATATTCAAATAGTTACAGGCGATTCCACATAAATTGTCGGCTCTTGCATTGTGAATTTAATTCCATTCTTAAATAGCTGTTTAGAAATTTTTTCATTTGCCAATTCTAATAAGCGCTTGCGTAATTGCAGAGAATTTTCACTAGAACCCAAAATAAAAAATGTTATTCTTGTGCGAGTGATTTGCTTTTCTTGGTTGTGATTTAAAAAACTAATACTAGTGCTGCCCGGATCGATACCAAATAGAGAGTTAGTACTTTCAATAATTACCTGCTCGACTAAAGCCTGTTCTCGTTCTTGTAGTAGCTCGAAAAAATCGAGGTAAAGTAAAACCATAACTTTCTTCCCGCGGGTAATATTTTCAATTTCTAAGTTCGCCAATATTGAATTAGGAATAATAGACAAAGTACTTTTAGCAGCAGTGCGAATTTTAGTTGAACGAATACCAATTGACTCAACTCTCCCAAACAACCCTTCAGGAATTTGTTGAGATTTCTGTAAACGAATATATTCTCCTGGAACAAACGGACGATCTAAATATAAAACTATTGTTCCTAACAACTGTTCTAAAGTTTTTTGAGCAGCAAAAGCTACTGCTAATCCTCCAATTCCTAACCCAGTTAATAGCCCAATTAAATTAAATTCTTGACTCTGAGCAAAAGCCAAGACAGCAATAAATCCAATAATGACATTCGCCAGAGTTTCAAATACTAAAAGTAATTCATCTACTTCTCTACCAAACTTACGCACTAACTCAATTCCATAGGCTCGAATAAACTGTCGAAATAAGCGAGAGGATAGCCAAGCTAAGCTGACAATCACAGCTAAATCGATAATTGTCGAAAGAAATCTATGGATGGATTTATATTCGATAATCCAGGCTAAAGAGAATGAAATGAGAATTAAACTACCTGTGATTCTAAATAGATTTCTAATTGGATCGATTAAATTGTTATAAATACTAGCAACTTGCTGCGGTGCAAAACGCCGAATGATAATTCGCAAGAATGTCGGAGTATATCGTCCTATCAGTAAAGACAGGAGAATAAAAATTAGAAATACTCCAAAACTAGACAGTGCTGATATTGTGCTCTCACGTTGTAAAAATTCCAGAATTATCTGTGAAATATTTTTCATCACTTTTAAATAGTAATGGGCGAGTCAACATAAATTGTTGGTTCTTCGATATCAAAAGCGATACCATATTGTTGTAGACATTCAGTGATGCTTTGAGTTGCCATATTTAGCAGTTGACGGCGTAATTCCATCGAGACATCTCCAGAACCCAAAATAAAGAAAGTAACTTGTGCTTGGGTTGCATCTATATCTGATAAATGATTAATAGCTTTGAAAGTCACTTCTGTATTCCGGAAATCAATGCCAAAGATACCATTTGTACTGTCTATAATGACCTGACGAATTAAAGCTCGTTCTTCACTGCTAAGTGTTTGCTGAAAGGTCAAATAAAGAATTGACATGACTTTCTTAGCACCAGTAAAGTTCTCAATATTCACTTGAGTGAGAGAACTATTAGGAACTATCATTACAGTTCCCTTACCGGATGTTCTAATCCTAGTAGACCTTAATCCTATTGATTCAACTCGCCCAAAAGTACCATCAGGAAGACCAATATAATCATCAATTACAAAGGGGCGATCTAAATATAGAACAATCCCGCCTAAAATTTGTTCTAAGGTTTTTTGAGCAGCAAAAGCGACTGCTAAACCACCGATTCCTAAACTTGCTAGCAATCCTAAAAGGTTAATTTGATGTGTTTGAGCATAAATAAGAATTGCTAAAAAGATAATGATGAGGTTGGCAACCCATTTAAAGAGTATAAGTAACTCACCGCTGATTTTTTGTCCGCTCTTGAAAGCAGCATTTAATAAATAAAAATCAAAGAATTTTTGAAAGATTTGTGAGGCTAACCAACTAATGGCGATCGCCAAAGCCAAACTAACAATAATTTCTAGCGGATTTGTCCAGCGATTCTGGGGTAAGAACGATACAAATAACTCAAAATTTGCAATTACAACTACCACAATTAATAAGTCTTGATTTGGCTTAAATAATTTTTGGTATACATCAATAATTGGCAAAAAATTCAATTTCTTTCCCAGTAAAGTTGTTAACGAAATCATGAGACGACCAAATATAAATATGCAAAATCCAACTAACAAACCTATGAACCAAACTTGTAGTTCTCTGTTTGTAATAATTTCTGGTAAAAAACTCAACATTTTTTCAATTGCTGTAGAAAGTATCCCAAACTTCTAAAGTTGCACTCATACTGCTATAGGAGTCCGATTTGATTTCTGAAAAAACCTCAGTATCTGTAGGGTGTGTTATGGCGTAGCCTAACGCACCTAAATCATTAACCGGTGCGTTAGCCTTTGGCGTAACGCACCCTACGTATATTTCAAAAATCAAATATGAGTCCTATATTCCTGAACAACAAATGAGAACACATGATTACTCAAGATATCTAGCTTAACTATTGACCAGACAATTACTAATTCGTAATTCTTAATTAAATAGGTACAAGCCTCTTGGTTCATCAATGAAAACATAAAAATGTGTAGTGTCATTATTCCAAGCCCGCGACTAAAGTCGTGGGGTAAAAATTACGTTATCGCAGCCTAAAGCCTTCTCCTAACGGAGACGGTAAGCTAATGCTTCGAGTGCTTCTCGTACCAGAGACACTGCACGAACAAGCATCATTATCAAATACGAATTATTGGGAAGCAGCCAGAATCCAGAATACTGAATTGAGACGACTTTGAGATTCAAGCCTAATAATCAACAAGAAAATTGAGAATTCATATCACCCTTGATTTTTCAATTCCAAGCTGGATTCTAACTGCTTTCTTCTGAATCTTTACGGTTGTTGTATCTACCAAATCAGTCATTTGAGTTTTGAGAAAACTCTATCCACAGATAAATACTAGATAGATAAACTACCGCTACAATACAGATAGTTAAGATGAAGTTAAAATCAGTCATCAGATTCAATCCAACGTAAAAGTGTGCAGCAAGTATACAAATTTAAATTTGTATACTTGCAATTTCACACCCAAATTCTTGGATGCGAAAAAGGAGTTTTTAGTCCAAAAGCTTGGACTAGGTAAACTTAATGAGGTCACTCAATTGATGAAACTTCGTATTGAGAGGGTTAGCCTAAAGATGACTAACCAAGGAAGCTATCTATTTAAAAACTGACCACACAAACACGTACAGTTTGTGGACTCCTTGCTCTCAATTCTATTGAGGCAAGCGGCTTAAAAGGGATAATGAATTAAGCTCGTTTTGCTTTTGATTAGGAATTTTAGATTTTAGATTGGCTATTTTAGATTTTTTTGGCTGATAATTGACCCTGGTGAGTGAAAAAGTCCAAAATCCAAAACCCAAAATCATCAACTAGTTAGCTTTGTTTAGCTGACTAGTCTAATTACCTGCACGCGATTATTGTATTTAGTTACTGACTCCCAGTCTACACCACAAGGGATCAAAAGGATAGGCAAAAAATTATTTTTTCAAAAGCCTAAAAAACAGAAGTTGCAGAATCTTGTTAAATTGTATAAGGTAAAAGATTGGCAAAAACGAATTAAGCAATACAGGTATTAATTAAATCTTCAACCCCTGCTACCGGGAAGATATTTGTCTTCAATTTGTTTGCTAACTCTTCAACGCTCATATCATCTAGAAATACCAATTCACCATGCTTTAACATCACCTTTGGCAGCAAAATTCCATCACCTAAATCTTGACCTGCTAAATTTAAAAGCAAGTCATGGCCAGTTAGTAATCCTGTGACACTAATATCTTGCCCCCAGTAATCACTAGATAAAGCACGCATATTTACTTCTAAACCTTCAACCAAATTTAAACGCTTCAAAATCGGTTGAAACGCTTTTTCTACAGTGTTACCTACTACCCAAGTAAACTTCCTCTGAGGATAGACTTTTGGCGGTAGTAATTCTGCTGCTGCGGTGGCAAATTCTTTGATAAATAACTGAATTGAACCAACACCGTTATCAATTTGAGGATATTCTTCGTATTCCGATTCGCTTGGTAATTCTTCACCTGCAATCAAAAACCACTCATCAGCTAACCAAGCAACGCTGGAACCAAATTTTTCGCGAAATTGTTGCGAAAGTATTTTGACTTGGGAAATCACTTCTTTAGCTTTTTCCCTAGTCACAGGTGTGAGTTCATCTTCTTGGGGACGAAACCGTGTCAACCCAACAGGTACGACTGCTACCGATGCCACCGTAGGCACTTCACCAGTATGAAACGAAGCTAAATCTTTGAGAGTTGTTTCGAGATGTTCGCCATCATTGATGCCGGGACAAACAACGACTTGGGCGTGAATTTGTAGTCGCCTTTCTTGAAACCACTTGAGTTGTTGCAAGATTTGTCCCGCACGGGGATTTTTCAACAATCTAATTCTGATTTCAGCCTCCGTGGCATGAACGGAAACATACAACGGAGACAAACGCATTTGTTCAATGCGCCGCCATTCTTTTTCTGGCAGATTGGTGAGGGTAAGATAAGAACCGTATAAAAAGCTCAGACGATAATCGTCGTCTTTCAAATACAAACTAGAACGCTTACCCGGTGGCTGCTGGTCGATAAAGCAAAAGGGACAGCGGTTATTGCACTGAATTAAGCCATCAAACAGGGCAGTTTCAAATTCTAGCCCTAAATCTTCGTCGTAGTCTTTTTCGATTTCAATGTGATGTGTTTTACCGGCAGCGTCTAAAACTTCTAGTTCTAAAACTTCATCAGCACATAAAAATTGATAATCAATTAAATCGCGGGGACGCGTACCGTTAATTGCAACGATCGCATCTCCCGCTTCAAAACCAATCTCTGAAGCTATAGAATCAGGTAGTACTCTGGTAATGCGGGCAGGTTGAATAGTAGACATGGGCATGGGGCATTGGGCATGGGGTATTGGGTATTGGGCATTGGACTAATGACTAATGACCAATGACCAATGACTAATGACTATTATCTAATTTATCCCTGCCAACCTGCTGCGATCGCTAATAAGATAGCACTACCGAATGCTAATCTATACCAAACAAAAATCATTGTATTTTTAGTTGCTAAGTATTTAATTAAGAATGCAATTGATAGGTAGGAAAATATAAAGGTTGAAATAATTCCTACAATTAACAGTGCAACAATGTTATCTGGTAGCTGGTGGGCTTGAAATAATTTGAAAATTTTCAGGCTTTTATATAAGGTTGCAATAGTCAGAGTTGGGAACCCTAATAAAAATGAAAATTTTGCTGCTGTAGCGCGTTCTAATCCTAAAAATAGCGCAGTTGTCAACGTCGAGCCAGAACGAGAAACACCAGGAATCAAAGCAAGTGTTTGTCCCAATCCTACTAAAATACCATCGCGAATCTGCAATGACTCAAAACCTCGCTTGCGAGTACCAATTTTTTCCGCTAAGCCTAGTAAAAGTGCCATGATAATTGACATGATGGCAATAATTAATGCACTCTCAGGAAGAATATCTTTCAAAAGAAAGCCGACAATTAAAGCAGGCAGCGTTCCCACTGCAATACCTACAAGAATTTTCCACTCTTCCCTTTCCCAGTCTTTCTGTTTTAGTGCTGCAATTCCACCTTTGACAATACTAGAAATCAACGACCAAAAGTAACCTAGAATTGCGATAACACTGCCAAATTGAATTGCATCGACAAAATCTTTAGAACCTAGCTCCTTCCAACCAAATATTTTTGTCACAATCAGCAGATGTGCAGTACTACTGATTGGTAAAAACTCTGTAATCCCTTGAACAATACCTAAAATAAAAGCTTGAATAAACTCCATAATACCTTTTCCTATTCTAAAAAAGAGAACGAACATTGTTTAAGTAACGTTGTTACTTTATATACTTTTAGCTGCACCTAATCTTGTAGAAAATTCAATTTTAGCGATCGCTAAAATCATCCAAGACGCTGACCATGTTCTTACACCCATCTCAATAAGTCAACGCCATTTTGGGAATTCATCAAACTTTAATATTTAGCCGAACACAAGCAGACAAGGGAGAGGGGGAAGACAAGGGAGAAAGATGGCTACCTTGTCTACCTTAGACCTCTTGCAATCAATTGCTTTTTGCACTCTTGTGGTCAAAGGGACTCATCTTTATTGGGGAAAAGGAAAATACCAAACCTTTCCCCCTTTCCCCTTACCCTTTTCCCGACTTCTGCAAGAAGTCTCTTGTCTACCTTGCCTACCTTGTCCCCCTCCACAACCCCAGCGCGGAAATTTGAGTATAATCTAAATGCCCTGGGGGGGGATTTTAAAGTGTGATATCTTAAATAAGGTAAAGTTTAGTAACAAATATTAAAAACGTTGGTTAATAATACATTATCTTCATACACCGCTTCTATCCCTCCCTTGGATGCCGAGTTGGATGTGTCTAATATCAAGCACAGGGATGTCAAAAAATTGGAATCTACACTCTCATCATCTCCCTCTCTGCCTTTATCTATCTCTTCTCGACAAACATGGTTGGTATTTGCGGCAGCAGTATTTTTAGTATCAGTACCTGTATTTATAGAAGCACCAATAGTGCGATCGCTACCTAGTTTGAGTTTAGCGCTGACAGGATTTTGGCTATGGCTCAGTTTTAGATTAATGTCACGTCCTGCAACATATGTTTGGGGAGATTTGCTGTTTGGGTTTAGCTGGAGTTGGTTGGCAGGATCGATTTACTGGGGTTGGTTGCGTTGGGAACCTCTATGGCATTTACCGGTGGAGTCTATCGGCTTACCATTTGCTTGTTGGTGTTTGGCAAAAAATTGGGGCAAGGTGGGTAACTGGTTTTATTTAGGTTCCTTGTTCGGTACAGTTTTAACAGATGTATACTTTTATATTGTGGATTTGATGCCCTATTGGCGACAAATCATGAGAGCAGATGAAAATAACACGTCAAAAATTTTACAAAACGCCTTGTTACAAGTACAAACACCTTGGGGACAAGCTTGGGCAATAATTCTCGCCCTAGTGTTGTTAACAGTGGGAATTTTATCCTTAGGTCGAACTCAGAAACACTGGTATGCCTTTGGGGGCGCAGTTTTAAGCACAATTTTGGTAGACAGCTTATTTTTGCTAGCGGCGATCGCAGCCTAAAAATCACAAAACTGCTTCCGAAGGAATCTACGATACAGCAGTGATGATGCTGTAGAACATTGTTTAGTTAAGAAATATTACAATAATTGACCGACAGCCGAAGTCGCCTGAACTGGAGTTTACGGTATTTGAGATGTAGAATTAGCCAGCAAAAAAGACTTTGTGCGGCCGGGAATGATAGCGTATTCTCTAGATGCAAGGCTATTGCGGCTGGAGCAGGCACTCTTAACCATTGGGAAAAATTTTAGCAAAAGTACAGTCAAACCCAGTAACAGTAAATATTGTGGATATTAATACGCTGTATATTAGTTTCTGATGACTGCTGTGTTGATTAAGCTATCAAGTTTTGTCCTTTGTCCTTCGTCCTTTGTCAGTTGTCCTTTGTCCCTTGTCAGTTGTCCTTTACAAATGACCAATGACCAACGACCAATGACCAATGACCAATGACCAATGACTAATGACTAATAACTGTTGTTAGCTTAAAAATTTTATTTCTGTTTGATGGAAAGAGGTAAAAAAATCGTGAAAGGATTGGTGCGTTTATTAACAGTGTTTAGTTTGGTACTTGGTTGCTGGGGATGGTTGGGAACAACTCAGATAGCCCAAGCTGCTAGTTTCAACAGCTTTGCTTTTCCCCAAGTACCAGTTCTGGCAATTGAGCGGCAGAATAGCGCAGATAGGAAGTTAGCAACGGAATTTGGTAAAAAAATTGATTTGAATAATACCAACGTCCGAGCTTTTCAACAGTATCCAGGCCTTTATCCGACCCTTGCGAAGCTCATCATCAAAAATGCTCCCTACCAAAGCGTAGATGATGTATTGAATATTCAAGGATTGAGCGATCGCCAAAAACAAACCCTGCAAGCCAACTTCGATCACTTCACCGTGACAGAACCAGAATCTGCCTTCATCGAGGGAGACGATCGGTTTAACAACGGTATCTACAGATAACTGTACATTGCAGTTAACGTAGGAAATAGCAGCCCACTCCTGATTCTAGGGAGTGGGACAAAATTATGAGTTAGAAGTTAGGAGTTATGAGTAGTGAGTTAAGAGTTAGGAGTTAAGAGTTAAGAGTTAGGAGTTATGAGTTATGAGTTGAAAACACAAAACTCCTCACTGCTGACTCCTCACTCTTGACTCCTCACTCTTGACTCCTCACTCTTGACTCCTCACTTCTAACTCCTCACTTTTAACTTATTTATTACCTTGCCTCAGATAGATATTCCTAGCCAATTTGATGTTTTAGTAGTCGGTGCTGGTGCTGCTGGACTCTACACAGCGCTATGTCTACCAGAGTCCTTGCGAGTCGGCTTGATTACTAAAGAAACTGTGGCTTTATCCGCCAGTGATTGGGCACAAGGTGGTATTGCCGCAGCAGTCGCCCCGGAAGATTCTCCGACGCTACATATTGAAGATACAATCCGGGCAGGTGCGGGTTTGTGCGATCGCGCCGCTGTGGAATTTCTCGCCGAACATGCCCCTAGCTGCATTCAGTCTTTAGTTAACTTGGGAGTTGCTTTTGACCGTCACGGTCAAGCTTTGGCTTTAACTTTGGAAGCTGCCCATTCTCGCCACCGCGTTCTCCACGCCGCAGACACCACAGGACGAGAAGTTACCACCACCCTCACAGCCCAAGTTCTTCGCCGCCAAAATATTCAAGTCATCCAGCAAGCTTTGGCTTTGAGTTTGTGGATTGAACCCCAAAGCCAGCGGTGTCAGGGAATTAGCCTGTTTTATCAAGGTAACATCGCGTGGGTAAGAGCTGGTGCCGTGGTATTGGCAACTGGTGGCGGCGGTCAGGTATTTGCCCAAACCACTAACCCAGCTGTGAGTACAGGTGATGGCGTCGCGATCGCGCTTCGTGCTGGCGCTATCCTCCGCGATTTAGAATTTGTGCAATTCCATCCCACCGCCCTCACCAAACCTGGTGCCGATCGCTTTTTGATTAGCGAAGCTGTACGCGGTGAAGGGGCACACCTCGTCGATAACGAAGGACGGCGTTTTGCCTTTGACTACGACCCAGCCGGCGAACTCGCGCCCAGAGATGTGGTTAGTAGAGCGATTTTTAGTCATTTACAACGTACCGCCCTCGATCCCGCCACTGCCCATGTGTGGTTGGATATGCGCCCCATTCCCGCCGACAAAATTCGTCACCGCTTTCCCAACATCATCAAAGTTTGTCAGCATTGGGGCATCGATGTCTTCAACGAACCAATTCCTGTAGCCCCTGCTGCCCATTACTGGATGGGCGGGATTGTTACGGATTTAATGAATCGCACAAATATTCCTGGTTTATACGCAGTAGGTGAAACTGCAAGTACTGGGGTGCATGGAGCAAATCGCCTTGCCAGTAATTCGCTACTAGAATGTATTGTGTTCGGCGCCCAGATGGCTAATATTGAGTTGGCAGATATTGGGCAACCCTTAGAAACACCAGTACTACCATTACAGAAATTTACTACAAATGCCAGCGAGTGGCAGACTCAGCAAGCACAGCTAGAAACCCTCAGAGAAAAGTTACCCCGCCTAGTGTGGCAACATGCTGGTATTTGTCGCGAACAGTCAGGATTAGAAAGTGCGATCGCCACTGTAGAGTCTTGGCAGCAAGATTTCGCTGCTTTGCCTTTGACACAATTCTTGCTAGCCTTACGTCCAACAGAACCAGCTAGTTTTGACCTCCCAGATATTGAAGCCCGATTGCGACTTTGGGCAGAAACCCGCAATTTATTGGATGTAGCCCATTTAATTCTCAAAAGTGCCGCCTTTAGAACCGAAAGCCGCGGCGGACACTATCGCCTAGATTATCCTCAACCAGATTCAAATTGGCAGCTCCACACACTTGTACAAACAAACCACTGGTGGAAATCTTCAGTCTTGCATGATGAGCATAGGGCATAGGGCATGGGGCATTGAGCATTGGGAAAGCGAAAGGGGTAAGGGGAAAAGGGGAAAGACTAAATTTATTTCCTTTTCCCTTTTCCCTTTAACCTTTTCCCCTGCTCCCCTGCTCCCCTGCTCCCCTGCTCCCCATCCCCCCATCCCCCCACACTCCCATACCCCATTTACCGAGTACCACTACCATGCAGGCTGTCAGGGCCGCCATAATTTGGCGGGATATATGTGTCTTTTAAATCTGGAGAATTAACTTTCCGGGCAATTAAAGTGTTGCTGGCATTAGAGTTAAGACTACTAGCACTTGCAGTACTAAACACACCTACGTAACCCACAATTTTTGGTATTAGTATGTAAGCACCTATACAAAATATCATAAATTTTGTGATTCCCAAGTTGGCTTTCATAATCTTCAGTAAATTTACTAGTTTTTTTCTGAAAAAGTATTTTTTAAAAATTTAGGTAAATATACGTAACATCCTTGAGAAGATTCCAAAATTATTAATTTCTGCTGGTAATAGACAACTAATTGCCCTATTAGTTTGCAGTCCAACATTAATTTGCTGGTATTAAATAGTCTTAACACTTAAGGAATATTCTTAAATGTCCTGTTTCTGCATCAGTCTAAGGTTAGATATGGCGATGAATTGCCATAAGCAGTTTGACCAGTTCATTATTTATTAATAATATCTTAATACTTTTAAGTGTAAACACTAAGTTAAAAAAATATTTAAGCTAAAATGGCATAAAATAATACTTTAAATATTGGAAAGTAAAAACTTATGTAAAGTAAAGATATATAAATTATAACTCCAAAAGTCATATAATAAAAGGGTTACAGGAATTATTTGATTTTTCTTTTCGTCATTATTTACCTAAGTACAGAGATAAAGTTTTAAGTAAAAATACTTGCAAAATAAAATTATTATTTTTTCATTACTGATAAAGGCTACTTTTTTTTAACTCTTTTATCGCGTTTGGGTTTCACTTCTAAAAGCCTTGCTAGGTTTGAATTTTAGTTAAAAAGCTACCTTTATGGTTCTATAAAATCCTTTTGCAAAACAGTGCTTTGCAGGCATCTCAAGTGCAGAAGCCTAGTTTTATGGTAAAAATATTTACTTCATATTCAATTAAAGAAAAGTAAACTCGTGATTAATTAAGCAAATTCGTAGCGATTTTTACCCAAACGCTTGGCACGGTACATTGCTGCATCTGCTTGTTTCATCAAAGTTTCACTGTCTTGGCTGTTGTATGGATAAACACTAATCCCAATGCTGGCAGAGACTCTAATTGCATACCCATCCAAAACAATTGGTCTGGTAATGCTGCTTAAAATTTTGTCAGCGACTTTAGCAGCTACCTGGACATTGGGAATTGCTCGTAAGATCACAGTAAATTCATCGCCACCCAAACGAGAAACTGTATCACTAGCGCGTAAAGAATTGCTCAGACGCCCAGCGATAGTCATCAGCAGGCGATCGCCCATCTCATGCCCTAAAGTATCATTGACTTGTTTGAAGCCGTCTAAATCGATAAACAACAGTCCCAGCAACAAATTATGGTGTTGCGCCCAGTGCAACGACTCATAAAGTTGTTCGGCAAAAAATTTGCGATTGGATAAACCTGTCAGGGGATCGTGATATGCCAAATAACGCAAATGGTCTTCTTTGAGTTTTAATTCATTGTTAGAGCGAAATAACTCAGCAGCAGTACGCTTGAGTTCTTCCTCCATCAACTTGCGCTGAGTAATATCTCGAATGACCCCAACTAAAAAGAAATTGCCAGCTGAGTCTTTGTGAAGCGATCGCTTAGTGGCAATTTTATGAGTTTGACCGTCTGCATTTGTAAATTCTTCTTCGTTTTCGTGGGCTTGCTGAGTCCGAAAAACCAACTCATCCTGTTGTCGAAACACATCAGCTTCATGTTTAGGGAAAAAATCATAATCTGACTTTTCAATTAACAACTTATTCGGATAGCCGATAAATCGACAATACGCTTCATTTAAAACAATCCATTGATGTTGTTCATTTTTGACAAAAATCGGATCGGGAATCGTGTTAATTACGTGATGCAAAAACTCCTTAGAGCGTTTCCACTCTTCCTGCATATGGGCGATATGACTCGTCATCCAAATAGCTGAAATTCCAAAAGTAAACAGCCCAGGGATCAGCGGTATCCACCAACCGTATAAAAAAGCCACATAGCCACTGAGGGCTAATACAAAGCAACAAACCAGAATACTGAGAAAGCTTTTAGTTGAGTCTCGTATCCTCCATGTGGTAACAGCCCCCACATAAGACCAAACAAAAATCCACAAGTATTCCAGTAATTCAGGCCAGACTTTGAGTAATGGTCTTCCTTCAAGAGCAGCAGAAATTAACTCACTAATAAAATAAGCTTGTAATCATCCGTGAGAGGTTAAGGTAATCGCACATTTGTCAAGAGGGTGCAGGAAAAGGCGATAAATCCAGCTTTGAGACTGGCTTTCGGAGATATTTAACCACGCTTAAGTCTTGATTCTCTGGGGCAGCGAAGTACTTAATCGGGTCATCCGCTTTGCCTTTGCCATTTGCGACACTAAAATGGTACAAACCGCGAAATATCATCTCCAAAGAAATGCGGTCAAATGGCAGAGATAACTCGTCTGCAACCGCATCTCCCAAGTCAACTAAAACAGCATAAAATAACCAAGTAGCCCAGACTTGTAGCTTGATACCATTAATAGAACCAGTCCATAAATAAGATAGCCCGAGCAAGCGTTTTACTGTGTAGAAAGCTTCTTCAACTCTCCATCTTCGTCGGTATAAATCTGCCACAACATAAGGAGGTAATATTTGTGGATCGAGGACAGAAGTAACATAAGAATAGCTAGTTTTTCCAACCTTAATTTCTATTAAGCGTAAATTGAGTACTGGTGCGCCACGACGAACAGTGCCAAGTTGAATTAATCTGTCCTTAACTGAATGGTCATAGCTGAAAATCTTTAAGTACTTAATAGATGCTTTGGCTTTTAAACGAGTAATAAAATGAATTTCTTGGTTAATAAGTTGTTGTAAAAATTGGAAATGATAAAAACCTCTGTCAAGTAAAATCAGAGTTTTAGCAGTCAGTAAATTTAATAATGCCGATTCAAAATTAGTGTCCGATGCTGCTGGATTAGTGTGAAACCAAACTTCGACGGGTAAACGAGTTACCAAATCAATAACTGTACAAATTTTCCCGGCTAACTGTCCTGTTTTTAAGTCTTCCAGGCTTTTGAGCTTGCGAAATAATGCTTCTAATGTGGAGCCATCAGCTATCCAAATATGTTCAAAATTCGCCCGTGCAAACTTAACACTATCTGGCAGTGGTCGCTTAAGCCGTTGCTGCCAATTTAATTGTAACTGAGGTAGTAAATCTTTAAAGACCCGCTCAAATAATTCAGCAGGAAATTCCAAAAACCTTTGAGAAAGCGATTGTTGAGCAACTTTAGTTACATGACACCATAAGAAACCTTCTCTTGCCAAAAGGCGATTTAACTCTTGTACTCCAGGAACTTGTCTCCATAATAGTGTTAGTACTGCTGCCACCATGAACGATAAGTTCAAAATTCTATCTCGTAATCCTAACTGTTTGTAATATTTTTGTTGAGCAAAAATAGCTGGAGTCAACAACGCTTCTAATTGTTGAGAAATTGCCTCATTATCTATAGTAGGAGTATTATGTTTGTGCGCGTGGTCAGAGTTTTGTTTTTGTCGCTTGGGCATAATGGCAGACCAAACTTTTCATTACCTCATTTGATAATTGAATTTACCTAACAATGCTGCCCACTTTCTATGTCGTTACAATACTTTTTCATCTCCTATAAAAGTAGTTAAACATATTAAAGATAATGATAATCAAATATAGGGGGAGGAGGTGAGCGTCGCTCACCTCCTCCCCCTACCCTCAATACGATTATCATTCTTATTAAGAATATTTTGAGTATTTTAACTGATTGACAAAAGGCACTTTATTCTAACCTCTCACTGATGGCTTGTAATTGAATACCAGCCACAGGCTTCGCCGTACCCATCAAACCGCTGGAATAAGGAATAAATACAAAATCCTGAAGGCTAGGTGCAGTAGAGCCGATAAGTATCACCCGATCTTTGATTAAATTTTCTTGGACTTTATCAGCGAGTACATCACTCATTGATACCTGCCGAAAATGAGAAAATTCCACAGATGGATTTTGAGATTTGGGTTTGGGAAAATTCGATAAAATTTGGTAGCCTCTGGCATCAGCTCCCACATAAGCACCATCATTAACTTCAAAACGAGTAAATACTGCCTTACCCAATTGCAAATACTCAGGGTTGCTTTTTGCTTGGGTAGGAGTAATGCCTTTTGATTTTAAATATGATAAAGCCAACTTCAAGGCAAAACTTTCGTGTACTTTATCCTCAACGTGCCAATACAATAAGCTGCGACGTACTTTCCCATCAGGGTCATACAGCACATTGTTAAAACCCACTTGATTCTTATTGAGTCCCAAGGGAGGTGAAACAGTGAGGTTTTTATTTTTTTCATTTGCCAGTAGTTCAATACCAATCAAGTTTGGCATTGATTTATAAGCATTACGTAATTCCTCATTACCAGGCTCCACTGGCAAATTTCGGTAGATATCCAACCCAATCGCACGAGGTTTATGGACGTTTAATTTTTGCAACAATTCGGCAATATTGCGATCTGGAATCGGCCATGAACCTACTTGATCTAAATAGGCCTCATCAATCACAACGATAGTGATACGTTCTTCTGGCGATTCATTTGGACGTAAGCGAAAAAATTGATCCAAACCTGCCAACTCTAAGGATTGTAATAATCCGATGGAGCGCAAAAACAGGACGCAGACTGCAACGCCAGCAGCAGTCATTAATTCTTTGTGTTCTCGACTAAGCGATTGTTTGAGTCCAAAGATTAAGCTTATAAAACGCTTGCCTAGCTGCTGGTTCATTAAGCCGCTCCCAAAGTTCTGAAACTCGGCTTTTCTTGGCATCTGCACAAACGCTGAGGAAGGGAATTTTGCTCTTTGAACTCGCGTTTTTTGACTAATAACAAAAACATATTGAGAGTAACTTCAACAGACACACTTTCGCGTTTAACGCTGACATAATTACACTCGAAGGCGGCTTCCATGTGCTGCAAAAATCAATTAAAGTACACACTGTATGAGAGCCAGTATACTCAATCAAGTTCCTTCAGCTTTAAATGTTTGTAAGTAAAAGCCACAAAAAATTGATACAGGTATTTTTAGTTCGTGAAGCAAGCCAACTTAGTCTTAAAGCTAGGCATTAAGCCTATTCTACTTACAAATACCCAATTCGGAATCTAGGTATTGAGCAACACTTATCATTTATCAATAAATATTACCAAAAACAAAAAAGTCAACTGGATAAAGACTTGCTGTCTTTATCCAGTTAACTATATTAATCCACCTTGATATTTAACTTATTTCCCTGGTGCGCGTTCGTGTTGGCGTTAACAAAGCGGTAACGACGCAGTAGCGTCAGCCTCTCGTAGAGAAGCACAGCCCAAGATCGGCAGGGAGTAGGCAGTTGGAAATTAGACTTTTCCACTTGCAAGCGAGTTTTTTCACCCAATCCAATAGGAGTCCAATACCAGATATAAAAGCCAAATCGCCAAAAACAGCCTTGTATTGGCAATTACTTGAAATATTTGAAGTTACTAGGGCCTGTGTAACCAGAAACTTTGGCTAGTTCCTCTAAATTTTGCACTCCACTATAGCTTTTCCCATTGATAATCCAAGTCGGGAAGCCTTCAATTTTTGCAGCTTGACACAGTTCTGGTTGAGCTTTGAGTCCTGGAGGGGCGCACTCTACCTTAATATTATTGTTGATTTCTTGATAAGCTTCTTTGCCAAAGATCAGCTTTTGTTCGTGGCAGTGAGGACACCAAAAAGCCACGTATTCCTTAGCACCTATCTTCGCTAGATGTCGGGCTAGGGCTATTTCTGCTTCACCAGAGGTTGTAGTGATTTCCCACCCTCCTATTGCGGGGTTAGGATCTACCTTGGGAACAAAGGAGATTTTTACAGGTTGTCCAGGAGTTCCAGGTGTACTATCTGACTGATTTACACCAGCATAAATCCCTAAAGTACCAATCAGCGTCACCATGCCGACAATTAGGGCGGTAAACAAGATTTGTCCAACATCTTCCCAAGTACGACCAATAATTGTCAGTACCAAAAGGCTAGTGGAGAACAAAGCTGAACCGATACAGTAAGGACAAAAAGCTTTGATTTGGAATGCCAGCAGGTACATTAAGTAACCGCTAAACACAGACATAGCGATCGCACCCACCAACAGGAGCCACCACGTCCAATTTTCCAGTTGCTTGCGACTATTATTGTCTGGTGAGGAAAATACCAAAGGAGCCAAAGCTAATATCAACATACCTGTGTATGCCAAAAACCCAAACAAAGCTAATGGCTGACCAAAAACTGTTGCCCAAGGACTGGAAAGCACATCATTACAGCCTTTGACACCAGCCTGTGCCACACAAGCTGCACTGCCTCCTGTTAACTTTTCTATGGTGAGATAACCTGTCGTTAAGGCACCACATCCAGCGATCGCGGCAATCAATGGACGTGACCATTTATGAATCCAAGGAGTAGAACGGCGGCGAATCATAGAACTGCTTTGGGAGTTAAGAGTTAGGAGTTAAGAGTTAAGAGTGAGAAGTGAGGAGTTAAGAATCAGGAATTTAGGAACAATCAATTTAAAACTCATAACTCATAACTCATAACTCCTCACTCTCTCCCTATTCCCTAAGAATGTAATTTCACTTGTCCTGGTGACTTGCTTTCACTTTTGGAGTTCCAACTGCGACGTGTGGCTTCCACAAATTGACTGACGCGAATGGGGTCAATTGGTTGATCTATCCGTCCGTGACGTTTCAAGGAACTGGAAACTATGACTCCATCTGCTGCCTGCATTAATGTATCAATATTTTCCCAATTTGCCCCGCTACCTATAAATACTGGGGTTCCAGCTGCTGCACCACAAGCTAGTTCCAAATCTTCTAAGTTAGGAGGGCTACCAGTGGCCCAACCAGACAAAATCACCCCGTCTGCTAAACCCCTTTCAATGGTGTCTTTAACGGCGACTGTGAGATTTGGAGAACTCAAAGGACGGGCGTGTTTCACCAACACATCGGCCAGGATTTTAACATCGCTGCCCAACTCCCGTCGATAACGGAGTAGTTGATGGGCTTCTCCCTCAATTAATCCTTGGTCTGTTGCCATCACTCCTGTGAGGACGTTGACGCGGATAAATTGTGCCTGGACACAGCTGGCGATCGCCATTGCACTTTTGGCGTCGTTTCGCAACACATTTAAGCCCACTGGCAATGTTACCAAGTTCTGTATCCGCTGCACCACCATCGTCATGGCACTCACAACCACTGGATCTACTTGGTTTTTGGTAAACGGCGCGTCGAAAAAATTCTCCACAATCATGCCGTCAACACCTCCGCTGGCTAAGGCTGCGGCTTCTTGTTCGGCGCGGTCAATTACCGCTTTCAGGCTACCTCCCCAACGGGGTGAGGTTGGCAGTGGTAGTAGGTGAACCACGCCAATAATCGGTGAGCGAGTTTTAAATAGCTGATATAAGTCCACGTCTTTAATTATTGCGAGGGATTAGGGATTGGAGACTAGAGATTAGAGGCTAGTACTACAACACCCAAATATACCTACAATTCAAAATACCCGAAAAGCTTGACTCATCAGCTTTTTGATTTTTGAATAATTTTGCATAAGTCAATTTTACAAAATTCGGCACTCAGAATTGAGAACTCAGAATTCAGAATTCAGAACCCAGAACTCAGAATTCAGAATTTAGCACTCCCAATACCTTGTCCCCTTGTCCTCCGAAGTTTGGATCGGAGGAAACCTCCGCTCCAACTTCTCTCCTTGTCCCCTTGTCTGTTTTTTTTACTTGGTCGGTTTACTGCCTCCTTCCGAAGATGGAAATTGGCGTCAAATTTGTCATAAGATATGTTAAGATAAAACCTGGCTACAAGAGGAGTTTGCCACTCACAACACGCAAGGCAGCTTTCCGTGGTTTAGGCGTCTCGTCCGCGCACAGTCGTAGGACTAGCCGATCGCCAAAGTACCATTACTGCTTTATGGGCGTAGTCGCGAAGGCGATTTCCCTGAGGGTAGCGACTTCTCACAACAAGCCCTTTGGGCGGCTTCCCGATGGGGTAGGTTAACAACGCACACGCTGTGGTAATGTAAAATACCAATAGACCATTGTTAAAAAACATTACAAGTGTCAAATGTACCCAAAGACACTTCAATTTACCCTGGGGAACAAATTGATAGAAGTATCATAACATGACCTCTATTTTTATTAACGATAGGGTCATAGCTTAACGGGGATTTGCTGACAGTGGGAATTTACCGCTGTTAATCCTCTCATGAGGATGTTGATAAAAAAAGCTTGCGTCAGTGCTTGGAATGAATTTGATTACAAGAAAAAAACTGAAGATTTTTTCAAAATATGGGTGACAAGCCAACAATTGCCATTTCTCACCTGGGCTGCGAGAAAAATCGAATAGATACAGAACACATGTTAGGAATGCTCACAGAAGCAGGCTATGGTGTAGATACAAATGAAGAGTTAGCAGATTACGTTATTGTTAATACGTGTAGTTTTATTGAAGCTGCGAGACTTGAATCTGTCAGGACTTTGGTAGAACTGGCAGAAGCAAACAAAAAAATCGTGATTACTGGCTGTATGGCGCAACATTTCCAAGAACAACTTTTGGATGAGTTGCCGGAAGCAGTAGCTGTGGTGGGTACAGGTGATTATCACAAAATTGTAAATGTAATTGAGCGTGTAGAACAAGGCGAACGGGTCAAACAGGTTAGTATCGAACCAACCTACATTGCTGACGAAACTACACCGCGCTATCGCACTACAACAGAGGGCGTAGCTTACCTCAGGGTTGCCGAAGGATGTGATTATCGTTGTGCATTTTGTATAATTCCTCATTTAAGAGGGAACCAGCGATCGCGTACTATAGAATCGATAGTCGCTGAAGCCGAGCAGTTAGTTAGTCAGGGAGTGCAGGAAATTATTTTAATTTCCCAAATCACGACTAATTACGGTTTAGATATTTATGGTCAGCCAAAGCTAGCCGAATTACTCCGCGCTTTGGGGAACGTGAATATACCGTGGATTAGAATGCACTACGCTTATCCCACGGGATTGACACAAGATGTAATAGCGGCAATCAAAGAAACACCCAACGTCTTGCCTTATCTCGATTTGCCCTTGCAACATTCTCATGGAGAGATTCTCCGTGCCATGAACCGTCCCTGGCAAGGACGTGTAAATGATGGGATTATAGATCGCATCAAAACGGCACTACCAACAGCCGTATTGCGGACAACATTTATTGTTGGTTTCCCAGGAGAAACAAGCGAGCATTTTGAGCATCTACTAGAATTCGTCCGGCGGCATGAGTTTGACCATGTTGGCGTCTTCACCTTTTCACCAGAAGAAGGAACCCCCGCCTACAACCTGCCAAATCAGTTATCTCAAGAAGTGATGGACGAGCGCCGAGATCGACTGATGGAACTCCAGCAACCGATTTCCCAAAAGAAAAATCAACAGGAAATAGGCAAAATCGTCGATGTCCTGATTGAGCAAGAAAATCCTGAAAGTGGTGAATTAATCGGTCGTTCAGGTAGATTTTCCCCAGAGGTCGATGGCCAAGTATATGTCCAAGGACAGGCAAAGTTAGGAACCATCGTGCCAGTAGCGATTCACCACGCTGATGCCTATGACCTATACGGTCAAGTTGTCAATAACTAATTTGTCATTTGTCAGTTGTCCTTCGTCGGTTGTCCTTAGTAAATGACTAATGACTAATGACTAATGACTAATCCAAAAATCCTTAGATAAAATTTAGGAGAATTGATGAATCTTTCGTTTCAAGAATTAGGTATTTCCCAAGAACGCGTCGAGCAATTAGAAAAAATTGGCTTTACCACACCTACTAGTATTCAAACCCAAGCAATTCCCCAACTATTGGCGGGTCGCGATGTAGTCGGTCAATCTCAAACTGGGACGGGTAAAACAGCAGCATTTTCACTGCCAATTTTAGAACGGCTGGATATTAATCAAAAAGCTGTGCAGGCGTTGATTTTAACGCCAACTCGTGAATTAGCCATGCAAGTTCACGATGCGATCGCCCAGTTTATTGGCAATGATGGATTGCGGGTTTTAGCAATCTATGGCGGTCAATCAATTGAGCGGCAAATGTTACAGCTCAAACGTGGCGTTCACATCGTTGTCGGCACCCCAGGACGAGTAATAGATTTGCTCGATCGCGGCTGTTTGAAGCTCGACCAAGTAAAATGGTTTGTCTTGGATGAAGCCGATGAAATGTTGAGCATGGGCTTTATTGACGATGTAATAAAAATTCTCTCCCAAGCACCTACAGATCGCCAAACAGCCTTATTTTCGGCGACAATGCCACCATCGATTCGTTCTTTGGTGAACAAGTTTTTGCGATCGCCTGCGACAGTCACCGTCGAACAACCAAAAGCCGCACCTAACAAAATCAATCAGGTAGCTTACCTAATCCCTCGCCACTGGACAAAAGCCAAAGCTTTACAGCCAATTCTGGAAATGGAAGATCCAGAAACAGCTTTAATCTTTGTTCGCACCAGACGTACCGCCGCCGAACTCACCAATCAACTGCAAGCAGCTGGGCACAGTGTCGATGAATACCACGGTGACTTGTCCCAACAAGCACGGGAACGGTTATTGAGCCGATTCCGGAATCGTCAAGTACGTTGGGTGGTAGCAACTGATATTGCGGCACGCGGATTAGATGTCGATCAACTCTCTCATGTGATCAACTACGACTTACCTGATAGCGTAGAAACTTACGTTCACCGCATTGGTCGTACTGGTCGTGCTGGTAAAGAAGGAACCGCAATTTCTTTAGTACAACCATTTGAACGGCGCAAGCAGCAAACATTTGAACGTCATAACCGCCAAGCTTGGCAAGTATTGTCAATTCCTACACGGGCGCAAATTGAAGCGCGGCACATCTTGAAATTGCAAGAACAAGTGCGCGAAGCTTTAGCTGGCGAACGTTTGGCTTCATTTTTGCCCATCGTCAGCGAATTGATTGAAAAATATGATGCTCAAGCGATCGCTGCTGCGGCATTGCAAATCGCTTACGACCAAACTCGTCCTGCTTGGTTGCAATCCGAAGTAGAAATTCCCCAAGAGGAACCCGCCACTCCCAAACCCAGACTTGCCCACGGTAAGCGCCGGGAATCTGGCGATCGCCCCCGTTCTAGCTGGAAATCAGATAACAGTGCTGGGGAAGAAGAAAAAAATGGTACTCCCAAGCCCAAACTGCGGACAAGCCGTCGCGATGCTTCTGTGTCACCCACTCAAAAGTTAGGTTCGCCTACAGCTAGGGAATCTGCTTCTTAGTTAGAAGTTAATGAATTTTGGGTTTTAGATTTCTAATTTTTACTTCAATCCAAAATTCAAAATCTAAAATTGAGAGAGTTAAGAGTTGAGAGTTAGGAGTTAAGATTTTGACTTTGGACTCTTGACTTTTTGAATTTTTGGGTAACTTCTTCTACAAGTTTGTAAGAAGATGAATTAAAGATGCATTCTTCGTGGTCTTATGTTCAGTATTCCAGACTTAGAGCAACTACAAGCAGAGCATCCAGAATGGCAGATGGAGCTGGTAGACGGAAATATAATTGTTATGGGGCCATCAGATTATGAATCAGAAGAAATCGGTGCTGAGTTAATTAGATTACTTGGTAATTGGGTACGCCCACGAAAATTAGGACGGGTGACTGGTTCCAGCGCTGGCTTTATTTTGCCTACCTTAGAAACGGAAAACGGCAAAGAAGCTGATAACGAAAAACGAAATCTCCGCGCTCCCGATGTGTCTTTTGTTCGTGCCGATCGACTTAAAATTAGCAAGCGCGACTTTGTGGAACTCGTGCCTGACTTGATGGTAGAAATAAAATCCAAGTCAGACCGGATTAAACCATTGGTAGAAAAGATTCAGCTATTTTTACAACTGGGATGTACAGTTGGTATCCTCATCGATCCTGATAAATTGACGGTCACAGTTTATCGCCTCAACCAAGAACCGATACTTTTGCAGGACAACGACAAACTGACACTACCAGAATTATTACCAGGTTGGGAACTAGTAGTGTCAGAACTTTGGCCTTTGGTGTTCGAGTAGAGACGTTGCATTGCAAAGTTTCTACAGCCAGGGACGGCTAACTTTTTCTAACTCTAGAATTTCATCTTCGTTCAATCTCCAACCCAAAGCGCCGGCATTTTGACGTACATGCTCGGCTGTTTTTACGCCAGCAATGGGAATGACATTACCTTGAGAAATTAACCAATTGAGAGCAACTTGGGCTGGGGTGCGATCGTATTTTTCTCCGAGACTGCGTAGCAAAAATATTACTGGTGCAATTTTTTGTAAGCCTTCTTTAGTAAATCTTGGGTCTATTTTCCTTGCACCAGTGGGAGTTTGGGCACTATCAATAGTGTATTTGCCTGTGAGTAATCCCTGAGCTAAAGGACTATAAGCCAACAAAGTCACACCCAACTCACGCGCTGTTGCTACAATACCCTTACTTTCAACTTGGCGAGTGAGTAAAGAATACCGTACTTGATTCACAGCCAAAGGCACTCCGCGTTCTGCCAATATTTGATGGGCGTCTCGCATTTGTTCTGCTGAGTAATTACTCACACCGACTGCGGCAATTCTACCCCGCTTCACTTCATCGGCTAAAGCATTCATCAGAGTTTTTTGGCTTAAAAAGAAAGCAAAAGGCCAATGTACTTGGTAGAGGGCGATTTGCTCTACTTGTAGGCGTTTGAGACTGTGTGTCAAAGCATCAGATACAGATTGACCTGTAAATCGCCACGGTAGGGGGCCAAATTTTGTGGCGATTTGCACAGGTTGTTGTGTCTGTTGCATAAATTCGCCCAAAAATTTCTCTGATAATCCCATTCCGTAGATTTCGGCAGTGTCGAAGAAGTTAACACCAGCTTGTAGCGCTGCGGTGAAGGCTTCTTGTAACTGTTCCGGGCCGTAGTCATTGCCATAATTCCAAAAGAGTTTATCACCCCAAGCCCAAGTGCCTATGCACAAAGGTGTAACAACTGGGCCGTTTTGCCCCAATGCGATGGTTTCCATATTGGCAAAATTTAATTTCTTTACATTTATTTACTTTTTTAGTGTAGCGTTTCAAATAAAGAGCTATTGTACTTAATTGGTACTCACTCATACAGTCATTTAATATCACCAAATTTCTTATACTCCCTAATATACTTAAAAGGGAAAGGAATTACGGTACTTTGCCCTGTACGAACAAAATCAACATCCATAGTTTCAAGCAGTTGTCTGAATATCAGTTTTGAGCCATTCACTGCATTTGGGTCATTCACAGCAACTATTTTACGTAGATGGCAAGCATCTTTAAAATGGAATTGGACATTATCTCTTCGATCTCCAACAAGGTAATAAGCTTCTTTTTCAGTTTCACCAAAATATTTTATGTTGAGAGAAGCGTCGAATAAATCTTCTTTGCTCTGGTTATCCTGGGGGAACTTCAGTCGAATTTCATGTTTGTCGAGAAGGTAATCTCTAAAACGAATAGCCTCACTTGTACTACTAACATCAATATTTTTATCTCCTACCTTCTTTGTTGTCCCCAAATACTGTGCGATTAAATGCTTAAAATCTCGTTTTGATATAGGTTGGTTACTAATTTTTATAAGTTCCGATGAGAATGATTTAAATTTTTCAACATCCAGCTCAGATACTTCTTGTAAAAATTCTTCAACTATATTAGCTAGCTCATCTCCACTTTGCTTGTCTTCGGGAAGTTCAGTTTCGACTTCCTTGAGAATAGCTTCAATTTTAGAAAGGTCAGGAATACTGATTTCATCAGTTATAAATATCTGATTTATATCACCAGCATCAGAAATAACAAGACCTTCTAATGTCTCGATTTTATCGCCTGAGCTATCCTCTGTCATAAATTTTCTATATTTCTCAAACTTTTGCCAGTTAAATAATACATCTTGACCATCTATTTCGTAAAATTCAAAATTACCATTTGATTGAATTTCCATAAAAATTACGTGGTCTGTATCTTCATCCCAAGCAGCAAAAGTCCAAATTCCTTTGAGTTGAAGTTTAGCCCAATCAAACAAGTTCAATGTTCGAGAGCTAATATCACGCTTAATAAGCTGTTCCTTTATAATTGTTTTAACAATAGGCTTAGAGACATTTTTAGTTGATTCAATTGTCAGATGTTGCCGCTGAAATTTATCTGTGGAAGGGAGGTATTCGTCCTTTTGCCCGCTTTTTTCATAAAATTCGGCATCATGTATAATTCTAAAATTTAGAGTGCTTTCTTTATCCCGTTTACCAACGGTAATTAGTTTTTCATTAGTGATATAAGGAAGAAGAAATTCTTTTAGTGTAATTACTAAATTAGTAGAATCTTCATCATTCACTCTATCAACTATATTTATTGCCTGACCATCTATTTTCATCAACTCTTTAAGACGGGCAGTTTGTTCGCTCACTTCTTTAACTTCTCTTTTACCGTAGTCATCAGAAAAGAAAACTTCGATATCATCATAGTCATTTTCATGCGAGAAATAATATGAATCGGCAGGTTTTGGCAAATGCAGGTAAATATTATTCCAGTTAATATTGCATTCTGACTCTTTTACAATACTTGGTTGATAAAGAACTTGTTCTCTTAGTTCTTGCCACTTTTTAACACTCTGTTTTGTCCACGGCGTACTCAGTTGGCGACGTATGTAAACAGCAGTTTGATTGCTTTTATGGGATGCACAGTTTTGTGCTTCTATTAAATCTTCAGATTGATTAGTCGATTCGCCTGCTGATTCAAGGAGAGCAGTATATTCACGAATAGGAATTACATCTTCTGGTAGAGAAAACCCGATTAAATGTTTTCGGATAGAAGCGTCAGCAAGAATATGAATTTTTGGAGCCTTCATATTAGTACGACATATTCGGCCTAGTGCCTGAATAATAATTTTATTTAAGTAACGTGAATAAGAATTTGTGTTGTATGGGTTGGTGAAGTCCTCAGCCTTTCGTCTAGGCTTATATCTTCCTATATATCTATGAAAAGCTTCATCTAGTTTGCTCTTAAACTGGTTTAGTGAAAAATCTCCATTCTCCCGAATAAATTCCAATTGAAAAATATATTTTATAAATTCATCATCATTTATATTATTCCCAAATATATTAACAAGAATATTTCTTGGGTTATCTAAATATATCCCGTTAATATCCATGTTTGAATGCTTGGGTAAGCTATTAATATGTATTGGCTCTAGACCAGAAGGAACCGGAAATTGTAAATTTTGTCCAACACCAATCGTTTGGTATGCAGAAATAATAAACCGGCGTTTATTATCTTTTAGCTCATTGAGCAGTTTTTCTTTATTTACTTCAAAGTTATTTGAACTAAGCACAAAGAATGTATCAGCCACAGAATCTTCAATAGTATTTTGATGGCTATCCAATAAAAAGCCCGCATATTTATGCAATATGTGCAGATCGAACTTTGGGTCGGAAGGCTTTGGTAATTTACTAAAAAGACAAAGGAACGCATGACAATCAGGATTATCCAAAAAATATTTCCATGCTGTTAAAGCTCTTACATAACGGCAAAATGAAAATTCAATACTCTCCTCATCATCGTTAGTAATTGTATGGCGAAGAGTATTCCATAAATCCTGAGCTATTTCTCGATCATTGAAAAGGTCTTCAAGCTGTTTGATTGCTTCTTTTTGTATATCTGTCCCAATAAATTTAGTTTTTATAGAGACTTTATTATATCCTTGAGTTGCTTCGTTATATGCGTTTTTAAGTTTAACAAGAGCATCATCTTTAATACGTATAAATGAATCTCCTAAACGAGATTTCAGATACTTAAGATCATAATTACCAATGTTTGTATAAAGCCCAGCAGTAGCGGAAATACCGACTACCAAAGCTTTTGAGCAAACTCCAGCCAAAAACGATTCGGGTGTACGGCTGAAGTTGAACATATATATTTTTGATAATGTATCATGTTCATCACTATCGACGATATCATAGTAACGAAACCCCCTATCATAAAAAGTCTGATTTTGGATTGTTCCTTGATAGGGTTGCAAGCCATACGGCAAATCATCTTCAAGAATTTTACGGGTTAAAAATTCGACATCTTTAAGGTGAAAATTATTAAGAACTGTCTGAATAGCTAATTTAAAAGGAAAAGTTTCCTGTCCGCCTTTATCTTCCTCTTTTAAGTGGCGATAGTTATTGGCTAAATATTTAATTCCTGTCTGAAAATATGATAAATAGCCAGTAATTGTACTTAATAGTTCCTGTATGTCAATGCCCGTTTTTTTATCTTTAATATTAAAAGCATTAATCCAATTTGTACGGCTATTTATATCTCCAATAATCTCTACACGTTGATTACGATCCAGCACATTATGGAATTTATAATCATAAAAAAGAAAGTTTCTTTCCTTGGTTGAAAAATTATCGTGAGATTTACAGATATGCTGTAATTGATATTTTTTAAATATATAATTAGCTTTCTCTCGTAATGATTCAATCTGTTCTCGTAGAGATAGCCAGTTTTTAGCTGAAGATTGCTGCTTTCGCCATTTTGATTCTTGTAAAAGTACTTCAGGGCATTCGCTTTGCATCAGATGATTATGAATATTTAAGAATAAATCAATAAGATCCACTCGATTTCTTAACCCAGATTGAATGATATTTTTGAGTACAGTTTCTTTGGTAGTATCAAACTCATCAATAAAAATAAGTGATTTATTAATAAACCGCTCAGAGAAGTAATATGATGGTTCAATAAGTGTTGTGTTTTGAGCAACAAACTTATCTATACTAAGAAATAAAATAGTTTTATCATCTGTAAATACTGCGGGATAAAGTTTTCCAATCCACTGGTAATCTTGATTATTTTTTATAGCTGACAGACGGGCTTTTTTCGTTTTAAAATTTTCTGACAATGTTTTTTTAATAATGTCTCGGAATGCTGGCTCAATATTTTTACGAATATCTGTTTTAATGTTTTCCTTAAAATCGCTAGGTAATTGCTCATGTTGGAGCATTTCTATATATTTTTTTAGTTGTAAATATATTTTATTTTTAAATTTATCAGGAATTTGTTGATCGAGGTTTAGTAAGTTTTTGATAACAGGCTCGAAATTAGAATCAATAAAAAGAACATATTTTTCAAAATCTTCCTCATTTCTATTGGCAATAAAACGTTTTTTAAGTTCGTCAATAGGTAGGTTTTTCTTAAGGTTAGTAATAAACAGAATTTTTCTCTTTTGCTTGGCAAATTCCTTGTAATTAAAATATATAAAGTTTAGAACATTATATGTTTTACCAAAACCAGTTGGCATACTTAGGAGAAGCAGCCCAGGATTATCTTGTTTACAGTATTGGTTTAATATTTCTTCCATATCCCTGATAACCTCATTAAAATTGAAAAAAGTTGGACGTGAATGTTAAATATAGATAGCGATCGCCAACTAAAACATCAGTATTAACGGTAAAAGGTAGGCCTCTATTAATGCCCAACCGCGTTTAATCTAGTTATGGTTGCACAACAAACCCTGAATTACCAAAAAGTTTTATGTACCTTATGCTGCGGTGTCTCCCGCCAAACCCAAAAATTGATGCCTCGAAATTACCGGTTTTTTGGAATATCGAACAGTTTATTGTTATTTAAAGAGAGACTATATCCTATAAACCATCCAAAAAAGTAGCTATGGCAAGCGGTGAAGTATTTGATCCCCAAACAAAATCCCTAGCTGTGCCGAGGGTCAATCTACTGACCATGTTCCGGCTGGGTTTATTTCAAATGGGGTTGAGCATGATGTCAATCTTGACTCTGGGGGTACTCAACAGAGTCATGATTCAAGAAATAGCAATTCCGGCGACGCTAGTATCATTAGTTCTAGCACTACCTTTATTTGTTGCGCCTTCCCGTATCTGGTTTGGGCAAATTTCAGATGCCAAACCGTTATGGGGTTCCCACCGCACGGCTTATGTTTGGGTGGGGGCGGCAATATTTACGATCGCTGCATTTTTAGCTGTACAACTAATCTGGCAACTCAATGTTGCCAGAAGCACTCAGGGTGGCTGGGTATGGACAACCCAAACAATCGGCTGGACAGCACTATTAGCCTTGGTTTTTGCTATCTACGGTTTAGGAATTTGTGCTAGCGGTACTGCGTTTGCGGCTTTGTTGGTGGATATATCTGAAGAAGATAATCGTTCCAAAGTAGTCGGTGTAGTTTGGTCGATGCTGATGGTGGGGATTATTGTCGGGGCGATTATCAGTTCCAAGTTGCTAACACCAGATGCAACAACAACAACTTTACAGGCATCCGTTAACAGACTATTTACTATCATCCCTGCAATTGTATTTGGGTTAGCGATCGTTGGAACATTGGGTGTGGAAAAAAAATATTCCCAATACTTAAGCCGTTCCAGAGTGGCAGACCGAGAAGACAGCATTACTCTGGGCAATGCTTGGAAAATCTTGACGGCTAGCCCCCAAACAGGTTTATTTTTCACGTTTTTATTCGTGATGACCATCTGCCTGTTCATGCAAGACCCAATTTTGGAACCTTACGCCGGTCAGATCTTTAAAATGCCTATAGCTGAAAGTACCAAACTGAATGCTTTTTACGGAACAGGTATACTAATTGCCTACGTCGTTACGGGCTTTTTGGTGGTGCCACGTTTGGGTAAGCGCAGAACTGCACGCCTGGGTTGTATTTTAGTAGCATTCGCCGCCGGATTGCTAGCCATATCAGGATTTTCTGCTAATCCAGCCTTCCTGAAATTAGCTTTAGTCTTGTTTGGTCTGGCCGCAGGTTTCTTAACTACAGCAGCAATTAGCTTGATGTTGGATCTCACAGCAGCCGAAGCCGCAGGTACATTTATTGGGGCGTGGGGACTAGCACAGTCCATATCTAGGGGATTAGCGGTGGTTATAGGCGGTACATTGTTGGATTTGGGGCGTAAATTCCTACCAAACTTACTTTTAGCTTATGGGTTAGTATTTGCCCTCGAAGCCTTGGGAATGGTGCTGTCAATTTGGTTTCTCAACCGAGTCAATGTGGCAGAATTTCAAACAAATACCAAACAAGCGATCGCATCTGTTTTAGAAAGCGATTTGGATTAAACTAGAAACTTAACCCAACCCCAATCTACCTAATCTTGGCTCAGGGGAGTCTTTGCGCGAGAATTAACCAATGCATGATTTTTGGACAACAATTCTTGATTTTGCCCAAACTACCACTACCAGAGTGGGCAAACAGCTAATGCAAGATTTTGGGCAAGTACAGGCTTCGCAAAAAGCTGATGGTACTTTGGTAACGCAAGCAGATAAATGGGCAGATCGGGAAATTCGGGATGCGATCGCTTCTAATTTTTCAGGTTATGGTATTTTGACCGAAGAAAGCGAACGCTCTTTTCCCGGTACCGAGTGGTGCTGGGTAATTGACCCCCTCGATGGTACAACTAACTTTACACGGGGCATTCCCATCTGGTCAATTTCTCTAGGTTTACTGTATCAAGACACTCCAATTTTTGGTTATGTTTACGTACCGCCCCTGAACCAAGCTTTTCATGGTTTTTGGCCGGGTTCATCTGGGATAACCACACCAACTGGAGCATTTCTCAACCATCACCCCATCCACACCAGTAACGATAGCCCCAGCAACAATCACTTTTTTAACCTCTGTTCTCGCAGTACCGCAATTATCCGCAACGGCTTTCCCTGCAAAATTCGGATGTTGGGCGTGGCTAGTTATAATTTTTTGACAGTTGCTACTGGGGCAACTCTGGGCGGAATAGAGGCGACACCAAAAGTTTGGGACTTAGCGGGGGCTTGGGTAATTGTCCAGGCTGCTGGCGGCGTTTGGTCATCGCTGAATTCTGAACCGTTTCCTTTATCAGCGGGAGAAGATTATAGCGATCGCTCTTTTCCCACCCTCGTGGTTAGTCGCCCTGAATTGGTTCCCGTGTTTGAACCTTTTGTGCAAGGGGTAAAACTTTAAGGCATTAACTCCTGCCTAAAAAAATTATTTTGTCAAAAATTTTTTTAGGCAGCATACTATACAAAACTAAATTAAACCTTTATCAAAGAACGGTTTAAGTATAATTAAAACTCCCGTCCATTATTTGGCAAGTGACAGTACCAGTATAAATGCTAATTTGCACTGAGTTGGGGCTTGCCTTACACTGGGTCACTGACTATAGCAAAGTGCTGAGTATACAGCCAGTTGCTTCATTGCTCCTTTGCAATCAACGCCGTCTTAACCCATGTGACTACAGTGATATATAAAAATTTATGTTGTCTAATCTAGATTTGATTCGAGAGTTTATCCAAAACTCTATCCACAAAAAAGACATTTTATTGTCAAACCCTTCTTTTACGGCGCAAACAGTTTATAAGGCTAACCAGCTAAGTGCAAAATCTGAAGGTGTGATTGCGATCGCACAAATATCTAACACAGTATGTCAATTCTCAATTTCTCCAAACTCATCCCATTGGGAATTAATAAATCAGGCATTAGCAGAATATAGTTATATCCTCAAAGGAGAAATTGATAGTCGAGGTTTCTATCAGTATGAATACTGTGAAATTCCCAAAGGCTATCAGATGCAGTGTACTAAATCTGTACTTTTATGGCGAGCTTGGTGGAAGTATCGCAAATATGCCTCAAGGCCAGGTATTCCCTTGCAACTTTTGATTAGGACGCGAGATTCATGGTATCCAATTAGAGATTTAATTATTAGCGACGGACTTCTCTATATAAAAACCTTAGGAAGCGAAATAGCACTTGACTCAAACGATTTGGTCACTTGGTTAAATAAAATTGAAGTGAGTTGATAGAACATTATACGACTTTGGATGGTGGATTATCTTTGTTTTCGCAAATTAAAGAGAGTGGCGAATATGAAGTAAGGAGTGGGGGAAGAAAGACTAATAAACTAGCTTTTGCGAGTTTAAAACTAGCTATCCATTATTGCAATCATTTTTCAAATCGGTATTAAAAACCAAAAGCTTATTCTGCTACTTATAGCTTTATATTTCATTCGAGAGAATTTGTTGATTGTTATACTATAGGATTAATATTTGATTTTTGAAATACATGTAGTGGCGTGGCAAGGTTAAAATGTTGCAATAAATTTTATTGTGGGATGGGTGTCCTCACCCGTCCGGGCGGGCAGGATGCCCACCCCACAAGAGTTTGCTAATGCACTATTTTAAGCTTGCCACGCCGCTACTGGCGTGACAAGACTAAAATAGTGCATTAGGGAATGGGCTTTGAACTTTATCAATTCGATGTTTTTACTGCTAATCTATTGCAACATTTTAGTCTTGTCACGCTACTACATATACTTAGATTTTCCACGCAATCAAATCGGACTCCTATATATACCGATTAATTCGGCGCGTACTAAGCTATTACGTTTTAAAATTGCACAATTACCCATATATCCCATATATGTTATTGACTGCTGACGGTTAACTCTCAAGCCTCAACTGTCAAAAGTAAAAGCAATAAAAATGTACTGCATTAGAGGCGCGACAGCTTACTTTTTTATTACCCCTGAAACAGTAATGAAAGGACTCTGGCTCGAAAACAACCAATTACAACTACGCACAGATATCCCCATTCCTGAACCGGCGTCGGGAGAAGCTCTGGTACGCGTCTTGCGTGCGGGTATTTGTAATACTGACCTGGAATTACTTAGAGGCTACTATCCTTATACTGGTATTCTAGGTCATGAATTTGTCGGCATTGTCGAACAAGGCCCAGAAAACTTAGTTAACCAACGTGTAGTTGGAGAAATTAACGCTGTCTGCGGCCATTGTCGTTTTTGTCGCAGCGGACAACCGACTCACTGCGAAAACCGAACTGTTTTAGGTATTGTCAACCGTCACGGAGCCTTTGCAGATTATCTGTGTTTGCCAGTAGAGAACCTACATTTAGTACCTAATAACGTGCCAACAGAAGTAGCAACGTTTACTGAACCTTTAGCAGCAGCTCTGGAAATTCAACAGCAAGTACCATTACATCCTGACAATCGCGTACTGGTGGTGGGAGACGGCAAACTAGGGCAGTTGGTAGCCCAGACACTAGCTCTAACTGGCTGTGAGCTTTTGGTTGTAGGGCGTCATCAAGACAAACTTGCCAACCTAGAGGTACGGGGGATTAAAACAAGTCTTGCTAATGCTGTCACAGATGGATATTTTGATATCTCAGTAGAATGTACTGGCAATCCAGAAGGATTTGCGATCGCCCGTCGTGCCCTACGTTCTCGTGGTACATTAGTCCTTAAAAGTACCTATGCTGGCAACCTCAGTCTGGATGCTTCTTCTTTAGTGGTGGATGAAATCACCCTCATTGGCTCTCGTTGCGGCCCCTTTCCCCCAGCACTCCACTTGCTAGCCACAAAACAAGTGGACGTACAACCCCTAATTCATGCCAGCTACCCCCTAATTCAAGGGTTGGCGGCTTTTGAACAAGCCCAAAGTCGTGGAGTTTTAAAGGTTTTGTTAGAAATTAGTCATTAGGTATGGGGCATAGGGTATGGGGCATTGGGCATTGATTGGGAAAGGGGTATGGTTCGACAAGCTCACCAAGCGGGGAAAAGGGGAAAGATTAAATTTATTCCTTTTCCCTTTAACCTTTAACCTTTTCCCCTGCTCCCCCTGCTTCCCCTGCTTCCCCTGCCTCAAGAGCTTCCCCACTCGCTAATACAAATAAGGATTCGTCTTCGGTTGATAGTCAGAACAATCAATAGCCTCTTCTGTGTTGGCAATGGATGGGCGGACAGTGCATTTGAGACGGTAATTATCGGTAAAATATTGGCAACCAGTACAGGGAATTTGATGCATTTGCTTGGCTGTAGCCACACTATCTCGCGCTGCCGCCCAAATATTCAAAATAGCCAAAATAATTACAGCCCAAGCAACGACAAAGCAAACTGGGACTAACAAAGGTTGAATTCCACGAATGAGGAAATAGATCAGTTCTAGCACGGCATTTCCTGACAGAAATTAGGAGTTAGAAGTATATTAACTCCTAACTCCTAATTCTTAACTTCTCACTATAGAAGTATAAGTTTATTGGTTAAGTGCTTAGGGGATGGGGAAGCAAGGGAAAAGGTTAAAGGTTAAAGGGAAAAGGAATAAATTTAACCTTTCCCTTTTTCCCCTTTCCCCATGCCCTGTTTGGCAAATGTCTAACTTATAGCTGTTTTGTTAGCGACTACCAAATAAAAAAATATACAACTTTTCTTGTGGGGTGGGCGTCTCGCCCGCCCGTAGAAAAGGGCGGACAAGATGTCCACCCCACAAGACTGGATAATTTATTTCTTGGTAGTTCCTTAAATGCCAGCATGACCAAGTGCTAAACCAACAACGAGCATTCCTAGAACTAGGAAGGGTTGGGCACTGGCTTGGTACTTAACGTCATTAGCCACAGGATCGCGTAAAAAATAGATATTCTGCAAGATGATTTGCGGGATGATTAACAGTAGAAGTATTCCTGCATACAAATTCTCATGGATGTAGATGAGATAAGCTGCAATGAATCCTTGAAATACATCAATTGTCAGTACGCAAATCCAGGCGGCAGTGTTGATACCAAACATGACGGGTAGTGAATTTAACCCTAACTGCCGATCGCCTTCTACACTCTTGAAGTCGTTGACAATGGCAATACCCAATCCAGCTAAGCTGTAGAACATTGTCAAAATCACAATTGTAGAATTGAGGTCGCCAAACAAAGCGTGTCCTGTAGACCAAGGCAGGGTAATATAACTTGCACCCAAGGCGTAGCTACCCAGCCAGCCGTTTTGTTTGAGTTTCAGGGGAGGCGCAGAATAAATATAGGCAATGAAAGAACCAATAATAGCGATCGCACCAATTGTGGGAAATTCATGACCAGCCCAAACATCCAGCAAAAATGCCAAACCAATACCACCAATTAATAATACCCAAATTTGCGTAATTACCTGGGTTAGGGAAATTGCTCCAGAGGGAATCGGGCGATAGGGTTCATTGATGGCATCAATTTCGCGATCGTAGTAATCATTGAGGATTTGGGTATAACCTGTCATCAATGGGCCAGCCAGGAACATACAGGCTGCTACCTTCAAAACATTTTCTAGCGTCCAGGTATAGTTACCAGAAGAAGCCGCACCACAAACTACGCCCCAAATTAGAGGAATCCAGGTGATGGGCTTCATCAGTTGCAACCGGATTTTCCAAATAGAAGTTTCTCCTGGTGATGCACCTTTCATCCCCAGCAATTGCCGAGTTTTGGCAGTGCGATCGGATACTATTGCTTGGTCGCTAGGATTATCGATAGCTGAGTCTAATGCCTCAGCGGATTTGGAATCTGGGGTAATGGGAGTTAATTCTGACATAAGGCGTATTTCTTTAGAGTGAGGAGTTATGAGTTATGAGTTAGGAGTTAGAATTATCATTTTTATTCCTAACTCCTCACTCTTAACTCCTAACTTTGTTCCTAATTCCTAACTAAATTAAAACGAAATTATCAAATAATTATTCTGAAACTTTGCTCCAGCAATAGGTCTACCACTTAGAGCTGGGGGCAAGGAAATATTCCGCCGCTGGTCTCCTGCTTCCACCGTGACTTCTGGGCCATACTGGGTAAGTTTGACCTGTTTTTTGTCAAATCCTGGTAAGAATAAGCGTACCTGACGATTGTGGATGTCAATTTCAATTGGTTTGGGAGCCTGTACTGCTTGAGCTTCAAAGTTAGGTAGGGCATCTATGAGTGTTTGCCAGTCACCCGTTGTGGAGTCGGGAATAACGCTCACAGGTAGAGGTGTAAATTCCTCTGACAACTTGATGTTTGTCTCGGAAGATACAAGCAGAACACCACCGACAGTTAAACCGATTTGTTGAGCGCTACCCCATAAATACCGGGCAGTTGCCACCTCAATCGGGTCTTGTGTCGTCACCAAAAAAGCAGCAACGCGCTTGGGATCGCTAAGAGCAGCTCTGCCTTTGTCTAACAAATTATTGACTTGGTTAGTAGGCGCTGCAAAGTTGTCTGCTGTCCAATTGACGTTGAAAAAACTACTAATTAGTGGTTGAATTAAAGGCGATTCCACAATTGTTTTGCCTAAGTCAGAGTTAACAAACAATTGCCGGAATCGCCGGACGTACCAACTCAGAGACTCTGGCAATCCCAGCATCCGCAGGGTTAAAGAGTCACCTGTGCCATCGTAGACGATCGCATCATATTTGCCACTGGCATCATATTCCCGAATAGCATTCAGGGCAAGGGCGCTGTCCATTCCCGGCAATGCTACCAATTCTTGACCAAAAACGTCTTTGAATATGGGCGAGCGCAGGTATTGTGCCTCAAGTTTCTTTACTTCTTCCCAGTTGCTCTCTAGTAGTACAGATGCTTGAAACTTTACTACTTGCAAATTGGGTGCGATTTCCTGAGGTTCGGAACCAACAGGAGTACCCAGCAGGATTGACAGTGTTGGTTCTGCTTGTCCTGCTAAAAGTACGCGCTTGCCTTGGCTTGCCAATAATTTGGCGGCGGCGATCGCAATTTTGGTACGAGCGGTGCCGCCTTTGCCCAAAAATGTCAATATTAGAGCCATTATTTAATTCCTCTTTTCACCGCCGATCTTCAACTCCAACTTAGCATTCAACAAAGATTCTCAACCTGGGCTTTCAGATTCACAATTCAACAGAAAATCCGTTTTTGAGTTTTTTTCCCTACACAGGCTTGATTTCATCTTCAAAAAACCAAGTAGAAAAATTATCCTCAAACTGCACTACTACACCGATTCCTTGACCATCGGTGACTTTGTACCCTTGGATAACACCCACTTGTCCTAATTTTTTCGCAATGGGAGAAGAAACGCGATCGCGCAAACGATAGACTTTAACCTTTTGTCCGATTTCCATGCCTGATTACAATTTCAGATAAACCAGTCTCAGTTTAGCTGAATCCGTGACTCAGCTCTCATAAATTCAATAGAGAAGTGGGGAGATGGGGAGAATTTATAACGGGCTAAACGCCCCGCTACCGCTAACAGGACTCGCTGTTTGGCCTATAACAAATGACAAATAACAAATGACAAAAAGCTTAAAATGAAATCAACAACCAAACAGGTACAACGATAATGTTTGTCACAGCGCAACAGCTAGAACAACAGATGCCCGATGCAACTCGGTTGTTAAGTGATGAGCCGGAGATGGAAACTTCATTACACTACATGCAGCTATTGTTGCTAGTAACTTCCCTTGAGTGGCTGTGGCGCGATCGCAATGATTTCTTTATAGGTGCGAATTTAACAATTTATTTTAGCCGTCAGCAGTTGCGAAATCGGGATTTTCGCGGCCCAGACTTTTTTTTGGTCAAAGACACTGAAAAGCGATCGCGCAATTCTTGGGTAGTTTGGGAAGAAGATGGTCGTTATCCAGATTTGATTATTGAATTACTTTCTGAAAGTACAGCTGATATTGACCGAAATTTAAAGAAGAATCTTTATGAAAATCGATTTCACACGCCAGAATATTTCTGGTTTTCGCCAGAAAATTTGGAATTTGTCGGTTTTGAATTGGTAGGTAACAAGTATCAGGAAATTACACCAAGTGCGCGGGGATGGCGTTGGAGCGATGTGCTTGGACTGTATTTAGGCGTAGAAGCAGGTAAACTGCGTTACTTTACACCAGAGGGTGATTTAGTTCCAACACCAGAGGAAGCTGCGATCGCAGCGCAACAGGTAGCTATTGCAGCACAGCAACAGGCATCACAAGCACAGCAACAGCTATCACAAGCACAGCAACAGGCATCTGAGGCACAATTGCGGTTGGAACAAGAACAATTGCGATCGCAACGGTTGGCGGAATATTTGCGATCGTTAGGAGTAAATCCTGATAGTTTGAGTTAAGCAACAAAGGTAGCAGCCATGTATCAAACAGATCCTCCGCGCCCACCGCAAGAAACCATGCCTACCATGTATGATTTACCCAGTGAATTAATAGGGGAATCAGGTTTGCCAGATGAATTTCACTGCATTCAGGCGGATTTGCTGACTGAGACTTGTCAACCTCTGACTTATCCATCTGAAGAAATTTTACTTGCTAGCGATTTAAATCTCTACTACGATCCCCGTCATACTTTATGGTACAAGCGTCCTGATTGGTATATGGTTCTGGGAGTAGCTAGTGCTACTCAACAGCAAGACCTACGCTTAAGTTATGTCATTTGGCAAGAGGGAGTTGTGCCTTTTTTAGTCGTGGAATTACTCTCACCTGGCACAGAACAAGAAGATTTAGGAAAAACCCTGCGCGAGGTCAACAAGCCTCCAACGAAGTGGGAAGTATATGAACGCATTTTGCGAGTTCCCTACTACGTTATTTATGACCGCTATGAAAATCATTTGCGTGCTTTTCAACTTCAAGGCACTCGCTACCAGGCAATCTCTTTAACAGAGAACCGCTTTTGGTTGGAAGAATTAGAACTAGGATTGGGTCTGTGGCAAGGTACTTATCAGCAGACAACAGGCTTGTGGTTGCGTTGGTATGATGCAGCAGGCTGGGTGCCGACATCAAAAGAAAAAGCCGAACAAGAACGCCAACGAGCCGAACAAGAACGCCAACGGGCCGATAGATTGGCAGAGTATTTGCGATCGCTCTCAATCGATCCAGATAGTTTTAGTTAAGCATAAAATTGCCCCTTCACTAAACAAAGCAGTGTTGCCGAGAAAATTTATATTTCTAGTAAAAATACACTTGGCTATAGCCGATTCATTGTATAATCACCAAGACAATTTCCGGAAAATTTGGTGGTAACAATTATGTTCCAAAAACATTAAGTATATTTTTATAGCTATAAGGCTTTCAAGGAATTGGGTGTGTAGGTAGTGAACGAAGAAGCAGGAGTTGTTACGAACAATGCGAGGATTTATACGTAAAGCGCGAAGGCTCAGGCGCATAGTACCTGTAAATGAAGGATCGTGGGCAAAATTTAACTTGCTGAGAACTTTGGTCAGGCGGGATTTAGAAGCGCGGTATAAAGGTTCTATTTTAGGTAATTTATGGCCTGTGCTAAATCAGCTATCACAATTACTTATTTATACCTATGTATTCTCGATTGTACTGAGAGTGAAGTTGAGTATCAAAAATTTACCAGAAAATAACTTCACTTTTGGTTTGTGGCTATTTGCGGGTTTGCTTCCCTGGATTACTTTTTCAGGGGGATTGATGCAGTCTGCTAGTTCAGTTGTAGTACAGCCGAATTTAGTCAAAAAGGTTGTATTTCCTGTAGCTTTGTTACCGCTCGTGCCAATTTTATCAGCATTCATTGAGAGTTACTTCGGTTTAATAGCGTTGATTTTTTTTGTGGCGCTAAGTTCTCATACTTTACATGTTACCTTGGCGCTATTACCGTTGGTATGGCTAACCCAATTATTGCTCACAGCAGGATTGGGCTATTTAGTAGCAGGATTAACGGTATTTTTGCGAGATATTCCGCAGACTTTAGGGGTGATTTTAAATCTTTGGATGTATTTGACACCGATTATTTATCCAGCATCAGCAATTCCACAGGAATGGCGGGGATGGGTATTTTGGTTAAATCCGATGACAGGAATCGTTGAAGTATATCGAGATTTAATTTTAGCAGGAGAAGTAAAACATTGGGGTGAGTTTGGAGTTTCGTCAATAATTGCGTTAGGAGTTTTTTGTGTAGGATTGTGGTGTTATCGCCACCTGCGTCCAGCTTTTGCAGATGTATTGTAAAGACGAATTTTGCAGTTTAGACGCATAATTGTCTTTAATTAATGATGTGGCAGTTTTGAGGATTAATAGCAAAATATGGGAAAAAAAGCTGCAATTTCCTTGAAGAATATATCTAAGTGCTTTAAACGATATGCTCATCCTGTAGAGCGACTCAAAGAGATTGTTTTACCAGGAAAATGTAGAGCAGATGAATTTTGGGCATTACGCGATATTAATTTGGATATTCCCAAGGGAGAAACTGTAGGAATTATTGGTCAAAATGGTTCTGGCAAAAGCACTTTGCTACACATCATTGCTGGGACTCTGACTCCAACTACGGGTGCTGTAAAAGTTAATGGTCGAGTTTCCGCCTTGCTAGAGTTAGGAAGTGGATTCAATCCAGAGTTTACGGGGCGACAAAACGTATTTTTTAACGGACAGTTACTAGGCTTAAGTAAAATAGAACTTGAGCAAAAATTTGAAGAAATAGCTGCATTTGCAGATATAGGAGATTTTATTGATGAACCTGTTAAAACTTATTCCAGCGGTATGTTTGTCCGCTTAGCATTTGCAGTAGCTATTAATGTGAATCCCGAAATTTTGATTGTAGATGAAGCTTTGTCTGTAGGAGATGGCGTGTTTGTGCATCGCTGCATGGCAAAAATTAAAGATTTTCAAGACTCTGGTGGAACTATTTTGTTTGTGTCTCATGATATAGCATCTGTGAATCGCCTTTGTTCCAGCAGTATTTGGATTAATCATGGTCAAATTGTTGAACAAGGTACTCCATTAGATGTTAGTAAATCATACCAAGCTTGGGTATATAACAAAATAAATGATGGAATTAAACAAAAGACAGAACGCTTAAGTGATTCCCAACCAGAGATAGAAATTATCAAAAATTCCAAAGGTAACATAGAAGTTAAATCCGATAAATATATAGAAAATTTAAATCAAAATTGTTTTACGGGTAAAGAATTTCTGGCATTTCCGACAGTTAAGAGGTTTGGTACCGGACGTTGTGAAATTTTAAGTTTGGAAATTTTTAACAAGGAAGGGCAAAAAACAGGTTTTGTTATGCCTGATGATACTTTGATAATCTGCACAAAAATTCTCAGTCACGACTACGTTGAAAGTCCAATTTTTGGTATTACAATGTATGACAGATTAAGAGTACCGATTGCTGGATGGAACACAGACCAATATAAGTATCCACTACCAAAATTTGAAAAAGAAAAACTAATTAGTGTGATTTTTAGCATAAAATGGCCTCATATTAAAAGTGATAATTATTCACTTGAACCAGCTGTGGCCGATGGTAGCCAGGAAAGCCATGAAATGATGGATTGGTTGCAGGCTCCTGTTGCGATAGAATCCGGGGTTACCGATTTAACTTTTGGTTTTATTAGATTTACTAAAGTTACCGTTTCCCATGAAGTAGATATTTTCTTAACAAATCAATTATTAACAAATACCTTAGTCAAATGATTTGTTATTGTTGCGGCTCCAGTAACTTAAATGCTTACGATGTTCTGTGGAAAGAATTAATCGATGAATGGCGTATAGCACCTTATGAAGTTGAATATATTAACAAACAGCAAGGTCTACATTGTATAGACTGCAAATCTAACTTACGCTCAATGGTACTAGCTAAAGCAATAATGAGATGTTTTGGCTATACAGGTTTTTTTCAAGATTTTGTTAAACAGAAAAAAATCCAAAACTTACAAATCCTAGAAATCAATGAAGCCGGGAGTTTAACAAAGTTTTTAGTCGAAATACCGAGTCATACTTTAAAGGTATATCCGGAAATAGATATGATGAATATGAAAATTGCAAATATGACTTTTGATTTGGTTGTTCATTCAGATGTTTTAGAACACATCAAGCATCCAATTAGAGGTTTATCGGAGTGCTACAGGATATTAAAGCCTGGTGGATATTGTGCTTTTACTATACCTATGGTTGTTGATAGGCTAACTATTTCTAGAGAAGGTATGCCTGCAAGTTATCATGGTTCTCAAGAAAATCAACCAGATTTTGTAGTTCATACAGAATATGGATGTGACGCGTGGAAGCACGTAATCCAAGCAGGATTTACAGAGTGTCGGTTGTTCTCTGTTGACTATCCTTCTGCACAAGCTTTAGTAGCAGTAAAGTAATTTTATCAAATTGATAGAAAGTATGGAAATTACAGGTGAGAGATATGTTCCTTCTCTAAATGGTCAAATTAAATATGAGCATCTACATCGATATGCTCTATGTGTTGACTATGTAGCTGGGAAATCTGTATTAGATATTGCTTGCGGTGAGGGATATGGTTGTGCATTACTCGCAAGTGTAGCCAAATCAGTTGTTGGAGTTGATATTAATTCTGAAGTTGTAGAGTATGCCACTAAAGAGTATAGTACTCATAAGAATGTAACATTTATGGTGGGTTCGTGCGATTCAATACCGCTACCCGATAATTCAGTTGACGTAGTAACATCTTTTGAAACAATCGAGCATCACGATAAGCATGAAGAAATGATGCAGGAGATTAAGCGAGTTCTTAAGCCTGGTGGAATATTAATTATTTCCTCTCCTAATCGCTTAACTTATTCAGATGAACCTAAATATTCTAATCCATTTCATGTCAAAGAGCTTTATTATGACGAATTAACAGTTCTATTAAGACGTTATTTTGATTATGTTGAAATTTATGGGCAAAGAATGGCTATAGGATCTTTCATATTTAAATTAGAAAATTCTCAAGCAAACATTTTTCAAGCTTTTACAACAGATGCTAACCAAGTCAAGCAAAAAGTTCCTAGTTTAAATTCACCAATTTATTTTTTTGCAATATGTTCAGATAAGAGTCTTACTAATAACCCAAATATTGATTCAGTTTATATTGATAGCCAGGATGATTTATTAAACTGGATGGAAATAGGTTGGCGTCAAACTGGGGAAGTTTTAGAGCAAACACGATTGCAATTACAACAAACACAATCAGAATTAAACCAATGTCAATCTAAATTAGAACAAACACAAATAGAATTAAAGCAATCCCAATCTCAAGTAGAACAAACACAGACAGAATTAAAGCAATTTCAATCTCAAGTAGAACAAACACAGACAGAATTAAAGCAATTTCAATCTCAAGTAGAACAAACACAGACAGAATTAAAGCAATCCCAATCTCAAGTGCAACAAACTCAGACAGAATTAAAACAATCCCAATCTCAAGTGCAACAAACTCAGACAGAATTAAAGCAATCTCAATCTCAGTTACAACAAACTCAGATAGAATTAGAGCAATCTCAATCTCAGTTACAACAAACTCAGATAGAATTAGAGCAATCTCAATCTCAGTTACAACAAACTCAAACTAAGTTAAAAGAGTTAGAGTTAGAGCTTCAACAAATGAAAGTCAATTTCCAGAATACTCAGAATCAAGTTGAGGCAATGCAGACAAGTAAATTTTGGAAGTTACGGACACAATGGTTGAAGGTAAAAAAGTTTTTGAATTTGGTTAAGAAGAGGGAAATGGAGGACAAACCAGCTGGTTCTATAGAACTGCGGGATGTTTTTCATAATTTTAATAATGAAGATTGGCTCAAAGTACTTTTACAAAGTGTAAATAACCCAATAATTAATGGCATAGAGTTACCTGGATTTCCATCTGATGAAATACAAATTTCCTCAGTAGGTTCCACTGCAAAGTATAATCTTCAAGAAGCTTTTAATTTTTACTGTATTATCAAAAAATACTTGTCTTCGTTTGGGCAGGATTTATCATCGGATAGCCATGTGTTAGATTTTGGCTGTGGTTGGGGAAGAATTATTCGTTTTTTCCTCAAGGATGTTCCTATAAATAATGTCTATGGTGTGGATGTGGATGAGGAAATGATAAATCTTTGTAGAAAGACTGTAAAGTATGGAAAATATAATGTTGTTAACTCATCGCCTCCATCTGAATTACCTAGTGAAAGTTTCGATTTAATCTATGCTTACTCAGTTTTTTCTCATCTCAATGAAGCAACACATATTAAGTGGATAGAAGAATTTTCTAGAATACTAAAACCCAATGGATTACTAATTGTTACAACTCGAAGCAGATCGCATTTAGATTTATGCCGTTCGCTGCGCGAGGACGGATCTCACAACGATTCACACGCACAGGGATTAGCTAACTCATTTGTGGATTATCATGCTGCCTTAAGCGCATATGATAATGGAAAATTTTTACATGAAGCGACTGGTGGAGGAGTCTCCAGACCTGCATCATTTTATGGAGAAACTTTGATTCCCCGTGGCTATGTAGAGCGAGAGTGGACACGTTTTTTAATATTTCGTGATTTTATGTATGACTCTACTGTTATTCCACAAGCAATAATTGTGATGCAAAAAGCAGCATAAACTATTTCTTAAAGTTAGCTAAAAAGTCAAGCTTGATTTTCATTGACCTCATGACTCAATATAGTTCAGTTAAGCTTTTTTATCTCTCCCTATTTCCCCTGCCTACCTGAGCAGATAAATTTCTTTAGCTGAACCGTATTGACTCATAACTCAGATTTAAGTACAGATTAAAATGCCTAATGATTAAGTTGTTTTATATGAAAAGGCTTATGCTTGTGTTTATATATAAAACAACTTAAAATGTCAATCAAACAAAGAATAATGTGAAATCATAATATTTATTATGATATTAAAAAAATGAAATAGAGTAATTGATTTACTAATTATAATTAAGTTGAGTTACATATTATTGATGCAGTTAATTATTATGTAGTTTATCGGTGCATACCAATGTCGTTTCTTTATTCTGTCGATATCCCAATTCCAAACGTAGTGACTGTAGGACAGGGTACTTATATTCCATTTTCAGGCTGGTGCTTAGATACAGACGATCAAATTAGAGGAATATCAGTCTCCATAAACGAGAAAATTCATTCTCTCACACATATCAATGATTTGAGGACTGATGTATTTGCTGTTTACAAATCTATATCCCCTGCTTATAAAAGTCTTAGTTCCGGTTTTTATGGAATGATTCCGTTTGTCAAAGACGACATCGGTAAAAAATTAAAATTGACTCTGAATTTTTACTACAGCGATCGCGTAAATTCTTTAGATATAGGGTATGTGTACTGTCAAGCCAACAATGCAATAGAAACAGTATCTAAATCAAAGGTTAATCCCGATTTCAATGAGCCTTTGATTGCGATTTGTATGGCTACATATAACCCGAAAATTGAGAGTTTTAAGAAGCAGATAAATTCTATTATTAACCAAACTCATAAAAACTGGATTTTGATAGTTAACGATGATAAATCTTCACAAAAGTCCTTTAAAGAAATTTGCAAAGTATGTGAGATAGATCCACGCATTCATGTTTATCGGAATGATTCAAATCTGGGGTTTTATAAAAACTTTGAAAGAGCTTTAGAAAGAGTTGGTGATGTTGCTGAATATATTGCATTTTCAGATCAAGACGACTATTGGTATGAAAATAAACTAAGCCGTTGTTTAGCCAGTATGAAGCCGGATGTCAGTTTGGTATATTCGGATATGCGTATTGTTAAGGAAAACGGAGAAATAATTTTTAACACTTACTGGGTTAATAGAGAAAACTATTATGAAGATATTTCCATGTTACTGCTAGCGAATACTATTACAGGTGCAGCTTGCTTGTTTCGCCGCAGTTTAATGCATGTTTTGTTACCTTTTCCTTATCCAATCGGGCAAATTTTCCACGATCAATGGCTATCAATAGTAGCAAGGTCTATGGGAAGAATAGCTTACATTGATGAGCCACTATACGATTACATACAGCATGGCTCAAATATAATTGGTCACGCTGATTTCCAAGTTGCTTCACCATCAGAACGTCTATTTAAATTATTGAAGCTGACAAAGAAATTTATTTTTAGTCCTCGTGATTCTATTAAAGCAAACTTAAAATCCTATCTTCACAGAGGATGGGCAATTTATCAATGTGAATTTCGTAGATTGGAACTAATGGCAGCTAATCTGCGTTTACGAGTAGGAGATAAAGCTGTAACCGATCTCTCTGTTTTGAATATGTTCACCGATAGATGGTTTTCTATTTTCCCTCTGTTGAAAAAACATATATTATTAATCCAAACACATACTACCAATCATGCAGAGTGGCGATTACTCCAATCTCGTGTTTTAGTGACTCTATCTAAACGTTTGGTATTAAATTTAAATAAACTATCAGCTGCGAAAAGGCAGACATCTAATATACTTGCCGAACCAGCGTGTGTAATTACAACAAAAAAAAATAGCTTTCAAACAGCACTAGAAGCAAAAATTGCACCTTTGGAATTAAATATTAGCGAATCTCAGCCAATTCGCGTTAATTTACTGATTCCAGAAATTAATTTCAAATATTTATTTGGTGGATATATTGCAAAATTTAATTTTGCGATTTTACTAGCTAAAGCCGGATTAAAAGTTAGGTTAGTTATTGTTGACAAATGCGACTTTCAACCGCAAGAGGTTACTGAGGGTATGATCCAATACCCTGGACTAGAAGATTTATTAAATTACATTGAGATATCACTTCACCATAATCGTGAAGTTACATTGCCTGTTAATCCCTTTGATTCATTTATTGCTACGACTTGGTGGACTGCTCACATTGCTCATCACGCATCTACTCAATTAGGACATCCCGAATTTTTGTACTTGATTCAGGAATTTGAGCCATTTACATTTTCTATGGGGGCTTACTTTGCTATAGCCCGTCAGTCATATGACTTTCCCCATTCAGCATTATTCTCAACTGCTTTGTTGATGGAGTATTTTCAACAGCAGAACATTGGGGTATTTGCATCAGAACATAAACATTCACCATTAATTGCATCTTTTGAGAATGCAATTCAAACTTTTGAATTGCCTGCATTAGCTCCGAAAAAAGCTACTAAAAAATTGCTTTTTTACAGTCGCCCCGAAACTCATGCAGCACGCAATATGTTTGAGATTGGTTTGATGGCACTAAATAAAGCAATAGTTTCTGGTGTGTTTGATACCGAAGATTGGGAATTTTATGGCATAGGAACTGAGCAATTAAAGCCATCTCTGCCTCTTGCAAATGGACGATCTTTGCAGATGCTAGGTAAGGTAAGCTTAGACGAATACTGCGAGTTACTTCCAGAACACGATTTAGGGTTGGCTCTGATGTATACTCCTCACCCTAGTTTACTGCCATTAGAAATGGCTGCCGCAGGCATGATAGTAGTAACTAATACCTGCATGAATAAGACAGCAGAACGACTCAAAGATATATCGAGTAATATACTAGCTGCGGAACCAACAGCAGATGGAGTGGCCGAAACTCTTGCGAAAGCTGCTATATTGTCACAGGATTGGGAGCTGCGGCTAGCAGGTTCAAAAGTCAATTGGTCTTCTTCATGGGAGGAAACATTTGATAGAGAATTGATATCTAAAATTAAGAAAAAACTTAGCCATGAGGACAGATATATTTGATACTTTTTGATGTGGTTGTAAGTAAAGCCTACTGACTGTTAATTTTCAGAAGATTTATCAAATTTTTGTATAGTGGTTAACACGTATACTGGAACTACTATTAATTATTAAACTTTGTATAAAAACAATTTTAGAGTTAAAACGAGTTAAAAATATGAGTATAAGTAAGTATGATATTCCACAGTTAACTATACCTTGGATACATTCTCCGTTTTTTGAGCAGTTGCTTGAAGTTTCCAATTTAGATGACTGCACGAAAAGCTTAGTTAAGCATTACGCAGATTATGGTTATTTAATTATAGATACAAAAATAGAAAACTTTGAACACATTTGCCAAGCGATAATTAAAGATTTAGCGTCTGAATATAAAGGTCATGTCAGAATTCAAGATGCTTGGGTTTTTAGTAAATATGTAAAGAGTATTGCAATTGATCCCAAAATTTTATCTTTAGTAAAAACGCTTTATCAACGAGAACCAATCCCTTTTCAAACCTTGAACTTTCGTGTTGGAAGTCAACAAGCAACTCATAGCGATACTATCCATTTTCATTCAGTCCCGCATGAATTTATGTGTGGTGTATGGGTTGCTTTAGAAGATGTTGATGAAAAGAATGGGCCTCTTCATTACTATCCTGAAAGTCACAAGTTACCAATTTTTGATTTACATCATCTAGGGTTAAGTGGTAGCAACCAAGAACGATATGAGTACTATGTAATTTATGAAAAATTTATCCAATCTACAATTGAAAATTTAAATTTAAAAAAGATCGATATTACCCTACGAAAAGGCCAAGCAATTATTTGGTCTGCTAATTTACTACATGGTGGTAGCCCGATATTAGATATTAATAGAACTCGTCACAGTCAAGTAACTCATTATTTTTTTAATGACTGCATGTACTATATACCTATGCTCTCAGACCTTTTTTTGAAAAAAATATTTAAAAGGGAAATAATTAATATAGCTACTGGTGAAATAGTACCTCATATATATAATGGACAAAGAATCGATGGTATAAAAGATTCAGTTCACCAAAAGGATTCAACAACTTAGTTAGAGCATGTGGAAAAGAAAGAGAAACGAGATACCTTATACGAGATTGAAAACAAGCATTTGCAGAAGAAACAAAATCTATGGTTAAAGTTTAAACATAAAATCAAAACATTATTATAAATACTTATTTGGCTAAAATTATACTTAAAATAGGAAAATAAATCCTTTTTTACACTATCAAATTAATAGATTATGTTCAATAAAACTCTTCCATTTCAAAAAACAAAACTACTTTTATTAGTTGCCTATTGCTTACCAGTTATTTTACTGTTTTGGTTTGTTACTAGCTTCAGTGTAAACATGCCTGTTTGGGATGATTGGGAATTAGTAGATCTATTTGACAAAATTTCTAACGGTACTGTAAGCTTTGCAGATTTTTTTGCTCAACATAATGAGCATCGTATATTTTTTCCAAGAATAATATTTGCGATACTTGCATTTTCTTCTAAATGGAATATCAAACTTGAAACTTGCTTTAGCTTCTTACTAGCTTTAGCAAGTTTCGGTATGATGTATAAAATTGCGACTCTTAACTTTAACCCAAAAAACAGAGGGATACATCATTTATTTAATATTACGATATGTATATTAACTTTTTCCTTATTTCAGTATGAGAACTGGCTATGGGGATTTCAAATAGGTTGGTTTTTAACAAATACTTGCGTAATCACAGCCGTTTTTATTTTGGTTGTACTTAAGAACTGGCTTCCAAATGTCAGAATATCACTTGCATCTCTATGTTGCTTGGTTGCTAGCTTTTCTTTAGCTCATGGGTTACTATCTTGGCTGGCAGTAATTCCATCATTATACTTGGTTGAAGGAAAGAGTAATCAGAAAAAAATCAGGCTTTTGGTATGGATGATACTTTTTACTTCATGTGTTGTTATATACTTTATTGGTTATCAAAAACCTTCCGCTCACCCTAATATATTATTTGTTTTACAAAATCCATTAATTGCAACACAATATTTTCTGACCCTCATAGGTTCTTCTGTTAGTACGAAGATATTACCTCCTATATTTAGTGGATTAACAGTATTTTCTAGTTTGTTATTTTTTAGTATTTTCTCCATCAAAAATTATCAATCTGAGTTTACCAAGAAAGCTGGTGGCTGGTTATCAATAGGTTGGTTTGCCACTTTATTTGCGATGGTGACGACTATTGGTAGAGCGGGTTTTGGAGTTGAGCAAGCTTTAGCATTAAGGTATAGAACTGTTTTAATACTATTAGTCATATCTTGCCTGCAAATGTGGAAATTATGGATATTAAATAAATCTAAAATAAGCCGCGAAAATATATACTTACTTACTAGTAAATGGTGCATCATTGTATTGATACCTATTTTTATTTTTGAATCTATTAATAATAATATTGTAGAAGGTAAAAATATTTGGAAAGCACATAACGCTGCTAAACATTGCTTAGAAGTTATAAATTTTATAGAGAGTGAATCTCCTAATAACTGTTTGCAAATGTTTTATCCTAAACCCTTGCATATCGTAGAATCGAGCATAGCTCTTCAAAACTTAGGGTTTAGAAAGTTTTCTAAAAATATAATTTTTACAACTAAAACAGCAAACGCTTACGGGAATATCGATCTTCCTTCAACACAAAAGCAACCATTAATTTTAGGCAGGAAAGATACTATAAAGTGGGTTGGTTGGGCTATTCTCCCTGAACCCCGCAAACAGCCGTTCCTCGTTTTGCTATCCTACGGCAATGAGCAATCTTTTTTTGCCTATGGAACTATATATTTAAATAGACCTGATGTTGCAAAAGCTTTCAATTCAAATCTATACAATACATCAGGTTGGGAAGCAAATGTTTCTTTAAAGTCTATACCAGCAGGTGAAACTGTTATCAAAGCTTGGGTTTATGACCAAGAGGGTCAACAGTTTATTCAGTTGAATGGTGAAACAAAGATAAAAGTGGTGGAGTAAAAAAGGAACATAGTCTAAAAAGCGTTGTATTTATTATTAACGAGCATCAAGGAGAAATAGAGCCAAAATGCTAAACAAAATATTTCGCTCAAAAATACTAAAGTTTTTATTAGGTGGTGGTCTAGCAGCAGCACTAAATCTAGCGTTAATTTATTTAATAATTGAAAAGCTAGGATTTAATACAGCTTTTTTACGTAACATTGCTAATGTAATATCAATTGAAATATCACTAATATTCGGTTTTTTCATCTACCGGATATTCGTTTGGACTGGTGGTATTTGGACAATTAAAGAAGTATTTTTGCGACAACTTCCTCTTTACCATGTTTCTGCTGGAGTTGCAGTTTTAGTTCGCATTTTCTTGATTTTTCCAGTTTTAGATTGGTTGAAAGTTAACTATGGCATCAATACTATAATAGGCGTACTTGTAAGTGCATCGATTAATTATTTGATTAGCGATCGCTTTATATTTAAAACTACGCCGCAAAAAACTCATAACAACTCACAGACAGAAAAAATATCAGTTACCTATTATCCAGAATCATTGGCTCCAGCCCTAGCAGTAAATCTTAGCTTAACAAAAGATGAGCCAATAACGATAGATACCTCAAAATCTGTTAAAACTTTATCAATAGTAATTCCAGCCTACAATGAAGAAGATTGCATAGTTCAAACTGTTCGCACCATTAGCAACTTTTTGAAACAAGAAAAAATTGATTATGAAATTTTAGTTGTTAACGACAACAGCAAAGATAATACAGAACAATTATTACAGCAGCTCAATTCTGAAAATAGTCAGCTGCGTTACATCAATAACTATTACCCTAACGGCTTTGGGTTTGCAGTTCGCTGTGGCTTAGAAAATTTTACAGGGGATGCTGTAGCAGTAGTTATGGCAGATAGTTCGGATGCACCAGAAGACATCGTAGCTTATTATCATAAACTGCAAGAAGGGTACGATTGTGTTTTTGGTTCTCGCTTTATTAAGGGAGGAAGAGTCATTGACTATCCCACTCACAAACTAATTGTTAATCGTTTAGCAAACTTATTTATTAAAATTTTATTCGGTTTAAAATTTAACGATACGACCAATGCGTTTAAAATTTATCGTAAAGAAGTTATTGAAGGTATATCTCCTTTAGTATCTCATCATTTCAATTTAACCGTAGAAATGCCACTCAAAGCCCTAGTGAGAGGGTATTCTTATACAACAATTCCCATTACTTGGAGAAATAGAACCACAGGAGTTTCTAAGTTAAAACTAAAAGAAATGGGGAGCCGATATTTGTTCATAGTCCTCTTCATCTGGCTAGAAAAACATTTATCGCGTGGAGATTATCATTTAAGCAAAAATAAACTGATAGCAAATCAAAGGTTAAAATCCAATGGCTGAGAAGATTCTGATTTTAGGAGGAGCTGGTTTTGTTGGCAGTTCCTTAGCAATTCATCTAAAAAAGTATTATTCTCAGTGGAAAATTATATGTTTTGATAATCTTCGCAGACGCGGTTCAGAATTAAATATTCCTAGATTCAAAAATTTAGGAATTGAGTTTATTCATGGTGACATTCGTTCCTCTAGCGATTTAGATCCTGGAATGTTTGATGTCGATACTATTATTGATTGTTCTGCTGAACCTTCCGTACTTGCAGGATTTAATTCTCCACAATACGTCCTGCAAACAAATTTAGTAGGAACTATCAATGTTCTGGAATTAGCTAGACAAATTCAAGCTCGTTTGCTGTTTCTATCCACTAGTCGGGTTTATCCGATTGAAATACTCAAATCAATTAATTTAGTAGAACTACCAACCCGTTTTAATATTGCTACCGAACAAACAATATCCGGAGTATCTAATTTAGGTATAGCCGAGGAATTTCCACTTCAAAGCTACCGTTCTTTATATGGTACTACTAAGCTTGCCTCAGAAATGCTCATCGAAGAGTATCGACAAGCTTATAATATTCAGGCAATAGTCAATCGTTGTGGTGTAATTACAGGCCCTTGGCAAATGGGTAAAGTTGACCAAGGTGTTTTTGTTTTGTGGTTAGCCGCACACTATTTTGAAAAGCCTCTAAGTTATATAGGCTATGGCGGTACGGGGAAACAAGTTAGAGATTTATTACATATTGAAGATTTGTTAAGACTAATTAATTATCAGTTAGAACATTTTTCTGAATTAGATGGAGATGTTCTCAATGTTGGTGGAGGTGCTGATAATAGTTTATCGCTACTAGAGACTACTAAACTATGCCAGATAATTACTGGTAAATCTATTGCGATCGCATCGGAAGAAACAGCCAGACAAGGTGATATTCCCATTTATATTACGGATTCTTCCAAAATAAGCTCTAAGACTGGATGGAAGCCAATCATGAACCCAGAACAAACTCTTAGAGATATTTATGGCTGGATTCTTGAGCATGAAACAACCCTTAAGCCAATTTTGTCCTAAGCTGTTTAGTGAAAACTAAATTTTTGCGCTCGAAAACGTATGAAACAAGAAGAATACCTAAAAAAACTCTACTCTAACCGTTTTGACCATCAACAGAGAAGAGCTAAAGTAGCGCTGTGGAAAACCTTAATTGAAGAATTCTTACAAAAATATGTGGGAAAAGATTCAACTACTTTGGATATTGGGGGAGGCTATTGTGAGTTTATTAATAATATTCAAGCAAGAAAAAAATATTTAATCGATCTCAATCCCGATTCTCAGGCATTTGCCAACCCTGATGTCAAGGTTTTGAATCTGGATATTCTGAAGTTAACAGAACAGGAGAAAGTAACGGAACGTTTTGACAGAATCTTTATTTCAAACTTTTTTGAGCATTTAAGCAATAAGGAAGAGCTAATCGAAGTCTTGTTATTTTGCTTTAACTACCTCAAGCCTGGAGGAGCAATATTAATCATACAGCCAAACTTTAAGTATTCCATAAAGGAGTATTATGATTTTATCGATCATCAATTACCAATTACTCATCTTTCACTTCAAGAATTATTACATACTATTGGATTCAAAATTGATGTTTTAATTCCCAGATTTTTGCCATATTCAACTAAAGGTAGACCAGGATCGCCTAATTTATTGAAGCTTTATCTCAAGTTACCATTTATTTGGAATTTTCTGGGAGCGCAGATGTTTATCAAAGCAACTAAGCCTTTCTAATTTCACTCTAAATGAAAGCCCGTTTTATCCTAAACTGATGATTGTACTATAAACCGAGTAAAAATATTATGCCCACCGTTTTAATTACTGGTTCATCCGGTCTAATTGGTTCCGAATCGGTTCATTTTTTTGCCCAGAACGGTTTTAATGTTGTCGGTATCGATAATAATATGCGGGCTGTCTTTTTTGGAGAATCTGCGTCAACAGAGTGGAACCGTCGGATACTAGAAGATAAATACAGCGATCGCTATCGTCATTATGATATTGATATCCGCGATCGCTCTGCAATCGAAAACCTATTTCAAGAATACTCCTCTGATATTTGTCTAATTATTCATACAGCAGCACAACCATCCCATGACTGGGCAGCAAAAGACCCTCATACAGATTTTACAGTCAATGCTAACGGGACTTTAGTATTACTAGAAGCAACTAGACAATACTGTCCTGATGCAATTTTTATATTTACTTCAACCAACAAAGTCTATGGGGATACTCCTAACTATTTACCCTTGCAGGAGTTAGAAACCCGCTGGGAAATTGAACCAAATCATCAATATAGAGAAGGTATTGATGAGTCAATGACAATTGACAACTCCAAACATTCTCTATTTGGCGCTTCTAAAGTTGCCGCAGATATACTAGTTCAAGAATATGGTAGATACTTCGGCATGAGGACTGTTACCTTTAGAGGAGGTTGCTTGACCGGCCCTAACCATTCTGGCGCTCAGCTGCATGGTTTTCTAGCTTACTTAATGAAATGTACTATCACTGGTGACACGTACACCATATTTGGCTATCAAGGTAAACAAGTTAGAGATAATATCCACAGTTACGATCTGGTGAATGCTTTTTATCATTTTTATCAAAATCCTAGATGTGGCGAAGTTTATAATATCGGAGGTTCTCGACATAGTAATTGCTCGATGTTAGAGGCAATCTCAATTTGCGAAGACATCGTAGGTAAAAAGCTGCAATACAGTTATACAGAAGACAATCGCTCTGGCGATCATATCTGGTACATTTCAGATGTCAGAAAGTTCCGTTCTCATTATCCAACATGGGAATACAAGTATAATCTTCGGCAGATACTAGAAGAAATTTATAATGCTCAAGCATTTAGAAAAGAAGCGAATCTAAAAGTCACAACATAATCTTTAAAAAATACTGTTGAATGGATTATTCTCTACATGGAACACAAAGCCTTCACTTAAAGTCAAATATTTCGTTTATGTCAAAGAGAAATTAATCTATAATGCAGGGTAAAGAAAAAATTGGCATTGTTTTAGCGACATATAACCCTCAAGTTGAATATTTCCGAAAACAGATCGAGTCGATTCAAAACCAAACTTGGCAAAATTGGGTTTGTCATATTGTTGACGACTGTTCCCAACTCCAATATCAAATAGAAATTAAAAAAATTGTTGAACATGATTCACGATTTATCTGTCATTTTCATAACGATAACGTGAAGCATTATTACAATTTTGAACGTGGTTTACTATACTGTATTCAAGACCCTACAATTACAGCGATCGCCTTTTGCGATCAAGATGATATTTGGCAAGCACAAAAATTAGAAGTATCGATCGCAAAATTACGTTCTGAAAGCTTACTATTAGTGCATTCCGATCTGCAACTTATTGACAGTCACGACCAAACCATCAATGATTCTACTTGGGATTTTGAAGGACGCCAACCCGAAAAAGCCACGGTAGAATTATTGCTACTTCGCAATGTCGTCACAGGGTGTTCGTTATTGTTTTGTAGTTCTCTTATTACCGATATTCTACCCTTTCCCCAACAAAATGAAATTGGTTGGCATCATGACTGGTGGGTAGCCTTAGCGGCAATTCAAAAAGGTAAAATTGGACATATTCGACAACCATTAGTGCGCTATAGATTGCATAATTCCAATACAGTAGGAACAATGCAAAAAGCCGGTAATTTTTACACCGAACTGATGCTGTGGTTCCGGAAAAAATGTCGCATTACAGCTAAAAGCTATATAATTCATCGTAACTTGAGTAAAGCATTCCAAGCTAGATTTTACCAACAATTAAACTCCAACTGGTCTAATCCTTTTGGCGATCGCCACTTAGATTTTGGTTTGGGTATTCTTAAGCTTTGTTACCAAAGTTTCAAAGTAGGATATCATTCTGAAGGTATAGCGCTACGGATTTGGATTTTTAAAATTTTATTCGATATTCAACAATTTTCAAATTATATTTTAAAGTTGCTGCCAAAATTTCAAGCAACTAAAAGCAATATTCAAAACAAATGAATCAAAAACAATCTATTTCAGTATCGATTATTTTAGTTAACTATAATGGAGCAGAAATTTTACCAGATTGCTTAAATTCTATACAAAAATTTATCGATATACCTAGCTATGAAATCATCGTTGTAGATAATGCCTCTAGCGATGGTAGCGTTGAATTAATTGCAGAAAAATTTCCTCAAGTTCAGCTAATTAAACAAACTCAAAATTGCGGTTTTGGAGCAGGAAATAATGCAGGTGCGAAAGTTGCGAGGGGAGAATTTTTATTTTTATTAAATACTGATACTATAATTAATTATAATATTTTACCCCATCTAATTGATTTGATGCAAGCAGATTCACAAATAGGAATTATTGGGCCAAAATTGCTGAATCCAGATGGTAGTTTCCAAATTTCTGTTTCGCCAGCCTTAGGAATTAAAGGAGAATATGAAGCTCGTCAGATGCATTTAAATTATCTCAATAATTCTGAGCGAAATTCGATCGAACAGAAATTTCAACAAATTCAAGAAGTAGATATTGTTGTCGGGGCTGCTTTTTTTATTCGCTCAAGTTTATTTCATAAATTAAATGGATTTGATGAAAATTTTTTCATGTATTTTGAAGAATCAGATTTATGCCAAAGAGCGCAGTATAAAGGATATAAAATTATCTACACACCTCATGTATCTTTAATTCATTTGAAAGGTTATTCAATTCAAAAGTCTGCAAATGCAATGGCTATTGAATATAGACGTAGCCAGCTTTATTTTTATGAAAAGCATCGTCCCTTGTGGGAACAATTACTTTTACGTATATATCTATTTTATAAATTCTTCGGTGAATTTGTAACTACAGCTAATCCTAATAGCCTAAAAATTATTATCTTGTTATTTACCGATAAAAAAAATATGCTTAAAGCAAGTATTTAATTATGTCTATTTTAGCAAATTTATCTTTTGCTCCTACTCAACCAACAGGGTGGTTAAGTTATAGTTTAAATTTAATAAAAGAACTAAAAGAGTTAGATATTGATGTATTAAGTCCAAAGGAACTTTCTGGGTTAAAATGTTATGATTCGCCGCCAGATATGACGACGGATTTTGGCATAAAGGGACATTTAAAACGTTTGCTATGGACGCAATTTCAACTGCCGAGTATATATCGTCAGATGAAGTCTAAATTACTGTTTTCTCCAATTCCAGAGGCTCCTTTATTTTCTCAATGTTCTTATGTTGTTACTGTTCACGATTTAATTCCCTTAAGATTTCCCCAGTGGTTTTCGATCGCGCAGCAACTTTATTGTAATTATTATATTCGTGCTGTTATCCAACAATCGAAACACGTGATTTGTAATTCTAGGGCAACAGCTGAGGATTTAAGCAAATATTTGGGAGTTAATGAAACAAAAATAACTCCGATCGCACTAGGATATGACAGCAATAATTTTCGTTATTTAGATTTGCCAACTCAAAATTATTTCCTTTATTTAGGACGCCATAATCCTCATAAAAATCTCGAACGTTTAATTACCGCCTTTGCTGAATTAACTAACTGCAAAGACTACGAACTATGGTTAGCAGGGCCAAGCGATCGCCGTTACACCCCAACTTTAAAAGCCCAAGTTACCCAACTCGGCATAACTGCTCAAGTCAAATTCCTTGACTACGTTCCTTACAGCGAACTGCCAAAAATCATCAATCAAGCGATCGCCCTTGTCTTTCCCAGTCTCTGGGAAGGTTTCGGTTTACCCGTTTTGGAAGCAATGGCTTGTGGTACACCAGTAATTACCTCCAATCTTTCCTCCCTACCAGAAGTAGCTGGGGACGCAGCAATTCTAATTGACCCCTACAACACCAGAGAAATTACAGAGGCGATGGAAGCGATCGCCACTGATTCGACATTGCGATCGCGCCTTTCTAACCAGGGAATTATCCGCTCCCAACAATTCAGTTGGGAAAAAACCGGACAAGCCACCGCCGAAGTATTATCCCGCTACGTGTAGAATATTACCGTTCAGCAAAGGACGCCGGAATGGGAAGACGCAAACAGAATTCGGAGCGTCGGCTTCCGGCGTTAGCGCAGCGATTCGCCGTGTCCGCGAGCGTCTCTGAACTTCGGGAGACACGGGGACGAATAACTAATGACAAATGACCAATGACCAATAACAAACCCTTATGAAAGCATTAATTCTCTCTGGTGGTAAAGGTACGCGCCTGCGTCCCCTCACTTACAGCGGAGCAAAACAACTCGTACCAGTTGCTAATAAACCTGTTTTATGGTATGGCATCGAAGAAATGATCGCCGCCGGTATTACTGATATTGGCATCATTATCAGCCCGGAAACAGGCGCAGAGGTTCAAGCAAAAACGGGAGATGGAGAATACTTTGGAGCCAAGATTACCTACATATTACAAGAACAGCCAGCCGGACTTGCTCACGCAGTCCAAATCGCCCGTCCGTTTTTAGGAGATTCTCCCTTTGTTATGTATTTGGGCGATAACCTAATTCAATTAGGCGACTTAAGGTACTTTCTGCAACAATTTAGCCAACAACAGCCTGATGCTTTAATTCTCTTACGTCCTGTTGCCAATCCTACCGCTTTTGGTGTGGCTGAGGTAGATGATACAGGAAGGGTATTGCAGTTAATTGAAAAACCGAAAGTCCCTCCTTCAAATCTGGCATTGGTAGGAGTTTATTTCTTTTCTCACATCATCTTTGATGCGATCGCCAATATTCAACCTTCCCCTAGAGGCGAACTCGAAATTACTGATGCTATTCAATACCTAATCGATCAGCAAAAACAGGTTGTGGCACACAAACTCCAAGGCTGGTGGCTAGATACTGGTAAAAAAGATGACTTATTAGAAGCTAATCGTTTAGTTCTCGACACTTATTTGACACCATCAAATCTCGGTGAAGTTGATGCCCAAAGTCAGATTATTGGGCGAGTGAAAATCGGTGCAAAATCTCAAGTCATTAACTGCACAATTCGCGGCCCAGTCATCATTGGTAACAATTGTCATTTAGAAAACTGCTTCATTGGCCCTTATAGTAGCATTGCTAACAATGCCACACTCATTGATACAGATTTAGAACACAGCGTGATTTTAGAAGGTGCGAAAATTGCCGGAATCCATCAGCGCATTATCGATAGTGTCATTGGACAACGCGCACAATTGACTCTTGCACCCCGTCGCCCAAAAGCTTTACGATTTCTAATTGGTGACGACTGTCAAATTGAACTCACATAATTTACTCAATTTTGGTACAGTCAAAATGTTATGCTACTACCTGTATTTAGTGTGTGATTTATTTCCCAAATTAACACTGTGGCAAATTACTCATAATAGTATTAATGAGCATTACACGTACCAAAATTCACGAAGTTATACAACTCGAACCCAAAGTATTTGCAGACGATCGCGGTTTCTTCTTTGAAGCCTATAACCAACAAAAATTTACTCAAGAAACTGGTATTGCTGCGAACTTCGTCCAAGATAACCACTCTTTTTCTAAGCAAAACGTCCTGCGTGGATTGCATTACCAAATCCAACAACCCCAAGGTAAACTCGTTCGTGTAATTGCCGGCACCATATTTGACGTAGCCGTAGACATTAGAAAGAGTTCGCCCACATTTGGTAAATGGGTAGGTTATGAACTCAGTGCTGAGAACAAACGCCTACTTTGGATACCAATAGGCTTTGCTCACGGCTTTCTCGTACTTTCACAAACAGCCGAAGTTCTGTATAAAACTACAGATTACTACGCACCCCAAGGCGATCGCACAATTCTCTGGAACGATCCAGATTTAGCTATAGACTGGCCTTTGAATGGTTCACCGATTTTATCAGCCAAAGACGAAGCTGGTAAATCTTTAAAAACTGCTGAAATCTTTGATTAAATACTTTCAATAAACACAGTGGGAAGGTGGGGGAGACGTGGGGACGCCGGAACGCGGAGAATAACCAATGACAAATGACAAATGACTAATGACTAATGACAAAATCAATTTTGCTAATTGGTAGCAACGGTCAAGTAGGTCAAGAATTGCAACAAATTCTTCCATCCTACGGCAATACTATCTCAGTGGCACGCCCAACAGTAGACCTTACCGAGCCTGATACTCTCCGTAGCATTATCAGATCGAAGCAACCGCAAATCATCATTAACGCTGCTGCTTATACCGCAGTAGACAAAGCCGAAAGCGAATCGGAACAAGCTGGCGCTATTAATGCGACTGCACCTTTGATTCTTGCCGAAGAAAGCCAAAAATTAGGAGCCTTTCTAATTCATATTTCCACCGATTACGTTTTTGATGGCAATGGGTGTTGCCCATATCAGGAAACCGATGCGACAAACCCCTTGAGTGTCTATGGAAAAACCAAACTAGCAGGAGAACAAGCAATTCGAGAAAATTGCACCCACCACCTCATCCTCCGCACAGCTTGGGTTTATGGAAACTTTGGTAAAAGTAACTTTGTCAAAACGATGTTACGACTCGGTGCAGAACGCCCAGAACTGCGTATCGTCGCCGATCAAATTGGTAGCCCGACTTGGGCAAAAGATATAGCCGCAGTCATAACCGAAATCATTCCCCATTTGAGCTTAGATATCGCAGGCACATACCATTACACAAATAGCGGCGTTGCTAGCTGGTATGACTTTGCCATTGCCATTTTTGAAGAAGCCCAACAGCTAGGGTTTCCTCTCAAAGTTGAAAATATCGTCCCCATTACAACCCCCGAATATCCCACACCCGCCCGTCGCCCTCCCTATTCCGTCCTTGCTTGTGGCAAAATTTCCGCACTTCTAGGAACCCATCCCCCCCATTGGCGACAAAGACTCCGGCAGATGCTTAAAGATTGGGGATAGGGCATGGGAGATGGGGAGATGGGGAGATGGGGAGATGGGAAGAATGGGGAGATGGGGAGATGGGGAGATGGGAAGACAAGGGGGACAAGGGGAAAGGGGTAAGGGGAAAAGGGGAAAAGGGGAAAGATTAAATTTATTCCTTTTCCCTTTTCCCTTTAACCTTTTCCCTGCCCCATGCCCTGTTTGCCCAATGCCCAATGCCCCATGCCTCATGCCCTATCCCCTTTTCAAAACTCCTATTTCTTGTTGTATTGGCAAGACATCTAAAACATCAGTTTGGGAACAATATTTTAAATCTTCTTGACAGTCAAGACGCAATAGGCGTTGACCGTGACTAGCTTGATGGAATAATCCTAATAAGTTATGTTGCCATTGAGAATAAAGAGCGATCGCACCGATTACTTCATCGTTACCAGCTAATTCTTCTGGTGACAATTTGGTTTGCTCTAAAAGACTATAAGCGATCGCACCCGCACAAACTGTATCCTCCAAAGAAAAACTGCCTTCCCAACCTGAGCCGACAATCCACACTGTCTCTGGTTGCTTTTCTAGAAGAAAATCCACCACTGCTGCTCGATTGATTAAGGCTGCGGCTAATACATTTGGCGAGTCTTGTACCCGTTGTAAAGCACGAGTGCCATTTGTAGTACTGATAAATAACCGACGCCCCTGCACCAATTCTGAGGTGCAGTCGAGGGGAGAGTTACCTAACTCAAAACCCGCTACTTTAGCGCCGCCACGTTCTCCAGCCCGCAGACGTTTTTCAGGAGGCCATTGTTCGCTAACTGCGATTAGTCGATCTAAATCGCTGAATACTTGTACAGCTTCGCCTCCAGCTGCCAAGACAGTCGCTATAGTGCTAGTGGCTCGCAAGACATCGACTGCGATCGCACATTCTGGCGCTTTATCCGTTGGAGTCAATTCCGGAGTATGGTATACAAATAGCTTCACGCGCTGGATACACCTGCTTTTATACTAGTGCGGCAAACAAATAACATTCTACCTAGTTAGTGTCACTAACTATAGTGACAATTACTTGCACAATGTTTTTTAGCATCAGAATAGACAATGTATCTCATTAGATAGATAAATGGGAGTGGGGAAAGGGCAAAGGGGAAAGGGCAAGGGGCAAAGGGGGATGTCGAAGCAGGGTTTTAAGCAAATCTTAAGAGTCCCTCATTTTTTAAATAAATGCTCAAAAAGGTCATTTTTATCCGAGACTTTCAGATTTGCTCCACGATCTTGTAATCTAAAACAAGAAAGCTAACAGTCATTAAACATTGGCTATGGAGAGTACTGTTAGCAGTAGCAGGGCGTTTAACGTCAGGAGTTAAGACCCCACATCTCCTCATTCCCCCTTCCCCTTTCCCCTTTCCCCCTTCCCCCTTCCCCTTCAAACCTATGGCACCTTTACCCGATTACCGCCCTAAACAACTATCTTTAGGCCCCTTAGAAGCGGAAATTTTAAATATCATCTGGGAACTTGGTTCAGCCACAGTCAAAGATGTTCACGATCGCATTTTGGCCGATCCCAACCGCGAACTAGCTTATACTTCTGTAACCACTGTTCTGCGACGCCTCACTGATAAAGGTTGGCTGGCTTGTGATAAAAAAGGGCGGGCATTTTATTGGCGGCCGTTGCTGAGTAAACAACAATCCCAGGTAATCAAAGCCCACGAACAGTTACAGCGATTTCTCGCGGTGGGTAACCCAGATGTAATTGCAGCCTTCGCCGATAGTCTCGATGAAGCAGCCAGCGAACAAATAGCAGCCATCGCCAAACGCATACAATCCGCACGCCAAGCCAGGGAGGAAAAATGATGCATCTGATGATGATTTTGATTGCTTTGACAGTTGCTTGGTGGTTAAGATCCTCTTGGAGAGAAGCCCAAGGCAGTTGGAGTTTGCGGTGGCGGCGATCGCTATTTTTGTTTCTCTTCCCCCCCTTGTTAATTTTTATGACAGCGATCGCTGTTTTGTTCATGGGGCCTCAAGGAAAAATGGGCGGGATGTATGCAGGCTCAATCAGTTATTTTCTGGCATTAATTTATTTAGCTATTTTTGCCATTTTGTGCATTAGACTTGCTTTCCAAGGTTGGCAATCTGTGGAATCAGCTCGTAACTGTCCTAGCGTGAATTTGGGGGAAAGACGAGCCAGACTACTCCAAACAGAAGCGATGTTTGCAGGACAAATTGGTTTTTGGCATCCGGAATTAGTGATTAGCGAAGGATTACTGCAAAGTCTTTCACCAAACCATTTAGAAAGCGTCTTAGCGCACGAGCAAGGTCATTATCAGTACAGGGATACATTCTGGTTTTTCTGGCTGGGTTGGGTGCGTTCCTGCACCGCTTGGTTGCCCAATACAGAACCATTGTGGCAAGAACTGTTAGTTTTGCGCGAACTCCGCGCCGACAGTTATGCCGCATTGCAAGTAGACCCTTTGGTGCTAGCAGAATCACTGCTGTTAGTGGTCAGTACCAGCCCTCTATCATCAGAAATTTGCTGTGCTGCATTAGGTTCTTCTACCGCAGGCGATAGATTAGAACAAAGAGTAGAAGCTTTATTAGCACCACCAGAACCAACCCCAGAAGCTCAATTGCATTCCTGGCATGGGTTTATGTTCGCTTTTCTACCTTTATTGTCTGTAATATTTCATAGTTAATTTGAATTGAAAAAAGTATCAATCCACATGTAGAGACGTTGCACTGCAACGTCTCTATTGATATTATTTGTGTCCTGCCAAGACTTGTTCGGCGTTCAAATTCAGCTGTGGAAAAGTAGCTCACCTCTTGCACCTAGCCCTAGCGATTAGAAATCGCGGCTATAGAAACAAAGTCCGCCTACACGGACTAAGGGATTTCCAAGAAATAAATTATCCAATCTTGTGGGGTGAGCATCTTGCCCGCCCGTAGTCAAGGGCGGGCGAGACGCCCACCCCACAAGAAATAATTCTATATTTTTTTATTTGGAAGTCCCTAACGCAAAATCAAGGGTTTGAAACCCAAGGGAGGCGGTCACTGAGCTTGTCGAAGTGCGGGTTTTGTCTGTGTAGCCGCGACTTCGAGTCGCCTAGTGCAAGATATGAGTTGACCCTTGACTGCGAAAAGTAGAATTTTTTTATTTGGAAGTTCGGTTAAAAAGGTATTACAACACGAAATTGCGACGGTAAGAGCTTCTGCCTTCCCTGTAAGAGCTTCTGCCTTCCCTGCAAGAGCTTTCGCCTTGACATTTCCGTGTTTCGCGCACCCTGCAAGAGCTTCTGCCTTCCTTGCAAGAGCTTCCGCCTTGACGTTTCCGTGTTTCGCGCACCCTGTAAGAGCTTCTGCCTTGACGTTTCCGTGTTTCGCGCACCCTGCAAGAGCTTCCGTCATGTTTGTAGCAATATCAGTTCTGTCTATAGCGATGTCAGTTGCGAGGATAACCCTACTATGTATACACAAGTCGAATTACCCCCCTTAATCCCCCCTTAGAAAGGGGGGAAACCGGAAAATCTAGTTCCCTCCCCTTTACAAGGGGAGGGTTAGGGTGGGGTAAAGAAAGGACTGGTAGTAATTCGATAACTTCTTAAATTACTCTTCTTCTAACACTTGTTCTACATATTTTTGTACCAAAGGCACTTGAAAGGCATTGCCATCTGGAGTCAAGATTTCTTTTCGCACTAGTTTGCGGACAACACCTTTGTCTTGTGGTGTAGGAGTTTCGCCTTCAATTAAACGCCGGAGTAAATTACGGTCATTCTCTGCTAAACTCCTCCATAATTCCCGAAAATACTGAACGCCTACCTCAAGCACTTGAGGAATAATCTCTTGAACATTTTGTGCAGTGGCTTTGACTGTATCTGCATTTCCCTGGTTTCTTCTAATATCGCCATTTAGCGACTCCACCAACTCGTAACATACCAACTGAACCAGAAAAGGCTGACAGCGAGTCAGTTGAATAATTGCATCTACAGCAGTTGGTTCATATATATTGGTGAAGTTCTCCACCGGATTTAAAATCAAATCGCGGGCTTCTGATTCTTGCAGGTAGGTCATTCGCAAAGCACGGGTGTTAATTAAATAGTCACTCCAGTAATCTTCAAGTTCAGATAACTCCTGCGAACCGCTAAAAAGTAAAATCCATTTTTGGTGGTGTTGCAGCAGGTTACGAATAAAGTTGAGTGGCGCACAGCTGTTTGTTGCTTTCACGACTTCATCCAGGCGTTCGTATTCATCCAAACACAAAAGAAATCGCTGGCTGCGGTTGCTGCGTTCTATTTCTGTTAACCAAGTTTGCAGCGCCGGAAATGGATCTTCAGCTAGTTTCTTGGCATCTGGATTAGGCAAAAATACTTTGCGGGGTAATCGCCGTGCAGCTTCGATAATTTGTTGAGCTAAATTTTCAGCCAATCCTTTTAACGTTGTCGCTGATGCTGCACCCTGTAAATCTACCAGCAAAGGTACAATATCTGAGCCAATTCTATAAGGTAGATATTTCAGCGCCGAGGTTTTCCCTGTCCTGCGTCCACCATAAAGTAATAATACTGGTGGTTGCTCAGAAAGCGCCAAAGTTTCAATTTCTCGAAATATGTCAATTCGCCCTTTGAAACGATTCTTTGCTGTTTCGGGGTCTAGGGAATTACCAGCAATATAAACTTGGCGAATTTCTGTTGATTGCTGTGCCTGTTCCTTTAAAGTGCGCTGTGCCGTCTCTAGTATCGTCAGCCAAGCTTGTGCAGCGTTGCCAAAAGAGACAGCAACGCGAGCATCTTTTGTCAAAGCTAGACTTTGCCCCAGTTGGCGTAATGCGTTGATGGGAATATTCAGTAATTCATATTTACGATAACGTGAAGTTGCTTCCTGTGATGCCCGTACATCCTGGCTGATTTTCAAAAATTCGGGTAAAACAGCGACAATTTCCTTTGGTGGTGGTGAAGGAATCCACGCTAGTTGGTTGGCAATCTCTACAATATCGCTCAACCTTTGACAACGATTGAAAATATCTACAGCAATACCAGAAATTGCTTCTGCTGCAACTTTTTGCTGATTGGTGGATGTAATTAGATAATTAATAGTCTCACGGGCAGCCATTGGGTTCTTTCGATGAGCCTCTACAATCATCACATCCATGAAAGGCAGAGGCAAAATAATCAATTCATCAAAGCGAGGGGGCAAATATCGCAAACAATTTACCCGCTTTTCATTGGGAGACAATAAGAACAGGGTAAGTATCCACAGTAATTCTGGCAACCAGAAGTAAACCCGCAACACACCTAAAATCCACGCCACGCCTACCCCCACGCCTACCCCCACGCCCAACGCCACGCCAAACGCCACGCCTACCCCCACGCCCAACGCCACGCCTGCCACGCCTACCCCCACGCCCAACGCCACGCCTCCCGCCACGCCAAACGCCACGCCTACCCCCACGCCAAACGCCACGCCAAACGCCACGCCTCCCGCCACGCCAAACGCCACGCCAAACGCCACGCCTAACGCTACGCCCAACGCCACGCCTCCCACCACGCCTCCCACCACGCCTCCCACCACGCCTACCCCCACGCCTACCGCCACGCCTACCGCCACGCCTACCGCCACACTTGATAAAAATCGAGTTGCCAAAAATATGCTAAGGATAGCAACAAGGAAAATAATTAGCCTATTTTTATTACCGCCACGGTCTACAACCCGTCCTATAAACCAGCACACCAAAAAACTACAGCTTATGAACCAGTTAAATGATTTACCACTAACCAGAGTGTAAACTGGTGCTACCAGCAATACAGCAACCACTGGAACTACAGCAGTTAGCCAGCAAAATTGCCCAGCATAGCGACGCAGGCGGGGGTTACGACGAAACTCAATCCGTTTATCAAAGGGGTTATCTGGCGGCTTAAGTTCTGGATGAATATCGCGCAGCCAACGTTGAAAAGTAAAAGGCTTGAAGTAAATCCAATACAGCAGGCGCAAGCATTCAGCCACATAATTCCAAAAGCCTGATGTTGGAGATGTGTTACTCATGGCTACTTTATCCCCAGCTTGTCACGCACAAAATCCCAAACTTCATTCCAGCGCACTACACCCACCAAAACCAAAACTGGTAAAAGCAGCATAACTAAGCCAGTAATCCAGTTGCCGATATCACCTACAGTTACACCAATGAATTGGGGTATCTTACCTAGACGCACTGGTAAATCCCAAACTAACCAACGCAGCCATAATTGCCATCGCTGTTCATTGGATGCCGATTTAGCTTTAGTAAGCTGCTGTTTAAACTGTTCTTTTGCCCACTTAATTGGCTTGCCTTGTTGACGTGCTTCCCACAAATAGTAACCAGCCAATTGCAACTTGTAAGGATGACGATCGCCCCATTGCTGCACACAATTCTGTTCGTCTACACTCAAAGCAGCACCATTGCTAGAACGACTTGGTAAACGCGACAGTTCAATCGCCTCATCTGTAGTTAGTTCTTGCAAATAAATTGTGTGACCGAGATTGAAAAAGCTAGAGCCGAAGTGATGCTCGTTAGCATAAACATCCAATTGTTTGCGGGAAGCCACCACTAACATCAAGGCGTTGCTATCCATTAGCGATCGCAAATTGTCATAAAATCCATTATCGAATTTATCGGGATATCTCAAAAGGCTTTCAAAATCATCCAGACACAACACGGGTAGCTTTCCTTGCTGTTTCCATTCCTTAACCGCATCTGAAAAAGCTTGACGATTCAGCGGTTTAGTCTTCCAAGGATTTTGCAGATTGCGTTGTTGCCATCCCGCAACGTGACTGAGTAAACTTTCTGCCACAGCCTCATAAAAACCCGTTTCAGTTTGGCAATCTACACCCCGTAACGCTAAGTAAATTACTACATAACGGTTGGTGTTTTGTAATACTCGCTGCTCCCAAGTGCGAAGGAAATAATACAGCAGTGAAGATTTACCAATGTGCTTGTCACCAACTATATTGATGCTTGTAGGCTGGTCGCCCTTCATCCGAGATGCGATCGCATTTAGTTCATCTTTACGCCCCACAAACAGCCTCGGATCTTCAATCATCCCCGCAGCCAAAAAAGGGTTATCAGCCATTATCTGTAAATTTTAATTACATAAAATTATTGATTAATGATTACGATAATATACCGAAAACCTGCCAGAGCAATTTATTTAATAATTTCTAAAAAATAAATTATTCAATGTTGTGGGGTAGGCATCTTGCCCGCCTATAAACAAGGGCGGGCGAGACGCCCACCCCACAATAAATTGTTGGATATTATTTATTTTTCAGTTTATTTGTGGAGAAAAATTAATTATGGAATTATATTTTTAAAACATAGAAATTAGTTTCAAGATAAATTGCGCTCCTCTGAGATTTCACGCTCAAGTTGAATATTAAATTCGGCAAAACTCTGCGTCACTTTGCGTTTACTCTGTGTCCCTTTGCGTTTAAAAAGCTAGTATTTTTAAACGCAGAGCGATCGCAAAGGTTGGCGCAAAGGAACGCAGAGGTATAATCGACGGAAAACAGGTGGTTAGAAACCGGATCTACACTCTTGAAGGGCTGTTCTATCGATTTAAGAAATGTAGAGCGATCGCCACAGTGAATGCGATCGAGATGGTAGATTTTCGTACAACTTGGGTAACCTAAAACCAGCGATCGCCTAAGTGCATTAGAGTTTTGGCGTTGCTGAATACAGGTATGGATTGTTGATGTAGAGACGTAAAATTTTACGTCTCTACATTGTCACAATTTACATTCCCCATTAAAATCAGGAGCTAGTGAAGCATAAATGAGTCTACTGTTAAAATTTCTTTTAGCGGTCAACAACAATCACCTCAACCGTTATAAAAAACTACTAAGTGGCTTTGCTTTCTTCCTGTGCTGCCTGAATTTTGGAATACAATCTGCTCAAGCTGAAGGTAGTCGCACCCTATATCCCAGTTCCGCCCCAGTCAACAGTAGCAGAGCTAACCTAGAATGGCGTACTGATACTTATGGGGGTCTGGTGCTGCGACGAACTTTACTCAAAGTCTATGCCAACAAAGATGAGTATATTCTTTTGGGTTCCAGTGCAGTTGGGGTAAATAATGGTAATATCCGCGTTTACAATCCCGGTCGTGTTAGTGACAGTATTGGCAGTGAAACTATTCCCAATACACCAGATTTTGTCTGTACTTCTCAACCTGGACGAGGGGTTATCTCAAGTCGCCAACAGGAGTTAAATGGCCCCCGTGCTATTTCTGGCGGCGGTAATCCCAACGGTTATATTCCCTGCTACTACCAGGCTCCATCCACCGGAGTTTATGATATCGTTTTCTACGGGCCTGATGGGGGTAACTCCGCAACGAATGGCGCTCCTACTGGTGAAATCAATTTGAGTAATGGGAACAACTTTGGTACTCAACAAGGAACTAGTGTTGCAGCTTGGGATGTAACGGTACGCAGCAGTGACCAAACTTCAACAAGTGATTTCAACGGGCGGTTATTCAGCTATTATCTAGCCTTATTCACTGGTAATAACGGTAGATATCTCAACTTCCCAGTTTATCCAATAACCACAGATGGCTTCCGATATAAAGTAGAACTCAGAGGTACAGATCCTAATGGATTTGTTCTTTATGGTAATCAAACTGGCTTTTTTGACAGTGACGGGAAAACGCCTCTCTACCACGACATACTGGGAGCAGATAGTCAGCTAGCAAATCCCCAAGGTGGTGTTAGCTTGGCTCGTCCGCAATTCGCTACCTTTTTCAACCCCATCGACAACAACGTACTTCCATACGTTGACCGTTACAAACGAGATGGCACATTAGAGGGAACTGGTATTGATATTAACCCAACTATTCCTACTGTTACTAATTTACAATTCAACGGCACAGCTGGAGGAAATAACAGTTCTTACAGCACAGGCGGTACTTTAAGCTTTAACAGCAACGTTGCAGGTACTTACGAACTGATTATCAGCCGAGACGGCAGCAATTTCGATCCCACTAATTCCCAAAACCGTCTTTTGCGAGGAATTATGCTTACAACGGGACAGCAAGCAATTAGTTGGGATGGTACAGATAACAGTGGCAATTTTTTCCCAGTCGGCAGTAATTACAAAGTCAGCGTCAGAACTTATGGAGGTGAATATCACTTTCCGTTGCTGGATGCGGAAAACAATTTTACTGGTGGCCCTACCATTACAATGCTGAATGCTACTAATCCTATAGGCAACACCAGAGGATTTTACGACGATCGCGGTTATAAAACTATCGGTGGCACTCAAATTGGTACAACTGGTCAAGTACTCTGTGGTATCAGTCCACCAAATCCAGCCTTTAGCAACCCACTCAATGGCTTTGACACCGCCAGCAATGACCGGAAATTTGGTCAGTCTGGTAACGCTGGTAACGCTGGGACATCATGCAACGGCTCTTTTGGAGATACCAAAGGTCTGGATTTATGGACTTATTATCCCGGTCAAACTCAACCAACTCCATTGAACATTGTTGATGCAGTTTCACCTAATGTTGGCAAAGTCATAATCAATGAAGTTTTATATAAAGAAACTGGTACAAATTCTAGTACTAATGATGAATTTATCGAACTTTATAATCCATCTTCATCACCTGTAAATTTGAGTGGTTTGAAGTTAGCAGATGGACATTTAACTGCTAACGATAATGATGGTCTTAATGGCTTTTCTTATACATTTCCTAACGGCACAACTTTGCAACCTGGGCAATATGCTGTGATTTGGATAGGTGATAATAACGCCAATCATCAAGCAACAGGAGCAGCTTTTCAAACTTGGTTGGGGCAAACTTCCAAACTCAACAACTTGGGTGATGATATTTGGTTATACGATAGCCAGAATAAAATTATTGACTATATCGCCTACGGGAGCGGTAATGAAATTAATACGCCTCCCGCAAGTGTTCTCAATCTTTGGGACAATACATATCAATCTTCTTTAATTGGGGCTAACACTGGGCAATCTATTAGCTTAACTCCCAATGGACAGGATACAAATCTCAGTGCTTGCTGGGAAGCAGCTACGAGTGGGAACGCCAGCAGCCGATGTCCAAATTATCTGCCAACTAGAGACACTGATACTACAGGTACTCGCGTTACCAGCGTTGGCGAAAACAATAACGGTGCAACTACTACCAATGCAAAGCTTTTGTTAGTCAAACGCATCACTCGCATCAATAATCAAGATTTAACCGAGATTGTAGATGGTCGTAGCGACGTGCCGAATAGTGCTGCCAACTATGCACCAGAACCCTATGCTTCCGAAGATAACGATGCAAAATGGCCTGCTGGCTATCTGCGGGGAGCGATTAATGCGGGGACTGTCAAGCCAGGAGATGAGTTGGAATATACTATCTACTTCCTTTCCAAGGGGCCAAATAATGCTACTAACGTTAAATTCTGCGACTTAGTTCCGAGTAATGCAACTTTTATTCCCACTGCGTTTAATGGTAACACTCCTACTGATAGCGGCTTACCAGGAGCAGATCGAGGTATCGCCCTTGCAGTTAGTTCCAGCACTCCTACAGTTTACCTGAGCGATGTTGCAGATGGCGATCGCGGGCGTTTTTATCCTGCAAACGAGTCAGCCCCCTCATCCTGCGGTACTAATACCAATGGTGCTGTAGTGGTGAATATCACCCGCAGTCCAGATTTACCCAATTTAGCCAAAGACGTTTACGGTTTTATCCGCTTCCGTGCCAAGGTGAAGTAGAGACGCGATTAATCGCGTCTGTACAAGAGTTAGGAGTTATTCTTCTTGTCCCCCTTGTCCCTTTGTCCCCTTGTCCCCCCATCCCCCTTTAGCCGCCGCTAACTGGCGGAATTAACACAACTTCATCGCCATCTTGTAGGAGGGTATCTGGTTCGACAAATATCAAATTAATCCCAAAGCGGGTGACATCGCGCCATTGGGAGAGTTCGGGGTGTTCGGCTATGAGGCGATCGCATACTACTTTCACCGGGGTACCATTGGGAAATTCCAGTATCAGTTCTGAAACCTGAAAAGCTTCTTGATAAGCGGCGAACAATTTGACGGTAACGGTGATTGCAGATTTAGACATACAACATGCTTTGGCAAGGCCAGCAAATATTTTAACGCTTGACAAGCACCCTAAATTTTTGAAATTTATTATACATTACTAAGCAGGTGGGCACAAATCAACATCTAATAACATTGCCACACTGAAGTAATACCCTTAGCTCTATAGGACTGTAATTTGATTTTTGAAAAACTCGCCTTCAACTTGAAAAGCCTCCAGCCCTACTCCTTACTACTTGCCTATCGCGCTTTACGCACCATGTAGATAATTTCAAAAGTCAAATATGATTTCTATATGAGTTATTGTCTCAATCCTAAATGTCCAAATCCTGCTGATTTAATGAATGCCAACGGTTACATTTTTTGTCGTAACTGTGGGGCAAGCTTGTTACTAGAAAACAGGTACCGAGTAATTAAAATATTGGGTAGTGGAGGCTTTTCTCGTACTTTTGAAGTTGAAGATAATGGGACAAAAAAAGTCCTCAAGGTTTTGAATTTATCTTTATTTAGCGATTCAGATAAAAAATCTAAGATAGTTAATTTATTTAAGCGGGAGGCTGAAGTTTTAATTCGCTTAAATCATTCAGGAATTCCTCACGTTGAGCCAGATGGATATTTTGAATTGAACTTTCCAAATTGCCCAGAGCCATTATACTGCTTGGTGATGGAAAAAATTGAGGGTTTAAATTTACAACAATGGTTGAAAAATCGCAATAATAAACCCATCACACCAGAACTAGCGATCGCTTATTTAAAACAAATACTAGAAATTTTACAGCAAGTTCACGCGCAGGGGTATTTTCATCGAGATATTAAACCAGCCAACATCATGGTTAAACCAGATGGAAACCTTGTTTTAATTGACTTTGGAGCAGTACGCGATTTAGCTCAAACTTATGTGCAGCAACAAAATGAAAATACCATAGTTGGTACAGTGGGTTACTCATCACCAGAGCAAATGAAAGGCACAGTAGTAAAGCAATCAGATTTTTTTGCTTTGGGACGAACTTTTGTACATTTACTAACTGGAAAGCCGCCATTTAATCTGGAAGAAGACCATCAAACAGGTAAGTTAATTTGGCGCGATGGAGTTTCATTTCACTCCAAGAATTGGAGAAACTGGTTAGATAAATTGAGGTGGCGATCGCTTTTCGATTTGCTCGATGAAATGATGGAGCCATACTGGAAAAATCGTCCAGAAAATACTCAAGTCATTTTACGGCGCTTAAATCATTCAATTAGCTTACCACGCGTTCCTTCTTGGGTAGCTGGTACGGCTATTTTATTTGGAATTGGATTACCTAGCAGTTATTGGTATTTCAACGGTGTAAACGGATGTTCAAAAATTTGGCTGAGGAGTTTTCCTCTAGAAGATAGTATCAGTTGTGGCGAAGAAATTCTGTTACCAAATATTAACACGATCGTAACGGAAAAAGAACGAGGAGTAAAGGCGATCGCAGCAGGAAATTATCGAGATGCAATTACTTGGTTAGAGAAGGCGTGGCAAAAAGATCGCGACCCCGAAACTTTGATTTATCTTAATAACAGCCGTTTAGAAGTTGAGAAAATTAATGCCTATACTATCGCTGTTGTCGCTCCTCTAGGCAATAACAATGACAACATCAACTCCAGCAAAGAAATATTGCGTGGTGTTGCACAGGCACAAAATGAATTTAATCAAAAATATAAAACTCAAAGAATCGGGCTAAAAGTTTTGATTGCTAGCGATCTTAATCAAGAACAAGATGCCCAAAGCTTAGCAGAAATTTTAGTAAATAAACGCGATGTTCTAGCTGTTATCGGCCATTTTAGAAGTGACACAACTTTAGTAGCGCTGAAAGTGTATCAACAACACAATCTATTATTAGTTTCTGCTACAGCCACATCAGAATCTTTATCTACATCGTGTAAATCAAATCATCCTAATTGTTTTTTTCGCGTTGTTCCTAGCAATCGTGTCATCGCTCAAACTTTAGCTAACTACCTCAAAAAGGAGAATAAACTCAAAGCGGCAATATTTTTTAATTCTAATAATAATTATAGTAAATCTCTGCAAGGGCAAATTAAAGGTAGAATTTCTGAATTGGGTGGAAAAGTAGTAGTAGAGCTACCTTTATATGACAATGTAGAATCTACTCTAAATCAAGTGAAACAACAGAAAGCAAATGTAATTGTTTTATTCCCAACTACCGATGGACTAACCTCCGATCCCGCACTTCAGGTAATTGAATATGCAAAAAAAAACAAATATTTAGTAGTCGGTGGTGATAGTCTAGACAATAATAAGCTTCTCAAATCATTGGTAGGTAACCAAGGAGGTGCAGTTGTGGCTATACCTTGGCATTCGAGAAGTAATTTGAATCGAGATTTTCCTCAAAAAATGCAGAAAACTTGGAAAAAAACAGGTACTTGGTACACTGCATTATCTTACGATGCCACTCGTGTATTGCTAGCAGCGTTAGAAAAAATACCATCATCTAGCCGTGAAAATTTGCAAAAAGCGATTGCTGAAACTAATTTTAAAGCAAGCGGCGCCACAGGCTTAATTTCCTTTAAACCAAATGGCGATCGCCAGCAGGATAATATTCATTTAGTGAAAATAGTACAAAATCCCAATACAGGACAAATTGAATTTCTACCTTTGGATTTATCAAACAAATAAATTTATAGGTGATTAAATTCTAAGTTATTTGCAAGCAAAGATTAATAATACAGTAAATATTAAACTACTGCGATTTAATACAAAAATTTTGATACAGCAGATTGCAAGTTGGTGAGGTACAGATCGTGGTAGGGGCTTTACAGCTGTACATTGGTGTCAACTTAACGTGAAACGTTTGTCATGACGTAGTTTTGAATTCACTCATTCAATATCACGATCCGCATTACCCCACCCCGATTTTGTCTAAAGCCAAAATCGCCCCTCCCCGATGCCTTGGGGAGGGGTTGGGGGTGGGGTAAAACGATTGTGGGGCAAGAGTTTTAGCTTAAGTTTACACCAATGACAGATGTAAAGCTCCTACCGATGTACTTCATTTACTTGAAAAACGCTGTAAAATTAGATTGTTAACTAATAGACAAAATTAAATAAGAGGTGATTTATAAAGTAAACCTTAAATTGTAGGGTGCTTTATAGCAACGCTTAACGCACCGAGAAACATGGTGCCCTGCGGCTAATTCTTACTCTCTTAAACTCTCAAATCCTTGCACAGCCGTAACACACCCTACCTTAATATTTACTTTATAAATAGGCTCTAAGCAAGTAAATTTTGCTGATAGCGATGAAGAAAATTAATATCTTTTTGTTTAGATTCCCGATTTTTATTCATCGGGAATTTTCTTGTTTTGAACACTCTAACTCGAATAATTTCAGAGTTAGAAATCAAAATATGCAGCTTTGGGTTGAAAAATTGAGCGTGTTATGAATTATTGATTTTCTTGGTGCTTTTGAGGTTTGGTTATCAAAGTACCTGACATCTCAATTTTGAATTCAGAATTCCGTCACTCATCTATGCGTAGGAGCTTGCGGTAAAACGCCTGTGGAAAATCGGTAGCACGATAACGTTTGTAGTTTTCCATCAGTTCAATTAAATAATTAATAAACTCAAAACTCGCCATCATAATTTCGTAACTCAGTTCAGCATTGCCATCAAACTGTACTCGACAACGGGTTAAATCTGAAGGTAGAGTAGCAACATTCCAGGAAGCTACAAAAGGGACATGTTCGCTAGCTTCTATTTTTCGGTGTCCCTCCAAAACCCCTTTTTGATAAAGACTAATGGCAAAAGGTAAAAAATTCCTTTTAGCGCCCTGAACATAAGGTAAGTAAACACTGGCTTGTTGTTGAGTAGCTGGTTGGAGTTGCTCAATAGACATTATTCAATACTCCTCAAGTGAGTTGGCAACTGGCGATAGGCTCTTAGTAGTATTCCCAAAAAATGTGTCTAAGGCACATAGTAAGTAATAGGGTTGAGGGCATCGGGGGATGAGGAAGATGGGGAGATGGGGAGATGGGGAGACAATTTACAATAACCCTTTCCCCTTGTCCTCTTCCCATGCCCCATGCCCCATACCCCATACTCAATAAATGAAGTTACTGCTAAGAAATATTAAAATTTCGGTTACAATAAGGCTGCGTTAACTTTTATCGAAGTTGGGGCAATACACTAAAAAATCCCTGCTCTAAAGTGGTGGATGCTGTTATTGCTGTTTCTTCCGAGAATAAAGTGCTGCTGCCTTGCGATCGCTTCGCCTAAACTAGAGTTTCCATTGGTGAAACTCCATACTCTACAAGCTTCCTGGCCAAGGGGCTATTAAAGGAATCAAGTTTGTGTCAAAGAGAGGCAAATGTGGTTAATACTAAGGTAATTAAACACAGCGGCAATAACAAAAATGGTAGTCCCAGAAGCTCTACGCTAAGGGATGGCGGGTATTACAGTTTGCCCATTCCGATTAATATCGGGAAAAGTAGTTAGGGATATTTGTCCGTAAAATTACTAACTGTAGGCAAATAGTGGTTTTTGAATCAAGCAACACAACCTATGCCAGCGAATTCCTGGCCCGAGAAAGATTCTTATCAAGAGCTCGATCCACTCAACTCCTTATTGTCTGACCTCTCAGTAGATGAGGAGTCTGTGTTAGAGACAGAATCAGTGTCTCTACCATCCCGGTTTCAAGGTCGTAGACGTAAAGCAGCTCTGGTCTTGACTATCGTCTGGAGTGGAACGATCGCTCTGCATTTAGTTTCTTGGGCATCTATATTCATATTAGGATTGACCGCCGTTTTAGGTCTTCATGCTTTGGTGGTAGTGTTTACTAAACCTCGTCGCTCGCCAAAAGAAATGCAGGGAGATTATCCCTATGTATCTGTTTTAGTGGCTGCGAAAAATGAGGAAGCAGTAATTGGTAAATTAGCCGAAAATCTTTGTAATCTGGACTATCCAGATGGCAAATACGAAGTATGGATAATTGACGATCGCAGCACTGATAATACGCCCCATTTATTAGCAGAACTACAACATAAATATGACAAATTAAGAGTACTCACGCGCTCAGCAGATGCTGGTGGCGGGAAGTCGGGGGCGTTGAATCAAGTACTACCTCTGACAAAGGGCGAAATCATCGCAGTATTTGATGCTGATGCCCAAGTAACACCAGATTTATTATCACAAGTAATACCTTTATTCCAAAGAGAAAATGTCGGGGCGGTGCAAGTGCGAAAAGCGATCGCCAACGCCAAAGAAAATTTTTGGACTAAGGGTCAAATGGCCGAAATGGCCCTTGATACTTGGTTTCAGCAACAGCGGACAGCCCTTGGTGGAATTGGCGAACTGCGCGGCAATGGTCAATTTGTTAGGCGTTCAGCCCTCTTAAGCTGCGGTGGCTGGAATGAAGAAACCATCACCGATGACTTGGATTTAACAATCCGCTTACATTTGGAAAAATGGGATATTGAGTGTGTTTTCCATCCAGCAGTGCAAGAAGAAGGAGTGACAAAAGCAGTTGCACTCTGGCATCAGCGTAACCGTTGGGCAGAAGGCGGATATCAGCGTTACTTGGATTATTGGGATTTAATTCTCAAAAATCGGATGGGAACCCGCAAAAGCTGGGATTTGCTGATGTTTATGCTGATTATGTATATTTTGCCCACAGCAGCAGTACCAGATTTATTAATGGCGATCGCTCGTCATCGTCCACCAATATTAAGCCCCATCACAACCTTGTCCGTCAGCATGTCGATGGTGGGGATGTTTACAGGTTTGAGGCGGATACGTCAAGAGCGGGAATTCTCATTTTCTACGTATTTTACCTTACTACTACAGACTATACGCGGCAGTTTATACATGTTGCATTGGCTAGTAGTAATGAGTAGTACAACCGCCCGCATGTCCATCAGACCAAAGCGGCTGAAATGGGTGAAAACCTTACATACTGGGACTGGAGAATAGCCCCTAACAGGGAATTTAAAATTCAAAATTTAAAATGCAAAATTACCAAAAATAATTTTGCATTTTTTTATTAAGGAAGGTAGGAGGAAAACTGCCCTCTGTAACCTCCTGCCTCCTGCCCCCTGCCTTCTGCCCCCTTCAATCATCATCAACTTCTGATTCTTCTACCCATTCAGGTGTAGCAATTGAATCAGAAAATTCTGTTGAATCATCTGCGAAGCGGATAATTTGACCGTTGAAAAATTCTGCTAAACGTTGAGCTGCGATCGCCACCTCATCCGGTTCCCAATTAGGTGGGGGTGCTTGGGTTGGTGGTGGAGGCAAAGGTTTTACACCATTTCCATTCACGCCATTGCCGTTTCTGGATACTGACTCGGTTTTTACTGGTGGTGTTTGTGCTGGTTGTAGACTAGCTGGCTGTGGTACTGATGCTGGAGGCGGAATTTGCCCATTAGAAATGGGAGTAGGTGGTTGCTGAGGGCGAGTAGAATCTTGCCGTACAGGAGTTTTTTTGGCTGAGGTAGAGTTTAATGAAGTTCCTTTTTCCAGATGTACCTTAACTTCACGTTGGAAAGTCTGCTGGAAAGCTGTGACAATTACAGGTAGATCGGATTTAACTTTTTCATACCATGCCTGTTTAATGGCAATATGAGCCACTGTACCATCGAATTCGATGAGTTGACACATTTGACGTAGCAGTTCTCGCCTTGAGATTGGTTGGAAGTTAGCGAGTACCTGCTGCCAAACTTGAGTTAAGTCGTATTGCGGCGTTTCAACAACTTCTGAGGTAGCTGGTTCCCTTTTCTCAGAGGTTACAGGTTCTGGGGTTGGTAATGAAACCGAGTTATTAACAGAATTGTGGTTTGTTTGCCTATCATCTGGGGTAGATGATGTCACGGTGTGATTCGGGGCAGCTGATTGATGATGGTTCCCAGAATTGCGATCTGTTTGCCCATCATCTGAAGTAGATGATGTCACGGAGTGATTCGGAGCAGCTGCTTGATGATGGTTCCCAGAATTGCGATCTGTTTGCCCATCATCTGGAGTAGATGATGTCACAGTGTGATTTGAGGCAGCTGCTTGATGATGGTTCCCAGAATTGCGATTTGTTTGCCCATTAGTTAAAGGTACGGAAGAGACTGAATGATTTTGGGCAACTGCTGGAGGATACTTTGGAGATACAACAGGTGTATTAACTTGCTGCGCTAGACTTGGGGCTTGTGGCTGAATATTAGTTGCGCTGGGTAACAGTCCTAATATTGTTACCTCCAACCACAAACGCGGCTGGGTGCTGTTTTTGATTTGTACTTCAGCTGTTCGTAGGTGTTCTTGTCCTGCCAAAATCATGCTCGTGTGCCAGTTTTGGGCAAACTCAACCAATGCTTTCCAAGTTTGCGGAGTACAAGCAACTAAATCGTGGCGATTGGGTGCTGTTTTCGCAATCAGTAAATCGCGGTAAAAAGCAGCGAGATTTTGCAGAATAGTCAGCGGTTCTCGACCGCGATCTAAAATACTGTGAGTAAAATCAAGAACTGCTTCTGGTTTGTCTTGAGCGATCGCATTTAAAAGCTTTAATAAGTCTTGTTCGCTTACCGTCCCTACCAAATCCCAAACTTTATCAGGCGTCACTTCACCCGTTAATAAAGCCAATTGATCTAACAAACTTTCGGCATCCCGTAAACCCCCCTGAGAAAGTTGGGCTACCAAAGTTACAGCATCCGGTGAAATACTAATGTTTTCTTTAGAGGCGATCGCACTTAAATGCTTAACCATCGCCTCTAGCTGAATACGTCTAAAATCAAACCGCTGACAACGTGAAATAATTGTCGGTAACACCCGTTGCGGGTCTGTTGTTGCCAATACAAAAACTACGTGCTTTGGCGGTTCTTCTAGTGTTTTTAATAATGCGTTGAATGCCTGATTACTGAGCATATGGCAATTATGCACTAAAAGACCATTTGCCACAAAGTTATGATTATCTGCTACTTCAATGTCGTAAACTCCCTCAACCCCAGCCAGGTGAACAGATTCGACTGTTTCCAAACTTGTAATCCATTGAGCGGATGGAATATTGTTTAAGGTCTGCCAGAGATTATAGGTCGTATGATTTTTGGCCAAATGTATTGCCTTTAAACTAGTGTCCCCGAACAAATCTCCGGGTGCGTCCATCGATACCAAATTTATAAATGACGCATTATGTGGATTAGGCACTAAAACCCTTGATTTATCCTTGTAGAGACGTTGCACTGCAACGTCTCTACAGGGCGGACCATCCTTGATATTTGGTTGATTTGGATAATTCACATCAGACCTAAATGAGGATGCCACATCCACATTCACAGGGGATAGTATCTTCACTCCTTCTTTTACGTCCTTCGCTGGTATCCATCCCTGGTTTGTCCTGATTAAATGATTACCCGTACATCTAATTTCTCGATTAGTTGTCTTGATAACCAGGGTTTGCCGTTCTCCTTGGTCTAACCACCTGACAACTTTCTTAAATTCCCACTTACCTAATGAGTCGTTGTAACTCAGAACCTTCTTGCCTTTAATTTTGGGATCGTCAATTCTGTGAAGTCCCTCATCAGTCAAGACCAGAGAATCTCCGGTTAAGCATTCATCAATCACATAAACCTTATAGCGACACTCCACAGGAGCAAACTGAGCTTTTTCAATCAACTCGCGGATATTATCGACACCAGTATTGCTTGCTGCGTCAATTTCAATTACATCTAACGAATAGCCTTTGGTGATTCCCTGACAAACATTACAGACACCGCAGGGGTCGGCGGTGGGCTTGTCACTTTTGAGACAATTAAGAGATTTAGCCAGAATTCGGGCACTAGAAGTTTTCCCCGTACCTCTAGGCCCGGTGAATAAATAGGCGGGGGCGATTTTGGATGTACCGATCGCATTAGTGAGGGTAGTGGCGATCGCCTCTTGCCCTACCAGTTGAGCAAAACTCTTGGGGCGATACTTGTGGTGCAGGGGTTCGTAAGACATGGAAAAATGGACTTCAATGCCTTTTAACGTTGATTAATAGCACCGAGTCGAATTTGGGATTCAATTATTTTAATCTCTTGCACCTGCTTTATTTGTCGATGTTGCCATACTAATTGCACTATATTTAATCTGTAAATTTTGGCACTAAGAGAAGCAAGCCAAGAGAACATATTTTTATGATTTCACCATCGATGCATCCGAATTATAGCATACCATTTAGTACATTTGTTCTAAATTAGTCATTAGTCAGGGGAAAAGGTTAAAGGGAAAAGGGAAAAGGGAAAAGGAATAAATTTAATCTTTCCCCTTTTCCCCTTACCCCTTTCCCTTTCCCCTTGTCCTCTTTGTATGCCCCATACCCCAATCCCCAATCCCGAATTTTCTTGACGGAAGTAACGCCATAGCGCAATGCGATCGCTACAATCTTAAGGATAAACAACACTCAATGGTGCAGCAGATGTTCAAGCGGCTAGTTCAATGGCTCAAAAAGCTTTTTCGGAGCTTATTTGGTGGAAAACAGACTGTCTCAAAAGCTAGGGGCAATGTGCAAAAACAACCAGCGCCACCTCTAACTGATACGGATCTGGAATTTCTTTTCAACGAACTGTTGCAAGGAGTACATCAAGCACGAGGCGAAGCTTGGGCACGCAAGTGGCTGCAAAATATTGAACATCGCATTACAACTGAACGCTGGGTCGAGTGGCTAGGACGCTTTGGTGACAAGTTGCTAGCATCACCTACGCCTAATAATGAAATGGCTGCGCGGTTGGTACAACTGGGTGAGTTGGGCATCGGAGAAATCACAGATGTTGCCTATAATATCGGGATGCAGTTGCTAAAACGCAATCAAGGCGAACCAGTTTGGGAATATGAAGGGCCAGATGCTGTAAGTACGACTTTGCCATCTCCACCAGCCGCCCCAGCATCCCAAGAAGCATATGAAGAAGAAAATTTGCCAGAGGGAGAATATCAAACTGTCACCCTAGAAGAACTATTTGTTATGTTGCAGCAGGATGAAAATTTACGCCATCAGATTGCCCAGCAGCTGGCTGTTGAGACCGACGATCCACAAGTTCTAGTGCAAGCATTAATTAGTCAATTATATTCCGGCGGCCAAGCGACTACAGAGCAAACAGAAAATTAATCGCCAAGCGCTTCTCTAGGATAGGCTGCGCCAACGCGCAGGCAAGAGGGTTGAGACAACAAGCAATAGTAATGAATCCTGTCCTTTCTGGAATTACAGAGCAACTAAATTTTTGGATTTTTCCACCTACAAGTGACACCGATTCACTAAAATAATGAGACAGATGCAAACCCACCAAAGCCTTACTAATTCTTGCTTTCTTAATTTTTAATTTTTAATTTTTAATTTTGAATTGGTATGACAGGGTAGTAGCTTGCTTCTGTGCATGAGTAGCGAAATAATCTAAAATTTAAAATTGCCACGGTCAACAGAACTCGCTGGATTGCCTACATTCTTGCAACTGTATTCTTCAGGAAAACTGACACGGTGGTATCAGGGCTGCAAAACTCTAGAGTTGAGTTTTGGAATTGTAGCGTTATAATACTATATTCTTGACCTTTTATGTATTTTTTGCTAGCCTGCCACAGAATCATTGTACGGATATAATGGGTTTTCACGTAATTCATGACTTTTTTAACACAACGATGGCTACAATCTAGAAAAACAAAATCCAAGAGTGTGGCAGATGCTCAGGCGGATATCTCAGTCGCTTAAAAGGTTTTTAAAACGCCTCATTGCAACTAAGCAGACTCGTTCTTTCAAGGGTGCAAGAGGACACAATCTGGTAGAAATTCTACCAGAACTAACCGATGCTGATTTGGAACAATTGTTTATTCAATTGTTAGAAGGCGTGGATCGAGGACGAGGACGCCAGTGGGCATTGAGGTATCTGCAACGAATCGAAAATCGCATTCCGGCTGAACGCTGGGTAGATTGGTTGGTGACGTTTGGCGAAAGCTTACTAGCTTCACCCACAGCGAATCCGCAGTTAGCAATACAGATGGTGCAGCTGCGAGAACTTGGTATCGGCACAATTGGAGATGTTGCCTATGAGATTGGCATACGGCTGATGCAAAACTTACCCACAGAAATAGAAGATGAGGACAATCAGGCAGAAAATCTAGTCGAATTGACTCCTGGCCAAGAACTGATCCGCGACTTAGGGGAACAGTTATGGGAGTACGATGAGCCAGATGTCACAGAAAATACTCCTGGCCAAGAACCGATCCGCGACTTAGGGGAACAGTTATGGGAGTATGATGAGCCAGATGTCATAGAAACTAAAAATGATGAGGAAATTATCGTAACTTCGCCGGGACAAGACTTAATCCGTAATTTAGGCGAAGAGTTATGGGAGTATGAGGAACCGGATACGCAAACAGTCACGCCAGTACCTGAAAATGCTTTTGTCGAACAAGTATCGGCCGAGGATTTAGAGGAAGTGATATTGGAGTATCAAGTAGAAGATACCCAAAGCACAATATCTGAAAATCTCCCTCTCCCCCCAGCAAAAGATTCGATCGCTACATTAACTCAGCTGAGGTGGGACGATGAAGAGGAAGATACTCAAACTAAAACAGCAGCAAATCTGGTTCCTCCTAAGCAAAAGAGTGAATTAGCAACAACTGACTCAGAACAAACCTGGGATAGCACTTTAGCGAATTTAGAGCCAAATGTGGCAAATACTTTAGATGAGTTGTGGGTGAGGTTGGATCAAAGTAGCAATTTAGTGCAGCAACTTGCTTCTAATTTGGCAGTTCAAAGCAGCACTTCTTCAAGTATTATTGAGCGCTATGGCAACGATCCGATTAACCAAGCTCAAGCTTGGTTTTATCAAGGTCTTCAACAAGCGAAAACAGGCGATTTGTCAGGGGCGATCGCATCTTACGACCAAGCCATTGAACTGCAACCGGAATTTTGGGAATATTGGTTTAATCGCGGCTTGACGCTGTTTCATTTAGAACGTTTTGAAGAAGCGATCGCAGCTTATGAAACAGCCATCCAACTCAAACCCGACTTCTACAAAGCTTGGTATTATCGCGGTGGAACTCTAGGAGAACTAGGATACTTTGAAGAAGCGATCGCTTCCTTTGATAAAGCTTTAGAAATCAAGCCAGACTACCAAGAGGCTTGGTCTAGTAAAGGTTTAGCACTGCTGAAGTTAGGCTGGCTTCGGGAAGCAATTTCTAGTTATGACCAAGCCATCGATTTGCAACCACAAGACCAAGAAAATTGGTATCACCGAGGCATAGCACTAGCCGTCGGCGAACAATTTGAAGAAGCGATTACATCTTACGACAGGGCGCTAGAAATTGACCCAGACTACCACGAAGTGTGGATAGACCGAGGTGTAGTGTTGTTTAACTTGGGACGGTGGTCAGATGCGATCGCTTCTTGGGACAAAGCACTTTCAGTTCAAGCCGACTTTTATTTAGCTTGGTACAACCGGGGTGTGGCCTTAGATAACTTAGGACGCCGCGAAGAAGCCATCACTTCCTATCGGCAAGCGATCGCCATTAAACCCGACTTCCACTTAGCTTGGTATAATCAAGCAGTAGCATTGTTTTATTTAGAACAATTTAGTGAAGCGATCGTTTGTTATGACAACGCTTTGCAAATTAAACAAGATTACTGGGAAGCTTGGATTGGTAGGGGAACTGCTGTCGGTAATTTAGTGGATCCTGATTTGTTGCGGAATTTGTCGAGTAGTATCACAGCAACAAATTCCACCTTACAACAGGTAGGCTACGAAGGTAAATTAGCAACTTACGAAGAAGGGTTAAAGCATCTGCGTACAGATACTCACCCAGAAGGTTGGGGTAGATTGCATTTGGCGATCGGTAATACTTATTACGATCGAGGTAAAGAACAGCCTAATCCCCGCGATTATTGGCGTAAAGCTGCATCCGAGTATCATCAAGCGCTGTTAACCCTCACCTTAGAATATTTTCCCCTGTTGCATTTAGAAGTTTTACAATCCCTAAGCAAAGTACTGATGGGTTTAGGACAAACAACACAACTTCAAGAATTACTGCAACGAGGTAGAGATTTATTGCAACAATTACTGAATGAAGAAACTCGTTCAGAAGAAAGTAAAAAACAATTAGCTTTGAAATTTGTGGGCTTCGATCAATTGGCAGTTGATTTAGCTGTTGATTACGGTGATGTGGTAGAAGCCTGGGAAATTGCCGAACAAGGTAAAAATGCTTGTTTAAATTGGCTGCTTTTTGGCTGGGATGATAATATTTATTCGCCTCATTATGGTGCCATTCAAGAACTATTCAATCCTACAACAGCAATTATTTACTGGCATATTAGTCCGGTAGCCCTACAAACTTTCATTCTAAAAGACCAAGCGCCATCACCGATTCTACTGTTTACACCCATTCAAGATGTTGGGGCGATCGCTTTAGCAGAAGAGACCATTCGTCTCAATGAATTGCCCTTACCCGAAGCAGTACGACGCTTAATTGAATTTGAAAATTGGCTAGAAGATTGGCATCAACAATACCAGGAATATCGCATCACAGCCCAAGATAAAGAAAGTAAAACTCAGCATCCTTGGCGAGTGGATATGGAACAAAAGCTGTTGCAGCTTTATGAAATCCTAAATATTTCTACAATTGCTCAAGAACTTGAAGGCATCACCCAACTGATTTTAATTCCTCATCGCGATTTGTACAGATTGCCTATTCATACCCTTTTTCATATATCTTCTCAATCAGAGGAAAATTTACCAAACATCGAGTCAAATTTCACCGTTACTTATTTGCCTAGCGCCCAAATAGGTTTATCAATAAAAAATCAAGATATATTGCCGTGGCAAAATAAGTTATTACTCAGTGTTGAGTATCCTGAAAGTGCAGGTTATCCCGGACTAAAATTTGCCAAGCTGGAATCAGAAATTGTCAGCGAAATATTTGTTAATAACCAGCGAATTCAGGGCGCGCAAGCTAGTAAAGATATTGTTAAAAATGCATTATTTGATAACTACAATATTTTCCATTTTACTGGTTATGTCACTAATAATTTAAGCGAACCGAAAAAATCAGAATTGGCATTAGCAGGTGAAGATAAACTTACTTTAGAAGAAATTTGTCAACACAATTTAGCAAGTTATAACCTTGTTACTCTGTCTGCCTGTGAAAATGCCACTACCAGCACCTACATTACCAGTAGCGAATATGTGACTTTAGTTAATGGTTTTTTAAATCAAGGCGTTTCTCATATAGTAAGTACTCTCTGGACTGTAGAATCTTCCGCTAGCGCCTTGGTAATCATAGAATTTTACCGAAGATTACAGCCCGATAAATCAGTAGTTACAGCCTTAGCTGAAGCAACACTATGGCTCAAAGAACTAACTGCTGGAGAACTGACAAAATGGTATGAAGATATACTTAATAATTTGCATCCTGAGGAAGTACGAATTAGAGCCTATTTAGCAACACAATTATATAGAAATAGCAAAATGACATCAGATAAAAAACTTTATAATCATCCTTACTATTGGGCAGCATTCACGATTACAGGGAAGCCGAATTAGAAGGGACTGGGGATTGGGGATTGGGGAAAGGGAAAGGGGTAAGGGGAAAAGGGAAAGGGGAAAAGGGGAAAGTAAATTTATTCCTTTTCCCTTTAACCTTTAACCTTTTCCCTGCCCAAGGACAAGGGGAAAGGGGAAAGATTAAATTTATTCCTTTTCCCTTTAACCTTTCCCCCTGCCCCCTCTCTACCCAGTCCCCAGTCCCTAACTTGAATGCGCTCCTGGTTGTCCGTTTTGGACTACAAAGGAAGCTAGGGTTTTGACAGAAGCATTTAAATCTACGATGCTGGATACAACTCGGTAGTCACTTTGCCAAGTTTGTGGGGTAAGCTGGCAGCGAACATATCCCCGGAAAGCACCATCAAAGAACTTAGTATGAGGATTATTTGGTAGGGCAGCTTTAACTGGAGCGATAAATCCTGTGGGAAAATCAGAGGTGATTGACGTTCCTACGAACTCGGTGCCTACTGTTGGTGATTTTGGATTACTAAAATCCAGCTTTAGGTCGTGTACCCAACTAGAATGGATGTCTCCGGTAATTACCACTGGATTAGAGGGTTTGCGCTGGTTGAGAAAATTTAAAAGTCGATTACGTGCGGATACGTAGCCGTCCCACTGATCTAGATTGAACACACCAGCACCAGGATTACTATTAAAATTGTACTCCGCCAACATAGTCTGTTGAGCGATCGCATTCCAACGCGATCGCGATTTGTCTAAGCCTTTTAATAACCACTGCTCTTGTTCTGAGCCAGTCATCGTCGCATTGGTAGCAAAAGCTTGGGGACAACGTGGCTTGAGTCCATCGTCGCAAGGTTGGTCAGTGCGATACTGCCTAGTATCTAATACGTTGAACTCAACTAAATTACCGAAAGTGAACCGCCGATAAAGGAGCGCGTCCGGGCCTTTGGGCAATGAAGACTGACGCAGAGGCATGTGTTCGTAATAAGCCTGGTAAGCATTGGCTCGCCGTTTCTTAAAAGCTTCTTGGGTTTGGTTGTCTTCAGCAATTAAATTGGCGTAGTTGTTATCAACTTCATGGTCGTCCCAAGTGACAATCCAGGGAAAAGCAGCATGAGCAGCTTGGAGATTCAAGTCAGTTTTATACAAGGCGTGGCGATTGCGGTAGTCGGCAAGAGTTATAATTTCTGGACTGTTATGCTGGCGAGGGCCGCCAGGTTGTGGCCCGTACTCGTAAATATAATCACCGAGATGAACCACAAGGTCGAGGTTTTCCTCAGCTAAATACCGATAAGCTGTATAGTAGCCATTTTGCCAGTCTTGGCAAGAAACAAAAGCAAAGTTTAGTTTTGAGATATAGCCATACAATGCTGGTGCTGTGCGAGTGCGCCCAATAGGACTAATTTCTCTACCCGCTTGAAATTGATACCAGTACCAACGGTCAGGATCTAGCCCACGGACATCAACGTGTACTGAATGTGCTAACTCTGGTGTAGCTAGCACTGTTCCTCGACGCACCACCTGTCTCATGTTTTCATCGAGGGCAACTTGCCACCGCACTGGGACATTTACGAATGGCATCCTACCTCCATTGAGAGGATTAGGAGCCAATCTCGTCCAAATCACAACCCCATCCGGTAAAGGATCGCCAGAAGCCACACCCAGACTGAACGGATAGCCAGAAAACCTAGAATTAGCGAGTACCGGATGCCATTGGCTAGTTACTGTTAACCCCGTTAATAATCCTGCACCCAGCAAAAAACTCCGCCGTCTGCACCGATTTGCCAGCAGGGTATCGCAATCCATAAATTCCATATTCATCTTTACCCAGATCTAGATACGGTTGGCAAACTTGGTGAAGTTGAGATGCCAAAAGTGTAAGCAATGACTTGATTTGGCTTCTCTCCCACTTGCTGCTCAACCAAACACAAAAAACCTAGCAATCCAGGATCAAGCGGAAATTAAGATTATGTTAAGTTTAAAATCCTATTGGGGCATAAGGCATTGAGTATGGGGAAAGGGAAAGGGGTAAGGAGGAAAAGACTAAATTTATTCCTTTTCCCTTTAACCTTTAACCTTTTCCCCTGCTTCCTTATCCCCATGCTAAAACCTACCATTCCCCTGAACGATGTGCTTCACGGTGGTCAAGGTTTCCAGGCTGATAAATCCGCGGCGATGACCTTTTTGGTTAGACATGCCGAGAAATACTGAATCTCCCCGTGAGGGGTTGCGAGAAAAACGCGGGGAACTGTTGATGTAGGTGGAGGCGCTGTTAACTCCTAGAGCAAACTGCCGACTTTCCTGGTAGGATTCAGTCACGATGCAGTCAGCATGGCCGCTGCTGTATTGATTAATCCAGGCGATCGCAGCTTCTAAGCTATCCACCAGTTTAAAAGCTACTGTCCTAGTTAAATAAGGGTTTCCCCATTCGTTTTCCTTCACCAATTGCAACTGGGGAAAGGCTTCTACTAGTTCTGCATCGCCTTTAATTTCAAAGCCTTTTTCCATTAAGCTGTTCCACAGAACTGCTAAGGATGATGGTAAGGCTTGACGATGAATTAGCACTTTTTCAATAGCATTGACTGGATCTGGTTCGCTTTGATGGCTATCGAGAATCATCCAGCGCACCATCTCTAAGCTGGCATTTAGCGACCAGTAGAGATAAGAATTACCCATTGCTGATTTTAAGACTGGGCAAGTTGACTGTCTTACCACCTGCTGCACCAAGCTGGAACGTCCGTAGGGAATCACTAAATTCACATACTCGTCTTGGGTGACTAAATCCCGAATTGAAGCGCCATGTTCGGCTGTGATTAGTTCTAGGCAGCCTGGTGGTAAACCAACTTCCGCGATCGCACTTTGCAGTACTGAAGCAATGGCCTCGTTAGAATGGCTGGCTTCAGTACTGCCTTTGAGAATTATACTATTGCCTGTTTTGATACAAAAACCCGCTGCGATCGCCCCTAAATCGGGAAATGCTTCATAAATAAACCCAATCACTCCTAAGGGCATTAACTGGGAGTAACTTTGGGAATCTTCCAATTGGTAATCAGCATTCCTGACGCGCCGCAGCGGATCTGATAGTTCCCCCAACCGTTGTAAAATGTCCACGGTCGTCTCTAGCCTGGTAGGAGTCAGCTTTAGCCAATCTAATATCAGCTCTGGCACTGCCATTTCCCGACTGGCTTCTAAATCCAAAGTGTTGGCTTCCAGAATGTCGTCAAATGATCGCTCAAGTGCCCGTGCCATTGCCAATACAGCACGGCTGCGGTCTGCTCCCTTGGTGATCCCCAATTTTAGGGAAGCTTGATAGGCTCGTTGAGCAATACTAATAGGTTGGGGGCGTTCGTCCAAAACTTCAACAGTCATTGAGTTAACGTCTGTAAGTAAGCCAGACCATCAGTGCTGGCAGGATAGCTAACAGCACCGCCACCATTGCCCAAGCAATAATGCTGGAACTATTTGCCAATCGCAGTGCTAATGGCAGCCATATAATCACTAGCACGAAAATAATGCCAAGTGCTATAGGCAGATAGCTTTCTCCCAAACGAGGATGGACAACGTGCCAACTATTTCCCATCCAACGCCAAGCTCGCTTGTAAGGATAGGTGGTAGAAAGCTGTTCTAGGACATGACCATTATCTTCCACTACAAAGATTTGCTGACAGCGATCGCAACCAAATGCTTCTGTCAACGTAATCGGAATTAACTGACCCCGGCGACGACAGGGACAGGGGTATTCAGTATTGAAGTCTATCTTTTCTGGTTTTTGAGATTGCACAAGCGTTCTAATAACTTGAGCGTGTTTTTCATAAATGCTGGGAATACGATCCCGTGGTAAATGCCTTGAGGGCTTCTCTCTTTATACTTTATATAAGTTGGCTGGCAAAACAAATGTCGCCATAATTGCAAAAGTAGATGCACCCAACTCTAAGTAGCGTAATTGCCGTAAAATAGAGGACTATCTGTTTGCAGTCTTTCCTCGTAGCTAGCAATCTTGTTTAAAAATCTCCTTCTTTCCATCTGTCGCTTTAAAAGTAATGTGGTCGCGTTTACGGGCATTCATTGTGCTGACACACCTAGTATGATTTTAACCCCACGTAGCTACCACTCCTAAAACAAATCATTTGGGAACGCTACGCTGATAAACAACACCATAATAATAAACCCTCATTTTTCTTGGGGTCACTATATATTTAGTATGCAGTTATCAAGTTTATATCGGGATCGCTCCCAATTTTTATTCCTTAGCAATTGACAAGCATTTCCAGAGCGTCAATCGCCAAAACACCCATCAGTGTGTGACCATTTCTCAGTAGTACATACACTACCTTTTAGTAACGTGTATGCTTTCCCTGCCAGTAGCCCTTGCCTCTTTGCACAAATACAAGTTAGTCCTATATGTACAGCGTCTCTTGTCAAAATACGTTTAGTAGTTCAAGCCTAGACCCTGGCATTCGCCTACTTTATATAGGGGAATAGTTATTAATTTAGAAGCTGTGTCTTGCGGGAGATTACAGTGTTCCGCTGTAAGCTTCAGCGTGGTCTTTAGCTTTTTTCTTTTCCGCTTCGACAAGTTTGCTGACTATGGCTACTCTCGTCTGCCAAATAGCGGTTTGCACTACTACTAGAGTACCACGGAGATAAGCAAAAACTCAACTGTCGTCGCTGTTTCATCAGACATAGGTCAACGCAATTCGCAATTGGGAATTATAATCAGTGGGGGTTTTACTTTTTACTTAATTACCAATTAAATAATTAAGAGATTTCTTGTTTTTAATTGGGTTAGCCCATTGCTTAGCTTGCTTCGCGCTTTGGGGGTACTAGAAGTTGAAAATTTTTTTGGTCAACGTTAGTCGAAAAAAATTTCGTTTTTGTCTGGTCATAGCACAACATCCAAGTAAAGTATATTTTACGTTGTTACCATTGGGAGTCAGACACCAAGCCTGTTTTTAGACAGGCTTGCAATAAAAAAAGCCTTAGAATTTTTGACTCTAAGACTTTTCTTGGAAGCGGGTAACGCGATTCGAACGCGCGACATTCACCTTGGCAAGGTGACGCTCTACCACTGAGCTATACCCGCAATCATCGGTCATTTATTAATATCTCAGATTTCTTCTAAATTGTCAACCCCTTAATACTAATTATTGGGCATAGGATATGGGGGGGCAGGGGGCAGGGAGCAGGGGAAAGGTTAAAGGGAAAAGGGAAAAGGAATAAATTTAATCTTTCCCCTTTCCCCCTTAACCCTTGTCCCTTCCCCCATCCCTTATTACTAACTTAGTTCTTCTGACTCTATTGTTAAATTGCCGACGCTGGCATTTGGAAAAGAAGGTGGCAAAGACTGGGTATTGAGAGGATATGGTTCTGCTAAGTTAGAACGCAGTTGCCGCATCAGACTAGCCATTTCTATGGCATTCAAGGCGTAATCCCAACCATGATTGCCTTTGATGCCCGCCCGTTCTAAGGCTTGCTGCATAGTGTCTACAGTCAAAATTCCAAAAATAACTGGTACTCCAGTTTGAAAGCTAGCGGCGGCAATACCTTTAGAAACCTCAGCGGACACGTAATCAAAATGGGGTGTTTGCCCTCGAATCACTGCCCCAAGACAAATTACAGCATCATAACGATGGGAAAGTGCTAGTTGGCGAGCTACTAAAGGCACTTCAAAACTTCCCGGTACCCAAACGTAGTCTACCTGATTCCCGTGGGGGTTGGGGTCTACGCCGTGGCGTTTCAAGCAATCTTGACATCCCTCAAGCAGCTTTCCGGTAACCAGGTCATTGAATCGACCAATCACCACTGCAAAACGCAAAGGTTCCGTTTGAGTAAAAGTTCCCTCAAAAACTGCCATGACTGCCTCTTAATCAACTATACTTCTGGCCAATATACATTTCTTATTTAAATCTAGAGGAGCAGGAAAACAGAGTCAAAAATAAGGAAACTAGAAAAGATTTCTGCTTTTTTCCTTAAGCTTTGACCTTGGCTTTTCTGCCCCTCTAATTTTTATATTAGGTGTCTGCGCCAGAGCGAGGCCGTTGCCTAGACGACAAAAAAGTTTAACAAACCAACTAAAAATACCAAAGCAATCCAGACACCAGAACCAAGCCAAAGAAGCTTTTTAGATTCAACCCAATTTTGGGGAGTGGCGTAAGCAACAGGAACGCCAACAACTAGAACAAAAGACAACAAGACTAGGCTAATTAAAGCAAATTGGAATATTATGGTCATTTTTGCTTCTCCCACTACAGCTAAATACTAAAGATAGAATATCGTAAAGGGCGACACCGACACTTTCTTCTTATTTTTAAGCTACCAGAAATTACAACACTTTAGTCATTGGTCATTAGTCGTTAGTCATTGGTTATTGGTCATTAGTCATTTGTTATGACTCTTAATGCCCGATGCCCAATGCCCGATGCCCAATGCCCAATGCCCTATTCCCAATGCCCGATGCCCGATGCCCAATGCCCAATGCCTCTTGACTATGGATTTAATTCTTTGCCACACAACAGCTGATTTTGACGCACTAGGGGCAGCGGTAGGACTAACGCGCCTACTACCGGGAAGCAAGATTGTGCTGACTGGCGGCTCTCACCCTCCTGTAAGGGATTTTTTAGCGTTGCATCGGGATGAATATCCCTTAATTGAGCGCCGTTCGGTGAATCCAGAAAAAATTCGTTTGCTGACTGTGGTGGATACGCAAAAGCGCGATCGCCTGGGGAAAGCTGCCGAATGGTTAGATTTACCTAATGTCTCAGAGATTATACTGTATGACCATCACTTAGGACAAGAATCTGATATTCCTGCCACGCGATCGCATATTTCTTCAGTAGGAGCCACGACAACTTTAATTGTCGAGCAATTGCAACAACAGCAAATCTCCCTGACTGCTGCCGAAGCCACAGTGATGGCTTTGGGTATCCATGTTGACACAGGCTCGTTGACCTTTGACCAGTCTACACCAAGGGATGCTTTAGCTTTGGCTTGGTTGATGCAACAAGGTGCTAGTTTATCAGTAATTTCCACATACCGCGATCCGGGATTGTCTTTGCAATTGCAGCAGCTATTAACTAAAGCATTGGAAAATTTAGAATATCTCTGTCTGCGCGGATATACAGTTGGGTGGGTAACTCTAAAGACAGATAATTTTGTGCCTGGTTTATCGAGTCTGGCTTCAGAACTTGTGGAATTAACTGAAATTGATGCCATCCTGTTGGCTAATGAATATCCTTTGGGCGATGGTGATTCAAGGTTAACAATAATTGGGCGATCGCAAATTCCCAAAACAAATCTCAATTTATTATTCCAACTCTACGGTGGTGGCGGTCACTCCCAGGCTGCATCGCTGAACTTAAGAGGAGTAGATTCACAAGCAACATTACAACAGATCCTTAACACGTTAAAAGCCCAAATTCCGCATCCGCCGACTGCCAGAGATTTGATGTCTTCTCCTGTCCGCACTATTTTGCCTGAAACCACAATTGCCGAAGCCCAGCGTATTTTATTGCGCTATGGACACTCTGGTTTATCTGTAGTCGATACCCAAAGGCAATTGGTGGGTATTATTTCGCGGCGAGATCTCGATATTGCCCTGCATCACGGATTTAGCCATGCCCCAGTTAAAGGCTACATGACCACGAATCTGAAAACGATTACACCAGATACGACACTGCCACAAATTGAGGCGCTGATGGTAACTTATGATATCGGGCGCTTGCCAGTATTAGAAAACGGGCAATTAGTTGGTATTGTTACCCGTACTGATGTGTTGCGCGAATTACACGAAGAGGATATGGGGACGCAGGAAGACGGGGACGTAGGTACTGGTTTAGCGTTTACATCAGAGCGTCTCAACCTCTCCGTGTCATCTTCTCTGGCTCCTCAACTGTGGCAATTACTGAATACAGCATCGCAAGAGGCAGAAAAACGAGGTTGGCATCTTTATCTTGTCGGGGGTGCGGTGCGGGACTTGCTGTTAGCTGATGCAGCAGGCAACTTGATGATTAAAGATATTGACCTTGTAGTTGATGGCTTTCATAAATCAGCAGATGTTGGCGCTGGCGTGGAATTAGCAAAAGCACTCCAAGAACTTTACCCGACAGCTCGTTTAGAAATTCACGGGGCTTTTCAAACTGCGGCTTTGCTGTGGCACAAAGACCCCGAATTAGATTCTTTATGGGTTGATATTGCTACCGCTAGGACAGAATTTTATCCTTATCCAGCAGCAAATCCAGAAGTTGAGGCCAGTTCTATTCGTCAAGATTTATATCGTCGAGACTTTACCATTAACGCCCTAGCTTTGCGCCTAACTTCTCCCCGTGCTGGTGAATTACTCGACTTCTTTGGTGGTTTACTGGATTTACAAGCTAGGCAAATTCGGGTTTTACACGCCAACAGCTTTATCGAAGATCCCACCCGCATTTATCGCGGCGTGCGCTTTGCCGTGCGCTTCGGGTTTGAAATTGAACCACAAACACAAGAGTTTATCCGCTATGCCATCAACAGTGGTGTTTACGATCGCACTGCTCAAGAGAATAGCAAAACTCCAGCTCTCCAAACTCGACTGAAAACAGAATTAAAACACATTTTAGAAGCCCCTTACTGGAAATCAGCTTTACAGTTACTCGATAACTTAGGGGCATTGCAATGCATCCATCCTACCCTGAAGCTAGATGCATTACTCCTGCGGCAATTACGCTTGCTAGAACGCTGTTTGCAGCGATTCGACCCCCAACAAACCCTGATTCACTGGGAAATGCGATTAGAAACAATAATCGCCCACCTAGAACCACAATATCGAGCGAAAGTGGCAAAAAATCTGCAATTACAAGAGGATGGGATTAAACGCTTACAGAATTTAGCTCAGGCTGAAGCCAAAGTTATAGAATCTTTACCGGACTGTCAACGCCCTAGTCAACTCGTTCAATTTCTCCGACAGTACGATTTACCAATGTTAGTTTTAATCGCTTTACAAACCCAGCGAGTAATCAGGCAGCAAATATGGCATTACTTGACAGTTTTGGCTAACATTAGCCCGATTTTAAATGGTAATGACTTAAAAAAATTAGGCTATAAACCAGGGGCGCAATATCGACAAATGTTAGATGATTTACTTGCTGCAACTTTAGACGGAACGATTAAAAATAAAGCAGAAGCAGAGAAGTTTTTAGCTCGGTCTTATCCTCGGTAATTGATATTGCAATTAGGTGATATTATGCAAATTCCAACATCAAAAAAACACTACACTCCCGAAGAATATTTACAACTGGAGGAGAAATCAGAATTCAAAAATGAATATCGAGATGGAGAAATTATTCCAATGGCTGGTGGTACAACTAATCACAATGAGATTGCCTTGAATTTTTGTAGCAATTTCAAAATAAAAATGCGAGGTAAAAATTACAAAATCTACATGGGTGATGTCAAATTGTGGATACAGCGTTATCGTATCTATACTTATCCTGATGTTATGGTTATTCAGGGAGAACCAATATATGAAGGAACTGGCACTACCAAAGTGACAAATCCTTTAATGATTGTGGAAGTTCTGTCGAACTCGACAGAAACTCACGATAGAACTAATAAATTTAGAATTTATCGTTCTATTCCGACACTCCAAGAATATATTATAATTAATCAATACGAATACCTTGTTGAGCAGTTTAATAAAAATCTTGAAGGGCAATGGGTATTGACTGAATACGAGTCAGTAGATGCTTTATTATCACTAAAATCAATAGATTTTCAAATTTTATTCAGCGATATTTATGAGAGAATTAATTTTGAAATAGAAGAATAATTAATGCGATCGCAGTTATCTAAATTGGCTCTGTATATATATTTAACCTTCGCAATTTGGCTGCCATTTTGTAGCTAGCCACACTTATTAAAAATTTCTAAATTGTATCTGGATCAATATTTAATTCTCGCAATTTGGCTGCCAAACGTTCTGCTTTTTCTTGTGCTTGTATAGCTGTTTCTTCAGGTATTGCTACTAAATGCCCATCCGCTGTGAACCAACGTAATAATTCCTGATGAATTCCCAAATAAAGCCCTAATTGTTCGCTCCACAAGCGCCCTTGCTCATTTGCTTGTAGAGGTTGATATTTTCCATCTACTATGTGAAATCCTGCGAATTCCAATGTATATGGGTCAAACCAAAAATAATTCGGCGTGCGAAAAGTATCTTGATAAATTTCTTTCTTTAAACCTTTGTCTGTTTTCGCTGTTGATTCTGACAAAATTTCTAAAATTACATTCGGATATTTGCCATATTCTTCCCACACAACCCAACTTTTTCGGGCTTGCCGTTCCGTTCCTAACACTACAAATAAATCTGGGCCGCGAAAGTATTCTGATTTTTTTTGGTGTGGACTGTAGTAGATAGTTAGGTTTCCCGCTGCATAAAAATCATTTCTGTCTTGCCACAACCATTCAAGAGATTGTAAAAGTAAGATAATTTGTCGTAGATACAGATCGCTTTCCAAGGCAGGCTCATCACTCCATAAATCACTAGGAGGAAATATTACATCTTTCGAGATGTCTGCTTGAGATTCTAATTCTTGAGCAATGGTCATAGAATCAATCTGGCATCAATTAGTTTTGCCTTTATTTTAACAGCGCTGTAAATCGCTATCTGTAACTGAGACTTCTACCAATTTTTAATTACGAATTAGTAGAAGTGCTATTGTTTATGAATTTGCCAGTTGTCGGAAGCGTTCTTGAATTTCTTGAATCGAAAATAGCGCCTCAAACTTCAACCCAGCTGATTGGTACAATTCTCCTCCGCCTTGGTGTCTATCTACCAGTGCAATTATTTCATTAACGGTATAACCTGCTGCTTGAAGACGTTCAACTGCTTTGAGAGCAGATTGCCCAGTTGTGACGACATCCTCCAAAACCACTATCTTTGCACCTTCTGGTAAAGTTGGGCCTTCTATATAAGCTCTCGTGCCATAACCCTTGGCTTCCTTGCGAATAATCAGGGCTGGTATCGGCCGATTTTCATAAACGGAAACCACGCTCACTGCTGTGACAAGCGGGTCAGCACCCATTGTTAAACCTGCTACAGCCTGCGTATCTTCAGGTAGTAAAGGAAACAGTAACCGTCCGACTGCCAAAGCTCCTTGGGGGTGCAGTGTTACCTGCATCTTATTGACGTAATAAGAACTACGTAGCCCAGAAGCAAGAACGAAATCACCCTCTTGATAAGCTACTTGAGCAAATAAATCTAATAGCTTCTGGCGCAAGTGAGCCAAATCAGGGGTAGTTGCCCAAATATTCGATTCAGTAAGAGTTTCAGTAGGATACGTCATTACAAAACATTGAAAGTTGTGCTACACCAAAGGTTGAACTGATAACAGTTCTGAAATTAAGCATAAATTAAGATTCGCCACAAATTTGAGGAGTAAGGAACGTGGGTATCAAATTAAAAACCTTTGGTGGTTTATTAATACTGCTTGCTGCTGGTATTGCTTTTCCCTCTGTTGTAGCCGCCCAAACAGAAACACCCAAAAGTCAAACCACAAGTGATGTGTTTGAAGGGGCATTTTTTCGACACGATCGCAATTTTTATGAAAACGGCACTCTCAAGCGTCAGCTAGACTCATTTTTGGGAGCCGGCGCGAGTTTTGGTGGTTCCTTCCCAGAAAATGAAATCGCCCGTGATGGTGAATTGGTTAATGCTCTATATCACGATGTCCTGACTCAGCAAGCAGGCAACGATCCCTATATTCGCACTCCTGATTTACCAAATCCCTATGACACATCCCTAATGATGTCTCCTCGCTTAAATGCCAACAAGCTTAGAGTCGGAACTGAATTCAAGTTTTAAACTTTATCACCCCGTAGGAAAGGCAGAGGGGCAGGGGGCAGGGGGCAGGGGGGCAGGGGGCAGGGGGCAGGGGGCAGGGGAAAAGGTTAAAGGTTAAAGGTTAAAGGGAAAAAGAATAAATTTAATCTTTCCCCTTTTCCCCGGTTGGTGAGCTTGTCGAACCATACCCCTTTCCCCATGACTCATGCCCCATGCCCCATTTCTTTTTTGATAATTTAGTGCGCCCTGCTGGAATCGAACCAGCCTGAAGACGAATTATGAGTTCGTTGCCTCCCCAATCGGCCAAAGGCGCTTATTTTAGTTTGTTTTAGGGTTGCTATAACGCAATTACTTATAACCCTAAGTCAAGTTTATTTGCTAATTTTAGAGTGAGGTACACTACCTTACGTACTTAATTTTAGCAAACTCCCCTATTTTAGCACAAATTTAGTGCCTGTGAATACTCGACAATAGTTTGCCAGATTTTTATACTACATAATCTAATCATGAAATAGTGCAAACTAATATTGATTAAGTTCCTTTAAGGATTGAGGTATCAAGCTTCATTATTCTTAAAAAACCAGCATTGATTGTGCATTAGCTTGTCAGCAATGAAAATAAATTCTACTGTACTTCTTACTTTGATTTTGTTAATCCTGATGTTAGGAGCGGGTTCTGTAAGCGCGTTTTTGGGGTTTGAACTAGGAAGTTCAGCACTCAAAGGCGTTAGCACACCAGATGGGCGTCCTACGACTAAATTTGCCAGCAGTAAAGGAAATAACTCCCAACAGGGAGCAGTAGCGCTATTAAAAGAAGAAGAAATTCTGAAAATTGTCAAGGCTCGAATTGAGGGTAAAACTAAGGCTGCGAAATCGGAAAAGCTAGAGGAAGATGATGAAGAAACCAATAGCAGCAAGCAGAAGCCTGAAGAAAAACCTCCACAAGTAGTTGAGGAAAAACCCCAGCCAGGTTTTCCAGTGGTTGCCCAGAGTGAAGGTGTAACTATGTCTGTGCAATCTGCCCGCTACTCTGGTGGCGATCTACTCTTGAAAGTAAAAATGCAGAATAAAGGTAAGGATTCTGTGCGTTTCTTGTATAGTTTTTTAGATGTTACTGATGATAAAGGACGAACTCTGAGCGCTAGTACAGAAGGTTTGCCAACAGAATTGCCTGCCAATGGCCCAACATTTTCAGGTACGGTGAGCATTCCCACAGCTTTACTCGATGATGTCAAAAAAATATCACTGGCTTTGACTGATTATCCTGCTCAAGAATTAAAGCTAGAGGCATTGAATATTCCTGTAGAAAGGTAGAAGGGATATGGGGCATGGGGCATGGGTATGGGGCAAGAGGGGAGTGTGGGGAGAGAGGGGGAAAGATTTCTTCTCCATCTCCCCACACCTCCCACACCTCCCCATCTCCCCATCTCCCCAGTCTCCCTAAATAGAGGGCGTGAATTTTACACAAGCTTTGGCGGTGAGTGGTTTTCCTAATTTAATTTGGACGGAGGCAGGGCTGCGATTGTTGTCAGTTTTACTGCTGATTGCCATAAATGCCTTTTTTGTAACGGCAGAATTTTCGATGGTGAGCGTGCGGCGATCGCGTATTCACCAGCTAGTTAAGGCTGGGGATGTTCCAGCCAGAGCTGTGGAGATGCTACAACGTAGTATTGACCGACTGCTATCTACTACCCAGTTAGGCATCACTCTCTCTAGTTTGGCTCTGGGATGGATTGGAGAAAGTACGATTGTCGTCCTGGTAAAAGCGTGGTTAAAATCCTGGCCTCTACCCAGTGGAATGACTAACTTCATCGCCCATTCTTTATCGATTCCGATCGCGTTTTTCTTAATTGCTTATTTGCAAATTGTTTTGGGCGAATTATGTCCTAAATCATTAGCGATGCTGTATTCAGAACAGCTAGCTAGATTTTTAGGGCCTTCGGTAAAAGCGATCGTGCGTTTTTTCGGCCCCTTCATTTGGATTCTCAACCAATCAACTCGTTGGTTATTGAGAATTTTTGGCATTGAATACACTGGTCAAGGTTGGAGACCGCCTGTAACTCCCGAAGAATTGCAAGTGATTATCTCTACAGAATGGGGGTCTACTGGTTTACAGCGTGCGGAGCGAGAACTACTCAATAATGTTTTTGAGTTTGGAGATGTGATGGCTCAAGCTGTAATGATTCCCCGCACCAGTATTGTAGCTTTGCCAAAAGATGCTACTTTCCAGGCATTACTCAAGGAGATGGCTGCTACTGGTTACTCCCGCTATCCTTTGATTGGTGAATCTTTGGATGATGTTCGCGGCATTGTTTATTTTAAAGATTTGGCACAACCTTTAGCTGTAGGCAAGCTAACTTTAGAAGCACAAATCCAACCTTGGATGCGTCCGGCTCGGTTTGTTCCAGAACACACGCCCTTGAGCGAACTTTTGCCGATGATGCAGCAAGAAAAACCAGCTATGGTGATGGTGGTCAATGAATTTGGCGGTACTGTGGGATTGGTGACCATCAAAGATGTCATTGCCGAAATCATTGGCGACGCCAGCGAACCTGAAAACAACGATGATTTGCTAATCCAGATGTTAGACGAGGATAAATTTCTGGTGCAGGCACAAATCAACCTCGAAGACCTGAATGAGGTTTTGCATCTCGATTTACCTTTGACAAGAGAATACCAGACACTGGGGGGCTTTTTGCTGTATCAGTTACAGAAAATTCCAGCTAAAGGCGAAACCTTCCATTATCAAAATCTGGAATTTACTGTGGTGTCAGTCATTGGCCCGCGTCTGCATCAAATTCAACTGCGACGGTTAGAAGAGTTAGCAGTTGAGAGTTAGGAGTGAGGAGTTAAGAGTTGAGACTTTTTTATTCATCAGGACTCTGAAAACCTTATTCTTGCGTAGCGGTAATTCATGAATTACCGCTACTTTCGTTATCTTTTGCGTAAGTCCTGATTCATAATTCATAACTCATAATTCATAACTCCTCACTTCTCACTTCTCACTTAAAAACTATAAGCCACTGGATCGACGAGTCCCAATTCAGCAAACGCCGCTAGCCGCAAACGGCAAGAATCACAGACACCACAGGCGACATCACCACCGGCATAGCAAGACCAAGTTAGCTCCCAAGGAACTCCCAATTGGTTGCCTAGTTGAATAATTTCGGTTTTTTTCAGGTTAATCAAAGGTGCAACAATGTTAATTGGTTGTCCCTGGCGTCCTTGTTTAGTTCCCAGGCGAAAAACTTCTTGCATGGCTTGGATATAATCGGGGCGACAATCAGGATATCCTGAGTAATCTAAGGCGTTGACGCCGATATAGACACGCTCAGCTGCGATCGCTTCAGCGTAACTCAAAGCAAAGCTTAAAAAGATCGTATTACGAGCGGGAACATAGGTAACAGGAATATTTTGAGCCATTTCATCCAAAGAACGCTCCTCTGGTAAATCAATAGCCTCATCGGTAAGCGCCGAACCACCCCATTGTCGTAAGTCAAAATTAACCACCTGATGTTTTACGACCCCAGCTTTTTGACCCACGAGCAGCGCTGACTGTAACTCTCGTCGGTGTCGCTGCTGGTAATCAAAAGAAATGGCATAACATTCACAGCCATCCATTTTAGCTTTGTACAAAATTGTGGAAGAGTCCAATCCCCCAGATAATAGAATTACAGCTTTCATCTCGGTTGCAAATTTTGGATTTCAAATCGCTAGATCGCGCTTCAACAAGATACCAACAAGCGATGCCAAAGATACTCCTGAATTTCTGTGAGTGATTGTAAACACCTTTGCACCCTAGATATTCAAAAGAAACAACCCATACCAGACCAGTTTCTCTCAAAAAGTGGTGTGATGTCTTATCTTTGAGACACTCTTGCTCGGTTGCTTCGGACTAAAACTACGGCAAGCTACTTCTCTACGAGACGCTACGCGAACGTGTCTACCACACATGCTGCAAATAATCATCCAAAAACTGTTTCAGGTAATCGCTAGCAGTAATTACCCCATACCATTTTTTGGAAAAAAAAACATAGTATTACTGGTTTATTATTTTGTAATTTTAATACTGTCAATTGGATTGAAACTAATTGCCCAGCTCTAGCCTTAAGGTGAATCCAAGCACAAAAAACGACCCTTAGAATTTTAGAGAATTTATACTTAAGTCTTACCTGATATTCTAAAGTTAATAAAAAGACACATATTTTTTTGTAGAAAATGCAAAATGCCAACCAAGCCCGAACTATCTATACAAAAGATAGCTGGATTGCGGGAACCGATCGCAAACTTTGAAATTCTTCATAAACATAGGCTCTATGTTACCATCTGGATGGTTTTAGACGGATCGTAACTGGCTTTCTTTGTATAAACGCCAACGGCCGTAGCGTCTCTTAATTTGGTGGTTGAGGAGAGAATAATAGTGCAAAATAGCATGTCACTGGCAGAACCGAATCCATATACACAGCGCAACCAGCCACGACCAATCCGCATAGGCGTGATTGGGGTGGGTAACATGGGACAACACCACGCTCGCGTCTTGAGTTCAATGAAAGACGTTGAATTAGTCGGTGTAGCAGATATTAACGTCGAACGAGGGCTAGAAACTGCCAGCAAGTACAAAGTGCGTTTTTTTGAAGACTACTGTGACTTGCTACCCCTGGTGGAAGCAGTTTGTATTGCTGTTCCCACCCGGCTGCATTATGCCGTGGGTATTAGCTGCCTGTTAGCGGGAATTCATGTTTTGATTGAAAAACCGATCGCAGCCAGTATTTCTGAGGCAGAATCCCTTGTAAATGCCGCAGCTGAGTCTCAATGTATCCTCCAAGTAGGTCACATTGAGCGTTTCAATCCAGCATTTAGGGAACTTAGCCAAGTCCTGAAAACGGAAGAATTACTGGCATTGGAAGCACACCGCATGAGTCCTTACTCAGACCGAGCAAACGATGTTTCAGTTGTCCTGGATTTAATGATCCATGACATCGACCTACTTCTAGAATTAGCAGCTTCCCCAGTGACCAAATTGACCGCTAGCGGTACTCGTGCCCTAGACTCAGGTTATTTAGATTATGTAACTGCCACCTTGGGCTTTGCTAACGGTATAGTCGCCACCCTGACTGCCAGTAAAGTCACTCACCGCAAAATTCGCCGAATTGTTGCCCACTGCAAAAACTCATTCACTGAGGCAGATTTTCTCAAAAATGAAATTTTGATTCACCGACAAACAAATGCTAACTCTCTTACCGACCATCGACAAGTACTTTACAGGCAGGATGGCGTGATTGAAAAAGTCTATACCAGCAATATTCAACCGCTGAGTGCAGAATTAGAACATTTTGTCAACTGCGTACATGGTGGCAATCAACCCTCAGTAGGTGGCGAACAAGCTCTCAAAGCTCTAAGATTGGCCAGTTTAATTGAGCAAATGGCACTAGAAGAGAGGGTTTGGAATCCCCTAGACTGGCAATCGGAACCAAGAGTACAATCATTGACCCCGACAGCCTAGAAGAAAAGGGGCAGAGGGGCAGAGGAGAGCCAGTGCGTTGGGCAGTGCCGACTTGTACCGCTAAAGCGGAACCCGCTCTTTTGCAACTGGCGTGCAGAGGAGCAGAAAGGCAGAGGGGCAGGATAATAACTATTAGCTTCTCACTGAGCACTCATAACTCTTAACTCCTCACTCCTCAGCCAGGATTGGCTAAAAGTCCCGCCTCCGCTAACGTACTCAGCACTCTTAATGCCTAATGTCCAATGACCCAGAACTCTAGAGTGTTTTTTTCCAATTTGCCATCAAATCTTTAGATCCTCCTTAGTCATTTAAAAAAGCGGGCTAAGGGGGATCTCATTATTTAGAAAACAACCTCAATTGGAAAATAGGGAGTGGGGAGATGGAAAGATGAGGAGAAAAATGCCCTATACCCAATGCCCTATCCAAATAAAAAACTAGTACAGTAATTTTTAGGGATCAACTTGATGCTTGAATGGATAACTAACACTATCAACTCTTTGGGATATTGGGGAATCGCCTTACTGATGTTCTTAGAGAACCTCTTTCCCCCCATTCCTTCAGAATTGATTATGCCATTGGCTGGATTTACAGCAAGTCCATATCAACCAGGAGGAGCAAAACTCAATATCATTGGTGTGTTTTTTGCAGGACTTTTGGGTTCTGTATTGGGCGCACTTGTTTGGTACTATCCAGGTAAGTTTTTGGGCGAAAAACGCTTGAAAGCTTGGGCTGACAAATATGGCAAATGGTTGGCTATATCGAGCAAAGATATTACTAAGGCTAAAGGCTGGTTTGACCGACAAGGTAACAAAGCAGTATTGATTGGTCGCCTTGTACCAGGAATCCGCACTTTGATTTCTGTTCCCGCAGGGATCGGTAATATGCACTTGTTACCATTTCTGTTTTATAGCACTTTAGGTAGCGCAGCTTGGGTGGGTTTGCTAACATACTCAGGATATATATTAGGTAGTCAGTATGAACTTGTGGATGAATACCTTGCTCCTGTGTCCAAAATTGTGCTTGGGGGTTTGGTTTTAGCATTTATTTTCTGGGTATTGAAGCGTCAGCGAAGACGCACCAGAAGATAAACAGGGGCGCTTTTGGTTTGAAAGCAGTGAAAGCAGGGGTTACATCTGGCCAAAATTCGCCTACACTATGCCAAATAATACTAGATGTGCAATTGCCAGAATTAATTTTTGGCGTATTTCTAGCTACACTTGACGCAACCTAGAATTTCTGGTTGCCCGCATTTTTGTAAGATGAGCATGACAACTTTTTACATTTAAGTTAGAACTAGGAGCTTTCATGACAGACCAACCTTCCGCCGCCACCCCCATTAATGCCGCTGCTATACCTATGAATAGGCAGCCGTTAGCATCGACAACTCCCATTAATACTGGTAATAATCCTGCCAAGACAGTCGGTGGTTCTGGGAAAACGATTCTCAGCGTTGATTTAGGCAGAACTTCCACAAAGACTTGTGTGAGTCGCGAACCCGGTAGTGTAGTGTTCGTACCTGCCAACGTCAAGCAGATGTCTATAGAACAAGTACGCGGTGGTGTTTTTGAAGCCCGCGCTACTGACCCCTTAATGGATTTGTGGCTGGAATATCAAGGCAATGGATATGCTGTAGGTCAACTTGCAGCAGATTTTGGAGCGAATTTAGGAGTAGGACAATCTAAGGTAGAGGCTGCACTGATTAAGGTGTTAGCATGTGCTGGCTACTTCAAACTCAGAGACGAGATCTCAGTTGTACTGGGTCTACCTTTTCTTTCTTTAGAGCAATTTGAAAAGGAAAAAGCGCAGTTAATCAGCCAAGTAGGTGGTCCTCATGTGTTAAACTTCCGAGGTGAATCTGTGTCGCTGAACGTCAATAAGGTTTGGGTGATGCCAGAAGGCTATGGCAGCTTGTTATGGTGTGAAGCTCAACCGAAGAAAAGCCCCGGCAGCCCTGATTTTACAAAAATCTCGGTGGCGATCGTTGATATCGGACATCAAACTGTCGATCTGTTGATGGTAGATAACTTCCGCTTTGCCAGAGGTGCTTCTAAGAGTGAAGACTTCGGGATGAATAAGTTTTATGAATTGGTAGCTGCTGAAATTGAGGGAGCAGATAGTCAATCTCTGGCGCTTATTTCCGCTGTTAACAAACCCAAGGGCGAACGTTTTTACCGTCCCAAAGGCGCCAGCAAGCCTACCAACCTAGACGATTTTCTGCCAAATCTCATAGAAATGTTTTCGCGGGAAATTTGCAGCCGTGTGCTAGCCTGGTTGCCAGAACGTGTTACCGATGTGATTCTTACTGGCGGTGGCGGTGAGTTTTTCTGGGAAGATGTTCAACGTTTGCTCAAGGAAGCAAAGATTAATGCTCATTTATCTGCACCTTCTCGGCAGGCGAATGCTTTAGGGCAGTATATTTATGGAGAGGCGCAATTGTCCGCCGTTCGCGCTGCTAGGGCTTAAAACTAATGTTCCAATGGTCAAAAAAGGTAGTTAAATCCGTCACGTTCAACCCAGGGCTTGCTGATGAAAGCTTGCTAGCACAAGTAGAAAGTTATTTGGAGAAACAACCCGAAAAAACTTTCAGCGACCTATGCAAAGAAGCCCTGTGGCAATCCTTATGCGTACCGGAATCTGTACGACCTGCTCCAAAAACAGCAGCCACAATACCGATTGAACAACAACCGATTGAACAACAAATCGGTGAGCTGCAACGTCAAGTAGCTGGCCTTGAGGAACGTTTTTTTGCCAAGGGATCTAATCGTTTGGAGGCGTTGGAACACCATCTGCTGCAACTTTCTCAACAAGTTGCACAACTGGCACTCATAGTCAATGAGCGATCGTTTATTCAGTCTCCAAGTCAAGTAGAAGTAGTCAATAATACTTCTTATAGTGTTCCTGCCCCTCCTCAAGAGGTTGACCCTGTAATTAGTCGCCTTAGTCAGTTTCTCGATGATTTTTAAGAAAAAATCACGTTTTTGAGCGGTTTTTTGCTCCTGTTATCAATCCTTAATAGTAGTTACTATTAAGGATTATTAATATTTGTATATAAACAATCAAACTATTGAGAATTGTGTATGTTGGCGATCGCTGACAACAGCAAATCATCACGGTATTTTACTGGAAGTAACAGCTCGTTGTAATTGGGCTAGAGCGCGATTGTAATTCAAAATAGCTGTGACTCGATTACCTTCTGCTCTGGTCAAATCGTTTTCTGCGTTAATAATGTCAGTTTGAGTTCCAACACCTGCTTGGAAACGTAAACGTCCTAGACGTAAAGCTTCCCTAGCTTGGTCAAGAGCAAGATTGCTAGTTTGAACATTCTCTAAGTTAGACTGCATTTGCGAATAAGCTTGTTCTACTTCAAACCGAATATTATTGCGTTGATTGGCAAATTGTGTCTGGGCAATCCTAATTTCTACATTTCGCTGAGCCGCCTGAGCTTTTGTAATTCCTCCATCGAACAATCTCAATGTTGCTTGGACGCCTAAAGAATAACCATTGAAAACACTGGCGTTATCATCGAATACGTCTTGCAAGTCGTAGCTAGCAACGGCGCTCACTTGTGGCTTGAGTCGAGAAAGCGCCGATCTTTGCCGTAGCTCAGCAATGCGCCGTTCTGTCAACCGTTGTCGCAATTCTGGCCGGTTTTGAAAGGCTAATATAATAGTCTGCTCAAGTGTATAATTCCACAAGCCAGCTAATTGTACAGGGTCGGCCGCACTAATATTCATCGACTCCACCACATTTAATCGACTTGCTAAGCGACGACGGGCAATTTGCTGCTGGGAAATAGCATTAGTCAAGTCTTGTTGGGCATTTGCTAAGTTTACCTGTGATCGCAGCACATCAAACCGCGTACCTACACCAGATCTTTCTAAAGCTTCTGCATCCCGCAAACTAGCTTCGGAATTCTGCACAGCCGACTGATTAATTCGTACTTCTTCATTTGCTTGTTGCAAATTGTAGTAATCCAAGGTGACATTTAGGCGGATCTCTTCTGACAGACGCTCTACTTCCAATTCATCCACACGCACCTGCTCTCTCGCTGCTCCTCTAGTGGAAGCACCCGGCCCAAAATTATAGAGACTATAACTTAATTGCAAACTACTATTAAAAGTCGTAGTAGGTTCATCTTGGCTAAAGCCCTGAGTACGTAAAAATTGAGCTTGTTGACCTAGTTGCTCTGTATAAAGCTGGTTAAAAGCAAACTGAGCGCGACTCAAATCCACACTCAGACTTATACTTGGATAAATATTAGCTTGAACTTCTCTTAAAGCAAAGCGACTGCGTTCTACCTGCAATAATACCGCCTGTAATTCAAGATTGTTACGTCGTGCTAGTTCCAAAGCCTGCTGTAGACTAATTGCCTGATTTCCTTGAATCTTGACTTCTTGTGATTGAGAGGGAAACTCTAGAAAATTGGGACTTGAATTGAGGTAATCGATTACTTGTGCCGCAACAGCTCCTATATTAATCAAAGCAATTGTACAATTTATACCTCCGACTATTATGTAGCGATGAGCCGACATAACTAATATTTGATACTACTTAGCAATGATTAAAATATTAATACACTGTGTATCACAAATCAACTACATTCACTAGATAAAAGTGGCTTGATTGAGACAAATCAATCTAAATAGTCTTGACAAAATTCATGATTGATGAATGAATTAACTAAAAAATAAATAAAATTGATCCCTTGATTTATTTTACGAAGCTGAAAGCGATATCTACCACAAGCTCACCTATACACCTCTATATGCACAAATTTGATGTTGAAACAGCCTAATACTACATGTTAATACTATATTCTTTTTTTACTTTATACACTGTATAAATGCTAGAATCCTCAGGTAGACAGTTAGGATACTTAGATGGCAGTTGTAGCTAACTCAATCAAGTTTGGTACAGACGGCTGGCGGGGCGTAATTGCAGATGAGTTCACCTTTGAACGCCTAGCCCTAGTCGCGCCAGTCGCTGCAAAAGTATTATATAATACATATTATTCTACGGTGGGTAGCCGGACAATAATTGTCGGTTACGATCGCCGTTTTATGGCGGAAGACTTTGCTCGTGCTGCCGCCGATGCTGTCACCGCCGTCGGATTTGATGTTTTACTTAGTGAAACCTACGCCCCTACCCCAGCTTTTAGTTGGGCAGCGAAACAACTTAATGCTTTAGGGGCATTAGTAATTACAGCCAGTCATAATCCAGGTACATATTTAGGTTTAAAAGTCAAGGGATATTTTGGTGGCTCGGTGTCGCCAGAAGTTACACAAGATATAGAAGCACTATTGCCCGAAGGAGTACCACCCGCAGCAACTCCAGGCAAGCAAGAGAAGTTCGATCCCTGGCCGAGTTACACCCAAGCACTAGAACGTAAAGTTGATATTGCCAAGATTAGAGAAGCGATCGCCTCTGGTAAACTGACGGTATTTGTCGATGTCATGCATGGGGCTGCGGCTGGCGGTTTGGCACAACTTCTAGGGGATAAAGTTAAAGAAATCAACAGCGAACGCGACCCTTTATTTGGTGGCGGTGCGCCGGAACCTTTGCCTAAATACCTTTCCAAGCTATTTGAAGTTATCAAAACTCATCGAGAAACCAATAAATCCAGTTTATCTGTAGGATTGGTATTTGATGGAGATTGCGATCGCATCGCCGCTGTAGACGGGGAAGCCAACTTCTTAAGTTCGCAAGTGCTGATTCCGATACTAATCGACCACTTAACCCTACGGCGGGACTTTAAGGGTGAAATAGTCAAAACTGTCAGCGGTTCTGACTTAATGCCCCTTGTGGCAGCACTACATAAACTGTCAGTATTTGAAACACCAGTCGGTTATAAATACATCGCTGACAGAATGCTAGCCGCAGAAGTTTTACTAGGCGGTGAAGAGTCCGGAGGAATTGGCTATGGTAGCCATATTCCGGAACGCGATGCACTGCTATCAGCATTGTATGTCCTAGAAGCCATCGTCGAATCTGGTTTAGATTTAGGTGAGTATTATCGCCACTTGCAGCAACAAACAGGATTTACCTCAGCATACGATCGCATTGATTTACCCTTAGCCAGTATGGAAGTGCGATCGCGTCTTTTACAACAGTTGCAAACCGAACCTTTAACAGAAATTGCCGGGAAAGCAGTAATTGATTGCCAAACAATCGACGGCTACAAATATCGCCTTGCGGATAAAAGCTGGTTAATGATTCGTTTTAGCGGCACTGAACCAGTTTTGCGCCTTTACTGCGAAGCCCCAACACTAGAGCAAGTGCATCAAACTCTTGCTTGGGCGAAACAGTGGGCAGAGTAAAATTAGTTATTAGTTATTTGTCCTTCGTCATTTGTCCTTGGTAAATGACCAATGACCAATGACTAATGACTAATGACTAATGACTAATGACTAATGACTAAATTACTTGTAGTAGCCACAGGAAATCCAGGTAAATTGCGGGAAATGCAAGCTTACCTGGCAGATTCTGGCTGGGAATTAATTCTCAAACCTGAAGAATTAGAAATTGAAGAAACAGGCGAAACCTTTGCCGCTAATGCCTGTTTGAAGGCATCACAAATCGCCAAAGCCACAGGAAACTGGGCGATAGCAGATGATTCTGGTTTAGAAGTAGACGCATTAAATGGCGCACCAGGTGTGTATTCAGCACGCTACGCCAAAACAGACTCAGAACGCATTGCTAAGTTACTCAAAGAATTAGGTAACGAAGTGAACCGCCAAGCTCAATTTGTGTGTGTAGTGGCGATCGCTAGTCCTGATGGTGCGATCGCATTACAATCTGAAGGTATTTGTCGCGGCGAAATTCTTCATGCACCTCGTGGTGATGGTGGATTTGGCTATGACCCAATTTTTTACGTACCAGAGAAGCAATTGACCTTTGCCGAAATGACACGAGAGTTAAAAGGGTCAATTAGCCATCGAGGTAAGGCTTTTACAACTTTACTTCCACAACTGGAGAGAATTAAAAGTTAGGAGTTAGGAGTTTGGAATTAAAAGTTAAGAGTTAATGTTTAGGAATAATGAATCAGGATTTAGCATAACTCCTAACTCTTGACTCCTAACTCTTGTACAGACGCGATTAATCGCGTCTCTACTCATAACTTTTTTAAACTGCTTCCGTGTTCTTTTCGCCGGTACGAATCCGAATCACTTGCTCAACAGGCGAGATGAAAATTTTACCATCACCAATTTCACCAGTGCGGGCAGCAGTGATAATTTTATCTACCACCATATCAACTTGATTATCCTCAACTACAATTTCCACTTTGAGTTTTTGGAGAAACTCAACAGTGTACTCGGAACCGCGATATCTTTCAGTTTGACCTTTCTGGCGTCCGAACCCCCGGACTTCAGAAACCGTCATCCCAACAATCCCAGCGTTAACCAAGGCGATTTTCACTTCATCAAGCTTAAATGGGCGGATAATAGCTTCTACTTTTTTCATTTCTTTGACTTGTAACTTGTACTAGCTTCGTTTATCTATCTAACCAGATCTGTTGTCTGAAACTGTAACTAGTAGCGCCTTTGCTAAAACATATGTAATAATTGCCACTTTTTTCAAATTGTAGATGTCTGGTATGAGTGCTTTTGAAGCCAGAAACAGCCTCAATTAAGTAATTAGAGAATCTATGAACTTGTGACGTAAGCAAGTTGCTGTCAAATTAGCATTCTTTTTATGTGGTATTTGTGGCCTGAAAATAGATAAATTCTGCTATTGAGTAGATCCGCTGAGATGTTTAAAACAGTGATAAAAGAGAAATTTGAGAATACTTATGAAGGTTGCTGCTGACTGTGGGAGTGTCAACTAACGTTTTTGATGTTCAAACAAGGGACGTACAATTAAATATCCAGCAGTAAAGGCAGTAAGCATAATTAACAAGATGGTAATAATCAACCACCAGCCGTTAAGTTCCTTGGCATCTGGCTGGGCAGTAGAATAATAACTGACTTCTTGTTCTTCTATAAAAACTGGTTCTGCTGTGGGGAAATTCATTTCCATCACACGTGGAGAAAACTCCTGGCGGCTTTTTTGAGATGGACGGGGACGAGAAACCTGTTGAGGTGGAGGTGCTTGTGTTACTTGCTGCTTGCGGGCAGTTTTAACATTGCCAGAAGATTGGGAAGCTTCGTGTTCGCGAAACATTCCATAGGAATCTACAAAATTTTGCAAGTGTGAAAAAGACTCAACAACTTTGGCGATTTCTTGGCGTAGTAGTTGGTTTTCTTGGGTTAATTGCTGGTTTTTGGTCGTCAGTGCATCTAGCTTTGCTTGGGTTGCTTGCAACTCCATTGACAATTCCCGGTATACAGATAGCGGTACAGAGGGAGGATACGGTTGACTAGTCCGTGTTGAAGAATTCCTGTGAACAGAACCTGTGGTTGTTCGCATTGGGCTTGGTATTAAAAATAAAAGTGATTAGATCGTACAGAGATGCTAACAGAGAAAGTTAGCCCTGAAACTATGCCCAAGAATAATAGAAAAATGCCTAGACCGCAAAGATTTTTTATTGGGGGCTGGGGATTGGGTATTGGGGACTGGGGATTGGGGACTGGGTATTGGGTATTAGATATTAGTGACTGAATATTGGGAAATGGGTATTGGGTATTAGGTATTGGATATTAGCGATTGGGTATTGAGTATTGAATATTAAGAAAACAGTCCCCACAATCCCCAGTCCCCAACCTCCAGTCCCCAGTCCCCAGTCCCCAACCCCTAGTTCCCAGTTTCCAACAATGGAAAGAAGTGTCCCACAGGGCCTTGCCCTTCGCCAATATCTAAAGCGTAAGTCAGCGCAGTAGTTACATATTCTTTTGCTTGTTGAACTGCTGTCCACAAATTTTTTCCCTTTGCTAAATTAGCAGCGATCGCAGCCGATAGCGTACAACCAGTACCGTGGGTATTTGTTGTTTCTACTTGCTTTGTAGTCAAAACTTCCAATTTTTCCCCATCAAACCAAATATCAACGCCACGCAAATTTCCTTGCATACCTCCACCCTTGACTAAAACAGCCTTTGTCCCTAGAGTTTTGTGAATCATTTCAGCAGCAGCTTGCATATCTTCTATGGAATAAATTTCTAAACCGCTTAAAATCTGGGCTTCGTAGCGATTGGGTGTGATGATAGCTGCCTTGGGAATCAGGGTATTACACAGAGTCTTCACAGCATCATCATCAATCAATTGTGCCCCGGTACGTGACACCATTACCGGATCGACTACCAGATTATGGATTTGTAAAATTTCTACCTGCTGGGCAACAGCAAAGATAATTTCTTGATTCAGCAACATTCCTGTTTTAGCAGCTTGTACGCCAATATCTTCAATCACTGCCTGAATTTGGGCTACAACGGCTTCTGGCGGCATGGCATCAACCCTGTTCACTCCAAGAGTATTTTGTGCTGTGACGCAGGTTATAGCGCTAGTACCGTGGACACAGTGAAAAGCAAAGGTACGTAAATCAGCTTGAATTCCTGCGCCGCCACCGCTATCTGAACCGGCAATGGTTAAAGCAACAGGTACTCTGGAGTTTTTTTGGGGGTTCATAGATGAAGATTGTTATAGGATTTGCCAGGTAGGTTAAGACATCAACCGAGCATCAAACGCGGATATCAAAGGATTTTCAAGCTTATTGCCCGTTGCCTGCTATAGTTGCTTGGCGATCGCTTCCAATTGATTTTAGCCTCCGGTGTGACTTGACCATAAATAATCCCTTGCTAACCAAGCGATTAAATTGCAAGGGACTTTATCAAATCCTTGTATAAAGACCTGTTTATTCACATATCCAGCTACGAATTAACAGAACTCACCACCAAGTTTCCATATCTTTTTTGCTTTTGTTGTAAAAAATTTAACTAAAATCTGAGTATTTACTGATATCAATCACTGTTTGTGAAGGTTAGTCTAAATTGAGTTAACAAAATTCGCTTACACGGATTAAGACAGGTTTGACTAAGTTCTTACATTAGTTGCTTTAACTTAAAGGGTCAACCTACTAAAGTTTGAAATAATTCAGCTTTGACCACTGTAACTTTAAGTCCCCAGTTATCAGCCAGGGGTGCGCTTACCATACCGATTTGGCAACTTCTGACCTCAGACAACGGATAAAGTTCACAGAAATTAGATACCAAATAAGATCGCCGTATCAACTTATAGTACCAGCGATGGCAGTGGAAATTGGATTTGATTCTACTCCAAGGCGATCGCCCAGACGAACGCACTAATCGTCCGATTTTCCTCAACAACAGCCTGACGATTGACAGTATTTACATCCTTGGCTCAACCATCAGCGGTTGACAGGAGAAAAAATTTCCAGTTTGACAACAGCGTTTTTACAACCGATGCAATTTGAAGTTGCCATCGGACAACTCTCGCTGTTGCAAAAAGTCTAAACAGACCATCCATTCAGATAACTGCATAGCAATGAACTGAGTTGCTAAGAGTCTAATACCAATTCGCTTACATATTCTCGGAGTAAAACTATGGCTGGCAAAATATACTATGTTTCTGGAGCAGGTAACGATACTAATGATGGTTTGAAAGAAGGGAGCGCGTTTCGTACTCTACAAAAAGCCGCAGACCTAGTAAAAGCAGGCGATACCGTATACGTTATGAACGGTACCTACGAACAGAGTAAATACCCTAAAAACGCAGTTCTGAATATTAATCAAAAACACGGTACTCAAGACGCACCAATTACATTCAAAGCCTTACCGGGTCATAACCCTCTCATCAAATCAACTAATTTCCAAGCCGTGAACATTGCAGGTTCATCCTACATCGTCATTGAGGGCCTGACGATGGTTGGTGCCAACGACCAAATTACATTAGAGTATGCAAAGTCTCAACAAAGTAATTTAGGGAATCCACTAACAAATGGAGGCGGAATTTATATTCGACCAGATAGTGCAAACAACAGTTCTCATCACATTACGATTCGCGGTAACACTGTTACTAAATTCCCAAGTGGTGGAATTACAAGTAAAGAAGCTGACTATATCATCATTGAAAACAATACTGTTTCTGAAACATGCTGGTATAGCCCTTGGGGAGCAAATGCTATCACTACTCTTGGTAATCGCAATCTAGACGACAATACCACTGACTACAAAATTATTATTCGCAATAATGTAAGCTTCAAAAACTATACTTACATTCCTTGGTGGGAAAGTAGTACAGGAAAAGCCACAGAAGGACACGGCATTATGATCGATGCTGCTAATACTCTGGGCTTAGATAATCAGCCATACAAAGGGAAAATTTTAATTACCAACAACACTTCTTATAACAATGGTGGTGCTGGCATCCAGGTATACAAAAGTTCCAATGCCGATGTAATCAACAACACAACTTACCAGAATGCCCAACACCCCGACCTCCAAGGCGCTGGTGAGATTTTGATTAGTGGTTTATCGTCCAATGTTAATGTTGTAAATAACATTATGTATGCCAAGAATAATGGCAGTTCATATGTTGTAGGCGGCTCGACTAAAAATATTAAAGCTGACCACAATTTGATTTACAACACTAATAATTACAACAAAACAGGAACTAATTATATTCTGGGTAAAGATCCCCAATTTGTGAATGCTGCGGCTCGTAATTTTACACTCAAACCTGAAAGCGCTGCCATCGATGCTGGTTCTAGTGCTTTCAATAATGTAACTGGCAGAACTCCTCAAGATGGTGATGGCAATGGCACCGCAGTGGTTGACATTGGTGCCCATGAAGCCCCAACCATTAAAATTACCGCACCAGAAATTCAAGTTCTCAACGGCACAGTTGACATTGCAGATGGAACTACGACTGCCATCAACTTTGGCGATGCCATCGTCGGTAATACTCTTACCAAAACTTTTACGATTAAGAATACCGGTACAGCTGCACTCAATCTAAGTAATCTCAAACTCCCCGATGGCTTTAGTTTAGTGGGAACTCTCTCCAGTAGTGTGGCTGCTAATGCTTCCACCACCATAACTGTGGGACTCAACACCACTACACCTGGCACCTATGGTGGCACTCTGATTCTCAGCAACAACGATAGTAATGAAGGCACTTTTGACTTTGGCATCAGTGGTACAGTTAAACCTGCTCCCACACCAGAAATCCAAGTTCTCAACGGCACAGTTGACATTGCAGATGGAACTACGACTGCCATCAACTTTGGCGATGCCATCGTTGGTAATACTCTTACCAAAACCTTTACGATTAAGAATACCGGTACAGCTGCACTCAATCTGAGTAATCTCAAACTCCCCGATGGCTTTAGTTTAGTGGGAACTCTCCCCACTAGTGTGGCTGCTAATGCTTCTACCACCATAACCGTGGGACTCAACACCACTACACCCGGCATCTATGGTGGCACTCTGATTCTCAGTAACAACGATAGTAACGAAGGCACTTTTGACTTTGGCATCAGTGGTACAGTTAAACCTGCTCCCACACCAGAAATCCAAGTTCTCAATGGCACAGTTGACATTGCAGATGGTAAGAGTACTATTGACTTTGGCAACACCACTACCGGTAACACCCTGACTGAAACCTTTACTATTCAGAACATCGGCACAGCTGCACTCAACTTAAGCAACCTTGAGCTTCCTGACGGTTTTAGTTTAGTGGGGACTCTCCCGACAAGTGTAGCTGCTAATGCTTCCACTACCATAAGCGTGGCACTCAACACTACTACACCCGGCACCTATAGTGGTAGTTTCAGTTTAAGCAACAACGATAGTAATGAAAGCCCATTTGACTTTGCCATTACTGGCATAGTTAAACCCGCTCCCACTCCGGAAATTCCAGTTCTCAATGGCACTAACGCATCTGAGTTCTTAAAAGGCAATGCTCCAGCCAACAAGATTTATGGCTTTGGAGGAGCAGACACAATAGTAGCTAATTCAGGAAATGACCAACTTTGGGGAGGTGACGGATATGATACTCTCTGGGGAGGAGATGGTAATGACCTGCTCTACGGGGATAGTGGCAATGACTATCTGTGGGGTAATAATGACAACGATACTTTATTTGGTGGTATCGGTGATGACAAACTCAACGGCCGTGCAGGCGACGACTGGCTTTACGGGGGTAAAGGCAACGATGTGCTGACGGGGGATTATGGTGTTGATACTTTTGTATTAGCTTCAGGTGAAGGTACTGACTCGATTGTCGATTTTAAAGCAGGTATAGACAAGATTGCCCTTTCTGGTGGTCTCCAGTTTGGTCAATTGTTGATACAGCAACAAGGAACTCAAGCCTTCATTCTAGATAGTTCTGACAATCAAGTGTTGGCGAAGTTGGATAATGCCAGTGCAAGTATACTTTTGGCTCAGTCTTCTACTACTTTTATGACTATTTAGTTCTGTTTTTTAATAACCAAGTTTCTTCAAAGCAGGTGTAGGGAAATAACTAGAGTAAAAAGATTTAGTATTGAGTAACTAAATTCTTCGATCGAGTTTCCTACACCTGATTCCTATTAAGTGGTTGTGTTGTAAAAACTTAATATTTACTGCTATAAATAATTAGCCAGACTTGATAGAATTACTGATTGGTTTGCGATCGCCAACTTGCTAAAGCTAAATGCAAATACTTTGCCCATTCCGCTGCTAAAGGTATCTCTGTAAACGGAACGCGCACTGGGTCAGCCGATTCAGAAAATACAAATTCTAACTCTATAGAACGACCTTTATCTGGTGGATTATCCATATTTACTGATTTGCCATCTACCAAAAGATATATTTCTTTGACATCAACTAAAGAAAATGTTTCTAGTTTAATCGGCCCTTGGGGTGTGGGTTTACCCCAAGTTATAGAGTTTCCTTTTTGACCTAATACCGAATAAATATCATACTTAGCCCGTTCAAATTGCTCTGCCCAGATGCGATAGGCTTCAACTTTTTGATACTCCCTTGAGCCTTGCCAAGCTAGCCAGAAAAACATTGCTAATAGAGGTAACCATAAAAGACCATGTTCCATCGTTTCAACAGTCCTCAGTTAATGAAGTGAAGGTAAACTAAAGTGCAAATTACACCAACAAGGGGCACAGATAAGTTATGGTAGTGGGAAAACTGGCAAAGAGCGGTGATGAGTTAATATGAGAAAGCTTATATTATTGTGCTTGTTTGTCATTGGGTTGGGAGCTGCCGTATTTGGTTTCCTGAATTTCCAAGGATTAGCAGCTAAAGGTGATTTTGAGACGATTTTGCTTGATTTTCGTGAAGATATACCATCAACTGTGGTGGAACAGAATTTACAAGCGATCGCCAAACAATACAACGTTACACCCCAATTAGACAACAAGTTTTCGGCGAAGGATAATGTGTACATTATCAAGGGCGATCGGCAACGACTCCAAGAACTGAAAAAATCTCAGTTTGCCCAAGCTACAGAAGTCATAGAGCCAAATTATATTTACAGAAAGATTCCACAACCAGGTGAAGCCGCTTGGCTGGGAGAATTTTTGCGACCCGAAGAAAACGATGAGGTAAATCCCTCATTAACTGGCCCCAATGACCAATATTACAGCAAGCAGTGGAACTTGCACAAAATTGGCATTGAAGGCGCATGGAGTCAAACCAAAGGTAGCGGCGTCACCGTTGCAGTGATAGACACTGGCATTACCAAGGTGCGCGACTTGTATGAGACAAAATTCGTCAAAGGCTATGATTTTGTCAACGACAAAGAAAAAGCTGATGATGATAACGGTCATGGTACTCACGTTGCTGGAACCATTGCCCAAGCCACAAATAACAAATATGGCGTAGCTGGAATTGCTTATGAAGCCAGTTTGATGCCGCTGAAGGTACTGAGTGCCTATGGTGGTGGTACCGTAGCCGATATTGCCGAAGCGATTAAATTTGCTGCTGATAAAGGCGCAGATGTGATTAATATGAGCTTGGGTGGTGGTGGTGAAAGCAAGTTAATGAAAGAAGCGATCGAGTATGCCCATAGAAAAGGTGTAGTCATTATTGCCGCAGCTGGTAATGAAAGCGCCAACGGGGCAAGCTATCCAGCACGTTATCCTCACGTCATCGGCGTTTCAGCAATTGGGCCAGACGGCGAAAAAGCACCGTATTCTAACTTTGGTGCAGGTGTCGATATCTCTGCTCCTGGTGGTAGTGAAGCTGGTAAGATTCTGCAAGAAACCATCAACGAAAAAGGCGAAGGCGTATTTCTTGGCTTCCAAGGTACAAGCATGGCTTCCCCCCACGTTGCTGGTGTTGCGGCATTAATTAAAGCTAGTGGTATTAAAGAACCAGATGAAGTTTTAAAAGTCCTCAAACAGTCGGCACGAGTTATCCAGGATGATGGCTTGAACTATTATGGTGCTGGACAACTCAATGCAGAAGCAGCAGTCAAACTAGCTGTTGGAGGGCAAATCAGTTTCCAAGATTTCTTCCGGTGGTTACGGGATAATGGCTACCTCAATCCCGGCTTTTGGATTGACGGTGGTGCAGTAGCGCTGTTACCCAAGATTTTAATGGTAATCGGTTCTTACCTACTGGCTTGGTTTTTACGGGTTTACTTCCCCTTCACTTGGAGTTGGTCTTTATCTAGCGGTTTAATTGCTGGCAGTTCTGGGTTGTTCTTCCTCAAGGGAATTTATATCTTTGACCTTCCCCAATGGCCTTTCCGGGTTTTAGGTAGTTCAATTCCGGAACTCGGCAATACCCTCCAAGGAACTGATGCAATCAATCCTTTGTTTGCTAGCGTATTGATTCCCATTGTCTTAATGGCATTACTGTTAGGACATCCTAGTTGGAAATGGTTTGCCATCGGTTCAACATTGGGAGTAGCAGCGTGCTTGACAGTAAGTGCTGTTTACGACCCAGCAGTTTGGGGATTTGGAAATGTTAACTTAGCACGTCTGTTCCTAATCGCCAACGCCATACTTTGTTATGGACTTGCTCGTTTAGCATTGCAAAACGAAGAAAAAGCAGCATAAATGGGTATGGAGCATTGGGCATTGGGTATGGGGCATGGGGCAAGCAGAAAGTCTGGGAAGATAGGGAAGAAATCTTTCCCCCCACACTCCCCACACTCCCTCATCTCCTCAGTCCCCAGTCCCCAGTCCCTACTCCCCATTCAGTACTCAGCACTATTTATTTATGAGCATTACAGTTACAGGCACAATTCAACGCCGTGATATTGGCCCAGGCGCATGGGCGTTAGTTACAGAAGAGGGTGTTACTTACGAAATCCTCAGAGGGGCAGATAAAGACCTACTCAAAGCCGGACAAAAAGCAAAAGTTAAAGGACAGGTACGTGAAGATGTCATGACAGCTGCCATGATTGGCCCTGTCCTGGAGGTTAAATCTTTTGAGGTAATTAATTCAGACTAGTTGTAGAATCGAGAACCTGCTGGAGGCGGCTTCTAAATTCACCTTTGGGATGACCTCCTTTTACCTCACCTACAATCTCAAATTCTCCTTCTGGAGAATTGCAAACAATGTAAGTAGGCCATCCCATTTCTGATTTATCAGGATACTGAGTCAATAAAATCTTGCGATACTTGCGGTAAGCAGCTGTATCCTGCATTTTTACATCGATAAATTCTAAACCCAGTTCTTCAGCCACCTTTTTGTCATAAAAAGACATTTTGTGGCAGATGCCGCACTCTTCAGAAGAAAACTTAATTACAGCTAAACTCATCGGTTGGCAACTCTTTGGTTTTAGGCTAGATATCCTAGCATAACGCCATGAAATATACCATATAGCAGGTTGTTAATGTCAACAAAAAGGGGATGGGGGAGATTGGGAGGTGGGGAGGTGAGGAGAAAGTAATTCTTCTTTCGCCATCTCCCCATCCCCTTATCCCCCCATCCTCTTCTCGATGCCCAATGCCGCATACCTAATTTTTTCGGAAGCAGCAGTCGAAGAACGAGAAACTAGGAATCTAGAAAAAAACTTAAGAATGTGATTAAATATCATAGCAATCATTTTAGAGTCACCTGTTTAGCTAAAAATAAAAGGAAAGCGATTCAGGGATTGGGTGACTAAGTTTTGCTGTAAGCTGGCAATAAAGGGATATTCAAGGTCTACCAGCAGTAGCAACAAGGTGCATTCCGGGTATGTGGCAGTTTATGGAGGCTGATAATGTCTAACGACAAGCTGCTGTGGCTCTAGGCATAAAAAAACCCCCAGTGGGTGTTAGCCGACCAGGGGAGTTAGTTATCAGGGTGCATCTACCAATTAAATGTTCTAAGATTGAACGCCATACTCCGGATAAATTTGTACAAAGGTCAATTATTTTTTAAAATAAAAAAACCCCAGTTGGTGTTAGCCTACTAGGGGAGTGAGTTATCAGGGTGCATCTACCAATAATGTTTTCTAGGGGCAGCCAGTATGTTCCGGAAAAAATGCTCTACCTCCAACAAAATTTGGAATTGGCGATCGCGTAGCGTTAGCAAGTCCGCGAGGGTCTTTTAGATTCATCCCGATCGCAAGGGTACTGGGCTTCGGTTTGAGATTTGTTCTGTCTGCAAAAGAGTTTGCTCTGAACCGAAAAACCTTAATCCAAAATCTAAAATCTAAAATTCTTCGATGGTTCCAAACAAAAAAACCCCCAGTGGGTGTTAGCCAACCAGGGGAGTTGAGTTATCAGGGTGCATCTACCAATAATGTTTTCTCAAGTTAATGGCTATCCACCGGATAAATTATGCAGAAGTTGAGGTTATTGTTGTTTACTCACCAGAAAAAAAACTCTCAACAAGTGTTAGCCAATCAGAGGGGTTAGTTATCAGGTCAACCAATTTTGGATTTTGCCAAAAGTTCAGCCAGTCGCTGGGACGGGTTTCCCGATTTGTGGATAGACGCCTGGAGAATGGTTTTTCGTAGGGTGCTGGGGTGACCTAAGGCTTGCGGGAATAGAGTTCTAATTCTCCGTATCCGCGAGCCTCTGGCTACACCAAGGCTAAGGGCGAACGAGGCTTTTCAAGCTATGCCGATTTTGGATTAAAGACGACACAAGATTACAGGGCTTGGTAGCACAGCGTTAGCGAGTCATGGAGCGTCGGATTTGAAATTTTGGATTTGTTCGGGCCGCTACAGGCGGCATGAACTGAAATAATTTTTAATCTAAAATCTAAAATTGGCACGGTCAAATCTACCAATTATTCAATGATGAGTGCGCTACCTGAAAAATAGAATGTGTGATGAGCAAAAAAAAACCCCTAGTGGCTATTAGCCTACCAGGGGAGCTAGTTATCAGGGTGCATCTACCAATTAAGTGTTCTAGGTTTAACCATCATGTTCCGGATAAATTTCCCAGAAAGTTGATTATTTTTGTTTGACACACAAAAACTACTACACTTTGGCAGAACTTTGCCTATCCCTAAGATAGGGCGCTTAAGCCCCTAGCCTGGTTAATTGAGATGGTCGCTGGGTTTTTGTCGTGCTGTAATAGTTGATATTAAGGGATTAGGGGAGTTAAAGATCGAGGTACATTCATCTACCAATCAAGTATTCTAAAGTTAAGCATTATTTTCTGGTGGAGAATATCTGCGTTATGTCAAGTTAGTTTAATTACTTACAGCAGAATTCAGAATTCATAATCCGGAATTTGGCTGCCAAATTGGGCTTATACCTGATTTTTCGAGCTAATGGTTGTCTACTTCACCAATGAAATTTGCTGTATAATTCTAAGCTCTCCGCGTAGAGCGTCCTGCGATGTTGAGTTCGCCAAAAGCTGACGCTCCGAATTCTCTCCTTATCTGGGTGTAAGCTCTAACTATAAGTGTTCGCGCGAACTTGATATTAAAGGTTGCTGTTGTTTGCCAAAATAAAAAAACCCCCAGTGGGTGTTAGCCTACTAGGGGAGTTGAAGATCAAGGTGCATCTACCAATAAAGTGTTCTAGACCGAACTAATCCAATCCGGATAAAGTTGTAAAGGTAGAAAAGCCAAAACAACTAAAAATCAGAAACATTCAAGGGTGGGATGCATCTAAGTTATCAGAGGGAGCGAAAAATCGACTTGAAACTTTCGCGTTTCAAACCGAATTTAGGAGGCGAGCAGGAGAAGCTGTGACCCAGGAATTCCACATATCCGTAACCCCAGTAGGGCAAAACGACTACTTGGTGCGGACGGAACAAGTCGCGCCTGGGGTGCCATTGGCAGAAGAATTGGTGACTTGGCCTGTAGCTGATTGGTTGATGGCTGCTGGGCATTTGATGAATGACCCGTTGAAGTCGGTTCTGCAAGGAGATCCATTCGCCTCTAGCGGGCGGGAAAGCGATATTGCGAGAAATTCTGTTAATTTGGTGGCCTTAGGTCAACAATTATATAATGCCTTATTTCAAGGTACTCTCAGAGATAGTTGGATTACTGCCCAAGGTATTGCCCAGAATCACCAACAAGTATTGCGCTTACGCTTGGGGCTGAAAGACACGAGGTTAGCTCGTTTGCCTTGGGAAGTGATGCACGCAGGCGATCGCCCTTTAGCTACTGGGCCTTATGTCGCTTTTTCTCGCTTCCAAAGTGGAATTTTGGGGGCTTCTCGTTTGCGATCCCTGCGGGGGGCTACGCCTACGCCAAATACTTTTACGCCACTAGAAGAAACTGGTGTCAAAGTATTGATGGTAATTGCTTCGCCCTTAGATCAAGTCCGTCTCGACCTACTCAAACAGGAAGCAATCAAACTGCAAGCGGAACTTGCGCGTCCAGCACCACGATTTGCTGAGGCTAGCAGTCATCTCCCAGAAATTGAACTGACTGTGTTAGACCAACCAGGACGGGAAGAACTGACCCAAGCTTTAGAGCAAGGCAGATACCACGTTCTACATTACTCTGGTCATAGCAACTTAGGGCCAAATGGCGGAGAAATTTATCTTGCCAGTCGCAGAACTGGGTTAACGGAAATTCTGACTGGAGACGATTTGGCAGGTTTGCTTGTCAACAATAACATCCAGATGGCAGTGTTTAATTCCTGCTTGGGAGCTTACACAGCAGGCTTGGGGGCTTCTGAAGATACGGGGGAACGCAACCTGGCAGAAAGTCTTGTGAAACGAGGAATCGCCAGTGTTTTGGCAATGTCAGAGCGCATTCCTGATGAAGTAGCACTGACACTCACGCAATTATTTTACCGCAATTTGAGTCAGGGGTATCCAGTAGATTTATGCGTTAGTCGGGTGCGCCAAGGATTAATTTCTGCCTATGGTTCTCACCAAATGTACTGGGCATTACCGATTTTGTATCTCCAGCCCGAATTTGACGGTTTTCTGAGCCAGGAAAGTTTAGGGCAAAGTCCGGAGTCGCTCAACCAATATAGTTCGCCTGTAGGGACAATTCCTAGTTCCATGTATGCTGCGATCGCGGACGATCCGGAAATGCCTTTAGGAATTGAGGAGATGATTCCTGCTGATTTGGGGCGCGATCCTGTTGGCTTGGATTGGCTGGGTGAAGATACCTGGGGCGATCTCGTTGATGAAATCGAGTATGATGACCCAAGTTATGCAGAAGATTCGGCCATCGTTTCGGATTTGTTTCGGCGGCTGGATGAGCAAAAATCCGCCACAGAAGAGCAACAAATTAACCAAAATAGTCTACCAAATAGGCCAGTTTCAGAAGAAATGACTTCCTCTTTGGAAGAAGCAGATTTGTGGGGAGAAGTTCCAGCACCGCCTCCTGAAACTGTTGGGAACTCAGAAAGACATTGGCAAAATTCGGAGTTTTCTCGTCGATCGCAACCAAACTCATCTCCATCTAGAAATCGGAACCGACAGCGTAAGCTGTGGCCGATTGTTGGCGTTGTGGGAATAAGTGCGATCGCAATTGCGATCGGTTTAAATTGGTGGCAAAATCGACCCCAGGCAAATCTGTCGAAGATACCACCAATTCCCACTGAGTCTTTACCCATTGGAAAGCAACCAAATATAGATTTAGAAACAGCACCAACTGGAATCGTTACGGCCACCGCTACTGAAAAATTGAGCCAAGGCGATTTGCAAGGTGGGTTATTTGCTGTGGAAGAATTACTCAATCGTGGCGCTTTTGCTGCGGCTGAAACTGCTTTGAAGCTAGTTACAAATAAGCAAGTTGACGATCCATCTGTCAACTTTTTAAAGGGGCGATTAGCTTGGCAATCAATCCAGACTGGAGACGTTAACTATAGCGTTGACGATGCTCGTCGTTACTGGGAAACCGCTGCCAAAGCTAAACCAGATTCGCTTTTATATAATAACGCTTTAGGATTTGCTTACTACGCAGAAGGTAATCTCAATCGAGCTAATGATTCTTGGTTCAAGGCTTTAAATTTAGCTCTCAAAGCACAGAATACAGCTTCTACTACAATATCCACAAAGACGCCATTACCTCAGGATGCTTTAACTTCCTATGCTGGTTTAGCTCTAGGATTGTATAAATCTGCACTTGGTCAATCTAGTACCAAACAAGCACAATATATGAATGAAGCGATCAAGTTAAGACAAATGGTAATGAAATCCGATCGCGTCAATTTCCAAGTAGATAAATTAGCTAAAAATTGGTTATGGACAGAAAAAGCAATTAAAGATTGGCGATCGCTTCTTCAAGAGAAGAGTCGGGAAGAGTAAATCAGAATTCAGAATTTCTTGAAATTAAACTATTCTCAATTCATTTTATTCCTTCTCTTGAGGTTGGGTGAATGAGCGCAATCTAACAACTAGCAGGATTTTTGGCTATACCAACAGATGTAGAGACGTTGCAATGCAACGTCTCTACCAACGATTTTGTTGGTAAATATCTAATACCGTTTCTAAAATCTTTGCAACACATCAAAAATTTGTAAGGGCGCAAAGCTTTGCGCCCCTACCTAATCTATCTGTCAAATTCTTTTTTCAAATTGGTATAACCCCCGATTCACCAACTGCATCCTAGTAGGGAAATAAGCACTTCCCCAAAAAACTTATTCAACTCTGGCGCGGAGTGCGGGAGATGGGAAGAGGTTTTCAAATGCTGCTTGGCGTTCGTTTAAAGGTTCAGGTGCATAATTCCAAAGACTTTCGTAATAAAAGAAGGTTACACCCAAACCGCGTTCTTGGGCAGCTCGCACCTGAGACTTAATTTGTTGCATTGGAACTGGATTATTTCGTAACCCTGTCATAATTCCAACTCCAGTGGGAATGGTTTGTTGCGCTTCTTGAATTTCTGGGCGGGAAATATTTGCGATGAAACTTTGCAGATTTGGACGATAAATTTGCACAATTAACTCGTCTACGATATCTTGCCGTATCCAATTAAGCCAGTCTTGCAGGTGGAACTTGTAAGCAAAGTCGTAGTAATTAGGAGCAACGGAGAAAATCGCCTGGGGTTTTCTCTGCTTGACAGATTGGTTTAGTTGTACCATGAAGGCGGTAATTTTATCTGCCCGCCATTTTACCCATTCCGGATCTTCAGGGTTTGCCGGGGGATTGTTCTTGGTTTCTTTAACGTACAACGCAACTGTATAGCGATCGTAGCCAAATTCACGCGGCAAACTCATGTGATCGTCAAACTGAATGCCATCGGCATCATATTGAGTGACAACTTCCAGCACGAGATTGGTGATGAATTGTTGCACTTGTGGATGGAAGGGATTGAGCCACATCACCTCACCAGCAGCGCTGATAGAAGTTTGGCTACCATCGCGTTTTTGTGTAAACCAATCTGGATAATTGAGTGCAAGTTCCGACGTTGGGGGTGCCATAAATCCAAACTCAAACCAGGGAATTGCTAAAAGTCCCTTGCGATGGGCTTGGTTAATGAGATCGGCGAGAATATCATGCCCATCTGAACCTTTATAAACAAAAGGTTGAATCCCTGCCTGTTGTGCGGTGGCACTGGGATACATGACATAGCCAGAATTCCAAACCACTGGATAGATTGTGTTGAAGTTCAGCCGCCGCAGATGAGTCATCGCCTCTTGCACTTTGGTACGATCCTTCAGGGTGGCAAAATCATTGTTCGTCATCCAAACCCCGCGAATTTCCTGACGGGGTAGCTGGGCAACGGCAGGGCTGAAGCTGTCTACCAACAATACCGTAACAAACGATATTAACATCAGCAGCGGGAAAATATATTTCAGCTTTCGTCGCCAACCTCGAACAAAAAAAGTTGATTTCATAGGTTTGAATGATGCATTAGCTACCCACACACGCCATTGCTTGCTTTTGTGATTGAATTTACTAGCCATACATATATTACAAGCATTTATGCTTACTAAAAAATTGAGAGATTGGTAGTTGTTGGTTCCCTATGTATGGAACTTCTGCACCAGAAAAACTAAATCAAACTTATGCATATTAAGAAAGTTGACGTAGCAAGTAGGCATTTGTGCCCAATGTATCTGGTATTGGGAATGGGGCATGGGTAAAGGGCAAGGGGGAAAGGGCAAGGGGCAAAGGGCAAGGGGCAAAGGGGAAAAGAAAGATCCCTGCTTTTCCCTTTTCCCTTTCCCCAAGGCGAAGCCACCTCCCCCAGTCCCTATTCCTCAGTCCCCAGCTGTGTCACAATAAAGAACTGTAATAATAAAAATATTGTTAGGTAATTTAGTGAGTCCAACTGCTCAATCTACGGCAAGTGCGCGTCGTGTGGTATTTCCTTTTACGGCAATTGTCGGCCAGGAAGAAATGAAACTGGCGCTGCTGTTGAACGTGATTGACCCCAAAATTGGTGGTGTAATGATCATGGGCGATCGCGGTACCGGAAAATCCACTACTATCCGAGCGTTGGCGGATCTACTGCCAGAAATCTCTGTGGTTGCCAATGACCCGTTTAGTAGCGATCCTAGCGACCCTGATTTGATGAGCGATGATGTCCGCCAACTGTTAGAACAAGGGGCAGAAATTCCCGTAACTCACAAAAAAGTCCAAATGGTAGACCTGCCATTAGGAGCCACAGAAGACCGGGTTTGCGGCACTATCGACATCGAAAAAGCTTTATCTGAGGGTGTCAAAGCTTTTGAACCAGGACTGCTGGCAAAGGCTAACCGAGGCATTCTTTATGTAGATGAAGTCAACTTACTAGATGACCACCTTGTAGATGTACTACTCGATTCCGCCGCCAGTGGCTGGAATACTGTAGAACGGGAAGGTATTTCAATCCGTCACCCTGCACGTTTTGTTCTTGTCGGTTCTGGAAACCCAGAAGAAGGCGAACTGCGCCCCCAATTACTCGATCGCTTTGGGATGCACGCAGAAATTCATACAGTCAAAGAACCAGCCTTACGAGTGCAAATCGTCGAACAACGGGCGGAATTTGACCAAAATCCTCCAGATTTTCTCGAAAAGTATAAACCGCAGCAAGAAGCACTACAACAGCAAATTGTCAATGCCCAGCAACTTTTACCAGAAGTAAAAATTGACTATGATTTGCGGGTGAAAATTTCTGAAGTCTGCTCTGAACTGGATGTAGATGGATTACGGGGTGATATTGTTAGTAACCGCGCCGCCAAAGCCATAACGGCATTTGAAGGACGCACTGAAGTTACAGTTGACGATATCCGCCGCGTAATTACGCTGTGCTTGCGTCATAGGCTGCGGAAAGACCCCTTGGAATCAATTGATTCTGGCTACAAAGTTGCCAAAGCTTTTAGCCGTGTCTTTGGCGTCGAACTTCTAGAAGATGATACTGCACAAAAAAATGGCACAGGTCAGAAGTTAGGAGTTAGAGGTTAGAAGTTAAAAGTTAGGAGTTAGGAGTTAGAATCCTAACTCTTAACTCAGCACTTAGCATTGAATACTGATTATGAGATCTTGGTATTTTTGGTTTAACAGCTTAATTTTATCTAGCCAATACAACCCGCCTCGGTTTGTAGAATTATTAATGCTGTTTTTAGCGATCGCTATGCTGGCAATAGCGAGTGTTTTACCCGAAAGACCATATTTAATCTTAGGCTTGAGCTTAGTAGTTGGAGCATCTATTTCTATCTTAGTGCGGGAAGCGATCGCCCCCTCACCACAAACACGAATCACACAAGTCACAGCATTACTATTGCTAATTATTAGCCTTTTTGGCTTTGCTGATTTAATCCAAACTCTTTAAATTTAGTTATGAGTTATGAGTTATGAGTGAAAAGTTAATTAAAAACTCTTAACTCTTAACTTCTCACTCTTAAATTTTTTATTTACCACTTTTGCATTTCCACTAATTCCATGCACAATTCATTAATTTGCTCTAAATCGGGTTTATGGGGCAGGTTAGATTGTTCGTAAACAATTTCCATTTCGGCAACTAAATCTTCTGCCATTTTCATCACCTGTTCATAAGAATATTCACCCTTGAGGATAGCTTTTAAATCATCAGCATCGCCAGCTATTCTCCTATCAACAATCACCTCTCCTTGACGTAATATTTCTAATCCACTGCGTAACAATCTAATGCAGTGCATCCCATGTTTGAGGTCAAAGCCAGACTTGATTTCCATTTCTGCTCTAGCCGGATTTCTATTTTCCTGCCAAGATAAGTAAGCTTTCCATTCTCTTAGGGCTGTTTGATAACTTTGACTTTTCTGAAGCAGGCGGATAAAATCTTTACGGCTATTAGTGAACTTTTGGGTATATTCTAAAGTCTCGTCGGGTAAAGTATATTGTTTTAACACTCCTTTGAAATCAATATCTGCTGTGAGTAATTTGTATAATTGTTCAGCTTCTTCCAAAAATTCAATTCTGCCTCTAATTAAGTTATAAAGATATTCTAAAAAAGCATTTAGTTCATCTTTGGTTAGCGCTGCTTCGTCTTCTATGTCAAAGTCAGATGGTAATGGCTTTTTTTGCGGTGGCTTTAATAACCATTTGCGATGAGTTTCCATTTTTTTGATTTGAGCGAAGGCATAACCAGTGTAAGTATGCTTTACTTTCTTGCTCAAAAATAATTGTTTATGATTAATTAAATGCTGTCCGACTGGAGTTAGAAAAGGATAGTTATTTAACCAGAGTAATTCTAAAACATTGGGGTTGGCTCCCGATAATAACTGGATGATTTTTTTTAATTCATATATAACTGTATCTTTGTTATTATCTAGAAATGGAAATATTCCTGGTTCATCCCAGCCAGCATCTTTTTGTTCTATGCGATCGAATCCCAAATAGTACCTTTTGGGTGCGATAAACACTCCGCGATAATCCAAGTCGGAATCGGGACGATTTAAACCATAGCCGTGGCTACCTGCCAAACCAACTAAAATAGTTCTTTGTTCAATTTCTATTCTTTTCATTTCAATGGAGTATTAATAACGAGGGTTGTGCTATTCTAATGCACTAAACCAGGTTTCTAAATCTGCTTGAGCCTGAAAATCTAACAAAGCTTCCCCCAGATTTTCTAATTGTTCTAGGTCGAGAGTTTCAATACGTTCTAGTAGTTGTTGAGGTAATTCTCCTACCCGTCGATTTAGCAGTCTGAGAATGAGCGATCGCTCTCCTTGTTCCCGTCCTCGTTGTTCTCCTCGTTGTTCGCCTTCTTGGAGAATTTCTTGATAAATCACTGACTCGCGCATCATGCCCTCCCGAAATAATTGTCTAATCAAGTCCTTTTTGTATTTTAATCCCGCTAAGATTTGGGTGTAAGTCGCAATTTCAGGTCGTTGTTCTGGCTGAAGTTGATTAACTCTTTCCACGACTTGTTGCAACAAGGTTTGGGGTTGAGTGGTTGCTGCTAATGGTGCTAACGGTAACAAAGCTGGATCGTTCAAGAATTGTTCGGGATTTTCCTCCCACATAGAAATTACGCGATATTCGTGACGGGTAGTTTCGAGACTGAAAGCAGTTTCAATTACTGTTTCTGGCGCAGGAGGAAGTAATAAGACAACAACTTGCGTAATGGGTAGACGATATAAACGATACAAGCGTACCCAATAATCGAGCATCCGCAGGGGTAGCGGTGGTGTGGATTCTAGTTTAGTTTGGAATTCCAAGTGAAGAATGCGTTCTTGTAACTGTAGAAATGTGACATAATCGGCACGAATCGGTTCAATGCTTAATTCGGTTTTGAGGACTTTGACAGAAGTTTGTGGTGTACCCAAAACCCAATTAGCAAAATTGACAGGATGTTTTTCGGAAAGTAGTTTGCAGAGGTTATCAAAGGACATTGATAATAAATACTCAACAAGGCTTTGTTATTATCTCTTAAAAAGCGGTCTAGCGATCGCTCGCATTAATTTTGATGAGCTGCAAGACACCTGAATTCTCTAATAAATTGTAAATCTAACTTTTGAGGGATGGTTTAAATTTTCTATATTTGCAGATATATATCAAAATAAACGCTCTATAAATTCTATCTCTGCAAAACTATATCACTAATATATTTAAGTTTAAATATTAATTTATACCTTGTTTTTCTTAACAAAAAGTTTCATTATTGATTTGTAAACTACATATTCATAAACCAAGACTTATTTGGGTATTCACAGCAAACTATCTAATAATCATTTCAACATAACTCATGCCGGAGTTCGATTAATCCAATGTTAGAAGGATGGATTCAAATTATATTAACGCTACTAATTGTAGTGGCAATTACTCCTTTTTTTGGGCGCTATATGGCGCGTGTATACCAAGAACAAAGTACTTTTCTCGATCCAGTTTTAAATCCGGTTGAGCAAGTGCTTTACTCCTTGGTTGGCATTAAAGCTAAGGAAAATATGACTGGTTGGCAGTATGGACGGGCAATCTTGTATAGCAATGTTGCAATGGGGTTGCTGATTTTCTTGATTATTATGAATCAAGGATGGTTACCATTAAACCCAACCAAGATAAATGCGCCAAGTTGGGATACAGCACTGCATACTACTATTTCTTTTATTACTAACACCAACCAGCAGCATTATTCTGGTGAAACTTACATGAGTTATGCTAGCCAAATCTGGGGACTTGGTTATCACATGTTCACCTCAGCTGCGACTGGTTTGGCTGTGGGAATAGCTTTTATTCGGGGATTAACTGGTAGATCGTTGGGCAATTTTTATGTAGACTTGATTCGCTCGATTACGCGAATTTTGCTGCCTATTTGTATTGTCGGCGGGATTGTTTTGATGGCGGCTGGTGTGCCGGAAACATTGGCGGGTGTTGCAGTGTTTCCCACCTTAGAAGATCCTAACGTTAGTCAGGCGATCGCTCGCGGCCCTGTTGCCCATTTTGAAATCATCAAGCAATTAGGCGAAAACGGCGGCGGCTTTTTTGCCATCAACTCCGCACACCCCTTTGAAAATCCCAACGGATTTACGAATTTAATTCAAATTGTCGCGATGCTTGCGATTCCCACTTCCTTAATCTACACCTATGGCTTGTTTGCTAACAACACTAAGCAAGCTTGGTTAGTCTACGGTATGGTGGGTGTTATTTATCTAGTATTTATTATTGTTACAGCCATTGGCGAATATAACGGCAACCCGGCTGTGAATGCGGTGCTAGGAAGTCAGCAACCGAATTTGGAAGGTAAAGAAGTTAGGTTTGGTTGGGCAGAATCTGTGCTGTTCGCGGTCAGTACCACAGCTACCATGTGCGGTGCAGTCAACAGCTTACACGATTCCTTCATGCCCAACGGCGGTTTTATTACCCTTTCCAATATGTTCCTACAAATTATTTGGGGCGGACAGGGTACAGGAACCGCATACTTGTTTGCTTACCTGATTCTGGCTGTGTTCGCTACAGGACTAATGGTAGGACGCACGCCAGAATTTCTCGGACGCAAAATTGAGAAGCGGGAAGTTGTATTGGCTAGTTTCTTGATTTTGCTAGTCCACCCCATCGCAATTATGATTCCCGCAGGTATCGCCTTAGCATTTCCCGACCAATTAGCAGGAATTAGCAATCCTGGTTTTCACGGCTTTGCTCAAGTTATCTATGAATACGCCTCCGCTGCTGCTAATAACGGTTCTGGGTTTGAAGGTTTAGGCGATTCCCAACCTTCACCGTTAGCAATAGCCACAGGCACAAAACCGACTTTAACCGCTTTGTGGTGGAACTTGAGTACTTGCTTTAGTTTACTAGCAGGACGCTATATTCCCATATTGGGTTTACTGTTTTTAGCAGATAGCATGTCCCGCAAGCAAGCTGTTCCCTACACCACTGGGACATTGCGAACCGATACCGGATTATTTACAGGTGTTACCGCAGGGGTGATTTTAATTTTAGGCGCACTTACATTCTTCCCAGTATTAGCATTAGGCCCCATCGGTGAAGCGTTTTTTATCGCAAAAGGTATTGGGTAGGAGTGGGGAGGATACGGTTGAAGATCCCCCCAACCCCCCTTAAAAAGGGGGGCTTAGAACCCTCTTTCACCCCCAAAAGGGGGGCTTAGAATCCTCTTTCACCCCCAAAGGGAGGCTTAGAACCCTCTTTCACCCCCAAAAGGGCGGCTTAGAACCCTCTTTCACCCCCTTAAAAAGGGGGTCGCCGCAGGCGGGGGGATCTTAACTGAACTGTATTGACCTCAGAACTCCGTTAACGAGTCTTTGATACTCGTTAATCCACCTCAGAACTCCATTAACGAGTCTTTGATACTCGTTAATCCACCTCAGAACTCCATTAACGAGTCTTTGATACTCGTTAATCCACCTCAGAACTCCATTAACGAGTCTTTGATATTCATTAATCCACCTCAGAACTCCATTAACGAGTCTTTGATATTCATTAATCCACCTCAGAACTCCATTAATTTAGTTCAAAGACTTATGCCCCATGCCCCATGCCCCATGCCCAATGCCCCATCCCCCATTCCCCATTCCCATAATTTAATTTATGCCAACTACTACTAATCCTCATTCACCCCGCGTTCCATCAGGAACTCGTGATTCGCGCAAGCACACCCCCAAGGCAGATATGCGGGGAATTTACCAGAGGGCAATTCGCGAGTCATTTGTCAAGCTCGATCCGCGAATTACTGTGAAAAATCCAGTGATGTTTGTTGTTTGGGTCGGGACAATTGTCACTTTTGTAGTGACCCTTAACCCAAATTTGTTTGGTACAATCCAGGCAAATGTCAACCAACAACGCTTGTTAAATGGGTTGATTACCTTTATTCTGTTTTTCACACTCGTTTTTGCTAACTTTGCCGAAGCTGTGGCTGAAGGACGGGGCAAAGCTCAGGCTGATTCGCTGAGAACGACTCGATCGGATACCATTGCTAATAAAATCCTGCCCGATGGTTCCATTGAAAAAGTCAATTCTACGGAACTGCGGCGCGGCGATTTGGTAAAGGTAATTGCTAATAATCTTATTCCCGCCGATGGCGAAGTCATAAAAGGCATTGGTTCAGTAGATGAGTCTGCGATTACTGGGGAATCTGCGCCTGTGCTGAAGCAACCAGGTACGGATATTGCTAGTTCGGTAACAGGAGGTACGCGCTTACTTTCCGACGAGCTGATGATTAAGATTACCGCCGATCCCGGTCAAGGCTTTATTGACCGCATGATTTCCCTGGTAGAAGGAGCAGAACGCACCAAAACTCCGAATGAGATTGCCTTGACGGTATTGCTAGCAGTGCTGACACAGGTGTTCTTAATTGTAGTGGCGACCATGCCGCCTTTTGTCAGCTACATCGCCAATTTTATCAGCACTGTATTTGGTCCTGAGTCGGCAAACAGTTTGCGGGCGGGTGCTAGCGTGGCGATATTAATATCGTTACTGGTAGCTTTGATTCCCACAACTATCGGTGGTTTGCTCAGTGCGATCGGTATTGCAGGGATGGACAGAGTAGCCCAATTTAATGTCATCGCCACCTCTGGACGAGCGGTGGAAGCTTGCGGCGACATCAATACTTTGGTGCTAGATAAAACAGGGACAATTACCTTGGGGAATCGCATGGCTGATGAGTTTATTCCCCTGGATAATCATTCAATCGCAGATGTGGCGAGAGTTTCCTTAGCTGCTAGCTTATTTGACGATACGCCGGAGGGCAAGTCAATTGTGGCATTAGCAGAAAAATCCCAGGTTTCAGTAGATTTTAATAGTGAGAAAGCCGAAGGTGTGGAGTTTTCCGCCAAAACCCGCATGAGTGGCACAAATCTATCCGATGGCAAACAAGTTCGCAAGGGTGCGGTGGATGCCATTAAGGGATTTGTGCGTTCTCGCGGCGGTTACATTCCCGATGATATAGATGCAGCTTATGAGCGAGTTTCCCGGTTAGGGGGTACACCCTTAGCTGTTTGCCAGGATGAGAAAATTTATGGTGTGATTTACCTCAAAGATATTGTCAAGCCTGGTTTGCGGGAACGGTTTGACCAACTCCGGCGTATGGGCGTTCGCACCATCATGCTCACGGGTGATAATCGAATTACCGCTTCCGTGATTGCCAAAGAAGCTGGAGTTGATGATTTTATTGCCGAAGCGACTCCAGAAGACAAAATCGAGGTAATTCGCTCGGAACAATCCCAAGGTAAACTGGTGGCAATGACTGGCGACGGTACTAACGATGCGCCTGCTTTGGCTCAAGCAAACGTGGGTTTGGCAATGAACTCTGGGACACAGGCTGCCAAAGAAGCTGCTAACATGGTGGACTTAGACTCAGACCCCACCAAATTAATTGACTTAGTAACTATTGGTAAACAGCTACTCATTACCCGTGGAGCATTAACAACATTTTCCATCGCCAACGATATCGCCAAGTATTTTGCGATCATTCCGACTATCTTTGCTGCGGCTGGAATCGGCGCACTGAATATTATGGCACTCAAGAGCGCTCAATCTGCGATCATCTCAGCATTAATTTACAACGCCTTGATTATCCCAGCACTAATTCCCTTAGCACTTAAAGGAGTAAAATTCTTGCCTCTTTCGGCAGATCAATTGCTACGTCGCAACATCTTTATTTATGGAGTTGGTGGGATCGTTGCTCCCTTTATTGCCATCAAACTGATAGATATAATCTTGCCTTTGTCTTAGACGTTTTGGCGTTGCTGATTTAGAGTATGAATTTATCTCACGCAGAGGCGCAGAGTCGCAGAGGGTTTGTGAGTAAGTTGATTCAGTCGTAGGGTGCGTTATGGACGCAAGTGCTAACGCACCGAAATGATTAACGGTGTCGTACTAGCTCCTCCTAACTCCTGAATTTTTTTGTTAAATAAACATCCTAAAATCTTTCTCTGTGCCCTCTGCGCCTCTGTGGTTCGTTTTCTTTGATAATTTATTTCTCGGTAAACCCTGAATTTACTTATGAAACCAACTCATATTCGACACACTATTCCTATATCCCAAGTATCAGAAGCAATAACTGAAATTTGGTGTCAATGGCGCAAACAAAAACTGCCATTGTATTTATTCCTAGCGATGTGCTTCAACTTAGTAGTTGCACCCGTAGTTTATGCTGCCACAAGCGAACAACTTTCCCGCAGTCAAGCTTGGGGAGTGGGACTGCTAGGACTGGTCACCGTAGGACTTTCTATCTATTTATTTTTTGTAATGTTTGTACCGGAGAAATTTTAATGAGTTTTGCACGCGAAGCCAGCAGAGCTATTCGTTCTACCTTGGTACTCTGGGTAATAGGAGCGATTATTTATCCTTTTTTGATGATTGCCATTGGGCAGATTGTGTTTCCCTTTCAAGCAAATGGTAGTTTGCTGACAAATAATACAGGTCAAGTAGTGGGTTCTGCGTTGATTGGTCAACCTTTTAGTAGCGATCGCTATTTTAACAGCCGTCGTAGCACCACCAGCTACAGCACCGCCGACCCCAAAAAAGATGATGCAGGAGTTTTGCAAACTGGAGTTTCCGGTGCTAGTAACTTAGCCCCCAGTAATCCCGCATTACTAGAACGCATCAAAGGCAAAGATGACCCAGACCCCACCAAAAAAGTTGAAGGTGATTTCAATCGTCTGAAAACAGCAGGCGTACAGCCAACTGCGGATCTCTTATACACCTCTGGTTCTAGCCTCGATCCCCACATCACCCCCGAAGCCGCCAAAGCCCAAATTGCACGAGTAGCCAAAGCGCGGGGAGTTCAGCTGAAGGAACTCGAAACTTTAATTGCTCAAAACACCGATGGCCGCTTTCTCGGTATCTTTGGCGAACCTGGAGTTAATGTTTTGAAGTTGAATTTAGCTCTAGATAAGCTCAAGGGATAAAAGTATGAAAAGTGCCTAAAAAAGCTATTTGTTTAGGCTTTAGATCCCCGACTTCTTAAAGAAGTCGGGGATCTTCTTGTTTATCCCATATTCCCAATACTTTAGCCTTACAGCAATTTGCAGTTGAATAGACCATAGTAGGGGCACAACATTGTTCATTGGTGTTAACTTAACGTCAAAACATTGTAATGACGTTATATCAAACTTAACTCAATTACCAATTAGTCCGGACTTACCCCACCCCGGCTTTGCTGACGCAAAACCTCCCCTCCCCTTAGCAAGGGGAGGGGATTGAGGGGTGGGGTAAACGGCTGTGGAACAAAGCTTTGGGCTTAAGTTGACACTGATGAACATTGTTGTGCCCTTACGATAATTTAGTATTCAAGCATGTATTTCATCCAAATGAAAAGCGCTTTAAGTGAACCGTGTTGCGCCAAAATTATGAAAAATATATCTCTAAATATATGCTTTATTAAATATTTAAAAAATATATATTTACTTGTTTAAGTATAGTTTTTAAATTTCAAAATATATCAAAAATCAATAGACTTTTCTGTAAATTGTTAGAAAATATTAATAGAGTTAAATAAAAACATTTAGTGTTAAAAAACAAAAAAGCTTTAGAACCAAGCCTATTTGGTGTTTTCATCCAAGTAAATAGTATTTACTGTGGCATTAATTTAAGCGAGATTCAGTTACCGCATAAATGTGCTTTTTTGGGAATTTTAAGAGAGAGTCAAATTATTTCGGTAGCGAATAATCCGGTTATTTGTGCTGGAGATTACATCTTAGCGATCGCAATTCATCCAATGATGGTTCCCGCTCTCAAGGTCACTCTCAAAAAAATCCATTCTATTTACTATTCCCTCAACAATTGCTTATTAGAATCTCGACCAACAGACAAACAATCTCTCAGTTCAGATGATTCAGAATTTCTTCCTCCAAAAGAGTGTTTATCAGTTTACTTTGATTGAAGTTAAAGAAATTGAAACAACACATAATCACACAAAAGCACGGGACGGAGATATTCCCTTTGTAGCAGTATTTTTGGCTCACGTTTGCTTCATGGTTGCTTGGGGAATCGTTGTTTATCTTGTTTCATGTTTCTGCAAATCGCTAGAAGATCCCCGACAAAATGTAACAGAGGATAAAGATGAAGTAGTAAGTATCAAAACAGTACAGCCACATCCTTGTAAAAAGTGTCATTTTTTTAACAACAATTCTTATCTCAAGTGTGCAGTACATCCTGATATTGCTTTAACGAAAGAAGCCTTGAGTTGCTCTGACTACAAATCTCAATAGAGTTATTCGATTTAGCTCGAATTCATATTTATGAATATCTTTTTACGAGTCGTGCGACCAGATGCATTAATTGAAACTAGTCCAGAATCTTTAACAGGTGATGAAATCTGTCGAGGTAAACTAATCAAATCCAATCAAAAAGATGGCTTTGTGCATAAATCTTTTAAAAACTGGAGAATGGATTGTGGCGTAGCTGGATATGACAACTAGCTAGGTTTGTCACCTTTTTTTCCAACTCGCCTAAGATTTGAAGATTATATTTACAGGCTTTGGATACAGCAAGAAGGCATTGTGGCTGCACATGTTGATGCTGTCCAAAATCATATTAGAAATAATTACATGCGTAATCCTCTAGCTAGCGAACTCTTTAATGAAGAAATATGTAGTTTACTGAAAAAGAAGATTAAAAACAGCGTTTATCATCTTGACGATCTGGGAATCAAGTTTGATTACTCTGGCGAGGTCACCTTAGAAGACTCCGAGGAAATTTTACAAAAAATTTCTGCCATGCGCACTCAGGTACTTAAAGCTTCAGTATCTACCCAAAATGAAGAACGCAAGCAGTCCTTACAATTGTTTGCAGCGAACCTGTCAAGAGTATTTTATGGGTTTGAACCTGACTTTTTTCAGCAAAATGTCTCTAGAATTATCGACGATGTTATTAGCCAATTTCACGGCTCTCTAGAAATCTGGCCAACTCTGGTGGAAATCTGTTATTTTTACAAAGATAAAAAGGAACTACCGCAAATTAGAGTCAAAAACAAGAAGCTAAAGTCTAGAAATGGTTCCAAATCTAGCGAAATACCAGCATAAAGACTTTTTGGAGCATTGAAAGTCAGAATTCAGGAAAATACGATGACGAATCAATAAGTCAATCATACCTCGATTCTGACTTGTGACTACTAAGTGCCTAATGCTGACAATGGTTGATTTGAAACACAAGCCATCTATAAAAGTTTACGATTCTTCATCCGTAAATATTCTGTGAAGCATAGCTGATGTAGCTACAATCTGATAATATTTTTACCAAGTAGAATAATTGCTTATTCTCTTTTTCTTGAACCCAGTGATTTTTGGGTATTTTTTGGGAAAGGAAAATAAAAAATGTCTCATTTATTGTGGAAAACTCTGGTACTAAGTCCAGTAGTTTTAGGAGTGACGGTGTTGGTTTCCGCTAGGGCTATAGCTGCTGAAGTAGCAAGCTCTTCTGAAAATGCAAAGGCAAAAGCTGTTGGGACAGAAGTACCAGAAGCTATTAGTGCGTCGCTATCGATGCAAATACAGCAACCAGCTGCCGAAAAATTTTTGGTTGCTCAAGCAAAGACTGATGATAGCCAAGTTTTAGAACAGATTAACAGCTACAGCAGCGAAGGCAAAAAACAGAATTCGCTGTCTCAAGTCACATCAGTTTCTCAGTTTTCTGACGTACAGCCGACTGATTGGGCATTCCAAGCTTTGCAATCTCTGGTTGAGCGCTACGGTTGTATTGCTGGATATCCTAATAGCACTTACCGTGGTAACCGGGCCCTGACTCGTTATGAGTTTGCCGCAGGTTTGAATGCTTGTTTAGACCGGGTTAATGAACTGATTGCCACAGCAACTGCTGACTTGGTGACAAAACAGGATTTGGCGACTCTCCAGCGTTTGCAAGAAGAATTCTCAGCAGAACTGGCAACTCTGCGCGGTCGAGTAGATGCTTTAGAAGCGCGTACTGCTGAACTGGAAGCAAATCAGTTTTCCACTACAACCAAACTAGTCGGTGAAGCTATTTTTGCCGTTACTGATATTTTTGGCGGTAACACTGGCGATGTTAATAATACTGTCTTCCAAGATCGCGTGCGTTTAGACTTGCAAAGCAGCTTCACGGGTAAAGACGTACTACACACCCGTCTGGCAGCTGGTAATGCATTAGCCTTTAGTCAAATAGATAATGCTGGTTTTCCTATCGATACTGCTGAAGGTTCACAAACGTTTCAAGTCGGTACTACTGGTAACAACAGTGTAATTATAGACTGGTTGTCGTATTACGTACCCATAGGCCCAGCCCAACTTTACATTGCAGCTACCGGAGGTATTCACAGCGATTACGTTGCCACTAATAACCCTTATTTTGAGGATTACGATGGTGGAAACGGTGCGTTGTCTACCTTTGCTTCTGAAAGTCCCATCTATCGCATTGGTGGTGGCGCAGGTGCGGCATTGACTTTACCCTTTGGCAAAGGTGGTAGCATTTTAAGACCAAGTTCCCTGACCATAGGTTATTTGGCGTCAAATGCTAATAATCCTGTGGCAAATCAAGGTTTGTTCGAGGGTAATTATGCTGCTCTAGGACAGTTGAACTTTAGTATTGGCGATAGCTTGGCGATCGCTGCTACCTACGTTCACGGCTATCATGGTGCTGGAGGCGGTAATTTATTCGATTTAGGTGGTGGTTTGGGTAGCACTAACCGCGTTGTAGGTACCGGTCAAGCAAACACCTTAACTGCGCTAAACGGATCTTCGAGTAATTCTTACGGTATAGAAGCAGCCTTCAGACCTAGCGACAAACTGTCAATTAGTGGCTTCATTTCTTACCACGATGTCACAGGCTTCGGCGCAGATGATGATTATGAAGCTTGGAGTTACGGTGTTGGGGTAGCCTTGCCTGACTTCGGTAAAAAAGGTAACGTATTGGGTATTTTTGCTGGCGCAGAACCATATGCCCGTAACCGACCAGCTTTTGCTGGTACTGGTAATGACATACCTTATCACTTTGAAGGCTTCTATAGATACCGCGTGTCAGATAACATATCAATCACCCCTGGTGTGATTTGGTTGACTTCTCCTGGTCAAAACAGCTCTAACGATGATGCAATTATCGGTACCCTAAGAACAACTTTCACGTTCTAAAGGTTTAGCAGAACAGTATTGAGTCACCAAAGTTAAAATCTTTGGTGACTTAATTTTGTTATTAGTCATTAGTCATTAGTTATTAATTATCCCCCTTGTCTCCCTTGTCTCTCCATTCCCCCATCTCCCCACCTCCTCATCTCCCCATACTTCATGCCGCTTAACAAATATTTGTGCTAACAAATTTAATTACATCTGCAAGCCCTGATTGAGTTTTCAAATTAGTAAAGATAAAAGGTTTATCGCCGCGCATTTTTTTAGCATCGCGTTCCATGACACTTAAATCTGCACCGACATAAAGTGCAAGGTCAGTTTTGTTAATCACTAATAAATCAGATTTAGTAATGCCGGGGCCACCCTTGCGGGGAATTTTATCGCCAGCGGCAACATCGATGACATAAATTGTTAAATCTACCAATTCTGGACTAAAGGTAGCAGCCAAATTATCGCCGCCACTTTCTAAAAAGACTAAATCTAAATCGTTAAAACGTTCCTCTAATTGTTCAATTGCTGCTAAATTCATAGAAGCATCTTCACGAATGGCAGTATGAGGACAACCTCCAGTCTCTACACCCAAAATGCGATCGCTTGCTAAAGCCTGAGAACGTACTAAAAATTGAGCGTCTTCTTGAGTATAAATATCATTTGTTACCACTGCAATCTGATACTGCTCGCGCAACCTCTTGCACAAAGCATCCACCAAAGCCGTTTTCCCGGAACCAACCGGGCCAGCAACACCTACTCTAAATGCGTTTTTTGTCATTTGTCATTTGTCATTTGTCATTTGTCATTTGTCATTGGGGATGGGGCATTGGGCATAGGGAGAATAATAACTCTTAACTCCTAACTCTTAACTCCTAACTCTTAACTCCTAACTCCTAAATAATCTTGTATACTGCGTTTGATGCTGCATACTCGCTAGAGATAAACCCCAACTCCAACAGCTGAGTTGTTCGTCTTCCAAGGTTAGAATTTCTAATGCCATATTACTAATTAATGGTTGCAATTCTAGTAATAACTGCTGTCCTGCTGTTTGCCCCAAAGGAATAAGTTTGACGCCAGCTGTAATCAAATTACTCGCCCAACTGTGCAGATATGCTAATAATCCGGCTTTAATGTTAATCTGCCAATGGGCAAGGGCGACGCCAAAAGCGATCGCATAATTGCAAGGATTACCTACACTATTGATTATAGGTATAATTTCAGGTTCTAGTTTACCAAGTAATTGGATGAGCGATCGCCCCATTTGCCAACTAGAGGCGCGTAGTTCTTCTGTTTCTCTAGCAGCGGATAACCACAGGTTCCAAGAGCATAAAGACTCAACATCACCCATTTTTGCAGATTTCTCTGCTCGCGCCATTACCGCAGCCTCTAGTCGAATTGCCCCGTAAGTTAATTGTGCTTCTAGCCAATGTTTTAGATGTGCCTGATTGGCGATCGTACCATTTTCTATTAATGTTTCCAAGCCCTCAGAATAACTATATGCTCCCACAGGCAAAGCAGGACTAGCCAACTGTAAAATATTTAAAAAATGGCTATCAGTGAGCGTGATGGTGTTGTCCATAAGCTCCCAATTCTGGCTGAAACGGTAAAATTTCTTCTTTAACTTCTAATCCCAGTTGTTCCAACATTGTGCGTAAAACTGAATCTGAAGATAGGCGTAAATAAGTCGGGGTAATTTCTACAGGTACATGGCGATTCCCTAAATGATATGCTGCCCTGAGTAATAAAAGTGGCGTTTCGGCAAAGGCAGTCATCACTAGTTCTGGTTTAGCAGTAATTCTAATTAAATTGTTAGCGGTTTCATCCTGGAGAATATCGCCATCGTGTAAAACAGTTCCTCTAGGTAAATGTAAAAATACAACCTTCCCATCTTGTGTTTCAAAGCGATGACGGCTGCGGGTACGTTCTTCTGCTGTTAGCGCCAGAGTCAAACTGACTGCTGTATCGTAATTGGGTGGCTTGATTTGGGTAAATGTCAGCATCAGAGTTTCGCCCGATCTAAAACCATCAACTCATTATCTTAAGCTATTGGACTCCTTTTTGATTGCGTAAAATGACAACGCGTGTTTTTAAGAGCGCAGTTAACTGTTAATTTTTAAATAAAATTTGAGGTAATTTTGAGGTAAAACTCAATAGTTTATACTTTATAGCATTTATCGTTCTAGTGAAGTACAAGGTAGGGGCGCAAAGCTTTGCATCCCTACAAATTTCTGTACCTTATTTGCTTGGAAACCGCCATATCTTTTGTATATATCATACGCTATAAGTAGTTCTTGAAAAGTGTTTCTAACAATGATAAGTAGAAGGGCTAAATTAAACCTAACTCGATCTCGCCGGGTTTCGACTGCGCTCAACCCTCTTGGAATAAGCTTATCAAGCATTGAGCGTACCCGTCGGGATCTTGCTACGGGTAGCGTCTCCCCTTGGGAGAAGTCGAAATGCGTCTTCTAAATAATTGTGTCCACCTAATTATCCATCGATTTTATACTAACCTCTAATGAGATGAATGTAATATTTATTAAGCGAACTGCAAAGTAAAAGTAGGTAATATTGGGGATTGATTCATTAACGAATGTCGTTGCCAAGTTCACCAAGCGAGAGATTAATTAAGTAATTTTTCAGTGTAAATTTATAGAAAATTGGTATTAGCTATTATTAGTATACGAACATTAAATTTTTAAAAATTTTATTGACCAATAAAATCCAATTGCTATATAGTTATAGAATAAATTAAGCAGTGATTTAAAAGGTAAATATAGCAAAATGACAAGTTTTTACCAGCAATTTAATTGGTAATTTTTTGCATATTTATTTTATCTCACAACAATTAGCAAACATTTATCCATAAATCTTTCTTGCTTTGCGATTTTGTAGACGCAAAGGTGTTGCAAGCAGGATATTTTCAATTTTTGAGTCCTCTGGTAAGAATTATGAGGTAGATTATGCGGATTTTGATGATTCAGCCCAATTATCATTCTGGTGGTGCAGAAATCGCTGGAAATTGGCCACCAAGTTGGGTTCCCTATGTTGGCGGGGCACTAAAGACAGCTGGCTTTAGTAATATTCGCTTTATTGATGCCATGACCGATGATATTCCTGATGATGTTTTAGCAAAGATGATTGCTAAGCATCAGCCGGATGTGGTGTTGGCAACAGCAATCACACCGATGATTTACCAATCAGAAAAAACCCTAAAGATAGTTAAAGAAGTTTGTCCCCAAGCCAAGACAATTATGGGTGGGGTTCATCCTACCTATATGTATAGTGAAGTTCTCAATGAAGCTCCTTGGGTAGATTATATTATTCGGGGAGAAGGGGAAGAGATTACAGTTAATTTGATGAATGCCATCGCTAATGGTACTGTGGAGAGCGATCGCCGCAATATTTTAGGGATTGCCTTCCTAGAAGATGGGCAAGTCATCGCTACACCAGCCCATCCGCCAATTGCTGATTTAGATACCCTAACGCCAGATTGGGATCTATTAGATTGGAAAAAATATATTTATACTCCTCTTAACGTGCGGGTAGCGGTTCCCAACTATGCTAGAGGATGTCCATTCACCTGTCGTTTTTGTTCCCAGTGGAAATTCTGGCGCAAATATCGTTCTGGAAGTCCTAAGAAATTTGTCGATCAAATTGAAATTTTGGTGAAAAAACACAAAGTTGGTTTTTTCATTCTTGCTGATGAAGAACCAACTATTAACAAACCGAAATTTATCGACCTTTGTAATGAATTGATCGAACGAAATTTGGGTGTTTACTGGGGAATCAATACACGGGTGACAGATATATTGCGGGATGAAAAAGAATTACCTCTTTACCGCAAAGCCGGACTGGTTCATGTTTCCTTGGGTACAGAAGCAGCAGCACAGCTAAAGTTGAATTTGTTCCGTAAAGAAACGACTATCGAACAAAACAAACGGGCAATTCAGCTGTTAAAGCAAAATGGCATGGTTGCTGAGGCTCAATTTATTATGGGTTTGGAAAATGAAACCCCAGAAACAATTGAGCAAACCTATCAGATGGCTTTGGATTGGAAAACAGACATGGCCAACTGGAATATGTTTACACCTTGGCCATTTTCCGAGTTATTTGAAGATTTAGGCGATCGCGTAGAAATTCGCGATTACTCTCAATATAACTTTGTGACGCCAATCATGAAACCAGATGCAATGGAACGGGAAGATGTTCTCAAAGGAGTACTGCGAAACTATGCCCGTTTTTACCTCAGGAAAACCATTGAATATTGGTTTGTCAAAGATCCCTTTAAACGCAAGTATCTTTTAGGTTGCTTGAAAGCTTTTGTGAAAACTACTCTTAACAAACGTTTTTACAACCTCAAGCGAATTAAGTACAAGGGTTTACACGCCGAAGTAGAACTTGGTTTCGATGAATCGAAGATTCTCACCCGCGAACAAATCACCCAGCGTCAGCAAGAACATCCAGAACTGATGGCAGATGTAAATTTTACAGGCAATATTTCTGCCTGTGGCGCACCCAATGAACTGCCAGAATTTGTTGAGGAAGAACAAGTTTCCAAAAAGTAGCCGCGTTGAATAACAAAGACCTCTAAGAAGTTTTACTACGCAAAACCGCCCCTCTCCGATTCGGAGAGGGGCAGACTTGAACTTTAGTTCAAGGCAGGGAGAGGTTTGTCTTACAGCTGCCGCACTAGTGGCTGACCATCTTTTACTTCACCAACTAAAACTAAATCGACGCAGTTAACGAAGATCCCATTTTCCAAAACACCAGGAATATTATTCAACGTCTTTTCTAAGTTGGCTGGGTCTTCAATAGAGTCAAATCTGACATCTAAAACAAAATTTCCTTGGTCTGTGATTACCGGGCCGGCTTTTTTGACACCCATGCGGAGTTCTGGTTTACCACCGAGTTTTTTGATGGCATTGGTTACGGGAGTAATTGCCATTGGAATCACTTCCACGGGTACAGCGAAACTAGAACCCAAGCGGTCTACTAACTTACCACCATCTACGACGACGATAAACTGTTCTGCTAGGTAATCTACAACTTTTTCGCGGGTATGTGCTGCACCACCGCCTTTAATCAAATTCTTCTGGGGATCGACTTCATCTGCCCCATCAATGGCAATATCAATGTGGTCAATAGCATCTAAGGTGGCGAGAGGAACGCCATACTCCTTTGCTAGCACTTCTGACTGAAACGAGGTGGGTATGCCAATGATATCTTTAAGTTCGCCAGACTTGAGGCGATCGCCAAGATACTGGATTGTGTATGCTGTAGTTGACCCCGTACCCAACCCCACAATTGAACCCGACTTTACTAAGGCGGCGGCGGCTTTGCCAACTTCTTGCTTCATCAACTTTACGGGATCTGCTGCTGCGCTCATTCCCAAAACTCCTGAAAAACTGACTATAGTCCATAGTAGTGGTCAAAGCCCTTCGGCGGGGAAAAGGTTAAAGGGAAAAGGGAAAAAGGGAAACATAAACCCCATATCTCAAGATAGGGGCTTGTAATATAGACTCGTTGCAAGCAATCTCGGTAGAAATTTTTCTTTTTTTTACATAAATAGAATTTAGGGGCTTGTATCCCTTTCCCCTTTCCCCCTTACCCCTTCCCCTTCTTGGTCAGATAACACCAAAAGATGAAAGCTAAAAAACAAGTTTTTGCTGATTTCTACTTCCTGGATGACCAAAACAAACTGCCACAGCTAGCAAACACCGCAGGTAGCTACGCAACATTGATGGCTCTAAATCCGTCACTAGCTGAGTTACTGGTTCTTAGAAACACCAAAATAGGCCGTAACCTCAGTAATGTAGTTTTTTAAAGCTAAAAGTGGTTATCATGATGCGTCACCTTTCAATTACTTTATCTTTAGTAGCACTACTACAAAATTTGCCAGCAATTGCTCAAACTCAAGTGCCAGAAACTACTTCCCAAACACCATCTGATTCTATTCAACAGGTAGTTTCTGCCAAGTGGATGACAAATTTTGCTGATGGCAATTTTTATCCAGAAAGGTTAGTGAGTAGAGCAGAATTAGCAGCGATTATGGTGAAAGCATTTCGCTTAGATAAAAGACAAGAGGTTAACAAAGAAAATTTAGCGATTCCAGATGTTCCTCGGTCTTATTGGGCATTTAATGATATACAGACAGTGTTAAAAACTGACATTATGAAAGGCTATCGAGGAAATCAATTTTTTCCTAATCAAAGAGTGACAAGGGCAGAAGCTCTGGCGATTTTTGCCCAAGCTTATGGTGTATTTCAGTTTCCCGATGATGCTGTTGATGAAACTCTGGCTGCATATCCAGATGAAAAGTCTATCCCATCTTGGGCCAGAAAAGCGATCGCCACAGTAGCTACTGAAGGATTTCTAAATACAGATGCTCAAAACAATATTTCCCCATTACGGCCTGTAACCCGTGGCGATATGGCTTATGTTTTGAGTAAATATTTGCAACGCCAAAAGCAACAACCCGAAACACCAGAGGTTCCGATTATTCCAAACAGCCAACCATCTCCTTAGTAGAATTCATCATCGTTACGCTTTTTAATTACACAGTCACTTATGAGGTTCATTGATTGCTAACAGTCAACAGTCAACAATATCACCTTTGATTCTGACCTCTACGTTTTTCTAGAATATCGAGGAGATATGAGGCAGTAGAATTTGGCCGTGCCGTCGGCTGCTGTGAGCCATAATTCCCATAAGTAGGTACTTGCGTCGGCTGTTGTGAGCCATAATTCCCATAAGTAGGCTGCTGTAAACCATAATTCCCATAAGTAGACTGCGGTACTTGCGTCGGTTGCTGCAACCCATAATTTCCATAAGTAGACTGCGGTACTTGCGTTGGCTGCTGCAACCCATAATTCCTGTATCCCGCAGAATTTGTGGGTGGAACAACAGTTTGATTCGGATAGCTAGAGTAAGGTGCAACAGAGTTGACTGAAGGCGCTACTAGTGGTTGAACGCCATTTAAAGTACTGTAGGGATTTGTCTGCGAGTTTATATCCGTTGGGGTGTAACTCGTCCCAGGATTTAATCCAGTAGTTGGTATTTGGCTCGATAAGCCGTTCAACGGTACTACCGACGTTGTTTCTCTGTCAGAGACACGCCCCAAAGCATTTGGCTGATTCCCATTAATGTCATTGAAGCCAGACAAATTCTGTTTTGTCGATTCGTTGAGTGCTGCTTGCAGAGGGCTAACGGAGACAGAATTTTGATTTTTGTTAGTTTGATTAGTTAATTCAATCCCTAACCCAGAAGATGTTGGTTGTTTTTCTGTTTCAGAGGCGCTACTTAAAGAAGGGTTAAGACCGAGAAACTCGCTATTGCTATCAGCTATCCCAGTACGCAATAAATTTTCTGTTTGTGCAATAAAAGGATTTTTTATAGGTGGAGGCAGTTCGGGATTAACTGTTCCTAAACCAGATTTTGATTTGTTATCACTAAAAGACTTTTGTTTATTAATTAGCTCATCTAATAAGCCTGTGGTCTTTTTTTTATCGCTGTTTTCCTTAGAGTTATTTGTTGTTAGGGGCAGAGCTGCTTCGTCAAAGTCATTAAACAAGACTGGCAAGTTATCAATATCTGCTGCAATAGCTTTGTTTTCGTTTGACAGGGAGGACTCAGCATTTTGTGAAGCGACTTGTTTTTTTTGCTTATAAACGAAAATATCTGGGTTTGACCAGTACTGCCAGGTTACTAGCCCAACTACAGATAAAAAAATTGCAGTTACCCAAAAGCCAGGTCGCCCTAGATTCCATAACCTGGCTCTGAGATAGCGTAAGTAGGCGGGAGGATAATGACGCTTTGGCATGGGATTAGTAATTGATATTTACTATAAATTGTTAACAATTGAGGTAAGCAGCGTTGCTGTTTGATGCTTTTGCCTTTTTAGTCAGCAAATATCTCAATTGAAGGTGGATGCTCTAATTTCATCCTAACTGCTCAATAACTTATTAGTCATTAGCAATTGACATCTAGTAGTCAAAAATTTACAACTGTGTATTCTATGCATCTAAGTAAGTCGGCGAAAAAAATTCAATTTATATTTCTTAATATAAATTTGGTGTGGGCTGCTTTGTCGCCAAGGGCTGCACCTGAATTTTTCATAGTGCCTGGGGCTACCTTAGACATAAATACATTTACTATATTTAGATTTATTAATATAGCTTGAAATATTAGTGGTAAGTTACTTATCTAATTTTCTTTATTCATTGCATTTGTGTAGCTATAATCACAGTAACGCCGCATTACGGCTTGAGCCTAACGCAACAGCAGTTACGGTCGGTTAAAGCCGCCGCCGATCCTGCTTCCCCTACTTAAGATTTACTTTTAGGACTTACGCAAAAACTCTCTCAAACCCTCTTTCTTCTCTGCGAGACCCTGTGCGAACGTGTCCTTTGTGTTTTTTGTGGTTCGTTCTTCCGTGACCTTTGCGTAAGTCCTGACTTGATAAATGGTTTCTTAAGCTAGATTTTTAACAGTAAGTAAAAATCTGAAGTTTGATAGATGAAATTAGGACATCAATTCAATCAATAATCTTACAATCAGAGAAAATTTTTCGTTCCAAATCTCTTATTATTAGGTGAATATTCTGGGCAATTCATCGCTTGTTCCGTTAGAACAATAGAAGGTTTTACGGCACATTTGATATAATTATTATTTGAATAAAATCGACATTTTTTACAAGGAACTTTGTGTGAAGTTTTAGTGGGTAAAACCATTTTGCGATCTAAAAATGACCTGAGTTTTTGCAACACTAGCAAAAAAACTACCCAACCGATGATAAACCCAAGGGGCGATAAGGATATAGCTATATCAGGAATAGTCAATTGATTTGTTGGTGGTTGCTCCTTTTTGACTTCATTAGGGATTACGCGATCTAAGTTTCTATTGGCTGCTACAGTCCTTTGCAGGATTTGATTATCATACATATTATTTACCTTTTGCTCTCGTATTTAATGCTTAACTTTTAGAAAGTCTGACTTATGAAGTCTTGCTCCAAAAATCCTCTATGTTGTCTATGTTCAAATATTTACATATTCAAAATTTAGGTAACTAAGTGTGTTGACGGGTTCAATTTATTTCCTTGTGTTTTAATTAGCTGACAACGATCGCAGAGTTTTAAGTACATTAGATGAAAGTTAAAACGCAAAATTTACAAGGTTTTAATTATAGGTTTACCAAAATAAGATTTCACCTATATCTGCCAAGAGTTTTGCTTATAATTTACAGCTATATATCCAAGGGAATAAATTATACAATAGGAGAAAAATGTAAATACTTTTATGCTAAAATTTCTAGAATGATTTTCTTAAACTTTGCTGGACATTAGACTGAGTTAAGTTGGGGTAATAAATATTACTTCATTTGATTTGAAATGAACCGATCGGTCATGCGAATAAAAACTCTGAGAAGCTTTGTGCGTAAGTTAGAAGTCATAATATGAAATAAAAAAGTAAAATTAAATAATTAAATGAATCGTATTTTGTGTTATTCGGTAAGGAAGATGCGTGGTTGTAATATCAGGTTAAATTAATGACTTATCTTTAGAACTGACGCAGGTACGCGGAGAGTTTTGAATAGTCAGCGATCGCCGTAAATTAACATAAGATGTGCAGATAAAAAGAGTTTTTTTGCTCAGTAATTAAGCAGATTTATGATATAAGACATATATCTAGATTGATTGGGCTGTAAAACAACACTCAATCATTAGATTACAAATTACTAATATTTATTTTGAGGCAATAATTTATGATAAGATTTTGGCGAGAAGCAATAATTTGTGTTCTCACAACAATTGTGTTGACAATTGTGCTAAATTCTTACAATTCAGTACCCATAGCTGAAGCACAACCTACAACAACACCAACAACAACAACAGATAAATCGTTTACTTCTGTAGCTTATCCTAACAGAGCATTGAGCGCTTCTCCGGCACAATTACCACCATTACCCTATGGTTATGGGGCGCTAACAAAAGCTATAGATGCTGAAACAATGAAATTGCATCATAGCGCTCACCATGCTAGCTATGTCAACAACTTAAATGATGCATTGAAGCAATATCCAAACTTGCAAAAAAGAAGTGTTGAAAGTTTACTACTAGATTTGAACAGCGTACCTGAAAATATTCGGACAAAAGTGCGTAATAATGCTGGCGGTCACCTCAATCATACAATTTTTTGGCAACTAATGAGTCCCCAAGGTGGAGGACAACCAACAGGAGCGATCGCTCAAGAAATTAACAAAACTTTTGGCAGTTTTGATGCCTTTAAAAAAGAGTTTAACGCGGCTGGTGCAGGTCGCTTCGGTAGTGGTTGGGTTTGGCTAGTACGTAACCCACAAAATCAACTCCAGATTGTGACTACAGCCAATCAAGATAATCCAATTATGGATGGTTTTTATCCGATTCTAGGTAATGATGTGTGGGAACACGCTTATTATTTGAAATATCGCAATCGCCGTGCTGAGTATTTAAATAATTGGTGGAACGTAGTGAATTGGCCGCAAATTAACAGGCGATCGCAATCATCACAGTAAGATTATTAGCAGCGATCGCTATGCAGATTTAGCAGTATAACTCCAAGAAATAAATTCCTAGAACTTGTAGGATAAGCTTTCTCACCTGCCCAATTACTAGGACGGGCTAGACACCTATCCTACAAGAAATAGGTTAGCATTATAAAGCTTTATCCCACTCTAATTGATGAGCTAAACCATACTTGATAAAATCTTCTACTTCAGCTTTATCGCTTTTACCAAAAACACCCAAACTGTAAGGATTATCTTCCATACGTTGTGTAACTTGCTCTTTTTCAAATCCCATCACTTCTTCTCTAGATCGATCTGGTTTAAAAAAGTCTATAACCAAAACAGTGCGATCGCGATCGGTGTAATTATGCGGACAGTGTGGATAGCTATGATCTAAAACCATAATTTTTCCTTCATGCCAATAAAGCTGTTCGTGACAGATTTTCATAGCTATATCCCCTTCTGGCACAATTAATCCCAAATAGCCACGATTCATGTGAGGGTTATAGTTCACATGTAGCTTAATATCTAAGCCTGGATGAAACGTACCAAAATAAGCATTTCTGATAATTTCATCATGCTCAAGGTTAATCTTTTCTATTACCTGAGCCAAATTTGGAAAATATTTTTCTCTTAATAAGAGTGCTTTTGCTGATGCCTCCTCTGATGGAAAATCAGGATATTGTATATGATGGATTTTGATATATTTTTCAATAAAAAGACCTTGAAATAAAATACCAAAAGCACTGTATTTAGAATTTCCCTTTGTTTTAATCGTTTTATTTTTAGGGCCGAGAACATCGTAAGTGAATTTTAGTTCTTCGTCAGATGCATTTTTTATAAAGTATTTAAATTCATCTCTAATTATTTGCCAGTTATCTTGGAAACCTTTAAGAAAAGGAAATTGCTCTGGATCTAAATGATATTCATTAAAACTTTCCATTGCCTTTACTCCTGAAGATGATTTCATAAAAAACTGTTACATCTTGATGGGATTTAGTCTGCATCCCGGTACGATGTGGAAATTCCTAACTAAACTCATTTTAATGTGAGGTCTACTGTGTCTGAAACTTCCCTATTAGATAGAGTTATCAAAAATGTGCGGGTAGTTCGTCCCCACAATGATGCTATCGAACTACTTGATTTAGGAATTAAAGATGGGAAATTTGCTCAGATTGCTTCTCATATTAGCCCAGACACAGCTAAAGAGGTCTTCGATGCCAAAAACTTGCTGGGGTTTCCTGGAGTCGTGGATGCCCATATGCACATCGGTATTTATCAACCCCTCGACAAGGATGCTGTAACTGAAAGCAAAGCAGCAGCGATGGGAGGTGTGACTACTAGCTTAAATTACATTCGTACAGGGCAGTATTATCTCAATAAAGGCGGTTCTTATCAAGATTTTTTTCCAGAGGTTTTAGCGTTATCCGCAGGTAATTTTTTTGTTGATTACAGCTATCATATTGCACCTATAGCCACCCAGCACATTGATGAAATACCTTTATTGTTTGAAGAACATGGTGTATCTTCGTTTAAAATCTTCATGTTTTATGGCGGCTATGGGTTGCATGGTTTGTCAGACCAGCAAAACCTGTTTTTGATGATTAATAAAGAAGAACGCTACGATTTCGCCCATTTTGAATTTATTATGCGCGGTCTAACTCGCTTGATGGAAAAATATCCACAAGCGCGAGATACTATTAGTTTAAGTTTGCATTGCGAAGTTGCAGAGATTCTTAATGCCTATACCAAAATAGTTGAAAATGACTCTAGTCTTAGCGGACTCCACGCTTACAGTGCAGCGCGTCCTCCTCATTCTGAAGGTTTAGCAATTTCCATTGCTTCTTATTTGGCGCATGAAACTAATTGCGTAAATATTAATTTATTGCACCTGAGTTCGCGTAAGGCAATGGAAGCAGCTTTGACTATGCAAAGTGCTTTTCCTCACATCAATTTTCGCAGAGAAGTTACTGTGGGACATTTGCTATTAGATGTAGATACTCCTAATACAATTTGGGCAAAAGTAAACCCACCGATTCGTCCCCGTGCCGATGTAGAATATTTATGGCAAGCTGTACTTAATAATCAAGTAGATTGGATAGTTAGCGACCATGCTTGTTGTTCTGCGGAACAAAAAAGAAGTGCTAAAAATCCAAATAATATTTGGTTAGCAAAATCTGGTTTTGGCGGTACAGAATATTTACTTTCTGGTGTATTTAGTGAAGGTAGTAAGCGGGGAATGTCTTACAACCAGATGGCTAAGTTGCTATCTTGGAACCCATCGCGGCGCTTTGGTTTATTAGAAAAAGGTGACATTGCTATTGGCTATGATGCCGATTTGGTATTGCTAAACCCAGATGAAAGTTTTGCGGTGCGTTCAACCGAGTCAGAATCACAACAAGGTTATACACCTTTTGAAGGGATGGAGTTAACTGGAAGGGTAAAAAGTACTTTTTTACGAGGGAATTTGATTTACAACAATGGAGAGGTTTTGGGTTTACCTACTGGACGCTATTTAAAAAGATCTTTTAGTAACTGAAATGGAAATATTGCTGCTTAAAAGACCTATGAATCTTGAGGTGCATACGACAACACTGTTGCAACTTGTGATAAATCTCTATCAACTCTGACAAAGAACAAGCCGCCATCATCGGTTGTGTGTCTGGGAACAGTGCTAAAGCTAGGACAATAGCCAAAGTGATCTTTTGCAAAGCTGTAATTTCCTATATCACAGTATCCAACTAAACCATATGCTTCTTCGTTATATGATTGAATCATTGGATATCTGCCATCATAATGTGGCAAGATAGCAAGCAACCATACTCCACCGCCGCTACTATTTTTTCTGAGGTACTTTTTTTTAGACACCTCAAATTGAACTGTATCTGTTTTGCTCCACGGTAGTAACTTGCTATCCAATGCTGGAATAAAATCCTTTACTTTAGCAAGGGGATGATTATTTAATGCATTTTTATACTCTAATTTGACTGGACCGTTCTCCATCCAGAGAATTTCAACTTCTTCATTGCCTAACACTTTCCAAGGCCCAATTTTCACACCTGCGGGAATAAAAGAGTAGCCATGTTTGTTTAATTGCCACTCACCTAATTGAATTGCACCCCTCAATACAAAAATTTCTAAATCAGCAGTAAAATAGCCAGAAGGTGCCTCAAAGTTGGGCGGTAAAACTACTTTTGAAGTGGATGCACCACAGTCATGCCAAGTTAGCGATCGCCTACTTCCAAATACTACATCATCTGGCATTCCACTTACTCGCCAATGGTGTTTTTCTGGTACGGTATTTGTATCAAAAAATTGGTACCTGCGGGGTACATGCTCGTCGGAAATTGCTGTACGCCTCCCTGATAAATTCATGCCCCCTGTTCCATCTCCACCCCAATCTTCTTTTATAGATGGTACATGCAAAAAATCATCAGTTTGGTTTTCTTGTAGAGAGTTAAAATTTATATTATCTTCGCCCACAAAATTTATATTCTCCTTGGGGTTTCATTTTTATGTTGCCTTGACTGGATTTTTTACTAAAAATTCAGTTGATAATTGAAAAAATTACCTTTTTTGTGCTATGTTTTGTAGCCATTCAATCAGGGGTCTTAAAGTTCCTGGTAATGCTGCTTCGCTAACAGTCACCGTATGCTGCTTACCGTTATCTTCCACTGTTAATTTATATTGAAAGCGATCGCTCTGGGGGTTAGGCGAGGTAATTCGTTCTGGTAGCCTAAATAAATCAGCAGCTTCCACTAGTTGGGGAAGGGTTTTAGCTTCGTTTGCTGGAAGTTCGGCCGTATCAACCGTTGTTTTCTTCGTAATTCCAGCAAAGCCGCCGGTGCGTTCAAAGGATATCCGCATTTTTTTGCTCTCCGTTGTGCTACTGAGTGGGAGAAATGCAAAGACTGGAAGATGAGAATTCTCACCTCCCAGTTTAGCAACAACAAATAGCACGCAGACGCGATTAATCGCACTCTTGTACAGACGCGATTAATCGCGTCTCTACTAGATAACCCCTACCTTTTGCCAAGCGTTCTGCACGGCTTTTTGCTCGCGACTGTCATTACCGTAGAGTTCGCCAGCAATTTGAATGGTGACGTTGGCAGCTTTTTTAAAATCAGCTTTGGCACGCAGGCGATCGCGTAAAGCTATGTACCAGATTTTACCAACGCTTTCCCAAGCATAGCCGCCAATTTCAACAGCCGCTAGATAAAAGGCCCGGTTAGGAATTCCTGAGTTGATATGTACTCCAGCGTTATCTTCAACGCCAGTATATTTATCTTTCATATGCCCTGGTTGGGGGTCTTTACCTAGTACTGGGTCATCGTATGCTGTTCCCGGCGCTTTCATGGAACGGATACCAACACCTTTGACAGTGGGTGCTAAAAGACCTTCGCCAATAATCCAATCTGCTTCTTGTGCAGTTTGATTTTTAGCTTTTTGTTTCACTAAGGCACCAAAGACATCAGAAAACGATTCATTCAGTGCGCCTGGTTCGCCATAATACTGTAAACCCGCTTCGTACTGAGTTACACCATGAGCCAACTCATGCCCAATCACATCAATTGAGATTGTAAAGCGTTGAAACAGTTCTCCGTCACCGTCACCATAAACCATTTGGTCGCCGTTCCAAAAGGCGTTATCGTATTTGACGCCATAATGCACGGTGGAGTCTAAACGCAGACCCTTGTCATCAATGGAATTGCGATCGAATATCTCATAAAACAAATCATAAGTAGCCCCAGCAGCATCATAGGCTTCATTCACTGCTGCATCGCTGCTAGGAGGATCGCCTTCACTACGCACCAGCGTACCAGGAAGTTGCTGCCCAGTTTTGGCATCGTAAATGGTGCGGCGCTTCTCACCAGGAGAAGGCGCAAAGGAAACACTACCTATAACGTCCCGCCGTCCGCGAAGCTGTGCCGAAAGATTTAATGTACGGAAAGCCCAATTCCTTTGCTCAGGGTTACCATTCACTACGACATTTTCCAGCATGTGGGGTGGGACAATACAACAAATTGGGCATCTAGAGTAAAGTGGATGCTCATGCTTAAACCTGGCTGATTTCTTTTTATTTCGAGCCATCCAAGATATTCTCCTTTTGAAACTAAGTGATGGCAAACAGTAGCTTTAACTCCAATGATTGAAAGAAGCAGAAAAACCAATCTAATCCTGTGTCCCTGGTGTCTTTTCGCAAGAAAATTTTCTACTTTCTATTTTCAGATAAATCTATGGAGTATGCACAGTACCCTCATGGGGTACTTTTCTAAAGTTAAGAGGTTCCACTCAGCACCAGAACTCGAAATTCAGCACTCCTTCTAGACTAATGCGTTTATATAATAGTTCTTCTCAATGCAAATAATATTATTTATTGCCATTTTGTTACTATCGGACTTTTATTGCCTATTGACTATGACCTGGGTATACAAATAATTTTAAAAATAAAAGGGAATCTTATATTATTACTTAATAATTTATCAATAATAAAATTCCCGACTTATTTGAAAAGTAGGGAATCTAAACCTTTTATCGATGCCAAATCCGGGCATCCGAAATCTAAAATTTTTGCAGCCAGCCACCAAATACCGTCAAACCGTAATATTTCCAAGGTACTGCTACCGTCTTAAATCCAGCTGTGGCTAACATCTGTAAATGGGCATCTAAAGTTGCTAGCCGATCTTGACTAGAATAACCTTGATTGCTGCTAATGCCACGTTTGGCGCCAATCTCTGCCAAATTAATTCCTTGTTGAACTGCCCATTCCTCTCGTGCCATTTTGTAAACTTCTACTAAGATTGGTGACTCTGGTAGAAGCGGGTCTGCATTCCAAAAACAACCCTCTTGAGTCAGGCTAGCGGCAATTTGCTCGAATAACTTCAATTTCATTTCATCCTGAAGATGGTGGATTGCTAAGGATGAAACACAACCATCAAATTCGCTACCAATATCAAACTTCTCTGGATTATTTGCCCAATCGCCAAAGTCGGCTTCTATACCAGTCCATCGGTGTTCATATCCTGCTGCTGTGATTTTATCTTGGGCAAATTGCAGCATTCGAGGCGAGTAATCTAAGGCAATTACTTGGGCATCTGGACATCTTTTGAGTATCTTGATACTAAGTTCGCCCGTACCACAACCTAATTCTAAAATACGCCGACTCGTGGAAGATAAACAACGAGTAATTACTTCCAACATCTCATCGTATCGTGGTAATAGTTGGCGAATACCAATATCAAAATCACTAGTGTTAGCGAATACTTCACCAGGAAACACATTTTGCATGAACTTATCTCACTATTTATTGTTAACTAATTTATTGCATTAGAGATCATTTATAAAGTAAATCTTAAGTAGGGTGTGTTACGGCTTTAGCCTAACGCACCGCTATATAAGACGGTGCGTTAGGCTAACACACCCTACAATAATTTTATTTTTACTTTATAAATAGCCTCTGATGCTTACACGTTTGGTGAAGCGATCGCTCTTATTTTTATTCAACATTTACAGCCGTTTTCATGTATTTGAACCACAATCCTTTGTAGGGGCGCACAGCTGTGCGCCCCTACCCTATGGTTTAATTACCTGAAAATTGCTATAAATTGCAATAAATCGACTATTAAGTAATTAATTCAACAATCAGCCGTCTTTTCGCTAACCTCTATCTTCCGTTAGTTGCGGGCTTGATATCAATGCACTAATCTACCTCTAGCGCATGGGGTTTGGCGCTGACTGTGTTTGGTTGGGCAAAAAATGGATTTTAGTCAAACTTTAATTGCTAAAAGTGATGCCATTCTCGATCGCTGGGTAGAAGCAGTTTACCAAGATGAGCAAATTGAAGTTACTCAAGAACTTACTTTCAAGGCTGTCAAGGATAGCTTACCCCGCGTTTTGAAAGCATTAGCAACAGTACTATCTGAATCTGCAACTAGCGATTTGCAAACAGTAGTAGATGCAAGTTTGGAACACGGTACACTCCGCGCCGAACAGGGATTTGAGCCAGCGGAAATTGCGCGAGAGTATCGTTTACTGCGGTTTGTGATTTTTTCGTTTTTAGAAGAAGATTTATTGCAGGGATCTGCACAAGAAGTACTGAGAGCCGTTCGCTTAATTGATACAGTAATTGATGAAGCGATCGCCCGTTGCTTTAACAGTTATACTCAAGGACGATTAAAAGAACTCAAACAACTCCAAAGTCAGTTGCGGTTAACTAACCAAGAGCTAACTCGTTTGGTTCGTGCTAGTAAAGAAAGCCTCTCTCATTTGGCTCATGAACTGAAAACACCCCTGACTTCAATCATCGGTTATGCAGACTTATTTCTGCGCCAGCAGCGTCAACAACCAGAACTCAAAGACACCTACGCAAATCTTGAAAGTATCGAGCGAGTTCTCAAGAGTGGTAGACTTCTTGTCCAGTTAATTAACGATACTCTGGAAATTTCGCGTTATGATGCCGGACAGATGAAATTGCAGCCCACTCAAATCGACGTGCGTAGTTTAATCAACTCAGTTATGGAGATGATTGAACCACTAGTGCGTGCTAAAGAATTATCCTTGGTTGTTGAATGCGAACGCGCCCCAAATGAAGTTACTATAGATCCTCTCCGGTTTCAGCAAATTCTGACAAATCTGCTGAGTAACGCAATTCGCTACACAGAATCCGGTTCAATTCATTTGGAGTGCTGGACGATATCTCCACAGCAGTGGGCAATTTCCGTTACCGATAGTGGAATTGGTATTTCCACAGATGCTCAAACGCAAATCTTCAATCCCTATTTTCGCGAAGTAACTGCTCCAAAAGTGCAAAGTTCTGATGGTACGGGATTAGGTTTAGCTATAGTGTCCCGCTTGGTTCAGTTAATGGATGGTGAAATTAAAGTAGATTCACAGCTGGGAAAAGGATCTACATTTACGGTGATTTTGCCATTAGTGGTCTGTCCTATTAATTCTGAGGACTGAGATCCCCGACTTCTTGAAGAAGCCGGGGATCTGCTCGCCGCTAACCCATCAAAATTAATGCGATAGAAAATTACTCACTATTACACAATTGCGATAAAATCACTTTCTGTAATCAAGCTAGGTTGGATATTGCTCAAAAGAGCTAATGTCTCATTAGTGGAAGTAATCCGAATAGAAGTCTTAGTACCACTTGCAGAGATAGTTAAAGCCCCATAAGTTAAACCACCTAATAAACCAAGTTTGTCAATGCCATCCTTAAAATCAAATATGCTATCACTGCCGTTTCCTGAGGCGAGAACAAAAGTATCAGCACCTGTTTGTCCATAGAGTAAATCATTGCCAGCACCGCCAGTCAAAGTGTCGTTATCTGCACCACCATAAAGTCGGTCAATTCCAGCATTACCAATCAGGCGATCGCTACCATTCTCACCGTATAAATAATCATTCTGACTACCACCTAAAACAGTATCATGACCATTACCGCCATAAAGATAGACACTGGCAATTGTGAATGATGAAGCATTTAAAGTATTGTCGCTAATACCGCCCGTCAGCGTTACCTTTTCAATACTGCTGAAGCTATCATTACCTAAACCAAGTAGTTGAGTATTAGTTAAAGTAAAGTTGACATCAGCAGATTCCTTAAGTGAATCAGTGCCATCACCACCATCGAGAATATCATCACCTCCACCACCATAAAGGTAGTCATTGCCAGCACCAGCAATCAGGCGATCGCTACCATCATAGCCATATAAATAATCACTTGCTTCATAGCCGTAGATAGTATCATCAGTTGTACTGCCGTATAGCTTGTTGCTTAAAGACGTACCAAAGATGGTCTTTTCACCAACATCATTGAGATTGATGGCGATCGCTTGCATAGCGCTAGTAGCAGTGCCATCGCTGACAGTAACTTGTAGTTGAAAGTTAGGCTTAGTCTCAAAATCAAGATCGTCGCGATCGCCAACTGCGATCTGTCCAGAAGTCGAGTTAATGCTAAAAGCAGTTTTCCCATCTCCATCGAGGTCAAAGTTGCCATCAATAATTGTCCAATTGGAAAATGAGCTAGTTCCCTCGACATCGGTAGCAATTACAGTACCAACCACCGTATCATTACTGCTATTTTCCCTGATATTGAAGCTTTGATTTGCGGTAACGATAGGGGCATCGTTGACAGCAGTCAGATTAATCGTTTTAGAGACTGTCGTACTAGCACCACCATCACCGTCAGTTAACACAAAGCTGACAGTACGAGGAGTAGTAGCAGGATTATCCGAGATGTTGGCGTAACTAATACTGCGTAGCACAGCTTGGATAGCAGTAGGTGTGGCTTTAGAGGTAAAGTTGATAACTAAGTCTTGAGTACCAATACCAGCAGTGAAAGTACCGATAAAGCTAGTATCGTACAAAATGCTTGTGTTGTTGTTGACTTCGATTTTATTTGTTGTGTTGCTCTGGATGATGAGGCGATCGTCAGCAGTTCCACCATTACTGAAGCTTACAGTCATTTTACCGGAATCGAAGTCTTGGGAATCAGGGTCTACAACAGTTGCAGTTGGGTCAATGAAGATAGCAGGAGCATTTTCAGTGTAAGTGGGGTTAGTGCTGGGCAAAGTGACTGTAGGCGCTGTATTTGAGGGAGTGGTAGGTGTTTCGTTGGAAACACCGAGGTAGCGTGCCACTGCAAAGTACCCATTGTTATTCCCAACAACAACAATATTGCCATCCGATTGAGTTGCAACAACACTACCGCCTTCGTAGTTACTTTTAATCGGAGTAATAACCTGACCGCCTGTACCAAAGCTACTATCCAAAGTTCCATCGGGATTATAGGTTAATAGAACTGTGTCGCGATTATTTCCGTTTTGAATATAACCAGCGACAACAATTTTGCCATTAGATTGAATTGTCAAACTAGTGGCACGATCGTTATTACTTATACTTAGAGGCGCAATGATTTTACCTCCATTACCAAAGCTAGTGTCTAGACTACCGTCAGAATTGTAACGGGCAATAGCAAAGTCTTCTTGGTTAGAGCCATTCCATACACTCCACGCGTATCCGGCAACAACAATTTTACCGTCCGCCTGAATTGCAATGCTATTAGCCGTGTCAAGGGATGTACCTATAGGAGTTAAGACCCTACCATTATTGCCAAAGCTAGTATCTAAACTGCCATTGCTGTGATAACGTGCTAAGGCAAAATCAATAAGAGGCCCAGAGGCAGAATAACTATTAGAGTCAGTAATTGCCGCTCCAGCAACAATAATTTTGCCATCTGAGAGAATTACAGCAGTGTTGCCATTTGTACCGTTAACTTTGCCGCTGTTACCAAAACTCGTATCTATACTACCATCAGTGTTGTAGCGTACTAGAACACGATCTCCATTACCGATAGATCCCACTAGGATCGTCTTGCCGTCTGGCTGAACTAAGACTTTATAACCCAAGTCTTGACCAAAGTTGGTAATAACTTTGCCGCCGTTACCAAAACTTGTATCTAGACTACCGTTAGTGTTGTAGCGTGCTAGGGCAAAATCTGGTTGGTTAGATTGGCTATTGTTCCAAGTATATCCAGCAACAACTATCTTGCCGTCTGATTGTAGAGTCACACTATAACCACTATCACTGGCACTACCAACATGAGTAGTAACTATACCACCATTGCCAAAGCTATTGTCTAGGCTGCCGTCTGGGTTGTAGCGTACTAGAGCAAAGTCAGGGGCATTTAAGCCATCGTGAATCATGTAACTATAGCCGACTGCCAAAATTTTCCCGTCTGACTGAATTGCAACACTATAGGCAGATCCGCCATAACCAAATTGAGTAGTAACTTTACCACCAATGCCAAAGGTAGTATCGAGTTCACCAGAAGCAAGTATTCCCGTATAACTAGAAAGTGTTTCTTGTCGAAATGCTAAAGCTATGGGATTTGCGATTGAAAAATCTTTGCCAACTTGAACCTGTAAATTCCAATCTCCACCTAACGCTGCGTTACCCGTCAGTGTAGTAGAAGCCGCAATATTAGCTTTTGTCAATCGATGCAACTTCTGTAAAAATTCCTCTCCCGCATCCCCAGCAGCGACGTTACAGCCGTAGAGTATCAGAGTCCGACACAACCAAGTTTGTAGCTGTTGAGTATAGCTTTCTAAAGTGCTGAGACTCAGTTGCGTATTACCCAGGTAAAGGCAACCGGGAGAACCATGAGAGACAATGTGGACGTTTTCAACTTCAGGGCGTTGCAACAGTATTTGAGTAATTTGTTCTATGCCATCTTGGCTGGAATCGAGAACTATTACTTCAATTTTTGATACAATACAATCAAGCAATAATTCGTAGTCTGTAATTGATGAATCGATGAAAATAATGCCTTGAGTCTGCATATTCATGTTATTTAAGCCATTCACGAATTTTTGTAGTTAAGCTATTAGGAGATTAGATATTTTCAGCGCCAAAGCATTATTTACAGTCAATGATTTATAAGCTAGCACGACACTAACCTAAGAATTTCTGCACTGTAATCGATTGCAAATCACTAAATACAATCATTTCTGAAAATCAAGCTGATTTTTCAGCTTAATTACTCAAATACATTTCAAAAATGAAAATTATTCTCCTCTCAACATTTTGCTGATTGCAGGTATTTATTTCATCGATATATTTTCTGAATTATTATTAATAATATATAAAGTATGAAAAATTACTTAGTTTAAAATTGACTCTCTATATAGAATTAGGGATAAGAGAATAACTAGCTGCCCTCTTACTCCCTCTTCTTTACATAGCGATCGCTTTGTTTCCTTGCTTTTTTAAGTAGATCGGCTTATTGACAAAATACACATTATATTTGCTCATAGCTAATGCGATCGCTTAACCCAGGAAGTAGTTAAACGATTTTTTGCTTAGAAGTTTTTCTACGAATTTCAAATGGTGCGTTACATCGTGTGAACGCACCCTACCAATTCGGGCACTTACTCGTCAATTTGACCGACGCGGCGGATATTCAAAATGTCGCTCATTTTCTTAATTTGGATAAATACTTGCTCTAGCTGGAGGCGATCGCGTATATCTATTCCCAAATCCATCAATGCAGGTTGACCAACGGCTGTTTTTACCTGGGCATGGCGCACATTGATTCCCTGGTCGCTCAGCCTTGATAAAATATCCTTTAGCACTCCTACGCGGTCAAGTGCTTCAATTTGAATCTCCACTGGGTAAGTTTGCGGGCGACCACTATTTTCTGCTGCTGGATTCCACCTAACTGGTACTAAACGCTCATACTCGACACTTTCCAGATTATGGCAGCCTTGGCGATGAATTGAAATCCCCCTACCCCGCGTCACTACGCCAATGATTGCTTCGCCGGGAATCGGGGTACAACACCCGGCTAAATGATACACCAAACCTTCTACTCCAATAATCGGCGAATCTGTGGAGCGCGAGATGTTTGGAGGCGCATCTCGCAAAGCTTTTGCTGTAGATGTCGATTCTTTGGGAAGAAATGGCAGTGGAGTTATAACTGGTTGTTGTCCCTTCGCTACTTCTCGCCAACGATTGAGGACTAAATTCAACGTCACTTCACCGTAACCCAAACCAGCTAGTAAATCTTCTACGCTGTGATAGTTACACTTTTCGGTGACAATCTGCATTGCTTCTGACTTCAGCAGACTATCAAAACCAGTTTTACCAAGTTCCTTTTCTAATAATTCTCGTCCGCGGGCGACATTTTCTTCCCGGCGCGATCGCTTGTACCATTGTTTAATTCGATACTTTGCTGCCGAAGTTCTGACAAAATTTAACCAATCCAAACTCGGATGGCAGTTCTTTTGAGTGAGAATCTCTACAATATCGCCATTTTGCAGTCGCGTTGACAGAGGTACCATTCGCCCATTTACCCGCGCCCCTGCACAGTGGTTTCCCACTTCTGTGTGAATGCGATAGGCAAAATCTATACTTGTAGACCCAGGACTTAAAGGCACAACATCCCCCTTAGGGGTGAAGACATAGACATCATCTTCAAATAGATTATCTTTGACGCTATCAAGATATTCTTGGGCGTCTTTTAGATCTGTTTGCCATTCCAGCAGTTGCCGCAACCAAGTAAACTTTTCATCCGTCGCTGTCAAATGGCTAATGCCAGAACCTCCTGTTTCTTTATACTTCCAATGAGCGGCAATCCCATACTCAGCGATATGATGCATTTCTATCGTCCGAATTTGTACTTCCAAAGGACGACCAGTCAAGCCAATGACTCCAGTATGCAACGACTGGTAACGGTTAGGTTTTGGCAGTCCAATATAATCTTTAAATCTCCCAGGAATTGGGCGAAAAGCATCATGAACCACTGCCAACGCCCGATAGCATTCCTCATTGGTTTGGACAATAATCCGCAGGGCTGCCAAATCATAAATTTCGTGAAATTCCTTTTGCTGCCGCTGCATTTTTTGGTAAATGCTATAAAGATGCTTGGGGCGTCCGCTGATATCTTGGCAATGAATTCCAGCTTGCTGCAAACGCTCCCGCAAAATTTCTGTAGCTTTAGCCAACTTCTCTTCTCGCGCCGTCCGCTTTTCGGAAACATGCTGCTGCATTTCGCGGAAAGCTTCTGGTTCCAAATATTTAAAAGCCAAATCCTCTAATTCCCACTTAATTCGCCAGATCCCCAAGCGATTAGCTAAAGGTGCGAAGATATCTCGCGTTTCCTGGGCGCTGCGGCGGCGGCTGGCTTCCGACATGTATTGTAAGGTTCGCATATTATGCAAACGGTCTGCCAACTTCACCACAATCACTCGAATATCTTGCGCCATTGCCAAAAACATCCGGCGGAAATTTTCCGCTTGGCTTTCGGTTTTGCTGGTGAAATTGATTTTAGAAAGTTTGGTGACACCTTCCACCAATTGGCGGACTTCCGGCCCAAACCTTTCTTCGATTTCTTCAATAGTGACTTCTGTATCTTCAACTACATCATGAAGAAACCCAGCTGCTATCATAGCAGGACTACCTCCCAAGTCCCGCAGCAATCCGGCTACAGCAATGGGATGAGCAATGTATGGCTCTCCCGATTTGCGATATTGACCTTGATGCAATTGGTAAGCAAATTCAAATGCTCGACCAATCAACACTGCATCATTATGCCTTCGCTCATCTTCGCCTTGGCTGCTAGTTATCGATGATTCCTTCAAACATTTCTTTAACCATTCCGGAATGGCAAGATCGACTGATGAATTGATCGCTATGCTGCTCATACAATTGGCTCTTAAGGAGATCGGTAGATAAGTGTGAGATAGACAAAACTGGCACCATCACCCTGGGAAGATGCTGTTGCCACTAGATGGGCAAAAAAGACAGTGTTGGGATGGTTCTCCAATTGGCAACGGTAGTCATCCAGTGTGAATTTCAAGAATCGTAAACTTGAAAATCGATTGATTGCAAACAAAGCCTCAAATCACGATTTGAGGCTTATAGTACTGATAAGTGGTTAAGAGAGTTTATTGTATAAGAAAAATTACTTGACATTTATACTATCTTAACTAGCACTCGATGTCTTTAAACCGTGAGAAATATCAGGCATTCATAACCTTACTGGAGCAATTACGCTCCGATGCTACAACTGGGCAAATTGTTGCACCCGAACTGCGGCGGCGTGTAGCCTCGTTGCAGCGACTGTTTAGGGAGGAAATTGTACCTTTGGCTGATGTTGGCGTTCCCGGAGCGTCCCCAATGGAAGCCTCTGTGCCAAGAGAAGACTGGCGAGTTCAGTCTTATCAAACTGAGATGAGTAAGCAACTGCGCTTGTTGGAAATAGATGTGATGTTTTTCCAAGGAGCGCGGCAGGCATCGACTGTACAAACAAGACTGCAAACGATTAGCGATCGCTTGACCACTCTCATACAATACTGTAATGCCATCTTGCAACCACAAGCAGAGGGAGAAAAATAACAATTGTTCACCTTTTTCTCTAATTAATACATCATCTCATTTACAACGATTTGTGAAAAGTTATTTTTGCAACAAGTTAGTTATTAGTCATTGGTCATTAGTCATTGGTCATTGGGCATCGGGTATGGGGAAAGGACAAGGGGTAAAGCGGAAAGGGGAAAGATTAAATTTATTCCTTTTCCCTTTTCCCTTTAACCTTTTCCCCCATACCCGATGCCCCATGCCCTATTCCCTTGACGAGAATATCTATGGTGCGGCGCATGTAGGCTTCTACTGGCTCGGTTGTGGGTTTGAAGATTAGTGCATAATACAGCGATCCACTCAGAAGGTCGATAATTAGGTCTATGTCGGCGTTATCGTTGATTTCTGCTCTAGACTGGGCACGCTTAAGTACTTTGGCAAAGGCTTCACGGCGGAGTTTTATGTATTTTGTCCAGTAAACTTGGGCAAACTGAGGATTGCTAGATGCTGTGCTGATAATCAAGGCGAGTGTCTGACGACCAAGGGGACTATCTATTTTTTTTGCTGCATTCTTGATGACGATATCCATGTCTCCCCAAAAGGTGCCGGTATCGGGGATCGCTAAATCGTCTCTCAAGCTTTCTATGGCGTCTGCAACTAGTTCTTCTTTGGAAGTGTAACGCCGATAGATCGTGGTTTTACCAACCCCAGCACGAGCAGCGATCGCTTCTATACTCATGCTTTGATATCCTACCTCTGCAAGCAAATCTAAGGTCGCTTGCAATATAGCTTGGTCGGCGTGGATGCTGCGCGGGCGTCCAGAGGAGGTGTTGATTTGCTTACTCATAAAAATATCATCCCCAAGCAATACCATCTTGGCAATTTTGTTTTTTCTTCTCGCTTTGGGCAGACAACATCATACATGGGGATATAAATAAGCTCTGTAGCCTATTTTCTCTGCACTAAAACCGCAGCAGCGACCATACATCTTGAGAAACAGTATTTATGCTGCTTTCTATACAAGCCTACCTTGACCGTTCTTTTATGATACGCTACCGTAGCGTATATATAACAAATCTTATTTTTGCTATGGGGATCGCTGTGATGTTAAATACTACTGGTGCTGACAATGGCTACCAACATTAAACCTTCCAGTTTTGACGAATTTGGTTATGTCCACGGGCCTTTGAAGTGGGCGATCGCTTTTACGGCTGCCCTTGGTGCCATCTTAGAAGTGATTGACACCAGTATTGTCAACGTTGCTTTAACCGATATCCAAGCCAGCCTTGGCGCAACTATCACTGAAGTGGGTTGGGTGGTGACTGGATATGCGATCGCCAACGTTGTTTTAATTCCTTTGTCTGCGTGGCTCGGAGATTATTTTGGGCGCAAAAGGTACTTTATTTTCTCCTTGATTGGCTTTACCATTGCCTCGGTTTTATGCGGATTGGCATTTAATTTACCGATGCTGGTGATTTCTCGAATTCTTCAAGGTTTATGCGGTGGTGGGTTGCTAGCTAAAGCACAAGCAATTTTGTTCGAGACTTTTCCACCTGCGGAACAGGGTTTGGCCCAAGCAGTTTTTGGAGTCGGTGTAATTGCTGGCCCAGCCATCGGCCCGACCTTAGGCGGGTTCTTGGTAGATGGTTTGGGCTGGCGGTGGATTTTCTTTGTTAATATTCCCTTTGGGATCGTTGCAGTGGCAATGTCCTTAGTATTTTTACCCAAAGATAAAGACAACAGCCAAGCACAAAACCAAGCTGTGGATTGGTTTGGGATTGGGTTTTTGGTAATTGCAATCGGTAGTATCCAAACTTTGTTAGAGGAAGGAGAGAAAGAAGACTGGTTTTCCTCTGGTTTCATTATTACGTTGGCTGTAGCTAGTGCGATCGGATTAGCACTGTTTATTTGGCAGGAATTGAGAATAGCTCATCCGGCCGTTGATTTGAGAGTTTTGCGTCACCGTTCTTTAGCGGCTGGGAGTTTTTTATCAGCAGTAGTGGGGATGGGGCTTTATGGTGCTTTGTTTGCGGTACCGATATTTGCTCAGAGTGTGCTGCACTTTACGGCAACACAGACAGGACTATTGTTAGCGCCTGGTGCTTTAGCGTCTGCGATCGTCATGGTTTTGTTAGGTAAGTTGTCCACCAAAATCGATGCCAGAATTTTAATTGCGATCGGCGCTGTTGGAACATCTGGAGTCATGTTTCAATTGGCGGCAATTACCCCACAAAGCGGTACAGATGATTTATTTTGGCCATTGGTATGGCGTGGGGCTTTTACTGTATTGATGTTTCTCCCCTTGAGTTTGGCAACTTTAGGAGGGTTACCCAAACAAGATATTTCTGCCGGTTCTGGGTTCTACAACCTCACCCGGCAATTAGGTGGTAGCATCGGCATTGCCCTACTTACCACTCTCCTCGATAGACGAGAAGCTTTTCATCGAGCCATCCTCTTGTCAAAACTCACTCCTTATGACCCGGAAACCACTCAGCGCCTCGATGCACTCAACGGCGCACTCCAAAGCCAAGGTATGGATGCGACAACAGCTCAACAACAAGCACTAGCTTTATTAAGTCAAATAGTAGATACCCAAGCTGCTGTTTTGTCTTATGCAGATTGCTTTCGAGTGGTAGGTATCGCTTTTCTTTGCTCGTTACCTTTATTACTATTCTTAGGCAAAGGCGGCGCAGGAGCAAAAGCACCGATGGGTCATTAGTGCTAACAGATGAATTTGTAAACAAAATGTAAAAACCCTACTCAGTTTTGAGCAGGGTTATGTAAAGTTTTGTTGCTAAAATTAAAATTTTTTTATTTTAGAAAGCATTCATTATGGTGATGATACTAACGCTCGTCAGCGCGATTAAAGCGCCCATAACTATAGATTCACTTAATGGATTGCGGATTTTTGAATTCTTCATTTAAGTAAAATCCTTGTTTGTTAATTCTTTCTTAACCATATCAAAATCAGTATATATATCCATAAAAAACTCGTAAAACTTAAATAAGCGTAAACTTTCTTAGCAAAGGCTTTAGTATTTACTTACACAATGATGGGCATGGGGCATTGGCTATGGGGAAAGGGGAAAGGGTAAGGGGGAAAGGGGAAAGATTAAATTTATTCCTTTTCCCTTTAACCTTTTCCCTTTAACCTTTTCCCTTTAACCTTTTCCCTTTAACCTTTTCCCTTTAACCTTTTCCCTTTAACCTTTTCCCTTTAACCTTTTCCCCTGCCCCCCTTGCCCCTCCCGCCATACCCAGAATTAATAATTACCTCATCTCCTAGCGGAATATGCGCCTTTATGCAGTAAAATAAAACTTAATCAAGGTAGAAATTATTAGAACAGAAAATTACCATGACAGCTTCTACAGCATCTAAAAACGAAACCATCGCTTTTGACTTAGAAAAATTAAACCAGGAGTTTGAAACTGCCACTCCCAAACAAATTTTGGCATGGTCTATAGAAAACATCCCAACGGGACTGGTGCAAACCAGCGCCTTTAATGTGGATGACATGGTAATTACTCATATTCTTTACAGCGAACTTAAGTTTCCAGTTCCTGTGATCTTTCTTGATACCCTGTACCACTTTGACGAAACCTTAGAACTAGTTGCTAAAGCCAAACAAATATACAACCTAGATCTGCAAACTTACAAAACTCTAGAAGCGGATAGCCCCGCAGCTTTTGAAGCCAAATTTGGCGATGCACTCTGGGACAAAGATATTCTCAAATTCCACGACATTACCAAAATTGAACCACTGCTACGGGGTTTAGACGACCTCAACAGCGTTGCTTGGATTACTGGACGCCGCCGCGACCAAGCAGTAACCCGCGCTAATATGCCCATATTTGAATTCGACGGCAAGGGTCGTTTGAAGGTAAATCCTATAGCCACTTGGACGCGCAAAGACAGCTGGCTTTACGTAGCTGAACACGGAGTTATCTACAATCCCCTACACGACCAAGGTTATCCCAGCATCGGCGACAAACCCATCACTACAAAAGTCAAAGATGGCGAAGACGAACGCGCCGGACGCTGGCGGGGAAGCGATAAAACAGAATGTGGAATTCATATTTAAGGAAAAGCAGGGAGTAGGGAGTGGGGAATCGGAAAAAACAAGAATTTACCCTGACTCTCTTCTTTCCCTATTATTGGAGTCCCTGTGTAAGGAACTCCTACCTAAAACACTACCTTGTATTTAATTAGCTAGCCTGCGGAGCAATGGTCTTTACATCCGAAGTTAGTGGACTTCGATCCTTTGGAGAGCGAACTACTGCTGGAGAGCCTGAAGAGTCATCTTCATCACGTTTTTTACCCCAATGTTTTAAGTAATACTCAGAGGCACGCTCTTGACAACGCTTGATGACAACTTCCTGACCATCAGCACCCCATGAAAACCCATTGCTAGCATACTCTAGGGCTACCTCACCCAAGATAACTGCGCGTTTGTACTTGAAGTAGCCCAAAGCAGCAACATCAGCTACTATACCAATCAGTGCTCCAAGTGGCCCTGTTAAAGTGAAAACCATGTCCAGGAGCAAATCAGCAGCAACAACGGCGGCAAACTGAGCACCAAGAACTTGTCCACAGCTTTTTAGTAACTCGACGCTAACTCTTCCTGCATCGTTGCGATCTATCTCTTTTCCCATAGTTTTGAAGACACAGAAGACCATGCTAGCCAGTACACCAGGCGTTATGAGGAGTTGATTGAATGGTAAAAAGTCACTTGCTACACAAGCAATTCCAAAACCCTTGATAAACTTACGTGCAAGGCGAGTGCGGGCTTCCTGAATTTTTTGGCGAATTTTCTCACTCAGGCTTGCCACACGATTTGCAGGATCTAGCAGAGTCATAACATCACCCAGCATTCCTGAATTCAGATACATCCGCTCAAGGAGTTGAGTCTGTTTCTGAAGCTCCATTTCGTCCTTTTCCGAGTTTAAAAGCATGGCACTACCGTAGATAATGTCATCCTTGGAATTGACGAATTTCATCATTTTTTGCTCGATTCGGGCACGAACTTTCTCCCGATTTTTTGTTGTCATATTCCCAACATCCGACTTGTTTACGAAAACTAAAATTGGAGTATTGGGTACTGCCTTATGGACGAGTTCAAATAGTTCAACCTCGTCTTTATAAGGCTCGCCATCAATTACAAAGACAAGACCGTGAGCTTTGTTCGCTTCTTCAATAGCAATTTGCTCATTTTTAGGATCGCCTAAATTACCAGGAAGGTCACTCAGCATGAATTCACCTTTCTGGTAAGAAGTGACTTCAGTTGTCGAATCGTGTTCAACCGCGACATCTGCAACAATGTCATCAAGAAGAGCATTGATCAAACTAGACTTACCTACAGATACCTTACCAAAAAAGGCAATCCATACTAAACCAGTCTTTAGCCGTTCCAGCCATTCGTTAATCTCTTGAAACTCATTTTGGACTGCTGTTTTTTCTTGGGGTGAAAGTTTATTTCCTACTTGAAACAGCATCTCCCAGATTGCTTTTTGGAGTTCGAGCTGGAGTACAGTAATTTCGTCGCGGAATTTTTTTTGTCTGTCGTGTTCGTAACTCATTAATGTTTCCTTTCCCTAAATTTTGATTGCGAAACTGGGCGCATGAGACAGATACAAGTAATGCGCCCGAAAACTGAGTACTAGTAAGCTATAGGCCCTGACCCTGGATCAAATTTTTCAAAGTAGTCAATCAGGGTATTGCCCATTATGGCTGTCACAGAACCAGCAACTCCGGATTTAATTGCCCAGCCTGCAATTGGTAACAAACCAATTAGCTCGTATGCCATCAATCTGCCTACAATGGCATTTAGTCCTACCTGTAAACAGACAGCAGTAGCTTCTGCAAAGCCAAAGTTGTTTCCTCGGTAAATTCGCCCAATATGGTAAGCCATTGTGATCTGCATACCAGAGATAGAAACAGTTGTAGTTCCGGGAATCACACCCAGCGCGCCAAGCGCACCTGCCCCACCGGAATAACCTGCCACCCAGGCTTGTGCTTCCTTTTTTTTACTACTCATACCAATCTATAGCTCCTTAATTTTGTTTTTCAGACTCTTGTCGAAAACGTCACTCAAGAGTTCGTTTAAAAGCTATCAGTACCCCAATAGCCAAAGTCAAATGGAGCTTCAAAAGCCTGAATCACGCTTATATCAAGAGATTTGAGATAGGGTAAAGAGTCTTACCCTAAGGTTAAAAAATAAAAAATAACTAATTTTTATAAGTGTTATTTATTTCTATAAGAAATATTAAATATTTTTATATTTTGCTATTCATAAAGAAAAATTACTAGTTTATTTAAACAAAAAATAGGTTCAGTTACTCATTTATTTCACAATAAGCTTTAATCTCTTCATTTTCTTGTATAAATTTACCAAAACTTTGATGATAAAGGGTATAATAGTAATGTTTTTCTCTTTTTTCTTTTTGCAAAAATGGTGTCCAATCATTAAGTATGCTCTGTAATTCAGAATGCATAGCCGATTGAAAATTACCAAGTGTTATTTCTTTTTTATTTACAATATTCCAAAAGAGCAACTTTTTTAACTTGTTTTCCTTCAAAGACTTACTTTTCATCATTTGCCTACAATGATCTTTATAGTAGTTATTAAGTCCTTTTGGTAAATCTTCAAGCTTTGAGTCTTCGTATAGTCCTCTTCCAATATCATCTAACATATTTTTAAAATATCTAAAATTACTTTCACTTTTATTAATTAATACTCGAATTAATATTTCCTGATTAAGCTTACTTTTTATACACCAATTGGAAATTCCGTCACGAATTTTTTGAGGTATTTTTTCTTTTATATACTCTTCAAATTCTTTTCTCCAATGGCTTTCAATGAGTAGCGAAAGTTCGGTAACCTTGAAATCAACTTGAATTTCCCAATTAAAATTATTAGCTCTCTGGGTTATAAAAAAGAAAACATTTTTTGGTAAATTTTCAGGTAATTTTAAAATATTTTCCTCAAAGAAGGGATCTGGCTCTGCCTCATCTAAAGCATCAATGCAAATGATCAATGAGTTTATTTCTAATTCACTATTTTTTGATAAACTTCCTAATAAACTATTAAAAAGTTTTGCGTCTTTCGTTTCATTTTTATAAGTACTAAGAACATGAGGATATTTTTTGATAATCTGTGTACATATACTTTCAAAGAAGTCTTCAGAACGATTTAAACCTTGCTCTGATTGAACAAAAAAACATGGGTGCTTATTATTATTAGCATAGTTAACTAAAATAGCAGTTTTTCCAATACCAGGCTCACCTTGAATAATAAAATAACCGCTATCATAATCATTACAAAAATCATTAAAATCCTTAATAACATAATCTCTAGATATAAAATTTTTGTGCTTCTCAAGTACGCTCCAAAATTGCTCATGAATGCCAAATTCATCAGAATTGCCTGGTGAAGAAACTAAATTTTTTTTGGGATAAGATTGCATAGTTGGTTGAGTCGAGTAGCGTCTTATTGAATTTTCAAAAACTTCTTGTAGCTTTTCTAATTTTCCATTACTTTCTAGACAATAAACATTATGATTAGTATTAGAGCCATTTTTTTCTAAAAAACCCTTATTGCATAGTTCTGCTAGCAAGTATCTTATTCCATCTGCATCAATAAAAGGTGATTTTATTTTATTATTATGATTATTGCGAAAATTCAATAAATCTTTTTTTATTAGCTCATATCTACTTTGATTTGACAACCGATCAAAAGTATTTTTATTTATTTGACTTAAAAGAAATATATCTAACAAATCTGATATTTTTTTGGGTGGAATATTAATAATAAAAAAATTATTTTTCCAAAAAACGCCCTCATCTTTTTGTAGTTTGATTGATATATAAGGATTATCAGCTTGGTTTCCTTTTTCTGTAGTCTCTGAATAATAATCAGATAGTGCATCTATTAGAAGAGATGCCTTCTGCTGTACTTTCGGTCCAAATGATGTTGTCGGCATCTGTAATACACTAAAATTTTACTAGCATTAAATAAAATTTATGATACCTGATTTTTTAAGTAAAGTTCCTTAGAAAATAGATAATTTTGTATAAAATTTATAATTTTTTTTATTAAAAATAATACAAAAACATCAAAAACACGCAGAAAACTGGTTGGTAATTGGTACGTTGGAGACATTTAGACAGTTCTCAATAGCTATTTGTGATTAATATGTAAACAAAGAACAAAGCACAAATATGATTAAAATCCTCCACCTTTCCGATATCCACATGGGAAGCGGCTTTTCCCACGGACGAATTAATCCGGTAACAGGTTTAAACACACGATTGGAGGATTTTGTCAATACATTATCTCGATGTATAGACCGAGCGATCGCAGATCTTGTAGATCTAGTAATATTTGGTGGCGATGCTTTTCCGGATGCGACACCACCACCCTATGTACAACAAGCTTTTGCTAACCAGTTTCGCCGTCTGGTGGATGCGAATATTCCCACAGTGCTGTTAGTGGGGAATCACGACCAACATTCCCAAGGACTAGGAGGCGCGAGTTTATGTATTTACCGCACCTTGGGAGTGCCTGGTTTCGTGGTTGGCGATACATTGACTACTCATCATATCGAAACCCGTAATGGCAAAGTACAAGTAATTACCTTGCCTTGGCTGACTCGTTCCACGCTGATGACTCGTCAAGAAACCGAGGGTTTATCTTTGGCGGAAGTCAATGAATTGTTAACGGAACGGCTGCGAGTAGTTTTGGAAGGGGAAGTTCGCCGCCTTGACCCCGATGTGCCAACTGTACTTTTGGCTCACTTGATGGCTGACAATGCTACTTTAGGTGCAGAACGCTACTTAGCTGTGGGTAAAGGCTTTACTCTACCTTTGTCTTTGTTGACGCGACCTTGTTTTGATTATGTAGCATTGGGACATGTGCATCGGCATCAAAATTTGAATAAATCCAACAACCCGCCGGTGATTTATCCAGGAAGTATTGAGCGGGTAGATTTTAGTGAAGAAAAAGAAGATAAAGGCTATGTAATGCTAGAACTCGAACGGGGTAAGGCAGAGTGGGAATTTTGTCAGTTACCAGTTCGGGATTTTTGCACAATTGAGGTGGATGTCTCCAAAGCAGACGATCCCCAAGCGGTATTAATGAAAGCGATCGCCAAGTATGATATTGAAGATGCTGTAGTGCGGTTGATTTACAAACTCCGCTCCGAACAGATGGATTTAATTGAAAGCTCCTCTCTACATACTGCTTTAAGTGCAGCTCACACCTACACCATCCAAGCAGAATTAGTCAGTCAATTGGCTCGACCTCGAATTCCGGAATTGACTGCGAGTAGTAGCATTGACCCAATGGAAGCCTTGAAAACTTACTTGAACAATCGCGAAGACCTCAAAGACATCGCAGCATCGATGCTAGAAGCTGCACAAAAGTTGCTAGCAGATGATGTAGAAATATGGCTAGAAGCGGCAACTAATGAGTAGGATAAAGCCAATTAACTTACTATACAGCACAAGCCTTGGTGGTTAGGACATCAAGAGATAGTAAAACTTAGACAACGAAAGACTTTTCACCCAGTCCCCAGTCCCTTGCTATATTCCCCTCCCCAAAACTTATGACGCAAACCATCCAAGCAAAGGTTATCGATTTACGCTACTTAATCGATACCTTTCGTATTGAGTTAGTTTTGGATAGTTCATTCTTCTGTGAATGGCAACAAGATATACCAGAAATAAATGATTTAGATAAACAACTTTTAGATAAGGTGAAAACGGGTTATTTAAATCTTCTAAATTACCCGCCTTTACTAGAAGATGTAGTTAGAATGGCAGTTGTAGATCCATTACTTTTTATCGGGGATTTTTATCTAGCTCCCTTTTATGTAAAATCAGAAGAATCTATAGAGATTGCTGTGCCAGATGAAGATGTAATCATCAAAGGAAGAATAGATACCTTAGTTTTGAAAGAGCAATTTTGGGTGATGATAATTGAGTCTAAAAGAGCTTCGTTCTCAGTTGAACAAGGACTCGCACAAATTCTTGCTTATCTATTAGGAAATCCGCATACCGACCGACCCAGCTTTGGGATGATTGCTACAGGAAGCGAGTTTATTTTCGTCAAATTAGTGAAAGGAAATCCACCCCGTTATGCTTTATCAAAGGGTTTTTTGATGCGTAACCCTGGAAATGAATTGTACGACGTGCTACGTATATTGAAAGGCTTGACTCAGTTGGTGAGTGCTTAAATCTTATCGCTTGATTAAGTCTTCTGATAGAAACGGCGATGTCTACGACGGGCTACGCCTACGCACTGCTTTTTCTAGTTTAGCTTTGGGGAGCGATCGCTTTACTTATTGCTAACAGCATTTTTCTGAGCGTAGTTGAGATTTTTCTGATATTCTATAATTTTTTGCTGGGCTATTGCATAATTTTGGCTAGAAGATGGTACATTTTTCATGAGTGCGATCGCTTCTTGCCATTCACTCACAACTGTTTTCCATTCATCTGGAGATTTGGCTAACTGAGTAAAGTTAGCTGCCTTGATTGCTTTATTTACTGCCTCTCGAAATGTATCAGTTTGGGGTGTAATTACTGTTGCCAATGGGCTTGGTGATAAATCTTGAGACGGTAGATAAATTTTGGTTTTTTCTTTGATTATATTATTTACCAATGAATATATTCCTATAGAAACCAATAAAGCTAAAACAATCATCAATATTCGATTATTTCGTTTTATAAATGATTTCTTATGATATTGAGATATTGATAGTACAGGTAAATGCTGTTTTTTACCTTTCTTGATTTGAGTTAAGCCCATATCAGCACCCAATCTGTCAAATTCTAAGTCTGTGCGATCTATACTGTATTGTTTACCTGGATTTTTAATTTTTTTGTAAGTCAATTTTAACCGAGGAATCAGGCGTTTCTTAACTAAAATTTCTAATTGATATAGATATGCCGCAGTAATAATCCAAATTATGAACCAATGTTGTTTTAAGAAATCATTAGTCTCAATATTGTAAAAAATTTGTTTTGTTGCACGTCCAGTTAAATGCCCAACACAACCACCGAAGCTTTCCGATAGTTTATAGTACGATCTGCAATCGAAATAAGCCAATTGTGAAAAGATAGTTATGATTAGTATAAAAGATAATGCCATTACAACTGTGCCATAAAACCCAGCCCACAAGCTACTCAGGCTAGGTATCCATCTGGGCAACTTATTATATGATTTAGGTCTATGCCAAATAAACCAAAAAATATGGTAAATAAAAGCTAAAAAAACTGTTGGTATTAACAATCCAAATAAAATAGAAAATATTAATAGTAAAGGGCTGTTGCTGAAAACTGATATCAACATTCCTAGAAACCCAAATACTATTAAACGCGTGCCAGGAAACGCTATAGGAACTAAAACAATAGCCCTGAGCCAAGAACTAGGATAAGGAAACCAAATAGGCCATATTTGTGAAAGAAATTCATATTTTCCATTTTTCAGTTTTTCTAAAAAATTTAAATGCTTTTCAGTTTTGCTATTTTGAGGACTAAAATTTAAAGATTCTATCCAAACTATTGAAGTATCTCCTAACCTTTGCCCATATATTTTTACATATTTAATAGATGAAAGTTCCAATCTAGTTATTAATTTCCGAATAAAAGTGACTGATGATTCTTGTTCAGGCGCTTGAGAAGATTCCAAGGTTATCTGCAAGCAATCATCTTTAAATACTACTTTGGCAGTAATATGTTTTGGTTGCAAAAGATAATTGATTACTGAAGCGATCGCCTGTGGATCTCCCTGTTTAGCAAGTTCCAGAATATTCTGTTGAGTCATAACCAATCAACTAAAAAATCTTCTAGATTCAAGATTCCCTATTAGTAGGTAAAAAATAACATTTTCATAATTAACTTACATATATAGGATATAGGAGTCCGATTTTATTTTTGAAAAATTTAATTATATGTAGGGTGTGTTAGGCGGAACGTCTAACGCACCATCTTAAGGATTTGGTGTTGTACTAAGTGTATTTCAAAAATAAAATATGAGTCCTATATATATATTTATGATTTTTTTCAAAAAACTAACACTAACGTTCTTTAGTAATGACACAGTTATTGTTACTGATAATTACCTTGTTAACTAAAAAGTAATTACAATTTGATAAAATATCATTGATAATTTTATTCGCAATACTTTCAAAATCTTTGCTTTTTAATTCGCGGACACTATCACCGTTTAAATTAATAGAAACAGTTAGCATCTGAGGATTATTAGAATACTCTAGTTCGTTTTCTTCAGCTTCTGGTAAACCTAAATCAAATTCTTGACTCCAAGCTGGAAACTCTTTATCTATATGCTGTCCGTAAATCTTGACTTTTTGAACAGATGCAGCCGCTAAATTAGTTAATCCTCTACGGAGAAATGCAACCCATGTTTCCCGATCTGGTACTTCCGCAGATTCTAGGATTACCTCTAAGTAAACATCCTTAAACGCTACTTTTGCAGCGATCCCTTTGGGTAGCAGATGGCGATTCATTAAAGACGCGATCGCCTCTACATCTCCCTGTTTTGCAAGTTCCAGAATATTTAGCAGCGTCATAACTAGTAAAAGAGAAAATCAAAAGAAAAGAACTTTATATTCTTAGGATTCCCCTTTAAGAGACTTAAGTAACATTATGATGCAATGTATCAACGAGCCAAAGCTTTAATGTCTAATATAAAAAAAGAGTCAGAATTCAGAATTCACCAATTCAGAATTCAGAAGAAATTCAAATTTAAAATATGAAGATTTATCAACATCATGCTTGGCCTTCAACTGTGGAGGAAGCCATAGTTATTCAAGAACAGTTGCGAAATCAGGTAATTACATCCGATAAACTGCAAGAACCCGTGCAGTACGTCGCTGGAGTCGATATGGGTTTTGAAGCCGATGGCACTATTAGCCGTGCAGCTGTGGCAGTACTGAGTTTTCCTGATTTGGAAGTAATTGAAACGAGCCTAGCACACCGTCCTACTTCTTTTCCTTATATTCCTGGTTTCCTTTCATTCCGGGAAATTCCCGCTGTCTTGGATGCATTGGAGAAAATTAAAACAACACCAAATCTAATTTTGTGTGACGGACAGGGAATTGCCCATCCCCGCAGATTCGGTATAGCTAGTCATTTGGGTGTATTGGTGGATATACCGACAATTGGTGTAGCTAAATCATTGTTGATAGGTAAGCATGAAGAATTGCCAGAAACTAGGGGTAACTGGCGATCGCTCATACATAAAGGTGAAATAATTGGAGCAGTTTTGCGATCGCGCACAGGAGTAAAACCCCTGTACGTCTCTAGCGGTCATCGAATCAGTTTAGCAACAGCAATTGACTATGTATTACGCTGCACGCCAAAATATCGCTTACCAGAAACTACACGTATTGCTGATAAATTAGCGTCGGCAAGATAAAGGTTATTGAAGTTTTTTCTAAATACTTGCTAGTGCTTGGTTATTCATGTTAGGAATCGCACAGAAAGAAGTTGAAGTAGCTAAAATACGAGTTAGAAGTTAGAACAATGAACGCACTAACTTTACAGTGGCACGATGCAGGTAGAGAGAATACTCAGAACATTCACGAACAACAGCCAAGTAAAAATCCTGGCACCGTCCGCATCGGTCGCGATCCTCTCCGGTGCGATATTGTTCTGAGTAATCCTACTGTATCTGGTTTACATATAGAAATATTTTTTCATCCCCAGCAACAGCGCTTTTATGTGAGGAACTTGCGATCGCAAAATCCGCCCCTAGTTGATGGACGCCAACTAGTTCAAGGTGAAATGCCTTTAGCTGAAGGTACTAGTATCTCTTTGGGACAAATACAACTCAAAGTAACTAGCGTTTCCACAGACAACATTCCCGCAACAATTTTGATGCCACCGCAACCGTCAGCGAGCAACCCCCATTCACCAGTCAATATCGGACATCACCATCACCACCATTTACCGACACCCCCCACACCACCGCCAGGAGTTTATGCCTTAAAATGTCCCAAATGTCAAAAAGTTTCCCCACCAGAGAATCTACAAATTGGCTGTCCTTGGTGTGGAACATCTTTGGCTGCGGCAGTGAGTGTGTTAGTAGCGCCGGGGAGTTAGGGGAGACAAGGGGAAAAGGGCAAAGGGCAAGGGGCAAAGGTAAGATCCCTCCTTTTCCCTTTAACCTTTTCCCTTTTCCCACCCGAAGGGTTTTGACTAATGACTAATTGACAAATGACCAATGACTAACCATTTACAAATCCAATTAAGTTGGGAAGAACCGGCGACGGGAGAACGGCGAGAACCAATGTTGAATATACCGATCGCCTTTGGTCGGGAATTCGCTCGGTTACCTGCTGAACTTGGAGGGCAGCGGGTTTCGAGGATGTTGCTCAATAGTAATGAAGTTTCTCGCTACCATGCGGTAATTGATTGGGAAGAAAATCATCTGGTAGCGATCGACCAAGGCAGCGTTAACGGTATCTTTGTCAACGGTAAACAACAAAAGCGCAGTGTTCTGGCTAATGGCGATACCTTGCAAATTGGCCCCTATGTGATTACAGTCAAGTTTGCTGTTAATGTCACTGAACCAGATACCACACCCCCTTCAACGATTCGCTTCAACCCAAATACAAATATCCCAGACCCTAGTTTGCCCGTACCCCAGCCTGGAATTACGGCAGGCACTAATTTTCCGCCGCCAGCATTTCAAGCACAAAAAGTCCCCCTGCTAGCGCTTTATGCTACTGGGCTACCAGTGGATGAAACTGATTATCTGGCGATCGGGGCGGGGCTGGGTAGCTTTGTTTGGGCTGATTTACTGCGAATTAGTGGTGTGCGTGCTGACAAAATTGTGGCTGTGGGATTAGAGGCAGAACCTTATGCCCGTTATAAGCGCCTGTGTATGAATTCCCAAATTCCTCTACATGAAAGACTGCGATCTAATTCCGATTCTTGTCCTGATAATATTTGGGGCTGGCCTAGTTATGCCTTGCGCGAAGCTTGCGCTGACTTTGGCAAGGGACACATGAAGTCAGCATTTAAAAATTTGTGGCAGGTGTTTTCTGAACCAACATTTGCCGAAACTTATACACCCCGTTCTGGTAACGTCTTTAATTCCATAGACAGGGAGGCCAAGCGCATTGGCTGGAACCAAATTTATCGTTATGGGCGAGTCCGGGCAATTCGCAAAACCGATGATGGTAGGTATTGCGTAGCTTATTCTCGCGCCCCAGGAAATTATGCTTTTTTAGTTAGTCGTTATTTACATTTAGCTACTGGATATCCAGCAATTCAGTTTCTCCCAGATTTGCAAGCTTATAGAGAAAAATATCAAGACTTTAAAACTGTTGTGAATGCTTACGAAGCACACGATGGTGTTTATCAGCAATTAGAGCAACACGGCGGTACAGTGTTGATTCGGGGAAGGGGAATTGTCGCTTCGCGGATTGTGCAGCGGATTTTTGAAGCCAGAAAGCGAAATCGGAATATTTCAGTTTTACATTTAATGCGATCGCCTAAACCCCAAGGCAACAAATTTCAAAATGCCCAGCGTGTAGTCAAAAATCATTACGAATTTCAACCTTTTAACTGGCCTAAAGCTTGTTGGGGCGGCGAACTCCGAGCAATGTTAGAAAAAGCCGGCCCCGACGAACGCAAAAGCTTACTAGCAGATTGGGGTGGTACCACCACCGCCGACCGACACGATTGGCAGCGAATTACTGCCCAAGGGATTAGCGAAGGCTGGTATCAAATTACCTTCGGTGAAGTGTTGGATGTGGAACGAGATCCTCAAAACCGTACTATTACCCATATCCGAGAACAAAGCTTTGGCGAAAAAAAGTTGATAGCTGACTTTATTGTTGATGCTACTGGACTAGATGCCAAGGTAAATGCCAGTCCCCTGTTAGAAGATTTCGTCAAACATTACAACTTGCCACTGAATCACCTGGGGCGATTAACTGTAGCCAACAATTTTGAATTAGTAGAAATGCGTAATGATAGAGGACAGATGTATGCAGCAGGGGCGATTACCCTTGGTGGCCCTTATGCCGCTGTAGATAGTTTTTTAGGATTGCAATACGCTGCATTAGTCGCTGTTGATGGACTCGCCGCCGCCCGTGCGCCTGGAGTTCATAGATTGAATCCTGTAAGTTCCTTTGGGCAGTGGTTGAAGTGGGCGTTAAATCAGTCACCTTAGAGAAATCCAAGAAATATTGTCGAGTAGGGCGGAAAGCGTGCTATTGCATAGGGCAGGCGATAGACCCCGCCCCACAAGAACTTATTGAAAACCCCTAATTTATATTCCTTGTGTCAACGTCCAAGTAGAGTAAGCATCTTCCACAAATGTACTTTGATGGTTAGTTTCTTGACGCTTAGTCATTTTAACTTTCAGGGTGGTTATGTAGACTCCATCCATTAACTGATGTCCATAACCTAAAACTTGACCGACCTGCCCTGTTTTTTGATGCAAAGCATAATCTCCAATGTTCAACATGGTTTTAAGTTCCTAATTAACTAAGTTGAGTAGTTAGATAAATTACCAGTTACAGCAGATTTCAAGGCGTTGCTGAATTTGAATATGAAATTCAAAAATCAACTCTTCTCAACTCTTACTCTCTGTGACTCTGCGCCTCTGCGTGAGCTAAATTCATATTTTCAATCAGCAACGCCGATTTCAAGCAAAGTGAAGTACGCCTGAATTCTGACTTTTAAATTCTGCTTTTGTTAAGCTGCAATCTGGGTTCGGGTATCGGATGTGGTTTGAACTAGCAGACGAGTGTAGAGCTGAGTTAGTCGGAATGCCACACTGTACCAACTAAAGGCAATTTCTGTGCGTTGCCGAGCTGCTTCACCTAATTGGTCTCGCCAAGTTGGGCTAGTAAGAATGCGGTCGATGGCAGCAGCAAAAGCTACTTCGTCTTTTGGCGGTGCAAGTAACCCTGTGACTTCTGGTACAACAGTAAATTGCAATCCACCAACATTACTCGCTACTACCGGAGTTTTACTCGCCATTGCCTCAATGGCAACTAAACCAAAAGGTTCATAGTGGCTGGGCACTACGCAGACATCAGCAGCAGCATAGTAGAAAGGAAGTGTAGTATCATCTAGGCGGCCGGGAAAGGTTGTACAATCTTGTAGTCCGAGTTCTGTGACAATGCGGGCAATGCGATCGCGTTCGATGCCATCGCTCTGACCTGGACGACTACCACCACCAATCACTAGCTGGAAGTTGTCCTCATTTCTAAAACTAGACTTAGCAACGGCTCTGACTAAGGTTTCTATTCCTTTGCGGCGGTCAAAGCGTCCAACGTAAAGAACTATTTTGGCCTTTGGTGCAATTCCCAATTTTTCCCGCGCCACAGACCGGGGAATTTCTCCAAATTTGTCGATATCAGTGCCGCAAGGAATCATTTCAATGTTTCCCTTGTTGGAAACGAGTACTCGCATATGCTTCTGTTCTTGCGGACTAGTTGCAACCACACAGTCTACAGTTTCCAAGCAGGCTTTTTCTACAGCTAATCGTTGAGCAGCAATTACAGGAACATCACCAATACTTCTGTATTTGACTGCTCCTAAAGAGTGGTAAGTGTGAACCTGAATCAAAGGTTGCTGCTTTTTCAATTCCATACCAACCCAAGAAGACAACCAGTAGTTAGTATGAATTACGGGATAATAGAACCCTTGCTGCTGCTGGAATCGTTGGAATTCTCTGATGAATTCTGGTAGATAATCGAATAAGTTATCTCGCCCAATAAACTCTGCTGGGCCGGCTTTTAAGCGAATAGTACGACAATTTGGGCTATGTTGAACTATGGCAGCTTGTTCGGGACTACTACGACGAGCAAACATATCCACTTCCCAACCAAGCTTTGCTAATGCATAACCGACTTGGCGCACATATACATTTTGACCTCCAGCTTCTTCTTGACCAATTTCAACAGCTGGGTCTCCATCAACAGAAATTAGGGCAATGCGATGTTTCTTATTCTGGAACATGGTTGAACTTTACCTCAAGGCAAATAACCCTGCCTCAAACGCCAGAAATCAAGGTAATATTATCCTCTCCTCAAGGCCGAGGGCAGGTACAACGAAGCGCAAAGTTACCAGCCAAAGGACACTGACGAGAACAAGGCATTACTTGTAAGAATGCTGCTCGTTCAGTCTCCTCTCAATGCCGACGAAGTTAGCTGACGGGCTAGGACTGAGAGATGTCCTTCTTGAAAAAGTTATGAGTTATGAGTTATGAGTTATTAACTTATTAACTTTTAACTCTTGTACAGACGCGATTAATCGCGTCTGTACTCCTCACTTTTTCCTAGATACGCCCCAGAATTGGTTCCTCCGCTCCGGTTTACCCGTTACAAAAGTTTTTAGGTAATAAAAGTGGATTAGGCAGACTGATTTAATTTTCTTAAGGTTTTATAACGTGGGTTCATCAAACATGTCAACAGTGCGAACAAAAAATGTGTCGTAGGGGAGAGGGAATGGGGTATTGGGCATGGGGCAAGTGGGAGGTGTGGGAGGATGGGGAAGAAATCTTTCCCCCCTCTCTCCCCACACTCCCTACACTTCCCCATCTCCCCATCTCCCTACCCCCCACTCCCTCCAGCCATCAATAAACCAATCTCTTCCACTGTGGCTGTTTGTGCATCCAAAATGGCAACAAATTCACCTCTGTAGATTACGGCAATGCGATCGCTCATGGCGATAACTTCTTCTAACTCAGTAGAAATATACAAAATTGCTGCACCGCGATCGCACTCTTGCAATAATCGAGAATGTACTGCTTGTGTCGCTCCCACATCTAAACCCCGCGTCGGTTGCATGGCGATAATTAAATCTGGTTTCTGCGCCAGTTCTCTTGCCAAGACTATTTTTTGTTGATTTCCTCCCGATAGCTGACTTACTTGCAAATCTTCGGCTGTGGCGCGGATATCAAATTCTTGCATCGTAGATTTGGCATAATTGGCGATCGCTGTTTTTTGTAGTAAAAAATAACTACAATATGGCAACTTGTTAAAAGCTTTCAAAATCAAATTTTGAGCAATAGTAAATTGCAATATCAAACCTGTTTTTTGCCTATCTTCTGGGATATATCCGATGTTTACTTCCCTTGAAAAAAATTCTATTTTTCCCTGTTTCGCATTTCGTAAAAGAGCAATTGCATCTGCTAATTCTCGCTGTCCGTTCCCATCAACACCAGCAATTCCTAGAATTTCTCCTGCCCGGAGTTGAAATGATATATTACGTACAGCTGGCAAACCTCGTTCATCTTCAACGTGTAAATTCTGCACCGATAATATTATCTTGCCTGGTGAAAATGGTAATTTATTGAGTTGTAAAACAACTTCGCGTCCTACCATCAATTCTGCTAATTGTTGAGGCGTTGCTGATTGAGTTTTTATAGTTGCTACTACCTTGCCTCGTCGCAATACTGTGACTGTATCGCACAGATTTATTACTTCTTCTAATTTATGGCTAATAAAAATAATTGTCTTACCAGCAGATGCAAGTTGACGCAAGATAGTCATTAATAATGTTACTTCCGGCGGCGTTAAAACTGCTGTTGGTTCATCGAGAATCAATATTTTTGCTTGACGGTAAAGAACTTTGAGAATTTCTACGCGCTGTTGTGTTCCTACCGATAAATTTTCCACCTTAGCAGCAGGGTCAATTGCTAATCCATAACTTTGGGATAACGCAGCAATTTCTTGTTGCTTTTGACGCAGATTGAGACGCCAATTGTTATTTATTCCCAAGATAATATTTTCTGTAACAGTCAACTGTGGTATCAGCATGAAGTGTTGGTAAATCATACCAATACCAAGTTTAATAGCCTCATTAGGCGAAGTAATTTTTACTGGTTGTTCCTGCAAATAAATTTCACCAGTATCAGGTTGATAAAGACCACTAATAATATTCATTAAAGTAGTCTTACCTGCTCCATTTTCCCCTAAAATTGCATGAATTTTTCCAGCTTCAATACTTAAACTTATATTATCATTTGCTATAAATGAACCAAAGGATTTAGTAATTTTTTCTAAACGTAAATATGTCATCGACAGCAATTTTTAAATGAATAAATCTCTTGCAAAAGTCCCTAACACCCACCCCCAACCCCTCCCCTTAGCAAGGGGAGGGGAGACAAAGCGTAGCTTTGGCGGGGTGGGGTTTTTATTTTCGATTTATGCATGAGGTCTAACATAAACTACATTTGCGACTTTGGACACTACATTTGCGACTTTGGCGATCGCTTGTGACATCACTGATTAGGTTTATATTAAAACAACGGACAAATTTAAGTCATATCAAGTCTTTACGCAACGCGTATCTTTACCACCATCTTTGCAGCTTTCAAAGGTGATTTTTTTGTCTACAATTTCTTGTTTTGCCTGCAATGCTTTTTGTTTGATAGCTTCCGATACTGCTGCTCCAAATTTTCCTAAAGATAAAATATCTGGTCTTTCTAGACCAATTGTATATATTTGTCCCTTGAGTTGTTTTTGTTTTGCGAGTTCTGCAAGGTAGGCGATGGCTATATCTAGTCGCTTGACGGCACTAGTTAAAACTGCTTTTGGGGCAACATCTAACTGGTCTTGAGTATTACCAAAGGCATACACTCCCTTGTCGCTAGCAGTTTGCAACACTGCGGCTGAGGCATTATCTAACCATTGATAAATTACGTCTGCTCCTGTGGAAATTAAAGCCAAAGTCGCTTCCTTTCCCTTAGCAACATCATTCCAATCCCCGGTAAAAGTAGAACTAATCTGAATATTTGGCTTGACGGATTTTGCCCCTAATTCAAATCCCCGCAATTCTTGTTGAGTGGCTTCAAATTCCTGTCCGGCAATATAAGCTAATTTGTTAGATTTAGTTAAAGAGGCACCGATAATTCCACACAAATAACTGCCTTGGAGGTGATCTATTCGCAAAGCGGCAATGTTATCACCTTTAATAGAACCGTTAACAGCTACAAAAAATGTATTGGGAAACTGTGGAGCAACTTGTTCCACCGCTGCATCAAATTGCCCGCCGTGGGCAAATACTACACTGTAGCCTTTACGAGCAAAATCTGTTAAAGTTTCTGTTTGATCTGCTTGGGCTACTTGTTCGACATAGGCAATGTCTCCACCCAGTTTTTGTTTCGCCAGATTTACGCCTTCGTAACCAGATTGATTCCAGGCTTTATCGGTGATGACTCCAGGGAGAGCGATCGCTATTTTAAATCCTTCCCCACCACCTGCATTACTTTGTGTTGTAGTTTGGTTATTGCTACTACACGCTTTCAGCACTAGGCTGGTAGCAAAAACCGCCGAACTATAAATAAACTCACGCCGGCCAAAATTTCCCGCCATAAACTAGTCCTCAAATTAATAGTTTTTTTAGTAACAACATATATACATTAAAACTCGGAAAACATTTAGTATTTTAAAATGATGGATATCTTTTTTAACTAAAGTTTTTGAGGGAAGACTTTATGACTATTTGGGTAAATGAGCAAATCGATCCGTCTGGCATGATTCATGCTTGTATTGCTTGTTGTAACGAATCTCAAGCCAAAGATTGTCATCATTCCTTTGATAATAATTTGACCCAGACGCAAAAATCAGCAGGTTGGGTAGCGCGATTACGCACAGTCGATTCTTGGGATGAAGTTCCAGTCAATTCTCTAAAACTCAATTAAGTAGTAGTCGTTGAGATAGTGCAAAGTAGGCAGAACTGCATTCTTGCTCTAAACTCAACGACACTCACAACTCATCAAGTTCGTTAACCGCTGACGGTTAACTTTCAACTGTCAACAGCTAACATGAGAACATGTGCAAGTTAAATGTACTACTAGCGTGACACGACTAAATTGTTGCAACAAAAATTGTAGGTTGGGGAGCCACTGCGTTGGACGGGTTTCCCGGCTTAAAGCAAGTGGCGTTTGAGGAACGTAGACGCCGGAGGCGGCTTCCCGGAGGGTAACCCAACATTCCAATAGATGTCGGGTTTCACTCCGTACCCCTACGGGGAAGCAAGCTACAACCCAACCTACACCTAATGGATACAACCTTTGCAGTTCCACAAAGCTGCTGTACTATTTCAAGAGCCAACCGAGCAAATCACATTAAACAGGTTAATAAAGCATAAAAATAAGATTAAAATTATCAAATTATTAACAACTACTTCCCAAAAAAGTAATCTATTATAGAAATTTGATGGTTTTTTGCAACTATTAAGAGCTATCATCTATACCGTAGATTAAATTAAAAAACTTGCTTTCAACCGAATCAATTTAGTGAACTATCTCAGGGTTTACACTTCGGAGCAAGGCTATCCCATTAATTTAGTTGGCGAAACGGGACAAGCGGTTCAAATTTCAATTCATCCCCCCAGTCAATATATCTGTGCCAACTGCGAACGGATATTACCAGATTGGAAACAGCAGCCATTTTTGAGAGTAGCGATTGTCTTACAGCAATCGCGTTATCAATTAGTGGAAAAGACCGCCGAAATAGAGGCAGAGAAAGAACGCTTGCGAGAAAAGTTTATGAGATTTGGCTGCGATTTGGCATTTAATCTGCGCGATCGCGGTTACTTAACCGACCTCATCGACCCTCGTACAGGTTATCCTTTATTATCCCATCCCGGAGCAATTCCCCACGACGACGCAGCAGTTGTTCGAGCTTTACTCAAATATCCAATAATTAAAAATCAATGCCGCGTGTTAATTCATCCCGAATGGGGTGCAGCAGTTTATCCTGGCATTATGATCTCAGAAGCTCCGCCAATTATTATCGAATGGGTTAGTAAAGCTATAGCAGCAGTGCATGGTTGGAAAGAAATTGATTATTAGTTATTGGTCATTTGTCATTTGTCATTGGAGGCAGAAGGCAGGAGGCAGAAGTTCTTTAATGCGTGAATTTTGAATTGATTTGTCTCCCCATCTCCCCATCTTTTCTATATTGAAAATCAGAAAAATAAAAACAAACATCATAAATCTGTGTCTGTAGACAACTTGTTCCAAGAAGTTAGTGTCAGTTAGCCAATGGCAAGGTAGAAACTTTGATTTGGAAGACCCCAGGCTTTATCTGCGAATTGAACGACAAGTAATTTGGGGAATACCAGAATGTGAAGCAGCACTGTTTACTATTCGTACTTATTTTAGAGATTGTGCTGTAGTTAAAAAAGATTCAATGTTACGGTCTAAGCTTTATGATGCGATTCAGTCTATGACACCCGAATCACTAATTTATAAAGGCTTGGTAGAAAGTAAAGCTAGTATTTTGGAGTGGTTAGAAAACGTGTAAAATATACCTCTACTTACGATTCAGAATATCATCGCAGAGTTGGCGATCGCTCTTTTTTACGCTTGGGTTGTACTTCAGATAATCTTGGGCCCAATTGCAACCGCGCTTTAGGAGTTCATCTAAATCAAAATTCCATACAGCAACTGAGTTATTACCAGCAGCAGCGATGGTCATCTCCTTAGGACTAAAACTTACATCTTCTTTGCCCAATCGTTGGTAAGTACTCAGTAATTCACCGTCTTCAACATTCCAAAGCTTGATTGTACTAGAAGTGGCTGAGGCAATCATTTTACCATCAAAGCTGAAACTGATGCCGGTAACACGGTAGCTTTCCTTAAGTCTTATAATTGGAGTTCCATCAAGCTTCCAGATAATAACGTTTTTATCATCACTAGCTGAGGCGATCATCTTACCATCAGGGCTGAAAATTACGCGGTTAATTTTATTATTATGTCTTTTATCATCTTTTCCCTGAAACGTTTTAATCAAATCACCATTACTTCGCCAAAGTTTAATAGTTTTATCACTGGCTGAAGCGATCGTCTCACCATTAGGACTAAAAGTAACGCTATTAACACGATCGCTTTCTGAAGTAAGGGTCTTAATTAAAGTCCCATTATGACGCCAAAGTTTAACAGTTTTATCTTTACTTGCTGAAGCAACTATATCAGATGTAGGGCTGATACTCACACTAGTAATTGTATCAGTATGCTCTTGAAAAGACTGTAAAAGCTTTACTTCCATACCAGCCTTGTTTTGTTGAATCTGCCAGAGTTTTGCAGTTTCATTCTCTCCAATAATAGCTACTATCTCATTGTTAGAGATAAATTTTGTATCCTTGATTTTATTACTACCTTTATGTTTTTGTAGAGTTGATACCTCTATAACTTTGTTATCATTAATATGCCAGAATTTTACTTTGTTTTCACCTGTAGCAATAGCAAGTGGCTTACCATCTGAGCTGAAACTTAGGGAGAAATTATTATACTCAGTTTTTTCATTTTCAATAGATATGCTTTTGAGAAAAGTGCCATCAATCCGCCAGAGTTCTATAATTTTTTCGCTGGGTTTGATTACTATAGTTTGATCGTCTGGGCTGACACTGAGTTCATCGGTTGCTCCTTCTCTTTTAATCGGAATAATACGAATAAATTGACCATTAGCCTGCCAAATATTTATATTATTATTATCTTTAGTAACTATATTTTTATCCCCTACATTATAAAGACTATCTGATGTCTCGATTGTTGAAACTGAGTTGATATCGCGCCTCCATATTTGTATATTATTTCGATATTCAACACCTATTTTCTGACTATCAGAACTGAAAAGGGTATTATAGATATTATCATTTTTTTCTCCCGAAAGGGTTCTAATAAAAGTGCCATCCACTTTCCAAATTTGGACTTTGTTTGTATCAGCTTCCTGATTACGAATTACCAGTATTTCTCCGTCAGGGCTAAACTGAATTTCCATTAACTGATTACCCTGTCCTGGGATAGTTTTAATTAATTTGCCATCCCTGCGTAAGAATTTAACAGTATTATCATAACCCAAAATAACAAGCCTTTCGCCATTAGGACTTAAACTCATATTTTTGATCGAAGCACCATAGCCCTCAAGCGTTCTTAGTAATGTGCCATCTCGTTTCCAGAGTTTGATTGTTTTATCTTTACTAGCTGTAAGAATGGTCTGGCCATCACGGCTAAAACTAATTTTGTAAATCTTACTTTTATGTCCTTTGAGAGTAGAGACGCGCTTACCATTATTCGTTGATAGTTCCACGCTATAATCATCTTTTACCAGGGCGACAGTTTGCTCATCAGGGCTGAAACTTCCATCTATAGCTTCTCCCTGGAGAGTTGTGAGTAAAGTGCCATCGCGCCGCCAAAGTTGTACAGTGTTGTCCACACTAGCAGATGCTATTGTCTGACTATTTTTACTGAAAGTAATTTCCGAATTACGTCCTGGAAGAGTTGTAAGTAAAGTGCCATTACGGCTCCAGAGTTGTACTTCCTTCTTGTCACTGCTAGAAGTAATTATCTGACCATCGAGACTGAAATTGACTTTTTTCACCTGACTCTCATCAGAAGTTTTGAAATTTCTACGTTCAATATTCCATAGTTTTATTGTGTTATCTTTACTCCCTGAGGCCAGCATCTTGCTAACTGGGCTAAAGCTCAAGCTTGTAACATCTTCCTTGTGCCCATAAAGTGCTTCCACTTCACTGTAGCTATCAACTAGAGGATTCATAGAATATAATAAGATACCACTACTGCCATTATCAAAAGCAGCCCAAATTTCACTATTAGGATTAAAAAAGTTTTTAGTATAAGTATATATATTATTTGAATATAAAAGAGGTAATGTAGTCTTTTTCAAAATACTGTGGTTGAGTCGAAGCTTCAAAGCACCCAAACCGATGGTATTAATCTCCTGACCATGATTACGGAACACCACACCATATATCTTATCTTGGGAAGAGTTATCATCTGGATTTAATATTTTTAATTTTTTAGTATCTATATTCCAGATGGTGATAGTTTTTTGGTTTTGTTCATTTTTATTTATAGAAACAATATTCTTTCCATCCGGACTAAAACCTACATGAATAATACTACCTTTGTAATTTTTAAGAGTTTCAATTAATTTCCCCTGAAGATTCCAGAGTCTTACAGTTTTGTCTTCGCTACCAGAGGCAATAAGCTTGCCATTAGGGCTGAAACTAACAGTAGTAACGCTCTCACTATGCCCCTCAAAAGTTTTGGATTCTTGACTTTGAATGTTCCATAGTTTAATCGTTTTATCCTCACTACCAGAGGCAATGAACTTGCCATCAGGGCTGAAACTAACAGTAGTCACACTCTTTTTATGCCCCTCAAAAGTTTTGGATTCTTGATCTTGAACGTTCCATAATTTAATCGTTTTATCCGCACTACCAGAGGCAATGAACTTGCCATTAGGACTGAAACTAACAGTAGTAACACTATCACTATGTCCCTCTAGGGTGTTATGCTCTCTAATTCCGTTCACTGCTGACTGTAAAGTTGCAGCTACTCGCATCTTAGTTGTGTATGGAATGCCTATTTTTCCCCACTTTATTTGTTTACCTGCTCTTATCCCTTCTATCAAAGCGTCCATATCTTGATAATAAGCTAAACGCCCATCTGAAACTGCACTCAAAGTATTGAGTTGTGAGTTAACGCCATTAATGAATGCTAATAAAGAGACGATCGCAAACCCGCTAGCTACGGCCGCTAATCCCGCTAGTCCAATTCCAGTTCTCCGTGCATCTCGTAATTGCTTTTGCAGAACCCTATTTAGTTCTTCTTGAGTACGCTGTTGCTGCTCTTCTGCTTCTTTGAGTTTCGCCAGTAATTCTGCGCTGCGTTGTTGGCGGATAAATGGTACTAAATAATCATGCACCAATTGATATCGGTCAGCCGGAGTTTCTAGCACACGGAATACTAACCCCGAACCTACTAGAATCTCAAGCACTAAGTCTAAATTTTGCGCTTCTGTTGCTAAATCTTTTACTAATTCAGCGCGAGTCTTCAGAGGGCGAGTATTATTTTCATTGGTCAGCAAGTACAAAACTAACTGAGCAGCACGTTCATTTTCTAAGCCACAGTCTTTAACTACTTCTTCTAAAAATCGCTCTACTAGCTTCTCCTTTAACCAGTGTTTCCTATAGTGTTCGAGCGTTGTAATTTTTTCTGTTTGTAGTTGTGCCCCTATTACCTGCAATTCAATAGGACGCACTTCTCGCAACTCACTTGCTAAATCCTCTACCAGCGCATCTATCAAATCAGGTGCTAGAGAAAACTGGGAGTTTTTAGTGAAGCTTTGAATGACGGATTTAGCAACTGATGGTGAAAAATTTCCTAAGTAGTAGAGGATATTTTTATCTAAAATGTCGTTGTCAATGATTGGTAGCTCTGTAGTGCGACTCCACTCTAATAAGTAATGCAGATAATCTTGCCTGAGCGACAAGATAACTTTTACATAAGAAATATTGAGACAATCGCGCAAAAAATCATAAAAAGGTCGTCTGCTAGCTTGATCTTTATAAGCAAAGAAAAACTCTTCAAACTGATCGAAAATTAGCACTGTTACCAGATTGCGATTTTCATTTTGCTGCAACTGTTCAATAATTGCTGCTGATGTTTCGACTGGTGCAGACAACCGAACGCCTCTCACTTCTTCCAGTTTTTCTGCCAAAAGCCTGCCACATTCCTTTTCCCAAGCAGTATAAACTTGCACTAAAATTGGTAGAGTTTCCAGCCCATCAAATGAGGTAAGTTGCAGAACTGGCAATAATCCAGCCTGCACAATTGAACTTTTACCCACTCCTGATTGTCCGTAAATTACGGTGAGTTTACAATCTGTTCTGCCAATGCGATAAAGCAGGCTTTTAATATCCTGCTGTCGTCCAAAAGCAGCTACAACTTCCCCAAATATGTCTTTTGATGCTTGATTGGGTGAGTTAGCTCGGTTGATTGTCTGTCGTCGAGGCTGCAAACGCCCCGCCCCAATAAAAGCTCGAAACCCATATTGGCTCTCTATCTCACGCTGTTTTTGCTTAAGCTGAAAGGCTTGTTGGTAGTATTTTTGCTCGAATTTAAGATCGTGCAACTCTTCCAATATCTGAATATAAAGCAGGGGATTATATTGAGGCTGACTTTCATTTTTAGCCTTTTCTAAGGTATTGACAGCTTCATTAATTTGACCCAATTTTCGCAGGCTTTTTGCTAAAAGCAAGTGATACTTTCCCTGTTCTTGTGGTAAAAAGTTAGGGATTTTTTCTAATGTTTCTAGAGCATTTTGAACGAGTTCATGGGCATCATTCCAACGTGACTGTTCTAGAGCAACTTCCGCTAAAAAGCCATAATCCTGAGGAATTTGGTTGGGGATGTCATAGTTTTGATGCAGTTTCAGTGCTTTGTGAGCTAGTTGATGTAGTTCTTGCCAAGCTTTTAAACGTCGCAAAACTTCCCCAAGTTGGCTAATATGTTTAGCAACTAATTCGGGATGTTGAGCCAGTTCAAAAATGTCTAGGCTTTGCTGGAAATAACTTCTCGTTTCTTCCCAATAAGTTTGATTTTCTATTGGTTGTTGTTCGGCTTTGCTGTAATAAGCTAAGGCGATATTCAGCAGTAAGATTCCTTGCCGCTCTAAATTGTTATTTTGCTGCCAATAAGTCAAGCTTTGCTGATAATGCGCGATCGCTAAATCTAGCCGATTATTTCTATAGTCCAGCAAGCCCAACATAAATGCTAAACTAGCTTGAAGTTCTGGATCTGATGCTTGCCGATCGCTAGTTAAATCCTCCTGCAAGGCTTTGAGGTCATAACCATCTAAACTAAAGTCCGCATCACCGCTAAAAGCTTGCTCTGCTTTTTGGCGCAAGGATTTCACCATATCATCGGATGCAATGGTAAATTGAATCGGTGGACTAGCCCAGCTATTGAAATCTGGTGCCAACCGCCCCAATTTATGCAGTATCCTATCTGTGACCCACAATATTATCGGGAAAGCAAAATCGCTCTTGAATTTATCTCGTGCCTTATTAGCAGCAACCAGTAAATCATCAAGCGCTTGAACTGACTCTAAACCTAAAATCATCAAAGCGGCTGGGGGCTGATTTTCTACTTGGTTGAGGATGCTGCTATAAAGTTTTGTAGTAGATGACGGTAGGACTAATTCGGCAAATTCAACACTGCATTGCTGGCGTAACCGCTGAAGTATCTGGTCTCGCAAACTAGTGTAATTGCATCGCACCAAAATCAAGGAAAATCGTCTTTGAGTGAGTTTGACCGTGCGTGCCAAAGTCAGCAGCGATCGCTCATTATCTGGCAAAATATTTTCTCGTCCGTCTGATTCAGCCATAATTTTATTTCCTTAGTTGTTGCCATAACTTAAATTTCGCCGTCTCTGTCAACAGCGGATTGAGAGCGAACCAGCGCCCTTGACTATCCTGATATTCAAAGACGAACAAGCTACGCAACAGCGTTTGGTATTCTTTGTCTCCCTTGACTCTCTGTTCTTGTACTACCTGAAACAGCAAATCCCATTCTTCATCATCGACGGAAAGTATCAGGCGATCGCGGGCATCCCGAATTACAGATTCTAGGATATTTCGAGAAATCGGCGGATCTACTTCCTGGAGACAACGAAACAGCATTCCTAGCAAGTTTCGTACATGACCACCACTAACGCTGCATAACCGCTCTAAAGTTTCAGGTGAATCAAAAATTGTTGTGATTAACCCTAATCTCTCCTGTGCCGAAATATCTGGAAAAGCCCTAGCCAGAACCATCTGCTGTAATAGCTGCATTCCTTCTAAATACTCAGATCCATCTCTGAGTTGCACTGGAATCATTGGCAAAACTTTCGGGTCAACTCCACCACCCAAGCGGTTTTTCAGCGCTTCGCAGTCATTAGAAAAAATCAATGATAAGGGCAGAGTATAAACCAAATGGCAATTCAGTTTGCGTAACTGTTCCCCCCGCTCAATAAAAAGATATTCTGGTAGCGATCGCCCTGATGAAGTGGGTCGATTGTCTATTCGATCTAGATTATCAATAATCACCACCAATCCTTTTTGACCGCGTTGCTTTAGTTGCTCAGTGGCAACTTTAATAATCTCTTCGTTAATAAACTGCAAAATTCTATTCGTTTGCGGTTCCAAATACTGCCTTAATTTAGAACGCAATTTGGGACTATCTTTCGTTTTCGCCGTAATCTTGCCAATACCTGCGGGAAGAGAAAATTCTAATTGACCCTCAGTACTGCCCTTGATTTTAGCTCCCAGTACCTCAGTTTCAGCCGATACTACTACTGGCGTCTGCAAAAACTCCCATACTCCACTCAGGAAAGATTTAAAACCTTGGGGTTGCAGAGTGACGTTAACCTGCTCTAGACTTTCGCCTACCCGACGGGCGATCGCCAACATGATATCTGTAATATCTACGTCTGTTTCATCTAAATCTTTAGTGGACTCAAAGTAGACTACATGAAATCCCTCAGTTTGCAACTCGCTTTTTAACCGCGATAACTCAGTAGATTTACCACACCCTATATGTCCAGTAAATAACTGGCAAGTGGGTTTATTCGGGGATAATCGGGTAATGGTTCGCTTTAGAGCATCGATAATTTTGCCACCCCGCACAGCAGCAAAGTCAATGTAGTACAGTTTGTCTTCTGAATTAGCTAAGACTAATGTTCTACTGGGATCGCAAGCATCATAAAACCTCTGTAAATCGAAGTTCATCATAGTTTTTGTGCTTTATTGATGACTAATATCAAGTCCGGTTCATTAGTTATAATTTCCACAGTCATTGCACCAGATTCCCAACTCCTTCTCCCAAGTCTACGGTTTACACATATCTGTGTACAAAACCCAAATCATTGTAGATTCGTCATTATCCTCCTGAAAAAGGAGGACTTTGAGAGTTTTTGCCCCGTCTTGAAAAGGGGAGTTGGGGGGATCAAAAGCCTGTGGGTCAACCATAGAAAACTTGTGTGTACACCTTAGCTTCACAAGTGAGGAAAGACAAAGCATAGCTTTGGCTCTTTAGGGTTTTCTGGGTTTCCTAAGTAATTAAGCGGATACAATACAACTAAATAAAGGTTGAATCCAACCTCACTACTGAAAAATTCCTTAACCGCGAACTGGAAAAATATAAGTTTTTTCTCCGTAATTATACCAGGTTTAATCTGATGTAGGATTTGAGTAATGATTGCGAATTCTAACGAAATTCAGGGTTACTCAAGTTGAAATCAAAAAGCGAACGCCCAAGTTTTAGCAGTGGGGAGATAGGGAGAATAACTCTTAACTCCTCAGTCAACAGTCAACACTCACAATGCCCAATGACTTTTCAGTTATTCTTCTTAGGTTTACGCAATTGCCGCGAACCAATTGGGCCGAGAATTTTATTGAGGTTACGCAACTGCTCAGCTGTACCCATACCAATTAGTCGGTCTCCTGGCATTAAAACTGTATCGCCGGTGGGGCCGCCAATTAAAGTACCATCAAGGCGGCGAATTGCCAAAACTAATGCACCAGTTTGCGATCGCAATCTCGCTTTTTGTAAAGTTTGACCGACAAAAGGACAAAAAGCCGGGTCGAGTAAAAATTCTTCCATATACAACTGGCGGTCTGCACCTGTCAAAATTCCATCTACAAAGTCCAGAACCTGCGGTCTGAGAGCCGCGGCCGCCATCCGCTTCCCACCAGTGATATACGGTGAAATCACTTCATCTGCACCGCCACGTTGTAACTTTTGTAATGCTTCTTCCGTACTGGCGCGAGCGATCGCCCGAATATCTGGATTAAGTGTTTTTGCTGATAAAACTGTATATAAATTTTCGGCGTCAGAAGGCAATGCCGCCACCAAACAAATCGCCCTTTCAATACCCACCTTCAAAAGCGTATCATCTAGCGTGGCATCGCCTTGGTATACTGTATAACCCTCAGACTGCGCCCTTTGCACAGATTCCAACTCCGAATCAATAACTACAAAAGCTACACCTTCTGCTCGAAATTCCTTAGCAATTTGACGACCAGTCCGACTAAAGCCACAGATAATGTAGTGTTCTGACAGGGATTCCATTAACCGCCTCTGTTGTTGTAGTCGAATTCCTTGTTGGAAGTAGCCTTGAACGATCGCTTCTGTAAGTCTGTTGACAATGTAACCAATATTGACTACACCCAACAAAATCAGGGCAATTGTAAACAAGCGTCCTCGGCTACCGAGTGGGTGGGTTTCTCCGTATCCTACAGTAGCTAAAGTAATGACCGTCATGTAAGCGGCATCTTCCCATGACCAGCCCTCTATTATTCGATACCACAAAGTGCCAATAAAGAAAACACCGCCAAGAGCGATGACCCCGGCCATTAACTCTTTTTGGATACGTTGATATTTTTGCTCAAGAGTTGAGAATGACGTATAAATAGTACTTTGGGCCTATATTTTTGAGTTTTGTACTAACTTTATAGTATTTATCCTGGCCAGCAAAGAGGACAATTAGAGCTATCAATAAAAGAATAAAAAATGCAAAATACAGCAATTAGCGGCAAAGAATTGGGGCGGGCAAGATGGTTACCCCACAAAACTTTCATGAGATTTAGATATGTAACTTAGACGGCGATCTAATAAATTGCATACTGAGGGCTTTAAAATATTCTTTTCCCAGTCCCCAGTCATCAGTCAACATTTGATAACATCAAGTGCGTTAGCATCAGCATAGTGTACCTTAGCTAATTTCTTGACCAAAAAGCAGATAAAGCTTATACACAGCCAAAGCTTGCGTAAAATCCTACCTGACCGTTAAATTACTTATATGATGTAAAGCGATCGCCCCTAGTTAATTAAAGTCAAAACCATCGGGGGTTTGCGAAGCGATCGGGCTTTGGGAGAATAAAAAGTAATTTTTTGAGATTTCTAGGAAACTAGTAAATAACTATATGATGAAAAACTTCCAGGAGGAGCGGTAGTGAGCTTACAAACTCTAGTTGAACAAACCACCACCCCCCCAGATTCAGGGTCTATAACACCGAGTCCGTTTAATACAGATAGCTTTAATGAAGCTGTCATGTCTACCTATGGGCGGTTTCCCTTAGCCCTAGAACGGGGTGCTGGGTGTCGGGTTTGGGATACACAGGGGCGCGAATATTTGGATTTTGTGGCGGGAATTGCCACTTGTACCTTAGGACATGCCCACCCAGTTATGGTAGAAGCGGTGACGCGCCAAATCCAAAAGCTGCACCATGTCTCCAATTTGTACTATATTCCCGAACAAGGTGAATTGGCAAAATGGATCGTCGAACATTCCTGTGCCGATCGCGTCTTTTTCTGCAACTCTGGAGCTGAAGCTAACGAAGCAGCAATTAAATTAGCCAGAAAATATGCCCACACGGTATTAGACATTGAAAAACCGATTATTTTAACCGCCAATGCTAGTTTCCACGGTCGGACTTTAGCAACTATTACCGCCACAGGGCAACCAAAGTATCAAAAGCACTTCGATCCTTTAATGCCTGGGTTCCATTACGTCAATTACAACGATATCAACTCTGTAGAAGTGGCCGTTAGCGAGTTGGATGAAGGCGATTATCGTGTAGCAGCGATTTTAATTGAGCCTTTGCAAGGAGAAGGCGGCGTGCGTCCAGGAGACATTGCATATTTCCAAAAGTTACGGCAGATTTGCGACGAAACCGGAATTTTGCTGATTTTTGACGAAGTGCAAGTTGGCATGGGTCGCAGTGGTAAGTTATGGGGTTACGAACATCTCGGCGTAGAACCAGATATTTTCACCAGTGCTAAAGGCTTAGGTGGCGGTATCCCCATCGGTGCAATGATGAGCAAAAAATTCTGCGATGTTTTTCAACCAGGAGAACACGCTAGTACTTTTGGTGGCAATCCTTTTGTTTGCGGTGTTGCGCTGAGTGTTTGCCAAACATTAGAGCGGGAAAATATCTTGCAAAATGTTGAAGACCGGGGCGAACAGTTACGAACTGGATTAAAAGCGATCGCAGCTAAATATCCTCATCACATTAGTGAAGTTCGAGGTTGGGGTTTAATCAACGGTTTAGAGTTGCGATCTGAGGTTGCACTAACCGCAGGCGATGTCGTCAATGCTGCCATCAACGAAGGTTTATTGCTCGTACCAGCCGGGCCAAAAGTCATCCGATTTGTGCCACCATTGATTGTCACAGAAGCCGAAGTAAATACAGCTTTGCAAGCTGTGGATAAAGCAATGGCGATCGCCACAAAGTAAGCGATCGGCAAAATTTAGTGTTTCTTACTTGGATACAACACATCAACTACTGTTGTGTTTCTAAATATCAGTTTGAGTGCAAACATCTTAAACGTAGAGGGGAAAGTTCATTGAGCTTTCCTCTTGCTATTTCTACTTATTTTTTCTGAGAAAACTTGTACAATTATCAAGGCGCTTTTTACTAACAGGTAATTCTCACGTGTAAAATTTATCGACAGCAAAATTTTTCTATTTTGTGTTTTTCAATTCTTCATTTGTGGCTAAAATACCACAAATTGGACGCTGATATCGTGCAATAAGATAAGTTGGCACAGAAAAATAAACTAGGCAAAAACCCTTATTTTTATTGCCTATTGCCTGATTCCAACGATAATTATTTATGCCGACTTACTTAGATAACCTTTTCCTCATGACTGGAGAGCAAAATCTTGGGAATAGAACTACGCAGTTTTGTGTTTCTCGACAGCCTGCAACCTCAACATGCAGCATATATGGGAACAGTAGCCCAAGGTTTCTTACCATTACCAGGAGATACATCGTTGTGGATTGAAATCTCACCTGGTATCGAAATTAATAAAATTACGGACGTAGCCCTAAAAGCTGCTTCTGTGCGTCCGGGAGTACAGGTAGTTGAACGCTTATATGGTCTATTAGAAGTTCATTCTGGCTCCCAAGGTGAAACGCGAGCCGCAGGTCAAGCCATTTTAGCAACACTGGGAGTCAGAAGAGAAGAATGTCTCAAACCGCGTGTTGTTTCCAGCCAAATTATTCGCAACATCGATGCTTACCAAACACAACTTATCAATCGCACGCGCCGGGGACAGCTTTTATTAGCAGGACAAACGCTATACGTATTAGAAGTAGAACCTGCTGCTTATGCCGCCTTGGCTGCAAATGAAGCAGAAAAATCGGCGTCGATTAACATTCTTGAAGTGCAAGCCGTAGGCAGTTTTGGAAGGCTTTATTTGGGTGGAGAAGAACGAGATATTTTAGCAGGTGCAGCGGGAGCGTTAACGGCCATTGAAAGTGTACCTGGTCGAAATCCTCAAAGTGGGCGTCAGGAATGAAGAGTGGTGAATGGGAAGTGGCGGGATGAGGGGGACAAGGGAGACAGGGGAGGCAAGGTAGATGAGGAGAATAACTCCTAACTCCTAACTCCTAACTCAGCACTAATAATAGTAAAGGAGAGAAAATGGCAAATCAAGAGCATCTGGGTTTACTCAAAGCAGGTGCAGTTATATGGACTGAGTGGAGAGAGAAAAATTCCGATATTCAACCAGACCTCAGCTTAGCAAACTTGCAAGGGGATAACCTTAGAGGTGCAAATCTCCAAGGGGTAAACTTGAGCAAGGGAGATTTAGCTAATGCTTTACTTGTGCGGGCAAACCTCAGCAATGCTGAACTCAGCGGTGCAAACTTTTACAAGGCCTTGCTGATTGAAGCTAATCTGAGTTCTGCTAACTTCAGTGTTGCTAACTTGAGCAAAGCCAAACTTTCACAGGCAGATCTGAGCTATGGCAATTTTATTGGTGCTGACTTGAGTGAGGCGGATCTTAGAGGTGCTGCGATCGCTCATGCTAATCTGATTGGCACTGACTTAAAAAACGCTAACTTGAGAGATGCGGATTTAGATGCAGCAAAACTGATTCGAGCTAATCTCTGTTTTGCTAACCTCATTGAAGCTAACTTGATTGGAGCTGATTTGAGCGAGGCCAGCTTATACGAGGCGGAAATGTTGGGGGCTTATCTTTACAAGACTGATTTGTATAAAGCTAATTTGACTAAAGCTCACCTGAGTGGCGCATATTTGTTGTCTGCTAACTTGAATGAGGCAGACTTAAGCCAAGCAGATTTGAGTTGGGCTAACCTCAGACGAGCAAATTTGGCAGGGGCAAATTTGAGAAAAGCGAACCTCAGAGGAGCCGACTTGAGAGGAGCTAATCTCAGCGGAGCCAATCTTCAAGAAGCAATTATGCCCGATCTCAAATTTGGTTTTGGAAAGCTCAAAAAGTGTATTGTCTAATTAAAATCAAAAAGCTGAGTAAAATCAATGGTTGAACAATTATACCAAAGAAAGCACATCTAGAAAACCATTTGATTGCAGAAGAACTCAAGCGGCGCTATATTTATGCATCAGACCCAGTAGAATCGAGAAGATGGCATCTGCTGTGGATGGTATGTAGTGCGTGGACTTTGAACAAGGTAGCAAAGGCGATCGCCGAGCATTTAAATCGGTATTTGGCCCGTCTCAGAATCACTCTCACCCAAATATCGCATTAACATTGACTCTAATTGAAATACTCGAATTGGTTTGAGAAGATAGTCGTAAGCACCAGCTTGCACAAGAGAAATTTTCTCTTCTGAAAGCTCGCCAAAGCCCATTATTATCACCTGCAAATCTTGTAAAGAAGGCTCTTGTCTCAGAATATTTAATAAATCCCAACCACTAGCATTGCCTACTAACTGGACATCCAGCAAAATTAAATCTGGCTCTAGAATTTGCACCTGCTTTAAAAAATCATCGTTGCTATTAATCCACTTAACTTCGTAGCCAATTGTTTGGAGATAATCTTTTAGCACAATACCAGTATTTTGCTCGTCTTCCACAAGCAAAATAGTTTTATTTTGAGGAATGGCTAGAGAAGGCAATGTAGAGACAGTACAATTTTCTCCTTCATCGGCCTCATCTTCCAAATGCAATCGATTTGGTAGAAATAAAGTAAACTGACTACCTTCTCCTAAAGTCGATGTAACAGTCACATCTCCACCATGCAAACGCGCTAATTTGCGTGTCAAAGCTAAACCCAAACCCGTGCCTTCATACTGTCGATTTAGCTTACTGTCAAGTTGTTTAAACGGTTCAAATAAAAATTGAAACTGGCTTGAGTCAATCCCAATTCCAGTATCTGAAACTATAAATTTCATGCCTTGCGGTAATTTTTTGACTACCAGCGATACCTTACCATCTGGGGTGAATTTAACAGCATTGGCGAGCAGATTAAGTAACATTTGTTTGATACGTCGTTCATCAGCAATGCAAGTATCTGCTTCGGGATCGATTTCACATGTGAGTTGCAATCCCTTTTCCAAAGCCCCGTCGCGCACTGTCGATATGGCATAGTTACATATCTCTGACACCGACAAAGGTAAAAGCAACAATTCTTCTTTACCTGCTTCTACCTTAGATAAATCCAGAATATCGTTAATCACCGCCAGTAACTGTTCGCCACTAGTGTATATACAATTGATGTATTCCTTCTGTTTTTCATTGAGAGAGCCAACTATTTCTTGTTGTAGCAATTGCGATAAACCCATGATCGCATTTAGAGGCGTTCGCAGCTCGTGGCTCATGGTTGCTAAAAATTCACTTTTAGCTCGACTCGCTGCTTCTGCTGCTTCTTGAGAAGCACGTAGTTTTAGTTCTGTTTGCTTGCGTTCAGTAATATCCTCAATCATCGCTAGAAAAAACTCAGGTTGGCCATCGCCATCTGGAATGACAGAAACAGAGATATGAGTCCAAACTAAGCTACCATCTTGATGTGAGCAGCGTCTTTCCATTTCAATACGATGTCTATCTGCGGGTTGTTCTTTGACTTCAACCTTTGAAGTTTTTTCTAAATCCGTGCGAATTTGCGACACCAATTGTTTGTAAATCTCTAAATCGCCTTTTTGCGTGCAAACGTAATTTGTAAAGCGTTTGCCGTATAACTCTTCTCGGCTATATCCTAATATCTCGCACAGTGTCACATTTATATCGACTATCTGCGCTTTCATATCTATAAGTGCAATTCCAATAGAAGAACGCTCAAAAATTGCCCTAAATTGTGCCTCGCTCTGTCGCAGGGCTTCTTGTGCAGCATTTCGCTGGTTTGCTTCCATAGCCAAGGCCGCGAAATCTGCAATTGAGCCGGCAAAAGTTTCTTCCTCCAGAGTCCATTGACGACCTTCGCCTACGTGTTCGTGACAGACTACGCCTACCAAACGTCCCTCTAGCCAAATTGGTGCATCCAGTAGGGATGTGATTCCAAAAACAGAAAGATAAGACTGTGATAATTCTTGGGTTCTGATATCGTTTCTAGCATCATCTATAGCAATGCTACGTTCTTGTTCTAAAGCTTGAAAATAAGCGGGATAATTTATTTTGAAAAGCGAACTACCAAAGCTATGTTCTTTAGTATTGGCATCGTATAAATCGATGCATTCCATTTTTGAGCGTTCTTGATTATATAACCACACCCCGACTCGCTCGACAGAGAGCGTGCAAGCAGCAGTTTCTGTGATTTCCCTGATGGCCGCATTAAGATTACCCTGCTGAAATGTTTTGCTCCTTGCCAGTTTTACCAACGTCTGGCTTTGTTTTCGCCGGCTACCTTCCCTGATTTGTAAACCCTCTTGGGCTTGGTTATGCTCTGTGATATTTCTAGCAGCGACCACTTGCATCAGTTGTCCTCAAGAAGAAATAATTTTGCCTCGCAGTTCTACGGAAACTATAGAACCGTCTTTGTATAACTACAATTACTCCATAGGGTTTTTCATAACCGGAAACTATATTTGTTTTAATAAAATTTTCTGATTTGGGAATGACGAGTTCCAAACTAGAATTTGCCAATCAGTTCTGTATCTTTATACCAGTCTTTTTTGCCCCAACGAATCATAATTGGCATCTAAAATCATTTAGCTATCAAGTAGTATAGTCTTTTTAAAAGTTGGCTTCCACAGCCAATGTAATCATTACATCACCTAAGCAAGTCGGCGTAAATAACTATCGTTGGTATAAGCCAGGGAGCGAGGAGGGAAGGAGTTTGAGCTTTGTTTACTTTTCTTCACATACTTAGGTTTTATTTTGCTGATTTACTTAATTATCATAAATGCTACCTTGATACCAACTGATACCGCTTGTGAGCTTTGGATTCTTAGTTTGTCCAGACTAGCAGAAGATCCTTGAATTCCCCTACAGAAAGATATCTAATGACTTGAATTTTGCGAGAATTAAGTTAATGGTAGCTGTTGCAAAGGTGGAAGGATGATAGATAGTAATGTAAGAATTGTTTCGTTAATCCCCGGTGGAACAGAGATTTTAGCGGCATTAGGATTGGTTAATGCTATTGTAGGGCGATCGCACGAATGCGATTACCCCCCAGAAATCCAAAATCGCCCCATTTGTACCCAAGCACGTCTAAACTCCAATGCCTCCAGCAGCCAAATTCACGATGAGGTAAACAATTTGCTGCAATCTGCTCTCAGTATCTATCAAATAAAAACAGATGTTTTAGAGCAGTTGCAGCCGACTCATATTCTCACTCAAGACCAGTGTGATGTCTGTGCTGTCAGCTTACACGAAGTTCAAAAAGCAGTTGCTACACTCATTGAGAGCCAACCCCAGATTATTTCTTTACAACCCAATACTCTCCAAGATATTTGCGCTGACATTGAGCGGGTAGGCAACATCTTCGGCGTAGACTCAGTAAAACTCATAGAAAATTTAGAGGCTCGCATCAAAATTTGTCAGCAAAGAATCCAAGGACTTGATTTAAATGAGCTGCCCAGCGTCGCTTGCATCGAGTGGATAGATCCTTTGATGGTAGCAGCAAATTGGATTCCGGAATTAGTCAACTTGTGTGGAGGGCAATCTCTGTTTAGTGTCGCCGGTCAACCTTCTCCTCAGTTACCGTGGGAAACACTAATAGCAAGTAATCCTGATGCGATCGTTTTTATGCCTTGCGGCTTTGATTTAAACCGCACCCGCCAAGAAGCCCAGCTGTTAACTCAACTTCCAGAATGGCAACAACTACACGCTACCAAAACTGGTAGAGTCTACATCACTGATGGCAATTCTTACTTCAATCGTCCAGGGCCGCGACTGGTAGACTCTCTAGAAATTTTGGCAGAAATTTTACATCCAGAAATTTTTCAATACGGCTACAAAGGAACTGGCTGGGAACTTTTGTAAAGAACAGTTCAGGAGTCAGAATTCAGTATTTAGTATCAATTTTACTCTCAGTGAATGATTTGATTTAAAATCTTGCAGCTTTAGAATTGGCAGATGAATCAATGGGTTTAAGCCACCGTCACATTTATAGATTTGGTGGTTCTGTGTGATGGATTTTAATCACCTACGAAGATGAATTGCGGCTCCTGAATTCTTCAACGTGTTTGTTCGGAATCAGATTCTGCTTCATTGTTAAATAACAGTAGACGTGCAGCCAGAATGGCAAATCCCACAGCAGCGATCGCTTTCATGAAGCGTGTAGGTAATAATTCCGCCACTGCTCCTCCTGCTAATGCTCCCAAAAGGCTTGTCAATACTAGTGCTGCTGCGGTGCCAAAAAATACAGCACGTGGAGATTGACAACGCCCTGTAAGTGCGATCGCCGCTAGCTGACTTTTGTCACCTAATTCCGATAAAAAAACTGTAATAAAACTCAGTCCAAGAAGGTGCCAATCCATATTATTAAGGGGGAGATGAGGGAAACAGACGCGGGGACGCAAAGAAATAAATAATGACAAATGACTAATACTTCGACTTCGCTCAGTACAAGTGACTAATGACTAATGACCAATAAATACATCCCAAAATAGCATTAGAGAAATCAACAACAACATTACACCTGCTGATTTTTCTACGGTTTTTGGGCTGAGTCGGCTGGCTATCCAACTACCTAAAAGTACACCTAATAAGCTGGTAGTTATGAGCGCAGCCGCAGATCCAATAAATACTACCCACGGTGAATGAGATTCTGCACTCATTAACAGCGTCGATAACTGAGTCTTATCTCCAATTTCTGCTAAAAAGATAGTTATAAAAGTTGTACCAAAAACTACTAGCGCTGATTCCTGCTTTCGAGGATTATCGGCAACTACAGACTCAACTGGCAAGCACTGAGCAGAAGTTAAGTTAAAATCATTACTGTCTTTCAGTTCTAGCTCGATCTCAGATGGAGATATGCCAGAAATCCCTAAAGGTGCAGAGTCTAGTTTCACAGGCAATAGTTTTGTTGCTAGGTTGTTTTCATATTTCTATCATATTCTCAGATTTTTGTAATAAATTGCAACTCCAGACAAAAAAAGTGAGGATGGAGTGTCAATGGATTTTAAAATTTGGATTTTGGATCGATCGCGAGGATACTGACTCGCAAATAGATTTCCATTTATGCTGGTGTAGCATCGCACGTCAAAACCCAGACCCTACGATTTTTCGGGATTCCAACAGATGTAGAGACGTTGCAATGCAACGTCTCTACCAAGTATTTTCTGGGTAACCGAAATAATCTCAAATCGGCACATCAAAAGCCAACAGCTTTATCAAACTTTAGTATTTCCAAACTGCGATCGCCATACACTCCTTCTATTTGCTGACGACAGCAATCAATGGCAAAGTCATTGAGTTCTTCTGCTTCAATGCCATACATATCTTGAAACACTTCTGATTCTACACGGCAGAAGCGCGGGCGATTTGGATAGATGCAGCACTCTCGCGTTGTATGGTCAAAATTAATGCACCATCCTCCTTCACCTACCATACTAAGGTAAAGTTCTAGTTCTGCTGGTGAGAGATACTCATCCAAATCTGGACGCTCTGCTGGATCTAGATGACAGCAGGCTCCACATTGCTTAACACATTGCCAAGTTGCCATTTGGGATTGGGGACTGGGGACTGGGTACTGAGTATTATAGCGATTCTAGCTTGGATAAAACACCTTATAGGTAGCACAGCTATAGTATTGAACGTCCGTATTTTTGGCTCCAGGAATAGTATTCTGGTTCTTATTTTTTATTCCTCAGTCCCTACTACCCAGTCCCGATCGCTCACATTTTATGTTTTTTCTTATAATTTTGTTAAGTAAATTAAATTCTACAGCCCGCGGCCAGATATGATCGATTGCGGGTTTCCTAACTAAGTTATTGGCTTTTATAAACAGTTAGCAGGAGAAGAGAAAAAATGTTTGACGCTGTGTCTGATTTATTTAACGCTTTTACCAGCATCAATTGGGAAGTTATTTTCCAATTACTTTCTGTGGCGCTAATCGTGATTGCTGGGCCGGCGGTAATCTTTGTGCTGGCATTTCGTAACGGTAACCTTTAAGAACACTTTTAGCAGGAGTGGGGCGTTGAGCCAGTGCTGAGTGCTGAGGAACCACTGCCGTCATTTGGTCTCCAAATGTAGAGCAAGTGGTGTTGCTGAGTAAAATAAATTTGGAAATTTAAAACTCAGAACTCATAACTCAGCACTGGGTAGTGATAATGCTTGCAGAGCTGCTTGGATAATACTGTCATACTGTGGTTGAGAAATATCAATTTCCTTGGCATCTTGACGATTAGTGCCAAGCAAACCGTTTAACTGTCCTGGTTGCATAGCCAAGACTTTGCCTTCAGGATTTTTAATTCTTAATTCTGCTGCCAAACCATTTTTATAAAAACCACAGGTATATTTTCGCTGGTTGTATTCAAAAATGGTGGTTGAAGAGGTAGGTGGCGAAACAAAAAATTGTTGAACCTGAATTGGTAATCTCGCACCTACTAACTCTAGCTCGATGGTAGTGTTACCGTTAAAGTGATTTTCTCGGAGTTTATAGGCGACATCCAACCGTGATGGTAGGCGGAAGTAATCGCGCCAACGCCAAGCGATCGCTTTAATTCTATACTGTTGACCATCAATAGTTTGGGCAATTGTCAGTTTAATGTGACCCTTACCAACAATTTGCTGTTCAATCACTTGGACATTAGGCGTCCAAAAGACGGGATCGGGATTGTCGATACCGCAAGGATGCAAGGCGTTAAGCTGTTGATAAAGCTGGCGATCGATTTGATTGAGGTTGATCTCGGCATCAATTTTCAGCAGAGGCTTGAGATGTTGGGGTTCAAGACATCCATTGGCAAACTCAATCAAACGCGATCGCAATTTCTGTAAATTTTCTGCTGTAAGAGAAAATCCACCGGCTGCTTTGTGTCCGCCATATTTGCCTAGTAAGTCGTGACAATATTCCAAAGCTGCAAACACGTCAAATTCTGGAATTCCTCGTGCTGAACCGCGTATGTGTTGCTCATCTTCATAGGTACCAATAAACACAGGGACGCCGTAGCGTTCTACCAAGCGGGAGGCGACAATACCGATAACGCCGTGATGCCAATTCGGTTGGACAACAACTAATACGCGGTCTTTTTGTAAAGACGTTACATATAACGTCTCTACAACAGCGATGGCTTCTTGCTCAATTTGCTCGCACATCTGCTGGCGACTGATATTTATTTGTTCGCACTGCATTGCTCTTTCCAGCGCCAGCCCCATATCATCTGTAGTTAGCAGTTCAATCACAGTCTGGGGATTACCAATCCGACCAATGGCATTGATTCGGGGCCCCAGACGAAATCCGATATCTTCAGGCTTCAGGGATTGTGGATTTTGGATTTTGGATTTTGAATTGGGAATTTTCTCCTCTGCTCCCCTGCTCCCACCTCGGCTTCGCTCGGCGACCACCTGCTCCCCTGCTCCCTCTTCTCCCCTCGCCTGGACTCCAGCTACTTGAATTAATGCTTGGACTCCAGCTAATTCGGATTTTGGTAAATGTTGTAAACCCCGTTTCACCCAGCGGCGATTTACACCGATTAAAGGAGCTAAATCTGCGATCGTGCCCAGTGTAAATAGTGCTAACATCGGTTTAATTAAACCTTTAGTCTCTCCTAGCTGTTGTGCTAGAGACACTGCCAAAATATAGGCGACACCAACACCAGCAACGCCCCGATAAGGTGAAGATTCGGCTATGAGTTTGGGGTTAAGGATCGCATTGGCTGGTGGTAGTTTTTGGGGAATGTCGTGGTGGTCGGTGATAATAACTGCAAGACCAAGTTCTCTAGCTCTAGCTACCGGTTCAAATGCAGAGATGCCATTATCTACAGTGAGAATTAGTCCGACTCCTTCAGTATGAAATTCTTCAATTATACGTTTATTAATACCGTAACCTTCGTGCATTCGACTGGGAATAGCATAGTCTACTTGTGCGCCTAAAGTCCGTAGGCTACGCAAAAGTAAAGCAGTGCTAGTCATGCCATCAGCATCGTAGTCACCACAAATAGCGATTTTGGTTTGAGAGGCGATCGCATTTTGCAATAACTCTATACTAATAGCCAAATCTGGAAATTCTTCTAAGGGGGAAGGCAAAACTAAAGACTCTGGCTCTAAAAATTCTTGTGCTGCTTTTGGCGTTTCAATCCCGCGATTAATTAACAGCTGGCTGATGATGGGTGAAAGATTTGTTTCAACTGCTAGCTTTTGAGCTAACTGAGTTTGTTGTCGATAAATCTGCCAACGCTGATTGGGTAAGGATGTAGTTTGTTTTAAGGATTCAGTTAAAGGTCGGTCTGGCACAATTTAATATTAAGAGTTTCCTTTTTGATAATAGCGATGCCTGGGTTGGGCTACGCCTACCCCTCAATCACTTTTACCAAAACCCCAGCTTTAGCGCAATAATTATTTCATAACTCCTAATATTAGTTCTTTATCTATAGCAATCCTAAATCATTCGTGAGAAACAAGATCCCCGATTTCTTTAATAAATCGGGGATCTAAACACCGTGAATTCTCACAAATCAGAAAGGATGGCTGTAGATGCAGTTAATATTAAATGAATCGGCTTTCCTTCTCTACGAGACGCTGCGCGAAAGGAACGCTACGCGTAGCTTGCTTTGCATTCGCCTTTGGTGTCCGGTAGAGAAGGGTACGCGTAGCGTCTCGTTTGCAGGTTAATTAGAAGAGTGCAAGTTTACACAGACTTGGTATAACCTTTAAAACACGTTGATTTTACCATCATCCATAATATACAACGAGCGATCGCCAGGAGAGCGCCAAGTCGGACGGAGTTCTAGTCGCAATGTTCCAAAGTTGGGTTTTGAGACAATTGCTTGTAGTGATAAACCCGTTTCGCTCCAAAATATCAAAGATGTGTTTGGCTCAGTACCTTCTATTCCTTCTATGTTTAATTTCTGTCCCGGACTCAAAGATATCGCATCAGTCGCCGAGGGTTTTTGGATTTTAATTAAATTGGGTGTGCTATTTACAACTTCAACTCGGATGTGTTGTCCGGGAGTAAACTGAATTGGCCGCGAACCACACTTAGAGGCGCATGTTCCAGCCAAGGTAACAGGGGGGTTATTAATGGATGCCGTGAGAAGAGCAACTGCAATTACAGCAAATGACAGAGGCTTAAACATAATACACAGTATAATTACTTGACTAAAATTTTACTTTAATCAAGTAGGTTCAAGCCTCAGCATATTTTCCAGAATTATTAAAGAAGGGGAACAGAAAGACGGGGTAATTGAGGATAGGAAATCTTTTTAATTTTCCCTTTCCTCTTTAACCGAAACGTCCACTGATATAGTCCTCAGCTTCTTTGGTTTGAGGAGAACTGAACATTTGCGCTGTTGGATTGAACTCGACTAATTTTCCGCGACGTTTGCCATACTCGTCAATTTCAGTATTGAAGAAAGCGGTGAAATCTGCGACTCTAGAAGCTTGCTGCATGTTGTGAGTCACCATAACGATGGTATATTGTTGCTTGAGTTCTAAGCACAATTCTTCTACTTGACGGCTAGAAATTGGGTCAAGAGCAGAGCATGGTTCATCCATTAATAATACATCTGGCTTCATCGCGATCGCTCTGGCAATACAAAGCCGTTGCTGTTGTCCCCCAGATAATGCAGTACCTTTCTCTTTGAGTTTGTCTTTGACTTCATCCCAGATGGCGGCGCGTCTCAAGGAATCTTCTACCAATTCATCAATATTACCTTTATAACCGTTAGAACGAGGGCCAAAGGCAATATTTTCGTATATTGACTTCGGGAAAGGATTCGGTCTTTGAAAAACCATTCCTACTTGGCGGCGTAATTTTACAGAATTGATATTGGGGTCATAAATATTGCGATCGCGATAATTCAATCTACCTTCTACCCTCGCTCCAGGGATTAAATCATTCATCCGATTGAAGCAACGCAACAAGGTACTTTTACCACATCCTGAAGGGCCGATAAAAGCAATAATTTGTTTTTCTGGAATCTTTAAATACACATCTAAAAGTGCCAAAAATCCACCGTAAAATACTTTTACTCCTTCAGCATGAAATACTGTATTTGCTTGTTCTAGTGTGGCGCTATCTCGTTGATTTCTGCTATTGCTATGGGCCATTTTTTGTATCTCCAAATTTCCAGAAAAATTAGCCTATTAAGTATTCAATTCTTTTATTGATTCTGAATTATCATTTTGGAATTTTCATCACTTATTTAATGTGTTGAAAAGCGCTGCCTGATATAAATCGCCACACCATTTAAGACTAAAATCAACAATAACAACGCAATAATTGTTGCTGCTGCTGCATTAGTAAAACCTGGTTCCGGACGAGTGATATAACTGTAAATTTGAATGGGTAATGCCATAAACCTTTGGAACAAACCAGGGTCAAAGGTGAGAAAACCCACAGCGCCTACAACAATTAGAGATGCTGCATCACCAATAGCGCGGGATACAGAAATAATCACTCCAGTCAAAATACCGGGAATTGCGTAGGGGATGACATGGCTGCTAATAGTCCGCCATTTAGTTACACCTAATCCATAAGAAGCATTTCGCAGGGAATCTGGGACAGCGCGAATTGCTTCTCTAGCCGTCACAATGATTACTGGTAAAGACAATAAAGATAAAGTCAATGCACCAGAAATCAAGGCGGGGCCAAATCCAAGCAAATAATTGAAAACTCCTAAACCCAGCAATCCATAAACGATAGAAGGTACACCTGCGAGATTGCTAATGTTAATTTCAATAATTGCTGTCCACCAAACTTTAGGTGCGTATTCTTCGAGATATAAAGCTGCTCCCACACCAATAGGAACAGTTACTAAAATCACAATAATCCCAAGAAGAATACTGCTGATAATAGCAGGACGAATGCCACCTTGGTCGGGGAAACGAGAAGGCGTTTCAGTGAGAAAACCAGGTGATAAAAATCTGCCTAATCCATCCCGGAGAATATCAAAAAGTAGCAATGTTAGGATAAATAAACCAACTAGTAATCCTAATAAAAAAAGGACTTCAAATACTTTTCCTAGCGTTTCTCTCTTCTCAACATTATCAGTAAATTCTGCTGCTGAATCCCACGAATCATTTTGTTGAAAATTTGTAGCCATGCCTATTAATCGTATTTTTCTTTAAAGCGATTAGCAATCCAATAACTAACAATATTTAAAGTTAGTGTGATGAGAAACAAAACAGCGCCTACAGCATATAATGTCTTGAAATTGAGACTGCCACGCGGACTATCTCCACCAGAAATTTGTGCCATGTAAGCTGTCATAGTTTCTATGGATTCTGCAAAATTAAGAGTCACTTTTGGCTGTAGTCCGGCGGCGATGAGAACAGTCATTGTTTCACCCACAGCACGAGAAATACCCAAAATAATTGAGGCAATAATTCCGGAAAGTGCTGCTGGGAGGACTACTTTAAAAATGGTTTCCAGTTTAGTGATACCGACAGCATAAGCTCCTTCTCGTAAAGAACGCGGAACAGCTCGAATAGCATCTAAGCTGATAGAACCAACTGTAGGAGTAATCATTACTCCCATCATTAACCCGGCACTTAAGGCGTTAAAGATTTCCAGAGGGATAATATTCCGCAGTAATGGTGTAACGAATAATAGTGCAAAGTAACCATAGACTACCGTTGGAACCCCTGCTAAAAGTTCTACTGCGGGACGTAAAATTGCTGCTACTTTTGGTTTGGCATATTCACTCAAATAAATGGCGGAAGATAAACCTAAAGGAATAGCCACTGCCATAGCGATCGCAGTAGTTAAGAAAGTACCATTAATTAAAGGCCAAACGCCAAAATGTCTCTCTGCAAATAGCGGTGTCCACTTAGTATCTAGAAAAAATTGTGCAAAGGAAACTTCTTGGAAAAAACCAAATGTTTCTTGAAAGATAATTATGACAATCCCAAAGGTAGTCAAAACTGAAACTAAAGCACAAGCAAATAAAATTACCGCAACAATCTTTTCTGATATATCTTCAGATGCGTTCTTCTCAAGTGACTGTCTAGATAATAGATAAGGATCTTCTTGAAAATTGGTATTTGTCATAAACACGAGCTTATCTAAATAAAGTTTGTAATCGGTTCCCCTGGTTTTGCTTTTTTAAATTTTGTCCCAGTTTCTTCCCTACCAAATTTTTGTTTCACTTTGACATAGGCTTCATCAGGTAGTGCAACATAACCAACGCTATCTACCCATTTCCAAGAATTGTCTAGATAAAAATCTACAAATTCTTTAACTGCTGGTTTAGTATCTAAAGATTTTTTACTGACGTAAAGAAACAGAGGTCGAGACAAAGGCGTGTAGATATTTTTGATTACATTATCCACAGGAACCGGTTTTTGACATTTTCCCAAAGGACTTTCTACACCAACTAAATTAAGTTTTTCTTGGTTTTGAATGTAGTAAGATATACCTACATATCCTAATGAAAATTCATCTCCTGACACACCTTGTACTAGCAAATTTTGATTGTGGCTGGGAGTGTAGTCTGTACGGCCGTTCTTAGCTTTGCCAGTCACAGCTTGAGTCATATAATCGAATGTTCCAGTATCTGATGCTGGAGCATATAACTTGAGTTTTTGATTAGGAAATTTGGGATTTACTTGGTTCCAACTTAGTATTTTGCCGTCTGATTTAGCACTCCAAATCTTGCCTAATTCCTTGATAGTTAGACATTTGGCAAAGTTATTTTTCCGATTAGCAATCACGGCAATGCCATCTAAAGCTACAGGTAATTCAACAAAGCCAATATTCTTACTTTGACATTTCTTGATTTCTTCATCTCTAATGGTACGAGAAGCACCAGCTATATCAATGTCACCATTACAAAATTTACTAAAACCACCACCAGTACCACTTGAGGCCACACTCACTTTCGCATCAGGTTTGCCTTTGCCATATTCTTCTGCAACTGCTAAAGAAATAGGGAAACCTACAGCTGCACCATCAATACTTACTTGATTTTTTAATTCTTGTCCGCTGTTACAAGCACTGATGCTACCAGCAATAAGCGTGATAGAGGTTAGCAAGAGGCTATTTTTGAATCGTAGGCGAAAGCTCATAAATTATCAATTGAGGTAGAGTAACACAAATACCTGATACTTTGTATCTACTGGCATCTAGAAAATACTGCATTAACAATTAAGACTTATGCTTTTTTCCCAGCTATAGCCTTATCAAAAATGCCCCCATCTCCAAAAAACTTTTTCTCGATATTATCCCAGCCGCCTAAATCTTGAGACGTGAATAATGTATCTACTTGCGGATATTCAGATAATACTTCTTGGGCAACAGTGGGGTTAACAGGACGATATTGTAATTTAGCGAATTCTCGTTGAGCTTCTGTTGAGTAAAGGTAGTCAACAAATGCTTGTGCGACTTTTCTTGTCCCGTGCTTATCAACATTTTTATCAACTATCGCAACAGGGTTATCAATAGAAATATTGATTTTTGGGACTACATAAGGCAGTTTTCTCCCAGCCTTTTCTGCCAAAATTACTTCATTCTCGTAGGTAATTAAGACATCTCCTTGACCTTTTTGGAAAAATAAATCGCTCGCCTCACGAGCATCTTTTGTCAATGCAGGGGTGTTTTTATAGACCTTGGTGACATAATCTAATGCTGTTGTTTCGTCACCTCCTGCTTGAGTTACTGAACCCCACAAAGCTAAGAATTCCCAAATAGCAATACCAGAGGTTTTTGGGTTAGCCGCAATCAATGTCACCCCATCTTTTGTTAAGTCTTGCCAAGTATAAATATTTTTCGGATTACCTTCGCGGGTGACAATACTAGCAACGGATCTGCTAACTATGCCATTTCTGGGCGATTTGATTTCCCAACCCTGTTTAATCAAACCTGTTTTCTGAATTTTACTTACATCCAGAGGAAGTGCCAAATGTACGATATCTGCTTCTTGTGAACCTTCGATGACAGCAGCTGTTTGAGCGCCAGAACCTCCATAACTTTGCTCAAATATGACGTTTTGGTTGTGTTCTTGCTTCCACTTTTCTACAAATTTAGGGATTATTTGGTCATGAGCTGCTTTTGTAACGGAAAAGGAAACCAGCCTCAGCTTTACATCAGCATTATTAGCTGAACTGCTCCCACAGGAGGCAACTAACATACTCAAAACAGCACCTATGACCAACAAACTCGCGAAGCTTTGGATAGTACGCCCATTCAACCAATTTCTAATTCGGCGTTGATACCAAAATTTCATAACTTGCAAAGCTTTCTGGCGATAAATCTGCATTGCCTGAGCTAGGTAGTTACCCACTTGTGTCTGTTGTTGCGGCTGGCTCATCGGAATTCACCCCTAAAACTACGGTATTTGTAGTCAGATACCGTAAAAAGAATTATAGGGTATATACAACAAAAATTTTCATCTGACTTCAATTTTTTTTACTGTAGATATAGGTATTTTTAAATAGAGTACATCCTACTAGCTACACCAATGGTCAGAGTATGTTTGTGTGAGTCCGAGCAAGAGAAGGAAGTTTAACAAACTTCAAACTTTCAGCCTTTTGCAGTAATAAATGAGTAGAGATACTTATCAAGGTAGGCTGACGCAACTTAATATTAGCATTTACAGACATATCTGACTGTAAAGTAACTTGACGCTGATTAATCTTTGTCTCTGCACCCGCGATCGCCCAAATAATTTATATATGCAATAAATAATACTTACAAATAGATATTCAACATCGAAATTTGAATATCATAGCCTTAGATTTAAGTAGTAATTCGGTTATTTAATTTTATTTAAGTAGTTATTATATCAATTAATACGGTATTGATTTGGCGAATACTGGTTCAGTTAGTTTCCTATTCACAATAGGTTCTCATTTTAGCAGATATTACTTTAGGTAATACTCAAATTTTGCCTATCTTTGTATTAAGAGTAAATTGTCAATATAAGATAAATTTAAGGCTACTAATGACTCATAGCAACAACAGAATAGCATCTCAAGAGCAAGAATCATTAATTAAAAACTTTCTCCAAGAATCCAATGGTGACTGGTGTTCTCTGCGACGGTATTATGCACTGCCAAATGGCAAAATTAAGGAAATAACAAAAACTGTTACTATGCGGTTTCTAGATCGAGGAAGTCTTGAATTAATAGACTTGGCAAAACTGCATGAATTGGATGAAAGTGCCCAACTGACTTGTGGTTCCTATGTTGAATGGAACACAGTAGATTCAGAAACAGGCGAGCAAGGTTCTAAGCGCTGGACAGTATTAGGTAGCTTAGGAACAACTATGTATTTTGGCCGCAATTTTCCTGTTCCTAAGTTAGTCGTAGCTGAATACTACTTCCGAGATCCCAAAACAATATACTTGTGGACAGAAGAAAATGGCGCTCTTTTTGAAGAAGAATTAAAAATGATTGGTAAGAAATATCGTACCCGACAAACTGTGATTTCTCGTGGTGGCGAACAGCAAATGATCGCTCAGTATCTAGAAAAAATCATTCAATAAATTTTACTGTTCTGAAAATTGGTTTACTCAATTAAAAATGCCAGATAACAGTAAAAAATTCTGTTATAGAAGACTCAGCGATCGCTCAAATAATTGTTCTCTATTCGCCTCCCAATAATTTGCAGCTTGTTTCGTATTCATTGACAAAAGTTTTGGCTCTCCCAAATCCCAAATATCTTCAGGAGTAGTCGGAGTAATTCCCAAACATTTGATAATTTCTTGAGCGATCGCTCTTGCTAATGGTGGCGGAACTGCATTTCCAACCTGTCTTGCACCATGCCATTTAGTAATATGAAAACGGAACCAATCAGGAAACCCATGTAATCGCGCCATTTCGCGTACCGTGATGCAGCGAGGCTGACTATAATGAATAGGCCTTGGAGAAGTATGGGCACCATGAGCAGCATCAGTTCCTGCTCTTAAAGTGTTGGCTATACCATTTTCTGCAAGTTTGAAGAAGTGAGAAATACGTTCTTTTTTTCCCTGTTCTGTGTCTTGAAATCTAGCGCGTGAAATCTGCGAATGATTAGTTCTCATACTAGAAGTCAAAACAAAACGATTCCAATTTCTCCTATAACCAAAATGCCAAAACTTCTCATCTAAACATCTCATTTCTCGTGCATAATTGCTGGGATTACTCCATTTTTTGGTTTCTACAGAATCACTGTATAATAACTCCTCAAATTCTTCTGCTTCTGGTAAATCTCCAAGGGCATCCCAACAAGAAGGAGTAGGAGGTAATATAGGATTGGCTAAGGTTTCACAAATTGGTTTACTAGATGGGGTAGGATACTCAGGCAAGACAAAACCTTTCTTTGCACCAATAAGAAATAATCTTTCTCGTTTTTGTGGTACTCCATAATCAGCAGCGTTCAAAACTTTCCACGGTAAACGGACTTGATAACCATTTTCGCTAAAAGTTTCGATTAGTTCAGATAGAAAATATTTATGTTTTCCTGCTGTCAAACCTTTAACATTTTCAAAAACAAAATAAGAAGGTTCTAATTCTAAGACAATTCTGATAAAATCTTTGATTAAAAAATTTCTGGGATCGTCTAATGCTCTGCGGCCTATATATGAGTAACCTTGACAGGGCGAACCAGAAATTATAGTTTCGATATTTTGGTCGCCAATTCCAGTTCTTTCTCGAATTTGTTTACCCGATAATTCAGTTATCGAACAAGGTAATACAATGCAATCGGGGAAATTAAACTTATGAACGACTGCATGAACTGGATCGATTTCAACAGCAGCTTTCACATCAAAACCAGCTTGTTCAAATCCTAAACTTAGCCCACCTGCACCAGCAAATAAATCTATTACTATTGGTCTTTTTGGCTGCTCTTTCATTTTTTTTCTGGGCATGGGGCAAGTAGGGAGTGTGGGAGGTGTGGGAGGTGTGGGAGGATGGTGAAGGAATCTTTCCCCCCTCTCTCCCCACACTCCCCACACCCCCCCATCCCCCTCTCCCCAAACTCCCTATCTCCCCACTCCCTCTAACATTCCCAAAATTTCTTGAGCAGCCCGATCGCACACGCCAATTTCTCCCAAATTACGTTGCATTTCCTGATAATCTGCCAAAGTTTGTTGCCTGCGAATTGGATTGATTAGTAATTCCATAGCTGCTTGGATAATATTCTCTGGTGTGGCTTCCTCTTGTAAAAATTCTGGCACAATTGGCTTCATCGCGACTAAATTGGGTGGCGATGCAAAAGTTAGGGAACCTTTAAGAAATTTACGAGCTATCCAAGCGGTGATGGGATTTAGGCGATAAACTACGACTTGCGGCACGTTTAACAAGGCAAGTTCTAAGTTGACGGTACCAGATTTGCTAATGGCTAAATCAGCAGCAGCAAAAACTTCCTTTTGTTGACCTGATAGAACTGTAGCCTGCAAACCGTAATCCTCAATTGCCTTTTCAATTGGCTGTCTGTAGATTTCTAGAGACAGGGGAATCCAAAAATGAACTTCGGGTAATTTAGCTTGAATAGTTTGGGCAGCTTCAAAAATAATTGGTAAAAGATATTTTAATTCTTGGCGGCGAGAGGCGGGGAGTAGAGCGATCGCAATTTGTTCTGGCTCAATCCCCAGTGTTGCACGGGCGGCTTGGCGACTGGGAGCATCTTGCATCCGATCGACTAAAGGATGCCCTACCCAACTAACTTCTGCTCCTTGCTGACGATAGTAACGGGCTTCTTGTGGAAAAATTGCTAATAGTTTGTCTGTGAAACCAATAATTCGGTTAGTTCTACGCAAACTCAACGACCAAGCCCATTCTTGGGGAGCGATGTAGTATACCACAGGCACGTGTGGTAAATTTTGTTGCATAAAAGTGCCGATCCCCAAATTTGGACTCATGTAGTCAATCAGCACTACCAAGTCTGGTGGATTTTGTTTTAGGTAAGCGATCGCTCGTCGTTGCACCTGGAGAGTCGGCAAAACATAAGGTAGCCCCTCTAGAATACCCATTGAGCCAATACTACTAGTATTACCCAGTAAAGTTGCCCCAACCTGCTGCATTTTTTCGCCACCCAAAGCCAAAATCTCCAATTCCAACCCCATCGCCACAGCTTGACGCTTGAGTGCTGTAATTAGCAGCGACCCTTGCAAATCGCCAGATACTTCGCCAGTGCTGATAAATATCCGCATTTGATAATTCAAGTTTTAAAAGTGAGGAGTTAAGAGTTTAGAGTGAGGAATTAAAAGTGAGGAGTTAGAAGTTCACAGTGAGTAGTTAGCAGAGAAAAAATTCATTTATCAACTTATAACTCATAACTCCTAACTCATAACTCCTAACAACTAAATCTTGTACAGACGCGATTAATCGCGTCTCTACCTAAATCTTGTACAGACGCGATTAATCGCGTCTCTACCTAACTCACGATTCATCACTTGCGCCTTTTTTTGCCTTTCCAGGAATCAAGCCACGTCTTCCTGGCATCTGAGAAAGTAGTAGAAAGCGCCGTAGATGCTGCAATTCTTCAGTATCCCCTAACAATTCCAGCTGTTCTAAGGCATCCTTAAAAGATAAATCAGAGCGGTAGAGAATGCGGAAGGCTTTTTTGAGCATTTGTAAATCTGCTGCGTCCATACCAGACCGCTTGAGTCCCACAAGGTTGAGGGTTCGCACTCGTGCCGGATTTCCCTCCACCAGCATATATGGAGCTACATCGCGATCGATACGTGCCATACCGCCGACCATTGCTTGTCTGCCAATATGCACAAACTGATGGACACCTAAAACCCCACTCAGCCTTGCACGTGACTCTATATGCACATGACCCGCCAACGCCACAGAGTTGGCAATCACTACCTGGTCTTCAATCACGCAGTTATGAGCCACATGCACATAAGCCATCAGCAGATTGCCATCACCGATCGTTGTTGCTTCACCAGCCCCAGTGGCGCGGTTAATGGTCACGTACTCGCGAATCAAGTTGTTGTCACCAATTTTGACCCAGGTTGGTTCTCCCACGAACTTGAGATCCTGGGGTTCCATACCGATGGCTGCTCCGGTAAAAATTTGATTTCCTGCCCCAATTTCACAAGGCCCCTCTAGCACTACATGAGCGCCAATAATTGTTTCAGGGCCGACTTTGACATGCGCTCCAATCACAGCATAGGCACCGACTTGCACTGTATGGTGGAGTTCCGATTTGGGATGAACTACAGCAGTTGGATGAATAAGCGTTTTCAAGGGTGAATCTCCAGAACTGTCTTAATAAGCCAGCGCGAACGGGGGTTTGTCAGGCAGTGCCTTGCTCTAATTACAGAGTTTTAGCGACTGCTGTTCCATTGAGGCGACTGGCGTTGCAACTTTTGAGTGTTTCAGTGAACGAAAGTGTCGGGCAAGCAAGTTGAGTGTGTTCGCGTAGCGTCTCGCTAGAGAGGGAGGCAAAAATCAAGAAATTATAAGATGCTGTTGTGGATTTTTTTTTAAACTGTTATCCTTGTCAGGATTCAGTAGGGCAGTTCACGGCTGTGCCCATACCACGAAAGCAAACTTTTAGCTAACTAAAGAAAACATCAATTCGCCTTCACAAGCGAGTTGACCGTCAACTTCGGCAATACCTTGCATTTTACCGAAACGACGTTGTTTTACCCATAACAGTTCCACGGTCATTACTAGTTGATCTCCCGGTACGACTTGCCGACGAAAGCGGACTTTATCGATACCAGCGAAAACGAACAGTCCACCTTCAACCTGAGACATTTGAGTTAAGACAATGCCTCCGACTTGTGCCATTGCTTCGACAATTAGCACTCCTGGCATCAGTGGTCGTCCGGGAAAATGACCTTGGAAACAGGGTTCGTTAATTGTGACATTTTTAATGCCAACAGCTTTTTTACCTGGGGTGTAGTCAATGATTTTGTCTATAAGTAAAAATGGGTAGCGGTGGGGTAGCAGTTGCTGAATTTCTTCAGATGTGAAGGTTGTTTTAATCTCAGATGTGATTGTAGTCTCATTTGTGCCCTGTTGTTCGGTAGATACGGGTGTGGTGCGATCGCTGCTATTCACTTCGGTAATAATTGACATTAGCCGTGTAGTTTATTGTTTTCTAGTAATTAAGTAGGCGTACATTGAAAACCTTATCAGTCTTGGATTTTCAGCTTTCAGATCCAATCCAAAATCTAAGATCCCAAATCTAAAATTTTCTTAGCCAGTTGAATGTGTAAATTGTGGCTGGCTTTATACGCTAAGAAATGAGCAACAGGAAAATTTCCTAGTAAACTCAAATCTCCTACTAAATCCAAGATTTTATGACGGACTGGCTCATTTGCAAATCTTAATGGTGGATTTAACCACCCTTGAGGCCCACAAACCAGTGCATTATCCAAACTACCACCTTTAATTAACCCTGTTTTTTGTAAGTGTTCAATTTGATGCAGTAAACCGAAAGTCCGGGCGGGAGCAATCTCCGCAGCAAAGCTAGCAGAAGCATCTCCTAGTTCAGCCGTTGGCGACCAACTATGCCATTGGTTGCCAATGTCAGGTAGGTCAAAATCTATACCGTAACTAAAGCGGGTTTCGGGTGCTGGGAGAGCACATACACAAGCATCTTCTTGATAAACGCATATTGGTTCTTTAATGACCAAGGTTTCACGGTTCTCTAGTTGTGGTACTAAACCAACTTGGGCAATGTTAGCTGTCCACACCTTTGACGAACCATCTAAAAGTGGCACTTCTGGCCCATCAATTTCAATACGGGCGTTATCTACACCCATAGCCGAAAGCGCTGCTAACAAATGTTCTACTGTGCGAACGTATACCTCTCCCTTACCCAATTGAGTTGAAAGAACAGTATGATTCACTGCTGCAACTTGGGCTGGAATGATTGGCATATCAGGTAAATCTACCCTAACAAAGTAGCGTCCGCTACTTTGTTCAGCAGGTAGTATCCGCACTTGTGTAGTCACACCGCTATGCAGTCCCACTCCAGCTTGGGCGATGGGGGCTGCTAGAGTGTGCTGTTGCATAGCCGAAAAATTAATATATTTCGTTGAGTATCATTCATAGTCTGTTTTGGTAAAACCCTGATATTCCCTCAAAATTGTCATTAATCCCTTTATCGGAACAGTATTGAGGCAAACGTCAAAATTAGCAAGCTAATCCTCAAAAGTTATGAATTAAGAGTCAAGAGTGAGGAATTAAAACTCATAACTTCTCACTTCTAACTCCTAACTAGTTAAAACCTTTCGCCGATACCAAAATTAATCCGGCTATCGCCGTCATCGTTGATACCATAGTCAATACGAATTGGGCCTAAGGGAGACTGGACGCGCACGCCGAGGCCATAACCGTAGCCAGTGCCGTTTTTGTTCAGTATTTCAGCTGGTCTGGTAGTAGTTCCCAAGTCACTACCGATATCAAAAAATAGTGCGCCACTAACTACTGAAAAAACTGGAAACCGATACTCAACTGATGCTTGCACGTAACTGCGTCCGCTGCTTAATGCTCCTTCTTCGTAACCTCGAACCGAGTTGCTACCACCAATGGTAAAGGCTTCGTAGGGGGGCAAGTCGCCAAGGACGGTTCCTGCTTGCAGGTTAAATGCTAGGGTTTGTGCCCCTTTGCTGAGGCGAATTAATTGTACGGGGAAATATTGACTGTAGCTACCGCGTAATCTGGTAAGTAAAATATTACCTTGTCCTATAGGTACTGACTGATCGATCCCGAAGCGGAGATAAGAACCGCTAGTGGGTTGGAGGGGATTATTACGAAGATCCCGCTGTACGCCGAGTTGGAACAGTAACAGATCGTCTTGACCTGTACCAGACTCAGTTAATGGAGTGGTAACTAGGTTGTTGGGATCGGTAATAATTTGTCCAGTCTCGTCGTTGATAGGTTGTTCGTCTTGATTGAAGAGTGCCGCATCTCTTCTCCGGTTGCCATCAGCATCTTCACTGGTAACTCGTTGATACTGTATACCTGCTGAGGCAGTCCAAACTGAACTTTTGTAGGGATTTGAGGATAGAGGACGGGTAAAAGTGACGCCGCCACCTAGACGCACGATACGGGGGCGATCCTGAGCCTCTGTATCATTTATGGGATCGTTTGGATTAAACGTCCTCAGATCCTTATCTTGGCCATCAAAAATCAGTGAAATGGAACTGCGGCGAAAAAGATTAGTTGTGTAAGAAGTCCGGTAAGGATCTCCGGCAATCCAGGGGTCGGTAAACCGCAGGTCAAACAGCAGTTCCCTTTCTCCCACCTGTACTTCTGCTCCTAATTTTTGGTTTCTGCCATTGAGGTTTTGCTGTTGATAGCTGACTGTACCAAAAAGTCCGCTAGCAGAACTAATCCCTGCCCCAGCAGCGATCGAACCGCTGCTACGTTCGGCCACATTCACTACTACATCGACTTTGCTGGGGTCAGTACCAGGATCGAGGGAGACATTCACATCTTCAAACAGCCCTAGTCCATACACGCGCTGTAAGTCTCTTTGGACTGTGTTGCGGTTGAATACCTGTCCTGGCTTTAATTCTACTTCCCGTGTAATGATGTATTCCTGCGTGCGTCCGCGAATTGGCTGTCCTTTTTCGTCTGTTTCCTGACCATCTTTATTGCGGAAACGGACTCGGATGTTTTCCACTACCCCTTCTGCTACTTGTAAGGTAACAACTCCATTTTCAGAGACTTGGGGCGCTCCAATGACGTTGGCTAGTACGTAACCTTGGTCTTGATACCGCTTGTTTAACTGCTTGATTCCTTCTTGCAAGTCACGCAAATTCAGTATTTTACCATACTGTTCGCGAAATACTTCATCTACAGTGTTAGGTGGCAGTACCGAGGGAACACCAGTGCCAGGATTAGCTTCCACTTGTACCTTACTCAAAACGGGGTTGGGCTGTACGACAAAGCTCACCCTTACTCCCAAGGGGGTGTCTTCTGGTGCTGCTTGGACGTTGGAAAAGAACCCAGTACCAAAGATGGCGTTAATATCTTCTTGCAGTTGGCTACGGGTTGTGGTTCGTCCTGGTTGGGTACGAATGACTCTGTAAACTTGTTCTTCCAGTTCTGGTGCGAGTTGCCCAGTTTGCGATCTAATAACTACTTCCGAGACCAATACGCGGGGATCGTTGGCTTCTGGAGCTGCGCCAGGTTGTGTATTTTGCGGGGTAGTGCTTGGCCCTGGAGCTGCACCAGGTTGTGTATTTTGCGGGGTAGTACTTGGCCCTGGGGCTGGTGTTCGTTGTTGACTATCTGGAAACGGGATGTCAGGAGTAGAAGATGGCTGTTGAGTATCTTCGGGAGTTGTGGGTAATACAGGTTCTGTTGCAGGGGGATTAACATTCTCTGGGACTGGAGTAGTCTCAGGAGTTTGCAAAGGCGTTGGTTGTTGAATATCTGGGGGTGGAATGTCTGGAGCAGGAGATGGCTGTTGAGTAAGATTGGTGTTACTTTGAGGTATTTGTGCCGTTGCTGCTGTTGTGGAGGTTGGCACTATTACCTCTGGTGTGGCGGAGACAATGAGCGGTGAGGAGGTCGCAGTCTTCTCTACGAGACGCTGCGCGGCGGTTCCTGTATGGGTTAGCGCAGCGTTAGCGACGTTAGGAGCGTTACCTCCGAACCCGTTCGGCGAAGCCGTTCTCGAAGAGTAGGGCTTGTCATTAGACATCGCTCTTGTTTTTTTACCAGGGAAAACTGCCACAACACGAGACTGTAGATGCTCGTTATTAAAGTCACTTTGACCAGTGTCTTTTTCTGGCTGCTGATTGGTTTCCAGTGTCAAAACTTCTGTTGGTTTTGAACTGTTAGCGGTTTGTGCATTTGCACTCGGTGAGCCGCCCAAAGGCGCTGCAATTGCTACTGCTGTCAGCAATACGGGATATAAACGCATTTTACTTATGATTCCTCTTCACAACCACACACACCATCACGAATCAGTCATTGGTCATTGGTCATTGGTCATTTGGCATTGGCATTGATTTTTCACAAAGGACGAAGGACAAATGACAAATGACAATCCACATGAGTTTAATAGATTTTTCCCAATTTTTTAATTATTACTATCTACTGCTTTTAATACTCGCTGTAAAACCTCCTGGTAGGCATCCTCTATATTTCCTAAGTCCCGGCGAAAGCGGTCTTTGTCCAGTACGCGGCGATTTGAGTCTTCTTCTGCGATATCCCACAAACGGCAGGTGTCGGGGCTAATTTCGTCTGCCAAGAGCAACTGCTGTTGTGAGTCCAAACCAAATTCTAGTTTGAAGTCTACTAGAGTAATGCCACACTGCTGCCAAAAGCCACCGAGAAACTCGTTGATTTGCAATGCTAGATGTGTAATTGCATCCACTTGTTCCGGCGTGGCTAACTCTAGCAGGTACAGGCGATCGCGTGTCAACAAAGGATCTCCCAATTGGTCGTTTTTGTAATAAAACTCAACCAAAGGCTGTTTCAGAATTGTACCCACAGGTAATCCTGTTTGCTGACACAGACTGCCAGCGGCAATATTTCTAATTACTACTTCTAAAGGCAAAATCTTTACCGCTCTGACCCGCATTTGATTAGGGGCAGGGCTGTCGATAAAGTGAGTCTTTATACCATTTGCCTCCAACTGTTTAAAAAGCTGGCTGGAAATGCGGCAATTGATTTCTCCTTTTCCTTGAATACTGCCACGCTTTTGGGCGTTAAACGCGGTGGCATCATCCTTAAAATCAGCCAATAAGACTTCCGGATCGTCCGTTGCATAGAGAATTTTCGCTTTGCCTTCGTATAGCTTGGAATTAACAGACATGGTGGCAGGTAAAGTGGTAGGCGATGGACTATTTTTGTCCTTTGAGGCTTCACCATTTTATCTTTAGTTATTAACCATTAGCCATTAGAGGCTGGGAGATGATGAAGGCAAGGCTCTTCAGGCAACAGTTAACACTCCCAATCCCCAAAATCTCAAATGAATTACTCCCTATTCCCTGGGCTGAATCGTGGTCTATAAACGTGAAAATAGTCGTAAGAGTTTCCTTTTTGGGTCGATAATTAGGGGCCACGAGCAGATTACTAAACATTTAGAACTCTATCTCTAACTTTTAACAGAAGACAATTGGATTTAGTATGTGATAGGTTTTTTGTGTACGATCTATTAATTCGTATTTGCTTGTAATTATTTTTGCAAAGAAAATTAGTCAAGAAAAAGAGTATATATTAATACTCGGCAAATAAGGGTTTTTAGCGAAGTTAATTACAATACTAATTTCATAAATTAAGATGAGATAAATTGACAATTGGGAGAAAAGGTAAATATTCTCTCTAGTCATTTTAGCAGCGCCTTTATTTGTAAATTTTACGGTGAAAGTGTTCTAAGCTTTAGACTCTAGTTTCAATAATCTGAATCGACCGATTCCCGTATCATCGGTTGGAAATGGAGTTTAATGATTCGGTTTCCCCAGCCTGACAAGAAAGAAAGGGGTAGCTAGGGATTCAGCTTCCAAAATAAAATAAGGGGAATTTAATAAATGGAGAGAAAAATAGTGAATAAAGATGATTTTATCTATCCTCGCGGTCGCTACTACGGTCAAGTAAAGCCAGAAAACTTGGTTTTTAATGCGAATCTACAGGAATTTGCCCAAAAGGTAAGCTATATTTGCAACCTAGAAACGGGTGGAAAAATGCCTCCAGATGAAGCTTACGACCAAATCAAGGATTTATGGAAACAGTTGAAACGCTCAAAAAAAGAGCTGAGAATTGGTGAAGATCCATTTCAGGATGATGGGGAGATTAAAGATTGAAAAGTTAATTAACGAACAGTTCAAAGTACAATTTGGAAAAAGCATTTCTTGACTCTTAGTAACCTTTTAACCTTGGCAACTACTTAGCAATCATTGTCCAAACACCATCCCAGGATTCTGGAGGCGGCGTTTGTTGATAGTTGCAAGCACGTTCTAAGTGGATATTTACAGGTTGATCTTTGGGTTTGATGCGTTTAGCGGCTTCAAAGCAAGCGATCGCTTGAGAGAAGTTACGCAATAAATAAGCCGAACGTCCAGTATGATAGTGAAATAAAAATTCTTGAGTGTTGGCATCTAAAGGAGTGGTGCGATCGCCAATTAGCTCATAGATATCGACTGCCTGGTGTTTCCCTTTGACTCGGATTCTATCTAACTGGCGCACCCAAATGCGATCGCTGCAAAGCTTGTAAGTAAATTCACTTAAAAGAATATCACAACCATATTCCTTGGTTACTCCTTCCAAGCGGGAACTCAAATTTACACCGTCGCCAATTACGGTGTAATCCATTCGCTTGCGGGAACCAATATTACCTGAAACCACTTCCCCAGAACTAATCCCAATCCCAATACGGATTTCTGGCTGTGCTTGGATAATTCGCCGCTGGTTAAATTCTTCTAAGCGTTGTCGCATATCCAAGGCTGACTGTACAGCCCTCCAAGCATGGTTTTCTGTAAGTGGTAGCGGCGCACCAAATACCGCCATTAAAGCATCACCAATAAATTTATCGAGTGTGCCTTCATAATTAAACACTGCCTCCACCATCGTTTCAAAATACTGATTCAGCAGCGATACCACCTCAGCTGCGCCGAGATTTTCCGTAAGTGTTGTGTAGCCTCGGATATCAGAAAATAAGATGGTTACTTCTTTGCGTTCGCTCACCATTAAACCATCTTCACCCAAAGCCATGACTTGTTCGACTACATGGGGCGTGAGGTAGCGGGACATGGTAGTTTTCATACGTTTTTCGTGACTGATGTCTTCCAACACCACCAAACCGCCACGGACGCCGCCTTCTGGGTTAGTCAGGGGATTAACAGTGAGATTGATACTGCGTTCTAATATTTGCACGCGATCCGATGTGAGAAACTGAGACTTGGGAGTTAGGGGTTCATTCCAGGGAATAAAAATATCGGGATTATGGCGATCGCGTACTGCTAAACTTAAGTACTGAGTTTTCGATGCTGAGTCCTGAATGAAACTCAAAACTGGGCACTGGCTCAACACTCCGCTATCGCTAACAGCACTTGTTAGTTGATACAATCCCACAATCAAACTTTGCTCTGGCACATAATGTTTAGCTCCAGTTTTTAAACTATCTTCTAGGCGCATTTGCAGATTTTCAATCGGTACGACTTCCCAAACTCGGCGGCCAATCAAATTCTGTTCCCACAAGAGCTTGTTGGTTTTAGTAGTAGTATCTCCTATAGGGCAACCTAATAACTCCAAGGCTGCATCATTAATTGTGACGATTTTTCCCGCCATATCTGTGGAAATTACAGCATCAGAGAGGCTTTGCAAAATGTCTTTCTGATACTGTTTTTCTAACAATACATTTTCAAACAATCGAGCATTTTCCAAAGCAATTCCCGCCTGGATATTAAAAGCCCGCATAAACTCTTCATCAGAGGCGGTAAAACTGCTTTGTTGCTTATTAATTAATTGCGTTACACCAATCAATTCATTTGCCGAATTAAAGACTGGTAAACACAAAATATTGCGAGTGACATACCCAGTTTTTGTATCTGTAGTAGGGTCAAAGCGGGGATCTTTGTAGGCATCAGGAATATTTAAAGCTTCACCAGTAGAAGCTACATAGCCAGCAATACCACGGTTAGCGGGAATGCGAATTTCAATCAAATTTATGCCATCTGCTGCCGCCACTTTTGTCCAAAGTTCGCTCATTTCTTTACGATATAGAAACAGCGTACTCCGGTCTGCTTGCATTAAAATTCGAGCTTGCTCCATGACTATTTGCAAAGTCGCTTCTAAATCTAGACTTTGCCCTAGTGTCTGAGTTGCCCGCAACAAAGCCGTTGCGCCTCTTTGATTTCGGGCAGCTACATAAAAAGATTGGCAGCTTTCTAGAATAATCCCAATAGAAGCGGCGAAATCTCGAAAACGTTCTTCATCATCATAATCAAATGGAACATTTCCAGTTTTATTAGCCAGTTGTACTACCGCCACCGTTTGGTTTTTGCTACTAATAACTGGCATACATAAAATATTATGAATTTTGTAGCCCATTTGTTTTTCAAGTTCTGGGCTAAATAAGGGATGAGTAGAAGTGTCAGATATATTTAAATATTGTCCTGTACTAGCAACATGACCGGGGATACCCACTGTGATCGGAGTACGAATTTCTAAGAATCTTTGAGTATTATCTTGAGGAACTTTTGACCAAAGTTGACCTTTGTCATGATCCACTAAAAAAATAGCTGTGTGTTCTGCTTGGAGAATTTGGCCAATTTTGAGCGTAATCGCTTCTAAAACTTTCTCCAACATAGTTTCTAGAGCTTCATTATTAATTAGTTCAATGGCTCTGAGAAATTGCTGGAACTCAGCCGTTATAAAGTCTAGTAAGCAAACAAATTCATTAACAGATAAATCTTTAACGCGACGCAGTAGGGCGTGAGTACGATTAACTTGAGTTAGTTCAGTTAATGTAGCCAAGACGCTGCCAGGATTCGGGAGTGTCATGGAAATTTTGGGTACTAGGGATTGGTTACTGGGGATTGGGGACTGGGGACTGGGGAGTAGGGAATACGAATGGGCTAGGACTTACGCACAGAAGGCTGAAACCTCGATCCCCCCTAGCCCCCCTTAAAAAGGGGGGAATTTCTAAGGCCACGCCACTTGCTCCAAGTCAGGAAACCCGCCCACCGCAGTGGCTCCCCTTTTTAAGGGGGTTAGGGGATCTGAGTGCGTAAGTCCTGTGGGCATCGGGTATGGGCAAACATGAGTAGGATAGGAAAGAAATGTTTCCTTGCTCTCTTCTCACACTCCCCATCTCCCGATCCTCAGTCCCCAGTCCCCAGTCCCTATTGTTGAGAAAATATCACCTTTTGATAATAATTTTGTAGCTGGGAAGTTGCAGCTGCCCAACCCCACCTTTCTGCTTCCCGACGAGCGTTTTGACGGATGATATCTCGTTGTTGTTTCTGTTCTAAGAGGCGCACAGTAGCGGATAAGGCGTCTTGAATATCTGCTTTTGGCTCAAAAAGATATCCATTAACGCCATCTGTGACAATATCAGGGATTCCTCCAGAACGGGCTGCTACTACTGGACAGCCGCCTGCCATTGCTTCTAGTAATACTAAGCCTAATGTTTCGGTTCGGGAGGGAAAAATAAAGGCGTCAGCACTGGCAAAGGCAGAACCTAATTCTCTGCCCATGAGGTACCCAACAAAATGGGTGTTTGTGCCAGCAAAGTGTTTTTCCAGTGCTTGGCGGTGAGGGCCATCCCCAACTAATGCTAACCGGGCTTCGGGAATTGCTTCTAAAATTGGTTTGATGCGCTCAATTTCTTTTTCAGCCGAGAGACGCCCAACGTAAAGTAATAAGGGGCTTTCTGGATGATTTTGCGATAGACGCGATCGCATTTCTACACTAGCTAAATCCGGATGAAATAATTCCGTATCCACCCCACGCTGCCATAAATCTACCCTTTCAATACCGTGTGCTGACAGTTCCTCTATCATCGCTGTGGAGGTACATAGATTCAAAGCAGCTTGATTATGAGCGCCTTTGAGCAGTTCCCAAAGCAGCCCTTCTAGCATTCCTAAGCCGTAATGCTGGAGATACTGGGGTAAATGGGTATGATAAGACGCTACCAAGGGTATTTTGAGCATTTTGCTATAGAATATGCCCGCCAGACCTAAAACCGCTGGATTCACGACATGAATAATATCTGGCTGAAACTCTTCTAAGGCGTAACCAATGGCTGGGCGGGGAAGCGCCATTTTTAATTCTGGATACAATGGCAGAGGAAAGCCAGTAACGCCGTAAACTTTAGCGCCTTTGTGTTCTGTGATGCCTCCATCAGGGGCAATTACCAGCACTTGATTGCCATTGCGTTGTAGATGATCGACTGTGTGGCGCAGGCGCGTTACAATGCCGTCAACCTTGGGTAAAAAGGTTTCGGTGAATAGAGCAATTCTCATATAAAACTATTCAATCCAGGCAGCTAATCCCAGCTTTTCTTGCGTTTCGCTATCAAACCCAGAGTAAACTATCTCCTGTGATGTAATCAATTCTGTTGTGAAATTCTCTATTCAACAAATCACTAATCGTAAAGGCGAAATTGTTGAGGGCATTTTGCGATCGCTGCCTAATTGGTTTGGTATTGAGTCAGGGATTGTTGAGTACTGCGATCGCGTCAATGAACTCTCCCTATTCGCTGCTGTGGCTCAAACAGATGCCGTTGTAGGATTCCTTTCACTTAAGGAACACAATGAATTGACTGGAGAGATTTACCGGAATATCATCGTCAGGGCATTGGCAAGGCTCTCGTTGAATCCTCAGTTGAATACTGCCGAAACACAGGGCTAGAATTTCTCCAAGTGAAAACCTTTTTTCGATCGCATCACCAAAATAACCATAGGTGACGGCAAACTTTCCAATCGCTGGACGATAAGCTCGATCGACAACAATTGACTGGTCGTCATATTGTGCTACGATATGGCGACCAGCTTTCAGCCAGCGATTTACTTGAGTTAAATAGGGTTTTGTTTGCAGCCGCACGCAGGGTCAACTCTAATTTCTGTGCCAAGAAACTTTAGGCAGAATTTGTTTTTTATCAACTCGTTTCTGATACTTGATTGCAAAGTTTAACAGAGAATCAAGTAAAGAATCAGAGAGAAAATGCGGCTGTAAACCTAAATCCAGCAATTTGGTGTTTTTTGCATTGAAGTAATGTTCTTCTTTTTCGACTCTGGGATTATCTAAGTTATTGATTTCTACATTCAATCCCGTAGCATTGCCAGCTTTTTTCACCATTAATGCTAAATCACCGACGCTAAATTGTTCGGTAAATTGGTTGAATACGCGGAATTCTCCAGCTTGGGCGGGGTTGGCGATCGCTAATTCCACACATCTGACTGTATCGCGAATATCCAAAAATCCGCGAGTTTGTCCGCCTTTGCCGTAAACAGTAAGCGGATGCCCAATCGCTGCTTGAATACAAAAACGGTTTAGTGCTGTGCCAAAAATGCCATCGTAATCCAGGCGATTGATCAATAATTCGTCCATCCCCGTTTCTTCGGTTAAGACGCCGTAAACCACACCTTGATTTAAATCCGTTGCCCGCAATCCCCAAATCCGGCAAGCAAAGTGGATGTTATGACTATCATGGACTTTGCTTAAATGGTACATTGAACCAGGCTGCTTGGGATAAGGTAGAGTATCCTTGCGTCCATTGTGTTCAATGGTGATATATCCTTCTTCGATGTCAATGTTGGGCGTACCGTATTCACCCATCGTCCCCAGCTTCACCAAATGACAATCTGGGAAATCTTCCCGCATAGCATACAGTAAGTTCAACGTACCAACTACGTTATTCACCTGGGTGATAACTGCATGTTCGCGGTCAATCATCGAAAATGGAGCCGAGCGCTGTTCGCCAAAATGCACTATGGCATTTGGCTGAAATTGATGTAATGCTTTGTTGAGAAACTCGTAATTGGTAATATCGCCAACGAACAGGTCGATAGATTTACCAGTTAAATCTTGCCAGCGCTGGAGGCGTTGCTGAATAGGTGCGATCGGTGTGAGAGTTTCAACACCCAGTTCATTATCCCAGTGCCGCCGCACCAAACTATCTAAAATTCCAACTTCATAACCTCGATTGGAAAGGTAAAGGGCAGTTGCCCAACCGCAATACCCATCGCCACCAATAACCAGGACTTTCATCTTCACCAGTTTTTACTCGCTGATAGCTAAATCTATCAGGTTTCTGTCCCCTCTCAATCATCATTCTGAAAGAGATGTGGATTTTGGGTATGGGGCAAACAGGGTATGGGGAAAGGGGGAAAGATTAAATTTATTCCTTTTCCCTTTTCCCTTTAACCTTTTCCCCTACTCCCTGCCCCCCTGCTCTTGTTCCCTTGTCCCCATGCCCTGTGCCCATAAATCAAGATTTGGGAATCCGATACTGCTGGGCAATGTAATAGAAAAAACGGTAATAATTTGGAAACTCTTGGCTGTTGCTTCGTCCTTGCCAGTAGTATTTGACTTGATTTTGAGTTAGTGTCAGTGTCATTGAAGTTGCTTGACGATCTACTTCTACAACCAGTACCCCAGATATTCCTTGGGCAGTCTGAAAGTTGGATTGTATCTTTTTCCTAGACTCTCGGCTTTTGTCAATGGAATTTAGTAGCTGTTGACTTGCCCACCCACGAATTTCTACTGTTTTGTTCTCAGGTGAAATAAACCCAATTCCATCATCGTTTTCTGGGGCTGCTAAGGAAGTCCAATTACTCGGATATGGAAACTCAAAACCGTAACGAGAGTTGCTATAAGTTTTCCAGGTAATGGCTTCAACGTTAAAATTGGTCGCCGTACAACTCCACAGCATTATCAATATGGCAATGGCTGGGCTAAGACCAAAACCAAGCTTATAAATTTTTTGTGTGAAACAAGAGGTTTTAACTGTGGCAGTAGTCATTATTACATTTTTGCCAAATTCACTGTTTTTTTTATAGAAATACCAAAAACACAAATCCTATCCCTTCTTTAGAGCTACGCTACTGCTGCTCGATCAAATCTAGTTAAATCCAGATAACCGTTCCATAGGTAACTCAATTTGCCAAGGTTGTCACTACTTCACACAGTAATTCAGTTCATTGTGTAAATAAATGTAACGAAATAGCCGTCAAAACGTTTTGCCGTCTTGACAACCAATAAAAGAATCGATAACGTGATATACATACCCGGGTAAGACCGTTAAAGAGTTATATGCAAACGCAAACTAAGCAAAAGGTCACTTTGTATTTATCGCCAGAGTTGCACAGAAAACTGAAGATTCGTTCAGCAGTCGATTGCGAACCAATGTCAGATCTTGCCGAACGCGCCCTCATTTTTTACCTGTCTAATTCAGATTTAGTTGATGAAGTCGAAGCTTCATCTTATGGGCGGACTCATAGAGTTTACTCATGCCCAACTTGTAATAGCTCACTAGTCTTACGTGATGGGGAACTGGTTACTTTAGGCAATCAGCCAGGAGTAGTTGGTCAAGATCATCTTTCCATTGATGAAATGGATGAAGACGAAACCCATCCTAAGGGTGAGGAAGAGTTGGTTCCTTGCTAGATAGGAATGATGAATGAATAATTCATCATTTCGGTTGCCTTTACTAAACGCAATGTCTCTACTGTCTCTATTAGGTCTCAAGTAGGTCGATGTATGAAAGAAGAGCTCAATATCCTAATTCAAGCTCAATACCCTCTAATCTACCTTGTGACCTCCGAGGAAGAGCGGGCTGAGCAAGCAATTTCCGCGACTGCCCAGTTATTAAAGCCCCAGCGCCGAGTATTCGTTTGGACAGTAACGCACGGCATTGTGGAGTACGGTCAACCCCGGAATGTCACGCAACATAATACCGTATCTCCAGAGGCGGCGATTGAGTGGATTATCCGGCAAAAAGAACCTAGTATATTTATTCTTAAAGATTTACATCCGTTTATTGATGCGCCTGCAACCACTAGATCGTTACGTGATGCGATCGCCAGCTTCAAAGGTACACAAAAGAACATCATTTTGATGTCGCCGATGCAGCAAGTACCTATAGAACTGGAAAAGGAAGTTGTAGTTCTCGACTTTCGCCTGCCAGATATGGCTGAGTTGAATAAAGTACTGACTTATCACATAGAGCAATATCGTGGGCGGCGGTTGACAACAGAGGCTAGAGAAAAGCTTCTTAGAGCAGCTTTGGGTTTAACCAAAGATGAAGCTGAAAAAGTCTACCGAAAGGCGCAGGTAACTACGGGGCGCTTGACGGAAGATGAAGTAGATATCGTTTTATCTGAGAAAAAGCAACTGATTCGGCGCAATGGTATCTTAGAGTACATTGAAGAAGATGAAACCATTGATGCTGTAGGTGGCTTAGAGGAGCTAAAAAAATGGCTCAAGCAGCGTTCTAACGCTTTCACAGAAAGAGCGAGAGAATATGGTTTGCCTCAACCAAAAGGGATGTTAATTCTAGGTGTTCCGGGTTGTGGTAAGTCATTGATTGCCAAAACTACTTCTCGCCTATGGGGTTTACCACTTTTGCGGTTAGACATGGGGCGAGTCTATGATGGCTCTATGGTAGGACGAAGTGAAGCAAACTTGCGTAACGCCTTAAAAACAGCAGAATCTATTTCCCCAGCAATTTTGTTTATCGATGAATTAGATAAATCTTTTGCTGGTAGTGCAGGCTCATCGGATTCTGATGGCGGGACTTCAAGTAGAATCTTCGGTTCTTTCCTCACATGGATGCAAGATAAAAAATCTCCAGTGTTTGTTATGGCAACCGCTAACAGAGTAGAACGGTTACCTGGGGAATTTCTGAGGAAAGGACGCTTTGATGAAATATTCTTTGTGGATTTGCCAACTCCAGAAGAACGCCAAGATATTTTTAATATTCACCTAAGCAAGCGCCGCGAAGACATCTCTAGATTTGACCTTGAGCAATTAGCTAAGATGTCCGATGGCTTTTCTGGTGCAGAAATTGAGCAAGCGATCGTTGCGGCAATGTATGAAGCCTTTGCCCAAGATCGGGAGTTCACACAACTAGATATTATTGCTGCGCTAAAGGCAACATTGCCGCTGTCTCGAACGATGCAAGAACAGGTAACGGCTCTAAGAGATTGGGCCAGACAGCGAGCGCGTCCCGCAGCATCCTCCGTTGCTGAATATCAGCGAATGGAGTTTTAAAAGCTTTCCTCTGCCATCCCAGGGGGAAAGGCTAGCTTTAGTGCTAGCAGTTATGAAAAAAGCCGCCTCCTGCTAAGTGCGGCTTCGTCCAAAACAAACCGTTGTCGTATTTCTCAATCTTCTCATTGGAGGAAACCCAAATGTCTCACTTTAGCACCCTGCGTACCAAGATCACCGATGCCGAAATCCTCAAAGCTTCCTTGCGCGACCTCGGTATCAGCGTAAAAACTGAAGCTGATGTACGTGGTTATAACGGTCAGCGCGTTCGTTCCGATATCGTTGCCGTATTGGAAGGCGAATATGACCTCGGCTGGTCTCGCAACAGCGATGGTTCTTTTGACCTAATCGCTGACCTGTGGGGCGTTGCTAAGAAGCACAACCAAACCGAGTTGATCAACTCCATTAACCAAAAATATGCTGTTAACAAGACCTTGGCTGAAGTAAAACAGCGCGGTCTACAAAACGCCAATGTGAAGTTGGTATTGCAATAACAATTTCTCTGCGCGTTCCCAAAGCTGCACGGGTTAACCAGGCATTAGCGGTTAGCCCGCTTTTTTTAGGGGCTGAGATTTATTTCTCAGTCCCTATTTATTTTAATGATTTATGTCAGCTAATTTTGTCTTTTTTCCTAACTTGAATTTAGCTTTTATTTAGCTGTTGTAACCTTGATGTCGTAAGCATGACAATCAAGCTTATTTTGAATGAACTTGAGAAGTTCCACTTTATGTATTACACATGTAAGAACATAATATATTGTGTCCTAGAATGATTTGTATTCTACGAATATGCAGAAGATTCGGTTCGTCGATTTATTTTGCTCTCCAAAAAATCTTTAACTGAACTGTATTGCGTTATAGTGAGGTAAAACTTAGGGGCGCAAAGCTTTGCGCCCTTACAAATTTCCGTACCTCATTTGATTGGGAACCGCCATATCAATTTTCTGTTCGCAATAACCAAAAGCCGCTGTAAGTCATCCCAGAATCATCGGGTTGGACTAGTAAAAAATGTAATCCCTGGCTTTGTTGTTTGCGTTGTTCGTATGTTTGGGCTGCTGTGGTAACTTCTGAATCTTCAAAAGTGGCAACAATCCATCTATCCACTAAGCCTGCTTCTAATATTAGGCCATCTGGTGAACCAGGAATGTAATTCAATTCTATAGGACGGGTTTGCTGTAACCACCGCGCTAACTGCATCGATCGCCTGCCACCATAAATTACCACACCAGGAACAGCGATCGTTGACGCCAAACCTAAATCGATTGGTTTGAGATATTCTGGTATGTGCAAAATCGGAATGGGGCGTTGTGCAAAGGCGTCCACAAGTTCGCCAGCCTGGAGTGTTGCAAAACGCCATTGTTCTCCCCAAAGGTTGTCTGGTAATGGTGCTGGGGGTGGTTTCTCCAGCACTGAAGGATATTGCTTTTCCTGTAACCACTGTTTGAGTGCCAAAGTGCGACGAGTCGGTTCGACTTTAATACCTAAACTGCGTCCAGCGGCTTCAATTAAATTGAGAGACTGAGGACGAAACACCTCAATTACATCTGGCAATTCTTCGCCAGCTGCTTGCTGAAGTTGAGTAGCAACCCAAGTAGAATTTGCTGCTGACTGAAGACAAGTGGCTTCATATTCAAAACTGCGAGTTGCATCACAAATCAACAACTCCCATAATGGTTTTCCAGATGCATCCGGTGATGGACGACGATAAAAATCAGCCTGCCAAGTTTTCATATATGGGCATGGGGGATTGGGCAAATTCAAAAAGCTTGAATCCATTCTTGGACAGAATATTCTGTCCAGATGCCATTTTTCCAGTAGGGATCGTTTTCAATTAAGTCGCGGACGATCGCTTCGTCTTCGGCTTCGTAAATTCCAAAAACTTTTGTGACATCTTTGGTGGGGCCGATGGTAATCAGCACGCCGGATTCTTTCTGTTTTGCTAATCCGTCTAAATGCGCTTGACGGTGAGGGGCGCGTTTTTCAAGAACGTCTTCGCAGTAAGTTCCCCAGAGTACATATTTAGGCATAAACAATTTTGGATTTTGGATTTTAGATTTTAGAGCAAGGGCGTTGGGGATTACCAAGAAATAAATTGTTCATTCTTGTGGAGTGGACATCTTGTCCGCCCTAATTATTGGGCGGGCGAGACGCCCACCCCACAAGAAAAATTGAATGTTTTTTCTTTGGAAGTCCCTTGAGGAGTGAGGAATTATTAATTCATAACTCCTAACTCTTGTACAGACGCGATTAATCGCGTCTCTACTCCTAACTTCTGAGGTTGACGCCGAATTTTTCCACTAAGGCTTCGCGGACTTTATTGTGTACTGGTTCGACTTCAGCTTCGGTGAGGGTCCGATCGCTTGCCCGATAAATTAGGCGGAATGCTAGACTGCGCTGACCTTCGGGGACGTTTTCGCCACGATATTCATCGAACAATTCCACTGATTCGAGTAAATCTTTGCCGGCTTTGGTAATTGCTTTTTCCAGTTCGGCGACTGAGACTTTTACGGGTGCGAAAAAGGCAATGTCGCGATCGCTTGCTGGATAGGTGGAATAGGATTTAAATGTGGGGTTGAGAGTTTCGTCTTCCTCTAGAGAAATTAAAAGTACATCTAAATTTAACTGGAAAACGTAGGCTGAATCTGGCAGGCCTTTTTCGCGGCGCAGTTGGGGGTGAATTTGCCCAAAAATACCCAGTCTACTACCTCTAACCCATAGGGAAGCGGTGCGTCCTGGATGTAAGCGTTCATCTCGGCAATCGGGTTGATATTCTACTTGCAAGCTCAGTTGACGAAATACACTTTCTAAAATGCCTTTGGCTTCAAACCAAGTCAAGGGTTGTTCTCGACCGCCTTTTGACCATTTTCCAATAAAGCGATCGCCCCCCATAATACCAGCCAAGACTTCTGTTTCTTGCAAACCGTCTTCTTCTTGCCAGAAAATTTGCCCAATTTCAAAGCCGTTGAGGGCGCCGTTACCCTGCTCTATATTATATTGATAGGCGTCAATTAACCCGGATATTAAATCGGTTCGCAGGGCTGAATATTCTACAAATAATGGGTTTGTTAATACTATTTGTCTGTCTTCTCCTGGTTTAACTAAAGAATAATGAATTAATTCTGTTAATCCTTCAGCCCGCAGATAAGCTCGTAATTTGCGAATCAATTCCTGGTCTAAAGGCAAATAACCAGGTTCGCTTTTTTCTGGTAAAGTATCGCAAAATCTGTTGTATCCATACAAACGAGCGATTTCTTCAATTAAATCAATTTCCCGTTCTAAGTCGCGGTAACGATAAGGCGGTACGGAAACAGACCATGTGGATTGGGGCGTGTTGTCTTGTCCTAAGGCATTACCTGAACGATTCAGCTGACATCCTAATGCAGTCAAAATCCTTTCAACATCTTGTTCTTGGAGTTCTGCTGTGTCTTCTCCCAAATCGATTGGCCCTAGTACCTGATTCACTCTATCTAAACGCAGTGCAATGGAACGACTCCAGGTAGATGGATCTGGGCGAGTGTCGGTGATTTCTTGGTGAGTAATAACTCCACTAGCTAATTCGCTAATCAATGATAAGGCGCGGCGATTTGCAACTTCCAATTCGGCGCGGTTAACTCCTCTTTCGTATCTTCCAGAAGCTTCACTTCTTAAGCCAACACTGCGAGAAGAACGGCGAATTGCGACGGAATCAAATAAAGCGGCTTCTAAAACTAGGCTTTGAGTACCTTCATGGACTTCGGTTTCTTCTCCACCCATGACTCCCGCCAGTGCAACGGGTTTCTCGTTGGCGGTAATTAATAAATTTTGGGATGCTAAAGTGCGAGTTTGTCCGTCCAGGGTTTTTAAGGATTCTCCAGCAGTGGCGAAGCGGACGCCGATGGTTAAACTTTCGCTACTTGCAACTGATTTTAGGCGATCGCGGTCAAAAGCGTGCAGTGGTTGTCCCCATTCCAACAACACGTAGTTAGTAATGTCCACCACATTATTTATAGGACGTACTCCCGCAGCCCGCAAACGCTGTTGCAACCAATCAGGAGATGACGCAATGTTAATTTGTTCGATTACTGTACCAATGTAAGCAGGACAAGCTTGGGTATCGGCAATTTTTAAAGCTAAATTTCCTGTATTTTTGGCAATTGGCACTTCGCTGGGTACGGGAATGCTCAGGTTTGCACCAGTTAAGGCTGCAACTTCCCTGGCGACACCTACCATACTCAAAGCATCAGCGCGATTAGCGGTTGCCGTGAGGTCTAAAATTACATCATCTAAACCCAATAAAGGACGCACATCGCTACCCAAGGTTAAATTTTCCTGGGGAAAAATATGAATTCCGTCTACATCAGTTGGCAAACCGAGTTCTTTTAAAGAACAAATCATGCCCTGAGAGGGGACACCACGGAGTTTTGCGGGTTTAATTTTTAAATCGATGTTGGGTAAGTAAGTTCCCGTAGTCGCTACTGGCACATAGATATCTGCCTTGACATTGGCAGCGCCACAGACAATATTTAAAGTCTCATCTGCACCAATATCGACTTGGCAAACACTTAATTTATCAGCATTTGGGTGTGGTTGACGCTCAAGCACTCTCCCCACAACTACGCCATTTGCCCAAGTGCGGCGGTCTTCAATATCTTCTACTTCAAACCCCGCCATTGTAAGGGTTTCGGCTAATTCTTCCGGACTAAGTTTTATCTCTACTAGTTCGCGCAGCCAGTTTAAAGAAATACGCATGGAGTGTGCTGGTTTTAGGAATCGTCTTTTGCTCTCATTTTAGAGTGTCTGTTAGCGAGCGATCGCATTCACTCTGCAAGTCATAGCCTTTCACTTGAACAATCGTACTATGTTGGACTAACATAGCAATCCCTTTCCCAAATCTTTATTTTGGCATTTTGACTATTCGCTGCAAAAGGAAACTTTTACAAGGCTTAACTACTCATTAATGAAGTTCAAAGACTCATTAATGAAGTTCAAAGACTCATTAATGGAGTTCAAATACTCATTAACGAGTATCAAAGACTCATTAATGAAGTTCAAATACTCATTAACGAGTATCAAAGGCTCATTAATGGAGTTCAAATACTCATTTTTATGAAAATTACAGCAATTTTCAGGTAATTCAACCATAGGGTAGGGGCTTTACAGCTGTGCATTGATACCAACTTAAGCTCAAATTGCCTCATAATCGTTTTACCCCACCCCCAACCCCTCCCCGATGCCTTGGGGAGGGGCGGTTTTGGCTTTAAACAAAACCGGGGTGGGGTGACGCGGATCTTGATGGTAAGTGAGAGAACTGAATATCACATCTTTATAAGGGTTTCACGTTAACAGGACTTACGCAAGATGTGATTGAAAACCTTATTCAAGCGTTGCGGTAATTCATGAATTACCGCTACTTTCGTTATCTTTTGCGTAAGTCCTGGTTAAGTTGACACTAATGACAGATGTAAAGCCCCTAGAAGGGATTGTGGTTCAACTTTATTTAACTAGCAATAGAGATAAATTGCGGAAATCGTCTTTGAGAAGTTGGATTTATTAAAGCTATAAAGCCTAAAAGATTAAGTTACCAGGAGCTAATAATGGAAGTTAAGTATAACGAACTAAAAAAATGGATTTTACATCCAATGATGATGGGTTTGCTAGCAGTAATAACAATCGCTTGCAAAACAGAAATGAATTTTTCTTTGATAAACTCAGCTACAGCAGAAGTTGTTTCATTAGAAAAGTCTACACCCAAGCCTGCACGTAAAGAGCATGGTATTTATCGGAGCGATCGCTTTCGTTTTGAGTTTAGCTACTCGCAGCGAGATTTTGCGATCGATAACAAAATAACCACTCCCAACAATAACGTTAATTCTCCATTGGCTGCTGTTGATATCTGGACTCGCAAACACGCCGAGAAAATCCGCGCTGGAGAATATGAAGGCGGTACAGAATACCCGGCTAATGTACGCGTATCTGTATATAACAATCGTAGTAAATTACCTTTGCAGAAGTGGATTAAACAAAATAACGAATTTTCTGCACCCCGTGAATTCAAAACTGCAAAAATTGCTAGTCAAAGTGGATTTAAATTTAAATCGAGTGGTTTATACGAAAACGAACATATCGCTTTTATTAACCCAAAAGACTCTCGAATTATTGTTATCACAATATCTAAAACAGGTTATGGCAATAATGATGCTATTTACGAGAGAGCATATCAGCAGGTAGTTAACTCCTTCACCTTACTTAATAGATAGATAGCAAGTACTGACTTAGCTCATCTCAAGCAGCATACATGAGAAAAGCCAGCACGTCCGCAATTATCCTTAGATGATATTACTGTTACCCACGATAAAAATTTAATAAAATAACAGTAAAAATACTGTGTGCTTCTTCTCTAACACAGTTTAGTCTATAGCAAACAGATTTGGAACCAGCAAATTAAAACAAATAGTAAGTAAAATTACTAAAATTAATTGTAGGCCAAATCAATTTTTGATTTCAATTAGGTGTTCCTTATGATTCGCGAAACCAACGATCGCTCTATGCAAGAGCAAGACAGCAATAGCTCACAATTAAGTGAGGATGTCTCTGCTAGAACCTCATTCCTTCCTCCAAATATTAAGTCAGCAATTGATTGGGAAAAACCAGATTTTGATGAGCTTGACTTGTGTATGGAAATTACGACATACATCCTCAATGGGCAATAATTGTCAAAACTAAGCGAAATTGCTCAATGAAAACCTCTACCTGCTTTTTGTTTTTATGTTCCTGAAAATTCTTGGTACTGCCGCAGGTGGCGGTTTTCCTCAATGGAATTGTAACTGTCCCAATTGCCAAGCAGTCCGCACAAGTCGTCCGGGTGTCAATTGGCTCAACCAGTCATCAATTGCGGTGAGGAAAAACAATCAGCCTTGGTTTTTAGTCAATGCCTCTCCAGATATACGTCCGCAGTTAGAGAAATTACGGGAAGGAGAACCATCTACAATTAGGTCAAGTCCGATCGCTGGTGTTCTGTTAACTGATGCAGAGATTGACCATACTACCGGCCTGGTTATCCTGAGAGAATCTACGGAAAAACTGCGCGTCTACGGTACGCAAACAGTACATAAGGCTCTGACAGAGGGTTATCCCCTGCTGTCTACGTTAGCAAACTATTGTGGTGTGGAATGGTCTGAACTCGAACCTCACGTACCTATAAACCTGGGGTTAGATGGTGCAGATGGTTTGGAGGTGGAAGTATTTCCACTAGCAGCCAAACCACCAAAATATATGCGCCACAAACCAAATTTAGATGGAGTTTGGGTTATAGGTTTAACATTTCGCGATCGCACAACTGGCAAAGTTGCAACATACACTCCAGGTTTAGCGGAAATTGACGAAAAAATCCTAGAGCGATTCGAGTCTAGTGATTGCATTTTAGTAGATGGCACTTGCTGGCAAAATGACGAGTTATTGGCTTTAGGAGTATCAAAGCTGCAAGCCCGCGATATGGGACACTTACCCCTGAACGTTAGTTTAAAAAGCCTTGCTAATTTGAGCCGTCCTCGGAAAATTCTCGTTCACATCAACAACACAAACCCAATCCTGTTACCTGATTCAGAAGAACGCAAAATTGTAGAAGCCGCAGGAGTAGAAGTTGGTTACGATGGGCTGACCATCGAATTGTAATTTTGAGGTGCAATAAAAAGCGTGTTGGAATTAGTTAAAGAACCTCTCCCTTGGACTCAGACAGAACTAGAGGCAGTATTGCGATCGCAACATCGCCGCTATCATCATCTGCATCCATTTCATGCGAGGATGAACAGCGGTGATTTAACGCCAACAGAAGTCCGACGCTGGGTAGCAAATAGATTTTATTATCAAAAAAGTATTCCCCTGAAAGATGCTGCAATCTTGTCAAACTGCCCCGATTTAGAAGTACGGCGGGAATGGATTCAACGCATCATCGATCATGACGGTCAAGGTGAGGACAAAGGTGGTATTGAAGCATGGTTAAAACTCGGTAAAGCTGTAGGATTGTCTCGTCAGGAACTCTTAGAAGACAAGCACGTTCTTCCAGGAGTTCAATATGCTGTAGATGCCTACGTTAACTTTTGTCGCACTCGACCCTGGATTGAGGCGGTAGCTGCATCCCTAACCGAACTATTTGGTCCCGATGCAATTCGAGTCCGTTTAGCTGCATTAGAAGAACATTACCCCTGGATCGATCCTGCGGGATTTGACTACTTCCGGGCGCGTCTTTACCAAGCCCCCAGAGATGCCCAATATGCCCTCAAGCAAGTCCTCAAACACTGTAAAACTCGTGAGTCTCAGGAGAAAGCAGTACAAGCTTTAGTATTCAAGTGCAATTTATTGTGGAGCCAGTTAGAGGCCATTGAACGGGGGGATACTAGACCAGTATGAGGGGACTGGGGAGATGGCTTCGCTAAGGGAAAAGGGTAAAGGTTAAAGGGAAAAGAGAGATCTTTCCTTTCCCCCTTCCCCCTTCCCCTTTCCCCCATGCCCCATGCCCAACACATTAATTACGAATTAAATGAGTACTATAGAAAATCATGCCCGACCGCGGTTAGTTCGTGGGGTGCGTTTACGCTGGGATGAGATAAGAAAGCAGCATTGGCTTCTGGTTCCAGAGGGGGCACTAAAATTAAACTCCACAGCAGCGGCAATTCTGGCACTTTGTAATGGGGAGCGAACTCTAAATGCGATCGCAGCAGAGTTAGAGAAACACTACCAAGGCGAAAACCTGCTAGAGGACGTGCGTCATCTCCTCTCTCGAATTAATCAACGAGGACTATTAATTGTACAAATGTAGAGACGTTGCAATGCAACGTCTCTACAACGATTTTGCGATCGCATGAAATCGGCAATACCTAATTACGAATTACGTAGCTTGCTTCTCGCCAAAGGCGAGTATTACGAATTAATATGACAATTTATAGACCTTTAAGCTTAATTGCAGAATTGACGTATCGCTGCCCACTGCGTTGTCCGTACTGCTCCAACCCGCTTAATTATGGCGATAACCAGTATCGTCAAGAACTTTCTACCGAGGATTGGTTGCGAGTAATTCACCAAGCCTCAAACTTGGGTGTGTTACAGCTTGGCTTGACCGGCGGCGAACCACTGCTACGAAAAGACCTAGAATTACTTGTGGCAGCAGCAGCCAAAGCGGAACTATATACCACTTTGATTACTGCTGCTACGCTGTTAACTCCAGAACGAGCTACACAGCTGCGCGATGCCGGACTCGATCACGTACAAATTAGTATCCAAGATAGTCGTGCTGCTGAGTCCGATTATATTGCTGGAACTCCCTGTTTTCAGCAAAAATTAGAGGCAGCAAAATTAGTAAAAGCTTTGGGCTTCCCGCTAACACTTAATTTTGTTCTGCATCGGCAAAACTTAGACAGAATTGAGGAAATTTTAGAGCTGTGTGAAGTTTTAAAAGCAGACCGAGTTGAATTAGCGAACACTCAGTATTATGGCTGGGCATATCGCAACCGTGATGTTTTACTACCCACCCGCGAACAGCTAAAACGAGCAGATGCCGCAGTGGCAGCAGCTAGAGAGCGTAACATCTGCCCAATGGGTATCTTATACGTACTTCCAGACTATTATGAAGATTATCCCAAAGCATGTATGGGCGGTTGGGGTCATCGAGCTCTAGTTGTCGCTCCCAATGGCGATGTGTTACCTTGCCAAGCCGCCACTTCGATTCCAGAATTAGAATTTGCTAACGTCCGCAACCATTCCCTAGATTGGATTTGGTTTGAATCGCCTGCTTTTAATCGCTTCCGGGGCACAGAATGGATGCCTGAGCCTTGCCAAAGTTGCGATCGCCGTGAGGTTGATTTCGGTGGTTGCCGTTGCCAAGCTTTACTTCTGACTCACAATGCTGCTGCCACCGATCCTGTGTGTCATCTGTCACCACACCATCACCTGATTACCACAGTCACAAAGCAGGCAAATCAGGAAAACTTGGATTCACCCCCACCTTTGGTTTACCGCTCAATGCCAAAGTCTCAATTCATAGCAGCCAACAGGCAATAGGCTGGAACTGAAGATTGGGCATTGGGCATGGGGGAAAGGGGAAAGGGGAAGGGGGAAAGGAAAGATCTCTCTTTTCCCTTTAACCTTTACCCTTTTCCCTTAGCGAAGCCATCTCCCCATGCCCTATTCCCCTCCATCCACAAGAGATTTGACTGCATGTAGTAATTGCTGTTTAGTAAAAGGTTTAGCTAAATAAACGTCTGCACCTTGCCGCATTCCCCAAATTCTGTCAATCGGCTGATTTTTAGAACTACAAATAATAATAGGTACTTTTTTAGTTGCTGGATTTCTTTTCAGTTGGCGACAAAATTCAAACCCGCTAACTTCTGGCATTACCACATCAGTAATTATGGCATCGGGCTGATGATTAATAGCTTTACTCATACCATCTTTGGCATCGTAAGCTTTAATCACCGTATGTCCATTTTCTCTTAAAAAACTATTGATTAACTCCAACTGAGAAGGAGTATCTTCCACAACTAAAACTTTGGCCATATTTATCCCTACTAGTTAAAACTCCGTATATTCATGAATTTAAGTTAAATGCATGAAAACTATTTTCAGTAAATCCGCACGAGTAAACGGTTTTGTTAGATACCCGGATGCCCCGACTAATCTCGCTTTTACTTTGTCTACAATTCCTTTGTTACCGGTGACAAAGATAATGGGAGTCTCTTTAAACATTGAATTATTACGTATAATTCTACACAACTCATAGCCGTCAATTCCTGCCATGTTTAGATCCAACAAAATTAAGTCCGGTTTGTGCCTGATAATTGACAAAACGGCTTTTAATGGATCGTTGATAGTGACTACAGAAAAATTCTCGTTTTCTAAGAAATGGCTAATTTCTTTAAGAATTGTCGGGCTATCATCTACAGAAACAATTTTGTGGACTTTTTGTGCAGTTACAGTAGCGGCGGTTACTCTTTCGGAAGCAGAATTTATGTTATTTGATATTGTTGGTTCTTGAAAGTTAGGTTTTGGAGGAGTGGAAAATTGTGATACTTGCTCAACAGTATCAGTATTCTCTTGGGCAATAAATAGAGAACTATTGACTTCTTCTTTGGTATCAAATAAATTTGTAGTCAATTTTGGTAAAAGCGATTTTTCTTCAAATATTTTTGGTAATTTATCAAATGGCGGATCTGGTTCATGCAAGATAATTCCCCCTTGAACGATGTAAGGATATAATTGCTGAGCCAGTTTGATTTCATCCTGATTCAAAATTGCAGCCAAATGACAAATGCTAAAACCTTTCATCCAATTAGTTAAATTCGGCTGGAGGTTTGGTAAATCTTTTTGCTCAAATTGCTTGTTAGCCAAGAGATATGGACGTTGATATGGAGAAGAAATTTGCGGCACAAATGACTGCCAACTCTCTAATCTTGCTTGGCAGCGGTCTAAAATTTTTTCTATATCGAATCGGCAAATTTTTGGCATTCTACTAAAAGGTTCAGTTAATTCATAAGTGCCTTCTTTGATGAGCAAAAATGATTCGATCGTCTCTTTGACTAATTCTTGAATCAATGCTGCTGCTTGCGTAGAATGTAGATGTTGTTGACTAACAAGCCAGTATATAGCTTGGTATTCAGGAGGCTGGCTTCTCAATTGAGTTTCATCTTCCGTTAACTGACTGTGTGCGTCAGGTTCAAACATCAAACGAACTTGAACGCGAACTTCATTAGTAAGTAGTGGAATTTGATGGCCCAAGCGACGCAAATGACGTTCTAGTCGGTCGAAAGGTTCTACTGAATGGGTGGCGTAAGTTATTTTGCCTTGTTCTAAGTAAATCGACCACGAAACTGAGTTACTTAATGCTTGTAAACAAGTAGTGTCGGAGCAATTAGATAACTGTCTTAACAAACTTAAAGGACGTAATTTGGAGAACACACCTGAATTATTCATACTTTTTCTACTTTTTTGCGGAATCAGCAACCTAACATTTGTAAATTACAAATATCAGCGATGAAGTATTTTATTCTTTGTAATATTTCTTTATGCACAAATTATTTATTTCAAATATGTAAATATATTAAAATTTATAAATTTTTAAACATTTAGTTGTATTTTATACGTTTTATGGAGGTCTAAAAAATAAGATAGTTGTCTTTAATTATGTACAGTATGCACGAAATAAGTTCTCTTTAATTATGTTTCCAGCTTTTTTTAACTGAGGTAGGTACAAATAAACAAATGTAAAGCCCAATTGTAAATAAGATATCAGTACATGTTGACCATTTTTAACTTTACTTACTACCGCTCAACTTTGACTCCACACCGCAATCATCTACATCTTTAGTTATGCTAGTTCCCTTAGAAGGGACATTTGACTCTCAGTTTTCACAATTACACGAGACACACTTGTAAAGTAACCGAACTTAATTATGCTTAATTACTTTTATATTAAGGATCGATTATCCTACATAAAATCTTTAAAAACTTATGTAGGAAATTCTACGTATTTATTGTACTGTAGGTTTGATAGATATAAATTTTTGGTAGATACACTACAACAGGTAATGCTGAGTTTTGAGAAACTCTATTTTGCAAAACTAGACGCCGCTGAGTCTCTCCTGAAATATGTAGAGAAGCTGGTGAAAATAATTTGTTTGATGACAATTAGGCCATCTACCACTAGATCCTATATCTGTAGTCGCGTCAGTGACTAGCAAACAAACATTATATTGAAAACAGGGAAATAAAACTTTGGATTTTAACATAACACAAAAAGTTATGCATGACACATTAAGACTTGATGAAGTTGTAGAATTTGCAGAGAACCCAGAACCGCGTTGTCCGTGCGTCCTTTTACTAGATACATCCGGCTCGATGCAAGGAGATCCGATTGAGGCTTTGAATCAGGGTTTACTGAGTTTAAAGGATGAATTAATCAAAAATTCCTTGGCAGCTAGACGAGTGGAAGTGGCGATCGTCACCTTTGACAGTAATATTAATGTAGTACAAGACTTTGTAACCGCCGATCAATTCAATCCGCCGATTTTAACAGCTCAGGGATTGACAACGATGGGTGCGGGAATTCATAAAGCTTTAGATATCATTCAAGAAAGAAAGTCTCAGTATCGTGCCAATGGGATTGCCTACTACCGTCCTTGGGTATTTATGATTACAGACGGAGAGCCGCAAGGTGAGTTAGATCGTGAAGTAGAGCAAGCAGCCCAGCGCTTACAAGGTGATGAAGCCAGTAAGCGAGTAGCATTTTTTACTGTTGGGGTAGAAAATGCGAATATGACGCGCTTAAGTCAAATAGCTGTACGTACTCCGCTGAAACTTAAAGGGCTGAACTTTATCGAGATGTTTGTTTGGCTCTCAGCTAGTATGTCAGCTGTTTCGCATTCTCAGGTGGACGAACAGGTAGCACTACCGCCAATTGGTTGGGGGACTGTTTAATTACAAAGGTGGCAGCTAGCTGTTGGAACAAAATCTTATGAACATATCAAAACAGATTGCTCAATGGCGGATAGTGGCTGCGTCAGTATGTGGTACAAGTCACTTAAGAAACAAGCAATTATGTCAGGATGCTCATCACTGGCAGATATTGTCAGATAACATTTTAGTGGCAGCGGCAGCAGATGGCGCGGGTTCTGCAAGTCTGGGGAAAGTGGGAGCGATGCTTGCTGTGGAGACAGCCATCGAAAACCTTTCTAGTAAAGGACTGATGCGAAGCAGTTTGACTAATGATGCTAATGTGCGATCGCTCTTAAATGATGCCATACTAGCTGCCAAAAAAGCTGTCGAAGATGAGGCGGTTGCTTGTGAGAAACAACTTACTGACTTAGCAACTACCTTAATTATTATGGTTGCCACACCAGACGTTGTGGCTGTAGCCCAAATAGGTGATGGTTTGGCTGTGGCCAAAGACCGACTGGGCAACCTTTTAGCACTGACTATGCCTGATAGCGGCGAATACATCAACGAAACCACTTTTTTGACTTCGCCCACTGCCTTAGATACAGCACAGATGAGATTATGGCGTACAGACATAGTAAATGTTGGTATAATTACTGACGGGTTACAAATGCTGGCTTTAAATATGGTTGTTGGGGAACCTCATAAACCGTTCTTTTTTCCGCTGTTTGAATTTGTAGCCAATGCCGACGATAAGACAGCAGCAAAAGAGCAGTTAGTAAAATTTTTACGCTCAGAGCGCATCGCCCAACGCACTGATGATGATTTGACACTGATAATAGCTGCATTCAACAACTCATAAGCATTAACTTTAAAAGTTTGAGATTTTAAATACTCCCGTTAGCGGTAATTGACTATGCAGGTACTACGTTGTTCTCCTAAAAAAGAAATCCTCAATTTGAGTATCAGTTTGGGGCGTGGCGGTGAAGCTTGTGTTTATGCAGTGCCATCCGATGGCAACTTGGTGGCCAAGATATACCATAAGCCAACCAACGCCCATACCGAAAAACTCCAAGCCATGCTGGCTAACCCGCCAGAAAACCCCACAGCTAGTTTGGGGCATATTTCCATTGCTTGGCCTGAGGATTTGTTGCACGCGGCAGATGGTAGCAACGGCATCCTGGGGTTTTTAATGCCACGCATTCAGGGAATGCGGCCAATCATTGACTTTTATAACCCTAGAACCCGTCGCCAACACTGCCCTTTATTCAACTATCAGTACCTGCTCCGCACGGCTCGTAACCTGGCGGCGGCTTTTGCGGCTTTACACGCTAGCGGATATTGCATTGGTGATGTGAATGAGTCAAACATCCTCGTCAGTGACACGGCACTGGTGACCTTGATAGACACAGACTCCTTCCAAGTACGTAACCCAGACACCAACCTTGTTTACCGTTGTGCAGTGGGTAAACCAGAGTTTACACCACCAGAACTGCAAAATAAAACTTTTGCGGAACACGATCGCGAAATTTCTCACGACTTATTCGGGTTAGCGGTACTGGTATTCCAACTATTAATGGAAGGTACGCACCCATTTTCGGGGATTTTTCAAGGCGCCATCGAGCCACCGCCCTACGAAGCCCGCATCGCAGCTGGTCATTTCACTTACAGCCAAAAGCGACGCGTACCTTACCTACCTACACCCATCGCACCTCCTTGGGAAATTCTTCATCCCAGCTTACAAGAGCTTTTTGTGCGTTGTTTTGAAGAAGGTCACACCAACCCACAACAGCGTCCCAGCGCCCAAACTTGGCTTAGTGCAATAGCCGAAGCCGAAGATTCCCTGATTACTTGCACTACTAATCCTCAACATCGTTACAACAACCACCTAAATCTTTGTCCTTGGTGCGAACGTAGCGTGCGATTAGGTGGACGCGATCCTTTCCCATCACATAGGGCCATAGAAGCCAGAGAACATCTACAACCGCGAATCAAACCCAAAAAGCGCCACACCCAAACACCGCGTTTGCCACAGCGAGCCATGCCATCGCACCTGGCGAATTATTGGCAACCCATGACGCCAACAGGTTCGCATTATAGACGTTCCAAAAAATCCAAGTTGTATCCCGTTGGTTTTTGCTTGTTGGGTTTAGTTTTATTGGGATCTGCGGACTTAATGATTAAATTTACTGAGCCGTTAGTTTCCCACAATGCTTACACTCAACAAACATTGAAATCTGGCCAGGCAATTAATAAACTCAGCTTCGCCGATTATTATCAACAAGGTCATACTGCTTACAAACAGCGAGACTATGAAAAAGCAGTTGCAAATTATAGTCAAGCGATTGAGCAAGAACCCAAACATGCTAGAGCGCTTGTAAATCGTGGCAATGCCCGTTATAATCTCAAAGATTATGAAGGAGCAGTTTCAGATTATAGCCAAGCCTTGAAAATCAAGCCCAACGAAATTAAAGCTTTGGTGAATCGGGGAAATGCTCGGTTTATGCTTGCTGAATATAGCAACGACCCGGATACAGAATATAATCTAGCCCTTACCGATTATAATCGCGCCATCGGACTCGAACCCAACGAAGTTGAAGCTTATATTAGACGCGGTATTGTCCGCGCCCAAATGGCTAAATATAGCGGTGAGTCTCAACAAGTTTACAAAAGAGCGATCGCAGATTTTACTCAAGCAATCAAACTGAATTTATCGAAAGCAGAAGCTTATTTTCAGCGCGGTGTTGTTTACTATCAAATTGCCCAATATAGCAGCAGTTACGAGCAAGAATATAAACAAGCGATCGCTGACTTTAACCAAGCTTTAACCATCAGCCCCAAACTAGCAAAAGCCTTCCTCAAACGAGGCATGGTTCGTTATGAGTTAGCCCAATATGGTGGTAATGAATCCAACCAAAACCAAACAAGAGCGATCGCAGATCTACAGACAGCTGCTAAAATCTTTCTTGAGCAAGATGATATGGATAATTATCAGCAAGCACTCAGTAATATGTGTGTAGTTGTTGAAAACAAATGCGACCCTTTATTCCAAGGCTCAAGTAATATAGAAAAAATCAACTAAATTTAGAATTCAGAATTCAGAATTCTGAATTCAGTAGTCAGAATTATAATCATCTCTGTGCTTGGCTATCAGATTTAGATTAGACCTCTTGCATAAATCGAAAATAAGAACCCCAAAGAGCCTTTCGCTACGCTTTGTCTCCCCTCCCCTTAACAAGGGGAGGGGTTGGGGCTGGGGTATTAGGAACTTTTGCAAGAGGTCTATTGTGTACTTCAGGATTATTGAAAGCTGCTGTATTAGTTGGATCTTATTGGTTTTGATTGAATAAATCAAATCCGATCGTGATTCGCTAGTGTTAATTTCATAGCAATTTGTAGGGACGCACAGCTGTGCGTCCCTACAATAATTTAATACCTACGCTGTAAGAGTTCAAAAATTAAAACAGATTACTATAGTTATGTTCTGTGTAACATTTTTATTTAATTGAATAATTTGTTAAAAAATAATTAAAGAGCTATTTTATACTGACCTAATTCATTTTGACTTCTGTTAGCGCAGCGGGGCGTAGCCCATTCTGAATTCTGAATTCTGCCCTATAGATATTCTTTATATAGAAAAGATTTTAATTTATATCTCCTTCATAATTTTGTCAAAAAATACAGTTAGATTATTGACTGAGAAAAACAAATCAGAAATCAATTTTTCTCCAAAAAAGTGCATCCTCTTCATGTCAAGAAAGACAAATAATATCCCTACAAATCTCCGAGGTAATTGCATGAAAGCGGTGATTTTGGCCGGAGGGCTTGGTACGCGCCTCAGTGAAGAAACTAGTATCAGACCCAAGCCGATGGTTGAGATTGGTGGTAAGCCAATTCTGTGGCACATAATGAAGACTTACTCTGCCCACGGCATCAATGACTTCATCATTTGTTGTGGTTACAAAGGTTACATAATTAAAGAGTATTTCGCTAACTACTTTTTACACATGTCAGATGTTACTTTTGACATGCGATTTAACCAGATGAATGTGCATTCTGGATATGCTGAACCCTGGCGTGTCACCTTAGTAAATACAGGCGACAATACAATGACAGGTGGACGTTTAAAACGAATCAGCGAACATCTGGGAAATGAAACTTTTTGCTTTACTTATGGGGATGGTGTCAGTGATATTAATATCACCGAATTAGTTAAATTCCATCAACAACAAAACACCTTAGCAACACTTACAGCCGTGCAACCGGCAGGACGTTTTGGTGCCATTTCCTTAGGATACGAGCAAACTAAAATCACCAATTTTCGGGAAAAACCTGAAGGCGATGGTGCTTGGATTAATGGCGGCTATTTCGTATTAGAACCAGAAGTGATAAACTTGATTGCTGATGATTCTACCGTGTGGGAGCAAGAGCCATTAGAAAAGTTAGCTTATATGGAACAACTATCTGCTTTCAAGCACTATGGTTTTTGGCAACCAATGGATACTTTACGCGATAAAAACCACCTAGAGGGGCTATGGAACAGCAATCAAGCTCCTTGGAAAGTATGGTAGAGCGGAGTGCGGAGTGGGGAGATGGGAGGCTCTTGAGGCAGGGGAAAAGGTTAAAGGTTAAAGGGAAAAGGAATAAATTTAATCTTTCCCCTTTTCCCTGGTTGGTGAGCTTGTCGAACCATACCCCTTTCCCTTTCCCAATGCCCAATGCCCAAGTAAATTTATAGTGTAACTACAAGTACGATAATACTAATGTATGATTTTGCAATTATAGGTGGGGGAATAGTTGGACTCTCTACAGCGTTGGCTTTAGGAAAACGCTATCCCAATGCAAGTATTTTAGTAGTAGAAAAAGAGAGTCAATGGGCATTTCACCAAACCGGCAATAATAGCGGGGTGATTCATTCTGGTATTTACTACAAACCAGGGAGTTTTAAAGCTAAATTTTGTCGTGACGGTTCTCGCTCAATGGTGGATTTCTGTCAAGAACATGGAATTGACCATGAAGTTTGTGGTAAAGTAATTGTTGCGACTGAAGAACAAGAACTACCACGCCTAGAAAATCTCTACCAACGGGGCTTGGAAAATGGCATAGAAGTCCAAAGAATTAGCCCTGAAGAAGTCAAAGAAATTGAACCTCATGTTAGTTGCGTAGGTGGAATTCGGGTATTTTCGACTGGCATTGTTAACTACAAGCAAGTTTGTTTGAAATATGCCCAGTTGATTCAACAGCAGGGGGGACATTTACACCTAAATACAAAAGTACTGAAAATCCTAACAAGGGGTAAAAGTCAGGTATTAGAAACAAACAAAGGTAGCTTTGAAACCAGGTTTGTAATAAACTGTAGTGGATTGCATAGCGATCGCACTGCTAAATTAAATCAAGTTGAACCCCAAGCTAAAATTGTTCCATTCCGGGGAGAATACTACGAACTCACCCCAGAAAAACGCTATCTAGTCAAGACTTTAATTTATCCAGTACCCAACCCAGATTTTCCCTTCCTGGGCGTCCACTTTACCCGGATGATTGATGGTAGCGTTCATGCAGGGCCAAACGCAGTTTTATCTCTCAAACGCGAAGGTTACAAAAAAACCGACTTTGATTTGGGCGATTTTCTAGAGGTTATGACTTATCCTGGTTTCTGGAAATTGGCAGCCAAACACGCCGATGAAGGCATCCAAGAAATTATTCGTTCCTTCAGCAAAGCAGCCTTCGTTAAAAGTTTGCAAAAACTAATTCCCGAAGTCCAAGCAGAAGATTTAGTTCCCACCCATGCAGGAGTCCGCGCTCAAGCCTTAATGAACGATGGCAAGCTTGTAGACGACTTTTTGATTGTTTCCGGTCAAAACTCCATCCATGTTTGCAATGCTCCTTCTCCTGCTGCTACTTCTTCTCTAGAAATTGGTAAAGCCATAGTGGCGCAAATTCCTCAACTCTCGCATCTAGATAGTGTAGTAACTGCATAGATAAATTGCTTGCATTTTGAGGATACCTACTGACGTTCCTCAATTTAGAGATAAATCTTGTGGGGTGGGCATCTTGCCCGCCCAGCACACCAAAGGACGGGCGAGACGCCCATCCCACAAGAAATACAGCAGATTTCAACAAGCGTGAAGTACGCATCTAACTTCAAAGGCAGAGAAACTAATTCTGACTCTTGAATAAGTAATGACTGTGAAGCGAGCCATATAGCGGTTGTGTTTGAGATACAACACGCTGTAGGGGCGCACAGCTGTGCGCCCCTACGAAACGGAAACGAAATCGAATTTAACTCTTCAATACAAAGGCATTAACCACAATGAAAATATTAGTAACCGGCACAGAAGGCTATCTGGGTTCATTATTGCCATCTCTGTTAATCGAACGCGGACATGAAGTTATCGGTATAGATACTGGTTACTATAAAGTTGGTTGGCTCTACAACGGTACGGATGTCACAGCCAAAACCCTCAACAAAGATATCCGCAACATCACCCCTGAAGATTTGGAAGGTGTGGAAGCTGTTGTTCACATGGCGGAACTCTCCAACGACCCAGCCGGACAATTAGCACCGAATATTACCTACCAAATTAATCATGTAGGTTCAGTTCGTCTGGCTAGCTTGGCTAAGGCTATGGGCGTGCGTCGTTTTGTATATATGTCTTCGTGCAGTGTCTACGGTGTTGCTACTGAAGGTGATGTTACAGAAGAATCTCCAGTTAATCCTCAAACAGCCTACGCAGAGTGTAAAACACTGGTAGAAAGAGATGTTGCACCATTAGCTGACGATGACTTTTCACCCACCTTTATGCGGAATGCAACTGCTTTTGGTGCTTCTCCCAGGATGCGGTTTGATATTGTTTTAAACAACTTGGCAGGGTTGGCTTGGACTAGCAAACAAATCAAAATGACTAGTGATGGTACACCTTGGCGTCCATTAGTTCACGCATTGGATATTTGCAAAGCAATAGTCTGCGCTTTGGAAGCACCACGGGATATCATACATAAGCAAATCTTTAACGTTGGAGATACAGCCAACAACTATCGGGTGAAAGAAATCGCTGAAATTATTGCTGATGTTTTCCCTGATTGTAAATTGTTCTTTGGCAATAACGGCGCAGATAACCGCAGCTATCGGGTATCCTTCGAGAAAATTAACAGCATTCTACCCGGATTTAAGTGTGATTGGAATGCTCGACTTGGTGCCGAACAATTACTTAATTTATTCAGTCAAATCGATATGGCTGAAGATACTTTCTTGTTTAGAGGATTTACCCGTTTAAAACAGCTAGAGTATCTGATTCGTACCGAGCAAATCGACAAAGATTTCTTCTGGAAGAAGTAGAAATTGTTTGTAGTTTGTGCTTTAGTACCAAGTGCAAACTACGAATATATATTCTTCTTTACACAGTAATTTTTTCACTATTAATAGGGCTTGAAATTATGGCGATCGCAAAATGTCGTTTTAGTGGTCAACCTTTACACAAAAGCTTTGTTGACTTAGGAATGTCACCTTTAGCCAATGCTTATCTCAGACCAGAGCAACTAAATAAAGCAGAAAAATTTTATCCTCTTCACGCTTATATTTCTGAAGACACTCTCTTAGTTCAATTAGAACAATTTGAAACTCCAGATCAAATTTTTAGTGACTATGCTTACTTTTCTTCTTATTCAACAAGTTGGCTAAAACACGCCAAAGCTTATACCGATATGATGGTAGATAAGTTTAAATTTAATCATCATACCCAAGTTATTGAAATCGCTAGTAACGACGGTTATTTACTCCAATATTTTTTAGAGAAAGGCATCCCAGTTTTAGGAATAGAACCAGCAGCAAATATAGCTAAGGTTGCTCAAGATAGAGGTATTGCAACTATTAACAAGTTTTTTGGAGTTGAGACTGCCAAAGAACTGGTTATGGAAGGAAAATTAGCCGATCTGTTAATAGGTAACAATGTTTTAGCTCATGTACCAGATCTAAACGATTTTATTGCCGGGATGAAAGCCATTCTCAAATCAAATGGCATCTTGACGATGGAATTTCCTCACATTTTGCAACTAATTGAGCAAAATCAATTTGATACTATTTATCACGAGCATTTTTCTTATTTCTCATTTCTGACAATCGAAAAAATCTTTGCAGCACACAACTTGCGAATTTTTGATGTGGAAGAATTACCAACTCATGGCGGTTCTCTGAGAATTTATGCCAGACACGATGATGCTGATTATCCTAGCATTAGGGAAAGAGTTCGGCATTTGAAAGAAAAAGAAATTGCCGCTGGACTACATCAAATAGAAACCTACGTCACATTTGGAGAGAAAGTTAAAGCAACAAAGCACAAGCTATTAAGTTTTCTCTTAGCAGCTAAAGCAGAAGGAAAATCAATTGTCGGTTATGGCGCACCTGCTAAAGGTAATACCTTACTCAATTACTGTGGTATTGGTAAAGATTTTATTGATTACACAGTAGATAGCAACCCCTACAAACAAGGTTTATTTTTACCTGGAACCCATATCCCTATCTTTCACCCAGATAAAATTCGGGAAACTCAGCCAGATTATGTCCTTATTTTACCCTGGAATCTCAAGGAAGAAATTATGGAACAAATGGCATTTATTGGCGAATGGGGCGGACAATTTGTAGTGCCAATTCCTGAAGTAAAAGTTTATCCATGTCCTGTTCCTGATAGGGTTCTAATAAGGTTGTAGTTAGTAATATAAGTCATTCGGGAGTCAGAAATCATAATTCAGAATCAATTAGTGTGGCGAAGTCCTACTAACAGTTAGAATCATTAATGTTTTGAGTAAAAGTTACACGAAAGATTTAATGTGGTGTTTGATAATTGACTCCTGAATTACTTTTTATAAAAAGGCATATTCGCCATCAAAATATTTGCTATCAAACCACCAATAGGCTATTTCCTAATTTCATTATTCTGCTATGCCTAAATTACTGACCATTGCCATTCCTACTTATAATCGCGCTGTATTACTCGATAAACAATTAGCATGGGTGGCTCAAGCTATCAAAGGTTTTGAAGATGAGTGTGAAATTTTAGTTTCTGATAATTGTTCGACAGACAATACTCAGGAAGTAATAAAAAAATGGCAAACGACACTCAGCAAGATCGCATTTAAATCAAATAAAAACTCCACGAATTTAGGCGTAGTTAAAAATATTATGTATTGCCTAAGTTCTGCAACAACAAAATACGTGTGGACAATTGGCGATGATGACCCAATTCAGGATAGAGCCATTGCTTATGTAATTAGCAAACTTAGATTGCATGAAGATTTATCATTATTGTTCCTGAATTTTTCTGGTCGCAATCAACTTACTGGCGAACCAGTTCATCCACCTACAATTGTTGGTAATCGGTGGTTTGATATAGATAGTGAAAATGGTGATGGTGACGGTAAAGCTATATTTGAGCATTGTTTTTCAAAAAGCGTTGGTGCAGTCATTTTCTTAACAGCTACAATCTATCGTACTGATTTAGTAAAACGCGCTTTACAAATCTGGCCAGACGCTGAAACCAACTGGATATCTTTAGCTTATTTAGGCGGTTATTGTGCTGCAAATGGTAGCGTAATTGTCACTAAAGAAACTTATTTAGAATGTGTTGTTGGCGTGAGTTATTGGCAGAAAGAGCCAAAATCTGCACTGTTAATGCAATACAAACACATACCAGAAGTGATTTTGAAATTGCAAGAAAATGGATATTCTAAGCAGTTTTGTAGACGAATGGTTTTGCAAAACGGTAAAGAAGTCAACTGGAAAGTTTTCTTAGGTGCTTTGAGAAGATGGCCGATGTCTGCCATCAAAACAGTAGTTCCATTTTTAGCTTTAGTCAGCTTGTGTGCTTTTGATGTGATGGTTTCTAAAGAATTCAAGTTAGCAGAAACGAGCGAAATATCTGGCCGAGAAATGCGGAGTTATGAGCCATAAGCTATTTAGCTTATGCAAAAAACATCAGAAACTACGAGGTTTTTTTTATCATGTTGAGTGCAATTAAGCGCAAAATATCTACATTGTCTTCTGACTTTGAATATTACCTAGCACGTTGGAAGCATAGCAGAAAATTGCCAGCATTAGAAGCAGGCGATCGCCAAATTTTAAATGCTCTCAAAAAAGACGGTGTTTATGTCACCACACTTGCAGATTTAGGGTTAGATTCTAGCTCAGAACTCCTCAAAGCTGCTTACGAACAATTGTCTCAGATGAAAGATCCAAACAACAGCCATCTAGATGAAAAATTGCCACAAATTTATACAGTCACGGGTGTACCAGAAATTTCTAATTGGGCAAAAAAAACAAGACTACTCAATATTATCGAAAATTATATTGGCCTTCCCATTGCTTTTCATGGCGTACATCTACGCAAAGATTTTCCTAGCAAACATCAATTTGGGACGCTGCTATGGCATAGCGATGCTGAAGACCGCCGCATTATCAAAATCTTCATTTACTTGAATGATGTAGAACAAAAAACCGGGCCATTTGAATATATTCCGCGTTCTTTAGCTCCTGTATTTAGTTGGAAATATATTCAGCTTTACTACAAGCTTTTCAAGTCAAATTATATGGGTATTGACGATGAAGATGTTAAGCCAATCATCCCTAAATCAGCTTGGAAATCCTGCCCAGGGCCAGCAGGTACAGTGATTATTGTAGATACGAAAAATGCTTTGCATCACGGTACAGTCCGTACAGAAGAACGGTCTACATTATTCTTTTGTTATACAGCGAATCCTCCGGAAAGACCAGAGCTTTGTACGCAATATTGGGATGATACTTATCACAGAGTAGAGTTAGGTTCTGTGTTAGAGGAAGTTAAAGCTTAGGTTTCACGCAGAGGCGCAGAGGAGCCAGTGCGTTGGGCGGGTTTCCCGACTTGAAGCATCTGGCGTCGCGCAGAGAGAAGAGGGAGTAAGTCAAGATTTATGTTAGGGGAAACAATATGATTTTTACTGAAACTGAACTCAAAGACGCATTCATTATTGATTTGGAAGAAAAGCCAGACCATCGTGGTTTTTTTGCTCGGACTTTTTGCGCTCAAGAATTTGCAGCACACGGTTTGAAGCCGACAGTTGCTCAATGTAATCTGTCTTTTAATTACAAAAAAGGCACGATTCGAGGAATGCATTATCAAATTTTGCCCGCAGCAGAAACAAAATTAATTCGCTGCACAAAAGGCGCTATCTATGACGTAATTATTGATATGCGTCCCGAATCTCCTACCTTTTTATCACACATCGGCGTAGAACTAACTCCAGAAAACCGTCGCGCTTTGTACGTTCCAGAAATGTTTGCTCACGGTTATCAAGCACTCACAGATGAAACCGAAGTTGTTTATCAAGTAGGCGAATTTTACACACCTGGATATGAGCGCGGTCTACGCTACGACGATCCATTTTTTAACATTGATTGGCCTCTAGATGTCACTGAAATCTCCGAAAAAGATTTAAATTGGCCGCTACTAAGAATGATGACCGTCGGCGCCACAACTTCCAAATAATCTCACCTCCTCCTCTCTGCGCCTCCGCGCCTCTGCGTGAAAAAAATTAATCAAGGTAATAACAAATGCCACCCAATATTTTATCTCCTATTACCAACCCCATTTCTCTAATCTCCAAAAAAATCCAAGCCCGCATCAATTACGCCAAAACCTTACAAGTTGTTTCCCTCAAACCCAAACAACCTTCTAAAGGAAACGTACTCCTTTCTTATCGAATTGAACCATTCTTATTAAAACCAGATCAACCAATGCCTAATGACCATACTTGGTATTGGGAAGTTTGGCAAATAGCGCAAACTTTTTTAGATATGCGCTACAACGTTGATGTCATCCAGTTTCATAATGATAAATTCGTTCCCCAAAAAGATTACGCATTTTTCATTGATATTCGTCATCGAATGGAGGCACTTGCACCAAAACTAAATAAAGATTGCATCAAAATTTTTCACGTTGATATTGCGAATATGGTTTTTCGCAATGCAGCTGAATGCAACAGGCTTTTAGAACTCCAACAGCGTAGAGGAATTACCTTAACTCCACAGCGATTTGAAACGCCCAACTTGGGAATCGAATATGCCGATTGTGCTACAGTTTTGGGCAACGATTTTACAGTTGGTACATTCCAATATGCCAACAAACCGATGTATCGTATTCCCATTTCTTCGCCTGTTGTTTATCCCTATCCCGAACAGAAAGATTTTGCAGCCGTCAGAAAAAATTTCCTGTGGTTTGGTGGTAGTGCTTTAGTTCTCAAAGGACTAGATTTAGTTTTAGATGCCTTTGCCCAAATGCCAGAATACCATTTAACGGTTTGTGGCCCGATCGCTAATGATAAAGAATTTGAGAAGGCTTTCTATAAGGAGCTCTACGAGACACCAAACATTCATACCTATGGCTGGATTGATGTTAGTAGCCCTGAGTTTATAGAGGTAACAAATAATTGTCTGGCACTTGTTTATCCTTCGGTTTCTGAGGGACAGTCAGGAGCAGTCATCAGTTGCTTACACGCTGGATTAGTTCCGATTTTAAGCTACGAATCTGGTGTGGATGTCCACGATTTTGGTGTGATTTTTGATAATCTTTCCCTGGAAGAAATTAAAGCGAAAGTTAGAAGTATTTCCAACTTGCCTGTAGAAGACCTGAAAGTTATGTCTCGAAAAGCATGGGAATACGCAAGAACAAATCATACTAGAGAAAAGTTTGCTTATGCATATCGGGATGCTGTGGAGCAAATGCTCAAATACTACAACTATAAAAAGCAGAGCTATTTCATAGATTCTAACAAACAACTAGTTAGTACTAATACTAATTAGGTCTGAAAATTTACTTAATAAAAAAGACAACAAATTATTAAGTAGAAAATAATTAGGAATTTGTAACACAACAAACAGTTCTAAAAAGGAGTTTAGTTCATGATTATTATCGATCGCGCCTTACAAGCCAGAGCAGCAGCAGGCAATCCTATTAAAGTTGGGATGATTGGTGCTGGTTTTATGGGACGGGGAATTGCCAATCAAATTGTCAATTCAGTCCCAGGAATGGAGTTAGTTGCTATTTTTAATCGCAAGATTGATGCAGCTAAACAAGCTTATTCAGAAGCAGGAATTGAAGATATTCAAGTTGTTGCAACTGTCGGCGAATTAGAAGATGCGATCGCCAACGGGAAATATGCAGTCACAGAAGACGCTAAGTTACTGTGTCGCGCCGAGAGTATCGATGCACTCATCGAAGTTACCGGTGCAATTGAATTCGGCGCTCAAATCGTCATGGAAGCGATCGCTCATCGCAAACATGTGATTATGATGAATGCCGAACTCGACGGCACTATTGGCCCCATCCTGAAAGTGTATGCCGACAAAGCAGGCGTCATTCTCAGCGCTTGTGATGGCGATCAGCCAGGGGTACAAATGAACCTCTACCGATTTGTCAAAAGCATTGGTTTAACTCCACTTTTGTGCGGTAACATTAAAGGACTTCAAGACCCCTATCGCAATCCCACCACCCAGGAAGGATTTGCAAAACGTTGGGGTCAAAAACCCCACATGGTGGCTAGCTTTGCCGACGGCACCAAAATTTCCTTCGAGCAAGCGATCGTTGCCAATGCCACGGGTATGAAGGTCGCCAAACGCGGTATGCTCGGATATGACTTCACCGGCTACGTCGATGAAATGACCCAACTTTATGATGTCGAACAACTCAAAGAACTGGGTGGTATCGTCGATTATGTAGTTGGAGCCAAACCCGGCCCTGGCGTATACGTCTTTGCCACCCACGACGACCCCAAGCAACGCCATTATCTGAACTTATACAAATTAGGTGAAGGCCCTCTTTACAGCTTCTACACTCCTTATCACCTCTGCCATTTTGAAGTTCCCCTATCCGTAGCGCGTGTAGTTTTGTTCGGTGATGCTGTCATGTCTCCCCTAGCAGGCCCCTTAGTAGATGTTGTCACCACCGCCAAAATCGACCTCAAAGCCGGAGAAACCCTCGACGGCATCGGCTACTACATGACCTACGGACAATGCGAAAATTCCGATATCGTCCAACAGCAAAATCTCCTACCAATCGGTTTAGCCGAAGGATGTCGCCTCAAACGAGACATTTCCAGAGATCAAGTCCTGACATACGACGATGTAGAATTACCCGAAGGTAGACTTTGCGATCGCCTACGAGCCGAGCAAAACAGCTATTTCGCCCCAGAAAAAATCTTGGCGGCAGTTGGGTATTAGGGTTTCAGATTTATAGACGTGGGGATGAGGGAGATAGGGAGATGGGGAGATGGGGAGAATAATTAATGCCCCATGCCCAATGCCCAATGCCCCATTCCCCATTTTTTTAGGTAAAATTCATGAAAATTGCTCTAGTCCACGATTATTTAACTCAGCGCGGTGGGGCAGAGCGTGTATTTGAACTGCTTTGTAAGCGTTATCCAGAAGCAGACATTTTCACATCTCTGTACGATCCGCAAAAAACTATCGACCTTGGCGATCGCATAGTTAACACAACATTCTTACAAAAGATTCCCTGTGCAGCAAAGTATTTTCGGTCAATGGCACCTTTATACTTTCCTGCTTTTCGTGCCTTAGATTTGCAAGACTACGATTTGATTATTAGTAGTAGCACTAGCTTTGCCAAAGCAGTGCGAAAAAATCCTAATGCTCGACACATTTGCTTTTGCCATAACGTGACTCGTTTCTTATGGGATACCGCAACTTATTTAAAGGAGTATGGAGACTATAAATATTTTGCTCCTTTAATCGAGCAAATATTTCAATTAATGAGAAAGGTAGACTTAAAATATTCACAAGAACCTGACATTTATATTGCTAATTCTAGCGTTGTTGCCCGCCGAATTGAAAATATTTATGGCAAACAGGCAATGATGGTTAACTACCCAATTGATACTAGTAAATTTGTTTTTTCTGATATTAAAGATGAATATTATCTCGCCTCTGCTCGAATGATTAGTTATAAGCGTCTTGATGTCATAGTCGAAGCTTTTAATTGGTTAGGCTGGCGGTTATTAATATCAGGTGATGGCCCAGAACTAGAACGGTTAAAATCCAAAGCATTACAAAATATTCAGTTTTTAGGGCACGTAAGCGATAAAACCCGCAAAGACTTATTTTCTAAAGCGAAATCCATTATTGTGGCAGCTTTAGAAGACTACGGATTAGTTCCAGTAGAGGCTAATGCTAGCGGCACACCAGTTATTGCTTATGGAGCAGGTGGAGTATTAGATACTCAAATACCTGGTGAAACCGGAGTGTTTTTCAAAAGACAAACACCCGATTCTCTGCAAATAGCATTACAAGAAGCCAAGGGAATTTCTTGGAATTACGATCGCATTCGTAATCATGCAGTCACAAACTTTTCTGAAAACGCATTTTTCGGTAAAGTTGAGCAAATTATTCACCAAGCTTGCAGCGTGCAATAATCAAGAATTCAGAAGTCAGAATTCAGCATCAATTCTGGAAATGTTACACAATAATGAATTGGACTCAATCCAGTTTATTTAATACTAAATCAAACCTACCATTTAGTGATTACATTCTGAATTCTGGATTCTGAATTCTTTTTATCTCTTAGCGTAAATTCTGGGAAGGATAATAAAAGTGGTTCAAACTAGTCTAAATTCTCATATAACTACAGTTTCGGAAACTGAACCAAGCTATGGACAAATGTTTACTGTCTTGCTGCGGAGATTTCCTTGGTTTTTAATAGTATTGTTTGGTTCAGTTACTATTGCAGGTATAGTAACTTTCAAGACCAAACCAACTTTTAGAAGTTCTATGCAGCTGTTAGTAGAACCGAACTATCAAGGTAAGAAAGAAGCAGGAGGAGTAGAAAATGAGTTTACAGACTCGAATGTGGTGATAGACACTGCAACCCAGCTTAACTTGATGCAAAGTTCGGGCTTGATTCAAAAAGCAGTTGATAAACTTGAGTCTGAATATCCAGATATTAGTACAGGTGAGATTAAAGGTTCTTTGTCCTTAACTCAATTAAGAAGCAAAGAAGATAACGTTGCAACTAAAATTTTTCAAGTTGAATACACCGATAAAGATCCCCAAAAAACCCAAAAAGTTTTAAGTGCGATTCGGCAGGTTTATGTTGAATACAACAAACAACAACAGGATTCGCGTTTGCAAAAGGGTCTGCAAATTATTAGGGAACAGTTAGCTAAAGCTAGTGAAGAAGTGAAAGCGGCTGAGACAAATCTCCAAAGATTTCGCAGAAACCAAAATTTAATCGACCCAGAATCACAAGCTAAAGCAATTGAAACAGCTTTAAATAATATTGCTCAAGAACGCCAAACAACTCGCGCTCAATATGGCGAAGCTTTAGCACGTCAAAAATCTTTAGAAGAACAACTTAACCGTTCTCCACAGAATGCTTTAGTAGCTTCCCGTCTGAGTCAGTCTACTCGCTATCAAGGCTTACTCAACGAAATCCAAAAAACAGAACTAGCTTTAGCACAAGAACGCTTACGCTTTACAGATGCAACTCCCAGCGTCCAAAAGCTCAAAGAACAGCTTCAAAGTCAAAAGGAATTATTGCAACAAGAAGTAGGAAGAACTTTAGGCGGAAAGTCTGCTAGTGCATTTATTTCTGGAGACTCTCTCCTGGAAAAAGGACAACTCGGCGAAATCGATCTCAACCTTGCTAGTCAGTTAGTAGAAACCCAAACAAATTTAGTTGCTTTAAGCGCCCGCGACCAAACTTTAGCTAAGAAAGAAAACGAACTGCGTTTTGAAATCAAACGCTTTCCACCTTTGTTAGCTTATTACAATCGAATGCTACCGCAGCTACAATTTAGTCGTGAAAGATTAGAGCAGCTTTTAAGGGCGGAACAACAATTAAGACAAGAACTTGCTAAGGGTGGATTTAATTGGGAAGTTGTAGAAGAACCCCAACAAGGCGCACAATTAGGCCCCAATCTCCAGCAGAATTTAATGTTAGGTGCAGTAGTTGGGTTAATGCTAGGAGGAATTGCTGTCTTTATTCGGGAATCTATTGATGATTCTGTTCACACTACTGCTGAGTTAGAGAAGCAAATACCCCTACCATTGTTAGGAACAACTCCGAAATTACCGCCAGCTAAACCGAGAGAATCAATGATTAAGTTGCCTTTTGGCAAGCCAGAAGTTCTCGCACCTTGGACAATTCAAGTATTGCAATCTCCACCGCGTTGGGAATCGCTGGATTTGATTTACAAAAACATTGAACTTTTAAATGCTGTTTCCAATTTGAAATCTTTGATGGTCACCTCGGCTTTGCCGGATGAGGGGAAATCAGCTTTAGCGTTGGGTTTAGCTATGAGTGCTGCACGTTTACATAAAAGAGTATTGCTCATTGATGCCAATTTACGCGATCCTAGTCTGCACGAACAGCTGAATCTTCCTAATGAACAGGGGCTTTCAACTCTGTTGGCTAGCGATGCAACTTTACCCAACCAAATTAGTATTCAGTACACAGGTTCAGCCTACATTGATATTTTGACCGCTGGGCCAAAACCTGCTGACCCCGCTAATCTCTTGAGTTCCCCTCGGATGATGCAATTGATGGCAGCATTTGAGGAAAACTACGATTTAGTACTCATAGATGCTTCGCCAGTTCTCGGCATGGTGGATGCCATGCTCACCGCATCATCTTCTCGTAGTGTAGTCATGGTGGCAAGCATTGGTATTGTCACCCGAAGCCAACTGACTCAAGCTACAGCCATGTTGAGCAAATTAAATTTGATTGGGGTTGTGGCAAATGGGGTATCAAATAGCAGTAGTTATGTACCTTATGTCAAACAACAGCAATTAGCTCTGCGCCAAGCTGTGGAAAAATAGATTTTGGGCATTGGTCGGTATGAAACCAGATGTAGAGATGTTGCAATGCAACGTCTCTACAAGGATTTTGATATCATGCAAAATTGTTATTTTTGTAATTGAATTTCAGCAACACACGTAGGGTAGCACAGCTGTGCTACCCTAAAAATGTATCAAAAGCTATTAAAATTTAGATTTATTACTATCAGGAAAAATCCGGTATATTTATGCTATCTTTACCAGTTTCAAGAGAAATCACTGAGTAATTAAAGTCTAAATAAAGAATTGATTTGAGCGATCGCTATTTTTACAGAGTCTTATATTCTAGAGATTAAAGCACTTCCAAAAAGATAAAACACAAGAGTGAACTAGTTTTGTTAAATTTATCGACATCAGCAACACCCGAACATAATTAAACATAGATATAGATTCAACAGGTAATTTTTCTCTACACATTACCATCACTACTTACTTAAATCTCGATTACCTCAGAATTAAGCATGAGGTTTCAGACCATTATCTCCACAGGTAGGTTTGTTTTAGATAGAGGTTAAATGTAATAATTCATAATCCAGAATCAGGAAGACTAGAAAATCAAGGATTACTAACACAGCTAATTTTCTAATTATTCTGGATTGTGACTGCTGACTCCTGAATTATTACATATAAATGACTATCTCTCACAGAAATACGAATTAGCTTGATAGTTTTTGATAATGCCTCGCTTCAGCAATTCACTCTTGTATAAACCCAAAGACATCATGACAACTTCAATAATTCCAAGTCTAGAGAATTTATATGATGTAACTCAGCAAAACCAAAATCATTACTCTAGATCCTGCACATTACTGTGGCGACGGGGTAAGCTGTTGGTGAAGCCGCCAGGACGAGTTAAAGTACCATATTTGCCTTCATTAAATAATAAGCGATCGCTAGTAGAATGCTTAAAACATTCTCCTATAAATTTAGTGAGCATAGATGCCAAACTGGGTGAAGATTTGCTACAGTTTTGGGCAGATGCCTGCGAACAAGCTCATAAACCAATATTCTTACGCATATCCTCTAGCAATAAACAGCTAAAACAAAGCAATCAAACCTTGAGATGGTTACAGCGAATAATTGATTGGATTGTTGCTTTTTCATTGCTGTTATTCCTCAGTCCAGTTATCCTGGGATTGATTGTATTGCTGCAATTTTATTCGCCAGAGTCACTTTTTTGTCATGAATGGCGCGTTGGAGAAAAAGGTAGACTTTTTCGATCTGTTAAATTTTCCACGACACCAAACCACAACATCACGCTGCTAGGGCGTTGGATGCATAAATACAGCCTCAACAATCTGCCATTGTTATTTAATGTACTCCGCGGTGATATGAGTTTGATGGGATCTCGTTCTTCGACATTAGCAGATGCAATACAACTAGTTGAAGAAGAATTCAGAATTCAGAATGGGCTACACCCCGCTACGCTAACAGAATTCCAAAATTTATCTGTACGGTAGTTGATAGTTTAATCGTCAGAATTCAGAAGAGTTTGATATTCAATTTGAACAATGTTATCACTTCTTAACTTACCAATCATTCTGAATTCTGACTTCTGAATTCTGACTCCTGTTTATATGCCAAATTCTCGTTAGAAAAATCTATGCTTTTGAAACTTCCTCAAACAATCAGCAATCTGCTCAAAGCTACTAACTTTTGGCAGGACAATTATTTGATATTACGAGAAGTTGCAAACTTCCGCAAAATTGCAATTTCCGCTTTGGTATTTTCAATTTTGGCAGCAGCATTTGAAGGTGTGAGTATTGGCTTCTTACTTTCATTTTTGCAAAGCTTAACTAGTCCTAACGCTCAACCTGTTCAAACAGGAATAGATTTCTTTGATGTTTGGATTTTGGGAACTAAGACATCAGCCATTAATCGACTCTATCGTATATCTCTATTAATTTTGTTGAGTACTTGGTTGCGTGCTACCTTTAATTACTTTTCCCAAGTCTACACAGAATTATCTCAATTACATCTTGCAGATCGCTTACGCAAGCAAATCTTTGAGCAGTTACAAGCTTTATCCCTAAGCTACTTTGCCAAAACTCGTGCTGGAGAATTAATTAACACAATTACCACAGAAATTGACAGAATTAGACAAGGTTTTAGCGCCGCAGCTTTCTTATTTACTAGGGGAATAACAACTTTTGTTTACTTAATCTCAATGTTTGCGATCTCATGGCAACTAACTTTGATTTCAGCATTACTATTTACACTTTTAGGTGTAGGCTTATCGAATTTAAATGCCAGAGTCAGAGAATCAAGTTTTGGCGTCACAAATGCTAATTCTAATTTTACATCAACAGCCGTAGAATTTATTAATGGTATTCGCACTGTTCACTCCTATGGCACTCAAGAATTTGAGCGCCAACGTTACTATAAAGCTAGCGATAAAGTAGTAAGTACTACAACTAAAGTTGTCTTCACTTGGACACTTGTTAAACCAATTGCCGAAGGAGTAGCTACTACGGTATTGGTGGGAATGATTATTTTGGCATTCACTAGCCTGGTTAGTAATGGAACGCTACAAGTAGCTTCTTTACTAACATTTTTCTTTGTGCTATTTCGTTTTATCCCATTTGTTCAAGATATTAATGGGACGAGAGCATTTCTCAGTACTTTACATGGCTCCGCAAACAACATCAAAAATCTTCTGAAAACTGATGACAAAAATTATTTTCAGAATGGGCATATTAAATTTAAAGGGTTAAAAACTTCAATTAATTTAGTAGGTGTAGATTTTGGTTACGACGATGAAAATCTAGTACTGCATAATATTACCCTAACCATCGAAAAGGGAAAAATGACAGCATTAGTCGGAGCTTCTGGGGCTGGGAAAACAACCCTTGCTGATTTAATTCCCCGATTTTATAATGCTACAGAGGGGAATGTTTACATCGATGAAACTGATATACGACTGTTTGAAATTAATTCTCTACGTTCCCAAATAGCAGTTGTTAGTCAGGATACTTTTATTTTCAATACTAGTGTTTGGCAAAACATTGCTTATGGAACTCCAGAAGCTACCAACGAGCAAATTCAAGAAGCTGCTAAATTAGCGAATGCACTAGAATTTATTTTAGAAATGCCTCAAGGTTTTAATACCCAATTAGGAGATAGGGGTGTTAGATTATCTGGAGGACAAAGACAGCGAATTGCTATTGCGCGGGCGTTACTACGGAACCCAGAAATTTTGATTTTGGATGAAGCAACCAGCGCCTTAGATTCTCTATCAGAACGCTTGATTCAAGACTCATTAGAAAAGCTATCTGTTGGCAGAACAGTAATTGCGATCGCTCACCGTCTTTCTACTATTTCTAAAGCCGATAAAGTCGTGGTTTTGGAAGCAGGAAGAATAGTAGAACAAGGCAAATATGAAGAATTGCTCGGACGCCAAGGCAAGCTTTGGGAATATCACCAGATGCAATACTATAATTCCTAATTCGTAATACTCGCTTCCAGCGATAAGCAAGCTATGTAATTCGTAATTTATGAATTACGAATTTACAAGATTGCTCAATTATCCAAATCTAGTTATTGGCAGATTATTCTGACTTCTATTTATAGTTTTAAAAAGGAAAAATCAATGGTAAATCTAGGCTACCACACTGCTAAAATGCAGGGAAAATTTATTCGTTCTGTATATAAATCGGCCCTTCCTCAAATTGTCAGAATCCCGATAAAGCAAACTCGGCAAGCCCCTATACGTATTTATGCTTTATCATGCGAACGCGATTTGCCAGAACAAGTGGCAAGTATTCGCTCATTCATTCGCCATGTCGGTATTCCAGATACATTCACAGTGGTTTCTGATGGGAGTTATAGTAACTCTAGTTGTGATTTACTCCGCCGCATTCATCCTTGCGTTGAGGTAGTACTTTTAAAAAACTTCGTGAGAACAGATTTACCTCAATGCGTTCTTGATTACGCTCAACTGCATCCAATGGGCAAAAAATTATCGGCATTAATGTCAATTCCTATTAATGGAACTACGATTTACACTGATTCAGATATTTTATTTTTTCCCGGTGGTGTAGACTTAATAAATTTGAGTGAATCGACCAACAAATACTCTCTTTATCTACCTGATTGTTCTATGTCACTAGATGGGCGAATTATCTATGATGATTCTGAGAAGTTAAATCCGGTGAATGGTGGATTTATCTTATTTAAACATGAATTTGACTGGACTTTTGCTATTGAACGTTTAGCAAATCTTCAAGAACATCCTAGCTATTTTACCGAACAAACAATTGTACATCTGACAATGCATTACAATCATGGTCAGCCTCTCTGCTCCAAAAAATATGTTCTGAATGTAGAAGATCAGTTCATTTATCCAGATAAATCTGCAAGTAAAAACATTGCTCTCAGACATTATGTTAGCGATGTCAGACACAAATTTTGGTTTAATGTCGGCAGATAAGCTGAGGAACTAAAAGCTATAGATATACAAGCAATCAAATTAGTAATAACGTAGTAATTAATGCCTAAAATAATTAATAATTTCAAGTATAAAGCTAAACAACCACACAGGGAAACGTTTGCAGAAAACCTGATTTACCAATGCTCCAATTTTGAAGTTGGTGAGGGTGGAGGCGTTGAAACTTATTTAGCTTCTCTATTTGAACATCGTTCGCCTGATATTAGCGATCGCGTAATTAAATCCCTCAAAAATATTGACCAAAGCCAGTTTAAATTACTACATCTCCACAGCCCAGATTTACTATTGCACCTTACAGGTGAATGTCCTACAATCTTCAGCGTTCATAATCACTCGCTGTATTGTCCTAGCGGTACAAAGTATTTAGCTGGAGAGCGAACAATCTGCGATCGCAACTTTTCTTACTTAGGATGTACCTGGGGTAAATTAGTAGATAAATGTGGTAGCCGTAAACCATTAAGAACTGTCAGGGAGATTCAAGGTACTCAGCAGTTTTTAGATGTTTTAAAAAAGATAAAAGTAACTTTTATCGCTAATAGCGAATATGTGCGTCAACAGTTAATTAAAAACGGCATTCCAGCCGAACAAACTGTAACAGTACATTGTGGTATTTCTCTGCCCCAAACACCAGCTGCACCCCTAAGTTTAGAAGTCCACCAAAATCAGAGAATTTTGTTTGTTGGTCGGATTGTTTCTGATAAAGGTTTGGAATGGTTGATTAAAACCTTAATACATACAAACCCGCAAATTAAACTTGATATTGCAGGTGAAGGATGGGAACGGCCGCGGTTAGAAAAACTAGCAACTACCTTGGGATTGAATCACCGCATAACTTGGCATGGTTGGTGCGATCGCCATAAAATAAATCAACTATATCAACAGTGTTTTGCAGTCATTTTTCCCAGTGTTTGGCCTGAACCTGCCGGTCTTGTAACCCTCGAAGCTTATGCTCGTTATCGTCCTGTAATTGGTAGTGCAGTCGGAGGAATTCCCGAACATTTACGAGATGGAGAAACGGGTATTCTTGTTCCTGGTAATGATATTAAAAAGTTGTCCCAAGCTATTAATTATTTGTCTACAGATTATCAAAAAAGTAGAGAAATGGGCGCACAAGGTCATGCTTTATTGATGAGAGAATTTACAATGAATTGCCATGTAAATAATCTCCGAACAATTTATGCAAAAACAATAGCCGAATTTGATTATCCAGGGGAAAAATTATATTAAACCCCTCAATAAACTAATAGAGAAAAATATGTCATTGCATCAACAACCATTAGTCAGCGTTATTATCCCTACTTATAATAGAGCAGAGTATCTTAAGCAAGCGATCGCTAGCGCTGTTCAACAAACTTATCAAAATATTGAAATTATTGTTTCTGATAATTGCAGCCCAGAGAATCCCCAAGCTATTGTGGAATCTTTTAATGATTCGCGCATTCGATTTTGGCGACACGAGCAAAACGTCGGTATGCTTGCTAATCAGCAACACGCTTTCAAAATGGCCCAAGGTCAATATGTTGCTAGCCTTCATGACGATGATATCTGGAATCAAGACTTTTTAGCAAAGCTCGTACCACCATTAGAAGAAAATCCTGACTTAATTCTTGCTTTTTGCGACCAATATATCATAGATGCAAACGGCATAATTAATGATATTGGAACTGAAGAAAATACACGCGGTTTCAAACGCGACAAACTAACACCAGGAATTCATCAATCCTTCTTTAAAATTGGGTTAATAGATAAAAGTATACCCACTGCTGCATCTTGTGTAATTCGCAATAGCTTTATTGATTGGGATAGTATTCCCTCAGAAGTTGCTGGAATGTGGGATTTATATTTAACTTACCTTTGCTGTATATCTGGTCGTGGTGCTTACTATTATCCAGAAAGATTGACACGATATCGCGCCCACGAACAAACTGATACCATGCTCAGTGGTAGTCGAAACCTACAGGCAAAAATTCGCAAAGCTAAAAGTGAAATGTTTTGCTATGAAGTCTTTATGAAAGACTCTCGTTTACAAGAATTTAGGGCACACTTTCAACAAAAATGGTTGGAAGCCAATACTACATTGGGAATTGGTTTGCTACGAAGTGAAGAAATAGCCGCAGCACGTCCTTATTTTTGGCAGGCGTTGAAAAAACAAAAATTTAATTTGCGAACTCTAGTGGCGCTGACGCTTAGTTTTACTCCGCGCTTTTTTGCAAATAAGTTAATAGGAGTATCGAAATAATTGAGCAAGTTATTTTTATAACGAACCGCAGAGACGCAGAGGACACAGAGAAAATACTCTTTTTTACTTTGCGACTTTGCGCCTTTGCGTGAGCTTTTTTTCTAAAAAAATAACCTATGAAACTTTGCATTGTTACTCATAAAATTAAAAAAGGCGATGGTCAAGGTCGAGTAAACTACGAAGTTGCTAACGAAGCAATCCGTCGCGGTCACCAACTAACATTATTAGCAAGTGAAATTGCACCAGAACTAGAACAGAATACTCAAGTTAATTGGGTAAAAATTCCAGTCAAAGGCTATCCGACTGAATTTATACGTAATTTCATCTTTGCCCAAAAAAGCGCAGATTGGTTGCGTCAACATCGCTCAGACATTGATTTAATCAAAATTAATGGCGCGATTAATATGGCTGCCGCTGACGTAAATGCCGTACACTTTGTTCATAGTTCGTGGTTGCGATCGCCAGTTCATATTTCTCGCAACCGCCGAGATTTATATGGTTTATATCAGTGGCTATTTACTGCTTTTAATGCCCGTTGGGAAAAACAAGCTTTTCAAAAGGCTAAGGTTGTTGTAGCAGTATCCGAAAAGGTAGCCCAAGAATTAATTAACATTGGTGTACCCCGTTCTTGCATCCGCGTAATTGTTAATGGAGTAGACCTAGAAGAGTTTACACCTGGTGAAAGCAACCGCCAAAAATTAGGTTTACCAGAAAATGTCACCCTAGCACTGTTCGCCGGTGACATCCGCACGCCCAGGAAGAACTTAGATACAGTCCTACACGCCTTAACCAAAGTTCCCGATTTACATTTAGTAGTGGTAGGTCACATTGAAGGTAGCCCTTTCCCTCAATTAGCGGCTTCCTTGGGGTTAAACGATCGCGTGCATTTTGTCGGATTTCGTCGTGATATCCCCGAAATTATGCGATCGGTAGATTTATTTATTTTTCCTTCCCGATATGAAGCTTGCAGCTTGGTATTGTTAGAAGCACTGGCTTCAGGACTGCCAGTAATTACTGCCACAGCTACCGGGGGTGCAGAGTTGGTAACACCAGAATGCGGCATCGTCTTACCCGACTCAGATGATATCGATGCATTGGCAACAGCATTGATGTCCTTAGTCAGCGAACAATCGCTGATGCAACAAATGAGCCAAGCTGCTCGTTCTGTGGCAGAACAACACAGCTGGACTACTATGGCACAAACTTATGTGGATCTATTCGAGGAGTTAAGCAAGAATGCGGAACACCGTTCTCATACCGACTTATCGCCGTCCACAAGACCTATCACGCTGCCTTTTGGCGCTACAGGAGCAAACTAAACCAGCCCATCAGGTGATAGTGGTTGTCCGCGATACGGATGCAGAAACTTGGGAATTTCTCTCCCAATTTAAAGCACCCATGCCACTACAAATTGTGAAAGTTACACAACCAGGGGTAGTAGCAGCCCTCAACGCCGGACTCTCAGAGGTGCAGGGCGATATTCTTTCCATCACTGATGATGATGCTGCACCCCATCCCGATTGGTTAGAACGTATCGCCGCTTACTTTGCCTGTGACAGCCGTCTTGGCGGTCTTGGTGGACGTGATTGGATACATCACGGCAACAAATTAGAAGACGAATCTCGCTTGATAGTTGGCCGATTGCAGTGGTTTGGACGCGTAATTGGCAACCATCATCTGGGAATAGGAGAACCCCGCGAAGTCGATGTTCTCAAAGGCGTAAACATGAGTTTCCGCAAAGAGGCGATTGGGGAGTTGCGTTTTGACGAACGGATGCGAGGTACAGGAGCGCAAGTACACTTTGAAATGGCATTCACTCTGGCATTAAAGCGAGCTGGTTGGAAGATAATTTACGACCCTAACATTGCTGTAGAACACTACCCAGCACAACGTTTTGATGAAGATCTGCGAAATAATTTTAATGAAATTGCCTTGATTAATTTAGTTCATAATGAAACCCTAGTTTTATTAGAACACCTGTCATTTATCCGCAGGATTGTATTTTTATTCTGGTCAATATTAGTTGGAACATGCGATAGTTTTGGCTTAATTCAATGGATGCGATTTTTACCCAAGCAAGGACACTTAGCAAGTAAAAAGTTATTAGCCTCTTGGCGTGGGCGTTGGCAAGGATATAAATCAATTCAAAATTCAAAATTCAAAATTGAATGATTTCTAAGCAGATACTTTACAATAGTTTTTCACAAGAAAACTATTCTCCTGAGGAGCGATCGCCACAGGGTTGGATAGCGATCGCTGGCTTTCTCCTATTAACTGTAGTTTGCTATTTTGCTGGTGCTACTGCTGCACTGCGCCTAATTTATCCAGTGACAGCTTTATTAGTAGCCGTGTTTTTATACTTGCGCCATCCCATTCTCTACATCGGTTTTACTTGGTGGATATGCTTTCTCACACCCTTAGCTACCCGCCTAGTTGATTATCGAGTCGGCTGGGACCCTACGCGCCAAATGCTGATAGCACCATACTTAGTGGTGTTTGTCACCATAGCAACTTTCTTGAGGCGCTTTAAAAGTGCCTATTATCAGGGAGGTTTGCCGTTTATTTTGGCTTTTATTGGAGTCTTTTACGGCTTTTTAGTAGGTTTAATTTACAACGCGCCAGTTCCCGTAGCACGGGGTTTATTGGATTGGCTAGGCCCAATTATTTTTGCTTTTCACTTATATATTAACTGGCGAGATTATCCTACTTATCGCCAAAATTTTCAGCGAACATTCCTCTGGTGTGTATTAATTTTAGGCGCTTATGGCGTATACCAATTTGTTGTCGCTCCTGAGTGGGATAGATACTGGCTCATACAATCAAAACTATTCATGAGTGCTGGAAATCCCGTGCCTTTTGGAATGCGCGTCTGGAGTACATTGCACTCAGTCGGCCCCTTTGGTTCTGTGATGCAAGCTGGGTTATTGTTATTATTTACCAGTTCCGGAAGTTTAATTTTTCCGGCTTCAGCCGTTGGTTATTTATCCTTTTTATTGACACAAGCGCGTACAAATTGGGGCGGCTGGTTATTGGGAATAATTATGATTGTGGGTTCAGTGAAAACCCGGATTCAAATGCGCTTAATAACCATAATTGTGGTCATGGCGATTTGTGTTGTGCCATTAACAACCATCGAGCCAATTTCTAAGGTTGTATCAGCTAGATTGGAAACTTTTTCTAATTTGGAAGAAGATAATAGTTTTAGAGATAGATCTCAAAGCTACGACAAAAACCTCAGTCTAGCTCTTTCTAATGCTTTAGGTAACGGATTAGGAAATATCTGGAAAGTCAACGAAAAAACCGGTCAAATCGAAGTAATAGTAATTGACAGTGGCATTCTAGATATGTTTTTTACCCTTGGTTGGTTTGGAGCCAGCTTTTACATGGGTGGATTAATCTTGTTAATTATTAGTGTTAGCAAATATGGTGAAGGTCGTTTTGATAGTTTTATCAGTGCTGCCCGCGCCATTGGTATTAGCTCTGCAACACAACTAGTTATTGGTAGTGGCATGTTGAGTGTAGCAGGTATGATTCTTTGGGGATTTTTAGCTATGGCGATGGCAGGACATAAGTATTATCTTCATCACGCAGAGACACAGAGGCGCAGAGAGGAAGAGTTGAGAATACATTACTAAACATCTTAAAAAACTCTCAATTCTCTCTGCGACTCTGCGCGACGCCACTTGCTTCAAGTCGGGGAACCCGCCCAACGCAGTGGCTCCTCTGCGTGAGAAAAATATTTTTACTAAACACGTTGAAATTATGAAAGCAATTATTGTAATGCCACTAGCCGAACAACGGGGCGGCGGTGAAATGATGCTCTGGGATTTGATGCAGCAGGGACGTAATGCTGGCGTTGAGTGGCTTGTGATATTTTTAGAAAACGGCCCGATGGTAGACCAAGTAAAGTCCCTGGGTATTGAGACGCGAGTTGTGGAAAGTGGACGTTTGCGCCAAATTCACCGTTTTATCGCTGCTGTTTTGCAGATAGCTGCGATCGCCCGCCAAGAACATGCAGATATAATCGTCAATTGGATGTGGATAACGCACATATCCGGAGGTTTGGCGGCGATGCTAGCAGGGTTACCTGCTGTGTGGTATCAGCTAGAAGTACCTAGCGATAAAACTTGGTTAGTACGCCTTGCTACCTTAATCCCAGCACAGGCAATTATTACCCTCTCCCAAGATGGCAAGCAAGCACAAGCCGAGATTTGGCCGCACAGACCAACACCTCTGGTTTATCCTGGTGTTGCACTAGACCGATTTGAACCTGGCGCTTTACCTTCTCCTGAAGAAGCACGGCGAAAGTTGGGCTTACCTCTGCACGGGCCATTGATTGGAATTGTCGGACGATTGCAACGATGGAAGGGAATGCACGTATTAGTACAAGCAATGCCTAAAATTTTACAGCAGTATCCCGATGCCCATTGTGTAATAGTTGGCGGGAAGCACGATTTAGAACCGGATTATGAGGATTTTTTAAAAGCAGAAATCGCCACTTTAGGCTTGAAACAGCAAGTAATTATGGCTGGGTTACAGCGCAATATTCCAGAGTGGGTACAGGCGATGGATGTATTTGTTCATGCATCCGATAAAGAACCCTTTGGTATTGTGATTATTGAAGCGATGGCGCTAGGTAAACCTGTAATTGCTGGCGATGCAGGCGGGCCAACGGAGATTATTACAGATGGGATTAATGGACTATTAACACCTTACGGCGATGCGGATAAATTAGCGATCGCTATTCTCCGTTATCTTGACGAGCAAGAATTTGCCCAAAGTGCGGGAGTCGCTGCTAGGCAACGCGCCCTCGATTTCTCAACGCATAATTATGCTCAAAACTTTATCAACACCGTTCGTTCTGTAATACCAAGCGTTTCCTAGATATACAGCGTTTTTCAGATAAATGAAGTACGCGAGTAGGGGCACAACATTGTTGTGCCCTTACAACTGTTAAAAGAATTTTAGCGTGATTTACTTGTATAAAAATGTCAAAATCAAACTTTTTAACTCATAGATTGCAGTAGTCTAAATTGTATCTGGGTCGATATTTAACTCACGCAATTTTGCTGCCAAACGTTGCGCTTTTTGTTGTGCTTGTTCTGCCTTTTGTTCTACCTGTTCTAGTCTTTGTTCTGTCTGTTCTGCTCTTTCTTCAGGTGTTTGTACTAGTTGTCTATCTGGTGTAAAAAACCGCAATAGTCCCTGATGAATTCCTAAATATAACCCTAACTGTTGACTCCACAAATGTCCTTGCTCGTTGAGTTGCAGAGGTTGATATTCTCCATCTACTAAATGAAATCCTGCAAATTCTAATGTGTATGGGTCAAACCAAAAATAATCAGGGGTGCGGAAAGTGTCTTGATAAATTTCTTTTTTTAAACCTCTGTCTGTCTTGGCTGTTGAGTCCGACAATATTTCTAGAATAAAATTCGGATATTTACCATCTTCTTCCCACACTGCCCAACTCTTACGCGTTTTGCGTTGGGTTCCCAACACTACAAAAAAGTCTGGGCCTCGAAAATATTCTGATTTGAGTTGGCGCGGACTATAGTAGATAGTCAGGTTTCCCGCTGCATAGAAATCATTCCGATCTCGCCACAGCCATTCTAAACAGGTCAAAAGTAAAATTATTTGTCGTAGATGCAGTTCGGTTTCCAAGGGAGGTTCATCACTATATAAATCACCAGGGGGAAATATAACATCACCAGGGATGCCTTCTTGAGATTCTAATTCTTGAGCTATGGTCATAGAATTGACAGGGCATCAATTAATTATGGATTTATTTTAACAGCGTTTTAAATAGTAGTGGTAACCTAACCATTTTATAGATGTAGATTGGGTTGAGCAACGCAAAACCCAACGTCGATCGCAATGTTGGGTTTCGTTCCTCAAACTAACCTACAAATTTTTTTGCAAAAATTTAGTTTTGACACGCTGCTAGGATAATTAAAATGAGTGCGATCGCAATCTACTTTCAGAACGCTAAATTACAAACGAGTAGATCGATCCCACTTGCTTGTCAAACTTTTTCACAATAAGATGCTATTAGCTAACTACTTACAGACTCGGATTTAAAAGAAAACCTTAGTTTAGGTATTCCAGTTTCTTGCAGCCGATTTTTAATAATGTCTATAACTTGTTGATATGCGATACCATTTTGACGACCAAATGGAATCTTGGTTTCTAGTAAACCAATAGTAACACCAGCTACTATCGTATCGGCTCGGCTGAGATAAAGCGAACTACATAAAAAATTTATTTTTATAACTGAAAATTTTATTTTTTTCTTGCGTTAAGTGATTCTGATTATTTAATATGTATAATCTATCATTCACTATTAACTCATAAATGTATAATCTATCATTCATTTTTATTTATACTTGCCTTCTATTACTTATTTAGCCGTTGGCATTTTGGTAATCAAGTATCTATTTTTAAGACATAAATAACTACTCACCTAGTAGTCATTTATTGACAGAATTTGAGAATTTACATAGGCGTACTCTGCCGTAGACATCGCCTGAGCTTTTGCTACAAAAATGATGAGGCATTATATGAATAGTTGGCACTTTTACGGCACAATCTAATGTCTCAAGAATTATTAAACTCTTTTCAGTCAGCATACAGCAATCTCGAACTATTTCCGTTAATGGAACGGAACGAAATGGAAAGATTTAGAGTAGAATATGGTGATGATTTGATTGCAGACCTCAACCAACTAGTTGAAGACAGTCCCAATAAAGATGGCAAAATTGTCTTTACAGGACATCGCGGTTGTGGTAAATCAACTTTGTTAGCTGAATTTAGCAGGCAAATTCAAAATAAGTATTTTGTAGTTCTATTTTCTATTGCTGACAAAATTGAAATGTCAGCAGTTAACCATATTAATATTCTCTTTGCCATTGCAGTTAATTTAATGGCAGAAGCGGAAGCACGACAAGTTGATATTCCTCAAAGTACTAAAGAGGCTCTTTATAAATGGTTTGCTACCCGCACCCGCACTGAAGAATTAAATTTGCAGGTAGAGGCTGAGATAGGTTTTGATTTGCTCAAATTGATTAGCTCTAAATTAAAAGCTGATGCTAGCGTCCGCGATGAAATTAAACAAGAGTTTGAGCGTAAAATCTCAGATTTAGTCGCTAGGATTAACGAAATTGCTGCTTTGATTCAAGCTGCTACTAGACAAGATGTTTTAGTCATTATTGACGATTTGGATAAACTCGATTTAGGCAGAGTTAATGAAATTTATAAAGATAATATTAAAGCTCTTTGTCAACCAAATTTTAGGATCATTTACACCATTCCGATCGCAGTTCTTCGAGAAACATTTATAAGTACAATAATTGCTACAGAAACTAACGATCAAATTGTAGCAATGCCTGTCCTCAAAATCTTTGATAAAGGTAAAAATCGCTTTCCTAATACTCAACCACGCCCGGAAGCAACAAAGATTCTCGGTGAAGTTTTACGCAAGCGTATTGCCAAAGAATTAATAGCACCAGAAACTGCTGAAAAAATTGTAATTTACAGTGGGGGCGTATTGCGAGAGCTAATTCGCATTTCTAAAGAGTGCTGCCGTATTTGTTTGCGGATGATTCGGCGAAATCCCAACGCCGAAGTTATCATTGACGATCGAATTCTTGCCCAAGCAATCAATAAAATTCGCAATGACTTCTCCATCCGTTTAGGAAAAACTGATATCGATATCTTGCAAAGTGTTTACGAACAATTTATGCCCAATGACCCCAAACAAGCTGAGTTTTTAGATTTGCTACATGGTTTATACGTCCTAGAATATCGCACTGAAGAAACATGGTACGATGTCCACCCAATTATTATAGAAAGCTTGAAAAGGCAGGGAGCTATTAATGTTCAATGAAGATTTTTTAGATGATGAGGGAGAAAATCAAGATGCGTATGATGATTTAATTGTTTCTATTGAAGCTCAAACCCAAGGATTAAATTTACTGATTGCTGTTTGCGACGATCCTAACTTTCGCGATGAGATTATTGCTAGTTATGAAGCCGAATTAAAACCTAATTTTCGTGCATATCGAGCGATGTTAGCGCGTCACGAACCAAGTTTAAAAGCTGCTCTCAACCAACTTGTAGAACAAGAAGAATATCTCCGTCAGCATCAACCTGCAATAATTACTGTAACGGGTGCCGAACAACTTTATTTTCTCAGATTAGGGCACGAACAATCCGAACAGGAGAAATTTTTTGGTTATTTACAGTGGACAAGGGAAGGATTGCGTGATTTTCCTTTTGGAATTGTGCTTTGGGTAACTAATCAAATTTTAATTAATTTGAGCAAAAAAGCTCCTGATTTTTGGAGTTGGCGCAACGGCGTATTTCGGTTTGCATCTAAAAAAACAAATGCTATTGCTGGTAAAGAATTAGAACCCATACGTTTTGTTTTTCGAGACACTGAATTAGCTGGTACAGATACTCATGAAAATAATCATTTCTTCTTGCCTATCCAAGATTTACAAAAGCTGATTGATAATATCGAACACGAACGAGGAACTAAAGACCCCAGCTTGGCTACTTTATATTCAAGATTTGGTGATATTTATCGCAGCAGATTGGAACGCGGCGAGTCTCAAAATTATCAAGAAGAACAAGAATTGGCAATCAAGTATTGGCGTCAAGCGATTGAATTGCAAAATGAATTAGGTTTGCAAATAGACTTAGCTGCTAGCTTCAACAATTTAGCAGGATTATATCGTGTAACTGGACGCTACAGCGAAGCAGAACCACTATATCAAGAAGCTTTGCAATTAAGAAAACGCCTACTAGGTGAAAACCATCCTGCTTATGCTACAAGCTTGAATAATTTGGCAGGAATTTACAAATCTACGGGACAATATAGCAAAGCAGAACTTCTCTATCAACAAGCTTTGGAATTGAGAAAACGCTTATTGGGAGAAAATCATGCTGATGTTGTCGCTAGTCTGAATAATTTGGCATTATTATATGATGAACAAGGGCGTTATGATGAGGCAGAGCCTTTGTATCTGCGATCGCTAGAAAATGCCAAAAGTTTACTAGGCGAAAATCATCCTTCTGTTGCTCTGATATTGAATAATTTAGCTCTACTTTATTATCATCAAGGACGCTACGGTGAAGCTGAACCTTTGTCGCAACAAGCTATAGAATTAGACAAGCAATTTTTGGGAGAAGAAAATCCAGACGTTGCTACAGATTTGCACAATTTAGGTTTAATCTACCGCGCTCAAGGACGCTACAATGAGGCGGAATCTTTGTTTTTGCAATCCTTGGAACTGAAGCAGCGCGTATTACAAAAGGCGCATCCGCTTTTAGCAGATACTATGTATGCTTTGGGTTATATGTATAGGGAACAGGGGCGCTATCAGGAGGCGGAACCTTTATGTATAAAAGCATTAGAACTTGATAAGCTTTTATTGGGAAAAAATCATCCGAATGTTGCAGAAAGCCTCAATAATTTAGCTGAAATTTATCGCGCAACGGGGCGTTATAGTGAAGCAGAATCTCTTTATTTGGAAGCGTTAGAAATTTGTGAGCGAGTTTGGGGTGTTGAGCATGTTCGGTGTGTGGCTGTGCAGGAGAATTTAGAAAAGGTTAGGGAGATTGAATCAGGGCAAGGCGATCGCTCACAGGCAATTTGAAAGCTTGTTCTTTGAGTTCTTGTAATGACATAAAGGCTTTTCCTAACAGTGCTTATGTTCATTCTAGACATAAACCTGCTTGCGGCAAATTGGGCATTTTTAAGAGACGTTGCATTGCAACGTCTCTACATCTGGGTTATTGCATGAGAATTTGACGGATTAAAATGCTCATAACCTGATTTGGGTTATCGGTTGAGCCAAAGCTACGCTTTGTCTCCCCTCCCCTTACCAAGGGGAGGGGTTGGGGTGGGGTAACGCAGATCTTGATGGTAAGTCAGAGAACTGAATATCACATCTTTATAAAAGTTTCATGCTAAGTTGACACTAATGACAGCTGTAAAGGCCCTACAGCGTATTGCATCCAAACGAGAATCGCTATATATGAATCAGTGGTACAAAGAAGACCTGGCTTTTATTCATGATGTCGGTTTCCGTGACTTTGCGCTCAAGTCTGCTCCTGGCATACTAAAAATCCTAGCTGAAAACAAAATATATGATGGGTTAATGGTTGATTTGGGTTGCGGTAGCGGCTTATGGGCGCAAGAACTTATCGAGGCTGGTTATCAAGTTTTAGGAGTCGATATTTCTGACTCGATGATTAATATTGCCCGAACCAGAGTTCCAAATGCAGAGTTTCGCATCGCATCGCTATTTAAAACTGAGATTCCGCCGTGCAATGCTGTGACATCAATTAGTGAATGTCTCAGCTATGTATTTGACAAAGATAGCAACCTTGTTCAGCTGTTCCACCGCATATATAATGCCTTAACTCCTGGCGGTGTATTTATCTTCGACATTTCCCAGACGGGACAAGTTACACCAGGAACCACAACTAAAGGGTTCACTGAAGGAGAAGACTGGCTAGTACTCGTTGAAAAGCACGAAGATGCAGAACAAAAAACTTTAACTCGTCGAATTATCACCTTCCGTAAAATAGGCGATCGCTATAGACGAGATGACGAAGTACACCACCAGCGATTATACGACATAGCAACTATTACAAATCAACTCCAGCAAGTAGGTTTCGAGGTTCAAACCACTGATAGTTATGGTGAATATGAACTATCGCCAGGTCATGCCGTCTTTATTGCACGTAAAGCCAGATAATAAAGGCTGACGCGGCGACGCAAAGAAAAGAAGACGCGATAAATCGCCGTCTCTACAAGGGATTGATTATTGTAGAGACGGCGATTTATCGCGTCTCTTGGCTTAACCGAACAGTATTGAACGAAAATCAACTTAATATTATTTATTAGGTTGAGCAACCCGCGCTTCAATATCTTCCAAAGTTTGTAACAATAAACGCCTTGCTTGCAATTGCCAACCCCATTTCTGAATTCTGTAAGCTGATACAGTCCCAGCTACGGCGGCTAACAAGCCTATAGGTTGATTTAAAGAAATTCCTAGCAACAAACCTAAGCCAGCAATTCCCCAAAATGGTAAGGCTACTGTTTGTCTTTGTTCTTCGACAATTTGAGTAATTATATTGGATTTATTTGTAGCTAATAATGCCTCTTTTACTTGCCGCTGTTCGGCTGCCGATACTGATAAACCTATTTTACGGCGTAGCTTTTCCATTTTGCGAGCATCAGTACTGTACTCAGTTAGCTCATCTTCTGCCATGAGCAGCAGTCTTTCTAGTTGCGCCATGTGGATTGTATCTAGTTTTGCGATACAGCCATTATCTCGAATAATTGCTATTTTTGGACTATCGCTTGGCGCTTAATTGCAGAATGTAAAATCACGTTACTCTGACGGGACTGGCTGCAAAATTTACAATTAAATATGGGAAGAATATACTACTAGTCTGAAAAGCCGCCATAGATTACAAATATACCGCTAATAGCGAAAATCCTTTCCAGAGGAGCAAACCCTATTGGTGTTATATTTCTCAATAAACTTCAGTGGGATCAAACTAAAAGTATGTAAAATTTATTTTTGGCGGTAAATTAGATAGTAATAATTAGGGACTTTAAACACGTCAAATTAAGAGGTAATACATATGACTATAGTATCTACAAGCACTTTATCTCCATCATCCAAAGAGCGATCGCTCATCCTCTGGTTTGAGGAAGTTGGTATTAATGATATTCCCTTAGTTGGTGGGAAAAATGCATCACTAGGTGAAATGATTCAACAACTCACACCCAAAGGCATTAATGTACCTACAGGATTTGCTACCACCGCTTATGCTTATCGTTATTTCATCGAATCAGCTGGGTTAGAAACAAAGCTGCGGGAAGTATTTGCTGACTTGGATGTTGAGGATGTGAAAAATTTACGAGAACGGGGAAAAAAAGCGCGATCGCTCTTAATCCACACGCCATTTCCTGTAGAATTGCGACAGGCGATCGCCGCAGCTTATCAAAGTCTTTGCGATCGATACAATGCAGATACAGATGTCGCAGTCCGTTCTAGCGCCACCGCCGAAGACCTCCCCGACGCCAGTTTTGCCGGACAGCAAGAAACTTACCTCAACGTCGTCGGTGTGGAAGGAGTTTTAGCAGCTTGTCATAAATGCTTTGCTTCCATATTTACTGACCGTGCCATTTCCTATCGCCATACTAAGGGATTCGATCACTTTAGCATTGCCCTTGCTGTTGGGGTACAAAAAATGGTGCGTTCTGATTTAGCAACCTCTGGGGTAATGTTCTCCATTGACACAGAAACCGGCTTTAAAGATGCAGCCCTAATTACAGCCGCCTACGGTTTAGGTGAAAATGTTGTCCAAGGGTCAGTAAATCCAGATGAATATTATGTTTTTAAACCAACTTTAAAAGCAGGTTTTCGCCCAATTATTGATAAAAAATTGGGCAGTAAAGAATTAAAAATGATTTATGATGATGGTTCAAAATTTACCAAAAATGTATCTGTTCCTTTCAGAGAAAGAGGCAAATTTGCCCTCAGCGATGCAGAGATTTTAGAATTAGCAACTTGGGCGTGTTTAATTGAAGACCATTATACCAAAACCCACGGCATTTACACGCCAATGGATATCGAGTGGGCAAAAGATGGAATTACTAAACAACTTTTTATTGTCCAAGCACGTCCCGAAACAGTGCAATCTCAAAAGAAAGGGAATGTGTTGCGGAGTTATCGATTGGTATCGGAGACTGGGGACTGGGGACTGGGGACTGGGGAAAAATCTTCTCACTCCCCACAACCTCTTGTGACAGGACGCGCAATTGGAGAAGCAATTAGTCAAGGAAAAGCACGTTTAATTTTAGATGTTCAAAAATTAGAACAATTTCAACCAGGGGAAGTTTTAGTAACAGAAAGAACTGACCCGGACTGGGAACCAATTATGAAACGTGCCAGTGCAATTGTAACTAATTCTGGTGGTAGGACATGCCACGCCGCGATTATTGCGCGAGAATTGGGTGTACCTGCGATCGTTGGATGTGGTAATGCTACAGATGTTTTAAAAAATGGGCAAGAAATCACAATTTCTTGTGCTGAAGGCGAAGAAGGAAAAGTTTACTCAGGTTTATTACCTTTTGAAGTTGAAGAAGTCGCCTTAGAAAACTTACCCCGCACCCGCACGCAAATTTTAATGAATGTGGGTAATCCTCAAGAAGCATTAAGTTTATCGGCAATTCCCAACGATGGAGTCGGTTTAGCGCGGACAGAATTTATTATTGCTAACCAAATCCAAGTTCATCCAATGGCATTGATTCATTATGATTTATTAAAAGATGAATTTGTCAAAGATAAAATTGCTAAATTGACCGCGCTTTATGACGATAAACCTCAATATTTTGTGGACAAATTAGCCCAAGGCATCGGCAGAATTGCCGCAGCATTTTATCCCAAACCAGTAATTGTGCGAATGTCAGATTTTAAAAGTAATGAATATGCGAATTTATTGGGCGGGCAACAATTTGAACCCGATGAAGAAAACCCCATGCTTGGTTGGCGGGGGGCGGCGCGTTACTATGATGAAGGTTACAGACAAGCTTTTGCCTTAGAATGTCAAGCCCTAAAGCGGGTACGCGAAGAAATGGGTTTGACGAATGTTACCCCAATGATTCCTTTTTGTCGCACCCCCGATGAAGGGCGGTTAGTGTTAGCAGAAATGGCAAAAAATGGTTTAAAGCAAGGTGTGAATAACTTGCAAGTGTATGTAATGTGCGAATTGCCCAGCAATGTGATTATGGCCGAAGAGTTTGCCGAGGTATTTGATGGCTTTTCCATTGGTTCCAACGACCTAACTCAGTTGACATTGGGGTTAGATAGAGATTCGGCGTTGGTGGCGCGATTGTTTGACGAACGGAGTGAAGGTGTGAAGCGGATGGTGAAAATGGCCATAGAAACCGCGAAAAAATGCGATCGCAAAATCGGCATTTGCGGACAAGCACCAAGCGATTACCCAGAATTTGCCCAGTTTTTAGTTGAACAGGGAATTGATTCTATTAGTTTAAATCCAGATTCGGTGTTAAAGACAATGTTGGAAGTGGCAAAAGTTGAGGGTACTAATTCCTTATTCGAGTAATTTATGCCAATTAGAGACCGATATCATCAGAATGTCAAAACTGCCCTAATCAAAGATGGCTGGACAATTACCGACGATCCTTTTCATCTGAAGTGGGGAAAAAGGGATATGTATGTCGATCTGGGTGCCGAGAAATTGATTGCTGCTGAAAAAGAAGGACACCGGATAGCCGTTGAAATTAAAACATTTCGTAGTGTATCCGACATGATAGATCTCGAACACGCGCTGGGACAGTATCTTGCGTACCGTTCTGTGATGATTAGAACCAATCCCGATCGCGTCCTCTATCTCGCCGTCCGTGACGAAGTATACGCTGATATCTTTGATGAGCCAATTGCTAAACTTTTGGTAGAAGATTACAAAGTTAATGTCGTTGTATTTCAGCTAGAGCAAGAGGTTATTTTCAGATGGATACCTTGGAGCAATACAGACAGTTAATTCGGAATATTTTGATTGAACATACGAAAATCCCGTTCAGTACAGGTCATATTCAATTTGAAACAGTTTTCGATAGCGAACAAGATCGCTATCTCTTAATGATTTTGGGAAGAGAACCAGCCTATGACTTGTCTCCTGCTGTGACTCGTCGCGTACATGGCTGCCTGATTCACGTTGATATTATTGATGGTAAAATTTGGATTCAACGTGATGGTACTGAAGAGGGAATTGCAACGGAACTCGTCACAGCAGGTGTACCAAAAGATCGGATTGTATTAGGATTCCGGTCTGAGGAACTCAGGAAAGATTCAGAATTTGCTATTGCATAACCAATTCAATGACCAGCAATCATGTATTATGTTTGTGTAATTGTGCCTATTGCTTTTGACTGGTCAACCAAAACTATCTTAGAGGATGTTTGTAAAGTTTACCGTTGTATCGATATCCACCAGAACAAACCTTAAAAAAGGGGGAATAACTTTCTTAAATTCCTCTTTTTTAAGGAGAATTTTGCAGGATCTCAAGTTTTGGTTACCTCATCCACTACTTTTAAGATATGGTCTTAATGTCTTGCACAAGAGTAACTTTGTTTAGTCAAAGGTAAGATGACAAACCTGTTAGAAACCGATCGCTTAATAATTCGCAGCTGGATACCCGAACGCGATGCCGAACAAGCGTTTACTATTTATAGTGACCCCGAAGTTACCTATTTTCTTGGTAATGGTTCTCGCGTGACGAGTATTGAGTCACAGCGTCAGCGTTTGGTGGATAATCTAGAGCGATCGCAACGACGTAAAAATGGTACGGGATCTTGGGCAATTCTCGAAAAGGAAACCACAACAATTGTTGGAACTATCCTTCTCAAACCATTGCCCGACAAAGACGGCTTAGCCACTCAAGATTATGAAGTAGGCTGGCATCTACGGCGAGCATCTTGGGGTAAAGGATATGCAACCGAAGCAGGACGAAGTATGCTCGAATACGGATTTAATGTCTTGAATTTGCCAGTGATTTATGCAGTAGTGAAGCCAGAAAATCATGCCTCAGTCCGTGTAACTCAAAGATTGGGTATGAAGCCAATAGGGCGAACAAAAAAGTATTACGGTATTGAACTGCTGCTATTTGAACAAAATGCACCGGAAGGTAGGAAGTAGGGAGATGGGGCATAGGGCATGGGGAAAGGGAAAAGGGTAAGGGGAAAAGGGGAAAGATTAAATTTATTCCTTTTCCCTTTTCCCTTTAACCTTTTCCCCTGCCCAATGCCCAATACTTCGACTTCGCTCAGTACAAGTGCCCAATGACCAATGACCAATGACTAATAACTAATGACTAAAAAATGGTTCCGAATTGGAATAGCGGGTGTATTTCTGATGTCCCTTGCCTTACGGTTTTGGGGGCTGGAAAGATTTAACACCCTGGTATTTGATGAAGTTTATTTTGCCAAATTTGGTAATAATTATCTGACGCATACGCCATTTTTTAATGCTCATCCACCGCTGAGTCAATATATGATTGGTATTGGCATTTGGCTTGGCAGTCACATTCCTTTTTGGCACGATACGGTAAATGGGCTGACGGGTTCATTGCGATCGCCTTGGACTTATCGCTGGTTCAATGCCCTTACTGGCTCATTTATTCCTGTAGTTGTAACTGCGATCGCTTATCAATTAAGTTATCGTCGCACCTTTGCTTTACTTGCAGGTTTTTTCACCGCTTGTGATGGCTTATTTCTTGTTGAATCCCGCTATGCCTTAAGTAATATTTATATCATCATATTTGGTTTATTAGGGCACTGGTTTTTATTATTAGCATTGGACAACCAAAATCAACGTCGTTGGTTTTGGTTAGTTCTTGCTGGCATTAATTTTGGTGCTTCAGTCGGTACTAAATGGAATGGTTTATGGTTTCTTTTCGGCGCTTATCTCCTTTGGATAACAGCTTGGATAATTCAGGGAATTTATTCTTTTTCTAACTCTAAACTTATCCCATCATTGAGTATGGGGTATGGAAGATTGGGCATAGGGCAAGCAGCAGGTGTGGGAGGAAGGGGAACAGAGGGAAGAAGCATGAGAGGTGTGGGAGGAAGGGGAACAGAGGGGGGCATCAATTCTCTTTCCCCCCACACTCCCCACACCTCCCCATCTCCCCATCTCCCCATCTCCTCACCTCAGACACCACTGCAAAATTTAACTCAACTAAATGTTTTCCAGATGTTATTTTATCTGGGAATAATTCCAGCTTTTATCTATAGTATTATCTGGATTCCTCACCTTCAATTAGATAAAACATATGGATTTATCGCAGTACATCAGCAAATTTTGAAATTTCATTTGCATTTAGGTGGTAATAGTTCGGACGTGCATCCTTATTGTGCCCCGTGGTACAAATGGCCTTTGATGACTCGACCAATGGCATATTATTATCAAACTGCTGGAAGTATCAACGAACCATTACCTGTAATGGGGCCGCCTTTGCCTGCTGGGGCTGAAAAAGTTATTTATGATGTTCATGCAATGGGCAATCCATTTTTGTGGTGGTTTGGTGTTGCGGCGATTTTATTTTTAATGGGAATGCTGGTGTCGCAAGCCTTAATTCCTTGGGTGAAGGGAGAGCGTTTTTCTGTGCCTGCAACTCTTAGCGTTGATACTTGGATCGCCTTGTATTTAGTCATAAATTATGCCGCTAATTTATTACCTTGGGTAAAAGTTACAAGGTGCGTTTTCATTTATCATTATATGTGTGCAGTGGTCTTTGTATTTATAGCGATCGCTTGGTTTGTCGATCGGTGTCTTCACAGTTATTATCAACAACTCCGCGCACTAGGCGTCACCATCACTTTTATCATCTTAGCTGCCTTTATTTTCTGGATGCCCGTTTATTTAGGTTTACCCCTCTCCCATGACAGCTATTGGCTGCGGATGTGGTTCAGGTCTTGGGTTTAAGTGAGATAAAGCAGAGTTCAGAATTCAGGAGTCAGAATTTAGGAGTCAGAAGTAAAAGAAGCTTTAAGCTTGTCTTTGAGATAATACTACAATTGTTTAGAATTATTTTGATCGCTTACCACACTCCCCACTCCCTATTCCAGTCAAACTATGAATTCTCCCTTTCCTGGAATGAATCCTTATTTAGAAAATCCTGTGTTTTGGGCAGAAGTACATCATCGATTGATTACAGCCTTAGCAGATACTATTGAGGAAAATATTCCACCAGAATACAGAGTTGCAATTGAACAACGTACTTATTTAAGTGAAGATTCAGATTCTGTATTAGTTGGCATACCTGATGTTTCTCTTTTTACTAAACAAACATCATCTCAACAATATTCAGTAACTAATAACCAATCAACATCAGACGGTATCGCAGTGATGATACCGTTACCAGAACATATTACAGAAAATTATTTAGAAATTCGAGAAGTTTCTACAGGTTTTGTGGTCACTTCTATTGAAATTTTATCTCCTAAAAATAAACGCCCCGGTGAAGGTAGAAAAGCGTATGAACTCAAACGCAAACAAGTTTTAGCTAGTCTTTCTAATTTAGTCGAAATTGATTTTCTCAGAGCAGGAAAACCAATGTTAGTTTTAGGGGAATTTCCGGCAACAGATTATCAAATAATTGTTAGCAGAAGTATCACGCGCCCTCAAGCTAAATTATACGGTTTTAGTATCAGAGAAGCAATTCCTCTATTCTCATTACCTTTACAGTCAGAAGATACAGAACCAATTTTAAACTTGCAATGTTTGTTACATGGTATTTACAACCGTGCCAGATATCATTTAGCAATTGATTATAGTCAAGAACCAGTACCACCCCTAAAACCAGAAGATGCTCTATGGTCTGATATGCTTTTACGCGAACAAGGGTTAAGGACAAATTCAGATATTTAGCCATTAATCGTTAGTCAAATACATCAATGTGGTTTAATGACTAAAGACAATATTCATCGAAAAACTTCTAAACTATTTTTTATACTTAACACAACTACATATATAAAGAATTTTTTAATCACATAATATTTATATTTCTTATCTGTATCTAACTTTCTTCACTGTTAGACTTTTAAGGCGCAACCAGATCGTAAAAAGACTGAATACGCAATATAAGGGCATGAAAAATTAGATACTAAGTAAAAATGATGAATTAAAATTACGAAAATTTTTACGTTCATTATTTTAGGTAATTATAGATACTCTAGTTTTGATGCTCCCGAACCGCACCAGGAGGATCGTTATGGAAATGAACATACAGTTGCCAGGTATTAATGTAATTAGCTTAAAAGAAGCGCCAATTCATATTTCTAGTCAAATTCAGCCTCATGGTGTTCTGTTGGTATTGGAAGAGCCAGAGCTAAAAATATTACAAGTTAGCACTAATACATCACAAATTTTCGGAATTACTCCCGAAAATATGTTGCAAAAAAAACTCGAAGATTTACTCGATTCGTTCCAAATAGAAAGAATTAAAGCAGGGCTATCTCAGGAAAATCTGGATTTTATCAATCCGACCAAGGTTTGGGTAAGAAAAAAAGGCGATGAATATATAGTATTTGATGCAGTTTTTCACCGTAATCTAGAAGGATTTCTGATTCTGGAATTAGAACCTGCCATTACTCAAGAAAATATTCCATTTTTAAGCTTTTATCATCTAGCTAGAGCCTCCATTAATCAACTGCAAAAAACAGCAAGTCTCCATGATTTTTGTCAAATTATCGTTAAAGAAGTCCGGAAACTAACGGAATTTGACAGGGTAATGTTATATAAATTTGATGATGATGGTCATGGATGTGTTGTTGCTGAAGAAAAATTAGAAAGCTTAGAACCATACCTGGGACTGCATTACCCGGAGTCGGATATTCCTAAACCAGCGAGAAAGTTATTTGCTTCCAATTCCATCAGAATTATCCCGGATGCTTATTCAGAGCCAGTAAAACTTTTTCCGGTGAATAATCCAATTAGCGATCGCCCCGTTAATTTAACTAATTCTATCCTCAGAAGTGCTGCTTCCTGCCATACAGAATATTTGCACAATATGGGTGTTGGTGCTTCGCTGACTATCTCATTAATTAAAGACGAAAAACTCTGGGGACTAATCGCTTGTCATCATCAGTCACCAAAATATGTTTCCTACGAATTGCGTAAGGCTTGCGAATTTTTAGGACGAGTCATATTTACAGAAATTTCAGCCAGAGAAGAAACAGAAGATTACTACCACCGGATAAATCTGACACATATTCAATCAGTTTTGATTGAATATATGTCCCAAGAAGAAAACTTTACTGATGGTTTAGTTAAAAACCCGCAAAATTTTCTAGATTTAGCTAGCGCCCAAGGTGCAGCCGTCTGTTTTGGTGGCAGTTGTAGGGTAGTTGGTGAAACTCCTAAAGAAGAAGAACTGAATTTCTTAGTGCAATGGCTGAAAAATAATGTTGAGCAAGAAGTATTTTATACGGATTCTCTGCCACAGATTTATCCAGATGCCGAAACATTTAAAAATGTCGCCAGCGGCTTATTAGCTATTCCCATCGCCAAGCGCAATTATGTTTTGTGGTTCCGTCCAGAAGTAATTCAAACTGTAAATTGGGGCGGCGATCCGAATAAGGCATTTGAAGTCAGCCAGTCAGAAGGAAATGTGCGTCTGTGTCCGCGCAAATCATTTGAACTATGGAAAGAAACCGTTCGCTTAACTTCTTTACCTTGGAAAGAAGTAGAAATTAAAGCAGCGCTAGAATTACGAAAAGCAATTGTGAATATTGTGCTGCGTCAAGCCGATGAACTCGCACAGTTAGCGCAAGATTTAGAACGTTCTAATGCGGAATTGAAAAAATTTGCCTACGTCGCGTCCCACGACTTGCAAGAACCACTCAATCAAGTCGTGAATTACGTGCAGCTTTTAGAAATGCGCTATTACGAAGAACTCGACGAAGATGCACAGGAATTTATCAGTTATGCTGTACAGGGAGTTAGCCTGATGCAGACATTGATTGATGATGTGCTGGCATACTCAAAAGTCGATATGCAAGCGATCGCATTTCAAATGAACGAGGTGGAAACAGCCCTAAATCGAGCTTTGGGTAATTTGCGTCAACGCATTCAGGAAACTGGAGCTACCATTACCCACGATCCCCTACCAATAGTTATGGCTGACAGTACCCAACTGATGCAGCTATTCCAGAACCTCATCGGTAACGCCATTAAATTCCATAGTAAAGAGCCACCACAAATCCATGTGGGAGCAGAAAGAATAGAAGATGCATGGCTATTCTCAGTCCACGATAACGGAATTGGTATCGATCCCCAATTTAGCGATCGCATTTTCGTTATCTTTCAGCGGCTACATACACGTGATGAATATACTGGTACGGGTATGGGTTTAGCAATATGTAAGAAGATTGTCGAATGCCATCGGGGACGGATCTGGGTAGAATCAGAACTGGGTAAAGGCGCAACCTTCTACTTTACGATTCCAGTTGGAGGACGCGAACTTGAGCGTAGAAACGGGAGAAAAACACAAAACCATCTTTTTGGTCGAGGACAATAAAGCCGATATTCGCCTAATTCAAGAAGCATTGAAAAATAGTTCGGTGCCACACGAGGTGGTAACGGTCAGGGATGGCATAGATGCTATGGCTTATTTACGCCAAGAAGGCGAATATGCCAACGCACCGCGCCCTGACCTTATCTTGCTCGATTTGAACTTGCCCAAAAAAGATGGTCGAGAAGTGCTGGCGGAAATTAAAGCCGACCCAGTACTAAAACGTATTCCAGTTGTTGTGTTAACAACCTCAAAAAATGAAGATGATATTTATCACAGCTACGATTTACATGTGAACTGCTACATCACAAAATCCCGCAACCTCAACCAGCTATTTCAAATCGTCAAGAGTATTGAAGACTTTTGGCTTTCTACTGTGACGCTACCATCGGATTGAGGGGACTGGGGACTTGGGAGATGGCTTCGCAAAGGGAAAAGGGTAAAGGTTAAAGGGAAAAGAGAGATCTTTCCTTTCCCCCTTCCCCTTTGCCCAATGCCCAATGCCCATTTACAAGATAGAGGAGCAATAGGGGGTGAAACCCGAAGATTATGGTTGTGAGCTACTCAGTAAAAATCTTGTTAATTGAGGATAACCTCGCTTCTGCTAGGTTGTTACAAGAGTTTCTCATGCAAGCCCAGTTGCAAGAGTTCACTTTAGTTCATGTGAAGCGATTGGGGGAAGCACTAGAGGAATTAAGTAAGTGTAATTATGATGTTATTTTGTTAGATTTAACTTTACCTGACAGTCAAGGATTATCATCTTTGCCTCCTCTGATTGGTCAAGCCCCAAGTGTACCGATTGTTGTCCTAACTAACACCAATGATGAAAAACTGGCAATTGAGGCAGTACGGCAAGGGGCACAAGATTATTTAGTCAAGCGACAGGTAAATGTAGATGTGTTGGTGCGATCGCTGCGTTATGCGATCGAGCGCAAGCAGGTATTGGAATCATTACGCACGGTCAATGAGACTTTACAAATCCGGGTTGAAGAACGAACTGCTGAACTGGTGAAAGCCAAAGAAATCAATCAGTTCAAATCTGAATTTGTGTCGATGCTCTCCCATGACATCCGTAATCCCCTCAATACTATTCTCTTGGCTGCTGGGTTGCTAGAAACTCACGACGAAAGATTGACCAAGGAGAAAAAACTCAATCATTTGGAGTTGATTCGCTCAGCCATCAAAAATATGGCCCAGTTATTAGATGAAGTTTCATTAATCGGTAGGGCTGATTCTGGGAAACTGCTGTGCGATTTAATTTCTCTGGATTTGGAAGCTTTTTGCCGTCAGATCGTCAATGAAGTTCAATTAACTGCTAACCAGAAACATCTGGCTTTGGTATTCGGCAGTTTTGGACAATTAAGCGAAGGACTATGGGATGAAAGCCTGCTGCGGCACATTTTGGTAAATTTGCTTAGCAATGCAATTAAGTATTCATTACCAGGCGGTATGGTTCGCTTTGAACTAATTGGCCAGGAAAAAGCAGTAATTTTCCGAGTTCAAGACTGGGGAATTGGCATTCCTGAAGAAAACCAAAAGCGACTGTTTGAGCCTTTCCATCGTGCAGATAACGTAGGAAGCATTCCTGGCACTGGTTTGGGGCTAGCGATCGCCAAAAAGTGTGTTGAGGCACACGGAGGCAATATTGTAGTCAATAGTCACGTTGGGGTAGGTACAAGTTTTACTGTCACCTTGCCTTTACTAGAACTTTAGGCTGCGATCGCAGGGAACAGGCAATAGGCAACAGGCGAAAGTCTATTGGGGTCTGGATTTTAAGTCGCTTTATTTCTTAAACTTACAGCGTTTTTCATCTATTTAAACCGCAATCCCTGGTAGGGGCGCACAGCTGTCATACGTGTCAACTTAAGCTCAAATTGCCCCACAATCGTTTTACCCCACCCCCAACCCCTCCCCTTGGCAAGGGGAGGGGAGGTTTTGCGTCAGCAAAGCCAGGGTGGGGTAACGCGGTTCTTGATGGTAAATGAGTAGAACTCGCTCATCACCTTTCTATCAGGGTTTCACGTTAAGTTGACACCAATGCACAGCTGTAAAGCCCCTACAACGTGGTCTATTTACGTGAAAATTGCTGTAATTTTGAATTTTGAATTGGAGCAAAGCGACTCGTCTCCCCTAGTTTTCCCCGATTGTTATTTAATCTAAAAACATAAACTTATGGAAAACCACTTATACAGTAAACCTTAAGTAGGGTAGGCAGGATAAGCGGCGGCTTCCGTTAATTATGACTGTCGTTGCTTTAGGCTTTAGTCTAATGCACCCTACAAAAACTATATCAGGACTACTGGTCTGTGCCATTAGTTCTGAAAGGTTCGTAGTAAGCACAAAGCGTGCTTAAAAATTAAGGACTTTAGTCCTTATTACGAACATTTTTTCCCTACAAAATCAATGCGATAGACCACTACGCATTCAAATCCCCCAACCTCCTTAAAAAGGGGGCTGGGGGATATTGTTTTTTAGGCTTCAGTGTGTAATCCCATATTCGGATAATTAGTTATGATTCCCACAGCCACTGCACTCTACGCCTTAATTCTGTCCCCGCTTGCGGGGTACTTTTTTATACATATTATTTTTACAAGAGCAGGGTAAGCGATCGCACGATTAGGGTTTTCACGATATATAACAGTTGAAGGATCGTTTAAAATCTCAGCTGCTCTCAAACCCCGATATGAAGAGACTTTTAAGCCTTTTTTCTGGGTAATTTGGCTATGAATTATTTTTATTTTTCCAGAAAAATTTATTTATCTTTACAAAAAGATTTTCGGAATTCACAAATACGATTTGTAGCTTAATCTATCCATAAAAAGCAAGAAACCAACAAGTACTGTAAAAAATATTACTTTGCAAAATTAAAATTCTTGCATAAAATAAAATGCAAATCGTAATAAGTATTACAGATACAACAAAAATTCGTTTCTGGAATATCTCTAGTAATTTCTACTTAAGTCTAGAGATATACGACTAAAGAAGCATTAAGAATCAGATATTGGCGTGTATACAAATTAAGCGATTTTACTTATATGCCTGACTGTGACACGAAAGTTAAAACAAAGTATGCAGATGTTAATGTCAGTAAGTATTTAACATCATTCCAGCGAAAATTACTGGTAGTGAATTTACAGAAGGATTTATCGGAATCTTACCGACAACGGATTGAAATTATGTTGTTGGCAGATGAGGGAAAAACTCAAACCCAGATTTGTCAAATTTTGGGGTGTTGTCCAGCAACAGCAAGACATTGGACGCACATAGCGAAGACAGGAATGGCGCATCAATGGCAAGATTGCCCGATTGGTCGGCCGAAGGCAATAAATGACGAGTATTTAGAACGTTTGCAAGAACTAATGAGAAATAGTCCGCGAGATTATGGCTATTCTTTTCGGCGGTGGACAGCAAACTGGCTGGCGAAACATTTGGCAAAAGAATTTGGGATTGAATTGAGCGATCGCCATCTCAAGCGACTGCTCAAACAAATGGGGTTATCCACACGGCCAAAAGCAAACAACACCGAAGCCAGCAGCAACGAGCATCAAGGTAACAAAATTTTGATTGGTGACCTCAAATCGGTAACTAATGCGGAAGATTCCGAATTATTACCTATTAACTTTGCAAAATTATCAAAAGATTCAAATAATGGCGCACAACATATCCAATCAGTTGGTTTCTCTGCAACAACTCAACAATATTCTGGGACATTCTCTCTCTAAAGAAGAATTTGAAGGATATCTGCCACAATTTAAAGAAAGCAACCCGAAAGTCGGTAAATTTTGGCAAGGAACTTATGTTGAACCAGGTGTATATATTGCGATCGCTGGCAAAGTAAGATTGCTCGATAGCGCCGACGAATTAATCGCCACTTTAGAGCCGGGAGACTCATTCGGCGAATTTACTTTATTCCCAGATACGCAATTTCAGCCTTATGCAGCCAGAGCCTCAGTAAATTTACAACTCTGTTTTATTCCGGGTGAGGTGCTGCGATCGTTGATGGCTAAGTATCCTCAAATTCGCGAGCATTTATGGGCGAGGGCATTATCTCGCAATCCCGAACAGGTGGAATTAGGCAATGCTGTCAACATTGAGACAAATACGCATTCTGAAACAGATATTTTCTCACAACCAGCAGAACTACCGCAGGGAAAGAAAATTAGCAAAGCCTATTTTCCCAATCCCACTCAACAAGTCGGGCATTTATGGCAGCGAGTCACGCGGCGCTATCCGTTTTTTGCCCAACAGAGTGGATCTGACTGCGGTGCAGCTTGTTTGGTGATGGTATCTCGATATTGGGGGAAACGTTTTAGCGTCAATCGCTTGCGAGATATCGCCAATGTCGATCGCAATGGCGCATCTTTGCGCGGGTTATTAGTAGCGGCCGAAAGCTTGGGCTTTGCCACACGACCGGTAAAAGCTGGTTTGAAGCAATTAGCCAAGCAAAGCTTACCAGCCATTGTTCACTGGGAAGGCAAGCATTACATTGTTGTCTACGAAGTTACCGCCAAACATGTGATTGTAGCCGATCCAGCGATCGGTCAACGCACCCTTACTCACGCCGAATTTAAAGCCAGCTGGACGGGTTACACATTGCTGCTGCAACCGACAGCCACGCTCAAAGAAACTCAGGAGAGTTCTACGCCTTTTTGGCAGTTCTTTGAGTTGATGAAACCTCATTCTTTGGTGATGCTGGAGGTATTTGTTGCCTCAATATTTATCCAGATATTTGGGCTGATTACTCCCTTATTCACCCAGTTAATTTTAGACCGCGTAGTGGTGCAGCGATCGGAACTCACCTTGACCGCTGTGGGCATAGGGTTGTTGATGTTTAACCTGTTTCGGGTAGCAATGACAGGGTTGCGCCAATATCTCCTAGACCACACAGCCAATCGTATAGACTTAGCATTAATTGTTGGGTTTATTCGCCATACCCTACGGCTGCCTTTGAGTTTCTTCGAGTCCCGTTACGTGGGAGATATTATCTCTCGCGTCCAAGAAAATCGCAAAATTCAACGCTTTCTTTCTGGTGAAGCATTATCAATTCTGCTAGATTTACTCACCGTCTTTATCTATGTGGGATTAATGTTTTGGTACAGTTGGAAAATGGCGTTGCTTTCATTGTTAATTATCCCGCCTTTTGCTTTACTGGCCTTAGTCGCCACACCTTTTTTACAAAAAATTTCACGAGAAATATTTAATGCTATTGCCAAAGAAAGTAGTTATCTAATTGAAGCTTTAACCGGTGTTAGGACAGTCAAAGCAACGGCTGTAGAACAAACAGTACGTTGGCATTGGGAGGAGTTATTAAATAAAGAAGTAAAAACTAATTTTTCTGGACAAGTTATTAATAATCGTTTGCAAATTTTCAGTAACACAATTCAAGCACTGATGACCACAGGTTTGCTGTGGTTTGGGGCGTACCAAGTAATTCACAACCAATTAACTATTGGGCAACTAGTGGCATTTAATATGCTATTGGGCAATATTATTACACCCTTTCAACGCTTAACTGTTTTATGGAATCAGTTCCAGGAAGTCGTGATAGCGATGGAACGTATTAATGATGTATTGGATGCAGAACCCGAAGAAGATTTACATCATCAGCCACGACAAAATTTACCAAAAATTAAAGGCAATATTCGCTTTGATAAAGTGACATTTCGCTATCATTCAGATAGCGATATCAATATTTTAGAGAATCTCAGCTTTGAAATTCAACCAGGGCAAATGGTAGCGCTCGTAGGACGTAGCGGTTCTGGAAAAACTACGATTTCTAAATTGGTTTTAGGATTGTATCCGCCAACAGACGGCAAAATTTTAATTGATGGACAAGATATTACCAGTATTTCCTTAAGTTCCTTGCGTCAGCAAGTTGGAGTAGTTGACCAAGATACCTTTTTGTTTGGCGGCACAATTCGAGAAAATATTAGCTTAGGACATCCTGGGTCGAGTTTAGAAGAGGTAATCCAGGCAGCAAAACTAGCGGGTGCTGACGAATTTATTAAAAAGTTACCAATGGGATATGAAACCCAAATTGGCGAAGGTGGCGGATTATTATCTGGCGGACAAAGACAAAGAATCGCTATTGCCAGGGCTTTATTAGGTAATCCTCAGTTGTTAGTTTTGGATGAAGCAACTTCTCATTTAGATACCGAATCAGAGAGAATTATCCAGCAAAACTTTAATACAATTCTTAGAGGAAGAACCACTTTAGTAATTGCCCATCGTCTTTCTACAATCCGCAATGCCGATTTAATTTTAGTATTAGACCGCGGTGTCTTAATTGAGAGCGGAAATCATGAAGAATTAATGGCTAAACGCGGACATTATTTCTATCTCAATCAACAGCAATTACAGGTGGCAGCATAAACTGTAAAAGCATAAAATTCATTGTTAATTAATGGTTGATAAATTATCCCCTTGAAAAATATATCTCAAAGTAATTATGCCTAATAGTATATTGAATGGACGAGTAACGAACTCAATACCAGAAGAAATATTTGAACAGGAAATTTTAGAACCACAAATTCCAGCAAATTCAAGTGATGATTGGTCTGAGATTACCAAGGAATCGCTTGATAGCTTTCCCCAAGTTTGGACAAGAGGATTATTATATTTTTTAGTTATATTTGTGTCTATAGTATTACCTTGGACAATGCTATTTAAGGTCGATGAAACTGGTACAGCTAGAGGACGAACTGAGCCTAAAGAAAAGACAATTAAGCTCGATGCTGCTGTGGCTGGAACGGTTGCCGAAATTCGAGTTAAAGAAGGCGATACAGTAAAACCTGGGCAAACTTTATTGGTATTAGAATCAGAACTAGTCAAATCAGATTTGCAGCAGGCGCAGGATAAATTAGAAGGACAATTAAACCGACTTGCTCAGTTAAGTTCATCTAAAAATCAATTGCTTGTGTCTTTGGCGACTCAACAACAACAAAATCAATCTCAACAGTTAGAAAAGCAGACCCAAATTGCTCAAGCAAGTCAAAATCTTGATGCTCTCAAAAATGCCTATGAATTGCAAAAAGAAGAAAAATTAGCTCAAGTTAATCAAGCACAGAAAGCTCTCGAACATAATCGAAATAATAGTAAGTTAGCTGAGAGTAGTTTGATAAGTACTCAGCGAGAGGTTGAACGCTATAGCAAACTCAAACAAGAAGGAGTAGTTCCAGAAATTAATGTTGTAGAAAAGGAAGATATAGCTAAGGAAAAGCAAAAAATATACGAGCAAAGCAAGTCAGATATTGAACAAGCCAAATTAACTTTAGCAGAACAACAGAGTAGTTACGAGCGTAGTATCCGCCAAACTAATGCAGATATCGAACAAGCTAGATTGCGATTAAAAGAACAAGAAAGGAGTTATGAAACTTTGACTCGTTCTGGCCAGCTAGCCGTGCTAAAAATTGGAGAACAGCAGAAAAGTTTAGAAACTGATATTACTTCATTACAATCAGAAATTGCCCAAACTAAAAGACAAATTTTAGCATTAAGATTTCAGTTAAGCCAACGAGAAATCAGAGCTACCACTAGTGGTATATTATTTCATCTGCCGATTGAAAAAGCTGGTTCTGTAGTGCAGCCTGGAACAATGGTGGCGGAAATCGCATCGCTAAATTCGCCTTTAGTAATTCGCGCACAAATGGCAACTACAGAAAGTGGTTCTTTGCAGACAGGATTACCAGTTAAATTAAAATTTGATGCTTATCCTTTTCAAGATTATGGAGTGATCCCAGGAGAATTGCTTAAAATTTCTCCTACTACTACAGAAATAGATACTCCTAATGGAAAAGTAGCAGCTTATAACTTAGATATTGCCTTAAAACAGAGTTGTATTCCCTCTGCAAATAAGTGTATTTCCTTGCGTCCTGGAGATACAGCAACAGCTGAGGTAATTGTGCGCCAGCGGCGAATTATTGATTTTCTACTAGATCCATTTAAAAAGTTGCAACAGGGGGATGTTAAGTTGTAAAAAAAATCGCGATCGCTTATTCTTTTTTGTTAAGTTTTAATTATTTTATTTAGGAGATTCTCATGTCACAACCTCTTACCATTTCTTCAGAAGATATTCTCAATCAGGTGAAATTATCTTGCAAAATCCCTGAGATAATCGAAGATATTATTACTCTCAAAATTATCAAAGATGCGGTAGATAAAGCTGGCATCCAAGTAGAAACCGAAGAACTTCAGCAAACAGCAGACCAAATAAGATTAGCTCAAAAACTCAATAATGCTGATGATACTTGGGCGTGGTTAGAAAAACATAGTTTATCTCTTGATAATTTTGAAGAATTAGTTTACAACACTGTTATCTCTGGAAAATTAGCTGCTCATTTGTTTGCAGATAAAGTAGAACAATATTTCTTTGAACATCAACTAGATTATGCTACGGTCTTGCTTTATGAAGTTATTTTAGATGATGAAGATTTGTCTCTAGAACTGTTTTATGCCATCGAGGAAGGTGAAATTAGTTTTTATGAGGTGGCTCACAAATACATTGAAGATAAGGAATTACGCCGAAAATTAGGTTATCGGGGGAAATTGTATCGTAAAGATTTGAAGGCGGAAATTTCTGCTGCGGTCTTTGCTGCTAAACCTCCTCAACTTCTCAAACCCATAGTTAGTTCTAAAGGCATACATTTAATATTAGTTGAGGAAATCATTCAACCAGAGCTAGATAACAAACTATCCCGTCAAATTTTGACAGATTTATTTACTGCTTGGTTGAAGTTACAAATTGAAAAATTTGAATTTCTCCCTGTTATTAGTTCAGAGAAATAAGCTTGATGTCAACTTAAGCTCAAATTACCCCACCCCTAACCCCTCCCCTTGGCAAGGGGAGGGGAAGTTTTGGCTTTAGACAAAACCGGGGTGGGGTAACGCGGATGTTGATGGTATAGCAAGGGACTGGTGACTGGTGACTGGGGACTGGGTGAAAAGTCGCTTTGTGTGTAAGTTTTATCATCTGTTAATGTCTTAACCACCTTGGCTGTTGCTATAAGTGAGATAGCTGAATATTACATCTTTACAAGGGTTTGACGTTAAGTTGACACCAATAGAATCTTGCTCGCCCCACAAAGTTATATCAATTCAAAATTTAAAATTAATAAATGTATATTTTAAAAGGGTTTCTGGATTTGGATCTGTTTAAAAATTTTAGCAAATTGGTATTAGATACAGGATTTTTCAGATAAATGAGGTACACAGGTAGGGGCACAACATTGTTGTGCCCTTACAATAACCTGTACTTTATCAAACTGTAATCTGCTGTATTTTATTTATCGAATGTTACTTTATAAATGAACTTTTAGAACTAGCATACTCATAAATAAATAGACCGATATTTACACCTATTAGAACTAGAAAACCAGCTAATCCTGTAACACCAACTGTTAAATCGTTACCTCCTTTGATTGCTAAGATAGACAATCCTGCTGTAGCATTTAGTGTTCCATGTAGAATAGAAGTAGCAATCACCGATTGGGACTTGAGCCTGATATAGCTAAAAATTGGTGATAACAATAGAGTAAAAATTGTCATCATCAAAACACCTAATAACGGGTGTTGAGGATAGTTATGTCCTTGGATGATTATTGGAGCGTGCCATATTCCCCAAATCAAACCGATAATAACTGAGGACTTCCAGAACCCTAGATAATTAAGTTCTTTTTGCAGCAACCCTCTCCAACCTAATTCTTCACCAAAAGCTGCAATAGCATTGATGGTTGCACCTGCAATTAAACCCTGTATTAAGCTAATCCAAATCAATGGAATTGGTAAAGCTGCTATTTGAGTTTGTACTTGCTGCAATTTTTCTGGAGAGAGTACTGTTTGTAATTGTGCAAATAGCCCTGCCATTTCTGGAGAATATTCAACTCCAGGAAAAAGTAGGCTAACTGCAAAGGTCGTAAATGCTATCGTTGGTGCTAATAACCATGCTACCAAAAACCACCAATTGAACTTAAAAGAAATACCAAATGGTTTTTGCAATGGTTCGTGGTAAATTAACTTCTGGATAACTACAGCAACGAGCATTGGAATAAACATATAAGCTGTAGTTACAATCAGCGAACCAGGTACGACCCATTTACCACCTAAAGTTAGGTACAGAATCACCAATAAATAATTAAAGAAAAAAGTTAAGCCTAGAAAGAGCCAAACTTTTTTGAAATGTCTTTTCATAAACTCACCAATATACCTGAGTTTGAGGTAAGAATGTCTAGATTGATGATGTATTGACATAGCTTGATTCTTACATTCTATAAATATTGCGTCTAAAATTGCCTGGATATTAAATATAAATATCCAGGTAATTTGTGTTATTGCTAATTATTTTTTACTGTTGCCAAACTGTGAGAATCAGAGTGAGTTTGACTCTTTAACCATGTTTGTAGCAGGAATTCTAATACTTGCTCTTTCACTTCTCTAAACTCATGAGAAAACCACTTTTCCACTTTCACAATGTGATAACCTAATTTGGTTTGAATTGGGCCAATCACATCACCATCTTTTGCTTCTGCAATAGCTTGTCCTAATTCCGGCAGTAGTTCTGAAACAAAACGAATACCTACAAAGCCGCCATTCTCTTTGGACTGCTTACCTTTTGAGTATTGTAGTGCCAAACTACAGAAGGCAGCTTTATCTTGTTGCAGCGTTTGGACTATTCTCAAAGCTTCTGTTAAATCGAGTACGAAAATCTGAGATAAAGCAACGCGTTTAAAAATATAAGGATCGACTAGATATTGAGTATCTATAGTTGAGCCAAATAAACGTTCTTTCAACTTTTGTGTCAACAGTGCGACTCTAATACTTTCAGACCATTCTTCTACTTGTAAACGCTGCTGTGCTAGCCATGACAAAGTTTCTGAAGCTGTTAATAATTTACGATCTTGGCGAAAGATATCTCCTGCGGCTTGCAATTCATCTTCCGAAACTGTAATTTCTAGCTGTTCGCAGAGACGTAAAATTAAGACTTCTTGTTCGGCATCAGCTGCAACAGCACTAATTTTATATGAATGGCGTAGGTGGTCTAATATTTGTTCGTTTGTTGCTAATGAAATTTCTGGGAGTTTTAGTGTTGCTAAAAGGTTTTCGCCGCTAGATATTCTTGGTGTAGCTACATTTTCTGTCATAATTATTAACCTCTGTAAATTAATCTATCTGTAGGAATATTTTGGTTTTGGAAACGATGGCGATGTAGATCGCCATAAAGGTTGAGATAATTTATTTCTTCTGCGGTGAGTTTACCTTTTTGGATACCTGCGATCGCCGCATCTATATGTTCCCGTTTTTCTGAACCCATCAGGCAGACATCGACACAGTTTTGGCTCAAAGAATAGCGGTATAAATCGGGAACTGAAGGCACCCAACATCCTTCTGGCAAACCAGCAGGAGGATGCCAAAGGGGGCCGTGCATTCCCGCAGATTTAAAGGTGACAACACCCGATCGCTGCGGATCTTCCGCTTCCAAATTTTTAAATACTGATTTTTGAGCAGTACGATGAGCGACATTATGTCTCACCATCGCCACATCTATTAATGAATTATTCAGCCATTTATTAGCTAAATCTAAGTCGTGAAAAGAAGCACCAATATAACGAACAGCCCCCATTTTTTTGAGACGTTCGGAAACACCAAACATTCTTTCTACGATTCGTTCGTAGATGCTGCCGGCACCTCTTAAATCGTTAGATCTGTCTAAGCATTTCTCAAACATTGGCTCATCAGTAGTGCCAATCCAGCCCCAAAAGAAGACATCAATATAGTCCATTTTCAGGTCTACAAATTGGTCGATGATGGCTGCCATTGCCGCATCTGGATTTTTGATATAACTCACCGTTGCCAAAACTACTTTTTCTCGCACTGATGAGCCACGACCGCATAATTTCCGCAGTCCTTCAGACATGTGGCTGTAGAGATAGTGGTGCAAATCGCTAGAGTAAAAAAACAAGTTAATTCCTTGGTCGAAGGCATAAAGCGTATCTTGACTAGAGATTTTACCGCCGCCTCCTAATCCTAGAGCGCTAACAGTTAAATCAGTTCGTCCGAGTTTGCGGTAAAATGGCAAATCTGATTCCGGAAATTTATTGTTGAAATTAACTTCGTTGGAAGTTGTTACTTTTGGTGGCGCAAGGTCGAGTATTTGCATTAGTTAAACGGTGTGTAGATGTCTTCAGAGTTGGCATTAAGATAAGAACGGTGTAATTCAATTCCCAGAAGAGAAAAGTTTTCGAGAATAGCTTTCATCCGTTCTTTGGGAGAGTTATTTCCCTGTTGGCTAGCTTGTAACAATCCATTAGCAATAATTTGACAGCGATTGATACCAAAACTTTCTTGGGCTGCAAATCTCTGGTTTGGTTCTTCTGCCAAACTTAGCCCTGGCATCAGTAATTTTGTGAATAATGGAACTTCTGGATTAAAGTGCGATCGCTTTTCTGTATAAACACTTTGTAAAATTGGCCGAACTGCTTCGTAGTAGCTTTTCTCAAAGTAAAGTACTGCTGAATCATAGCGACCGTAATCCGCAGGATTATATAGTGCTTTAAATGTGAAAGGAATGTTAATTTCGTTGAGTTGCTGCGTTAGGCTACCCATGACTGCAACTGCACCTTCGGGACTCAAATTAAAATAAATGCGTACAGTTTGTGGCCGCTGATTTGGATTGCCAATAGTTTGGGGGCCAGCATTCCCAACTGCCAAATAAAATCCATTTTGAACTCGATTTTTAGGCAATCGAATCGCAACTAAGTCACCGACCACCGCAGATTGTTCGGCTGATTGTAAGTGATAATCGCGTTTAATATATAAATTTAAACCGCCCTTTGTGACCATTAAGGTATTATCATTGACTTGTTTGGCTACACACCAATTGGCGTCAAAGTAACCCTCTCCAGTATTGCTGTTGTGTAAGCGATCGTAAAACGCCAAGTCTACCCCTAAGAAGGAGTTATTTTCTAAATCTTGGTGTAATTGCAGGTTAGATGAATCTCCATCAAGCGCTAGAGTCGTTTGCAGAGAACCGTTGTAATAAATTCCATAAAGAAAACTACGCAACTGTAAATTAGAGTATCTATTTTGAACATCCTTAGACATCTTTTTGAAACGAACTATCACCTCTTCTGGCAGATCTAAAGGCTTGTAATTTGGGTGACGAATACAAAAATCAGATTCGATTTGAACGTTTTTAACGATGTCTTCTAAAGCATCCCACAGTCGTCGATCTGCTTCTGGCGATTGATTTTGGTTAATTTCTAATAATTCAGCAATCATTGAATAAGCTAGTTAATAAATAGACAGGATTTACTCTCTTTTTATAAGTAACAGTGCTTTGAGCAGCACTGTTACTTATGCTCGGAAAAACTACTATATAACTTTAATTATTACAAAGTAAAAGTAATTGTAATCGTTATAGTTATAGTTAGAGTTATTCCGAGCAATCCTCCATTGACGTTATTTAATTCTTCAGCATTTAATTCATTGAGGAAGCTTTCAGAATCTTGAAACAGTTCGGAACCAGCGGGACTTAAGTCGTGCAATTTGATATTAGCCATGATTAGTTAATTTCCTAATTGAGTAAATTTAAGTGAGTTATGAACTTTTTAGTTCATGTTTAAATACTGACATATTGATTTGAGTAAAACAACAAAAACACGATGCTTTTTCGGGCACAACTAAAACCTTTATGTCATGTTTTATTTCTGTTAGTTATCCTATCGAGTCTCCAAAAAATCTGCTTGGAGATAATGTGCCATCCAAGCAGAACTAAAACCTTACCAATTATCAGTTTCGGAAAAAGCCAGGTTATATAACCATAAAATTCCCAGTTTAATCTCTCTTGCCTGTTGAGTTCTGCATTAATTAGCTCGTTGTGATGCATAGATATCAGTTATCATTCTCAAATTCTGTCTAAACATAGAAAAAAGACAGTTCCGCTATACAGAACTGTCTTTTAGGTAAAACTAAAAAATTATTGTGTGAATTATCTACAAAAGATTACAAAGGGATAGTCCAAGACACAGGCCAGCAATAAGTGAACGATTGCGTTCTAAAACCTCCTTGTACTCCCAATTCTGCATCAGTTAGCTCATGGAGAAAGCTTTCAGAATCTTGAAACAGTTCGCAACCAGCGGGATTTAAGTCATGAATTTTGATAGTGGCCATCAATTTTTATCCTCAAATATTGTGTTAATTATGAACAAAAAAAAAGACAGTTCTACTAAGGAGGACTGTCTTTTAAGCAAAACTAAATAGTTACCAAGTCCAAGTCCAAGTCCAAGTAACTGTAACAGTCACAGTTACTGATGCTACTCTTAAACCACCATTTACTCCCAATTCTTCATCTGTTAGCTCATTGAGAAAGCTTTCAGAATCTTGAAACAGTTCGGAACCAGCGGGGCTTAAGTCGTGAATTTTGATAGTAGCCATACGTTATCATCCTCAAAATATTGTGTGAATTATGAACAAAAAACAGTTACACCAAGCAAGAGTTTGTTTTAAGTAAAACTAAGAAATTACCAAGTCCAAGACCAAGAGTAAGTAACTGTTAAAGTAACGCTAATACTAATACTGACTGATTCTGCTGCTCTACCGCCATGTACTCCCAGTTCTGCATCTGTTAGCTCATTGAGAAAGCTTTCAGAATCTTGAAACAGTTCGGAGCCAGCGGGACTTAAGTCGTGAATTTTGATAGTAGCCATGAAATCTTCCTAGTTGAATAAATTAAATTGAATGATGAACTTTTTAGTTCATGCCTAAATGTTGGCATAGTAATTAATAGATTAGCTAGGATAAGCAAGTAGTTTTTATTCCTTTAATACACCTTTTTTGTCATGTTTGCTTTTTTCTAATTGGCTAATAGAATAAATCAGATGCTTTACATTTTTACATGCAACATAACTACAGTGATTCTCATTTGAATGAGGTACATGGGTAGGGGCGCACAGCTGTGCGCCCCTACGAGGATCTATTTTTTTCTGTACCTCACCCATGTGGGAACCGCTATATATAAAAAATGGTGAAATAACATGGCTGTCATTTCACCTAAGCTGCAAGGATTTTTATGCTCAAAAACTTATTTGATAGATAACTACTTTATCTACTGAAACCTGATAAGGGATAATAATTTATCTGCAATTATCTGTTTTCACAATTACCAAATCTAGAAACAAAACCGCTGCGAGTTATCAAATTGTGTTAGATAAGACTTCATTACGAGAGCTAGTTAGGGGGGTTAGTTCTGCTGCTGTCGTACCAAAAACGGTAGGAATAGATTGCTCTGGACGGCACAACAAACTTTTAGCAACCTGAAGCATAGAAATACCCATATTGCCGAAAGATTTTTGATACTGGATTATAGACTGAATTGCTTGAATCAATGCCAAACCGGAAAATTGCACAACTCGCTGAATAAAATCAGGATAGTGAACCAAAATTTCTGGAAAAGACTCTAAATAAGCGCTAGTCAAAGCATAAATAGAAGGTTGCAGGGATTCGAGGGGAGTGGTAGCTAAGCGCAGAGATTCATCGATAGTCATCTCTTTACTAACAATTAAGCTATTGAGCCAAATTTGTAGATAACTGGCGATAATTGACCCTAGATCGAAAGCCGGATCTCCCCAAGACGATCGCTCCCAATCAATCAGTCGCACAATACTGTTTCCTGATACTTCGGCTTGCGGGAATGACTGCTCCCATTCGTGATGCAATAGAATGTTGTTGAGCTTGAGGTCATTGTGCGTTAAGCATCGCGGCGCAAAAGCTGTACTCAGTTCTCTAAGTGCTTGTCCCAAGCTATCATATCGCTGATAGAGGGCGAAAAATTTCAATCCATCAGCAGGTACTAAACCAAAAATTTCGGGGCCGATGTGCTCCAATTTCCTAATCAAAAGCAATACCAGATCCGATTTTATATTGTCGGAATTCTGAGAAAATAAATCTTGATATTTTTGGCAATTGAAGGTTTCACGATGGATTGTTGCTATACAACTACCGATAGCTGCTGCTATTGTTGGAGGGAATATATTCCCCTTCATATAGAAATCGTTTAAATCTTGATAATTATCGAGGTATTTAAAGACAATAATTGAGTTTTCTTTATCAAAATCAAGTACTTCCGGCAAAAATGATTTTGTGTAATTCAGTTCCGGAAATTTTTGTAATAACTCTTGAATTCGCCACTCATCTAAAAACTCACCTGCTGTTTTTCCATCGCGATCGCGCCGTTCTTGCTTCACAAGAAGCTTACCACCGTCTGACAGGCTGAGTAATAAATTAAAGTTTTTTGCAGGTATCGCCTCAATATTCGTGAGAGATTGCTCTGATTGAGTCAATAAGTCACGCTCAACTAAATAATCGAAAACATTGTTGGAGTTCAATATAAATGTCATACGCTATCAAATATGAATACTAAGCTTAAAGAGTGCAGTTTTCTCTAAAAGAAATCTTTTGTCTTCTACGATTTTAGGCAAAATGAAGATTGTAGACTCTATTGTTAAAACTTTTTCTTCGACACAACTAAAACTTTTATGTCCCAGTGAAGGGGAGATGGGGAGATGGGGGGATAAGGGAAAATTGTTGTCTCTATTGAAGGCAAAAGCGATGCCTACGGCTGGCTACGCCTACGCAGCAATTCAAATTTTGAGCAGCAACTAAAACATTTATGCCCTGAAAACTTTTTTGTCTGGAGATGGCGGTGTCATTCTTCCCGATTCTCAACTTCTCGCCTGACAAACAAAGCTCGATAAACAGGTTCGCCCTTGTTTTGAGTATATATTTCTCGTTCAGTGGGCACTGGTAACGGGTTTTGGGCTAGCCATTCTTCTGTACCAACTTGCTGATAAGCTGGGTGAGCAGCAAAGCGATCGCGCATTTGGACAGCGATAAATTCCATATCTGATTGCAGAAATACAACCCCCCCAACCGCCAGATAATTAGCTAATTCTGCTACGAGTTCTGGTTGGACTACACGACGTTTAGCATGGCGGGTTTTAAACCAAGGATCGGGAAATTGAATTGTCACCCGCTGTAAACTTCCAGGAGGCAATGAAGATAAAAGCGATTCCAAGGAATTATTTACATTGCAAAATAAGTAATGCAAATTTGTTAAACCTAACTTAGAACGCAACTTATTCGCCTCTACCACCAGCGGTTCCCGAATTTCTAAGCCCAAAAAATTCCAGTTTGGTTCTATCTTGGCCATATTCAACAAAAAAAGTCCTTTAGCACAGCCAATATCTAAATGTAGAGATTGATTTGGCTTTGCATAAACTTTTTCCCAGTCAAGAGGACTTACTGGTGTCTGATACTTTTGGGCAAGTGGATTAACATGCTGGCGGACTCGGACTGCTGCCAAAATTTCTTCTCCTTATTCGTAATTCGTAATTCTTAGTAACCAAATTTTTTTGATTTTTACAGATTGAATACATCTCATAAGTCTTGAAGCCAATTGTTACTATAGCGTGTAATCGATGCTCAATGTGTACAAATGTTAAATAGACCAACTGCTGAGCAGGAAGATTGAGTAAGGGTTATACTTTTTGGAAAAGACTTGTTTTAGCTCCTCCTTTTAACATTTTCCTAAATCGATGACTCTCAATTTTCGCTTTGCGATCGTCAGTGACTTACACCTAGCACTTCCCCACACAATCTGGAATCATCCTAGTCGATTTCATCTTGTGGAAGTCAGTATTTCAGCATTTGAAAGTGTACTAGAACATTTGACACAACTCGATTTAGACTTCCTGTTGTTGCCAGGAGATTTAACCCAGCACGGCGAAAGAGAAAATCACGCTTGGTTGCAACAGCGGTTAGCGCAGCTACCTTTTCCCGTTTATGTTGTTCCTGGCAATCATGACGTTCCCGTAGTGTCGGCCAATGAGCAATCAATTGCTTTTGCGGATTTTCCCTACTATTACACCAAGTGCGGCTATGAAGATCCACGACAGATTTACTACATTCGTGAGTTGCTACCTGGAGTCAAGCTGATTGGACTCAATTCTAACTTTTTTAACGACCAAGGCGAGCAGGTGGGATGTTTGGATAGTAAACAACTGCGTTGGTTAGAAGAAGTTTTAGCGGCATCTGGTGATGAATTAATTTTGGTGATGGTGCATCATAATGTGGTTGAGCATTTACCCAATCAATCGCGTCACCCACTGGCAAATCGCTATATGCTGGCCAATTCCGCAGAATTGTTGCAGTTACTCAGACGCTACGGAGTCAAGCTAGTGTTTACTGGGCATTTGCACGTTCAGGATGTTGCTTACGATAAAGGGGTATATGATATTACCACCGGCTCTTTAGTTAGCTATCCTCATCCTTATCGAGTGCTAGAATTTCGTCGGGATAACCAAGGTAGAGAATGGTTGCAAATTTTATCCCATAGAGTAGAGTCAGTGCCTGATTTTCCAGACTTGCAGCAGTTATCACGGCAGTGGATGGGCGATCGCTCTTTCCCATTTTTAATTAAACTACTAACTAACTCTCCCCTAAACTTACCACTATCACAGGCAAAAGAATTAGCTCCTAGTTTGCGTGACTTCTGGGCGACTATTGCCGATGGTGATGCCGTTTTAGACTACCCGCATTTCCCCCTAGAAGTGCGCCGCTACATTCAAACTTACGCTGCTTCACAGCCCAACTCAAGCATCGCCACAGGTGGAAGCGTGACTATGATTGATAATAACAGCACGCTTTTGCTAGACAGGAGTTAGGACTAGGGATTGGGGACTGGTGAGTGGTGACTGGGTATTGGGTATTACGTATTGAAAAAGTATTCTGAAATATTTATTTCCTAGCCCCCAGTCCCCAAGTATTTATTTCCCAGTCCCCAGTCCCCAGTCCCCAGTCCCCAGTCCCCAGTCCCCAGTCCCCAGTCCCCAGTCCCCAGTCCCCAGTCCCCAGTCCCCTCATGACTCATTTTGCCGACAAATTCCAAATACTGAAGTATAGGCGTGTAAGAAGGTTCTGCCGCCAACAGGGCCGATTTCACCGCCACAGAAAAAGCCGCCTACAGGAATATCTTTGATATAGCGCCTAAATAATTCCGAATCAAAATTGGGTTTACCATACAGTCCTTCACCTCTTCCCAGACAGGCAAACATCAAAGCAGCTGCGGCAGAGGGTTCGGAGTTGCGTTGGTCTTGATAACTTTGGAGGAGTAATTCTAAATCTTGGGCGGAGGCTTGGGCATCGCGGAGGTGGAATTGCAGCCTTTGACCGGGACGAACGCGATCGCCAATTGCGATCGCTCCTGCTGTAGGATCGACACCGAGAATGCCGCGAATTAAAAAGTCTCCTTGTTGTAAAGCTAGCTTAAATTCATCCATTGCCACACCCACAAACAAAGAGTGCTGTGCTAAAGTCCGTTCCTGTTCGCTGAGACTGGCAATCAAATCTCGCAACACTATTAAAGGTACTTGTTCATCTAACTCTAGAATGATATTGCGATCGGCTTTGGTGACTTGCAACGGTTTACCAATAGGTCTGCATCCTTGAGCGACAATCGTTTCCAAAATAATATTCCCAGTCAAAGCTATGCCAATAGTGCCATCACGATACAAGCTTTGACCCAAATCGCTATGGTCATCCTTACAAAATAAGGCAACACGACCGCCCATACCCCCGCCGCTAGCCTGTCCTCCAACTATTACCGATCCTGGATAAGCAAAATCCAGCCCCTGCAACAAATCGTTGATTCCAGAAGCAAAGGAACTAGAAAGCAAAATGAACTGGGGTGTGGGGTAGGCTGGTACACCAACTAAATCAAGCCAAGCATCTGGGGAACTATCCAAGTCAGGTAATTCTTCGGCAACAACATGAAATACCCGAACCTGCACCCCTGGAAGGTGCGCTAAAGTCAAACTGATAGCTGGTTCGGCTTCTAGTTCTTGGGTTTCTCCACTAACTGTTGTCCCAATTACACCACCACCACTACAGCCAATCAGCACCGGCACAGAAAGCTTCTCAGCCAACAAAGGTAATAGTCGAGAATACTCACTCGTAAAAGCAGACGAAATGAATACCAGCCCTAAATCCGCAGGTGCTGTTAACGATGAGACAGCTCGTTGTACCACATCTGCGACTGCTGCTTCCAAGGAATGATGGGTTGATAGGGCGTTTGCCCACTGCATTTGGTCTGCCATGAGTTTTGGGCTTCTTTTGCTTTTTAGGCTAGTAGTTTTTGATTTTTCATTTCGGGAAGAATTGCATCCTACAAGAGTTGACCCCAGTTGTTTGTATTCACCATCCCAGCAAACGGGGTTTCATTCCCTAATACATGCATCTAAATATATTGTATGATTATCTATCTATAGTACTGATTCCATAAAATCTTAAAAAATAAAGGTGGATACATTATAAATGTGACAGTTTGCTGTATGGATTAGAAATCAATAGACTTAAACGCTAACTTAATTATCAGCTAAGTGGTTAAAATGGTTAGTAATAAAATCAAAAACTGCCATTTTTGAAGTCTTTCTATACTAGTACTAACAACACACAACGAGACTAAACAATGACAAACATTCAAGAAACAGCAAAAAACGGCATCCAAGAACAAATCCAACAAGAAGTAGAACAGGCGCGTACTGTCTGCGATATTAACGGTAGCAACTCACCAGAGTGTGCTGCTGCTTGGGATGCAGTAGAAGAATTGCAAGCCGAAGCTTCTCACCAACGCCAAAGCAAGCCAAAAAACTCTTTGGAACAGTATTGTGACGATAACCCAGAAGCAATTGAATGCCGAGTTTACGATGACTAAAAATTGAGGCAAGTGAATTTTTTGTTTAGTCAACAGGCAGCTAAGATCTATTTACTGATATCTTGCACCTTGAGATCGGTACCCGTCTAAAATGGCACTCTCGCCTTTTCACTGTTCTTGCTAACAGGTAGAAAATTGGTGAAATATGTAGTCTCATTTGGCAAGTAAAACTTTACGCCCTAAAAAAATCGGGTTTTTGTTCAAAACTACCAAATGTATAGACGCTGGGTCAGTTTTCCAACTCTCCCTGATAGTACTACATATAAGTAGGTACAAAATCAAAATTTAGAACCTTCGAGTTGCTTGCTGTTTTGACAAATAAAAAAATTCCGGCTAATCGATTAACTAAGTTACAACGTTTCGTTCTGTAATACGGATTGCAAAAATCTTTGTAACAAATTAAGTACTTGTAGGGGCGTGCATTTGTGCGCCCCTTCAGATTTTATAGTACAGTCTGTATAGTTTTAGACGTAAAAATTTTTACCCGCATAGGTTGGTAAGCGATCGCATTAATGTAAATGAAGCCATAGCATCCAAGCTAGGATTATCCTTGAAGTAATGAAATATTCTCTTTCTAAGTCTTTTGCTTCTTTACATCCTTAGTGGGTTGTTAAAAAAGTAATTTTGACAACTAGGATAGAATTGCTATAGTTAATAGCTTAGAAGTATGTCAGAGTTGATTGACTTGAAGAAAAATTTCTCATACAAATTTATATGTCATTTGCGTAATTTAGATATTTATACTCCCTACTGCCTACTCTCTGAAACTGAAAATTAAGGTTTCCAACGTAGATTTGTATCAGTTATGGTTCTTAGCTTTTGATTTGAAATGTTCTATCAAAACAGAAGTCATCTGAATTCTAAATTCTAAATTTTCCTGCAATTATCTTGAGTAAAACTATGGATTTTAATGTTTGGTTTCGCCCTTTTGTCTGGATTGATTACCGACTGGCAGTATTATTTCTGGTAATTATTCCACTGATTCTCTTGATTTGGGCTTTTGTGCAAAAAGCAGAAGGCATACAACGGTTATTAGGTATATACTGGCGAGTATCAAGTCTATTAGCAATCACTGTTTATCTTATGATTGCCCAGTATCCAGTTAGCTTTATTTCTGCATTGATGGCTCAGATTTTGATCCCGATTTCGCTATGGTTTTGGGTGGATATCAACGATGAAATTGAGTATCAAACCACTGGAGCTTTAAAGTTTATTTTTACTTCTTGGCGTTGGGCGACTACTGTTTATTGTCTTTTAGGCGCAGTAGCTTCTACGCTTTTTTTAAATTGTGCTTTTTCTGCCAGTGCGCTCAAGACGCCCTATTGTCGCGTCTGGTTCGAGGCTCCGTTAATGTTCAAAGAATATTTTCATGCTAATAGCAAAGCTGAGTTTTTAGGTTTTCTTGGCATAACTACTTTAGTCATTTATGTGCTGTACTTAAGTTATTTTGTCCTTGTTAAACTAGGCAAGCAAGGACGCACAGCTACACCTCAATAATCGTCGTTGTGCTTCAATTCAAAATTGAAAATTTTAAATTCAAAAAATGGATTCCATTGGCAAGCGACTGGAACAATATACCGCTAAACGACCCCAAGAAGTTTTATTGGTAACAGTAGAAATTGCTGGCGAACAAGATACAATTGCTGTTTTCAAAGGTTTTTCTAGTTCTTTGATGCATCCAACAGCATTCGATCCAGATGTGCCCGTTCTACCAGATGAGGCAATTATTCTCAATATTGACCGGGTAGCTAGTCCTTACAATCCAGAAGCGCCTCGTTATATTCAACAAGGGCTTTCTTGGGAAGCTATGCAAGCTCTATTGTCAGAAGTGGGAGTCTAAGTAAGTCGGCGAGAAAAATTCAATACACAATTGACTTCTGAATTAACTTCCGAAGACATCAAAGCGTGTCTAGCTTTTGCTGGCGATCGCAAGACAAGTTATTTGTGGTATCTGTGTGAAACTGCTTGTAGACGAAAATCTGTGCGATCGCATTATTTCACAGATTGTAGATTTGTATCCTAATTCAGTACACGTTAAAACTTTAGTGTTACGCTGCATCATTGCTCACCTAAAGCAAAATCGTGCCTATCCCCTGGAAACCTTGGTTGAGCCAGACTACATTTGAGCAAGTTGCGCGATTATAACCCTGATGTGGCGGACTAGATCGCGGTTACGACGATACTAAGACGATACTAAAAAGAAATACCATCAACTTGTCATAGGCATCGCATAAATCGATGCATACAAAAAATCTAAAATTTGATAACCCGCAACTTGGGTTACTATCAAAGCAATTAATTGGAAGGCATTCATGACACTATTGATTATGGCTGAACCTGCTCCTCTAAAATCCAATGAGGATGGTGTAGTTATAGTTGGCAAAACCCGTGTCACTTTGGATACTATAGTTGCTGTCTTTCAGCAAGGCGCAACAGCAGAGGAAATTGTTTATCGCTATCCCTCGCTAGATTTAGCTGACGTTTACGCTACAATCGCTTTCTACCTCAATCACCAGGCACAAGTAGAAGCCTATTTGCAACAGCGACGACAGCAATCACAAGAGATTCGTACAATAAATCAAGCGAATTATGACCCACAAGCCTTACGCGATCGCTTGCTTGCCCGTAAATCAGCACAGCAAGCATGTTAAAACTACTTGCTGATGAAAACTTCGATAATACAGTTATTAGAGGATTGTTCCGCCGTAGCGCAAAAATCGATATCATTCGCGTACAAGATGTTGGGCTATCAGGCAAAAACGATCCAACTATCCTGGATTAGGCTGCTCAAGAAGGACGTATTCTGCTTACCCATGACGTTTCTACAATTACTCGCTATGCATACGATCGAGTTAGGCAAGGTCAGACCATGCCCGGAGTTATTGAAGTCAGCCTAGATGCTCCAGTCGGACAGGTCATTGAAGATATTCTTGTACTTGTAGAGTGTAGCCAGGAGGGAGAACTAGAAGGTCAAGTTCAGTATCTCCCCTGGTGAGAAGGTTGAATTTTATCTGTATCAGTTGAATTTAAAAAATGTCCCGTTCTGGATATACACTTCCCGTTTTTGCCTGCGCTGCGGCCGTTGCAGCTTTACACTGGTTACGCGATCGCCAATCATTAACCGTAGCGTCCATAGATCTAATTGAACCAAACCAAATAGCAGAAATCCCAATCGAACAGGTAGCCGGACTATCTGAAAATATGGCTTTGGCAATTACCCGTAGCGATCCTGGTGATAATCTTGACCTAACTAGAGATACACCGATTTGGGCAATGGTGGAATGGCGACAAGAGGGCGAAGAGGCTGTAATTATTAAGGGTGGGGAAGGAATTGGCAGACAGGCGAATGCTGACGACAAGCCGGCTATTTATGCGTATGCTCGCAGGCTGTTGCAAGAAAATTTGCAACGAATGTTGGCAGCTGGGGAAAAAATTACGGTGACGATTATTTTACCCGAAGGGCGATCGCTTGCTGTGCGAACTTCAAATTCTGCTTTTGGTGTAGTTGAAGGACTTTCGCTTTTAGGGACAACCGGCATTTCTCAACCTTTAAGTACTCCCGACCAACTTGCAGCTTTTCGATCTGAATTACAAAATAAAGCCAGTAGTTTTGAGAGTTTGGTATTTTGTATCGGCGAGAATGGCCTAGATTTAGCGCGAAAACTAGGGATTAATCCCGAACAATTGGTGAAAACTGCTAACTGGCTCGGCCCAATGCTAGTAGAAGCTGATGTGCTGGGTGTAAAAGAAATCTTATTATTTGGCTATCACGGAAAGTTGATGAAGTTAGCAGGGGGAATTTTTCATACCCATCACCACCTAGCTGATGGACGCCGGGAAATTTTAGCAGCCCACTGTGCGATCGCTGGTTTAAAATCACCAGATATCCAAGCTATATTTGACAGTCCTACCGCTGAAGCCGCACTTACACATCTGAGATCCCTAGACGCTTCCACGGGTAGCGATTGGGTAAAACAAGTTTACAGTGCGATCGCCGAAACTATTGATATCCGTTCCCAAGAATACATCCAAAGCCATAGCCAAAGGGGCGCAGAAGTTACAGTCTGTGGCTCTATCCTCTTCGACCGCGATCGCAAAATTATTGTGAAGAGTAAAACCGCTGGTCTGTTAATAGAAAAATTATGTTAACTTATTATGAATAATCGTAAACAATTAACATAAATAACCTTTTAAGTAATCACTTTCGTGTAAGTTTATCCTTCTAATACCATCTCCGACTCAGGAAATAGACAAGCGCATAAAAAGATGCGTTTGTCAAGGTTGTTTATACCATTATCAGCCTGCCCAGGCTGAATAATAGCATCAAGCTATAAAGATCCCAGGGCATCAATTTATCCTTCATAGACATAATTTTCCCCGTCATGAATACAGCGGTGTCTCTACCAACAGAACAAGCTCCCCAAACATTAGAAAACTTTGGGCAGCTGAGTCGCCAATTGATTGTGATTTTGGACTTCGGCTCCCAATATTCCGAGCTGATTGCCCGTCGCATCCGCGAGACTCAAGTATACTCTGAAGTTTTGTCTTATCGCACTAGTTCTGCACATTTGCGCCAACTCAATCCTAAGGGAATTATCCTCTCTGGCGGGCCGAGTTCGGTTTATGGCGATAAAGCTCCCCATTGCGACCCAGAAATCTGGAATTTGGGCATACCCATCTTGGGTGTTTGCTATGGGATGCAGCTGATGGTGAATCAACTTGGTGGGGAAGTGGCAAAGGCCGACCGGGGCGAATACGGCAAAGCATCATTATATATAGACGATCCCACAGATTTGCTCACCAATGTCGAAGATGGTACCACCATGTGGATGAGCCACGGAGACTCAGTTACCCAAATGCCACCAGGGTTTGAATTGCTAGCGCATACAGAAAATACACCCTGCGCTGCCATTGCCGACCACGAAAGGAAACTTTATGGCGTGCAGTTTCATCCAGAAGTGGTACATTCAGTTGGCGGCATAGCATTAATTCGGAATTTTGTCTACCATATCTGCGATTGCGAACCTACTTGGACAACAGCGGCTTTTGTAGAAGAAGCAATTCGGGAAATTCGCGCCAGAGTTGGTGAAAAGCGGGTGTTGTTGGCATTGTCTGGCGGTGTGGATTCTTCTACTTTGGCATTCTTGTTATACAAAGCCATTGGCGAGCAACTGACTTGTGTGTTTATCGACCAAGGCTTTATGCGGAAGTACGAGCCAGAGCGGCTGGTGAAGCTGTTCCAAGAGCAGTTTCATATTCCTGTAGAATACGTGAATGCTCGCGATCGCTTTTTAGCTACCATTGCTGACATTACAGATCCCGAAGAAAAACGTCGCCGCATCGGACACGAATTCATTCGGGTATTTGAAGAAACATCCAAACGTCTCGGTCACTTTGATTATCTGGCTCAAGGAACTCTTTATCCAGATGTCATCGAATCTGCTGATACCAACGTCGATCCCCAAACTGGCGAACGGGTAGCGGTGAAAATTAAGAGCCATCACAACGTCGGTGGTTTGCCCAAAGACTTAAGATTTAAATTAGTTGAACCGCTGCGGAAATTATTTAAAGATGAAGTCCGCAAAGTTGGGCGTTCTATTGGTTTACCAGAAGAAATTGTCCAACGCCAACCTTTCCCAGGGCCCGGTTTGGCAATTCGGATTTTAGGTGAAGTCACCGCCGAACGCTTGAATATTTTGCGCGATGCCGATTTAATCGTGCGGCAAGAAATTAATCAACGCGGTTTGTATCATAGCTTTTGGCAAGCATTTGCAGTGTTGCTGCCAATTCGTAGCGTTGGCGTTATGGGAGATCAACGTACCTACGCTTATCCCATCGTTTTGCGGATTGTTACTAGTGAAGATGGCATGACAGCAGATTGGGCAAGAGTGCCTTACGATGTACTGGAAGTGATTTCCACTCGGATTGTAAATGAAGTCAAAGGCGTGAATCGGGTGGTTTATGACATCACCTCCAAGCCGCCTGGAACCATTGAGTGGGAATAAGCTAGTTTTTGGTAAGGGGAAGATGAGTTTTTCTTTCCCTTTCACTAAATACTAAAATTGGGAAAACATCGCCAGGTTTCGACCCCACCATGCAAACAGCGAAAAGTGCGAACCAAAATCTCTATGAAGCTGATTTCTATGCCTGGACTCAACAACAAGCTAACTTGTTGCGCCATCATCAATGGAATCAATTAGATTTGTCAAATTTAATTGAGGAAATTGAATCCTTGGGTAGAAAAGAACGCCAAGAATTGAGAAATCGCCTCAGTATCTTAATTGGACATTTGCTGAAGTGGGAATATCAAGCAGGACAACGTAGTCGGAGTTGGTTAGCTACAATTCGCGTGCAAAGGCGCGAAACTCTGAAGTTGTTAAATGAAAATCCTAAGTAGGTCAACTTAATTAAACATAAAACAATAGTAGGGTGCGTTGTCGCAAAGCGCAACGCACCTCAGTCTATCGAGGTGCGTTAGCCTACGGCATAACACACCCTACATTTATTTACATCTACGTCTTACTTTTTTTTAGGTTGAGCTACTTAGTTTAAAGTCTGATTTAGCAGAATTACTCCAGGAAGCTTATGAAAATGCTAGAGATTTAGCATCAGGAGAAACAAATTTACCGCTGTCAAATTTTCCGGAACAATGTTTATATTCATTGGAGAATATTATTAGCGATCGCTTTTATCCAGGCGTATCGGCAAGTGATGAAATGATGGAATAATACCACCACAGATGAGCTTTCTTAATACCAAAGATATTGAGCTATCAAGCTTATTTTACTTCCAAATTCTGACTCCTGAATGGTGTATGTTTTCTGATAGAGGAAATTCGTTGTGTGTTACCGATTCAAGTAAGTTTGGAGATGGGTGGTGCCATTGATAGTCAGATAATACTGACTGCCTAAGTGGAATTTGAATTACAAACTCTGTCCCCTTACCTGGATTAGAAATACAGTTCAACGAACCAGCGTGTTGTTCGGTGACAATTTGATGGCTAATAGATAACCCTAAACCTGTACCCTTACCAGCAGGTTTAGTTGTAAAGAAAGGATCGAATAACCGTTTTTGAATCTCCTGTGCTACTCCTGGGCCATTATCAATAATTTTAATGACAACATATTCTTCTTTGAGAAGATGGGTGTGAATCCAAATAGTAGGTGGAATAAAAGAATCATAAGTGCCTATTACCTCTTCTAAAGCATCAATGGCATTATTGAGGATATTCATAAACACTTGGTTCATTTTTCCTGCATAGCACTCAACTTTCGGTAAATTGCTATATTGTTTCGTGACGTGAATAGTCTGCGCCGATTTTTGATTTAGGCGATGTTCGAGAATTCTCAAAGTACTGTCAATACCTTCATGAATATCTACTTTTTTCAATTCGGCTTCGTCATGGCGAGAAAAAGTCCGAAAAGACTTGACTATTTTACTAATTCTTTCAGCGCCGATTTCCATTGAAGAAAGAAGCTTTGGTAAATCTTCAATTAAGAATTCTAAGTCAATTTCTTTGATTTTTTTCTGAATATCAGTAGTGGAATGAGGAGACTGAACTTGATAAAGCTGTATTAGCTCTATTAAGTTATGGATATAGTAATTAGCATGATGAATATTGGCGTAGATAAAATTGACTGGATTATTAATTTCGTGGGCAACACCAGCTACTAACTGTCCCAAAGTAGCTAACTTTTCTGACTGCACAAGCTGGACTTGAGCTTTTTGTAAAGTGTGCAGAGCTTGTGAAAGTTCTTTAGTTCTTTCTGCTACCCGGTGTTCTAAATCTTGAGTCAGCTGCTGCAAGGCGGCTTCTGCGGCAATACGTTCGTCGATTTCTTGTTTGAGACGTAGATTTTGTTCCTCTAATGCTGTGGTTACATTTCGCAGTTGTACGTGAACTTGGACGCGAGCTAATACTTCTGCTTGTTGAAACGGCTTAGTAATATAGTCTACAGCACCTAACGACAACCCTTTGACTTTATCTATAGAGTCATTGAGAGCAGTCATAAAAATAATTGGTATATCTTTGGTGTTGGCATTAGCTTTTAATCGCCGACAGGTTTCAAATCCATCAATTCCCGGCATCATCACATCTAACAATATCAATGCTGGTAAATCGTATTCAACTTGTCTGAGGGCACTTTCGCCACTAGTTGCCACTGCAACATCAAATCCCGCATCTGTTAGGGCTTCTGAAAGCACTTCTAAGTTAGTGGGAATATCATCAACAATTAAAATTACATTTGTATCGGATAGATGCATGATGAACCCTGGTGATTTCTTAAAATGATTTAAAAAGCAAATTTTTTAAATTTAGTTTTTTGTGAGAAGCTCTTGAAGAAAATCTTGAATTTTTTCGATTTGAAATTTTTGAGCTAACTGGTAAATTTTTTGAGCGAATAGATTTAATTCTTCATCTTCTTTTGTCAGTTCTTTTAATTCTTGTTGTAAAGCTTTAATCCTCCCTTTTAAAGCCAGTTGATATAACTTAGACAAAACCTCTGGCGATGGAGATTTTAGTTGTCGATCGCCAGATAAAAAATTTGGTTCTTGTTGCCCAATTTCTAAAGTACATAAATCTGCATTTTGGCTTTCAGAGTTTTGAGAGTAAATCCATTGTAAATTTAGAGAATTTTGCAGCTTTTCTAGCAAATCAAGAGCTTGTACTGGTTTGCTAACAAAGTCATCGCCACCTGCATCCAAACTGCTTTGGATATCTGTTTTATATACATTTGCTGATGAAACAATGATTTTCACATATTTTAAATCTGGATGATTTCGCAAACGATTTATCAATTCAAAACCATCCATCACAGGCATTGAAATGTCGGTGATAATTAAATCGGGTTTCAAATCGGCTGCCTTTAGTAAACCTTCTTGACCATCACCACATTCTATAACTTCAAATCCCAGAGGTTCCAGCAAATTAGCCACCACCGAACGATTTTCCCAACGGTCATCGACTATTAATATTTTGCGTTTTTCACCCTGGAAACCGATGATAGTTCCTTGGGAAAAAACTTTAGATTTTTCTGTCCACTCTCTTGCTTCGGGAACCTCTACATCAAAGGCAAAAATACTACCTTTATCTAATTGACTTTGCACTTCCAAAGTCGCACCCATAATGCCAACAATTTTTTGGCTGATAGTTAATCCTAATCCCGTTCCTTGTGATTGTTTTTGAATATCGCCAACCTGCTCAAAAGGTAAAAATATTTTTTTTAATTCTTCATTGGACATACCTACACCAGTATCTTCAACTTGGAAACGAATTCGATAGATTGATGTTTCTTGATGTTCGTTGATATTTAGCTTTTGTTGTTTAACTATAAATTTCACGAAACCGCGATCGGTAAATTTGATAGCATTACCTAATAAGTTAATTAAAACCTGTCGTAACCTTTTTTCATCAGCTTGGATGCCTATAGGCAAATGCTCATCAGCTTCATAGCTAAAATCAATACTCTTTTGTTCGGCTTTCATCCGAAAAATTTCTACAATTCCTTGCAAGAAAGAAGAAAGGTGAAAATTAGTAGGATAGAGTTCTATCTTTTGAGCTTCGATTTTGGAAATATCAAGAATATCATTAATTAAAGTTAATAAATGCGATCCACATTGACTAATAATATTGATACCCTTTTGCTGTTTTTCAGTGAGATTTCTGGAACCTTGAAGAATTTGGGCATAACCTAAAATACCATTAAGAGGTGTGCGTAGTTCATGGCTCATATTGGCGAGAAATTCACTTTTGGCTTTACTAGCACCATCAGCTGCTTCTTTGGCTGCTTGCAGTTCGGCTGTGCGTTTAGCTACTCGCAGTTCTAGCTCCTCATTGTTCTTTTCTAGAATGGTGAAAGACTCTTGCAACTCTCCAGCCATTTTGTGAAATAAATATGCAAGACGGCCTAATTCATCTTGTCGTGTGACATCTAGTTCAATATTCCAATTACCAGCAGCAATACTTTCAGTTGCTACCATCAACTTAGTTAAAGGAGCAGAAATTTGGCGGCGTAAAATCAAAAACACCACCACAATTTCAATTAACAATGATGTCAAACCCAAAAATATGATGAATTTCACAGTTGCAAATGCTTTTTTTTGCAAAAATGACTTCGGAAAAACAGTCACCAGATACCAATTTGGCCCTTTAAGTTTGGTGACTGCTAAATATTCATCATTCTGTGGGTTATCAACAATAACCTGATACGGATGTTTTCGGGTAACTAATTCAACAATGTTGCGTAAATGCGAATCTCCAGAATTTGAGATCTCGAATTTGCCTTTTTGGCGTTGAATTTTTTCCATGAGAGCGGGATGAGCTAGCAAACGCCCATCTTCCTGAAAAAGCATGTTGTAAGTACCTTCTAAGGCGTCGTTAAGCGTGCGATGCTGCAATTCACCAATCAACATATCGTGTCCAATTGTGGCAATGTGTCTACCGTCCACATCCACAGGTGTGACGCAGGAAGTCATCCAAGCCTTGGCTACTCGGTCGTAATAAATTCCTGTCCAAACAGTTTCGCGTTTTGGATTATGAACTTTGTCGGTAATGTAAAAAGACTCATCATCTGTGACTCGAAAAGATTCATCCTGGGGTGCATTCTCTACCCAAGGATAACTGGGCATGTAGATGGCAATTCCATTTTCTGGAATTTGCATGTAGGTATTGACAAAGCGGTTGCGCCATGCAGGGCCGTAAGCACTCAGTTCGGCGAAATAGGCAATGACGCGTCGCCGGATATCAGAATTTATATTGACGTTCTTGCCAAGAAACACCCCTGGAGATTTTTGAAGATTAAATTTACTCGGACGGTTGCGGGTAGTACCGTCTGCCATTTTGACAAACAGTCGGTCAAATTCAACCTTGGGATCTAGATTGCTTTGTGCTTCGAGCCTTTCTAAGAGAGCCTGCTTGAGGAGTGCATGATTTTCTTGGGCGAGAAGAAAAATTTTATTTTCCCGTTGTGCCCGCAGCTGGACATATTTTTCAACCGCAGCTAAAGATTCAGCCGTGATTCTGGAAATTAGCTGAAAATAAGCAATACCAGTAGATGCTACGATAACTGCTCCAATGCTGACTGCGGTTTTAATTAGGGTTTGTTGCGTTACCGAAGCTGCGTGCTTAAGAGCAGTACTATTTCCTTGAGGCTCTAAACCACTCATCCACTTTCTGCTCATTTTCGCATCCTTTAAATGGCGTGCATATTGGCAATTTTGGCTGCGCTGTGTTTGGAGTCTCTCTGCATACCTAGAAAAACTAAATTTCTCCATTCACTGCCGGAAACAGGAGGTTTTAAGTAACCACTTTCGGTGAAATATGAGAAGTAAGTCTGTAGTAATTCGCTATTTACTGAAGAACAGAAGATAGAATGACGATTCAATTCGTTGAGGGTGTTGTCTGGCTGAAACTCAAATGCTCCTAGTAATTTTTGAATGAGATTATACGTTAAAATGCTTACTAAAGGGGCTAGTGGATTTTCGGAATTGTGTTTTGCTTGAAATAATCTGTCATACCAAGCTTCATAAGAAACCTGCTGTAGCGGATAGCCTATACATTCCATCCAGTTAAGCAATTGTTTCCACTCAATGGGTTCGGGATTTACAATGTGATAAACTTGCCCGCATATTTTCGGCTGGCGTGAGAGATGAACGATCGCCTGACTCACATAATCCACTGGCACTAGATTTAATAGCGCCTCTACCTCTGGGGCAATACCCATTTGAATGCAGCCATTGATGGCTCTTGCTAAGAAACTTGTGGTTGGGGAAATGCCTGTTTTACTATGTCCCATGATGTTGCTTGGTCGATAGATGGCAACTGGCAAACCTCGCTCGCCTGCCATTTTGACTAATTGTTCAGCCATATATTTACTTTGGGCATAACCGCTATGCAATCCTCTACCACAAGCAATGCGATCGCAATTTTCTTCTGTGACTCTGACAATTCCACCATTGCTTGATGTCAAAGCATCTACGGTAGAAATGAAATGTACTGGCTTAATTTTGCTCTGGCTGGCTAGGCGTAAAACTTCCTGAGTACCTAAGACATTAATACTTTCCAATGCTGAATAGGGATAGACTAGATTCACAGATGCGCCGCAGTGATAAATAACGTCTATCTTTTCTGCCAGCCGAGAAAATTGTCGTGTTTCTATGCCTAAAAGTGGTTTGCTTAAGTCTCCTAAAATCGGGATGATGCGATCGCTCAAGTCTTCTTGCCAAAGTTGATAATGCTTGAATCGGCTGATAATTCTGACTCTGGCTTGTTCGATGCTGCTAGCACGAACTAAACAATAGATATCGCTTCGGCTTTGTTGCAGCAATTCGGCAAGCAAAAAAGTGCCTAAAAATCCCGTAGCACCTGTTAAGAAAATATCTAGTACGGGTTCAACTAAAGTGTTTTGTGGGTGAATGGAGGAGTCTAGTAATATTTTTGTGTCGCGAAACTTACTAGGTAGAGTCAGACTTTGATTTTGACGGAGAGTTTCAATAGTTTGGGCGACACCTGCAACAGTTGGCGTCTGTAAGAAATTTTCTAAGGTAATATTTAATTGAAATACTTCCTGCAATTCGGCAATCAGTTGAATAGTTTGTAAAGAGTGTCCTCCCAATTCATCAAAATTATCGTAAATACCAACTGGCTCTATTCCTAGCAGCTGACTCCAAATTTCAGCTAGTTGTTTTTCTAATAGAGTACGAGGTGCGATGTAATTTTTTTGCTGTGTCTGGAAGTATTTAGGGATGGGTAGGGCACGGCGATCGATTTTGCCGTTGGCAGTCATGGGCAACTCATCGAGCAAGACAAATGCTGAAGGTATCATGTACTGGGGCAACTTTTGATGCAGAAAACTACGCAGAGTTTTGGGAGTGATTTTTCGTAGGCGATCGCTGGCAGAATTTGGCACCAGATAAGCGACTAAGCGCTTGTTATCTGGCACATCTTCGCGGACAACAACAGCTACCTCACGAATTGCTGGGTGTTCGCTCAAACGCGCCTCAATTTCTAACAGTTCAATCCGAAAACCACGAATTTTGACTTGGCGATCGATGCGACCTAAAAACTTGAGGTTTCCATTAGGTAAAGAAACTGCAAGGTCTCCTGTTTTATAAAGTCGCGACCCCGGTCGATCGCTAAAAGGATTAACAATAAATTTTTCATTTGTTAATTCTGGAGAGTTGAGATAGCCGCGGGCTAAACCTGCTCCACTAATATAAATTTCTCCTTCAGCCCCATCAGGTACAGGATTCAGCCGAGAGTCAAGTAAGTAGATTTGGGTGTTGGCAATTGGACGACCAATTGATGGAATTTCTTTCGCTCCTTTCTTAATTAAGGCAACAGTAGAATAAGTAGTATCTTCTGTGGGGCCGTAAAGATTGAAAACTTGTTGAATGTGTTCTAGTTGATAAAGTTGCTGGACTAAAGCATTTTGCAACGGTTCGCCTGCTAAGTTAATGACGTTCACCGATGCGGGAATACCATTGATTCGCAGTAATGCAGAAATCGCTGAAGGCACGGTGTTAATTAAAGTTACTTGCGATGCGGCTGGCAAATTTGGTAACTCTAAAGCATCTTGAGCCAAAATTACTTTGCCACCACAACTGAGAGTGACAAATAATTCAAAAACCGATAGATCGAAACATAATGATGTCGAACATAGTACTCCTGTTAATTGTTCGGGAGTAAAAAATTTTTTTGCCCACTCAATTAAGGCAACTGTATTGCGATGTTCGAGTATTACGCCTTTAGGTGTGCCTGTAGAACCAGATGTGTAGATCGCATAAGCAAGGTTGTCTGGTTGGACTTCAGAAATTGGGTTATCTACAGATTGTTGGACTATTTTTTGACCATCGCTATCTATACAGACAGTATGAGCTATGTGTTGAGGAATTGATTTTAGTAAATGCTGTTGGGTTAATAAGATGGAAATTTGAGTATTTTCGACAATGAAACCTAAACGCTCTTTGGGATAAGTAGGGTCAAGGGGAACATAGCCGCCACCAGCTTTCAGAATGCCTAGTAGTGCGATCGCCATATCTAGCGATCGCTCTACACACACACCAACTAAAACTTCTGGTTTAACTCCTAGTTTCTGCAAGTAATGTGCTACTTGGTTGGCTTTTTGGTTAAGTTCTTCATAGGTTAGTTGCTGATTTTGATAAATAACAGCAACAGCTTGAGGAGAAGTTTTAACTTGATTTTCTATTAATTTATGAATTAAATTAAGGTTTGATTTTTCGATCATTGTTTTGGAAGATTTTACGGAGATTATCAAAATTTTTAAATTTAGAATTACTAGTTTTTTAATTCATTCTGATGACTGCTTTCAAGCTAGCTATATATCAATACGGTTCAGTTAAGGATAAATGTAGGTTGGGTTGAGGCAATGCGTTACCCAACAAACCTGACCAGATGTTGGGTTTCGTTCCTCAACCCAACCTACGCAATAATCAGGTTTTTGGCTCTAACTGAACTGTATTGAGCTATATATTTAACTAATCTCACTTGACAAGCATTCGCCAAAATATATTTAATTAATAAAAGGCTCATTAATCAACCTTGAATTTTGGCAAATACATACTAGCGCCACAAGATTACAGGCAATGGAATTGAATATCCAAATCATTATCGCTGGTAAAATTTACTGGATAACAGAGTGAGATTACTAGACCGATAAATAATTTTTTTTAACGCTACATTTTAGCTATTTAAGTATTTTTGGTTATATATTAGCTGATTTTTTTGAAGCTAAAGTCAAGTAAAACTTTGTATTTTTTTAAGGAAAGATGATAGAAGCTATTGAAGATGCTAAATATTTTAATTTGATGAAATTGTCTAAAATATATATATTTTTTTGACGCTAGATATTTATTGAAAAATTTACAATTTCTGGGTTTTATCAAGACGATACATACAACTCGGTCTTAGCCTCTGAATTCTACTTTCAAAAGTTCATAAAAATTATTAAACTGGTTAAGTTATGTTGATTTTGTGCGAATACTTCTCAATAAAATAACGAATTTACTTTGTTTTAGGAGTTGACTAATTACAAGGTTTTTTGATAATCTAATTTTCTTGGTTATTATTGGCTACTGCTATAACTATTTTGATATTTAGGGATTTAAAGCTATTAATTTTTAATTTTTATAACGGTAGCTTGATGGAAAAGGTAGCTCCTTGTCCAATACCAGGACTAGAAACTTGAATAGAGCCGCTATGTAATTCTACGAGATGACGGGCGATCGCCAAACCCAATCCCAAGCCACCTAGTTTGTGAGTGGAATGTCCTTGATGATAGCGTTCAAAAACGTAGGGCAGAAACTCTGGGCTGATGCCGATACCTGTATCGCTGACTGTGATTTCGGCATGAGAGTCATTGCGAAACAAACTAATTTCTACTTGTCCGCCTGAGGGTGTGAATTTAATGGCGTTGGCGAGTAAATTGGCGAGAACTTGCAGCAAACGATTGATATCGCCGGAAATTGTGGGAATTGACCTGTCAATTATGGATTCTAAGCCAATATTTTTGGCATTTGCGGATGGATAAGCAGTTTCAATTGCTGCACCGACGATTACTGCCAGATTAACTTGGCTGACCTCAAGTTGTAGCTTACCTTGGAGGATGCGAGAGATATTGAGCAAATCTTCGAGGAGTTTTTCTTGAGACCTGGCATTGCGTTCGATGGTCTCCAGAGCTTTAACGAGGTTGGCTTCATCGAATTTGCGAGTCCGCAGGAGTTGTACCCAGCCGAGAATGGCATGAAGTGGAGAGCGCAGGTCATGGGAAACCATTGCGACAAACTCATCTTTAGCGCGGTTAGCAGCTTCAGCTTGGGCGCGGGCGGCTTGCTCTAGTTGCAAAAGTTGGTTGCGTTCGGCTTCTAAGTGTTTGCGATCGTCAATATCCGTACTCGTGCCAAACCACTTGATGATACTTCCTTGTTCGTTCTTGATGGGCACACCTCTTACTAAATGCCAGGAACAGCTACCATCGAATTTTTGATAGCGGATTTCCTGTTGGTAAAGTTCGCCTGTTCGCAAGGCTTGAGTCCATGCTTCCATAGCTATTTCGATATCGTCTGGATGGATAACTTTTTTCCAGCCAAACCCCATTGCATCTTCGACTCGTTGCCCAGTAAATTCATACCAGCGATCGTTGACATGTTCGCATTCGCCCCAAGCGTTGCAAATCCACACGAGCTGTGGCATGGCATTGGATAAGTAGCGGTAGCGTTCTTCACTTTGGCGCAGTGCTATTTCAGCGCGTTTGCGTTGGGTGAGGTCGAGAACGAAACAGACGCTATAACCGTTGTCCTTTGTCCTGTCTATCCGGGCAATTCCCAGTAAAACTGGAATTCGAGTCCCATTTTTGTGAAGATATTCCTTCTCGAAAGGAGTGCAAACACCAGAGACTTCCAGTTCTTGAATTTTTTGGCGATCGAGGGTTTGATATTCTGGAGGTGTCATGGAATCCCAGTTGATGATTCCGCCTGCCAAATCTTCGCGGGTGTAACCGAAGGTTTCTAAAAAAGCGTCATTTGCTTCATAAACTACACCGTTGAAGTCACCGAAATAAATACCAACTATATTAGATTCGACAATGCGACGGAACTTAGCTTCACTTTCTTGCAAAGCGACTTCGGCACATTTGCGTTGCGTAGCTTGCCGATAGGCATCGCTAATATCTGTCATACTACCCACTGCCCTAATTACCCGGCCGTTAGCATCTCGTGTAATCACTCCGCGATCGAGTACATATCGATATTCTCGATCTTTGTGTCGTGCCCGATATTCAACGCTGTAGTGATTTTGATTGGCACAGATGATACTGTGGAAATGAGCCATTAAACGCTCTCTATCTTCTGGATGAATTTGCTCTTTCCACCATTGATGGGTTGTTGGTACTTCCTTTAAGGAGTAACCCAAAACTTGAGTTAGTCCTTCAGTTCTTTCAATTGTGTCGTTTTCCACATCCCAGTCATAAATTAGGCAATTAACCGCCGCCGCTGCTAGTTGGAAACGTTCGTTGCTCAAACGTAGCTGTTCCTCGGTTTGCTTGCGTTCTGTGATGTCAAAGGTTGTACCGATGATTTGGTGTGGGGAACCGTCAGCATTTTTGGTGAATATCGTATCTCTACTAAAAAACCAACGCCATTCTCCATTGGCGTGTCGCATCCGATATTCATTTTCCACAATGTTGTTCTCTTCACTTGAACCAAGTTCTTGGAATACGCTAGGAAATCGAGCTAAATCCTCAGGATGCATGAGCGTGGGTAAGAACTGCGTTCCCATTTGTTGAATTTGCTCTGGGGTATACCCAAGCAATTTACTAACCTGGCTATTAACATAGACGCTCTGCTGTTTCACTAAGTCGTAAACATACAAGATTCCGGGAGTAGTTTCGGCAATGCGTTCGATGAACTGCTGACTTGAGTGCAATCGTTGTTGTGCTTGGTATTTATCAGTTGCATCCCGCCAGGAAGCAACAAATCCATCTCCCATTTTGGTGATGCGAATATCGATGGTTTTGGTTAGCAGCTGGTTGCGATGGAAATTTGAAGTGTAGACGAGCGATTCTTTCGCCAAAGGATTACCCGTTTCTACAACTTGGCAACAGTCATCAAACAAGTCACTTGCTCGAAAATACGGCAGGACTTCGCACAGTCCTTTGCCCAGCTGTTCCTCCTTATCTATCTGGGTAAATTCACAAGCTGCGGCATTTACATAATCAACACAGAAATCAAGTATTTCACCTGTCTGGTTACGAATGGCTGAGTAAATGCCAAAACAGTCGAGCATATTTTCCACGGAGGTGCGAAAACGTTCCTCGCTGCGTTGTAGTTGCTGGCGTAACTGAGTATTTTTAATTGCTGAGTAGACAGTAGAACGCAAACGTTCTGCTGTTGTCTGTCCCTTAATGAGATAATCTTGGACACCGCTTTTCATCGCCTGGACAGCTATAGACTCATTGCCATATCCGGTTAACATAATCGCAGCTGGCATAGTTGCCTTTGACTGCTGCTGTAATTCTGCTAGAAATTCCAGTCCATCCATATCTGGCAGCATAAAGTCTAGTAAGATGCCCTCAGGCTGGAACTGTTGGCATAATGCCAAGGCTTCTTCTCCCAATTCTGCTTCGAGAATTGTGTAGCTGTGTTCTTGGTCTTGCAAGAGATAGCGACGATAAACCTGTCGGTCTTCAGGAGAATCATCGATGATTAGAACAGTTAGCGGTTGCACCATGACTACTTGCTAACGGTATCAGGGAGAATGACGATATCTAACCAATAAGTTATGAAACTTTGAATAGTTTGTACCAATCTGTTGATGTCGATTGGTTTTAAAATATAACTAGCAATGCAATATCGATAGCATACTTCAATATCTTTGGGGTTGGAAGAGGTGGTAAACACAACCACTGGAATATTTTTGAGGTCTCGATCCTGCTTGATTTGCTCTAAAACTTCTCGCCCATCGGTTCCTGGTAAATTCAGGTCGAGCAAAATAATTGAGGGACAAGGGAACTTTTGAGAATCAGTGTAAGGGCCTGTGTGGTAGAGAAAATCCAGGGCCTCATCGCCATCAGTGCAGCGAAAGATCGGATTAATCACAGCTTGTCGGCGCATAATTCGACATAACGCTTCAAAGTCTTCATCGCTGTCTTCAATCACCAGCAAAGGTTGGACGGTTTTGCCAATCATGAATTCAGTCTCCTGGTTGTAACGTGAAATAAAATGTACTACCTTCGCCGTAGGCTGACTCCACCCAGATTTTACCGCCATGTCGCTCCACAATTTTTTTTGTGATGGTCAATCCCGCCCCTGTACCACCACCATATTTGCTTGGCCCGTGTAGCCGTTTGAAGATGCGGAAAATCGCCTCAAAGTGTTTTTCTCGAATGCCAATGCCGTTATCTCGGACGTAGAATGTCACTGGTGTGGGTGAAGCGCCTTCGATGTAGCCAATTTCAATTGATTTTTCGGGTTTGTCGTTGTATTTAATGGCGTTGGCAATCAGATTATTGAAGACTTCGCCTACTTGGACGCGATCGCAATACACTGTTGGTAACAATCTAGGAATCCGAATTTCTACCCCCATCTCCTCAATTCGGGCGCTCAACAAATCTAAATTTCGTTTTACAACACTATTAATATCAGTCTGCTGCATAGAAAGATCCACCCTTCCCAAGCGGGAAAAATGTAGCAGCGAATCGATTAAATCTTCCATGCGCTGAGTCAAACGAATCAGAGTTCTTAACTTTTCCTTGCCTTCTTCGTTGAGGATTTCGCCGTAGTCTTCAATTAGGAAATTAGAATAATTATGAATACCGCGCAGTGGTTCTTTCAAATCATGGGAAGCAATGTAGGCAAAGGCATCCAATTCGTTATTACTGCGTTCTAGTTCAATATTTAGCTGGGCTAATTCATCTGCTTTTCGCAACACCACACCAATAATAGCGCTCCTCAACTCCAGCGCTGCATTCACCTCATAACTTTTCCAACTCAAAGATTTGAAACGCACCGTTTCTTTCCATAAATCAAAGGATTTCCGCGGCGATAAACGCAAATTATCGCTTCCACTGACTTCCACGGGTTTATGTGGGTTACCTCCCCAATTGACAGTCCGTACTACCTCTGGGCGAAACCACAAAACATAGTTTTTCTGGGCTTTGGAAAATGAAAGTACCATCAAGCCACTAGCTACATCCCGGAATTTTTCTGCCTCTGGATAAATTTTTGATAGCGAATCAGTGTAAAAAATTTCTTCCTGGACGTTTTGAGAAATCCATTCAATTAAATTTTGAATATCTGCTTTTTCGGGAGTGTCGCCAACTGCAAAATAATCTTTTTCAAAATATACCACTGCTCCTTGGGCATTGACAAGATTTAGTAGATTCGGTTGATGCTGAATTAAACCTTCAATAAAGTTATTTTCTGCCGACATATACTCTACTAACTTGCTATGAACTGATTTTAACTGAATTTTAGATTCGCTATCTTCGCTATCCTCTTTTGCACTCAGTTCTACAGATGTAATTTGTCCTAAAAACTCACAAGCATTACGAATTTCATATGGAACATATTTAGGCGATTGATGATGGCAAGCAATTAACCCCCATAATTTTTGATTTTTCATAATGGAAATTGACATCGATGCCGTTACGCCCATATTATGCATATATTCAATATGTAAAGGCGAAACACTCCGCAATACCGACTTACTTAAATCTAAAGGCTGCCCAGTCAAAGGATTATTTCTAGGCAAAATTGCTGCTGGTTGATAGTCCGCATTCGGTATTAGCCGCAGCCAATTTTGGCTGTAGAGTTGCCTAGCTTGTACGGGAATATCGGAAGCTGGATAGTGTAAGCCCAAATAAGATGTCAGATATTCTGGCTTTTCTTCGGCAATGACAACGCCATTCCAATCTTCATCAAAACGATAAACCATCACTCGTTCAAAGCCAGTGATTTTTTTTACTTCTTGGGCAAGAATTTGGCTGAGTTCTATAACGCTTGATGCCACCTGTAATTTAGATATAGCTTGTTTAACTAGATGGTAAAATTTAAAAAACCCATTACTTTTCTCTAAAAATGTCGGTTCTAATTCGAGAATCAAATTTTGATTGACGCGATGAATAATCGCATCATAATGTAAATTTTCAATCCCAGATTTGATGGGAATTTCTAAAGGATTCACAAGTTGTAAATCATCTTGAGATAAACAATCTTTCAAAAAATTGATTTGCTCGGATTCCAAAAAAATACTTAAAGATTGATTTAGTAATTGTTCTGGGTTTATGCCAATTAAAGAATAAGTATTATTGCTGCACTGGAGGATAGTTAACTCTGGTTCTTTTAATGCAAAAAGAACTCCATGAGGTTGAATATAGCCAGGAATATGAATTGGCTCTCGATCGCAGTTACTAAGGTCAACTTCAAAGGAAATGCTAATATCGTTAGTGTTCACGTTTTAGTACCAATGGATAACTAGTGTCCGAGCAATTTACCTCAGCCTCAAAATAGTCTCGAATTTAGTTGTCAAATTTTTGATTGAATCTATCTAAAAAACTACAACTGACATCGATCGCCAATTTTTTGCCAGCAGATTTTTCATGAAACTGTAACCGATCGAAATGAAATCTATTTACGTAAATGAATTTAAACATCTAGGAAATTTCATCTAGACAAGAACAATGATGTCAGAGAAAAAATAGCTGTAAATTGAATAATAGCTAAAAGACTTGAGCTATTCCCTAGAAAAATCAGCGCGATCGCAGTAAAATGACCAATGATGTGGCCGCTGAGAAAGCAAAACAAGTAGGTCATTAGCAATTAAATTTTATTCTATCAACGTTAATGGAAATGTTATGGAACCTCCTCTCCCTCTTGCTGGCTTAAACATCCTCGTAGTTGATGATGATGAGGATAGCCGCTTCTACGTTACAACTGTATTGGAGGCAGATGGAGCATCCGTCACAGCAGTTGCATCGGCCGCCGCCGCATTAAAAGTACTACCCGAATTGCAGCCTGATATCTTGATATGTGATATTGCTATGCCTAATGAAGATGGTTATACCCTCATCCGCAAAATACGAACGCTGCAACCAGATATTTATGGCAAACTTCCTGCCATCGCTTTAACTGCCTATGGCGATCGCGAGTACCGTACCATTGCTCTAGAAGCAGGCTTTCAGATGCATGTATCTAAGCCAGTCGATCCAGGCGAACTAGTAGCGATCGTGGCAAACCTAGTTAATTCTTGTAATAATTAATACAAAAAATTGGTTATTAGTCATTGGTCATTTGTCATTAGTCATTGGTTATTCTCCGCGTCCCCACGTCCCCACGTCCTCCCCATCTCTCCATCTCCCCATCTCCCTCATCTGTTCGTCTCAAAGCTAATTTGCTCGGACTTGTATCCCGGTGGCTCCACGTGAATTAAAATTCTCACTGGACGAAACCGTTCTTCTAATCGGCTTTCTACTTCCTCGGTGATTTGGTGGGCAGTTTGTACATCTGCTGCGTCTACGATTAAATGCATTTCAATGAACACTTGACGACCGAGAACACCGCGAGAAGCGATATCATGGCAGTTGATTACACCAGGGACAGAAGTGGCGATCGCATGAATTACTTCTGGTGCGATGGCCATTCGATCGACTAACCAAGGTAAATTCTCTTTTAAAACTGACCACCCGCTCCAAAATACCAACAAAGCCACAGGAAAAGCTAACACCACATCCATCCATTGATAACCCAGCCAAACTCCGACCAAGCCGCCAATTACAGAAATTGTCACCCAAATATCGCTCATGGTATGTGTAGCATCCGCAATGAGAATCGGGCTACCTACCCGCCTACCCACAGCGCGTTCGTAAAACGCCACAAAAATATTTACACCCAACACAATTAGTAATAACCACAACTCAGGTGGCGATATTTTCACGGGTTCGCCACCCTTGAGAATCCGCTCGATTGCTCCTTGGAGAATTTCAAAACAGGCTATTCCTAAAAAAGCCGCGATTCCTAATGCTCCCACTGCTTCAAACTTGCTGTGTCCGTAAGGATGTTCGCGATCGGGTTGGGGAGAAGAAAATTTACTTGCAATTAATCCTAAAACATTGTTGGCACTATCGGTCACACTATGCAAAGCATCAGCTAATAAACTCAAAGAACCCGTCCACGAACCAACTATTGCTTTTAACCCCATGACAAACAGGTTGAGTATTAGGGTAATAATTAAAACCTTTCGTACTTCGGCACGGTTATCGACAGTCATAGATTATTTATCACATGAAGTTCTATGACTTCTAATGTAAAACTCAAAACATCAATAAATACAAATAAAATGTATCAAAGTCTTACACAGAAAGGAATAATTCTCTCGACAACCTCTAAAATTATATGAATTTATTGAGATTATTTTTAACTAAAATACGCTACAACCTTGATAGGTATTGGCAATACTTTTGCAAGAAAGAGCGTATCTTTAGCGTTAATAGCAAATAGATATTAATTAATTTTTTGTGTCTGCAAATTCTAGCAATAAGAATTTGAGGAAGTTTTCTCAGGGTTAGCGGAACTACAAATTATGTATTTGTTGCCCAAGAAGTTGCATTCCGTGTTTTGGAAACGAACGATGCCATTCCTGCTCAAAACCTACGCGAGTTTCGAGATCGCGTAAAGCACGCCAGAATGCAAGAGTCAATGATTCTCTCGATCCGCTAAATTTAAAGACAGCTTTAGCCGTACCTTGGTTTTGCTGAGAACTAGCATACTCAAGCACCTGTAGCTGTGCTTGTTCATCACATTTTGAAAAAATAAACTCATACTCAATTGGCTCTGTATTCCACCTTACAAGTTTTGATGCACCTGTTTGGAGAAATAAACTTAATCCATCTACAAGTTCAGAGAGTGAATCATACGGTGTATAAGACGCTGCAAATGATAATTCTTGCTCTTGCGTAATTAATTTAACAGTTAACCAACCATGATTTACATCGCCAAAGCGGACGCAAAAATTCTTATACATATTTTCACTACTGTTTTCTTGAATCTGAATGCACCAGCCTAGACTACCTATTCAGGTAACATTAGTAATTACCAAGAAGTTTAATACAAAGCTAATGTCTTCAACTCCCCTAACACTCAACCTAGTTGAAGGTTCTGTGTCATTCAGTTTTTCGCCCCAAGCAGCACGAGAATTAAAGGCAGCAATAGATCGGTTGATGGAAAGCCTCAAAGCTGCCGCTGCTAAACCCACTCCTGGCGGCACTAAAGCGACTCCCCAACCCCCCTTGGAATATCGTTACACTGGCGAAGTTTTTTTAGAAGTTTTCTGTAATCCTAATATCTGGCCGACTCCCTTCGCAGCCAAAGTCCTACTGACTGTTCGCACCATCAACATCCGCATAACTACAGAAGCCGAATTGACTCGCATCATTGATGATATTAATCAGTATTTAGACCAAGTGGGATGAGCGAGAAGGGGAAAAGGTTAAAGGTTAAAGGGAAAAGGAATAAATTTAATTTTTCCCCTTTTCCCCGGTTGGTGAGCTTGTCGAACCATACCCCTTTCCCTTTCCCCATGCCCTGTTTGGCCAATGCCCCATGCCCCAATTTGAAAAATTACCGGAGCAGTTCAGCATTGGGAACCGCCCCGGTAAGAGAATCTACATACTAGACTCAAGTTGTAGCACCAGAACTATTAATTTTGATGCCTAAACGTACCTGAAAAATTGTATAATTTGAGACTCTAATGTTTCCGTATTAAAAAAACGCAAGATTCTAGATTGGGCAATGATTACCAAAAGCCAGAGATTATCCCAGATTGGGCGTCGAATTGTTGATTGTGAAATCCACACATCAAAAATAAACTCCCAATCTCAAATCTGAAAATTAAATATTGATTAGTCGTTGTCCCATTCTTCACGACCAATCAAATCACCAATGCGATCGCGTAACAGAAAGTCACATTTTTCTAATTCACATTCAACGCAAACCCACTCTCTCGCTGGGATGTATTGGCAGAGTGTATATATTGGCTGTTGGCGGCTGACCATTCCCTTTTGCACCAGTCGGCGTGCTTCGTCTTGGATGACATCCAGAGAGTAGTAATTAATAGAAGGCACCGTATTCACACTCATGGTTTTTACTCACAAATTAACACTTAGATAGTGTTCCCGCTAGCTATTAGGAACAAACATAACAGAGATTTGACTTGTGGCTATGGTTTTGTAGTTTGCTATACGGAACTAATTTCATTTTGACGCTACATATCCTGAAATTATCTCAAGAAATGTTAAGAAAGTCAACAAAAGCTGACATTTCCGAAAAATACGCTTCACAAAACAATGTCAAAGTAATTAACCAAACCTGCTTTTGTTGTTATGTGAATTTTATTCAACAGGTCTGAAAGTTTTGCTATGAGTGCCTTGAGGGGTGATTTGGCTAGTGAGAAGAATACACAAAGCGATCGCTCACAGATCAAAATAATTACCTAAAAGCTGTATCTAGAAGTGTTGGTATCTATCTCAGGGTAAACAAGATAAGGATATTTGGCTGCAACTAGGGTATAAACTATGGCAAAACTAACGGCTAAACTACACTATGAAGGCTTTGAAGCTAGCGGCTGTTAACAATTTCTTAAACAAATCCGCAATTACTTGGTTAATTTCAGCGTCGATGTTACATGGTTTTTTTTAGATAAACATCTATAGAAGGGGGGTGTCGGGGAGCAGGGGAAAAGGTTAAAGGTTAAAGGGAAAAGGAATAAATTTAATCTTTCCCTTTTCCCCTTACCCTTTTCCCCTTACCCCTTTCCCCATGCCCTATGCTTATGGTCACATTAAAACAGACGCAACCAGATCGCGTCTGTAAAGTGTTTGGCGGATTTGCTGAGATCGATTTGTTCTGAAGTTACATTGTTATTTGAGTTACTTATTCTGAGAACTCGTCGTCATCTGAATCTGTGCTGTCTTCCACTGGTGTGGAATTTTCTGGCGATCGCTGATTATTTAGCTGGTTTAATAGTGCCAGTACCTTATTACCACGTTCTATAGAGCGATCTTCAACAAAGATAACCTCTGGTGTGCGACGTAGCCGTACCCTAGCACCAAGTTCGCTACGCACAAAACCCGTGGCTGACTTTAAGCCCGCCATTGTTTCTGCCTTGGCTTCATCTGTACCATAAATACTGACGTAGATTTTGGCGTGTTGGAGATCGCCAGAAACATCAACATCAGTAACACTTACCATTCCTGTACCCACACGGTCATCCTTAATGCCGTTGAGCAGCATTTGGCTAACTTCCCGTTTAATTAGTTCAGCAACACGGGAAACGCGGCGATTTGTAGCCATAAAAGTTTAGCCTCCGAAAAGAGGTTGTACGACATAATATAAACGCAAGCTCGGTAGATAGTACCTAGTTTATGGCAAATAACGCCAAAAACAACTGTCTTTAGGGCAGAATCCACTGCATCGCCCAGTTTAGATTGTACTCAAGCCCAGCATTGCACGTAAGGTTAGAGTCACGAACACTAGACCGCTAACAAATAAACCCAAAACCGCAATTAAGGTGATTGGGCGTTTCAAGAGTGGCACTAATGGCCCAAAGGTGTTAAGAAATACCCCTAAGAGGACAGTAATGAAGTAGCGGGGGTAGCGAAAGACGTTATCCCAAAATCCGTCGAACATTTGAATTTAAACTGCCTTGCTATATACTTACGTTTGTTTTGATATGGTTTATCCACTTAATTGTAATCTATGCGGCTGGAAAATTAGCCAGTTAATATAAAATATGGTTCGTCAGCTATATTAACTATATTTAGTCGCAACTATTTCGGTAAAATTGTAAGTAAATGGTTATTCAAATCCCCAAAGAAACTAGCCCGCGTCCATTTTTGAAGTGGGCAGGGGGTAAGAGTAGGTTGATTCAGCAATATATTCCTTATTTTCCTAAGAATTATCAAAATTATTACGAACCATTTTTAGGTGGTGGTGCTGTTTTTTTCTATTTGCAACCAAATAAAGCAATTTTAACTGATATTAATGCCGAATTAATTAATACTTATTGCTGCGTTAGAGATAACGTTGATAAATTAATCTTGCTTCTAAAAGAGCATAAAGAAAGACATAATAGAGATTATTATTATACGGTAAGAAATAACTCTGGTGGTACAGATTTAGAAAAAGCTGCTCGTTTAATTTATCTAAACAAAACCTGTTTCAATGGTCTTTATCGAGTCAATTCCCAGGGTAATTTCAATGTGCCTTTAGGCAGATATGAAAATCCTAATATTTGTCCTGAAGATTTGCTGCGAGTCGCTTCTACAGCACTTTCTCAGGCTAAAATTCAACAAGCAGATTTTACAGAAGTACTAAGCCATGCTACTAGCAGTGATGACTTTGTATTTTTCGATCCGCCTTACCACCCTATCAGTGAAACTAGTTATTTCACCTCTTATAGTTCAAATTCTTTCACTAAAAAAGACCAAGAACTTCTCAGAGATACTTGTGCAGAGTTGGCGAGTCGCAGTGTCAAAGTTATGGTATGCAATTCTGATAGTGAATTTATTAAAAAAATTTATAAAGATATCAACTTTGAAACGCACACAATTAAAGCAGCGCGTTCAATTAACTCGAACATCAAAAATCGAGGCGCGATCGACGAACTATTAATTACATCTTTTAATAATTAAGAATTCAGAAGTCATAACTCAGAAGTCAGCATGAATTCTGTAAGCTAGTAACTAAATAAATCAAAGCAAGATTTAATAGTCCATTCAAAATTGCTTCTACACAGAATTAAATAGGTTTGTGATGATTTAATGTTCCCGTTCAACTCCCGCAAGTAAGCTCTCGGTTTCATCAATAACTGTTGTTCGGTCGGCGTGCAGCGGGATTGTTAGCCTGCTATTGCTTTAGCTAAACAGCAAACTCTATGTTTTGTTACGAGCGGCTGCGTAAAGCCGACTCTCGCATGATAGTTGCCATAATCTTAAAGAAACCAAAGTCTCCATTCAAAAGACCTGCTGTTTTCACACCACTCATCATCGCGCCCATAATGCCGAGTGAAAATGTATCCGCTCCAGTCAGGTAGAGGTTTTTAATCGGTGTTCTAGCTCCGATCCAGGATTGATTGAGTCGTTCGGGAATGCAGGGAATACCAAAGATAGCACCCCGATCGCTCCCATTAAAGTGTTCTACGGTCAGCGGAGTTGAGAGTTCTGCATACTCAATTAAATCCTGGAAGCCAACATAGTGGCTTTCTACTAACTCGATTAGGGACTCGGTAATTTGAGCTTTGAGTTGAGTGTACTCACTGCCTCGCCGCCGCCAAGGTTGCTCCCGCCACTGCGAGAAGAAATCGTAGTCAACATGAGCAATGATTTCGGCGGTATGTGCCTGAGCCAATGGATCTTTCAAAGATGGAAACGAGAGATAGCAGAACCTGGGTAGACGTTCTGAGGTTATGGGCGGATCTTGAGCGATCGCATCATGGTCATAGGTCGTATAAATCCAGTAGTTTTCACCCCGAAAACCTAGTTTTTGGGGACTTTCTTTTAACCCCAGGTATACTGTCACCATACTGGTACTTTTCGGAAACGCCTGAATTGCCTGACGTTCAACCAGTGGATAGCTAGAGGGAATCAGCTTCAAATAGGTATTAAACGCGCCAGCACCAGACACGACAATCGGCGCATGGTAGATTTCCAAGTCTGCCTCTGCCTGTCGCTTTGCCGTATGTTGTGCTTTTACACCCACTGCTGTCCCAGAGTCTAGTAAGATTTCTGTGACGCGGCGTTGGGTGAGAACGATACCACCTGAGCGTTCGATCGCTGGAACGATCGATTGTGCGATCCCCTCCGCTCCACCCACGGGATACCAGCCTCCATTCAAATAATGCCTCACAATCCCACTATGAATACCAAAGCAACTTTGGGATGGCGGTAGGCCGTAATCTGCCCACTGGGAAACTAGCAATGCTTTGAGATGGGCATCTTGGAAATGTTTATCTAGATATCGCTGAGTGGTTTGTCTGGCGATTGCACCGAAAGACCGGATGACTCGTTTGACGAATGGCTGCAACCATCCTGGAAATAGCTCCAACATGGAATGCATAGCGAACCAAAACGCTGCCCTGCGAATATCCCTGAAATACCGTTGGATCGCGATCTGCTCGTGGGGAAAGCGTTGAATTAAATCAGCTTGAAAGCGATCGGGATCGGAATACACCTCAAAAGTGAAATCTGGATAGACAAACTTCTCAAACGGGTCTGGCATTTTGTGCCAGTGCAAATTGCCGTTCGTGAGATAGTCAAACACGGCTTTCCCGGTGCTGCCTTCGCCCATATCGCCGACGTAGTGCAATCCCACATCCCAATGAAATTTTCCTTTGCGTTCAAAGGTATGGGTAAATCCGCCCACCGTGAAATGCTGTTCCAAGACTAAAACCCGTTTTCGATGCAGTTTGGAGAGCAGTGCAGCAACGGTCAATCCCCCAATTCCGGAACCAATCACAATGACATCAAACTTGTGCTGTTGAGTTGCCGCGACCATGATTCTTCCTAGTCTAAAGAGCCTAAAATTTTATAATCTCATTCTGTTAACCATCAGACGAATGATAGATATCATGGCAACATCAGCAAAAAACACCTACCACTACGGAGAGTTACGCCAGTGCTTAAATGAGCGAAGAAGGGATCGACAATTTGTTGCTCCGTCAGGTCGCTAAGCGGGTTGGTGTTGCGTACAATTCTTCTAAAAGCTTTATCATTTTCTCGGCAACGCCTTTGGCAGAAGCGGGATTTTGCCCGGTGACGAGATTCCCATCAGAAATGCTGTTTGGTTGCCAAGGTGCAACTTTGTGAAAGATCGCGCCTTGTTTGGTGAGGGCTGTTTCCAGCTCGAAAGGCACATCAGCTTTGGCGTAGTTGTCTTCTTCATCGTTTGTGAATGAAGTGATATTCTTTCCGGCGAGCAAATAAGTACCGTCACTCAGTTTTACGTTTAGCAACGACACCGGGCCATGACAAACTGCTCCAACGATGGCGCTTCGCTCGTAAGTCTCTTTGACAACCTTTTTAAGAAGCGGGTGTTCAGGCATATCGACCATTGGCGCTAAACCGCCGGGAACGAAGATGGCGTCATACTGGCTGACATCCACGTCTGATAGTTTCTTGGCTTTCTGCATTGATGCCCATCCTTTTCCCACCAAAAAGGATAGATTGTCGGGGTCGTCAGCCAGATTGAGCGCGTCGAGAAACGGAGTGTCTCCGGTAAGACTTGCAAAATCGATTTGGTATTTTGCTTTGTCAAATTCAGCATAAGGATGCGCTACTTCCGGCAAAAAAATACCTGTTCTTCTGTTGTGCGGGCCAATGGCGTGAGCGTTCGATACAATGATTAGCACCTTTTTCGACATAAAACCTCCCTGGCACGGCTGATGGCGATATTTGTATCAATAACCAATTTAAACGAGTTTTTTTACCAAAATTACCTCGCGGGCTTCAAGATGCGGAATGATTTCGTTTGCGACGATTCTCTTGTAGTGTTGCGATTGTTTATGAGTTTCTGCGGCATCGTCATCGACGTAATGCTCATGAAGTATGAGTTCGCAAGGATCGCTTTGGGACTGATAGATCGTGTAGGAAATATTACCTTCCTCATTTCTAGTCTTCTCAGCCAGTTCCGGTAGCATTTTCAAAATGCGTGACGCTTCCGACTCTTTGAGTTTCCATTTGACGATGACTATTTTTTCCATGTCTAAGTGTCTATAGTTACTTTTATGGGAAATAGCAATCGCTTGATTGTAATCCTTTATTGCAGCTTGGCTATCTCCAGTTAAGTTCTTATTTGTATAACCCATCTTCCGCACCTATAATACCAATTTTGGATGAATATGCGCCAAAGTACGTCAAACTTATAAGAACGCGATCGCTCTTTGGCTAACTGAAGATCGACACCAAGATGCAACCAAGAGAAGCGCTCAAACCTCACCCGCTAATCTACTTTTTTTCACCATCTTGTACCCACTATCTGTAATCAGTGGATTCAGCCAGAGTTCGCCATTGTGCCGTCTCTTGCTCAACGTAAGCGTTTTTCTGGGCAATTACCTCAAGGGTATCTGTCCCTAGAGGCAACCGCAAAGGTGGAGTATCTGCGTTAACGATCTCAAGGATCGCCTGGGCGAGTTTGGTGGGATCTCCCTGTTGTTGATAGTTCCGTTCAGATGCGAGGTTACGGGTTTTACCGACGGTCTGTGCATAATCAGGAATCTCTGTTGCGGTTTTTTGAAGCGAACTGCCATCGAGAAAATTGGTACGGAAGTATCCCGGTTCGACAACGGTAGCATGGATTCCCAAAGGAGCTAACTCATCGTGCAGAGCTTCAGTAATGGCTTCAACAGCAAATTTGGTTGAGCAATAGATACCCCACCCTGAAGACGAGCGATAGCCACCGACCGACGATAGGTTAATAATGTGTCCGGCGCGGCGCTGACGCATACTAGGCAACACGGCACGAGTCACATTCAAAAGCCCAAAGACGTTCGTGCGGTATACCCGCTCAACCTCTTCGGCACTGGTTTCTTCAATGCCTCCCAGCAAACCGAATCCCGCATTGTTGACTAACACATCGATCTGCCCAAAGCGTTCTAATCCTGCTGCTACTGCTGATTTCACTTGAGCCTCGTCGGTAATATCCAGGCTGAGGATCAACACATTTTGACTGGACTCGAACTGATGCAAATCGTCTTTGTTGCGGGCGGTTGCAATTAATTGGTCACCTGCTGCCAAAACTGCTTTCGCGATCTCAGCCCCAATTCCACGGGAAGCACCTGTAATAAACCATGTTCTCTGAGTCATCTGTAGATCTCCTGACATTAAGTTAGTAACACAGCTAAATTCTTGAACCGATATCAATTCCTTTCTAGGCATTTGCAAAAGCGGTATTTTTGCTTTGTTCTCACCTCGATTTTGCAATCAAAGCGATTTCGATTTGCTTGTTGCGCCTTGTCCTATTGCCTTATCCTTTCATTGCCTTTCTGGTATAGGTTCATCATAGGCTTAACCATAAGGGTTACAAATACATAAACCTCGCATCTTATTGCCCAATCCTCTCAAGCAGAACGATGATGCCCAAAAGAATCCTCTATAATTAGGTGCAACAAAACGATCGGAGCGATCGAGAAACTTCTATGGCAATTGAACCCTTGAAACGCGAGACGGCGATTCATGCTTGTCAAGAACTGGTGGAACTAGTAACTCGCCATACGGATGATAAGGGGAACGGTATTCATTCAACCGCGATCGCTCAGTTGGAATTTATGCGGGAATCTGCTGCTCTTACAACACTCTGCGCCGTATATGAACCGACTCTGTGCATTATTCTTCAAGGCAAAAAAGAAACTTTGCTGGGCAAGGAAACCTATCAGTATGGTGCGGCTCAATATATTGTTGTCACAGTGGATTTGCCGCTCAGTGGATACATTATCGAAGCGACACCAGATAAACCGTATCTAGCATTTAAGCTGAGTTTGGATGCGACTCAGCTTTGGAATATTATTGACCAAATCCAGCACAGCCCAGAAAAAAAAGAAACTTCGGTTAAAGGCTTGTTCGTTAGCGATGCTAATGCATCGTTGATTGATTGTGCCACTAGACTAACACGGCTTTTGGATACGCCCCAGGATATTCCATTCCTGGCATCGATGATTATTCGTGAAATCTATTACCGCCTTTTAATTGGCGAACAAGACGAAGCGGTTCGCCAGATTGCGACATCAGGTAGCAATATGCAGCGCGTTGCAGAGGTAGTTAAACGGATCAAAGCTGATTTTACAAAATCATTGCGGGTTGATGATTTGGCTCAACAAGCGAGTATGTCTCCTGCATCATTCCATCGCCATTTCAAAGCAGTCACCTCAATGAGTCCATTGCAATATCAAAAACAGTTGAGGTTATTGGAAGCACGTCGTCTGATGCTGGCTGAAAACGCTGATGCAACCCAGGCGGCTTATCAGGTTGGTTATGAGAGTCCTTCACAGTTCAGTCGTGAGTATTCCCGCTTATTTGGCGCTCCACCCATGAAGGATATTGAACGTTTACGAATCGCCTGAACATTAGACAAGAGTGCAAAAGTGCTTTTTGCACTCTTGTGGGAAAAGGGAAAAGGTTAAAGGGGAAAGGGAATAACAAACCTTTCCCACTTTTCTCGACTTCTGCAAGAAGTCTATTGCAGTTCGGTAGAAATAGCAGACATTCAGTTGACCGAAAAATGAGGGCGATCGCTAAAAAATAGTAGTTTAAGATACAGTTTTTGGGGTAAATATACAAAAGCTAACTGCTAGGCTCAATAATAAGATTATTTTATAAGTAAGCCCTAAAAATCAACCAAAATTAGCGCCATATCCATAACAACAATTAAGCTGAGATTATTTTTAATAATTTTCATTTGGACTTCAACCTGTCTGGGCTTCAGTATTACCGTTGCGGATAGCCCATGCTATTTCTAATAATTGAGTCCAGCGCTTTTGCACTTGTTTGGGGGTGCATTTGATGGCTTTGGCGATCGCTTGGTCGCTTTCCCGTGCAGTTTTGAGTTGTAAAATTTGCTGTTGTTGTTCTGTGAGTTGACCGATAAAGATTTCCCATTGTTGGGAAGATAAACCCAACTTTTGCTCCAAACCCGCACCTAACCATTGATGTACCAATTGCCAATGATGTTGCTTGGCAAACTTTTCTACATGATATTTAAACCGCTGTTGCAGATAATCGCGCTGACGGCTAGTTAAACCAAGAATTTGGTCAATTTCGGGTGCTGAAAGGTCTTGCAGTTTCAGACTTAAGTAGTCCATACAGTCAGATTGACCTTGGGACTCCAAGTATTTCATCAATTCAGCAATGACGCGATCGCGTTCTGACTCTTCCGATGGATCGAAACTGGCTTTGGCGATCATTTGCGATCGCAGTTGTTGTACCGCCGAATTGCGTTGGTAAGATTCTGCTTCTTCACCCTTAGCAGACTCCACCGCCATTTCAATATCCACAGTAGTTTCTTGGGGCTGACGACGAGCAAAACCCTGGGCCCGCAAAATAATTAATTGCTGATTTGCACCGCCTGGTAAATTGATGCGGCGTTTGGCGTACTGTTCTGTAAATGCCATATATTCAGCTAATTGCAGCTGAGTACGCGGCGTGTGATCCTCAGGTAATTCGTTTTCGCGGCGGAAAGCTTTAATCGCTTCAATATAAAATGCTTGTAAAAAATCTTCAATTAAGCTGTAACGAGCGTCAAAACCCAACTCCGAGCCGGATATAGTTACATGGCGGTAAACCATCGCGCCCAAATTGCTATGTAATTCTACCCGTCCTTGTTTGGAACCTAGCTGGTAGTAACGCAAGCACTTTTGCATCCGGTGTCTGGCCAACGTCATTTGCCAAGACTGAATTTGTCCAGATGTTTGGATGCGGGAGCTTTTATCGCAAATGCGTTCTACTTCCTTGGCGATGCGCTTTGCTAAAGCTTGTACGCACCTGGGCGCTGCTTTGACTTGCCCTTGCATTTCTTCACACAGCAATTGAACTAAGGTGTCACTGCTGCTAGCTGGCAATTCTTCGCCAGAAACATGGTTGTTAAAAACTGCTGTAGAGTTTGGTAGATTGGCGACATTAGCTTTCATGACTTTTCCAGGGAGTAGTATTGCACCGTAATTACAACGCAGACACAGCGATCGAGGCTAGTCTTGGTTGGAGAATCTTTGGGCATTCATCCATCAAGACTTGCCCCATGTAATGCTCACATCTAAAGCTCATATTTAAAACTGTAGGAAATACGAAAGAGTTGTAGCTATGGCAATGTGTAGGTTCTTCCACAAATCACCACGTTGAGGCTAATAAATGGATACGCAGCATTTCTTCAAAGTTGTTGAATGCCTTGCTCTAGCGAGTGTTGCCACCATCCTGTTATACCCACTGCAATCGCCTTTAATTATGACAATTTCAAAACTGGAGTCATTTAAATCACAATTTCCGAAAAAAATAAGTGCGCTGATGAAATTTAATCCTTATACCCACGCTGACGCTGCTTCCCAACCTAAACCCCTCCGTATCATTACTGCTTCGTCTCCCGTTAAATCCAAAATTGTAGACACTTCATACTTAGGCTCATCACCAGCATCTACAATTATGTCTACGAATTTGTCCAAACGGTCAAATAGCTCTACCCGCGATCGAATAGTCTCTGGATCTATGTGAACCAAGCCATTATTTCCTTCATCTGGTGGCACGTGTGCGGAAGTTGAGATAATCGGATTGCCCAAAGCTTCCAGCAGAGCCAAACAGACAGTATGGTTTGGGACTCTAATTCCTGTAGTTTTCCGCTTGGGACTTTGCACCAATCGCGGTACTAACTTAGTCGCTGGTAGCAAAAACGTGTATGTACCTGGAATTAGGCGCTTCATAATCCGATAGGCTGTGTCACTTACGAAGGCATAAGTCGCCACATTTGAAAGTGAGGGACATAAAAATGTCAGTGGTTTATCATTTGCTAGCTGCTTAATTTGCCGCACTCGTTCTACCGCCGACTTGGCATTCAAATCACAACCGATCGCATAGACTGTATCAGTAGGGTAAAGCATGACAGCACCACTAGAGAGCGCTGACTTTATTTCCTCTATTCGACGAATTTGAGGATTATCCGGATGAACTGGGAAGATTTTTGCCATAGGTGGGGGGTGGGGACTGGGGACTGGGGGAGGCAGGGGAAAAGGTTAAAGGTTAAAGGGAAAAGGAATAAATTTAATCTTTCCCCTTTTCCGCTTACCCCTTACCCAATGACTAATGACTAATGAATAATGACTAATAAACTAATAACTATGAATAAAATCGCTTATCTTGAATGTCCGACAGGAATTTCCGGTGATATGTGCCTGGGTGCTTTGGTCAGTTTGGGCGTTCCTGTGGAGTATTTAATTGAAAAACTTAATGGGTTGGGAATTGAACGCGAATATGAATTAAGGGCTGAACTTGTGCAACGGAATGGTCAGCAGGCAACTAAAGTCCATGTGGATTTAGTAGACCATCATCACCACCACGATCGCGAACACACTCATCATCACGGACGCCACCTGCCAGAAATAGAGCAGATGATTCTCAAAGCAGGATTGCCGCCACGGGCAGAAGCTTGGAGTTTGGCGGTATTCCGGCAGCTAGCTGTAGCAGAAGGGGCGGTGCATGGCATTTCTCCTGAAAAAGTTCATTTTCATGAGGTAGGTGCTGTAGATGCGATTGTAGATATTGTGGGTACTTGCTTGGGGTTGGATTGGTTAGGGATTGAGAGCAATGAGGCAGGATTGCCTTTACTATACTGCTCGGCGTTCCCGACTGGCGGCGGCACTGTGAGGGCGGCGCATGGTCAAATGGCTGTACCAGTACCAGCGGTATTAAAGCTTTGGGAAATGCGGGATTGTCCAGTTTATAGCAACGGCATTGAACGAGAACTGGTGACGCCGACTGGTGGCGCGATCGCCACTACCTTAGCCAGAGAATTTGGTTCGCCGCCCCCCATCGCTATCAAAAAGGTAGGATTGGGAGCAGGAACCATAAATTTACCCATCCCCAATATTTTACGCCTCTGGCTGGGCGAAAGTGCAATTTTAAAGTCAGATTTCCGTGATTCTGGTGAAACTAGCTCAAATCTAGAAACCATATCGGTATTAGAAACCCAAATTGACGATTTAAATCCTCAAGCCATCGGCTATGTGTTTGAGGCTTTGTTTGCGGCTGGTGCGCTGGATGTTTTTACCCAAGCGATCGCGATGAAAAAATCGCGTCCAGGAATTTTGCTGACTGTTATCTGTCATCCAGAAAATTTACTCAGTTGTGAAGCCGTTATATTCCGCGAAACCACAACTTTGGGTATTCGACGAACTAATCAGCAACGCACCATTTTAGAACGAGAAATTCAACAAGTGGAAACTGAATATGGCAAAGTGCGCGTCAAAGTGGCATGGAAAGGGCGATCGTCAGAAAAACTTATTGCTAACGTCCAGCCAGAATATGAAGATTGTGCAGAATTAGCCCGAAAACATAATATTCCCTGGCGGGAAATTCAACGGCTAGCGCTACAGCATTGGTATTTAGAAAATCAAAACTAACCTCGTTTGGCAATTAATAAATCTCCGGGAATAGACAGTGGGAGTTAGGAGAGAAAACTTATATTCTGACTCATGAATTCTGAGTTCTGACTCCTGACTCCTGAATTCTATTTATGAAATAAAAACTCGTCATAATTCAGGATGAATTATGACGAGTAGTGCGTTTATTGTTGCTTGTTAAACTGGATTTTCGCCACCAGTCTAACAACTAATTTCAATCAATGTTTTTGACAGTTCTGTTCACTGCGTTAGCTGCATCTTCAGCAGTGCGTTGAACGTTGTTACTAGCATCTTCGCCAGCACGTTGAGCATTTTTCGTCAAATCTTTAGCTGCATTCTGGGTATTTCCCTTGAGGTTTTCAATTCCGCGTTGAGTCCCCTTAGCGAAACCTTCCCCTAATTCTCCAGCAGAACTACCAACATCTTCACCCAAGTTTTTTACTCTTTCACCAAGTGGTGTACCTTGTTGGTAATTCCGGACATATTGTTCGCGAGAGTCAACACTCTTTTGCTCAATATTTTTTTGAGCGTTTTTCGCTAGTGCATCAGCTCTGTCATTAGCTGCCTTTTCACCTAATCCCGCTCTGGGATCTACATCACTGAAGTTATTCATCCCGCCAGCGGGTGCAGAGAGAGGATAATCTTTTGTGGGATCGTAGCGTTTGACGTAATTATTTGATTGAGGCGTTTGAGCATCAGGCTGTGGTGGTTCTGTTGCTACTCCTGGCGCAGCACAGGCCTGTGTAACAAACAAGAATATTCCTACTAAAAAAGCAGCTAAAACTTTCAACGGACGAATATTTTTCAACCAAGTACCTAATTGTTTCATACTTCTACTCCTTGCATTTTTGTCACTAATTTAAACTTCAAACAATATGGTATTGCAAACCATTTAAAATCTCAACTATTGAGACAAAATAAAATTTCTATCTGCCTCTTGCTGGATTTTTTTGTAATTCTGGTCTAGCACTTGCTTCATCTGACTTTTCTTTCAAAAAACCGGAAGCTTCTTCAACAGTTTCTTTCACAGTTCCAAGGCGTTCTTTAACACGAGATCCTACACTGGGTTCGTTTTGAATCAAACCACCTGGTTCGGGTTGTTGGAAATTATCTTGTGTGATAATTGGCAGTTCTGCTTCTTTCTTGATTCGACCTACTGGTGTTTCAGCACCAGGATAAAGTATCTCAGAATCTCTATTTCCAACATTTGTAGCAATCAATAGTAAGCTTGGCTCTAGGCTAGCTTGGTCGCGTCCGTAATTAGTTTTTGCGCTCGTTTTGGAATCGGTGGACGATCTAGTGTATTTGTCTCCACCATTCTTATAAGGATTGTTGGCTCCACCTGCTTGCACAGCAGGATTTTGTGGATTCGCACCTTGAGCATCTCCTGTACTACAAGCAGTACTAACTATTAACAATAATCCTGCCAGAAAAATTGTTAGAGTTTGGCGCAGCCGTAGTTTTTTAAAAAAAGCTATTACAGCGTTCACTTAGTCCTCCTTACCAAACTATTAATAAGCTCAAGCCTTAGCTGAATCATTTGTATTATTCAGTAAGTTATTGTGGTTGTTTAGTTGGTTAATTTTTGAATAACCTCTATTCAAAGATAGGAAGAATAAAACAACTTTTACCTCTAGCGCAGGCCACATTTTTATTAGTACAAAAACAATATTTTTATCTAACTCTAGAGAGATATAAAATAATATCCTAGTTTTTAGGTAAAAAATATTACATTCAGTTTTTTAATACTTTTAAATCTTTGAATATGTAGCTGATATATATAGTAAGATTTGAGGTATTTGTCCTTCGTTCTTCTAACCGTTAAATTACTAATTTCATGAAGCAATTTTTACGTTGGATAATTTTAGGTGGAACAATATTTTTTTTAGGGAAAGCCCTGAAGGATAATTGGATTCAGGTGACTGCTATCCGCATTGATGGGGTAGGATGGGGGATTATGGCGATCGCTACAGCTGTCACTTTAATGGCACATACCTGGGCTGGCTGGGTTTGGACTTGGGTTTTGCAAGAGCTAAATCAACCTGTGCCATCTTCCCAGTTCATCCAAGTTTACCTAAAAACTAATATTGCTAAGTATTTACCAGGTAATATCTGGCATTATTACGGACGAATTCTCGCCGCCAGAAATGCCAACGTTTCTGCTGGTGCAGCCACCTTAAGCGTTTTGCTGGAACCGCTACTTATGGCGACGGCTGCTTTAATCCTCATTATTTTATTCAGTAGTCAATTTGATGCAAAGAATACCACTTTAAGGGTACAGATCTTACAATTGGTGAGTTTAGCTGTGGTGCTTTGTGCAGTTCATCCCCGGTTTTTAAACCCAGCCATTCGCTTTTTATACAAACTGAAGGCAAAAAAATCCGATCTTAATACTCAACCAAGTGCCATTTTAACTCTTAAACGCTATCCCCTGCGACCTTTATTAGGGGAATTGGGCTTTTTATGTTTGCGCGGCGTCGGGTTTATTTTAACTGTATTTGCACTCAATTCTCTTAATTGGAGTCAAATTCCTTTATTGCTAGGGGCTTTTAGTTGCGCTTGGTTACTCGGCTTAGTGATTCCGGGTGCGCCTGGTGGGTTGGGTGTGTTTGAAGCGACTGCTTATGAACTTTTACGACACCAGTTTCCAGCGGCCTTAGTCTTTAGTGCGATCGCTCTATATCGCCTCATTAGTATTCTAGCTGAAACCGTTGGTGCTGCCTTGGCTTGGTTACACGAACGCCTTGCCGAGTGATAAGTTTTCAGTTAGCATAATTTTGGATTTTGGATTAAGCATAAAGCCTGTTTTAGTTATCAATTCTGACTCCAAGAACTCACTAATTCTGCTGCGATTTTACCAAATGAGAACTTAACTAATCAGGTAAAAACTCTTTATCTAAACACTCATCTCCAGTAAAGAGAGAGTCTACAGGAAAAGTATCAGGTGATAAACCAGTTTCATCACTCGCTTGCTTTCTTGCATCTTCATAACACTCTGGCATAACTTATTGAAAATATGGTTTTAAACTAGGACTATCTTTAAAAGTTATTCTCAGCCTGCGGCGATGTTCTCTAATAGTTACTTTCCAGATATTAGAGCGTTTTTCTGGCTGATATTTATATTTTAGTAGATGCATTAATAAAACAACTAAATTACTTGCAAGCGCGTGTTTTTCACTTCTTCCCATGCATTCAATTTCTTCGATCGGATTTTCTAAATCAACCTCAGAAAATCTGCCTTCTTTTAATTGTTTAGCTGTTGTGTCTATCCACAAATAAAAATCTTGGTCGTAAAGATGAGAGTTGGTAAAGATTATTGGTTGAGGCGCTGTCATCTGATTTTTCAACCTCCCAAAATTCAACCATTCAGCTTGATTCCATCCGGCTATTGCTATGTCCGCGTTCTCTCCAAATAAATTGTTTTTGGACTTATCCCAAGTGAAAGTTTGCAAATAGCAGGGTAAGTGTATGATAACAAAACCTGCCATATACAAAGATTGTTCGTGCGATCGCTTTGTATTATCGCCAACATTAATTTCTCAACATAAAAAAGCTGCAATTAAGCGATCGCTAACACAGCTAAAGTGATTCAATAAAAATAAAATTTTACTGGTGACAAACAAATTTGTCTGCTTCCAGCAACTGATAAGCCTAAATTGAATGGGGGTGGAGGGACTTGAACCCACACGACCTTTTACGGTCAACGGATTTTCATTCTCCCGCAGTTTTCACTGCTACTTGATGGCAACAGCCACTTTAAGTTTTGAGAATTGGACTCTCCCTTTACCCTCGACTTTACGTTAGGGTAGCTCCCGTCGGGTCTCTGCACCTTCCGAATAGTTAGCAGTTATGAGTTAGGAGTTATGAGTTTTTAGCTTACTCATCACTCACCACTCAGCACTCAGAACTTTTTCCGGCTTGGCTCAGGATTGCCATGTCTGTTACCAGATTTAGGTTTCCCTGAGTTTGAGAGCTTCCACTTGAGGGATTTCTCCTTCAAGGCTCAGTTATCTAAGTCCGTAGCGTCTACCATTCCGCCACACCCCCGCAGGTGTTCGGTAACTATTTATTTTTGTAGAGGCAGCAAATACCCCCTCATCTATTCCACCATCAATTGTGTCATTTGTCCAACTAGATTGAAAATATTTTTTCCAATGGAAGTTTTTTATTTTTTCCTAACCAATTTGGATAAAAATTTTCCACCTTGTCTGACAATAGCACTGAATTGCTACTGGGCTACTTATCATAGCATCACACACTGGACATATGTCAATTTTCCTAGCGGTTTTTCTCAAAATACTTTGAGTGTTGAGTAGGGCATGGGGCAAACAGGGCATGGGGAAAGGGAAAGGGGAAATGGGGAAAGATTAAATTTATTCCTTTTCCCTTTAACCTTTAACCTTTTCCCCGCCTTCCCTGCCCCCTATTTCTTGAAAGCATCATGACTCTACTTCCCTGAGTCTCGCTCTTCGCCCTATGATGAGAAATAGATGCTTAGACAAAAAAGTTATGATCGTCGCCCTGCTGTATCTGATTTTGGCTGGAGCTTACCTTCTAGTAATCCCGATCGCTGTCTTGCTCTACCTGAAGCAGCGTTGGTACGTGGCTAGCTCCATCGAGCGTGTGTTTATGTACTTTTTGGTGTTCTTCTTCTTTCCGGGTTTGTTAGTTTTATCGCCGTTTGCAAATTTTCGACCCCGGCCGCGACAAATTGAAGTTTAACGAAATTGGTAGGTCATAACTCTCATGCGACGGATTGACGCTATTGGAATTGGCTTAGGCATTTTTATTGCCGGCGGCTTGGCGTATGTAGGATTACAGCTAGCCGGCTTCGATAATCAGCAAGCTGGTATATGGAGCCAAATCTTACTAGTGGCTGTGTTAGTTGGCTGGTTAGCTACCTATTTTTTCCGTGCGGTGGGACAAAAAATGACCTACCACCAACAGCGGGAACAGTATGAGCAAGAATTTCTGCAAAAGCGCTTGGAAGAACTAACTCCCGAAGAACTAGCACGAATTCAAGCCGAGATAGAACAAGAAGAGCAGTCTCAGGTGTAAAGTGATCGTTGGTCAGTTGTTATTTGTTCTTCGTCATTTGTCACTTGTCGTTTGTCCTTTGCAAATGACCAATGACCAATGACCAATGACCAATGACCAATGACTAATTACTAATGACTAATTACTAATGACTGCAATTTCTGATTGCTTTGAAACCCTAAAGCACAATCGTGAGTGTGCTTTAATTCCTTTTATCACAGCTGGCGACCCAGATTTAGAAACAACAGCAGCAGCGTTGCAAATCCTCGATCGCAATGGGGCAGATATCATTGAACTGGGCGTACCATACTCCGATCCTCTAGCGGATGGGCCAGTGATTCAAGCAGCTGCTACCCGCGCTTTGCAAAGGGGAACGAAATTTGAGCAGGTGCTGGAAATGCTGCAAGCAACTACTCCCAAAATGCGATCGCCCATCGTCCTGTTTATTTATTACAACCCAATTTTGCACCGTGGCATTGAAAAATTTCTTCAGGAAATTGCTGCCGTTGGGGTAGCAGGATTGGTAGTGCCTGATTTACCCTTAGAAGAAGCTGCGGGTCTGTTACAACCAGCTGGTGAAATGGGAATTGATGTCACCTTATTGGTAGCTCCCACCAGTTCCACCGAACGGATACAAGCCATCGCCCAGTCTTCCCAAGGATTTATTTATTTAGTCAGCGTCACAGGCGTGACGGGGATGCGATCGCAAATCCAAACGCGAGTCTCAGATTTACTCAAAGAAATTCGTAATGTTACTGATAAACCTATTGGTGTCGGCTTTGGAATCTCCGATCCTGCCCAAGCCCGTCAGGTAAGAGAATGGGGCGCAGATGCAGCGATTGTGGGCAGTGCCTTTGTGAAGCGGTTAGCAGAAGGTACACCAGAACAGGGACTAAATGCGATCGCCGAATTTTGCCAAAGTCTCAAAGCAGCCATCAAGACCACCTAACAGTAGAAATACTCATGTTGATGAGAGCGAAAAAGTAGATTAAAAAAGTGTAACAGCGTAGTTTTTTTATCCTAAGTTTAGTAGACAATTTGACTGTTCTGGTCTTGAATATTAACATCAGATATCAAGATGTAAAAAAACTAGCTGATACAGTCGCTTATAGTCTGAGTATTATGTGAAGTGGTCAAAATTTATGAGTGTGAGAGTGAGTCATTCACAGATGGTTATAGTTACATTGCAGTTGAGGGGCAAAGGCGATGAGTGAAAGTATGGCATTTATCGGTGGGGTCGCTGTGGCTGGGCTAGCGGCTCTGGTATTACTTAAAGGAACAAATATACAACCTAACTTCGCTGTTACTCCGCAAATGCCGAATACTGTGGTAGCGCCCCAGGTCATGCCGCCACAAGTACAATACCCAGGAGGGTATTACGGGCAACCACAACCAATTTATCCCAATCAGCCACCAACTGCTCCCAATTCTGACCAGCGCCTAGAAATGGAAAAGCTGAACATGCAGATGGAGAGTTTGAAAAAGGACAACGAACAGCTGAAGTTGGTTAACCAACAACTCCAAGGTCAAGTCCAAAATTTCAATACTCAGCAGCAGTGGCAATTAGCTCAGCAGAATAACCAACAAAAAGTAGCAGCATTCCAGCCACAAAGTCCCTGGTGGTCTTCACCCATGCTGTGGGCAGTGGGAGGCGCAACTCTAACCATTGGTGGTGGTGTTGTCGTCGCTGGGGTGTTGGCTTTATTCTCACCACGGCAGCGTCCAACCCGCACCGTACAAGTCATTCACCCTTATCAAGGGCCTACACCACCCTTGGTTCCAGTACGTCGTGCTGAGTTTCTGCCTTCTTCTCGTCTAGATCCAAGACGAGTTGAAGCCCCAGAATACGACGAAATGCACTGATAGACGTATCAAGGACTGGGGAGATGGGGGGCAGGGAAGGCAGGGGAAAAGGTTAAAGGTTAAAGGGAAAAGGAATAAATTTAATCTTCCCCCTTTTCCCCGGTTGGTGAGCTTGTCGAACCATACCCCTTTGCCTTTCCCCATACCCTGTTTGCCCCACACCCACTACTTTGCTACTTGATAAAAACCGTACATCGCGCTAGTCTTCATGGACGTAACTCCACGCAGTGACATCAGGCGATGACAAATCAATACTCCCCGAAAATTCCCGCTTGCACTTGGAATCGTCCCATCGGTTTAGGCTGGGATAAACCTTATACTGTCCGTTACGCAAGTAATCTTGATGATGGGCCTTGGCATGGTGCGCCATTAGGTGGCTTTGGTGCAGGTTGCATCGGTCGTTCTTCACGGGGAGACTTTAATCTATGGCACATTGATGGCGGCGAGCATATCTTCAAAAACGCGCCCGCCTGTCAATTTAGTGTATTTGAGTCCAATGATACATCTACCCAAGCTTATGCTTTGTCTACCCAAGCACCTGAGGATGGTAGCCTCAAAGCATGGCAGTGGTATCCAGGTAGCAGGAAAGCAGACGAGCAAGGGAGCAGTGGAGAACTTAACTCGATATATCGACAGCAAACTGGCGAATATCATGCCCTGTATCCCCGTAGCTGGTTTGTGTATGAAAATGTTTTTCAAACACAGTTGACTTGCGAACAGTTTTCCCCTGTATGGGCGGGCAATTACCAAGAAACTAGTTACCCTGTGGCGGTTTTCCATTGGAATGCTCACAACCCCACAAATGCACCTATTACTCTAGGCATCATGTTCACCTGGGAAAATATGGTGGGTTGGTTTACTAATGCCCTCAAATCTCCTCAAGTACAGGTGCGCGATGATGGTAGCCCAGTTTATGAATACCAACCACGCTGGGGCGAAAGTCAAGGAAATTACAATCAGATTGTAGAAAATTCAGAATACTTTGGTTGTCTTTTAGGTCGGGTTGATAGCGACAAACCATTGGAAGAAGGGGATGGAACCTGGTGTATTGCAACTTTGAAGCATCCAGGAGTGGAAGTATTTTATCATACGCGCTGGAATTCCATCGGTACGGGTGAAGATGTATGGCAAACCTTTGCTCGTGATGGTTCTTTACCTAATTATCAAGACACTACCCCAGCAGCAGAAAACACACAACTAGCAGCTGCGATCGCACTTCGTTTTACTCTCCAACCAGGCGAAACTCTGGAAATTCCCTTTGTTCTGGCTTGGGATTTGCCGATTACAGAATTTGCTGCTGGAATAAATTACTATCGCAGATACACAGACTTTTTTGGTAAAGATGGTAGTCATGCTTGGGCGATCGCATCTACCGCTTTACAACAATACCAAACTTGGCGATCGCAAATTCAAAGTTGGCAACAACCCATTCTCGACCGCAAAGATTTGGCTTCTTGGTTCAAAATGGCTTTATTTAATGAGCTTTACGACCTCACCTGTGGCGGTACTCTCTGGAGTGCAGCATCAAAACTTGACCCCATCGGGCAGTTTGCGGTACTGGAGTGCCTAGATTATCGCTGGTATGAAAGTCTAGATGTGCGGTTGTATGGTTCTTTTGCCTTGTTGATGCTGTTTCCAGAATTGGAAAAATCAGTGATACGGGCATTTGCACGGGCAATTCCCCAAGGTGATGACACTCCCCGAATCATTGGCTATTACATGACAATTAAGGCAGAAAGTCCCCTTGCAGTTCGTAAAGCCGTTGGCGCAACACCCCACGATTTAGGCGCACCTAACGAACACGTCTGGGAGAAAACTAACTATACCAGCTATCAAGACTGCAATTTATGGAAAGATTTAGGTAGCGATTTTGTCTTGCAAGTATACCGAGATTTTCTGTTCGCGGGTGGTGAAGATGTGGAATTCTTGGCAGAGTGTTGGGATGCAGTTGTTAAGACTCTCGACTACCTGAAAACTTTTGACCTAGATGGCGATGGTATTCCCGAAAATTCTGGTGCGCCCGATCAAACATTTGATGACTGGCGGTTGCAAGGTGTCAGCGCCTATTGTGGCGGGTTGTGGTTAGCGGCGTTAGAAGCTGCGATCGCCATTAGCCAAGTTTTATTAAATCACAACCTTGGCGATCGCAACGACTTAGAATTTCAAAAATCCACCTATGAAGCTTGGTTAAAACAATCCGGCCCAATTTATCAAGAAAAGCTTTGGAATGGGCAGTATTATCGACTCGATAGTGAAAGTGGTTCTGATGTGGTGATGGCAGATCAATTGTGCGGACAGTTCTACGCCCGATTGCTAGGATTACCAGATATTGTACCGAGCGATCGTGCCCTCTCTGCGTTGAGAACTGTTTATGATGCCTGCTTTTTGAAATTCTGTGATGGTAAATTTGGTGCTGCTAACGGCGTTCGTCCTGATGGTTCGCCAGAAAACCCCAAAGCTACTCATCCTTTGGAAGTGTGGACGGGAATCAACTTTGGCTTGGCCGCTTTTCTTGTGCAGATGGGAATGAAAGATGAAGCATTTAAGCTGACTGAAGCTGTAGTGCAGCAAATTTACGACAATGGACTACAATTTCGCACCCCTGAAGCCATCACCGCAACTGGCACTTTTCGCGCTTGCACTTACCTGCGCCCAATGGCCATCTGGGGAATTTATTTACTGATTAATTAACTTCACAAATATACTCTCCCCTTACCTGGAAAAATGGCTAACTTTTCAGTGTTATCTGCAAAATCTCTCTCCTTGTACAATGCAGTTGGCGAATGAAGGTAAGACCCCTCGTTTACCCACAAAATCGTTGGTAGAGACGTTGCATTGCAACGTCTCTACATCTGTTGGATAGCGAAAAAGCGTGAATGTAGGGTGTGACGCCCGATCATTGGTGTCAACTTAAGCTAGAAATAGCTTCGGTGTTGGCTTCCTCACCCGCCAAGAAATAAATTTCACGGGCTTTGAGCTACTGTCTACTGAAGTAGACTCAAAATCTTGGGGGATATTTAGTAATCTTTAGATTACTTTTGCTATGAGCAAGGAACTTCAGTTCCTTGCGGGAGATCGGTTCTACGTTAAGTTGACACCAATGACGCTTGATTCGCCAACAATATCCTGTAGGAATTTTCCCCACTCCGTATAGACAAGCGTTAATCGCGTCTCTATCCACTCCCTAGCTTTTCCACATAGCGTAAAAAGCCAGAGTCTAAATTTGTGATTTTATTTTCCGAGTATTTCCGGAAGGGAAGGAAAATTTCAGTAATGGTAAGAGTTAAAGGAGTGAAAATTCAAGACTACGTTTCAAAAAATGCAAATATTACTAGCTTTAGCGATAAAAATTGCTAACACTGTCCAGGGTGTTTTCCCAAGAAAGCTGGCAATATTCCAAACATAAACGCCAAGATATCTAGACTTTGCGTTAATTTGGGCGGATAGACCGCACAGGGGTTTTCTTTCGGTTTTAGCAGAAGTAGCCCAAACTTTGGGATATGAGGTGCTAGTAGTTTAGGCAAGCTTAATTAGCCGGACTCATATCATAACCCGTAGATAGCTTATTGGCAAGAAATTTCCGATCTATTTGTCTGGTAAGGAGAAAAATTGCGTAGGCTAGCAAAAACCGCAGGCATCGCCCAGTTAAGAAGCCAACAATTCTGGCTTAGAGTCAAGCAACATAATCCTACCTATTGAGTAGGAACGCTAATTTCAAGATAAATTAACCCAAATTAGTCAATATCCTACTAAATTCATCATATCCCTCCGCCTCTCCAGCATTGGTCATACAGAGCGTACCTTGTTTAAAGCCGAGGTATCTAAATTAACAATACATTCATCAACTATTTATACTAATTTATAGGTTTCATTCATTATTTTCGCTATTATAACTGTATTGATATTCTTATTTATTTCAATAGTTAGATATTCCATAAACCTATATTTATTAAATAAAGCTTTTAGGATTAATTAATAGTACTTAATATTCAACAATATAAAGCCTACTTTTTTAACAAGATAGGCTTTATATTGTATATGTATAGTAAAATATCATCCTCAATTATATTTGAATGCAATTATTGATTTAAACTAAATAATTAATTTTCTATAAAATAACTTTTAGTGTTTAAAAATAAATTCATAAATCATTGCTATATTATAAAGCTTCTTTAGCAAAATCCTTCTTTAGCAGTATTTTTAGGCAATAAAATAATCTTTGTCTAACTAGAAGAGTATAAAAATAATTGAATTAATTTCCTACTATTTTTTGGGATAGCGCTATATTTACTCCTGAAATGTGATGTTGTTTAAGATGATAGTTAATGATATTATCATCTAGCTACTAGACAATAATAATGGTTAAAAATTCATATTGTCTGAGGGGTCTTACCCCTCATTAATTAGCAGATATGACAAAGCTAAAAGTTGCACAATACATAAATGAATATTGAAAATTCATCGGTAAATTTAACTTATAAATCTGCTAATATAGCAGGTGGCACTAACCACAAAAAATAGTATAAATACAAATGGCGTTTAAAATGCCCAAAGGTAAATAATTTTTTGTAGTAGTGTTAAAAAGTTTAGAAATTTCCCGGAAATGATTTAGATTTATTAGTAGTAATTTATACAAGTCTCAGATCGCAAAATTGATTGAATTAGGGGTTGAGAAAGTTATTAGAGGACAAAGCTGCATCTACCAATAGTTATGCCGAGACTTGAAAGCAGCGATCGCCAGTGATAATTTGGGAAATTTATCTACACGTCTGTTGATGAATGCTTATTCTCAATGAACATCCAACATCGCGTTTATCGATTACTTCTACCAAGCGATTAAACAGTTGCAAAAAGGCTAGTCTAGTTTGTAAGCCTTAATTGAAACACCAAAAATTGCTCCCAACCAAACTAGTTTACTTTACCCAAGAGAACTAAAAACTATGAATCAAGACATTGCTAGTATTAGTAGTAACTTAGACAAGACAATGAAGGCTCAACAATTTGATAAAGTAGTTGAAGCAATTTTGGCTGGAAAGTATTCCTGGGCGTGTGTTTTAATGCTGCGATTTGCTGGTTATAATCCTCTTCATTACATTCCATATCGTACTTATAATCGGTTGTTGAAAGAAAACTCTCAAGCTAGTAGAGTAAACCAACAGCAAAGTGAAAACATAAAACTGCTCAAACAGCCAAATGATTCCAGATCTCAGAGCAATGTATCATCAAGTTGCTTAACCAAAATTAAAGACATACCTTATCTTGAAGTAGTTGGAAAGCAAAAAACAGAAATCCGTGGTAGTAGTTTAGATCGCAGGCTGGCACAGTAAATTAAAGAATATCAATCAGTCCGACGAAAAATAAAAGAAGTACTCAAAATATTTATTTGAGATACTTGAGATTGCATGAAAAAATATTTTGCATCAATAGATTTCACTTGAGAGTTGATTAAGTCTCTCAGCTACTGCCATACCATTTTTTAATGGATGGCAGATTTTTCATATAGGACTTTTATTTGATTGCCTCAAGAACTAGCCTTCAAATCGAAAAAGCTGATTCTAACTCTACAGACAAGGTTTTATGAGATTCGTACTCTCCATTCCCTATCTGCGTAAATACAACGTTTTTCAGGTAAATGAAGTATGCGAGTAGGGACGTTCGCTTTTAGCGTTCCTGAAGGGTACGACTGTACGCTTCTTTACGAGACGCTTTCATAAAACGGGTTCCGTAGCGGTACGCCTTTAGAATTACCTGTACCTCACAAAGTTGCAATCCACTGTAAGTTAAGAAATCAAATCACATTAGTATAAATCTGCCAAAATGGCAAATTTATACTGAGGAGATTGGTAAACTAAAAATAATAACTTCAATCAAAATAGAGGTGACTGGCAAGCAAGTTAATTTAAAAAATAAAATCAATCATTAGTTCTCAACATGAAATATATCAAACTGATTATAAAAATAGTCAGCATTTCATGTATTAGATAATTCTTACGCCAAGACCAATAAACCAACCGTTACTAATGGTGGTTCTTTTTCCGAGAAAGTCCAAGCAAAGAGAATTTGGAGAGGTGGCTTCCCCCAAACCAAATCTTATACAGCTTTCACCGAGTTGCAGACGGTGTTAGTCATGCTGATAAAGCTTTCTATATTGTGGTTGGTGTTGCTTTAGTTGATAAAGCAAACGCTTAGCATCAACACCAAGAACGGAAATAGAAGTAGTTAGGGTGAAATTGTTGTTTTGGCTGGTAGAACTAGTGGCTTACGCGCTTCTCTTTCGACTATTGTAATCCTAGTCCTCCCAACCTGGATTATGTATGGTTTATAAACTTTCAATTTATATTGCAATGGCTGGAAGTTCAAAATTTTAATAACTTCCAGTTTTTTATTTCCAATAAAAATAGGTTGGGCAATTAATCTGCTCAACCTACCTTTTGTAAAGTACAGTCAATGTAAAAATGAATTAAACTTTGGCCAATTCTGGGGTAGGACGCTTGCTGTTGCGAATTGCTGTAATAGCCTGTGCATAATCATTGGTGTTAAACACAGCCGAACCAGCAACGATCGCATTAGCTCCAGCTTCCAAAACTTGCCATGTATTATTTGCCTTTAGACCACCATCCACTTCAATCCAAGGATCGAGACCGCGTTCCTCACATAATTGGCGCAGCTTGCGGATTTTAGGTAACACACCGGGGATAAAGCTTTGACCGCCAAAGCCGGGGTTTACGCTCATAATCAGTACTAAATCGCACAGATCCAGAACGTATTCAATTAACTCCAGAGGAGTGCCAGGATTGAGTACAACACCAGCTTTCTTACCAAGTTCTTTAATTTGTCCCAAAGTGCGGTGCAAATGTGGGGAAGCATTATGTTCTGCGTGTACAGAAATAATATCAGCACCCGCTTTAGCAAATCCTTCTACATACTTTTCTGGCTCCACAATCATCAAGTGGACATCCAATGGCTTCGTTGTAACTGGACGAATCGCCTCCACAATCAGAGGGCCTATCGTAATATTAGGTACAAAACGACCGTCCATTACATCAACATGAATCCAATCTGCTCCGGCCGCGTCTACAGCGCGAATTTCGTCACCCAGACGGCTAAAATCGGCTGATAGGATAGATGGAGAAATTACAATGGGCTTTTGAGATGGGTTTTGGGTCATGGCTAGTGGATTTTTAAGCGTCCTCGTCTGTAATCATTGTAACAAAGTATTGAGCAAGACTCATAACTTCGATCCCGGCCTTTTTGCAGGAGTAGATAACACCAGAGCAGAGGGAGAATAATAACTCCTAACTCTTGACCAATGACCAATGACTAATGACTAATGACTAATAACTAATGACTAAAAAACTAACTTGGATAATTTGGGGATTGAGTGCTTCGTGTGTGAGTGCACCGGTAATTGCTTCAGTTTTAGAGTCTCCCTTGGGAACTAATGGCATTGACGCTCTCAAGCTACATCAAAGTCCTTATAATTTAATCGGTCGCAAGATTGCTATTGGTCAAGTAGAAATCGGTCGGCCGGGAATGTTTGGTTGGGATAAGGCGGTGTCTAAAAACCGCGCTATATCTTTAGCTGCGGTGTTCTTACGCAATGGGCCAGCTAAGTCTAATAGCGGTGTTGACCCCCATGCTTACAATGTTGCTGGTGTGATGGTGAGTAGAGACAAAGGCATACCAGGAGTTGCTCCGGGAGCGCGACTTTACTCGTCTGCTGTCGGTTCAACTAAAAATATGGGTCAGCCAGAAGAGTGCTTATCGGCACAGCATGTAGCGCTACAAAATAGTGGCGATGTCCGTGCGATTAACTTTAGTTTTGGCGAACCTCTGAGCCGCGATCCTCGACCGCAGGCGACTCTAGACGGCAATGCTTTGTTAACTTTATGTGTTGACTGGTCTGGTCGCGTTCATGATGTTTTGTATGCGATCGCCGGCAACCAAGGAAAGGGCGGTATTCCCATTCCTACAGATAATTTTAACGGAATCAACGTCGCTTTTTCATCCCGCAGGGGTGGAGTTTTTAATAAAGTAGATGTTGCTAATCTGGCTGGTGCAAATCAAGGAGTAACTGGGCGGCTTGCTGGGAGGGAGTTTAATACTGGTGGGCGTCGGGCTATCAGTTTAGTTGCTCCTGGTAGTAACATCAATTTACTTAATCCAGATGGCAAGTTAAACAAGGTGACGGGGACAAGTTTTGCTGCACCTCAGGTTACTGCTAGTGTTGCTTTGTTGCAGGAACTTGGCGATCGACAGTTGCGAACAAAACGACCGAATTGGAGTACAGATTCTCGGCGTCATCAAGTGATGAAAGCTGTTTTGCTCAATTCAGCAGACAAAATCCAAGATAGCGGCAATGGTTTGCGTTTGGGAATGACTCGGACATTAATTGATAAGCAAAATCAAGATTGGCTGGCTTCTGATGCTTACAAAGATCCAAAAATTCCTTTGGATGCCCAAATGGGAGCAGGTCATTTGAATGTTTTTCGTGCTTATCAGCAATTTAATGCTGGTCAATGGCAGCCATCAGCTGCGGTGTCCTCTATTGGTTGGGATTATCGCACAATCGATGTTGGAGGTTCTGTTGATTATTCCCTAGCTAAACCGTTAAAACAGGGTAGTTTTGTAGCAATTACTCTGAGTTGGGATCGATTGGTAGAACTCAACGATCGCAATAAAAATCAGCAGTATGATGTGGGTGAAAATTTTCGCGATCGCGGTTTGAATAATCTCGATCTGTACTTAGTAAAAGCTGATGCTCAAAAAGATGGCGGTGTTGTTTGTTCTTCCATCAGCCAAATCGATAGTGTAGAACATATTTTTTGCCCCGTTGCTGCTACTGGAAATTACAAAATCCGCGTCCAGTTTCGTCAAAAACTAAATGAAACAACTCAACCTTATGCTTTAGCTTGGTGGAGTGTGCCCATTAATTGAAGTAGCAATCCACAACTACACATAAAACTTAGGCAATAGGGAATAGTCAAAAGCTATTGTCAATTGCCCTTGTGTAAATAATTCTGCCGAATTACTTAATTTTATAATTGCGTAGTCTACAATACGTTTATAGATAACTGAGCAATTTTATAAAAATCGGAATTTTTGATAATTGCTTTGCACAAACACCTCAACGAGCAATTCGGAATTCGCAACCCTAAAACTTGTGTTCAATTTATCTGACTCAATTGTTTGCTGTTACAAAAACTGTAACAGTGCCATTCTTCTATTACAGCAAGTGCAATAGTTAATCATTGACACGGTTTTACGTCAACCCTGAGACACAGATTAACAATCTTTGGCAAGTGAGGTAGCAGAATGAATCGGCAAAAATTTACTGGTGTGAAAGAAAATTTTCTGCAAAGACGTTATGGGGTTAGTCTTGGCAGACGTTATGTTTTGGCTGCTGCAAGTGTTGTTCTCTTCAGTGTATTAGGGTGTTCTCAGGTCGATAGCAATAAAAGTGCCCTTGCTCAATCTAGTTTACCCCAGCCAGAAACTCCATTGGAAAAAAAAACAGTCAAGGCTGATACTAAAATTGTTCAATCTAATAATAAGTTTGGCTTCAAGCTTTTTTCAGAAGTTAATAAAACTGATGGTGGAGAAAAAAACGTTTTTATCTCACCTTCGAGTGTAGCGATCGCCCTGGCAATGACATACAATGGCGCTAGCGGTTCGACTCAACAAGCAATGGCAAAAACCCTGGAATTACAGGGAATGAATCTGTCAGAAATTAACTCTGCATATGCAGCAGTATTAAAACAGCTTTTAGAGAATCCCGATGCCAAAGTGCAACTTAAAATTGCTAACTCCCTTTGGGCAAATCAACAGGTAAAATTTCAGCCAGACTTTCTCCAAAGAACAGAGAATTTTTATCAAGCCAAGGTTAGCAATTTAAACTTTCAAGATCCTACAGCCATCAGTACTATAAACAATTGGGTAAAAGATAATACTGATGGTAAAATCGATAAAATAGTCCAACAAATCGAACCCGAACAAGTGTTGTTTTTGATTAATGCCATATATTTTAAAGGTAATTGGACTAAGGAATTTGATAAAAATCAAACAGCCGAACATCCGTTTTACATCACATCTGGCAGGCAAAAACCACACCCCATGATGTCGCAAGAGGGCGATTATAGGTATTATGAAAACGAACAATTTCAGGCAGTGAGTTTACCTTACGGCAAGGATGGTAAACTCAGTTTTTATATCTTCTTGCCCAAACAAAACTCTAACCTCAAAGCTTTCTCTCAAAACTTGAATGTTGAGAACTGGGAAAAATGGATGACTCAGTTCAACAAACAAAAAGGGTTTATTCGTTTACCCCGCTTCAAAACTGAATACGATGTTACGCTGAATAATACTTTGAAAACTTTGGGTATGGAAGAGGCTTTCAGTAACAAAGCTAATTTTTCCGGCATGGGTAAAAATTTTGCCATTAGCCAAGTTAAGCATAAAACTTTTTTGGAAGTGAATGAAGAAGGCACCCAAGCAGCTGCGGCTACTTCTGTAGGAATAGTTGCAACATCTTTAAGACAAGAACCAGAACCATTCCGTATGATTGTCGATCGCCCATTCTTTTGTGCCATTAGGGATAATCAAACGGGAAGCGTTTTGTTTATGGGTTCAATTGTTGAGCCACAGTGAAAAGACAGGGGGACAAGGGGATAAGGGGGAGTATTGTTTATTCCCGAATCAGCCAAACAAAAGGGTTGTTGATTATACTCACCAACCCTCCTAAGACTCGGTTATACAGTCCATATAATTCTCGCCCTTGCTCGAAATCTAATTCGATATTTCAAAGATTTCCATCGCTGTGGAGAACGCCAGTTGATAAACCTCTAAATCTTCATGAGTCTTAATAGATTCTTTTGCCATCGCCTTGTCCCCTTGTCCCCTTGTCTCCTTGTCCTCCTACTAAGGCAATGTCGCTTCAGAAATGCTCAGAGTTTTTTTAGCATCAGTTTCCGGAGGTTCGTTTGGTGCAACAGACGCAGTTATTTCTCCTGTGGTGTCTTCCTGAATTTCACTACTGAACCCTCCAAGACGCACTGCACTTAAAATCGTCTTAATCACAACAGCTGTGGGTACTGCGACAATTACACCTAAAAGTCCGCCAATTCTTGCTCCTGTTAAAACTGAAATTAAAACCCAAACTGGGTTTAAACCAGTAAAGCTACCTAAAATTCGCGGAGCAATTAAATTTTCGAGAATTTGTTGTACTATCACTGCTGCGATCAAAACTTTCACACCCATTGAAAAATCTTGTAGTGCTACCAATAATGTAGTTAGAGCGATGCCCACAGAACCACCAAAGGGCACGAGAGCCATGATGCCAATAGTTAGGCCAAACAGCAGGCCAAAAGGTACTTTCAGCCACAAAAAACTCGGAATCATGGCTGAAGCCATACAGGTAGATAAAATTAGCTGGGTGATGAAGAAATTCTGAAAGCTCAAGCGCACGGTTTTGGAAAACGGATCTCGAAATCTAGCAGGTAGCCAGTCCACTAGACTTTGCCAAAGTTCGCTTCCATGCTGTAGAAGATAGAAAGTCAAAACCATCGTCAAGAGAAAATCTAGCAAACTGGTGAATGTCACTACAGCTAGATTTAAAACTTGTCCGGCGATCGCTTGTAGTTGTCCTTTAACGCGATCGTTGATTTGCACTACCAAAGCATCGAGGTTGATGGGTAAGCCGAAAGTCTCAGCTTTTTCGTTGAGAATCATTAGCTGAGAGCGTCCAGAGTCAATTAACTCTGGTAAGCGAGCCACTAGTTGCTGGGCTTGGGTGAGGGCTAGAGGAAAAAGTGTCACACCCAATGCCAATAAAATCGATAAAGCTAGGAGAAATACTAAAATAGCAACTTGCTCTCGCCTCGCGCCCTGATGCTCCATCCAGCTTACGGGGTAGTTGAGCAGAAATGCTAGTACCGAGGCTCCGACTAAAATGACTATGAGAGAATGGAAATAATTAAAAAATACCGAAATTGCCCAACCATTGAGAACTAGCAGCGGAACGAATAACGCGATCGCTGTGATTCGCGCTATTGGTGTAAATGTCTGCCACCAGTCGAGTAGCTTACGTGTCTGCATTTTCAGCTGATTGCGGAATAGAACAAGATTAAATCTTTCTTTACAGTCTATTATCGCTAACTATACGAGTCTTATTCATCCTTCTAGTTTAGGAGTTAGACTAAGCCAAATGGAAAATTATCAACAAAATGAGACTGAGGAGTGGGGAATGGGGACTGGGGAATTTGAGGCAGGGGAGCAGGGAGCAGGGAGCAGGGGGGAAAGAGGTAATTTCCCCTTGCCCCCTACGTCTTCTCAATGCCCGATGCCCAATCCCCAATCCCCAATCCCCAAAACCCAGCTACTTTTATATTTAATTCCCATTATCGGTTTTTTCCCATCTCTATGGACTCTCTATCGCCGCCAGGGTAGCCGGGAACAACTCGCTATTAGCCGTCTGTCTATTACTTTGGCGCTCACTTGGCTGTTGGGATATTCATTATTGGCTACCGGAGCAGCAACTTCCGATTTTTTTACAATACGTTTATTTATCCTCAATAGCTTTCTCACATCAGGTTATTTTTTAGTGAGTGTTTGGTTGATTTTGCGTGTAATACAGGGCAAATATGGGCGTTTACCAGGGTTTACTACTTTAGCGGAACGAGTGGTTGGAAAGTACTTATCTTAATTTTTTAGGGTGAAAATTAACAGTATTTTTACTGACATTGGAAAAAATTACAATTGATTTCTTCATACTATCTAGTCAAATCCAGTTTATTATTGCCATACTTCAGTAAAACATCTCCAGATTTACCCAAAAGAAGAAAAAATGCTGCTATAAGTGTTGTGGTTGACACTACATTAAAAAAGTTAGCACTAATAATTAAGAGTTAGGTATTATGGGTTGATTTGTCTGCATATTTTTAGTTTGCAAATTTACCGAATTTGATTAGTGAGTAAGTGTGAGGAAGTCTGTGACCATTCAAAGAAGTTCGGCAGAAGAAAACCAATCGGGAAAAGCGTCCAAGTCCGTTAAAAAAATTCCCCATAACTCCAAATCTGGACGTTGGCTGTGGTTTTGGGTGGGTATGAGTGGGATTGCAATGGTGTCGGCAACAGCGGGGGCGTTGCTGGCGGTATCTTTGACTAGTACGCCTTTGCAGCAAGCCCAGCTAAGTCCCCAGGATGAAGCGGTGTTTGATGGCGATCGCATTTCTGGAGGCGTGTTGCGATTTTCAGAATTAACTCGCCCGGTTAATCTGTTGGTTATGGGCATGAGCGTACTACCCCCAGATATCCAAAACCCTCCTCAAGAAACTAAAAATCTTAAATACCTGCCCCAAGTCAACTCCTTTGATGGTCTTTCTGATGTGATGCTCTTGGTCAAATTCGATCCAGAGACTAAAAAAATAATTATGCTCTCCATTCCCAGAGACACTCGCACAGAAATAGAAGGGTATGGAGTCAAAAAAATTAATGCTGCCAATGTCGATGGCGGCCCAGCTTTGACTGCTAAAACTGTTAGCAATCTCTTGGGTGGCGTAGGAATCGATCGCTATGTGAGAATTAATGTTTTAGGAGTTGCAAAGCTAATCGATGCTTTGGGTGGCGTCACAGTCTACGTCCCCAAAGATATGAAGTATCAAGATGATTCGCAGCACTTGTACATCAATTTGAAAGCGGGTAAGCAGCATCTGGGCGGCGAGCAGGCACTACAATTGCTACGTTTTCGCCATGACGAACTTGGAGATATTGGTCGGATTCAGCGCCAGCAAATGGTTATGCGTGCTTTGATGGATCAGACTCTCAACCCCGCGACTGTGGCTCAATTGCCTAAAGTTCTTGATGTCGTTAAAGAACACATTGACACTAACTTGACGGTTGAGGAGTTAGTGGCGCTATTAGGTTTTGGAGTGCGGACAAATCGCTCCAACATGCAAATGCTAATGCTACCAGGTCGCTTTAGCGAGAAGAATGAGTTTGATGCTAGCTATTGGTTACCTAGCAAAAATAGTATTGCCAAACTCATGGCTCAACACTTTGGTCTGGAATCCGAAGAAGAACAGCAGACGAGTGACCCCCGTTCTTTACGTGTAGCAATTCAAGATAGTACAGGTGGCGATCGCTCTAATCTCCAACCATTAATCACAGCCTTGGAAAAATCTGGTTATCGCAATATATTTATAGCTAAGGCATGGGGCGAACCTCTAGAGGTGACTCATATCGTTGCCCAACAAGGAGATGGTAACAGTGCCGAATCAATTCGCAACACTTTGGGATTTGGAGAAGTGCGTGTGGAAAGTACTGGCAACCTTGGCTCGGATATCAGTATTCAAGTCGGTCAAGATTGGTTGCAACAAAAATCCATTTTGGAGAAGTCGCTCACACCCTAAAGAATACGGTCGCAGCTGACATTGAATTTACCGCAAGGCTTGTAGTTCTTCGAGTTTAGCTGCTACCACACCACTGGTGAATAATTCTTCTGCCTTAGCTAAAGCCTCTGGCATATTTGGACAAATACCACTCCGCCATAGGTAGAATCCGCCATTCCATAAGGCGGTTTGCATTAATTCCCCTGGTTTACCTGCCAAAACCTCTCGAATATCCGCCACCAGTTCTTCAGTATTTCCAAGGGGCACGTTTTTGGTAGTAAAGCCGTAATCGCGGGGTGCGAGGTGCAATCGTTCTATCTCTTGGGATGTTACCGATGAAGATAAGCCAACGATTGCAGTGCGATCGCGTGGTAAGTCACAACTACCTTCTAATCCCTTCACAAATGTAAATTTTGTTACCCCCCGCAGCCCTAAGGCGGTCTGAAACATCCCTTCAGTGGGCGGATGGACAAACCCAGCAATTACGTGAGCATCTCCAGCATAAGGATACCAAATTAACTCCATTGTTGCGAAGGGCGGACGTTTGCCAAGTTGGTCGCGGTACTCCCAAATACTTGTAGTTAAGGGAAAATGCTGAGGTAGATAAATAAAGCCGATTCCCGTTTGTGCAAATACTTGCTGGGTTTTTGCTAGGGGTAGGGCCGTCCAATCGACTCCTAAACCCTGCCAAATATCTATTAAAGGTAAACCGTACTTAGTTGGCAAGCGATCGCCACCGTGCATTACCACTGGTTGTCCGGCTGCGGCGAGTAATAAAGCTGTCACCGGACTAATTGGTGCAGTGCGGGTTCTGCCATCGTAAGGGATGCCCAAAATTATCGCTGGCCGCTCAGAGACTATGGGTTCCAGTTTTGGGCCGAGTTCATCGTAAGCATCTAACATTCCCGCTAACTCTTCCCCAGTGGGACGCTTGATTCGATGAGCAATCAAAAACGCTCCAATTTGGGCCGGTGTAGCTTCACCCAGCAGCATCATTTTAGTAGCGGTGGCTGCTTGGGTACGAGTTAAATTTTCCCCTGTGTGGTTACCGCTACCAACTTTTTGCACGAATTCCCTAAATATATTGGTCATTAGTCATTAGTCCTTTGTCATTAGTCATTAGTCATTAGTCCTTTGTTAGTTAACAATAACCAATAACCAATGCCCAATGCCCCATGCCCAATGCCCAATGCCCCATGCCCAATAACATTCAACAAGCCGATCGCTGCTGGTCAATTTGTAGCGGGATATTTTCCAACACAAGTTGCCAAAAGTGCTTGATGGGAGGAATTTGCAGGCGGTCTTGAGTTGTGACCATTACTACGCGGCGAGTCAAAGTCGAAGTATCTGGTAAACCACCAATACTATTGCTGGCTAGGGAACGAATGGCTAGGGTAGGGTCTTGGCGTGCTTCTACTAATGCTGATTGAGGTAGTAAAGCTATGAGTTCGCCTTGGCGCACTACTCCTCGGAAGGCATCTAAAGTATTTACCTCTAAAGCTGCCTGGAGTGTCGCTTCCATTCGCTCAAATCTATCTTGTACCAAACGCTGCATCCCATAGCCATCTTTAAAAACCACTTGGGGATAACGAATTAACTCAGGCCAAGGAACGAATTCATATTGGGCTAGGGGATGATTGGCTGCGGTTAGAACTTCTATAGGTTCATCATAAAGTACTTCTACTACCATTTCTCTACCAGTAGTTAAAAAGCGATTATTCATCACAATTGCTAAATCTACTAATCCATCCTTGAGGACTTTCAGGGCGCGATCGCTTCCTAATGAAGTCACCCGCAATTGCACTTCTGGATAATCGTGGCAAAATTTTTGTAACACTGGTGGTAAATAAGATCCGCATAGTGAATGAATCGCGGCAATGCAAAGTTCTGGCTGTTTTCCGGCTATTAAATCCGCTAATTCTTCTGTAGCAGTCTGCCATTCTTGGCAAATTTTGCGGACACGAGGTAGCAAACGTTCGCCCGCCAGGGTTAGCTTGGCATGACTAGTTCTGTGAAATAGTTCTATTCCCAAATCTGCTTCTAATGCTTGGATTTGGCGACTAATCGTCGATTGCGTAACACCACATGTTCGCGCTGCTTGTTGAAAGCTGCCGGTTTGGGCGATCGCTAGAAAGGCTTGCAACTGCTCTAGGCGCATTTTTATGTAGCCTGCATTACATTTATCGGTTTCATTAAGTTAATGGATTTTTCCCCGCAGTTTAGTAGGGTTTGTTACAGGTCTTGTTATCGGATTTACATTTGTCTAAATCAGAATTTACTGCTTTTGTGGTCAATTATCCCCATTAAAGCCAATTTTTCGGCAAATCTCACCAAAAAAGACTTAACTATTCTCTGCTGAAATATATAAATTTTTAGATAAGATTTTTAATCCATCATTATAAAAAGGGGTCAGGATAACCCATTCGTTCTAGACATAGGAGTTGACTGTTGACTGATAGATTGTTGACGGTTAATAGTCATCAGTTATCAGTCAACAGCTATAAGTCAGAGAGTAACATGTCATACTCTGTATGTGAACCAACCCAAAACCAAATGACTGTATTGCCTTCTAATTGTCCAACTGCTCGATAACTTTTACTAATCCGAGCAGAGTAAATTGGTAATTCTGGATGTACTTTTTTGAAGCGTAAGCTTGGATGTCCAGGATCTTGCTTAAATTGGCGATATGCCTGACGTGTCTGCTTTTGAACTTGTTCGGGTAAATCAGCAAAAGCTTTACGGAATTGGGCAGTTGTGTACGATTTCACAACGTTTCTGGGTCTAACTCTTGTGTTTTAAGAGCGTGATACTCAGCCATTGCTTCAGCTGCGAGTTTAGCAAGGGTATCTTTAGAGCTTGCAAATGCTTCATCCCATTGGATTTCGTCTTCGAGTTCTTCCAAAATCATCGCAGCGATCGCATCCTGTTCGCTAGGAGGCAAGGTTTTCAACCTGGCGATCGCTTTTTCAAGTAACTCGGTCATAACTACCAAACTCCCACAAACATAGCGCTATTATATTATCTTCAGTTATTAGGGCTAGTAACTCACACTTCCTGTTTAAGCGAATTTACCACTCTGCCAAAGCGATCGCGATTCCTTGTTGCAAATCTGGTGTAAGCTCAGGGTTATTTGCTAACTGCTGCAATTTTTGATGTGCGGCTTCCTTATCGAGATTTTTCAGTGCTGCGATCGCATGTAGTCTCACCGATACATTAGAATCAGCTAGCAGCAAAATCAATGGTTCAATTGCCTGGGTTTTGCCTAACTGTCCTAAAGATAAAGCGATCGCACTTTTGAGATTGGTGATTTTTATCGCTGGATGTTGCGATTGCAATACTTCTATTAAAATTTCCGTGGCTGGTGTTGTTAGCTGTGGCTTTTGGACTCGCCCTAAAACTGTAACAATTTCTTGCCAAGCTGTTTCTGATGTACTTTGATGGAGTGCTGTTTGTAAATATTTCAAACTCGATTGTGTCCCCATCCAACTTAAAGCGCGGATAGTTTCTAATTGCAGCGTTATCGGCGTCTGGGGTGAAATCAGCAAATCAAATAAGTGTTTGGCAGCCTCATCACTACCCATACGAGAAAGGCTAGTGGCCGCTGCACAACAAACATCAAGATTAATGTCATAAAGCTTTGGTTGTAATCTCGTCACTAAATCGAAGGCTTGGCGCAAGTCGGGGCGAAAACCTAAACCAATCACTGCTGCACGTCTCACTGTGGCGGCTACATCATCCAAAGCGTTTAACAAAACTGGTGGTACGCGTTCATCGTCAAAGTTAGTGAGGGCTTCAATTGCAGCAGCGCGAATTGCAGGTTGTGGATCTTGGACTACACTCAACAGTGGTGCAATGGTTTCTGTTTGGGGAATACAACAAAGCGATCGCACTGCCAAAAGCCGCGTATCCTCATCTACTAGAAGTTCTGCGAGGGAAGTAATAGCAACAGTACCCATTTTTCCTAGTGCTGTAGCTGCGATCGCTTTGAGTTCTTCATCCTCATCATTTTTCAATAATTCTACTAAAGCTGCGATGGCATTTGGGTGCTGAAATTCTCCTAAAGTCCGTGCTGCATACCAACGTAATTCTTCATCTACGTCTTCATCTTTTAATATTTCAATCAGTGGTGGGATCGCAATATTTCCCAAGTTAGTTAATATCTTAGTTATTTCCCAACGTTGCTGAAAATCTCCCATCTCTAACATTGAAAGTGTTAATGTCAGCAGATATTCTCGATTTTCAACTATCTCTGGATGTTCAATGTCTGTCCCTATAATTAATTGTTGTAAATATTGAGTTAGTGATGACCAATCAGCTGCCTTATATGCTGCCTGAACTTGCATCAAAAGCTGGTTGATATTATTCACGATTTTAGAAGTGAGTGGGAAGTTGGGAGTGGGGAAGTGTAGGGAGAATAATAATTCCTCACCGGAGCAACGGAAAAGTCTCCGGTTCCGCTCAACAGTCAACAGTCGCTTTTAACCTGGCTTGACTACAACTGAACTACCTTCTATTTTGGCAGCGTAAGTTTTTAATGGTTCTGCTGCTGGGCCTTTTTGCACTTTACCGTCAGCCCCATATTCTGAACCATGACAGGGGCAGACGAATTTTTTGGCGTCAGCTTTCCATCCCACTGTACAACCCGCATGAGTACAAGTAGGGTTGACGGCCGTCAGGCTTGGAGATTTAGATGTACCGACTACCAGCACAGGCCCCGCAGGTGAATTTTTCGCCAACAATTGACCTGTTTTATCTAAATCTGCTGATGTGCCTACCGTTTGCCAATCAGCTGATGCTGATGAATTTGTTTGGGAAGAACAAGCTGCGATCGCTACGGGTAAAGAACTCGCTATCCAACTCAAACCTACCCAATTAAGAAAATCACGACGTTTCATAGCTCTTTCACAAGAATTTTGGCAGCTCGTCAAATAGGATTGCTACATAGTAATTGAAAATAGCTTCAGTCATCTCAAATACCTTTGATGTAAGCACTTTGGGCTACTTAGGGCAGAATTGGATGTAAAAAATGCATATTTATCATACATTTTCTGCAATTCTACTAAAAAACCGTAACAATTTATACGATTTTAACAGAAATCTGACCTTAAGTTATGAGTATCGAAATTGTTACATGAACAGTAACCAAAACTCCTTGACAAATTCCCAAAATGTAAATCACGACAAATTTTCCCCGATTAACCACGGATTTTAAGTTTCACATTGGAATTTTCGGAAGTATAAATAATCAGCCGTAATCGCATATCTAAGTTTTGCTTCTCTAATCCTCGTAGATACAACACCTGATGGAACTACGGATTGATTGATATTGAGTAATAACCACAAGTTTTGACGTTTATTAGTAACTTGCAACGAGAGTCAGCCTCATGACAGACACAGCAACTACCACCGCCAACCTGAATAAGTTCGAGAAATTCAAAGCTCAAAAAGATGGACTTGCCGTTAAGAGTGAGATCGAAAAATTTGCCGCCTTGGGTTGGGAAGCAATGGACGAAACAGACCGAGATCATCGACTCAAATGGGTGGGTGTATTTTTTCGCCCAGTTACTCCAGGTCAGTTTATGATGCGGTTGCGGATGCCTAACGGTATTCTTAACAGCACTCAGATGCGTGTTTTAGCCGAAGTAGTGCAGCGTTACGGAGATGAGGGTAGTGCCGATATTACTACCAGACAGAATATTCAATTGCGAGGAATCAGGATTTCTGATTTACCAGATATTTTTAATAGATTTCACGCAGTTGGCTTAACCAGCGTGCAGTCAGGGATGGATAACATCCGCAATATCACAGGCGATCCTGTGGCGGGGTTAGATGCAGATGAGTTGTACGACACGCGAGAGTTGGTACAGCAAATTCAAGATATGCTCACCAACAAAGGCGAAGGCAACCCAGAGTTTAGCAATTTACCACGGAAATTTAACATTGCGATCGCTGGTGGAAGAGACAATTCAGTTCACGCGGAGATTAATGATTTGGCATTCGTGCCAGCATTTCAGGAGGGGACTGGGGACTGGGGACTAGGGACTAGGGAAAATTCTTCCCAATCCCCAATCCCCAATCCCCAATCCCCAGTATTCGGCTTTAACATCATCGTCGGTGGTTTTTTCTCTGCCAAACGTTGTGAGGCGGCGATTCCGCTGAATGCTTGGGTGGCTCCAGAAGATGTGGTAGCCGTATGTAGAGCCGTTTTAGAAGTTTTTCGCGATTGCGGCTCGCGTGCTAATCGGCAAAAATCTCGTCTGATGTGGCTAATTGATGAATGGGGTTTAGAAAAGTTTCGCCAAGAAGTGGAAAATCGCTTGGGTAAATCATTGTTACCCGCAGCGCCAAAAGATGAGATCGACTGGGAAAAGCGCGACCACATCGGGGTATACAAACAAAAACAACCAGGATTAAATTACGTAGGCTTGCAGATTCCTGTTGGTCGGTTGTATGCCGAAGATATGTTTGAAATTGCACGTCTAGCGGAAGTTTATGGTAGCGGTGAAATCCGTTTCACAGTGGAGCAAAATATCATTATCCCCAACGTTGCTGAATCTAGATTAGCAACATTTTTAACAGAGCCATTACTAGAAAGGTTTTCGATTAATCCAGGTTTCTTAACGCGATCGCTAGTATCTTGCACAGGCGCACAATTTTGCAACTTTGCTCTCATCGAAACCAAAAACCGCGCCCTGGCAATGATTAAAGCCTTAGAAGAAGAGTTAACCTTCACCCATCCCGTGCGAATTCACTGGACTGGTTGTCCCAACTCCTGCGGACAACCTCAAGTTGCAGACATTGGCTTAATGGGAACTAAAACTCGCAAAAATGGTAAAACCCTCGAAGGCGTTGACATATATATGGGCGGCAAAGTTGGTAAAGATGCCCATCTGGGAACTTGCATTATCAAAGGCATACCTTGTGAAGATTTACAGCCAATATTGCAAGATTTACTCATCAAAAACTTTGGGGCAAAACTCAAGCAAGAAGCTTTAGCAGTTGGTAGTTAATGATTGTTGACTGTTGACTTTTGAGCGGAGCTTTCCTTGCTCCGCTTCCAGCGATAACTTAGGGATTCTCCCCACACCTCCCTACACTCTCCATTTCCCTATCTCCTCACACTCCCCACCTCTTCAATTAGGGACATAAAAATGCTTAAAAATTTATTTTCATTCAGCGATCGCTATCGCATCTTACATCAGACTTGGTTTGCTTTTTTTCTCACTTTTGTCTGTTGGTTTAATTTTGCTCCCTTCGCTACAACTATTGGCAAACAATTAGATTTAGCCCCCGAACAAATCAAAACTTTGGGCATTTGTAACCTTGCTTTGACAATTCCAGCACGGTTAATTATTGGGATGCTTTTGGATCGTTTTGGCCCCAGAATTACCTATTCAATCCTACTGATATTTGCAGTTGTTCCTTGTTTGGCGACGGCGTTAGCCCAAGATTTTAATCAATTAGTTATCAGTCGTTTGCTGATGGGAATTGTTGGTTCTGGGTTTGTTGTCGGTATTCGGATGGTGGGGGAATGGTTCCAGCCGAAGGAAATGGGAATTGCTCAAGGTATTTATGGCGGTTGGGGTAACTTTGGGGCTTTTGGTGCCGAGTTTGCCTTACCGATAATTGCAGTTTCTACAAGCTTTTTGGCTGGTGGTGCTTCTAATTGGCGATTTGCGATCGCATTTACCGGAATTGTTGCAGCTATCTACGGCGTAATTTATTACAACAGCGTCCAAGATACACCCACTGGTAAAGTGTATCAAAAGCCTAAGAAAAATGGTGCTTTAGAAGTAACCAGCGTTAAAAGTTTCTGGGCGATGATTGTCTCAAATTTTGGTTTAATTTTCGCCTTAGGTTTATTAGCTTGGCGCTTGGAACAAAAGAATATTCACTTCTTAACTTTGAGCCAAATGTATCTTGCGTGGTTATTTTTAGCAGGATTATTTCTTTACCAAAGTTATAAAGCTTGGCAAGTAAACCGGGAACTTTTAATTGGCAAGAAAACCTACGCACCAGCCGAACGCTTTCAATTTGGTCAAATAGCTTTACTCGAATTTACTTATGTAACTAACTTTGGTTCAGAACTTGCTGCCGTTTCCATGTTGCCAGCATTTTTTGAAAAAACCTTTGGTTTAGAACACGTTGTAGCTGGGATGATTGCCGCAACTTATCCGTTTCTGAATTTAGTTTCTCGTCCTAGCGGTGGCTTAATTTCTGATAAATTCGGTTCGCGTAAGTGGACGATGACAATTATCAGTGCAGGCATTGGTGTTGGTTATTTGATGGCACATTTTATTAATAGTAACTGGCCAATTCCCCTAGCGATCGCAGTTACAATGTTTGCCGCTTACTTTGCCCAAGCTGGCTGCGGTGCAACTTACGGTATCGTACCTTTAATTAAAAAAGAAGCCACCGGACAAATTGCTGGTAACGTTGGAGCTTACGGTAATTTTGGCGGCGTAGTTTACCTGACAATTTTTAGCTTAACTGACGCTCCTACGTTATTTAGCACAATGGGTTTAGCTGCAATAATTTGCGCCTTTATGTGTGCCTTCTTCCTCAAAGAACCGAAGAATTCCTTTGCTACTAATGCAAGAGAAACATCAGAAAACCCGGCTATTATCTTTTCCACCGAAGAATAATCAACTCAAAAATCATTGAGTAAAAATCGGATTCGGGGCGTGCAGAGTTATAGGGCAATACAGTTCAGATAAGATCCCCCCGCCTGCACCGACCCCCTTAAAAAGGGGGTACAAGAGTGTTCTTAGCCCCCCTTTTTAAGGGGGCTTGGGGGGATCTAAAGTAATTAAAACGCTAACTGAACCGTGTTGAGTTATAGAGAATAAAATAAGTTAAAAATTATTTTTCAATATTTAATCTCTTCTCTACAGCTCTGCTCTTTGGCTTAAATTTATCAAAAACCATAGCAAAGTTTAGCAAAAATATATGATGGATGATTGGGATAATTAGTATTATTTATTATTTACAATTCCATCGAATAAATTTTGAATTAAAACTTTTAATCTATCCAAAATTGGTATGACTGAATTTACTAAAACCCTTTGTCCTTACTGTGGTGTCGGTTGCGGATTAGAAGTTTCCCCTCCAGCAGAACTTGGCAAAGCAACTAATCGAGATAACCAAGGAAATCCAATATGGCGGGTGCGGGGTGATAAAGCTCATCCATCCAGTCAAGGTATGGTTTGCGTCAAAGGTGCAACCATCGCTGAATCTTTAGATAAGAATAGATTGCATTATCCAATGGTGCGAGACTCTTTAGACCGAGAGTTTCGCCGTGTTAGTTGGGATGAAGCTTTCGATCTCATTGCCAAGCGCATTCAAACTGTGCGTTTCACCCAAGGGCCAGAAGCAATATGTATGTATGGTTCTGGTCAGTTTCAAACTGAGGATTATTACATAGCCCAGAAATTCATGAAAGGGTGTTTGGGTACTAATAATTTTGATGCCAACTCCCGTTTATGTATGTCTAGCGCTGTGGCTGGATACATTCAAAGCTTTGGCTCAGACGGGCCTCCTTGCTGTTATGAAGACTTGGAGTTAACCGACTGTGCATTTTTAATTGGCACTAATGCAGCTGAATGTCACCCCATCGCTTTCAACCGGCTGGCAAAATATCACAAAAAGAATCGCAAAGTCAAAATGATTGTGGTCGATCCCCGACGCACGCCAACCGCAGAAGCCGCAGATTTACATTTAGCAATTCGTCCCGGTACAGATATCGATTTGTTAAACGGTATCGCTCATTTATTGATGCGCTGGAACTACGTCGATACCATGTTCGTGGATGACTGTACCAGCAATTTTCCTGCATACGCTGAGGTAATTCGCCACTACCCGCCAGAAGTGGTAGCTCGTGAATGTGGCATCAGTATTGAAGATTTAGAAACAGCAGCACGATATTGGGGTCAATCACAGCGGGTTTTATCGTTGTGGTCAATGGGTGTGAATCAATCCTCAGAAGGAACGGCTAAGGTGAGAACCATCATCAATCTGCACCTGATGACCGGACAAATTGGCAAACCAGGGGCTGGCCCTTTTTCTCTCACCGGTCAGCCAAACGCAATGGGAGGAAGGGAAGCTGGGGGGTTGGCGCATTTATTACCGGGTTATCGGCTAGTAAAAAATCCCCAACATCGCGCAGAAGTTGAGGAGCTTTGGGGACTCCAACCAGGAAAAATTTCGCCCCATCCGGGTTTGACTGCTTGGGACATGATTACAGGGCTAGAAAATAATGCTGTAGGGGTACTTTGGATTGCTGCTACAAATCCGGCTGTGAGTATGCCAGATTTAGAACGAACAAAGAAGGCGTTGTTGCGATCGCCTTTTACCATCTACCAAGACGCCTATTATCCCACAGAAACTTCTGCTTACGCCCATGTTCTGCTACCAGCAGCCCAATGGGGTGAAAAAACTGGCGTGATGACCAACTCCGAACGCATGGTGACTCTGTGTCAAGCCTTTCGCCAACCCCCAAGAGAAGCAAAACCAGATTGGGAAATTTTCGCTGAAGTTGGACGCCGGCTCGGTTTTAGTAAAGAGTTTGCCTTTGCTAACTCCGCTGAAGTTTACGCCGAGTTTGCCAAACTCACCAAAAATCGCCCCTGCGATATGACCGGTATCAGCCACGCGCAATTACAAGCACAAGGCCCGACTCAATGGCCTCACCCAGAAAAGAGTTATGAGTTAGGAGTTAAGAGTGATGAATTAGAATCTTCAACTCCTCACTCCTCACTTCCCACTCCTAACTCCAAACGACTCTACACCAATCTCCGCTTCCACACCCCTGACGGACGCGCTCGATTTGGCGCATATTACTCAAAGGGATTGGCAGAACCACCAAACCCTGATTATCCTTTTGTGTTAACTACTGGAAGAGTTTACGGCCATTGGCACACCCAGACGCGCACCGGACGGATTGAAAAAATTTGTAAAATGCATCCTGAACCGTTTATCGAAATTCATCCCCGTGATGCTGCTCTGTTGGGTATTGTAGATAATCAGTATGTAGAAGTGCGATCGCTTCGCGGCCAAGCTAAATTTCCTGCTAAAGTGACAAAAGCGATCGCGCCTGGTACAGTTTTTGTCCCCATGCACTGGGGTTCCCTCTGGGCGGATAATGCCGAAGCAAACGCCCTCACCCACCCTGAATCTTGTCCCGATTCTCTGCAACCAGAATTAAAAGCCTGTGCAGTGCGCCTGATACCAATTTCTCTGGAAACTACAGTCAAAAATCATCAACTCCAATCCTTACAACGGTAAGATGCTAAGTGTAATACTGCTTCACTTTCAACCTGATACAAATATATTGCTAGGGACTTTACAGCTGTCATACGTGTCAACTTAAGCTCGAACGCTTAATCCACAAGTGTTTTACCCCACCCCCAACCCCTCCCCTTGCTAAGGGGAGGGGAGATTTTGGCTTTAGACAAAATCGGGGTGGGGTAACGCGGATCTCGATCGCAAATTAGTAGAACTCGCTCATCACGTTTTCACCAGGGTTTCATGTTAAGTTGACACCAATGACAGCTATGCGCCCCTACGGTAGATTTATTATGTATCAAGATTTTCGTGAAATGCTATAAGTCTTAACCATGAATCGGTAATCAGCAATAAGTAAATTAGTCAATACTCAATAGTCAATAGTAATTATTATTTTTTTTGTCTCTCAACTCTTGGCTATTACCAATTACTATATTTAAAGAAGTAAAATTTTGAATAATAAGAAATTTTACTAGCTCCCATTTTAATCTCGTACATAAAAAACTTACAAAACATCGATAAGTAATCTTTTGAATCCTCTAGATTTTTCTATAGGATTTTATTTTAGAATCGGGTGCAGCACATGAGAAGGCTACTGAAGGCAATTTTAGCAACTACCAAAGACCAGAACTTCATGCACATGATTGAAAATGTGGAAGTGCTGGTTTCTAAGATTTTATCTATTTTAATGGTAGTTGTGATTTTAGTGGCGATCGGCGATTTAGGATTTTTTCTATATAAAGAACTATTTACAATACCTTATGGCAAATTTAACACAACACTATATAAAATATTTGGTTTATTTTTGAATATTTTAATTGCTTTAGAAATTTTAGAAAACATCACAGGTTATTTGAGAAAACACGTTATTCAGGTTGAATTAGTTATTGTAACTTCTTTAATTGCTGTTGCCAGAAAAATTATTATTCTTGATTTAGAAAAAGTTCCAGGAATTGATATAATTGGTTTAGGTATCGCTATTCTGGCCTTGTCAATTAGTTATTTAATAATTCGTTTCAGTACTTCTAAGTAAAAACGTTACATAAGAGACATCACAAACTTTTGTGGATTAAAAGAAATACAGCACTTTACAAGTAAATCAAGTACGCATCTGAATATGATAAACCTTTTGGGTTGGGCATCCTGACCGCCCTTGTGTATCTCATTTATATGAGACGTGCTGTATTTTACCACTTCCCATTCCCTATTCCCCAGCCTCACCCATAAATTTTAGATTACTCAACCAACATTCTAATAAGCTAATTTTCAATACTTTCTTATGGCAGATTTCTTTGAATTTGAAGCGGATTTTGTTGATTCGCTGCGTTGTATTCCCATGCAGGTGCGTTGCAAATTAGATACCTGCGGCATTAAGCTAAAATTGTCTGATTGGAATCAAATGACTACAGCAGAGCGTCAAGCTTTAGTCGAATTGCCTTTCACTACAGAAACCGAAATTCAGTCTTACCGCGAATATATCCAAAAATTGGTTTTACAGCGCACGGGCATAGCAGCTGCCGAATTGCCTATAGAACCGCATCCTGCATGGCTTGATTGTGAAAACATACCACCCACTGTCCAGGAAAAAGCTCAAGAAATTGGAGTAGTCCTGACACAACAAAAATGGGCATCTTTAACGCCATTACAGCGTTTCGCCTTAATTAAACTGAGTCGCCCAGGACATGAAAACAAAAACTTTAACAGAGCGATCGCAGAATTTCATTTGCTTTAATAAACCTCAGCCGTTAATTATAGCTAGTAATGGGGAATTGGCAATAGGCAATGGTTTCTCTTGCCTTTTCCTGACTAGCAAATAATATACAAGGATGCGTTAAACTTTGTTAAATCATAGCCTTCAAAAGGTGCATTGTGACAAAGTTAATGCTCTAATATATCGATAAATTCGCGGATAAACGCATTAGCTGATATCTGTCTAAATGTCCAATTTAAACGTTATCATTGGTCATTTGTGCTTTGCAAATGACCAATGATAAATAATTAATTAATAACTGAGGGTAGCAAAAATATGACTGCAAAGAAACTTTTAATGCTGGTTGGCGACTATGTAGAAGACTATGAGGTAATGGTTCCTTTCCAGGCACTACAAATGGTAGGACATACCGTCCATGCAGTTTGCCCCAACAAAAAAGCTGGCGACAAAGTGCGAACAGCAGTTCACGACTTTGAAGGAGACCAAACCTACAGCGAAAAACCCGGTCATAATTTCACTTTAAATGCTACCTTTGCAGAAGTAAAAGCCGAAACCTACGATGCCTTGGTAATTCCGGGAGGAAGGGCACCAGAATATATCCGCCTGAATCAGCAGGTAATAGAAATTACTCGTCATTTTGCCCAAACAAATAAGCCAATCGCTGCTATTTGCCACGGCTTGCAGTTATTGGCAGCGGCCGATACATTACAAGGCAAAAGATGTACTGGCTACCCTGCTTGTAGCCCAGATGTCAAGAGTGCTGGAGGTATCTATGTCGATATCCCCGTTGATGAGGCTATAGTTGACGGTAACTTGGTAACAGCACCAGCTTGGCCTGCTCATCCCCGTTGGCTAAGAGAATTCCTCACAGTACTTGGAACTAAAATTGAACACCCCCAACTGGCTACAGTTGTTTAGGTCATTTCTAGCGAAGAAAATACCAACGCTGACGAGTTTCGACTTTGCTCAACTCTCGACTATGAAGTTGGTTGAGCGACTTGCCCTGAGCGGAGTCGTACCCCTACAATACGAGCAAGCTACGCGTAGCGTCTCGCTCCAGAAGGGAGTCGAAACCAACGGCTAGGGTAAATTAATTAATGGAATTCACCTTATACCGTTTCTTTGTGAAGCTGCATATATCCCCCGGCTACGCCGTCCCCCCTTAGCAAGGGGGGACTACAGGGGGGTCTTGATTATGTGCATTTTCATACAAAATTGGTATTAGAGACAAGATACCAGAAATCTTATATAACAGTTGAGGGTTGACGGTTAACAGTCTGGGGAACAAGATTTCACTTTCTCATTTAGGACTGCTATGTTTCAATACTTTGGGGTAGTTTATTTTACTACTCACCATTTCGTGTGCCAAAACAGTTTAGTCAATCATTAGTGGCAAAAATAACTGACAATAGACCAGCGGAAATTATATATTTTCTTAACGTAACTAAATGCAGTAAAAACTACTATTTAGTAATAAATTGCCGTGCGTTTAATTTACAGCTAGGATGTCAAGATGTAGATCGGTCAGAGAACCTGAATCTATCTGCCTAACAACCCAGGTTGGGGAAAAAGTTTCAGTGGATGAAATACTTATTAACATTAGATGAATGAAAAAATTTGAAATTTTGCATCGAGAAATTTAAATTTATTCGCAGTAAGTGAAGCTATAGTGGATTTAGCAATGCTGCTGTTGATGTGGCTAAGGTTAGTCCTGCTGCCAAATTATTTTAAGAATTAATTTAGAAACGCACTTCTTATCAATGACAGGCAAAAACGCAAGACATAATGCATTTCTGCGGCTAGTGTCTGGTAGTGGGGCAGCTTCGGGATCGGAATCTCGCTTCTCGCTGCCCCCCAGTAAAGAGATAGTAATTGGACGCGACCCTAGCTGCCAAGTTGTCTTGGATGCCATGATGTACCGAATGGTATCTCGTCGTCATGCGGTGGTTCGTCCCCTGTCTTTATCTCCAGATAGCAAATTTAGCTGGGTGCTTTGTGATTTGAATAGTGCTAACGGCACTTATTTGAATGGACAACGCTTGTATGAATGTCAAGAATTGCACCCAGGCGATCGCATTTCTCTAGGTTCTGATGGGCCGCAATACGTTTTTGAGTACGAGTTGACCTCGCAAACCCCGGCAACAACAGTTAACCAATTGGCACCACTGCCTTCAGCAACCAACTACCACAACCACACCCAATTAAAGCAGCCCGATTCTGTTAGCTTCACTCAGCTTTTTCCGATTATTTCCACTGGTAAAGATTTAACTCGTAAAGCTTACCTCGTACCAGGAATACTGACTGTAATCTTCGTCGTGTTGATGTTTGCTACAGTCGGTCGTCCCCAAGCAAATCAAGTAATCGTCGCCACTTACATTGCCTTCGCCGCCTATTATTTTGTTTACCAACTTTGCGGGAAACAAAAGCCGTGGTGGGTGTTAATGGCTACGGCATTGGGTACGGCGATGATTTTGCTCAGTCCGCTGTTAGATTTATTTATCTTCGTTTTTCGTGGCATATTGCCTGGAAACTTACCCTCACCCCAGGAATCTACCACCTTCACAGAGTTACTAGTACGGATGTTTTTTGGCGCTGGGTTGATGGAGGAATTACTCAAAGCAGTGCCTGTACTCGCAGTATTCGCCATCGGTAGAATGTTGTCTTCACCTTGGCGAGAACGCATCGGCGTTTGGGAACCTCTAGACGGGATTCTCTTGGGAACGGCTTCTGCTGTGGGCTTCACTTTGTTGGAAACTCTCGGCCAATATGTACCGGATATCACTCAAAATGTCACGCAACAAGTGGGCATCGGTGCTGCCGGTCAACTGGCGGGTTTACAACTGCTAATTCCGCGAATTTTAGGCTCTGTGGCTGGACACATGGCTTATAGTGGCTACTTGGGCTATTTTATCGGCTTGGCCGTCCTTAAACCCAGTAGAAGTTGGCAAATTCTTTCTATTGGTTATCTGAGTGCCTCTGCACTCCACGCCCTCTGGAATGCCACTGGCTCGATCAATGCGTTGCTTTTGGTAGTTGTTGGAGTGCTATCTTACGCCTTTTTGATGGCGGCAATTCTCAAGGCACGGGCGCTTTCACCGACGCGATCGCAAAACTTTGCTACTCGATTCCTTGGCCCTAAATAAAAAATCAGGGGGATGAGGCGATGAGGAGATGGGAAGATAGGGCGAATAACCAATGCCCGATTCCCAGTGTCCAATTCTTCAGGAAGGTAAAAATATATATCTTGGGATAGATGGTATGATTATTAAATTAGGCTAGCATCTATCTACATTAAACTGTCGGTCACTTCAAAACTAATACCAATTCTGGAAAATAAGGTAGCAGATTTAAGTCAGGAAAGTATTGCTGGATCTAAGTTTCTGAATTGCTAATTGGTGTAGCATTAAATCAATTTTGAAAAGCAAGACAACTATTACGTAGATTAAGCCTAGCTATCTCGGAAATGGAATTATTCAAAAAATAAATAGCAGACTGGAGTTATGGTTGGGACTGGTATTTATTGAGTTGACTTAAAGCATAGTAGGCGATGGTCAAACTAACCTTTGCTTGTTCTATTTCTGATAAAGTTGTCCATTCCCGATTGTTCAGGTTAGCCATTGTAGATGCTGGGTTATGTGATTCGTTGCTTCGCATCGCATAAGCAAAAGGACGGGCTAAAACTAAAAGATCCTCTTCTCCCCAATTTGGCAGTACAGCCTGAACGCATTCAACTAGTTGTTCGCCTCTTAATTGCTGACGGGCAAATATTTCAGCGGCTTTAGTGGCAATGGTGTTGAGCAATGTTTGGGGAACACAGGTACAAAAAGTAGCGTGTAATGTTTCTTGGAGATTAAGCACTACTGATTGTTGGGAATTTCCTTCGTGGCTTTCACTAAAAGAAATACTAGACCAAAGTGTATCTAAATGGTTGTAAAAATCTTGCGATCGCTTAGTCAGATCTTCGTCGATTAAATCTTGGGTCTCGAATTGTTGTTCTAATTCTTGAAAATAAGCTTCTGATTCTTCGTCAGCCACATTCCAAGGATAGCTAGCATCCTCTGGTTCTAGTAAAGCTTCTAATAACTCTAAATCTACTTGAGACTGCAAAGAATAGAAAGTGTCAGAACCATTAATTTTATTAGTCATTTTCTTGCCTCACGATTATTTAGTGGTATTGACAGCTACAATCGCCCAGAAGAGATTTCCGCAAAAAAGTTGATTTTTTCTGTTGGTAAAAACAGATTTTTAAAATTGATACTCAAGACAAAATTTAATTATGCAATAGCTGTACTAGGAGTCTTCAATAATAAACTCCCAGGTCTCACCTCTAGCACTTCCAAACTTTAACTGCATACCAGATTTCAAGGGGACTTCCTCTCGGAGGATTTGTTGCCAGCCATTAGGCCCTAAAAACCACGTTGTCCCGTAGGTAGAAAAATCTTGTAAATAATAAGTTCGCACCAGTGTAGCATCAGTCAAAGTATTGCGGCAGAAGATTTCCGCGTGACGTTTAGAAACAGACGGTTCGGGGATGACAATATCATTATCTTTGGTGCGACCGATACGAGTGACTCCATAACGCAATAACCAAGTTTTATCTTTTGAAGAGAGCGATCGCAAACTTGCACTAGGAAGCCCAGAACTTACATCCGGAATGGCTGTATCTGGTAATTCGGTAATTCCTTCATCTAGGTTTTTAATCAGTTCGCCATTAAAATCTGGATGTAGGTAGAGAACAGGCAAAGTCCAAGCAGGTTGATTGAATCTATACAGCGTTAACAATTCTTTTCTTGCTTGGGTCACAGCTTCATCAATTGGCTTATACAATCGCAAAGCTTCAGCAAAGGCTTGAATAAAACTTTGGCTTTCGTGGTCAGCGATTTCATCTCGCATCCCCAAAACCGCTGGTACGCCATGCCGAATTAATACTTCTGCTAAACTGCTGGCAGGTACCACTTGATTATTGCTAACAGCTGGTTGCGCTCCCCAACAAGCGTTAAAAACCGCTAACTTCACGCCTGTACGGTTCAATGCTTGGGCTAATTCTATACCATTGAGAGTCATGCCCGGTTGCAAAAACAGTAGCCCACCGTCTGGATCTGGCAAACCGTGTCCAGCATAAAAGAAGACATTGTATGCTTTAGTTTCTAATTCTTGAATTAACTCCTCTGGAGTTGGTTGTAACAGTTGATTCACTGTTGCCGATGCATATCTTTGGGAATTGGTATCGACTGGGGTATCTGTCAGAGTTTGCTGTAAAATCAGGGCTTCTTGTTCTAGTTGCAGGTTTTCGTCATGACCTAAAACCAACAGGATATTTAAAGCCTGGTCAGTTCGCAAATACGGTAACGGGTCAACTTCACTGCTAGTGCGGCTAAATAGCAAATCTTGGGAAAGAGACATAGCCGATTGACCGGGTTCGCGCTGCATAATTTCCCAAGGGAAAGCAATCAGATCGGGGTCGCGAATTTCCAGTCGAAAACGCAAACGTGTATGCTGACCCATAGCAATTCCCCGGCTGCGTTCTAGACTACCAAGAATTTGTCCATCGAATACCCAGCGCCATAAAAGCATTCCCAGGTATTGCATCAGGCGGCTGCTATAAGGGCCGGTGGTCTGACCTGAAGAAAATGAAATCGAATCGGTCGGTAATAGATTGCTATTTTGAGATGTGGAGTTTGGGGGAAGAACTAAATGGTTTTGGCCAGCAAACATCTGCCGCCATTCTTGCCAGACTTGGGTGAGTTCAACAGGCCACATACAGTCACGTAAAACATGGCCGCTAGGATAGGGAGCCTTGACCACCCAAATGGCGAAGTTGTCAGTGCCAGTGTTTAAGAGACGGGCGATCGCCAAAATCAGGGATGGCATGGATTCATAAAACTAAAAACTAAAAACAAATAATTTCAAATAACAATTCTCAAAGGTAAAAATTTTTACTTTTTTACCTTATCAGTTTTTGAGTCTGATTCTTACCTGTTATTATTCCAGGTTTTTTCTAGTTTATCGAGTATTTAACTAAGTTTGACTAGTGTCAGCGGGTTGATTAGTTGGTGGTTGGCTGTCAGTTTTACAAGTGTTTGATGCGCTTGATGGCAAAACAGAGGCTTTAGAACGTTCCAGTTGGGAAAATTTAATCGATACCTCTTGGCCTGGTTTAAACACAGTTTTTGATGGAGTTGGTGCTTGGGAGGATACTGGAGTTGGGGTACAGACTTGCATCCGAACTGAAAAATCTCCAGATGGAGGACTGGGGTTGGTGTTGATGACTTTTAAAAAACTTTTAGGAGGAAGCGATTGGTTGGGCAAGGCGATTTCGTTGGTAGTTTGAATTACCCAGCCAGGAGCAAGGTTAGCAAGGGGCCTGGGTGGTTCTGTAGCTGTAACAGTGGGGGTTTGAGTTGGTGGTGTAGGGTTAGAAGCAATTGGAGGCTGGCTGGTGGATTTTAATCGCAGTTGTTGAATGATAAATCCCCCAGTACCCGCTGCTAGTACAAATAGTAACGGAACTATCCACTGTAGGGGCAATTGGCGAGTTTTGGCAGGCTGATTTTCCTCAATCACCTGAGTTTTTTGGTTTGGGCTGGTTAGAACTGGCGTATTTGCCCCTCTAGATGCCAAATCGACGGTTTTTGCAGAATAACTTTCTGGAATCACTGCTTTGATGGTGATTTCTGGTTCCCAGTATTGGACTTGATAGTGTACTAAAGCGACGGTGACATTATCGTGTCCATTTTTGCTGTTAGCGATTTCTACTAATCTATCTGCTACATTGACAATGTTTGCTTCTCCAAGCAAAATCGGTAAGATTTCTGTTTCCCAGTACTCTTCGACGCGATCGAAATCACTCAAGCCATCGGATGTCAGCAGAAAAACTGCATCTTCATCGAGCATAAATCGTGCAGATGTGGGATGCAATGAAGTGCTAGGGCCCATCCCCAAAGCTTGGACGAGAGAACCGGCAGAACTTTGTTGCACAGCTTCGCGGTAAATGGCATAACCAAGGCGCACTTCGCGGGAAGCGACATCATCATCAAGGGTAACTTGATAACAGCCTTGGCGGGTAATCCAGTAGGCACGACTATCACCAACGTGGGTAATGTACATTTCGTGAGCTACAGGCAGTGCCATAACTAAAGTTGTGCCCATACGCTGACGCCCTTGGCGATTTTCACTGTCATTGCGCTGGCTAATTTTGTCATTAGCCATAGCCACAGCTTTTTCTAGGTCGTTTAGCAGCAGTGAGGGGTCTATGTGGTCGTAGGGAACTTTGGTGAGTTGCTGTACCTGCTGTTGGATTGTTTCAATGGCTAAATTTGATGCGACATTGCCGCCTTCGTGTCCGCCGATGCCATCACAGACGATTGCTAAGGCTGTGGGTTGGGGTGGCTTGCTCACTAGGGTACCGCTGGGTGGGCTACAGGCGTCTTCGTTGCGTTGACGGCTAGGCCCAGTATCGGTTTTGGTGATAATTTTGATTGTGGGCGTTTGCGATCGCCCTAATTCTGCCAGTCCGCGGTCTAAAGTTGTGATTAATTGTTCGGATGAGTGAATTTCGCCCTCAATCAGGGAAAGGCTAATGCGAGCGAGAAATTCTCCGATGGCTGGTTTGGCGTTGGCGACCAATTGCTGCCAGAATTCCCCTAATTGAGGCAATTTTGGTGATGTAGCATCGTCGAAGCGCAATTCTAACAAACGGACTAACGAGCCTTCTACCCGTAAAACATAGGAGTCAAGCAAGCTAGAAACTACACCTTCACTGGCCAGAGGTTGCCACAAGTGAGCTATTTGCCACAACCAATTGAGTTGGCGCATGGATGTAGCATCGCGCCAAGCACTGGTTAATTCGCTGCCCAGATGCACTTGTTGGGTTGTCTCATCCACCATTACTGGTGGTTTTTCTAAAAGTAATACTTCTGGCTGGGGGGAATTTTTAGTTAGGGGAAGTACTCCATGTACCTGCGGTACGTGTAAGCGGTAGGGAATGAGCCTTAAGTAAGCTCTGGGAATCTGTAAATTCTCTAGCTCCGGCGTTAGGGTTAACAAACCAGGCTTGGTATCTAATAGAACAAATTTATCAACAATTAAATAGCGATCGGCTAATATTTTTCCAGGGCTACCCAAACTCTGGTTGTCTACCACAGCCCAGAGGTAATTTTTGGGTAGGGGCGTAGAACATCGCTGGCAAAACTTATGAGTCAGGGGATTGGCAGCCTGACAATTTTCATGTGGACACTGGAGCGTTGCCGCATCATTTTCCATAGTTTTCCCACCGATCGCAGATTGGCAATTTCTTTAATAGCATTACTAGGGACAATCTAGACCGCTCGTCTTTCTTAAACTTGACATATCCAGGCTTTAGATGATGATTTTAGCTGGCCTTTATCAGCAGATGCTAATATTTAACTTATCTAAAGATTACGCTTCCAAGTTAACCCTACAGCCTCATCATAGCTTCCATCGCTGTGTGACTCTCCATCGCTAAAGCAACTAACTCCAACCGTCTCACCAAAGATAACTCAAGCATAACTGTGCTATGTGCTTTTGCTGAATTACTCGATGTCCAACAGGCAGATAATATTAGTATTTATCTAGTTTATAAGTAAGATAGCAATAATTAACTTTAATTAAGAATTAAGATATAGCGATGGGTTTTGCATGTTGAGCTTGTTTGTGTAGGTAGGGAGTAGGGACTAGAGAATCAGCTTTTTCCAGTTGAGGACGAGTTTTTTGACGCAATGAAATACAGCTCTGACAAGTAATATAGTTTGTGGCAAAACTCGCTGACGAATGAAGTTGCTTAAAAAATGCTGTTTCCAGGTTATTACAAGGAAGAGGATGGGCAATCGAGGGGGTAGAGTTAGAGACAGAGGAAAGACTTACTACAATTTCCCCTTTGCTCCTCATCTTTCCATTCCCGACTCCCTATTCCCCAGATAGTTTAGTCCGTCTGGTAATAACTCCCTACCTTAAGGACTGCCAAAGAAAAAATATCTCATTGTTTACAGTCAACAGTCATCAATCAACAGGAGCCAGTGCCTTGGACGGGTTACCCAGCTTGTTCGCTTTTGGCGTTATTTTTGGGTAGCAGCTGGCGTTCATCACTCGCTTACTGCTGCTCGTCAATTGCAACTTGGGGGATTCCCATACTGTAGTTGGTGACACGACTAGAGAGATTGTAGCTGATTTCGCCGAGTTGTAGGAGCGATCGCACATAATGTTCTAAGTCTGACCCAACGCGGCGTAAGTTATAGTCTGTGAGGTCTGCGCCGCTAGAAGCTTCTACTAGTTCATCGAATTTTCGATAAACCTTTTGCAGCGCATCTTCATTCCAGTTGAATTCGTTGTCTGGGTCAATATCTAATGTTAAGACCTGATCGCTCGGAAGGAGTTCGCCATCTCGATCGATTTCAGCCGCAAAAATGCGGATATGCCGGGTTGTAGACTTGAGCAGCGTCGGGTTATCCATAAAAGGGTGTAAGATTTGGGTGAATTACACTGAAATTATTGTAAACCTTATATTCATGCTTAAATGCTCTTAATTTACAAGGTTTGAGGGCAGCTTCAAAAGAGTTAGCTATTACACTTTGAAATTTAACAGTTGAAGGTTAACTGTCAACAGCCAACACGAAAAAATTTGCTGCCTTAGGTGTAAGTAAAAATATTGTCTGTACTGATTACTGCTTTTACTTGTATTAGTAGTTGAAGTCTCAGTTAGTTGCTAGTACTGACAGTATCCTTATGATTTTCACACCAAAATTACTGGATAGAGTATTTTAATTTAGGCAGATACAAACCAGTCTCAGCGCTATATTAATCTTGCTGATTGCTAAGGTTTTTGTCTTTATTAAGTCTAGAAGACGGTAGGATAAGGTTTCGGGCTGGAATAATTAGATCTGTATAAATTTTTGAGCGAGAACAAAAATTTTTACCTTAATAACTATGTCAATCAATTTTTCTTCAAATTGCTCTTGAAAAAAACGTACATCTAGTAATTTTACGGAAGAAGGCTACACATACCTCTGGCATTAATAAAAGGAAAATTTTTCAGCGCTTTTACTTACGTAAAAACACCAAAAATCAAGTAACAAGTCAAACTGTTATTGACGTTCCCATAAAGTTGATGTAAAAAGCTTTAAAAAGCTCGGACAACTTCTTACAGAAACTTTATTGTGTAGAATCTTAAAAACTGAATAATAGTTATGGCTTACCATAAGCTACATCTGGCACAGCTAGACCAAAATCTACACAGTGAAAATTGAGCTTGAAAACAAAACACAGGAGAGTGAAATGGAATACATTGGTGTTTGATGAAGAAAAATTCTTAATTCAAGCACTTTGAATTCAAAAAAGATATAAAGAACTTTTGCTGGACATCTACCTCCTTAGCCTCATGACTACCAAGTAAAGGAATCTCAATAGCTATGAACTCCAAAGCATTACCACGCCAAATCAATAATCTCGAAGTAGGTGTTTATGAGTGCGAAGTGCATCTCAAATTTCGGTTGATTGAGGAAAAGAGTCTATTAGGCGATCGCGAGCAACTCTTACAGGTGCTACTCGATGCTTTGACCGAGGGATCTGACGATTTTCTGGAGACGTTACAAGCGTCCGTTAAAGCGCAGGAAATATCAGAGTTCAAAGCCTCACCTCAAATGCGACGCCAGCTGATGCGCTTGCGTAATGCTGCTGAAAATCCCCCAATTTAAAGGTGTAATTTAGCTAGCGAAAAATTGGAAATTAAGTATCAAATCAAATAAGGATCTCATACCGTCAATACACCCGTTGCAATAACAACTAAGCAATAAGTAGAATTCATAAAATATTTTGATTTCTGCTTTGTGAAAGTCTTATTTAGCAGCACAAAGTCCCAGGAACAGTTTCCTTAATTAAAAAAGTTTGTAGCAAAGGTTACTGGTAGAATCTCAAAGCAAATTCAGCCGGGTGCATTTTACCGAGTTAACATGAAAACATTGGGAAAAACAAAACCCTGTGTCTTTACAGATTAGGCGTTAGACAACAGGGGCAAATCAAATGAAAACCTAAAAGACTCAAGTAAAAATAAATAACTTTTCTTTTAGCTTTTTGCTCTAACTAAGTGCCTGATTTGCTGAAATACTTATGTTTTATCTATTACCAATTGGGCATGGGGATGAGGGAGAGAGGGGAAAAGGTTAAAGGGAAAAGGGAAAAGGGGAATTTAACCTTTCCCCTTTACCCCTTTCCCTTTCCTCATACTCCATGCCCAATGCCCTATTTAGCAAGACCGTGTTCTAGAGCAAAACGAACTAACTCTGTACGGCTATTGGTACCAGTTTTACTAAACAAGCGGCTGACGTATTTTTCTACGTTGCGGACGCTGGTTTCCAAACGACGGGCGATTTCTTTGTTCATTAACCCCTCAGCGACTAAGTTTAAAACACTTTGTTCTCTGGGGGTCAAATCAATTTTGAAAGGCGCTGGTGATTGAGAAATGGCATTTCTTTGAGTTAACAAGGCCTTGATTTGGGCTATCTGATTGGCTAGTTCGGCAATATCAGGGGTTTCAAGGTCATCTGCTGTAGTTGCAGGTTTAGCGGCGCGGCGGGCTAGTAAATTTTCGACTATGGCAACTAACTCATCTGGGTCAAAAGGTTTGGGAAGATAAGCATCGACACCTGCTTGATAACCTTGAATGCGATCGCCTGTCATACCTTTAGCGGTTAAAAATACTACAGGTAGTGCTTTGAAACGCGGGTCTTCTCGCAGTTGCTTGAGGAACTGATAGCCATCTACTTGGGGCATCATCACATCGGAAATCACTAGATCGGGTGTATTCACCTGCATCAATTCCCATCCCTCAACAGCATTACTGGCGATTTGAACGCTGAAACCGCTCTCTTGCAAATAGTCTTTCACGGCTTCCCGTATCCCTGGTTCATCATCAACCAGTAACAGTTGTGCTGACATTGAAAATTTCCTTGAGTTTACCTTTTTCCAATTTAGCGAAAGTTGGCAAGCATCGATCGGGAATATGGAGAATGGTAAGCGCTTGGGCTGGCTGATTGACCCTAAAGGAAAGCAAGTAGAGATTTATCGCCAAGGAAAAGAAAAGGAAGTGCTAATTTCCCCAAATCAGTTATCAGGGGAGGAGGTACTGCCAGGTTTTATCTTGAATTTACAAGGAATTATTTGATAATTTTTCTAATTTAGCGAGAATTGATAGGCATTAATCAACCTGATTTCACCTCTACCGCCCCCAAAGCTTTTAAAGTTGACACCTCTGCCTCAGTCAATCCTTTAACGTCTGTGATAATTGTGCCTTCATAGGGACGAGCTGGCCGCAAAGTTGTCCAACATTGGGCTGTAGCAATATCCCAACAATTGATTGTTTCATCCTGGCTACAGCTGAGGAGAGTTCCATCGCCGTAGCTCAGACTGAGCGACCATACCCAATTTTGATGATTATCTAGTGTAGTAAGGCAGTCTCCAGTAGCTACATACCAAATTTTGATGGTGCGATCGCTACTACTGCTAATCATACGGCTACCATCGGCAGTGAAGAGAATACAGATAATTTGGCCGGTATGTCCCTGGAATATTCGCTCTTCAGTTCCTGTGTGAATGTCCCAGAGTTTGATTGTTTGGTCGTCACCACCAGTGGCAATGTATCGACCATCTGGACTGACGGCAACTGCCCAAATACGGTTTGAGTCTGCCTCCCAAGTATTTAGACATCTTCCTGTCTCAACGTCCCACTGTTTAACTATCTTTTCATGGCCGCAACTGAAGAGAGTTTTGCCGTCAGGGGTAAAAGCGATCGCTAGCACAGATCCAGGGTGTCCCAGCCATGTTTGGCAACATTCTCCAGAATTCACATCCCAAATCTTGATTGTATGGTCGTGGCTGGCACTAGCAAGTAAGTTACTGTCTGGATGAAAAGCGATCGCCCAGACCCAACTCCCGTGACCGTGCAAAGTATTCAGACATTTTCCTGTATTGGGACTCCAAAGTTTAATAGTACGGTCGGCGCTGCCACTGGCGAGAAATTGTCTGTTGGGACTAATGGCAACACAGAAGACGCGATTGCTGTGTCCGTGTAGTACCCGAAAAGGCTGGAGTCCAACCTTTAACTGTTGCGGGGCATTGAGGTTGACATCCCAGAGTTTGATTGTCTGGTCTTCATGTGCGCTGGCAAGAAGGTTTTGCTGCCGACTGTGGGCGATTGCATAAATCGCATTTCTGTGTCCTTGTATGGTTTTGATACACTGTCCAGTCGAAACTTCCCAGACTCTAGCTGTATGGTCATCCCCACCGCTAGCGATTAAGTGTCCTTGGGGATGAAAAGCAATTGACCAAATCCGGTTTGTATGCTTTTTTAGGGTATCTAAGCATTTTCCGGTATGGATATCCCAAATCTTCACAGTTTGATCGTAGCTGCTACTTGCCACTACATCGTCTTTGGGGCTGAATGTTACTGATGTGACAAATCCTGTATGTCCTAGCAAAGTTGTTACACACATCCACACCCCAGTACTCAGATCCCAAAGTTTTACCATTCCATCGAAACTGCCACTAACTAACCTTTGTCCATCAGGACTAAAAGCGATCGCTTTTACCCAATGCTGATGTCCCTTAAGGGTTTGTACGCAGCATCCAGTTTCTAGATTCCACAACTTGATTGCGTTATCTTCACCAGCCGTTGCTAGGGTTTTTCCTGTAGGATGAAACGCGACACTCCACACACAACTGGTATGTTCTAGAGTTTGCACGCATTCTGCTGTTGTCAGATCCCAAAGTTTAACTGTGCGATCGTCGCTAGCACTGGCCAGAAGTCCATCAGGACTAAAAGCCAGGGCTATGACGATGCTGGTGTGTCCATATAGCGTTTTCAGATATTTTCCTGTGGTAGTGTCCCAAAGTTTGATGGTATGGTCTTGACCGCAACTCGCTAACACCGGATGCACAGGGCTAAAGACAACACTCCACACCCAACTATTATGTTCTTTACAGCTAAAGAGTTGTTTTCCGCTGTTAGCATCCCAAATATAAATTTCACCATTGGTATCACTGGTAGCAACACAACACCCATCTGGACTAAAGACAACGCTAGTAATACCGCTAAAGGTTGCAGCAAAAACACACTCTCGAAATGTTGTTTGGGTAAAGTTGACTTGATGTAAATTCAGCGATGCTTGTGTTGGGCTGCGCCTGTGCAAATCGCAATCACGAATGTTGAGATGAGAAAAATCATACCCTGTCAAATCGGTTTCTAATTGAACCAACAGATTCAGCACGTTGCCGCCACCATATCCTACTGGATCTGGGCATTGGGCATTGGGCAAACAGGGCATGGGGAAAGGGGTAAGGGGAAAAGGGGAAAGATTAAATTTATTCCTTTTCCCTTTAACCTTTAACCTTTTCCCCTGCCTCCCCATCTCCTCGTGCTCTTGTGAGTCGAGTTTTTTATCTTGGAATTTATTAATTAGTCTGCCGAGTTTATGCTCAAGCTGACGAGTGGAGCCAAGGATTACTTGCAGTCGATTCAAGAGAGGCTGCACAATTAGGTGAATTTGACTATCGCGAATATAGTCCTTTGCTTGGGCTTTCATCAAGGCATGACTCAACAGATATCGCGGCGATTCCGTGACAATTTCCTGACATACTTGCTCGATTAAACGGTCTGTCACGTATTCCATAACAACGGGTTGCTGTGTGAATCCGCCAGTGTTATTTTCAATCAAGCTACGCCAGGATAAAGACTCTAGAACTTCTATTAACTTAGGTTTAGATAGTGGTGTTGCAAGATTGGTTTGCAATTCTGCCACAGAAATGCTTTCTCGGTGAATTGCCAGCCAGTACATGACTTGTTGTTCCAACGCCGAGAGTCGTTGGAATTGCTGCTCTATCAGATTGCCAATACCATTAAAAACCGTCGTACCTTCAGTAAAAAAGCGGGTAATGCTGCCTTGATACAAATCCCGAATTGAAGTTGCGGCAATTTTCAAAGCTAGCGGATTTCCTCGGTAACATTCAATCAGTTGGCGGGTTTTGCTGTCTGTATTGGATAGCCCTTTGAGGGAGAGAATTGTTTCTCCAGCTGCGATTTCTAATCCTGATAAAGCAAGAGTGCGAACTGGCAAACCATCACCTTCTAAAGCAGCGACTTGGGTAGGCTTTTCCCGACTGGTGAGCAGAATACAGCTTTGATGTTGAGTTTCTCCCAACCGCCATAAAAGTTCGCCGTAGGATTCATATCCCTCGCGATAACAGCCTGTCTGCTTGCCATGTTGCAGCAGCGTGTCAAAATTATCCAGAATCAGCAAGCAGCGAGATTTCCGCAGGTACTCGATTAAACGGGTGATTTGCTCGTGAGGATCGGGAGGCAATGCGATCGCTTGTTGCTTTGAAAGAATTTTGATGCACTCTGTTAGCTTGTCATCGAAAAAAGGTGCGTGCCGTAGCGATCGCCAGATGACATAGTGAAATTCTCCCTGCAACTTTTGTGCCAACTTCACCGAGAGTGCGGTTTTGCCCATACCGCCCATCCCAAGTATTGTTATCAAGCGAGTGCTATCGCCCACAATCCACTGGCTTAAAGTTTCTAACTCGGTACTACGTCCATAGAATTGGGAAACGTCGATCGCTTCTCCCCAATCGATGTGAGGTGTGAAGGCCGGGGATATCTTCGCGCCATTTTGCTGCTGTGCGGTTCGCTTGAGGACACCGTGGAGATTATTTTTGGTAACTTTTTCACCCAAAGCTTGAGAAAGCGATCGCCATAGTTGCGAGCCAACATCTTTGATGTGACCGGGGTCGTATGTGACTTCTTTGGCCATTTCTAGGTAAGTTTTTCCTTCCCAGGTGTGGCGAAATACAAGCTGTTGCGCTCTTGTTAAACATCCCCGTTCTAATAACTGTTCAACTAGAGCGATCGCTTCATCAACCGTCATTGATTCCGTAGTAATACAGGCTAACTACAATATTCCCACCATAAAGTTGATTTTTTCCGAAAAGTTTACGTAAATCTACCAAAAAGACCCGACTTTTTCCCGACCTTTTCCGGCCGCCAGGGTTGAGACCAGACAGTAGAGTATTTCAAGGATTGGTTTTGGCAAATAGCACTGGAACTCAATTCTGGCTCAAGCAAAACCGATCCTGCTTGCACTCTAACCAATATCAACCTCTAAAAAAAGCAAAAATGGCTAACTATACTATTGGTACTCTTTCATCTGTCGGTAATGCTGTCACTCGCAATAACTTCACTCTAGAGCCAACCGACTCTAGGGATGTGTTTAAGTTCAGTATTGGTTCTACACGTGACATAAATTTGGCTTTGACTGGAATCAGTTCTGGGGATGACGCAGACTTAACAATTTATCGAGACAATGGAAATGGTATCTTCGACGTAAACGATACATTCATCACAAATTCTCTTTTAAACAGTAACAATGATGATTCGATTAATCTTGGCGATCGCTCTGCCGGTACTTATTATGCCGTAGTCGAGCGTTATGCTCCAGGTAGTTCAGGCAATGTTACTTATAGTTTAGCTCTGTCTACTGCAAATCCTAGTAACCTTCTAGCTGTAGATGAAAAGCTTGGTAACATCACCAGCGACATCACCCGTTCTGGTTCAGTCAATAACACTAACACATCTGATATCTACTCTTTCTCTATCGGATACTTTAAGAGTGTGAATATTAACCTCAGCGGACTCAGCGCCGATCTCGATTTGAAAATCATTGCAGATGTTAATAATAACCGGATTATTGACTCCAGCGATTTAGTACTTACCTCTTCGCTAGGTAGTACTTCAAGTGAGAATCTTTTCTTAGATGATGCTGGTAACTACTTCGCTCAAGTCTTTCAGTTTGGTAGTGCTTCTAGTAACTACACTTTAACTTTTGACCAATCCACTACCACCTCTGCTTAAGTAGAAATATGGTTTTAGATTGGCGTTAGCAGAAAAGTAAACCTTAAATTGTAGTGGCGTTACAAGCTTAAAATAGTGCATTAGTAAACTCTTGTAGGGTGGGCATCCTGCCCGCCCGGACGGGTGATGACACCCATCCCACAATAAAATCTATTGCAACATTTTAGTCTTGCCACGCCAGTAGGGTGCGTTACGCGTTGCTATAACGCACCATGTTTCTCGGTGCCCTGCGGCTGATTCTTACTCTCTTAAACTCTCAAATCCTTGCACAGGCGTAACACACCCTACCTGAATATTTACTTTATAAATAGGCGCTTAAACTCAAAAAATTATTTTTTATCTATGAATGAAGTTTTGGAAATTGGTAATCGTACACTCACAACCTCTGAAATTATTCCTTTACTGGCTAGTTATAATATTATTGGGCAGTTTTTATGCGAGAGCATTATCGATACTGCTATTGCACCAATCTCTTGCACAAAAGAAGAAATCAATGATGCTGTGGAACAGTTTTATCAGTATTGGGATTTGACCACTTCAGATCGGAGGCAAGCTTGGATTTCACGTTATGGTCTCACCCAAGAACAGTTTGAACTTTTAGCAACGCGAAAGCTCAAAGTTGAAAAGTTTAAACAAGCAACATGGGGACATCAACTAGAATTATACTTTCTCAAACGTAAAAGCCAATTAGATAAAATCATTTACTCTTTGATTCGGACTGAAAATCAAGGAACTGCCAATGAGCTATATTTTCGGATTAAAGAAGGAGAACAGACTTTTGCTCAACTTGCATGTGAATATTCCTCTGGCCCGGAAGCTCAAACAGGTGGAATTGTTGGCCCAGTAGAACTTGGTACTGTTGCTCCCGATTTGGCTCAGTTATTTTACACAAGCGAACTAGGAGTAATTCAACCACCTGTACTTTTTGGAGAATTATGGTTAATTGTACGTCCTGAAAGGATAATTTTGGCAGATTTAAACAATTTTATGTGCCAAAGATTGTTGCAAGAGAATTTTGAAATTTGGTTGAAACAACAAGTAGATAAACTTTCAACAGAAGAGAAAAGATGGATGGGAATCAATACGAAATTGCACAATCTTTACCACTGAGGATTTGCCTGAATTAATACCTCTGCTGCTGAACTATTTAATGGAACCGAGAAAAAATGTCCCTGACCATATTCACAGTTTAATTTTCTCAGTAGTACTAGTTGCTCTTTAGTTTCTATTCCTTCGGCCAGCACATCCATACCTAGCTTGTGTGCCAATGTCACGAGTATTTCAACAATTTCTAAATCCCTACTATTAGTGTTGATTGAACTAATAAAAGAACGGTCTATCTTCAACAGACTAATGGGAAAGTTATAAAGACGACCTAATGAAGAGTAGCCTGTACCAAAGTCATCAATTGATAACTGAACGCCTATTTCTCGAAGTTGTGAGAGTGCAGCAATTACGCGATCGCCATTTTCCACAATTACACTCTCAGTAATATCCAGCGCTAAACTGTCAGCATTCAGACCAGTGGATTGTAAAATTTCCCCAATTTGCTCAATCAAATCCGGCTGGTAAAATTGCTTCAAGGAAAGATTTACACTGATTTTACTGAGCGAGTTGGAAGGATAGGACGTTCGCCAAGCTTGCATTTGGCCACAGGCCTCATTTAACACCCATTTACCAATAGAGAAAATTAGTCCAGTTTCTTCGGCTATGGGAATAAAATCAGCTGGACTGAGCAAACCACGCTCTGGATGCTCCCAGCGCAACAAAGCTTCAAAACCTAAAATACAGCCACTGGTCAGGGAAACAATAGGTTGATAATAAACCCGTAACTCACTGTGCTCAATTGCTCGGCGTAAATCGGTTTCTAACTGCAATTTCGCCAGAGCATTAGCATACATATTTGAGTTGAATAATTCATAACGCGCTCTACCCAGGATCTTAGCTCGATACATTGCCGTATCAGCATCTCTCAAGACGTCTTCTGGTCGTTCATAATTTACTGTTGAACTCAAGGCAATGCCAATACTTGCTGTTGTAAAGATTTCTTGTCCCTCAAGCTCAAAGGGTAACTTTAGTTCCTGTTCAATGCGCTCAGCGACTTTGATGGCGTCTGACACATCTTGAATTCCCTCCAGCAAGATTGTAAACTCGTCTCCCCCTAGCCGTGCTGCTGTATCTATGGAGCGTACACATAGTTCTAACCTACTTGCAATGGCAAGTAGCAATTGGTCTCCTTTGTGGTGTCCAAGGCTGTCATTGATTACTTTAAATCGATCCAGATCGATAAACAATACAGCAAATAAATAATCTGAATGCCTTTTAGAATAATTAATCGCATGTCTTAAACGGTTAATAAATGAAGCACGATTTGGCAGACCCGTCAATGCATCATGAAAGGCAAGGTGTAGCAGCTGCGACTCGGCTCGTTTACGCTCTGTAATTTCAGTCAGTAATTTCTGATTTGCTTTTATCAGTTCTGCTGTCCGTTCCGCTACGCGTATTTCTAACTCATCATAAGCTTGGCGCAACATTTCTTGAGCTTGTTTGCGTTCAGTGATGTTACACAGCAGCCAACGCCAGCCAATTCGATCTCCGTTTTCGTCGTACACAGCAGATAATTTGACACTAGCAGGAAAAGGTTTTCCCCCTACTGGCTGTAGATTAATTTCCCAGTTGAGTAGCTGCTGCGAATTGTTGATTTGAGAGCTAAACAACTGGCGGTCTTGTTGAGTAATAAAGAGGATTAATGGTTTGCCTACTAGATACTTTTGATGCACATGAAGCAAAGTTGCTGCTGCATGGTTAGCTTCTTGGATTGTCCCTGCGGTATTAGTTACCAAGTAAGCACCTGGAGCAAACTCAAACAAATCTTGGTAACGCCGACGTTCTTTGTCTAGTGCTGCTCGTGTTAGCTCTAACTCCTGGGAGAGTGTCAATAATTGTTCCACTGTAGTGTGGAGTTCCTCAAAAGCTTCTGTTATTATTTCTTGTTCCAACTTGGATTTATTTGCACTGCGTTGCAGTAGTTCCTGTACTTGTGAGCGCAATTTTTCTATATATTGGCTAAAGCCGTCTGCGTTCATGCGGCTCGATATTGGAAAACTATCAGGGTTAGCTACAAAGGATGAAGACGTTCTAGACTTTCCTTGAGCTGAGGACTGCGTTAATTGAAGGAGGCAGGAGGCAGGAGGCAAGAGGTTCAATTCTCCAAGGGGATTCAAACCCTTCACCTTAGGAGAGCCACCAAATTTTTAATTTAGTGTTCTTGTCTTAAACCCTTGCTCCCTACTGCCTTCCTTGATAAATACAACACAATGTAACTTTGGTGATAACGAGTATTATGTTCTTAGCATTATATCTGCTTTACCTTCTTTTTAAAATATCTCTTAAGATACATTTATGAAATCAATAAGTTTGGTGAGGTAGGATTTTCAGTTGCTACATTCGTACTGACAAGAGTCTTTGCTTAGTGGTAAGAGGTAATACTATCGATAGGTTACAACATAATTAGAGCTATCCGAGCAAGCTTTTTAGTATTGTTACAGTCGAGCAACGAGCTTGGCATTTTCTGGTAGTTTGGCTTCTCTTTGTCCAGCTGCACGCGCCCTGGCTGTAAATAGACCAATAGGAGTATTTAATAAATCTACCAAAGTGGCTTTACCAGCGATCGCTTTACTAATATCTCTTGGTACTTCTTTGAATAACCAACGCCCCAAACGATAGCCGCACTCACTAAGTGTAATATCTCGCATCAAATCTATACCATGCAGTTCGTGTAAATAGCGATTGGAGCGCCCATAACGCCGCCATTGACTTTGCAGTTCTAAAAGTGTGGTGCGGTGGCGATGCTGAACGATGGCATTGGGGGCAAATTCCAAACGCCCGATGTTTTCGCCCAAAATTCGCCAGCAAATGTCTGCATCGCCGCCGGTAGTCAAATGGGGACGAAATAAACCTGCTTTTTCTAAAGCAATGCGGCGAATTGCTAAATTAGCTGTTTGTCCGTATGGACGAAAGCGATGACCAAGGGTATGTTTTTGTGACAGGGTTTCTTCACGGTCTGCGTGTTGTTCTAACAAAGTTTTGCCTGGTAGTGCCAAAATTTCCCCGGCAACAATTACTACTTCTAAGTTGACAAAAGGCTGAATTAATGCATCTAACCATTGTGGTTGGGGACGGCAATCTGCATCAGTAAAAGCTATGATTTCGCCAATAGCCGCACGAATTCCAGTGTTACGAGCAGCGTAGGAGCTTTGAATTTGATTTTCACTCAGCGGGCGAATTGTAATCGGGCAATTTTCGGCAGCTGTTTTGAGAAAGGTAAAAGTGCGATCGCTACTGTTATTGTCTACCAATAAGTACTCTACTCGGTCTTTTGGGTAAGTTTGAGATAATAGACAATTGAGCAAATCTGGTAAATCTGCCTCGCCGTTATAAATAGGAACAACCACCGATACCATCGGCAAAAAGCTGGTGGCGGTGGTTGCATCAACTGGCTGATAATTCATAAATTAGAAATTTTGGAAATGGAACTACTAATTAGTATTCCCAATCTAAATCAGAACTCAGAATCCAGGAGTCAGAATTCAGGAGTCAGAATTCAGGAGTTATAATTTAGCAGCAAAGCCAAAGAATCTTTGCCAAGACGTTAGAATTAAACGCTTTTATTCATTCATTAATACTCTCAAGCATTGCTGAATTCTGAATTCTGAATTCTAATTTCTAAAATTTCAAATCCCCAGCGCGGATGCTCATGGGTTGATTAGGTTGATTGCGTGGTGGTTGGGCGAAGTTGCTACCTGATAAAATTGCGATCGCTCTGGCATATTGGGGATCGCTCTTAGTTCCGATTAAATCTGGATTAGAAGCCAACTGACGCTCTTGTGCCTCTGTCAAATCTAGCTTGATATCTGGCGTAATTCCTTTATGGTTGATGTCGGTTCCCAAAGGTGTGTAGTAGTGAGCAATGGTGACTGCTAAGCCGGAACCATCTGCCAGTTCGTGGACTGATTGCACTAAGGCTTTACCAAAGGTTTGACCGCCAACGACTACAGCTCGCTTGTTATCCTTGAGTGCGCCTGTGAGGATTTCGCTAGCACTGGCCGAATTACCATCTACCAATACTGCCAAGGGACGATTTGTTAAGGCAGTGCGATTGGCTTTAGTTTCCTCAGTGCCTCCCACACGGTCTACAGTCTTGACAATGCCGCCGTTATCGTACCACATCCGAGCAATTTCAATGCTGGCTTGTAACAAACCGCCGGGATTTCCGCGCAAATCCAACACATAAGAGTCAACTTTCTGATTGTTTAAATCGCGGATGGCTCTTTGCATTTGGTCTGCGGCGTGGGCGCTAAATTCCCGCAAACGGATATAGCCAATGCGGCGATTTCCTTCTTGTCTGAGGGTGTAACGTACCGTTGGCACTTCTATATTTGCTCTGGTTAGCTTTAGTTCAAAGGCATTTTGCCCCGCACGTCTGAGCCGTAGGCTGATGGGAGTGCCGGCTTTGCCGCGAATTAGTTTGGAGGCGTCATCCACTTTCATTTTGAGAGTGGCTTTACCGTCAATGGCTAAAATCTCGTCGCCTGCTTTGATCCCAGCTTTCAGGGCTGGAGAATTATCTATGGCTTCGACAACAGTCAGACGCTGAGTTTTTTCGTTAACTTCCATGCGAATGCCGATACCAGAGACTTCGCCGGAGGTTTGGCTAGTTAGAGCTTCAAACTGTTTGGGGTCCATGAACCGAGTGTAAGGATCTCCCAAGGTTTGTAAAGCTTCGCGGATGGCAGCATAAGCTTCTTCACGAGACGAATAGTCTTTACTCAACAAGCTTTGTCTAGTTGCTTTCCAATCTTGTTGATTAAATTTGCCATCAACATATTCATGATTTACCAGTTGCCAAACTTGGTCAACTATCGCTTTCGGGCTGTCCTGTAAACTTAGGGCTGCGCGTACACCGCGAGTCCAAGCAGAACCGAACACAGACATGGTAGCAGTCGTAGCGATCGCTCCACCAATCAAGGCTACTTGGAGCGGCGAGTGACTTTTCGCAGATTGGTTCATGTATATTAGCTGGAATAATTGTGTTGTTGACAGTTTAGCAATCAGGCTTTCTGAAAATTTTTAAGTTTTTATACTCCAAACTCAGCTATGCTTTCTAGATTCTTTGACATTGTAATTATGCCAAAAATACTGCATTAGTTATCAATAACGATTTCTGAGTTTGTTTGCCTTCTCCGGAAGGCTATACTGACGGTGTGACACTTTAGCCGCCGTCATGTTTGTAGTTTAGATTACTTTTATAAGATAGCACTTCGATCGCTCAATTGCGGTGTGTTGGTATAGTCATCAAATCGACTTTTTCGATCTCACTCATGAAACACAAATCTATTATCAAATCATTAATTTACATTAAAAAGAGTTTGCTTAATTTGTGGCAATTGTTACAAAAACTAACTGTTGGAGTCTACTTTGTTTTGGGTGCTTGGTTGATTTTTACTACTATAACCTTAGTTTATGCTTCTTCGCAGCCAGTAGACACCTTTTTTGTCCTTGGTGGCAGTATTCGTCGAGAAACTTATGTTGTCCAACAAGCTAAACAATATCCGCAAATCCCGATTTTAATTTCTCATGGTTCCCCAGATCCTTGTATATGGTTAATTTTTCAGCGAGAATTTGCAAGCTTAGAAAACGTTTGGTTAGAAAAGTGTGCAAATTCTACCTTTGAAAATTTTTATTATAGTATTCCTTTACTGCGAAAGTGGGGGGTACATAAGGTAAAACTGATTACATCCCCAACCCATTTACCAAGGGCTAAATGGATGGCGCAGATTCTCTTGGGCGCTCATGGGATTTGGGTAGAGCCAGAAATCGTTCAAGAGTCAGGTGTTCCTGGTAATCAGGAATCTTGGCTCAAAACTGGGCTAGATTTAACCCGCAGCTTATTTTGGGCAATTTTAAGTCAAATTATTCAACCACAATGCTCGAATGTTACCAGGCTTGCTGATGTGGATATACAAGCTTGGCAAAGTCGAGGTTTTAGGTGCGAACATCAAGGGGGAGTGGGGAGGTGATATCAATTCAAAATTCAAAACTTGTACTGAGCTTGTCGAAGTATTCAAAATTAAGAAAACTAGACAGAATAAGGGTTTTGGGGTATCTATCGCATTCTTTTTTAAAATTGCTGTGAGGGGAAGGGGAGCAGAGGGGAGGTTAGTTTTGTAAGTATTATTATCTAGTTGTTAATTTTTCCTTTACGTTCCTACACCTTACACCGATACAACTCTTATGCAAATCCTTGATTGTTTGTATAAATACGTAAGTTACTGGTTTGGCTGTTGTTGAAGTTTGAAAATTTGGAATTTTTGACTAAGTGCCAAAGGCGGTTATAAATTTGCATGAAAAAATTTTGCAATTTTTAAATCAAATCTTTTTAGACTTAAAAGTTGTTAACGTTTATGTGTAAGTAGTAATGTCCTGCTTAATTTATTTTTATATATACGCATAAATTTATAAAAATTAATATATTTTTTTACTGAGTGTATCATACATTTATTTAGAAATTTTACTAGCAACTTTTAATCAAAACTTCAGCCCTGTTTCCGGTAAAAAGGTGATACTCCACATAGTAAATTAATTAAAGTGCAGATATGCACGGGATGGTATTATGACAACTCAGGAAGAAATTAGATTAGCACAAGCTTTGGATCGGATAGTTCATTGGCGGAGATGGGGACCATATTTGAGCGATCGCCAATGGGGGACAGTGCGCGAAGATTATAGTCACAATGGTACTGCTTGGGATTATTTTACCCATGAGCAAGCCCGTTCTCGTGCTTATCGTTGGGGGGAAGATGGAATTGCTGGGATTTCGGATAATCATCAACGACTTTGTTTTGCGATCGCACTTTGGAATGGTGAAGATTCTATTCTTAAAGAAAGAATTTTTGGTCTCACTGGCAGTGAAGGGAATCATGGCGAAGATGTCAAGGAATATTACTTTTATTTAGATAACACTCCCACCCATTCCTATATGAAAATGCTGTATAAATATCCACAAACAGCATTTCCCTACTCGCAATTAGTCGCAGAAAATCAACACCGCAGCCGCCAAGAACTAGAATTTGAATTACTAGATACAGGTGTATTTGATGATGACCGCTACTTTGATATTTTTGTAGAATATGCCAAACATTCCGCAGAAGATATTCTCATCCAAATTAAAGTAGTTAATCGAGGAGTAGAAGCAAAGACACTACATCTTTTACCTACTCTTTGGTTTCGCAATACTTGGTCTTGGAATGGGGATGATAGCAAACCTATTTTAAAAGAAGTTAATTTAAGTGATAGTTGCAATACCATTGAGGCGTCTCATCCAACTTTAGGAATGAGGTGGCTATATTGTCAAGAAGCAACCGAGATTTTATTTACAGAAAATGAAACAAATTATCAAAAGTTGTTTGGTTATAGCAATGCATCTGCTTATGTAAAAGATGGTATTAATGATTATATTGTAGAATGATTAAAAGAAGCTGTAAATCCAGATAAAATAGGTACTAAAGCATCTGTTAATTATATATTAAAAATTGATGCAGGCGAAACTAAAATTGTGAAATTACGGCTCAGCGATACACAAAATTTAGTTGAGCCATTAGGCAAAGATTTTGATGTCATATTTGGGAAGCGACAACACGAAGCAGACGAATTTTATCAACGAATTGCACCACATTCTCTGAGTGAAGATATGCGGAATGTGCAGCGACAAGCATTTGCCGGGATGTTGTGGAGCAAGCAATTTTATCATTATATTGTAGAGGATTGGTTAAAAGGCGATCGCAACGCACCACCGCCACCACCAGAACGCCAAAATGGCAGAAATCAAGAATGGTTTCATCTATATAATGAAGATATTCTTTCGATGCCTGATAAGTGGGAATATCCTTGGTATGCTGCTTGGGATTTAGCATTTCATACCATTCCTTTGGCAATGATTGACCCAGAATTTGCTAAATATCAATTGGATGTTTTAACGCGGGAATGGTATATGCATCCTAATGGACAAATTCCTGCTTATGAGTGGAAATTTAGTGATGTTAATCCACCCGTTCATGCTTGGGCAACTTTACGGATTTATCAGATTGAACAAAAAATTTATGGACGAACAGACCGACAGTTTTTAGAACGAGTTTTTCAAAAGCTGATGCTCAATTTTACCTGGTGGGTGAATCGGAAAGACGCCAAAGGTAACAATGTTTTTCAAGGTGGATTTTTAGGATTAGATAATATTGGCGTATTTGACCGTAGTGCAGAACTTCCCACAGGTGGACATATAGACCAATCTGATGGTACAAGTTGGATGGGAATGTATTGTTTAAATATGTTGGCGATCGCGTTAGAATTAGCTAAGGCTAATCCTGTTTATGAAGACATCGCCACCAAGTTTTTTGAACATTTTCTATACATCGCTGATGCAATGAATAAAATTGGCGAAATGGAAGCAAGTTTATGGAACGAATCAGACGGTTTTTACTACGATGTACTGCATTTAAATGAGCAGCAAATTACCTTAAAAGTCCGGTCAATAGTAGGATTAATTCCTCTGTTTGCCATTGAAACAATTGAACCAGAAACCTTAAAAATGCTTCCGGGTTTTAAAAAGCGTTTGGAATGGTTTATCCGCAACCGTCCTGACTTGCGACAAAATGTAGCTTGCATGGAAACAAAGGGAATTGGTGCTAGGAGATTGCTGGCGATCGTTTCTAGAGATAAACTCAGAAGTATTCTCCAAAAAATGCTCGATGAAAGCGAGTTTTTTAGTCCCTACGGTATTCGCGCACTTTCCAGATTTCACGCTGAACATCCCTATATTTTTGATGTTAACGGTTGTCAATTTCGTGTAGATTATGAACCTGCCGAATCTAGTAGTGGTTTATTTGGTGGGAATTCTAACTGGCGCGGCCCTATTTGGTTTCCGGTGAATTTTTTACTAATAGAATCTCTACAAAAGTTTCATTCTTATTTAGGAGATGATTTTAAATTGGAATGTCCTACAGGTTCTGGTAAGATGATGACACTTGGCGAAATTGCATCAGAATTATCTCAAAGGTTAACGAGAATTTTCTTAAAAGATTCATCTGGTAAACGTCCTGTTTATGGTGCAACGCAAAAGTTTCAAAATGACCCCCATTGGCAGGATTTGATTTTATTCTATGAGTATTTTCATGGTGATAATGGCGCCGGAATTGGAGCTAGCCACCAAACAGGATGGACAGGTTTAGTTGCTAAATTAATCCAGGAATGTGGGGAGCATAAAACACAATATCATGGCCAAAAAAATGATGAGGGTAAAAAAGCGATCGCTTTAGCATAAGAATACGTTAATTTATATCAAGTGAGAAATATCCGACTTCTTTGAAAAGTCGGATATTTGAAATATTTTCCTTAAGTGAATAATTGCTCATTCAGAAGACTCCTCAGCAATTCGACGAATTTTTTCTTTGAATCTGGCAAATACAACTTCACCATCAGTTATTTGCCCTTTAGCGATTTGTTCAGTTCCTACAGCAATTTTTTGCCGTAATTCTTCAATTCGCTGTTCTCTTTCTTGTAGCAGTTTAAAGGCTTCATTTATTACATCATCTGCACTAGCAAATCTACCACTTGCAAGCTGCGCCTGAATAAATTGCTCTAATTCTGGCTTAATTTGGATGTACATATTTTCTCACTTTATATAATTAATACCTTTGTTATCTTGGTTCTAACAAAATTGCCACATCAAAAGCAATTGTTGGTTATAGCTACCTCGCTTGGGGGAGGTTAGTAGATTTGATGTGATTTTCATCTTATTACCTGCCCCTTTCTTAATATCGAACCCAGTTTAAGTAGGATTATATCAGGCGATCGCTTTTGCAAATCTTCATAAATCACCATATTGACAGTTTGAGATTAAGTATGCGAATGTGTATTCAAGACAACATAAATAACCGCACTCTAAAGCGCAGGTTTTTGGTAGTTGTCTCAGCAGCAACAATTCCTAGTTTCCTGCCGAGCTTCGTGTCATCCCTTCGGCTGAGCATTTAGCTGAAAGTTTAGTCTAGTAATTGATTAGACTTTCAATGGAAAGACAAGATGTTCGGACAAATGTTCAGAGGAAAGGATGACGCGAAACTTGGTAGGAAGCCAGGAATTCTTGCTGCTGAGACTTAAACCAAACTCAAGCGACAGTAGAAAGCTTTATTGCAGCGAAGTACTTTTTGAGTACAAATTCCTTGTATGAAGTCCTGCTACTGCTAGATGTGTGATTTATTGAAGCTGTCCAGTTCAACAAAAAATACTGGATACATTACAATGACATACGCAAATCAATCTTCCAACAGACAAACAAGCAAACAAAAAAATTCTATTGCTATCTTTTGCGATCTTCAGAACGTTTCGTTAATCACAAAATTCGCTAGTTTAGCACTGCAATTTGCAGAATCTCAGGGAACTGTATTTTGCAAAAATATTTATTACAGTTCACAGCATAAAGACCAAGTTGTTTCAAAAAATAAGCTAAAAGAACTTGGTTTTAGATGTGTTAATGTTCCCGACTCCTCAAAGAATAGTGCAGATAAACGACTTAAAGATGACTGTTATAAGGCTGTTGCTTTTAATCCTTCTCTAAATAAGATTATCCTATTCTCAGGAGACAAGGACTTTGCTGTATTAATTGCTATTCTCAAAGCTATGGGTAAAAAAGTTATTGTCTTTGCCCAACGAGGTAGTGAAAATTCAAAATTGATTAACCTAGTTGGTAATGAGAATTTCTACTTTGTAGATGAATTACCTCAAATAGTTGCTAATAACCATCAGGCTAAAACTCGAAACACAGATATTGTGTCTCAGATTAATTACAATGAGGCTATAGATTATCTAATTAAAGCTATTAACACTACCTTAAGCCAAGGTAAGCCTACCGTGTTTGGTCGCATTGACAAATTCATGCGTCAAAACTGTGCTAATTATCAAGGATTTTCTTCAATACAAAAACCTGATGGCAAGAAATTTAAAAGCTTCAGCCAGTTTGTTGAGGCTGCTGTAAAAGATGGTAAAGTTCACAGGCAAGACCAGGAATTGTTTTTAATTGAGTTAGACAAACTCGCTGCCTAAAATAGCTTTTAAAAACTCAGTTAATTAAAAAAACTGGGTTTTACTAAAACCGCTAGTTGCGGTTTTTTGATGTCTGAAGACAGTCATACTTTTACAAGTTTCTACTAATCTCTTTTTGCAACAATATAAAACGTAAAAATGCACAAACTTCTAACATTTCGTGATGAAAAACTTTTACGCCGTGCGCTGACTCACCGTTCTTATGTTCATGAAAACCCAGGAGAAGGGGAACATAACGAACGTCTTGAATTTCTCGGTGATGCTTTGCTGAATTTTTTAAGTGGTGAATATCTCTATCGCCGTCACCCAGAAAAGGGAGAAGATGAATTAACGCGGCGACGTTCTGCATTGGTAGATGAAAAGCAATTGGCAAAATTCGCTGAAGAAGTAGATTTAAACTTTAAAATGCGGCTAGGAAAAGGTGCTATTCAAGACGGAGGATACTATAATCCAAATTTACTTAGCAGCACATTTGAAGCTGTTCTCGCTGCTTATTATCTAGACAATAATTCAGATATTGAAGCAGTTCGCGCAATTATAGAACCACTATTTGATTCTGTACCCGAACAAATTGTTGTTTCTCGCTCTAATGTAGACTCAAAAAATCGCTTTCAAGAATGGGTACAACGCAATGTTACCCAAACTCCTCCTAAATATGTCACAGTCCAAACTGGAGGTTTATCTCATGCACCAGAATTCGTAGCCAAAGTATATGTAGGTGAAAAGATTTACGGTGAAGGTAAGGGACGTAATAAAAAAGATGCTGAAAAAGCTGCTGCTGAAGATGCGTTAGCTAAGTTGAAAAAGCAAGGTTTATTGTAGAGTTATTTTTTCACGCAGAGGCGCAGAGGCGCAGAGAGAGATTGGGAGATTTTGGTGTCAAATTAACTTTTTTCTACTTCTAATTCCAATGGCAAAATTACGGTGAAAGTTGAACCAACCCCCACTTCAGAAACTAAGTTAATTTCACCTTGTAATAGTTTTACTAACCGCCAAACTATTGCCAATCCTAATCCTGTACTATCAGGAAGGTAAGGACGATCGCCAGCACTGACGCGAAAATAGGGTTCAAATATCTGGCCTTGGTCTTCCGGTGCAATGCCAATTCCAGTGTCAGAAACTGCGATCGCCCATCTGTCTTTTTCCAACACTTGACACATTACAATAATAGTCCCAGACTCTGTATAACGAATTGCATTACTAAGAAGATTTGTAAGAATCTGTTGCAATTGAAATGAGTCTGTAATTAATTCTTGAGGAGCGCGTTCGCAATCTACTACGATTTGTAATTTTTTATCCGCAGCTAAAGGTTCCAACATTTCATAGACATTATTAATGAGTTCCGGCACATTGGTGGGTGCGAGTTGGAGTTTTATTTGTCCGGCATCATACCGCGAAAGTTCCAGCACATCATTAATTAAGTGGAGTAATTGTCTGCCATTGCGTAGCACTCGTTCGATGTGTTCTAAATTGGTATAATTGTCTTTTATCTTGGACTTTTTTCGTTGTTGGCGTAAAAATAAATCCGAGTAACCAATAATTGAAGTTAAGGGATGTTTTAATTCGTGGGCTAGTTGGGAAATATACTCTTGATTGGCGCTAATTAATCGTGTCAATTCCTGATTGTGCAGCGTTAATGATGTTTGTAACTGCCTCAACTCTCGCAAGCGTTCTTCAAGATAACTCTTGAAACACCGAGCGATCGCTTCATCTACAATAGTGTCAATTAAACGCATAGAACGAATTATCTCTGCGGGCGTTCCTTGCAATAAATCTGCTTGAATAGTGTCGAATATTACTGTTCTTAATAGATGATATTCTCTGGCAATTTCTGTTGCATCAAAACCTTGTTCGGCTCGAATCGCCCCATGCTCAAAACTGGCAACAATTATCGACTGAATATCATTTTCCTCAGATTTTGAAAGTACCGTTACCATTGCTTTCAAAACATTCGGAATATGATTTTTGATAGCTGTATAAGATAAATCATCAGCACTCTCAATCCGTCGATCTTTGCGAACTGCTTTCACCCACTTATCTAGGATGGTACCAGTTTTTTCAGCCAGGAATTGACTAAAATCCATTATGTTAAATTCAGCTAACAGAGAGATGAGTTAATTTCCATATGCAAATAGTTTATCTACTAGAGCGACTTTTTACCAAAAAAAGTTTCAAAATTCACCTATCAAAAGTAATAGATTTTATCTATCGTTGCGTAAGTTAGCAAAAACTTTAAGTATCGCTCGAAAAACGCCAGTATATGAAAATATAATGTATAACATACATAATAGTTATGAATAAAAAATTAGTATCTTACAATGTTGATTTTTCAGTATATTGCTACTGTAACCGTTACTGTGCAATGGCTTTGTTCCTAAATTAAATAAATCAGTCGAAAAAGATAATAGTTATTAACTGCGTAAAAACAAGGCTAAAAAATTAAATTGAGTATTCAAAATAACAAATTCTTTTAAAAGAGAGATGATTTTTACTGAGCGTTAATGTTATACTCTTCACATCGAAGTTATATTGTGCGTAATTTCGTACCTTTTAGAGTAAGTCAGCCTAATCCAGCGCATCTAAAGTGCGTAACGCTGGAGCGGAGGAACCAAATTGTGGGGCGTATCTTGGAGAAAGTTATGAGTTATGAGTTATGAGTTATGAGTTATGAGTTATGAGTTATGAGTTATGAGTTATGAGTTTTTAATTAACTCCTCACTCCTCACTCCTCACTTCTGACTCCTCACTCCCAACTAACAACTTTCTTCAGAAGGGCATCTCTCAGCCCTAGCCCGTCAGCTAACTTCGTAGGCATTGAGAGGAGACTGAAGAGACAGCATTTTTATAATGTTCCGATCTCATCAGTGTCCGAGGCTGGTACTGCTCGATTTTTTGTACCTGCACTTAACCCTGTTGAGGTTTCATAATGATCTTTCAACTAAATTTAGCAGCGATCGCCGCGATCGCTGGACAAGCCGCCTGGAAAAAGACAAAACCCGTCATCAGTAAAGATGTCTTCTTTCTACCTGTTTTGGGTTTTTTGGGAATAATCGTGTTGTGGTGGATTGTTGCACTTGCCAACCACGAATTAATGCCCACTCCACCAGAAGCACTATCAGCGAATCTAGACTACATCTTAAATCCCTTCTACCAACGAGGCCCCGGTAACTTAGGAATTGGTTGGTTGTTGATAGCAAGTCTGCGAAGAGTATTACTAGGCTTTTTGTTAGGTGCGGTAGTAGCCATACCTTTAGGGTTTCTCATTGGTATGTCGAGACAAGCAATGCTAGCCCTCAATCCCATCATTCAAATTTTTAAACCCGTATCGCCTTTAGCTTGGTTGCCTATTGCTTTAGCTATTTTTAACCTGGCAGATCCTTCAGCTATTTTTGTTATCTTTATCACTTCCTTATGGCCGACAATTATTAATACAGCCTTAGGAGTTTCTAGCGTTCCCAAAGATTATTTAAACGTGGCACAAGTATTAGAAATGCCACGTTGGCGGCAGATCGTAAAAATCATTTGGCCTGCAAGTTTGCCCTATATTTTTACAGGTTTGCGAATTAGTTTAGGCATAGCTTGGCTGGTAATCGTCGCCGTAGAAATGCTCACAGGTGGTATTGGCATCGGCTTTTTCGTCTGGGACGAATGGAGTCGCTTAAACCTAAGTTCAGTTTTTCTAGCCGTATTAGTAATTGGCGTCACCGGCTTAATTCTTGATTACATCGTCGGTAAAATTCAAGAAATAGTAACTCGCCGTCCCACATCTGCCAATTAATTACAACAGAATTCAGAACTAGAAATTCGCATTACAAACCCTCCATAACTCTGCGTCTTTGCGCCCACCGTTCGCGAAGCGTCTCCCTTAGGAGAAGTTTTGATGCCTGCGGCGGGGTACGCCAACGGCGGAAGCCGCCGCTCAAAGTTCTCTCTGCGCGAGCAATTAACCACCAAATTTAAGATTTTGGATTCAACAATTCAAAATCCAAAATTGAGCTATCAACGGAGCCACAAAAATGGTCGATCGCAACTACACTCGACGAGACTTTATTAAAGGAATAGGAGCAACCACAACCACAATAGCACTATCCTCATGTGCAGTTTCTGGAGATAGATCCGCTAAAGGATTAACAGAAGAAGCCTTAGCCGTGCAACCAGTAGTTAAATCCAGCGATTTAGAAAAACCCGATCTGACGGTTGGATACGTTCCCGTTAATGATTGTGCGCCATTTGCGATCGCCTGGAAAAAAGGCTTCTTCCACAAATATGGTTTAAACGTCACCCTCAACCGCGAAGCCAGTTGGGCCACCTCCCGCGACGGCGTAATTTTTGGTCGCTTGGATGCTTCACCCGTAGTATCCGGCGCCGTTACCAACGCCAGAATTGGTGCCGAAGGCGCACGCCACGCCCCATTGTGTGCGGCCATGACCATCCACCGCCACGGTAACGCCATGACCATGAACAAAGCCATGTGGGATTATGGCCTGCGTCCCTGGTACGAGTATCAACAAAAATACGGCGATGGTGCCCTAGAAGCCTTCGGCAAAGACTTTCGAGGCTACTTCGATAGCCAGCCAGCAGAAAATAAAGTTTGGGCAGTTGTTCTCAGTTCCTCCATTTACGAATACTTTATCCGTTACATATCCGCCGCCGCTGGTGTCGATCCTTTCAAGGAATTCCGCGTTATCATCGTTCCGCCGCCGCAGATGGTGACAAACGTGCGAATTGGTGCTATGCAAGCTTACATGGTTGCAGAACCTTGGAACACAAGAGCAATTACAGGAAACGAAAACATCGGCTTTACCTTCGCCCAAGGCAAAGAAGTCTGGCTGGGACACCCAGACCGACTTTTAGGGGTAATGGAATCTTTCATCGACAACTATCCTAAAACCTATCGTTCCCTCGTCAAAGCGATGATTGAAGCTTGCCAGTATTGCAGCAAACCGGAAAATCGCCAAGAAGTTGCCGAACTGCTGACAGACCGTTCATTTACAGGTGCAAGACCGAAAAATAAAAAGGCTCCAATCGCCAAGTTTACTGCCCCGGCAATTGTTGGTAACTACAACTATGGCGGCTTTGATGGCAAAGACCGCACTATTCAAGCTGCTGACACCACAATTTTCTTTGATATTCCAGATAACATTCCCCAACAGCCAGGAGAACATTCGACATTTTTATGGAGATCTAGAAGTATTTGGTTGATGACTCAAGCAGCAAGGTGGGGGCAAATTAAAGAATTCCCTAAGAATGCTGACAAACTAGCCGAAAAAGGTTGGAGAGCGGATTTGTATCGCGAGATAGCAAACGAAATGGGCATTGAGTGTCCTAAGGATGATTACAAAGTAGAACCGCCAGAAGTATTTATAGATAAGAAAAGCTTTGATCCCAGCGATCCAGTGGGCTATCTGAATAGTTTTGCTATCAGGGCGAATGCTCCGACTCGTTTTTTCATGTCTTAAATACTCAGTTCAAATATTGACCGTGACTAAATTATTGCTGGAGCATTTGATGATGGAATATACCTCATTACCTATTGATACCCAAACACAAGTTATGTCCCGTCCTGGATTTTTAGAAATTGAAAATTTAGTCAAGTCTTATCCGACACAAGATAAAGATAATTTTGTCGTTTTAGATGGAGTTAATTTAACAATTGGTGAAGATGAATATGTTTCTGTAATTGGTCACTCTGGTTGTGGAAAATCGACGCTACTGAAGATCATTGGTGGTTTAGAAAAAGCGACTTCTGGCTCAGTAAGCTTAGATGGAAAAGAAATCCGTAAGCCAGGAGCAGAACGGATGATGGTGTTTCAAAATTACGCATTGTTACCTTGGTTAACAGTGCGAGAAAACATCCGTTTAGCTGTGGATGAAGTGTTAAAAAATGCTAATAAATCTGAAAAAATTAGCATTGTAAACGAACACTTGTCAATGGTAAACTTAACGGCGGCGGCTGATAAGTATCCTGACGAACTTTCTGGAGGTATGAAACAACGCGTAGGTATTGCCAGAGCTTTAGCAATTCGTCCTAAAATGTTATTAATGGATGAACCTTTTGGGGCGCTAGATGCACTCACTCGTGGTAAATTGCAGCGGCAAGTACTGGATATTTGGGAAAGTCATCGGCAAGCAGTGATGATGATTACCCACGATGTAGACGAAGCAATTTATATGTCCGATCGCATCGTATTAATGACCAACGGCCCAGCAGCTAATATCGGTGAGATATTAGAAGTTCCTTTTGAACATCCACGCGATCGCGCTGCCATGCGTAACTCAAAAGAATACTTTGAACTGCGTAACCATGCCCTCAATTTCCTAGATCGATATTTCACGCAACACGAGTAAAGTAGATTATCATTCTTTTAGTGGGTAGCTTAATTCAAATTCATGAAAGCTGAATTTGGAGCGGAGGAACCATATCATGGGGCTAATCTCATACAAACTGAGGAGTTAAGAGTCAAGAGTTAGGAGTTAAGAGTTAAGAATTATGAATATTAACTCGGCAATCAGCACTCAACACTCAGTACTACCAAGAGAGAGACACCTTCCAGTCTTAGCCCGTCAGCTAACTCCGTAGGCAATGGAAGGAACCCCCAAGATTTTGGCTGTAATACAGTTTTTATTGGGGTTTCCTCTACCGATTGTAAACTTTAGTCATTAGTCATTAGTCATTAGTCCTTGATGATTTGCAAAGGACAAAGGACAAAGAACAAATGACAAAATCCAAAATTGGTCGCCCTGCTTCTCATTGCTAGTTTATTTAATTTGGAGAAGTAAAGCTGTGAAAATTAAGCCAATGTTAGCACGTCTGCAAAGTGCCATAGGTCGAGATGACTTAATTGAACAAATGGTATTGTTGCCAGAACCCAAAAATCCATTTTCTCAACAATCTTCGGCAGCAAATTCCGTTAACTTAATTGTTGCCTATGATGCTTCTCCGAATAGTCATACGGCATTGGATCTTGCCTTTTGGATTGCCCATCAAACACGTCTAGCTACCAATACAGAAGTTACAGTCCAAGCTGTTTATGTCCTAGAAGACAATGAAAGTAGCCACTATCCAAACATTTTGAATTTCCCCATACAGCAGCCTTCATTAGAATGTCAGATTAGTGAAATATCAAAATCCCCCACACTTGTCTTAACTCAACCAAAATTGCAGACAGCCATCACTCCCTTGCAAGAAGCGGATAGAATTCTTTGGCAAGCACGAAGTTTAGCTGAAGAATGGCAAGGTTGTTTCAAATCTCATTTGCGGTTTGGTTCCATTTCCACAGAACTTAAAAAAGTTGTGGAATTAGAAACAGCCGATATCTTGTTTGTTGGTTGTAACTCTGTCAACCATCCTATGATTGAAGCACTAGATTCTGATTTTCCCTGTGCCGTTTTAGGCATTCCTACCTGTATTGATGAATAATCGCTATTCAGAATTTCAATAACTATATCAAATTGTAATCTTAGATAAGTCACCTAGATTTAGGTGGCTTTTTTCGCTAATACCCAATCAATTAAACTGCGGGAGTTCAGGTGTGGAAAACTGGCAAGCCATCCTCAGTGTGGTTACATTTATTGGCGTCATCATTTTAGTGATGACAGAATGGGTACATCTCACCATCGCTGCATTATTAGGAGCATTGTTATTAGTTTTTACCAACGTCATGACCTTAGAACAAGCTGTTAGTTACATCGGCAATAGTCATGGAACACTTGGTTTATTCTTTGGAGTGATGGTGTTAGTACGAGCTTTTGAGCCTACCAAAATATTTGAATATTTAGCTACCCAAATAGTGCTCCTTGCCAAAGGACAAGGCAAACGTCTATTACTCGGTATAGTGGCTATTGTCACACCCATTTGTGCTGTTTTACCGAATGCCACAACAGTCATGTTGTTAGCACCTTTAATTCCACCAATGGCAAAAGAAATTGGAATAAATTTCGTACCCTTATTAATTTTAATGGTATTTGTAGCTAATAGTGCCGGACTGCTGACTTTAGTTGGCGACCCCGCTACATTTATTGTTGGGGATGCAGTGAATATTAGTTTTACTGATTACTTATTAAAGTTAAGTTTAGGAGGAGTAATTGCTGTTGTCACAGTAATTGCAATCCTACCATTTTTATTTCGTAAAATTTGGAATACCCAACTAGATAATCTCGAAGAATTGCCACATCCCCAAATTAATCATCCACGAGCTTTAAGTGTGGGTGCAATTATTGTCTTTTTTGTGCTGCTATTTTTTGTAATTGGAGAATCTCTCCCAGTTCCCATCTCTCCCGCTGCTGTGGCTTTGTTAGGAGCAGCTTTAGCTTTGCTATTATCTCATCATAGCAAAATTGATTCGGTTAATAATATTTTGCGCGATGTAGATTGGAGTACATTAATATTTTTTATGAGTATTTTTGTATTAATAGGAGGACTGGAAAAAACAGGCGTAATCAATGGTTTATCAGGAGTATTAGCCGCTATTTTAGGGAAAAATATTATTTTAGGTTCGCTAGTTCTGTTATTTTTTGTAGGCATATTATCTAGCGTAGTACCCAATATCCCTTTAGTAGTAGGGATGGTGCCCTTACTCAAACAGTATATTGTCACTGTTGGTTTAGCACCGCCAGAAGTTCTAGCACAAGATTTTCAAGGACAGTTTCCCCCAGAAGTTTTACCATTGTTTTATGCAATGATGTTTGGTGCAACTTTGGGAGGTAATGGCACATTAGTAGGAGCATCATCTAATATCGTAGCTGCCGGCATCTCTGAGCAACATGGACGGCGAATATCGTTTAAAACTTTTTTGCACTACGGTATTCCAGTGATGCTATTACAGTTAGTAACTTCGGCTTTTTATGTGTTATTTCGCTTTTTGCTGTAAAACATGTAGAGACGTTGCAATGCAACGTCTCTACTAATCATTTGTTAATATCTGATGATGTGCAATACATCGCGCACAAAACTATAGCCGGCTAAATCCCAAAGTAAATAGAAAACAAAGCCAATCATCGCTAGGCGACCATTCCAAATTTCTGCTTGGGGAGTCCAGCCAAACAAAAAGGCATTGCGGTCTACGCCGTTATATTCTGGTGCGACTACTGGTAAATCAGTAGATGGACGAGTTTCTTTATTAACCATTTTTCCCTCCAATGTTTAGTATTTTTTAGGCATTTAACGTTTAGTAGCCAATTATCCGCAGTATGTCGCGCAGGACGCTAAAACCAGCTAAATCCCAAAGTAAATAGGCAAGAAAACCAATCATTGCAAAACGGCCATTCCAGATTTCAGCTTGGGGAGTCCAGCCAAATAGAAATTCATTGCGATCGCGGCCGTTGTAAGCTTGAGCTACTGATGGTACAGTAGACGGACGAGTTTCAGGAGTTTGCATTGCTTTTTCCTCTTAAATTCAACTGCTTTTTAAGTCTTTTATGTGCTTTTTTAGGTTGCACATTCATTGGTGAGCCAGCGCGATTTTGACCTTGGAGGTTTCCTCCACGAGCAACTGGCAAACCCGAAGGCTCATTTGTTATTTGCAACAAAGAAACCACAACTGACAATTGCTTTTATCCAGTTCCAATTATTGGCGAATTTTTACAATAGTTAGTTGCCATTGTTTTGCCCTCAATTATTCATTTGTTAACTTTAATGTAGCTATTCATATTTAAATTGCTTTCTGTCTGTGGGCACAAACTACAAGCACTTCTTATGACCGATGCTCGACCGTGTATTTTTGTAAACGAATCAACCTTGAGAGAGTGATAAAAATAGGTATTTCAAGAAATCCTTTTGATTTATCATGAAACTATAATCTTATTCAAAATAAACGCGATAAAAGCAATTAAAAATTTAAAAAATAACGATATATATATTAATAGCAAGTATCAATTTGATTAATATTTCCACCAAGAGATAATAAAATTTATATCTTCCGCTGGATAATGTTTTCAATCTTTGGAGAGATGCTTTAAACACCTAAATTCCACGATTCTGATCTTAAGAGTTAGGTATTGCCATAGGTAGACTAGATAAATACTAAGAGTTACTTCTCACGAAATTCTTAATCCGCCCAAAACAAAAATTAAACACTAAGACAAGGAAATACAATGTTTGAAAGTACGGAAATCATGCTGGGACTCTACAAGCCACTATTGTGGTTAGCACAGGTTCCAGTAGATCCCTCAGTTATCACGCCTTCCGGGCCCCGCTTTTTTGTGGCTTTAATCTCAGGCGTGATTTTAGCTTTTGCTTTTCAATTAGTCCTTACTAATCTCTCTGTTGCAGCCGGTATTTCCTACCTGGGGCGTCCATCCGACTCAGATTCAGATGGTGGTGAAGTCGGAAGTTTGGGCGGCACTATTCGCAAAGTCGGTACAGCAGTAGGGCTTTGGACATTAGTTACTGTAACCATCGCTTTATTAATTGCTACTTTCCTGGCTGTGAAGTTGAGCCTTGTGATTTTAGACCCAAGGTTAGGAGCAATTCTCGGTTTGGTGATTTGGGGTGCTTACTTTTTGCTGCTGGTTTGGGTAAGTTCCACCACCGTGGGTTCGTTAATTGGCTCGGTTGTGAATACGGCAACCTCAGGTTTTCAGGCGATTATGGGGACAGCTACCGCCGCATTGGGAGCAAAAGCTGTTAATAACCAAGTTGTAGCCACAGCTGAAGCTGCTGCTGCTGCTGTGCGTCGGGAACTAGGAAGCGCCATCGACCCAGTAAGCATCCGAGAAAATATTGAAGATTACTTAGATAAGCTGCGTCCGCCAGAGTTAGATTTATCGAAGATTCGCAGCGATTTTGAAAATTTACTCAACGACCCGCAAATAAAAGCGATCGCTGGTAGTCCAGACATCCGCAACATCGATCGCCAAAAGTTTATCGATTTAGTCAGCAGTCGTACCGACCTTTCCAAAAAAGATGCTAGCCGCATCTCTGATACTTTGTATAAAGTTTGGCAACAGGTAGTCAGCCAGCAAGCACCCAACCAAGACCGTTTGGGTGAATTAATTGAATATCTCAAATCACTGCCACCCGGACAAACCAAGACAGATGAACTCAATAGCAAGCTAGATCGGTTAGTGGCAGAAATGCGCGGTTCCAAGGAAGCTGACCAAAAAGCCGCACCTGGTCCAATTCAAAGCACGCTGCAACAAGGAATTTCTGCTTTAACTGGCATAGTGTTGGGACGTGCTGATTTATCCGATTTGGATGTGGAAAAAATCTTGGGTAGTCTAACCTCCGCCAAAGACAAAGTTACCCAACAAGCAGATAAACTAGGTTTGCCCACACCAACACCATCCCAACCCTATAGTCCAATTCGGGCTGATGTGGAGAACTACCTGTCCAACACCTATGCTTGGCAACTCAGCCAAGAAAGAATTGCTCAAGAATTCGCCGATGTCATCTATGACCCAGCTGCCGATCCTGGGACAATCCGCAGAGAACTAGAACGGCTATCCCGCAACGATTTCGTCAATATTTTGCAACAGCGCGGACTACTTACCCAAACCCAAATTCAGCGCATTGCAGACCGATTAGAAATTGTTCGCAAAGAAGTGCTGATCCGAGTCACAGGTGAAGAAGAAAGAGAAATCGTACAAGACTTGCAACGCCGAGTTGAAAGTTATCTGTTGGTTACTGCCAAAACAGAGTTAACACCCGAAGGCATTGAGCGCGATTTCAAACCGTTATTGCAAGACCCAGAAGCAGATTATGAAACTCTGGTGTTGCGACTGGCGCACATTCAACGTGACGAAATGCGACAGATATTGCTGGAACGTAGTGATGTGCAGCTGTATGAAGTAGACAGCATTTTGGACGAATTGGAAAAACAACGCGATCGCGCTTTAATTGAATCCAAGAGTCTGGCCGAACAAGCACAATATCAAGCAGAAACTCTGTGGTTGAATGTCGAATCATATCTGCGTAACACTGGCAAAGCAGAACTAAATCCTGATGCCATCCGCGCCGACCTCAAAACCGTACTGGAAGATCCCCAAGCTGGAATTTCTGCCATTCGGGCGCGATTGTCTCGCTTTGACCGCGATACTTTAGTACAGCTATTGAGTCAGCGGGAAGATTTGACCGAAGAGCAAGTTAATCAAATAATTAACGCTGTCGAAGAGTCGTGGCATGGTATCCGCCACGCACCCCAAGCTTTAGCACACAAAGCAAAAGAGCAATACGAATCAGTTACCAGCACCATTGCAGATTACCTGCGGAATACTGGCAAACAAGAACTTAATCCAGAAGGTATTCAAAGGGATTTGAATAGATTGTTTGAAAATCCCCAAGATGGAGCCATAGCACTACGCCGCCGATTGTCCCAAGTAGACAGAGATACATTGGTGAAATTGCTCAGTCAACGTGAAGACTTGAGCGAACAGCAAGTCAATGAAATCATCGATTCCGTACAAAACTCGATTCGCAACATTGTACGTGCCCCTCGTCGTTTAGCTACCAGAACACAGCAAAGAGTCGAAACATTCAAAGCTTATCTGGAAGAATATCTCCGCCAAACTGGCAAAGAAGAACTCAACCCAGAAGGTATCAAACGCGACTTACAACTACTGTTGCACGATCCGCGAGTGGGGGTAGAAAATTTCAGCGATCGCCTAGCTCATTTTGACCGTTCTACCATCGTCGCCCTGCTGAAAATTCGTGAAGATATCAGCGATGAAGAAGCAGCGCGGATTGCCGATAACATTGTTTCCGTCAGAGATCAATTTGTCGAACAAGTACGGAGCATCCAACGAGGCATTCAAGATGCAATTGACGGAGTTTTTGCCCGCATCCGCAACTACCTTAATTCCCTAGATCGCCCAGAATTGAATTATGATAGTATCAAGCGCGATGTCCGTATCTTTTTTGAAGATCCCCAAGCTGGGTTTGATGCACTGCGCGATCGCCTGTCCTCCTTTGACCGCGATACCCTAGTAGCAATCCTGAGTTCTCGTGAGGACATTTCCCAGGAAGACGCCAACCGGATCGTTGACCAAATTGAACGGGCACGCAACACAGTATTGCAACGTGCCGAACGCATACAGCGCGAAGCCCAACGCCGCCTCGAAGAAGTCAAACATCAAGCACAGCGCCAGGCAGAAGAAACCCGCAAAGCCGCAGCTACAGCAGCTTGGTGGTTGTTTGCCACAGCAGTCGTCTCCGCCATTTTCTCAGCACTCGGAGGAGCGATCGCTGTAATTCTTCTGTAAGGAAAGCAAGTTGTCTCCGCTAAATTTTCAGCCTCCCGGTAAGGGAGGTTTTTTTATTTGTATGGATATTGCGAGAGGGAATAGGCAACAAGCAAGAGATAATATCAAGTTCGCTTAATTACTTATAAATTCTGAAACACCCCACCCGCCTTACGGCACCCTCCCCTTACCAAGGGGAGGGTTGGGGAGGGGTAACGCGAGGACTGCAATCATAACTAATCATCCGGACTTGATATAATAGGGTGAAAGTCCCTTGGTGTAAGCATTTTAGGGTCTATGTCCTCAGCTATGGTTCAACTGTTGTGTTCTTTGTTTTTGCAACTGCAATCTCAGCAATTAGATAGGTGTTTGAGATTTATTAAATGTTTTAATTTGATTAAAGAATTAGCAACAAAATCTCGGTCTAGTACCAACAGACCATCCGCTAAAAGTTGGTAATCTTTAGCTAAGTAGCAATTGAAAATAATGCAAAATACAGAAAATACAGAAAATAAATTAGTTGATAAAATCTTCCGTGACAGCAATGGCAACATTGTTATAGCTCAGCCGCCAAACCCACCACTTATTCTTTGGGCGGCAGCTAGTTTACTATCTCTGGTTTTGACAACTGGCAAAATCAACACAGTCTTAGATGTAGTGGCAAATGGCGCGTTGTTTACTTGGGCGTGGCTGGAATTATTTGATGGCGTTAATTATTTTCGCAGAGGGCTAGGTCTTGCAGTATTTATTGTAATTATCGCGTCAAAAATTCTGTAGTTAGAGCAGGGAACAGGCAACAAACAAAGAAAGTTATCCAAAACCCTTGTAGAGACGTAGCATTGCTACGTCTCTACATTATTTTTCACTCCTATGTCTATTTATAATTACCGGATCTGTGCAAAAATCCCAAAAGCCTCTTCCCCCTACTTCCTGCGCCTGCTAAGACCTGCCCTCTAAATGATAAGTCTTTAACAGGGCGTCACATACAGCAGATTTTAACTTCGTGAGGTACGGAAATACCCCACCCGTGCTATCGCGCACCTTGGCAAGGGGAGGGTTGGGGAGGGGTGTACCTCATGTACTTGCAAAACGCTGTAACTTATTGCACGCCATGTTCTTTGAACCAGGCTAACAGTCGCTGCCAACCGTCCTTAGCTTCTGTGTTGCGGTAGGAAGGACGATAATCAGCAAAAAAAGCGTGGGGTGCATCGGGGTAGACAATGATTTCAGATTTGCTGCTGCTTGACTTGAGGCGCTCCCGCATTTGCTCTACTGTATCTAAGGGAATACCGGTATCCTGACCGCCGTAAAGTCCCAGAACGGGGACTGTCAGTTTTGAGGCAATATCAACGGGATACTTGGGTTGAAGTTGATTAGCATCACCTACAAGTCGCCCGTACCATGCTACACCAGCTTTCACGTTAGGATTGTGCGCTGCGTATAGCCAGGTGATGCGGCCGCCCCAACAAAAGCCTGTAACCGCTAATTTACTAGCATTACCCTTAGCTGATTTCACAGCCCAGTTTAATGTTGCATCAAGGTCGGATAACACTTGGGCATCTGGTACTTTGGCAATAATTGGGCGAATTTCATCGATACTACTTAATTTTGAGACATCGCCTTGACGGACAAACAATTCCGGAGCGATCGCCAAATACCCCAACTTAGCAAAGCGGCGAGTGATATCCTGAATATGCTCGTGTACGCCAAAGATTTCCGAGAGTACCAGAACAATTGGGAAATTCTCACCAGTGGCGGGTAATGCTCTATAAGCAGGAATTTCGCCATCTTTAACAGGAATTTTCACCGCACCAGCTACCAAACCCTTGGTATCAGTGGTGATGACTCCGGCAGAAATCGGTTGTACTGCCAAAGCAAAACCCGTCGCCAAGGTGGCTGTGGCGATAAATTTGCGGCGAGTTATTTCTTTCATCATCTCTACCTTGAATTGGCGAAAACTTCTTTGTTTCTTATCCGTACAGTAATATAAAATAAATGTTACATTTTTGCAATCAGCATACCGGAATATTGACTATATTTGCTACTTCAGTGTTTTTCCTAACTTCCACTTTAAAATAAAGAGCGATCGCCTTATTGTTCGCGATTTATCCAATTTCCTCCCCCAGCTAACTGGCTCAAATAATCATCCATAATTGCTGGTAATTCCTTTGGCGAATAAGTATATGTTAAAGCCAGGAAATTTATTGCCATAGCTATAATCTGGTTTTTATCTAGCATTGCTGATAATTGAGAGCGAGTGAATTTACCATTCATCACTTCTTCACTTGCATCTGCGATCGCATCTTCGATAATTTCCTCTTCTATCAAATTTTCCCATTCATTTAAATTGATATAATAAGATGTTTTATTTTCTTTGAGATTTACTTCTCTAATTTCGCGGATTGCATTCCGAATAGAAGCTGCCCAAGAATTTGTTAATCTCTGCTCTAGTTGATTCTTAATTAAATGAATTAGTAGAATTCTGACAAACGATTTGATTTGCCGCAGAACTGCCTTTTTACTCATTCCCTCTAATTCATCTACAATTGCCAAGGCATCTGCATAACGTCCTTCTAAAATACAAGTTCTGAGATCTATTAATTCTTGTGTCATTTTTCACTGCCTACCTATTTTCCAATCTTCTCCACCGGGTAGCCCAGTTAAAGTTTCAGCCACAACTGCTGGTAACTCTTTAGCTGAATAAGAATAAGTTAGCGCCAAAAATTCCAAAGCACTCTCAATTATCTGGCTTCTATTTACCATTTGTGCCAGTTGAAATTGAGTATATGCTCCATTCATAACTTCCTCACTTGCATCTGCGATCGCATCTTCCATAACTTCCTCTTCTATCAAATTTTCCCATTCATTTAAATTGATATAGTAAGATGTTTTATTATCTTTTGTATTCAGCTTTTTAATTTGCCGAATAGAATGGCGAATAGAATTTGCCCAGGAACTAGTTAAGCGTTGTTCTATTTGGTTCTTAATCAAATGAATCAACAGAATGTTTAAATAAGCTTGGATATTACGCAGAATAGCTTGTTTACTCATGCCCTCTAATTCATCTACGATTGCCAAGGCATCTGCATAACGTCCTTCTAAAATACAAGTTCTGAGGTCTATTAATTCTTGTGTCATTTTGATTAACCTCAAAAATTCATCATGGTAATTTCAATATAACAATGGCTTATAGCAATTTGATTTGCAGAACCGATCTGGTAGGAGCAAGCAATGGGCAATAGATAATAAGGAATATCTGCAATAACTCAAGCAAGCGATATCTTCTCTGGGAGACGTTACGCGAACGATAGGCTACGCCTATGCACTTGCAAATAACCGGCTTGTGGTGGCTAACATCAGAAGATTAAGGCAAAAGCTTATGCGATCGCCTGCAATACTTAAATAAAACTTATGAAATGTAGTATGACAAATACGTAAAAAAGTAATTATAGTAATTTAAATTACTATTAAACCAAAGAAGCACAACCTTGTGTTGGTGTTTCCTCCCTCTAGAGTGTGATTATTATTTTTGATCAGAGGTTAATCTATTTTCTAGAAACCCCTTATATTTTTGAAAGTAGCAAATATTAAAAATCTATTGTATAAACTAATGATACTTACTAGCAGGGCAGATAAATAAGAGTAAAATTTAAATATTCTTAACATAAACTTTAACAGGTGTTTGGAAAATAGTAATTGCTTAACGAGTTAAGACAGTCCTTAATCCAGTACTTATTACTGAGAATTATTTGGGTGATATCTATCCAGTAATCCTATTTAATTTTTGCGAAGCTAACTTGCAACTTAAAAAGACTTCTTGACTCTTGGCTCTTACCTGCTTATACCGTTTCACTTTAATGATGATACAAATACGTTGGTAGGGGCACAGCATTGCCCATTGGTGTCAACTTAACATGAAACCCTGATGAAAACGTGATGAGCTTCTACTCACTTACCATCAAGATCCACGTTACCCCACCCCGGCTTTGCTGACGCAAAACCTCCCCTCCCCTTGCTAAGGGGAGGGGTTGGGGGTGGGGTAAAACGATTGTGGGGCAACAGTTTGAGCTTAAGTTGACACGTATGGGCATTGCCGTGCCCCTACGCGAAATCTATATGTATCAGGCTTTTAGTGAAATGGTATTAGACAAATAACTTCAAAAATCAAAGGGTACTGCTATAAAATATCGCCAAGTTACAGGCGATGGGAGACATCAACCGTTAATCTGTTATTTTTAGGGATTAGCTTGTCAGCACTTAAATTTATATAGAGCATAAAATACATGGGACAAGGATTTTTACAAATCGGCTTAACGCTGTGTATCGTTGTAGCAATTACTCCAGTCTTTGGCAGATACATGGCGCGGGTTTTCTTGGGAGAAAGAACACTGCTTGATTTCATCATGAACCCGATAGAGCGAAGTATGTACGTACTAGCGGGCGTTCGCAGAAAAGATGATATGACAGCTTGGCAATATATCCGGGCTGTAATATGCACTAATCTGATTATGGGGATTTCAGTGTATTTACTGTTATATTTTCAGAAATTCTTACCTTGGAATCCTAATGGCTTAGGCAGGCCTAATTGGAATGTGTTGCTGCACACAACTATTTCCTTTTTAACGAATACCGACCAGCAACACTATGCTGGTGAGACAACCTTAAGTTATTTTAGTCAGGTATCAGCTTTAGGCTTTTTGATGTTCACCTCCGCAGCCACCGGCTTAGCAGTGGGAATTGCTTTTATTCGGGGGTTGACGGGTAGAAGACTAGGTAACTTTTACGTAGATCTCACCCGTGCCATTACACGAATATTACTACCAATATCAATTGTTGGTGCGATCGCCTTGGTTTTAGTAGGTGTACCGCAAACATTAGCTAAGACTATGGATGTGACAACCTTAGAAGGTGGAACCCAGTACATTGCCAGAGGGCCGGTAGCATCCTTTGAAGCGATCAAAATGTTGGGCGAAAATGGCGGCGGCTTTTTTGGCGCTAATTCTGCCCATCCCTTTGAAAATCCCAATGGCGCTTCTAATTTAATTGAAGCGATCGCCATGATTGCCATACCAGCAGCCTTGATTTACACTTATGGCGTGTTTGCCAACAACATCAAACAAGCGTGGCTGCTTTTCTGGATGGTGTTTGCGGTTTTTGTAGTTCTGGTTGGAGTCACAGCTGTGGGAGAACTACAAGGTAATCCCCTGGTAAATAGAACCATTGGATTAGAACAGCCTTCTTTAGAGGGTAAAGAAGTCCGATTTGGTTGGGCGCAAACGGCATTGTGGGCAGTTATGACCACCGCCACCATGTGTGGTGCTGTGAACGGGATGCACGATTCCCTAATGCCACAGGGAATATTTTCGACTCTCTTCAACTTATTTATCCAAATTATCTGGGGCGGTCAAGGAACTGGAACAGCTTACTTATTCATTTACTTAATTCTCACCGTTTTTCTGACTGGGTTAATGGTGGGACGCACCCCAGAATTTTTAGGACGCAAAATTGAAAAACGAGAAATCGTCCTTGCCAGCGTAGTGCTGTTAATTCACCCAATTGTAGTTTTAATTCCCAGCGCCATCGCCTTAGCTTATCCCATTTCCCTATCTGGAATTAGCAATCCTGGCTATCATGGCATTTCCCAAGTAGTTTATGAATTTGCCTCAGCTGGGGCAAATAATGGTTCTGGCTTGGAAGGATTAAAAGATAATAGCCTTTGGTGGAACTTAAGTACCTTAGTTAGCTTGATAGTAGGACGCTACATTCCCATGTTTGCCATCCTCCTGTTAGCTGATGGCATGTCTCGCAAACAAGAAGTCCCCGAAACTCCCGGCACCCTGAGAACTGATTCTTTAGTATTTATTGGGATCGCTGGTGGAGTAACCGTGATTTTGGGAGTCTTGACTTTCTTTCCAGTTCTAGCTTTAGGCCCCATAGCCGAAGGTTTGCAACTAGCCTCTGGCAGCTAGATAAATTAAAAGTGAGGAGTTAGGAGTGATGAATTATGAATTATGAATTATGAGTTATGAATTAATAACTCCTAACTCCTAACTCCTCACTCCTAACTCCTAACTCCTAACTCATAACTTTTAACTTCTAACTCCTAATTTTATGAATAAAGCGGCAACTACCTCCAAAGCTAGACGCCCAAGTTCTCGTCCTGGCGATCGCCGCCAAGCACGTAAAAAAGCTAGAGTAAATACTAAGTGGTTATACTTAAGGGCAGTTCGAGATGCTTTTATCAAGCTCAACCCTAAGTATGCAATCAAAAATCCGGTGATGTTTTTGGTTTGGGTGGGGACGATCGTTACTATATTGGTAACCATCGATCCCAACTTATTTGGCCCAACCAACCAAAAGAACCCACAACTATTTAACGGCTTGTTATCAGGGGTTTTATTCTTTACAGTTTGGTTTGCTAATTTTGCAGAAGCCGTAGCTGAAGGACGAGGAAAAGCTCAAGCTGATGCCTTGCGGTCTACAAAATCAGAGACTATTGCTAAAAAACTCGCTGCCGATGGCACAGTGAGTGAAGTTTCATCCACCAGCCTCAAACAAGGCGATAATATCTACGTAGTCGCTGGCGACATTATACCCGCTGATGGTGAGGTAATCATGGGTGTGGCCTCTGTGGACGAATCGGCAATTACTGGGGAATCCGCGCCAGTATTAAAAGAATCCGGTTCTGATGTTGCCAGTTCCGTTACAGGTGGGACGCGGATTATTTCCGATGAATTGATTATCCGCATCACATCTGACCCAGGTAAAGGCTTTATCGACCGGATGATTGCCTTGGTGGAAGGGGCAGAACGCAGCAAAACACCCAATGAAATTGCCTTGACGGTGTTGTTAGCAGTTCTCAGCCTCATATTTTTGTTTGTTGTGGCGACTTTGCCCGCACTTGCCTACTATGTCAATAGTCCGGTTAGCGTGCCAATTTTGATTGCTCTATTAGTAGCATTGATACCCACCACTATCGGAGGATTACTGAGTACCATCGGCATTGCCGGTATGGATAGAGTCGCCCAATTTAACGTCATTGCCACCTCAGGACGAGCCGTAGAAGCCTCTGGAGATGTCAATACTCTAGTTCTCGATAAGACCGGTACAATTACCCTTGGCAACCGTTTGGCAGAAGAATTTATCCCGATCAACGATCATACAATGGCGGAAATTGCCAGCGTTGCCTGGGCAGCTAGCGTATTTGATGATACCCCAGAAGGTAAATCCATTGTGCGGCTGGCAGAAAGGCTAGGCGCAAGATTTGATTTTGATGCCAGTCAAGCTGAAGGTGTCGATTTTTCTGCCAAAACGCGCATGAGTGGTACTAACTTACCCGGCGGACACGAAGCCAGGAAGGGAGCAGTGGGAGCTATTAAAGGATTTGTTCGTTCCCGCAACGGCCGCGATACTCCAGAATTAGATGCAGCCTACGAACGAGTTTCTCTGTTGGGAGGTACACCCCTAGCAGTTAGCTTAGATAACGAAATCTACGGAGTTATTTATCTTAAAGATATTGTAAAACCTGGTATCCGCGATCGCTTTCTTGCACTGCGACGTATGGGAGTGCGTACCGTCATGCTAACAGGAGATAACAGAATTACAGCTTCGGTCATTGCCAAAGAAGCTGGGGTGGACGACTTCATCGCCGAAGCCACACCAGAAGACAAAATCAACGTCATTCAACAAGAACAAGCAGCAGGCAAACTAGTCGCCATGACAGGGGACGGAACTAACGATGCTCCCGCATTAGCTCAAGCTAACGTCGGGGTGGCGATGAATACAGGAACCCAAGCGGCAAAAGAAGCCGCCAACATGGTAGATTTGGACTCCGATCCCACAAAATTAATCGACATTGTGAGTATTGGCAAACAATTGCTGATTACTCGCGGCGCATTGACTACATTTTCTATCGCTAATGATATTGCGAAATACTTTGCGATTATTCCAGTTATCTTTGTCGCTGCTAACTTGCAAAGTCTGAATATTATGAATTTGACCAGCCCTAATTCTGCTGTATTATCAGCACTGATTTATAATGCTTTGATTATTCCAGCTTTGATTCCCTTAGCATTGAGGGGTGTGCGATTTAGACCCCTAACAGCTAATCAGTTATTGCAACGCAATATATTGATTTATGGTTTAGGTGGAGTAATTGCACCGTTTATCGCTATTAAGTTCATAGATATGCTGATTACAGCTGTAGGCTTAGCTTAACAACAGCAAAAGTAGAGATGGCGCAAAATTAGCGCCTCTTACCTTGGTAGGATAATTGACATTTTTGCCAGTTTTCTTTTTACTTTTAGCTCTTGAGAGGGGAAACAAAAGGAATACGAATAAATATAGTATAGTTACTCAACACTGAGAAATAACCTTGAGATTGGCAGTTCAATGACTTATACAAAAGCACTGCTTGGGCGATATCCTTTGTTTGGGAAGACACTTCTAAACGAAGAAATATTAGACTGTTCGCAGTCAACAGTTAACGGTCGTCATCAATCAGCAACTTCAAGCAGTTGTTTTTATTTCTGGGAGTTCCCTAACATCTATCACTCGCTATTTTTAGCTTGCTGTGGTTGAATGTGGTAGTTCTCCAATAGACCTCTTGCAAAAGTAACTTTTGCAAGAGGCGGGAAAAGGGGAAAGGTTAAAGGGGAAAGGTTTTTTTATTCCTTTTCCCTTTCCCCCTTACCCTTTTCCCTAATAAAAGCAAGAAGTCCAATGATTCATGCTGTTGACAGCATCCTGTTTGGCAAAAAAATTAAAAATTAAAAATTAAAAATTAATTTTAGGAGCAAGTAGAAAATTTATTATGGCTATTATTCGAGAAACAATCAGAGCAATTTTCATAACTCTAATGCTTTGGTTGTTAACTGCGATCGTTTATCCTCTCCTAATCCTTGTAGTGGGTCAAGTTTTTTTGCCCTACCAGGCTAACGGGAGCATCGTGCTGAATTTAAATAATCAACCAATTGGCTCAGCTTTAATTGGTCAAACTTTCACATCTGAAGGATATTTCCATTCTCGTCCCAGTACTGTTAGATATAGCCAAGGTAGAAAAGCAAGGCCAACTGGCATATCTGGAGCTAGCAATCTTGCTCCTAGCAATCCAGAGCTACTCAATCGGATTATAGAGCAGTCAAATCAATTACGAGATGAAAATCTTGAAGCGATCGCTGATATTATCTACACCTCTGGTTCGGGTTTAGATCCCCATATTTCTTTCAAAGCAGCACGCCAGCAATTAGAGCGAGTAGCCCGTGCCCGTGGAGTCGAACAAGACGAAATTTTGCGTCTAATTAATAAGTACACTGATGGCAGATTTTTATGGATTTTTGGCGAACCTGGCGTCAACGTCCTCCGATTAAATTATGCTCTCGACCTACAAGATATTAATCGTCAGCAAAATCAGTAAATGGGGCATTGGGCAAACAGGGCATGGGGAAAGGGAAAGGGGTAAGGGGAAAAGGTTAAGGGGAAAAGGGTAAGGGGAAGATTAAATTTATCCTTTTCCCTTTAACCTTTAACCTTTTCCCTGCCCCCCCTGCTCCCCCTGCCCCCCCTGCTCCCTGCAATAATAGATACTAAAACTGAGATGTCAGATAACACTGGTTCGGCTGGGAATGTGCCTTTAAATTCTGCAAGTTACTCGCTTTATCCGCCACGGCGGGGTAAGCATAAAATCTTTATTGGTATGGCTCCTGGGGTAGGCAAAACCTACCGGATGTTGGAAGAGGGACACGCACTTAAACAAGAAGGAATTGATGTCGTTGTGGGGCTTTTGGAAACCCACGGACGTAAGGAAACAGCAGAAAAGGCACAAGGGCTGGAGATTCTGCCCCGCAAGCAATATCCTCGCGGTGGGTTGACTCTAACGGATATGGATACAGATGCTATTTTAAAGCGATCGCCCCAATTAGTTTTAATCGATGAACTTGCCCATACCAATGTCCCTGGTTCCCCACGAGAAAAGCGCTACGAAGATGTAGAAGTAGTCTTGGCAGCAGGTATCGATGTCTACTCAACGATGAATGTCCAACATCTAGAAAGTCTCAATGACTTAGTAGCCAGAATTACCGGAGTGGTGGTGCGCGAACGCGTTCCCGACAGGATTCTAGATGAAGCAGATGAAGTATTAGTAGTGGATGTTACGCCGGAAACGCTACAAGAAAGATTATTAGAAGGCAAGATTTACGCACCGCAAAAAATCCAACAGTCCCTCGATAACTTTTTCCAACGTCGTAACCTAATTGCTTTACGCGAGTTGGCTTTGCGGGAAGTCGCAGACAACGTAGAAGAAAACGCCATCGCCATCACTCCTAATGGACAATTTTGCAACATTCACGAACGAGTTTTAGTATGTATATCTACTTATCCTAACTCTGTGCAACTCTTACGGCGTGCAGCAAGAATCGCTAACTACATGAATGCACCGCTGTATACTTTGTTCGTTGCCGATCCAGAACGTTTCCTTACTAAAGAGGAAAGTCTACACATTGATACTTGTGAAAAAATGTGTAAAGAATTTGAAGGGACTTTTATTCGAGTAACTAGTAATAACGTAGCTAATGCGATCGCCGAAACCGCAGAAAAATATCGAATCACCCAAATTGTAATTGGAGAAAGTCAGCGATCGCGTTGGCAAATACTCCTCAAAGGTTCTTTAACGCAAAAATTGGTGCGCCTGCTCAAAAACATTGATTTACACATCATTGCTAGCGAAAAAATGGTTTCACCTAAATAAGGCAAAAGTAAAAAGTTAAAAGGCAAAAGAAAGAAAAAGAAAATACTGATTTCATGTATGAAAACGATTTTGTATGATATCAAAATCCTTGTAGAGACGTTGCATTGCAACGTCTCTACACCTGGAATAAAAGGGTAGGAGTGTTAATTCAACAAATCTTTTAGCGCATAAATCACCTGGTCTTGCTGTTGTTGTGTCAGTTCTGGAAACATAGGCAAAGATATGACTTCATGGCAGGCTTGCTCTGCCACTGGGAAGTCCCCAATTTGATAGCCGAGATTTTGATAAACTGGCTGCAAGTGTAAAGGATAGGGGTAGTAAACCATTGAACTGACGCCTTGGTCTTGCAATTGAGTACGCACCCAATCTCGATATTTAGCGCTGGCACCGTTTCGTCCTTCGCCTGAAATCCGAATTGTGTATTGGTTCCATACGCCAATACCCCCTGGTAATTCTTGAGGCGGGACGATGGCGGGAATTTGACTCAGAAATTGATAGTAATAATTGGCAATTTCTCGCCGCCTTTCATTCCAAATATCTAAATAACGCAGCTTAATTTGCAAAATAGCTGCTTGTAGAGCATCCAAGCGGCTATTGACACCTATTTCCTCGTGCAAATATCGAATTTTACTTCCATGATCTCGTAGAACTCGCAGTTTTGCAGCGATCGCTGGATCGTTAGTCGTTATCGCTCCGCCATCACCGCAACCACCAAGATTTTTGGTAGGATAAAAACTAAAGCAACCAATATGTCCAATGCTTCCGACTTTTTGCTCGCCCCACATTGCGCCTGTAGATTGAGCGCAATCTTCAATTACTGACAAGTTGTGAGAAAGAGCGATCGCCATCAATGATGTCATATCCACTGGTTGCCCGAATAGGTGAACCGGGATAATCGCTTTGGTTTTTGGTGTAATCGCCGCCGCTATTTGCTCTACATCTAAGTTAAACGTAGTCGCATCAATATCAACAAAAACAGGTTTTGCACCCACGGCGCTAATCGTTTCAGCAGTAGCGATAAAAGTGAAAGGTGTTGTGATTACCTCATCGCCTGCACCAATTCCCAAGACTCGTAGAGCTAAATAGAGCGCATCAGTACCAGAATTACAAGCTACACATTGGCTAACACCATGATAGGCGGCAAACTGTTGCTCGAAGCCTTCGACTAAGGGACCACCTATATAACGACCAGAAGCCAGAACTTCTAAGACGGCTGCACTTACTTCTGCTTCGATGCTGGTGTATTGTTGCTTGATGTCAAAAGCAGGGACGGGATTTACACTTTGGATCATGAGTTTTTATTTTATCGGAAGATACAAAGGATGCGCTTCGAGAGTCAATTTTTGCTGATTGAATTGTTAATCAAAGAGCTGTTAAAAGACTATCGCCCAAATTAGGCATCTATTAGGGTTTTTGCTTAAATTGTGGTGTAGTCAACTACTACACGTTGAATTTACAGATAGTAGTGTTAAGCTATTAAGCTTTTAAATTGCACAGTTACTCATGCTTTTGACTGCTTAGAGTTAACTGTCAACCGTCAACGCGAAAAGATGTGCTGCGTTAAATGCTCTCGGCAGCTGACTAAGTGTTTGCCATGTTAAAGTTGTACCATTTTGAATTTTGAATTGATGAAAGTAATATATATCAACCAAGAGCCAACACATCGAATCAAAGTTCCGCGTGTGGGTGCTGCTTTGACAAGAAAATACCAGGAGAAAGAAAACCCGTGCAGGAGCCGATTGAACTGGATTTCGTGGATTTAGGCATTGCCTTAGGATTAATGGCGATCGCCATTGGCGTATCTACGTGGGAAAAATTAGGGCTTGAGTTGAACTTAGCCCTTGCTACTGGAAGAACCATCTTACAACTACTTGTATTGGGATACATTTTAGATTTCATCTTTGCTTTGGACAATGGTTGGGCAGTTTTGGCAATATTAGCAATTATGCTGACGATTACGGCGATTGTCGCACGAAATCGCATCAGCCAAAAGATACCTTATGTATTGCCTTTAGTGTGGGGTGCAATTTTCATCAGTACCGCTCTGACAGTGCTTTACAGTAACTTCTTAATTCTTCAACCAAACAGATGGTATGAACCACAGTACGTAATTCCCTTAGCAGGAATAGTCATAGGTAATGCCATGAACGCAGCGGCGATCGCTGGGGAACGACTTGTCAGCACCATTAATTCCAGCCATTTAGAAATAGAAACCCACTTGAGTTTAGGCGCAACTCCAGAGCAAGCACTCACACAGTACCGCAAAGACGCCATCAGGGCAGCACTGATTCCGACTCTCAATCAAATGATACTTATAGGTATGGTGGCAATACCAGGAATTACCACCGGACAGTTATTAGCTGGTGTCAAACCTCTAGATGCTGTATCCTACGAAATTTTAATTACCTTCATGGTTGCTTTTGGTAACTTACTGACAACAGTATTATTAACTAGGGGATTGTGTCGTCAGTTTTTTAATTCCGCAGCGCAATTAATCGGGTGAGGTACGCGAATCCGATCTGTCATTGCGATCGCATCATAGGTTAACCTACTGCAATTGATAACCCAATAAGGTTCACTTAAGGCTAAAACTCTTTGTCAAAGTTAATTTTTTAACGAACCGCCTTCTCTACGAGAGGCTTCCGCCAACGCGAAGCGTCTCGAAGAGAAGGACGCAAAGAGAAGAAAGAAATGCTTAACTGAACTGTATTGATTGATAACCTGGAAATTATGATGGTAGCTTAATCATGGGAGTGCTGAAAATGTTTTCAGCATATTACCTGCGTTTAAATAGTTACAAAGGTAAATTAAAATGGCATTTAGTAATTATAAAACTATCAGCACAGTTATCAAAAAATTTCAAATTAAATACCTACAATCTAATTTTATGATAGAAGTAGATTTTCCAGTTAAAGAATCTTTCAAAGAAGAATTAGATTTGCTATTTATAGATGGAGTAATTGATAATTCTGAAGATGCTATTTGTGAAAATCTAATTTATCCAGTATTGAAAGAAGTATGGAAACCTTACCGAAGTAAATTAACACTTTGGAGTCATGAAATATTAGCTTATGATGAAGATTTATCAGGCGTTCCAGATTATACAGTGACACAGCGAAATCCTCTGGGGACGATTGTTTTTGATAAACCTTATTTTTTGACAGTCGAAGCTAAACAAGACAAATTTGAAGAAGGTTGGGGTCAGTGTTTAGCGGAAATGATTGCAGTACAACGAATTAATGATGATTTTGTCAGCGAGGTTTTTGGGATTGTTTCTAACGGGAAAATATGGCAATTCGGAAAGTTAGTTGCTGATGTGTTTACTCGGAATAAAAATTTGTATGTAATTCAAGATTTGGATAAATTATTTGGTGCAGTGAATTATATTTTTCAACAATGTGAATTAAAAATACAAAAATAACATTATGTATTTGAGTGCGATCGCTATCTGTAAGGTTTACCGTTTACCGTTCTATCCTGGCGAAAGGAGAAGCAAAGAAGCAACCAGAAATCGCACTCAATTTTTTACGAGAGGACTTATCAGCCGCAGCAGTTGTTCGTGGAACGGGTTTACCCATTGAGGAGGTGCAACAGCTACAACAGCAAATGGATGAGTCTCCACAAAACTAACTCCTAACTTTTTTATCCTCCTAGTGTCCGCGTATAAATTACTTGGTCTTGGGAATCATAAATATAAAGGGACAAGTTGGCATTGTCACTAATTACAGCTAAGGCTTCCTGTAAAATTTGCAAGTGATTGGTAAGATCGGCAGCAGTACCGGAATTTTCAGGATTAGGATTAGCCAAACTATTTTGCCTTAACTGGTCATACTCACGGGTTAAACGGACAATAATTCCTGCATTGTCCATACTAAAGGTGCAAATCCGAATTCCATTAACACAGGTTTTTTCTAAGTCAATGCGGGTTTGTTGCAAATCGCTGACAACTTGTAGTTTTTCTTGTGCTTGTTTGAGGGCTGTTGAGTAGGGTTCGATCAAGGACTGAGCCTGAGTGTAATACAAGCTATCTTGGGAAACTTTTTTCGCAGTTTCCAAAGCCTGCTCCCAGTATGTCGCTGCTGCTGGCCATTGATTTTGTTGTTGATAAACTTTGGCTTGGTTGGCGGTACTAACAGCTTGTTGGTAAGTTCTGGCAGCTAATTGTTCTTTAGTAGCGCGATCGCGTGCTGTTACTAACTTAGGTTTATACTCTAACAACAAGTTTTGGGCTTCTTCATATGCAGGGCTAGTCTGGGGAATCACCCTCAAGGCATTAATTACTACCTGCCAGTTAGACTGGACTTTTTGCCAATCCTTCAAGGATTTAGCACTAGCTTGGCGGTTTTCGGCTGTATTAGCTACATCTTTTGCTGCTGCTAGTTTTTTAAGCCATTTTTCTTCAGTTTGTATCTGCTGATTGACAGCGTGCAAACTAATGCGATAACTGAATAATTTTGCTTGTATTAGTGGATAAAGTTCGCTATTGGGAGTTATGGCCTCTAGTGGTGCGATCGCCTGTCGCCATAAATGTTGTCTAGCTTGTATTTCTTCTAAACTACGTGCGGGAGCTTTAATTTTTTCTGCCGCTAAAGATGCAGTCTGCAAAGCCTTAATTACCTGGCTGATTTTTTCTGACCGTCCAGACAAACTAGCTTTGAGTTCTTCTGACATCTGGTAACGGGGTGACCAACTAGGAATTACACTCAAGGCTGTGCTAGCCGTCGTCAGTCGCTGCTGTACCGCGATTAATTCTTTTTCCGATTTGGCCCGACGCATCAATTGGGGGGATTCTGTTTTTAATTGCTCGGCAATTTGTATTTCTTTACACTCAGACATCACACAAGGGCGAGTCAGTAAATAACCACCAACGCCTAAAACCACAATTCCCACCAAGGCTACACCGATGAAAATAGGTTTGACTTGCCGTGTTGGCTTAGAAGCCGGCATCGGCGCATCTGCAAATGGGTCAAATACTTCCTCTTCTTCAGTTTCATCTAGCGATGGAAAATAAGTCAGAGCCGATGAGGACGTGGGGAAAGAACTCTCCATGTCCCCATGTCCGTGCGTCCCCACCTCCTCTTCCCTGATTCCCCCAGATGCCCAGATCCCCAGATCGCCGTCATTCGATTCCGTCCTGTGCTTGAGAGCGAGAAAACGTTTGGCATAAGGAAGTTGTTCGCCAAAAACTCTCAGGAAACATTGGACTCGTTGCTCTCTATACGGTGCTAAAGACTGAAGTGCGTCTTCAATGACTGCAAAGATGACCTGAGCATCAACTGTTACACCTGACGGGTGTTGGGTTAAAATCATTAGCTCGTCTTTATTGACGGCACACTTAACTTGAAAGACTCCAGCCAATGGGACTTCTACAAGTAATTGTTCCTGCAAAGTTTTGGCTAAAAGCTGTAAATCTTCTTGCTGTACTGCTACTTTCATAGAGCTTTCGTACTGAACTTTTATATTGTTTTGATTATCTTCAAGGAGATCAAATGAACTGTTTGGGTTTTTTGAATAAAGACGCACAGTTTAACCAACCACAGGCTGAAAATCTAATCGAACAACTTTCTAACACAAATTCCAACTTTTAACCAAAATTTCAAATACTAGTAATTGTTCGTATGGCTACATTTTCAAGTTGGTAGATACTAAGTTAGATAATCTATCCCCAGGTATATATTTTCGATAAAAAATGGGAATAATAATATTTTTGAGTATTTTCACTGCATGATTTTGTGGCAATTAAATTCACAACAGCTTCTCTCTGACAAGATTATAGTTGCAGAGTAATTGTGACAAAATTATCCGCAGGTTAAGGAAATGTTGCTATGTTAGAGGTTTTTGACAGGATGCTAGTTATCTTCTATGCTGGGAAGTCTACTGAGGAGATTAATGAAGTCTTGTGGCTAGAATAATTAATTTGCCTCATTTGCTGAATTCGATAAAATTGATACGTGAAAATAAGTTTTTATAGCTGGCAATATGTAATAAAGCTGCTGTTAAATATTTAGACAGCAATAATCAAAAGCTTGGAAAGTGTCAAGACAAGGTGTATCAATGGATTTATTAGAGTACCAAGTTAAAGAATGGTTTGGGAAGATCGGCATTCCTGTATTGCCTTCGCAACGAATTGACCATCCCACAGATTTGAAACGTTTAAAAATTGGTTTTCCAATTGTACTGAAATCTCAAGTACATGGGGCAGAACGGGCCAAAGCCGGTGGAGTCAGGTTTGCCGAAACAACAATCGATGCGATCGCTGCTGCCCAAAATATCTTCACTTTACCGATATGGGGCGAGTTACCTGAGGTTGTGCTGGCAGAATCCCAATACGACGCCAATCAAGAATTTTATCTGGCAGTGGTTTTAGACACCGCTGTTTGCCGACCCGTACTTTTAGGCTGCAAAGAAGCAAACATCGATTGGGAATCCGCTGGCGAAAAAATGCACCATGTCGTCGTCGAACAAGAATTCTCGCCATTTTATGCCAGACGACTGGCTTTGAAAATGGGTTTGCAAGGAACGCTGATGCAATCGGTAAGCAGCGTTCTCCAGAAGATGTATCAGTTATTTGTGCAAAAAGACCTGGATTTAGTCGAAATTAATCCCTTGGCTGTCAATCCTGATGGCGAAGTTATGGCTCTTAATGGTAAAGTCAGGGTCAATGAACGAGCCATCAAGCGTCATCCAGATCTTGTGGAAATGGCAGCAAAAATCATCAGCCGTCATCCCAGTACTGAAATTAACGGTATTTTGGGCGACTGGGATGGCGTGCAAATGCACGGAAAAATCGGTATTTTAGGTAATGGTACTGGTTCAGTAATGGCAACTTTGGATTTAGTTGCTAATGCTGGCGGTAACCCAGGTGTTTGTTTGAATCTACGCCATGCTTTTCTTACAGATACTACGCCAACTACATTTAGCGATCGCCTAGAAACAGGTTTGAAAATTTTGGCTGCTGATACAACCATCGAAGTTATACTAATTAACTTCCTGGGTAGCATTCCTCAGCCTGAGGAACTAGCCGAAATTATCGCCAAATTTGTACAGCAAGACAAAAACGAACTCAAATTAAATATAGTACGCTCTAACGGTAGTAAAATTGGGCGAGATAATCTTCCCACCTTAGTTGTCCGCCTTGCTGGTTCTGAGTTGAATGCGGCTAAAAGTTATTTAGCAACACTGAAAACTCACAGCAGCGCTCTTGTTGTGGTAGAAAATTTAGATGAAGCAGTGGAAGTTGCAGTTCGTCTTGCCAAACCAACTACTAAGAAGAAATAGTCATTTGAATTTTGAATACTTCGACTGCGCTCAGTACAAGTTTTGAATTTTGAATTCCCCGAAGGGGTTAACTGGCTTGCCAAGCTTACGGTAATTTATTATGAACTTAACGCCAGAAAGTAAAGTCTTAATTCAAGGCTTTTGTGAATTTATATCAGGCACTCATGTTGCTCAAATGAAAGCCTATGGGACGAATTTGATAGCTGGTGTCAATCCTGGATGCGGCGGACAGGAACTGCACGAACTACCAGTATTTGACTTAGTGGAAGAGGTAGTAGAAAAATTTGGCGCAATTGACACGACAATTATTTGTGTAAGTCCTTATGATGTTTTGGATGCGGCATTGGAAGCGATCGCATCTCAGATTCGCCAAATTATTATTATTACGGCTGGAGTGCCACCTTTGGATATGGTGGAATTACTCCGCAAAGCCGAAGCCTGCGAAACTTTGGTTATCGGGCCAAATAGTCCGGGGATCGTTGTGCCAGGAAAAATTCTCTTAGGAACTCAACCTAGCGAATTTTATACACCGGGGCCAGTGGGAATTGTCAGTCGTAGCAGTACCCTTACCTACGAAGTCGCCTACGAATTAACAAAAGCTGGTTTGGGGCAGTCCATTAGTGTCAGCATTGGTAGTGATGCGATCGTTGGTTCGTCGTTTTTGCAATGGTTACAAATTCTCGACGAAGATGAAACTACAGAAGCGATCGTTTTGGTTGGTCAACCCGGTGGTGGTAGCGAAGAAGCAGCAGCGCGGTACATTGCTGAGGCCATTGATAAACCGGTAATTGCCTACATTGCGGGAAGACAAGCACCACCAGGAAAAAGTTGGCGTCAAACCGGAACTTTAGCAACAGTTATCGGACGCGACCCCAATTTTGGCACAGCCCAAAGTAAATTAGCTGCTTTCAAAGAAGTAGATGTTCCCGTAGCTGAACGCCCTTCTCAAATTCCAGAATTGGTGAAAAAAGGGATTAATTAGACCAGACGTGAATTCGATTTCCTACCATGAGGCGAAAATCTCCTAGAGTTATAGAAGATATCAGTTTCTTTAATATTGCTTTTAGAGGTTGTTTGAAAAGTGTTTCTTTGTGATTTTGGAAACTTTTAGATCCCCCACTACACCCTTTAAAAAGGGGGGGACTGGAATCAAAGTCCCCCTTTTTAAGGTGAACCACTGCGGTCTTGGGGGTTTCCACGCCAGTTGCTTTAAGTCGGCAGAGCCGCCCAACGCACTGGCTCCCCATGAGCAAGTGGCGTGGATTTAGAGGGATCTAGATATGTGCAACCTCACATTAAATTGGTATAAGTCTTCAATCAAATCTGATATTACTGTCCTGGCTGCTGCGTTGATGTCCGTGCCTCGCGTTCGAGAAGAGTGCGTTTGCGTTCGACGCCCCAGCGATAGCCCGACAATGCGCCATCATGACGCACAACACGATGGCAAGGAATCACCACCGCTAAGGGGTTTGCACCGCAGGCTTGGGCAACTGCGCGAACCGATTTCGGCAAACCGATGGACTTGGCAATGTCAGTATAACTAGCTGTCGAACCGAGGGGAATTTTCTGTAACGCTTGCCACACGCGCTGCTGGAAGGCAGTGCCGCGGATATCAACAGGCAAGTCCAGCCCCAATGCTGGCGCTTCGACAAAGCCCACTACTTTCGAGACGAACTGCTCGAACTCGGCGTCCCCGCCGATGAAATTGGCCTGTGGAAATCGGTCTTGTAAATTGCGTATTAGTGCGTCTGGTTCGTCACCCAGAAAAATGGCGCAAATCCCGCGATCGCTTTTGGCAACGAGGATCGATCCCAAAGAACATTCGCCGACAGCGAAGTGTATGTCTGTATCAGCGCCACCAGCGCGATAGTTTGAAGGTGTCATACCCAATACCCGATCTGATGTTTCGTAGAAGCGTCCGTTGGAGTTGTATCCGGCATTATAAATTGCCTCCGTTACCGTACCGCTTTTGTTGAGGGTATTTCGCAAGCGGTTCTGGCGATGAGCCGCTGCGTATTCTTTCGGTGTCAGTCCAGTAATCATTTTGAAGACACGGTGGAAGTGATACGTACTCAATCCCACATGCTTTGATAGTTGTTCCAGACTCGGCACTTGCACAGATTTCTCAATGAGTCGGCAAGCGATCGCAATTTTCGCGATATGCTCTTCGTTCGCCGAAGCCCGATTGGGCTTGCACCGCTTACATGGGCGAAATCCAGCTTTCTCGGCATCTTCCCACGTCGTATGGAAGCGCACATTTTCCGGTCGCGCCAGACGCGCGGCACACGACGGACGGCAGTACACGCCGGTAGTCTTAACCGAGTAGTAGAATTTGCCATCCGCCTCAGAATTGCGGGCGACAACAGCTGCCCAACGGGCATCGTTCTCCGTTGTGGCTGCCAGCTGTGCATTTTTGGCTGAGATGTTCATAAGCGTTCGTTTTAACGATTCGCGTTGAGAATACTAATTTAACAGCGGTTATTGTTCCCAACACTCCGCTTCTTGCTTTCAAATTCGTGTGGGTTTGAAAAGACTATAGCTGTACGGTCTTATTTGTAAGAGTTTAGATAGTAGAAAATTGCTAATTAGCTAGACATAAGTCAATACGCTTGGTGTTAAGAGCATGTTTTAAAAGTCCTCTTGTCGGTATTAAAAAGATCTAGATCCTCCTAAATCCTCCTTAAAAAGGAGGACTTTGATTCCGGTTCCCCCCTTTTTAAGGGGGGTTAGGGGGGATCGATACAATACTTTCATTACATATCTTGCTGATATTCTTCTAATAGTTGCGGGATATAATCATAGCCATCTACACCAATAAGTGCAATGATTTTAGGACGATGTTGCTGTAAGAATTTTTGGAAAGCTTCTGCCCCTATTTGTCCTTGTAAAATTGCTAGTAAACCTGCTGGTTGACGCCATTCACGAGAAGCAATTTGGTTCAAAAGATACATTCCTAAACTGCCTGTGTAAATGGTTTTTTCGGTATTTTGCAAATTATAATAAGCTTCAGCTAAATAAGCTAAATTTCGTCCTTGGAGATAAAAATCGCCGGAAAATTGCGCTATTTTAAAAGCGTCTTCGAGATATTTAATTGCGGTTTGATGTTCTCCAATTACTAAATAAGCAATTCCTAAGCTGCTGACACATAAGGCTTTACTGGGAACATCGCCTAATTTTTCTGACAACTTTAAACCTTGTTCCAAATAGTTAATTGCCGATTGATATGTTTCTGGTTCTATGTTTTCCAGTTGTTGAGCCTGCATGACTTCGCTGTAGCCTAAATTAACCAATGCGTTTGCTTCTCCTGTACGATCGCCTGCTTGCCGACTCAATATTAATCCTCGTTGGCTGTAGTTAATTGCCTCAGCATAATTTTGCTGTTGTACGTAGGTACGGCTGAGGTGGTTGAGATTGGCAATTTCACAGGGGCGATCGCCTGCACTCCTAGCTATCTCTAATGCTTGCTGATGAAAATTAAGGGAGCGATCGTATTGTCCTAAAGCACGCTGCGAATAACCTAAAAGTGTCAAAATCCGAGCTTTTTCTTGGGTTCCCTCCACAGTTCGCAGCGGCTCATCCAAATAGTCCAGAGTATTTCGGAGATAACTGCCAGAAAACGAGGCAAAAATACCGCCGTAAAGGGGAAAATATGAGCGTTGGGCAAAGGTTCGCAAAATCTGAAGCATAATTTGAGAACAAGCATCGCTATATCCCGCACCAATGCTCTGAAAACCAATTGCTAACTGACTCCAAATCACTGCGAAGGTCAAAAAAGTCGAAATGGACAACTTTGGCCCTGCCTTAACGTCGTAAGCTTGTTGGTCAAACCAGTTAATTAAGCCTCGTTGCAAATATTGTAAAACCAACGCCATTTCCACCCAATCTCTGAGGGTAATACCCCGTTGCTGTTCGGCAAATTCAATTGCAGATTCCTCCATCGCTAAGGTGCGAAACAGTCTTTGGGGTAACTCGCTATTAACTTGCTTAGCCCAACTCCCCCAAGGGCCGCGTTCGCCTGGTACGCCGCCAAATCCCAGAGATTCTCTTTGCTCGTACATCCAACTGAGCAAATTTTCTTGTAGGCGTTGCCAAGAAGCTAAACCACGGGTGATACCTTCAGAAAATTGTTGTAAATCAGCATCTACCTGGGCAAACTGCTGTAATGATTTTGCTAATTGCTGTAATTGTGGCAAATTTAGCGGATACTTTTGATTTGGATCGGTAACGCGGACAAATGCTGCCAAACGCTCATTAGGAGAAGCAGTAGTAATTTGGGTAACCGCAAAAGCGATCGCTTCTGTAGCTTTGTTTTGCTCTTGCCAGCGTTGCCATTGAGTTTGAATGGTTTTAATTGCTCTCAAACTGCGAGTAGCTTTAGCTTTTTTAAATTCGTCTTTTTCGCTATCAACTTGGCTTTGGAGAACATTTAAGCGATCGCTCAAAACTAGTTCAAACACCTCCCCTGTACCGGAAGTTATGTTTTTAAGCAGCATTTGATACACCTGTTCCACAGAGCTAATTTTGCCCTTGAGGGTGGTTTCGATAATTTCATCGATTAAAGCAAGATAGCGATCGCGCAATGGCAGAGAGTCTGACACTTTGGCTACTAGAGTACGTCAATTCTCATTCTAGTCCTGGGAGTGGGGAGATGTGTGGAGATGGGGAGATGGGGGGACAAGGAGAAGAACTCCTAACTCCTAACTCTTGTAGAGACGCGATTAATCGCGTCTCTACTTCTAACTCCTAACTCCTTTTAATAAATAAGTCATCATTTCACCTTTACCTTTAACCTTAATTAAACCTCGTTCTTCTAATAGATATTTATCTTTTAGAAGTTGATAACTTGCTTCACAAACTTGGATACTACCTGGGATACCGTGTGATTCCATGCGGCTGGCTGTATTGACTGTATCTCCCCAAAGGTCGTAGGCAAACTTTTTCAGACCAATCACTCCTGCTACTACTGGGCCTGTGCTGATGCCAATGCGAATGCGGAAAGATTGGTTATTTTCTTCATTAAACTGAGCTACAGCATCTTGCATATCTAACGCCATATTAGCTATGGCGATCGCATGATTATTAGACTGATTTGGCAACCCAGCAACGGCCATATATGCATCGCCAATGGTCTTGATTTTTTCCACTCCATGACGTTCTGCTAATTGGTCGAATAAACAAAATATTGTATTTAATAAATCAACTAATTCCGCCGGAGATGTACGAGATGAAAGTTCTGTAAAACCAACAATATCAGCAAATAACACCGTCACTTCCATAAAACTATCAGCAATAGTTGTCGGCTGTTGTTTTAATTGTTCGGCAATCATTTCTGGCAAAATATTCAGTAGCAGACGTTCTGATTTTTGCTGGGCTACCTCCATTGCTTTACGAGCATCAAATTCATTTTTTTGTAAGCGTTCGTATAAATAAACAGAAAAAACACAAATTATGCAAGTCCAAAAAAAATATATCCCGTGTTCAACATAATAAGCTAAGGGATTTTCTAGGGTAGGTTTATATAATAAATATAAAATTGAATAGCAGAAAATTGTCCCAACTTGTGATACTAAATGCATCCACCATTGTACGGGCACAAGTGTAGCTTGGGTTAAAAACATTAAATTCCAGAGATTGTTTGTTGGTTCAAGATGATTAAATAGCAACGCTATATCAATTTGAACAACACAAGTTACAGACCAGCATAAGCTCAAAAAAATTAAATCCGGATGGCGTTGTCCTATGGAAGTTTTACATAAAATAGAACATATCAGAATGAATATTTCTACTATAAAACCAATCTTAAAAGCGTATATTTTGCCTTCTGATTGTGAATTTACCCAAAGGAAAAAAGCGATTAAAGTCAAACCAGCGATCAGCATAATCTGAGCCTGCAATTGTAGTCGCTTGAGCAAGAAGCGCTGTCGCTGTTGTTTGTAGGATTTGTCAAAGCTATTGCTTATTTGCCAATGGGGCATCCCTTGACTCATAAGCGCATCTAGTTGAGTTTTGTCAGAGTTATTTCGATGAATCATGCTCTTTTTACGTTATTAGTAATCAAGGGACTGGTGACTGAAGACTGGGGACTGGGAGCTAGAGAGTAGGGATTTGGGACTAGGGACTGAATTCTACCCAATACCCAATCCCCAATCCCCAATACCCAGTACCCAGTACCCAATCCCCAATCCCCAGTACCCAATCCCCATAAATGGCTCGTACCCCAACATTAACTTTCGATCGCGGCACATTAATTTTGCATCCACCACCACGCGGCAAAGCTTGGATGGACTACGCCACATGGGACGATCGAGTTGAAAAATTCCGCATTCCGGCGATTAGATACCGATCGCTTGTGGAAGCACTACAAGCGGAAGATGTCAACTTTATCGATGAAGCAAAGGAATTTTATCCTCTAGATTTGGTTTCTAGTTTGGAAATGGAACCCTATTCTCACCAGAGTGAAGCTTTAGCAGCTTGGAAACTAGCGGGTAGACAGGGGGTAGTTGTGCTTCCTACGGCGGCGGGAAAGACTTATTTAGCACAAATGGCTATGCAGTCAACCCCCCGCACGACGCTGATTGTAGTGCCAACTTTAGATTTAATGCATCAGTGGTACGCACATTTAGTTGCGGCTTTCCCGGATGCTGAGGTGGGATTGCTGGGGGGTGGTTCGCGGGATAAAACACCTATTTTGGTGGCGACTTATGATAGTGCGGCAATTCACGCCGAAGCGATTGGAAATCAATATGCGTTGATTGTTTTCGATGAATGCCATCACTTACCAACGGATTTTAATCGGGTGATTGCTGAATATGCGATCGCACCCTATCGGTTGGGACTTTCCGCAACACCAGAACGCACCGATGGCAAACACGCTGATTTAAATATTCTCATTGGTCAAGAAGTATATCGCAAACGCGCTGAAGATTTGGCGGGGAAGGCGTTAGCAGAACATGAAATTGTGCAAATTAAGGTGAAGTTATCGCAACAAGAACGGGAAAGATACAACCAATTGATTCAAACTCGCAACGACTTTTTAAAGCAATCTCGGATTTCTTTGGGGAGTCTTCAAGGTTGGCAAATGTTCGTGCAAATGAGTGCGCGATCGCAAGCTGGACGTAGGGCGATGTTAGCGCACCGCGAAGCCAAAGATATTGCTTTGGGTACTGATGGAAAGTTGCGAATTTTAGCTAATTTATTAGCAGAACATTATCCGGCACGAGTTTTGATTTTTACTGCTGATAATAGTACGGTTTATCGCATTTCTCAGGAGTTATTAATTCCAGCAATTACTCATCAAACGCCGGTGAAAGAAAGGCATGAAATATTAACAAAATTTCGGGAAGGTACATATAATACTTTGGTGGCTTCTCATGTGTTAAATGAAGGAGTTGATGTGCCTGCGGCTTCTGTGGCAATTATTTTGTCGGGAACTGGTTCGGCGAGGGAGTATACTCAGCGGTTGGGGAGGGTTTTGAGGAAGGGAAATATTGAGAATAAGCAGGCGATTTTGTATGAGGTGGTGGCTGAGGATACGAGTGAAGAAGGGACTTCGGCTAGGCGGAGAGGGGAGAAGAGAAACGAACCGCAGAGGCGCGGAGGACGCAGAGAGGAGGAGAAGAAGGGGAATTTGCAGGTTGTGTATGGGAGTGGGAAGGCAAAAAGTTTGAAGGCGGCGGAACAGTTAGAAATTAATTATTCAATCCAAAATCCAAAATCTAAAATCCAAAATTCACTAGATGTTACCGACAGAGTTATTGATGCATCGCCAAAACGGGGAGGAGATTATTCCGAAGAGGCTGAAGATTGATAATAAAACTTCAGAGTTGGCGATGGAGTTAATTAGTTATTTTCAGTCAGCAGTGGGAAAAACTCAGGGTGTGCTTGAGCGACAACTGACTGATTTTGAAGGAGATTCTACAGATTATCGAGTGAAACGGGGATTAGCTTATATTCTCAAAAGCAGTTTTTGTACTTTTGAGGTGGTTAGTCCTTTAGAACCACAAATGTTAAGAGAACGGGTGTTTTCTTTGGCTGCAAAGTCTGTTTCTAGTCGGGAATCTACACAAGTTACTTTGGGGAAAGTTGCTGATGAGTTAACTCAAGAACTGGAACGGGAAGTTTTACCAGAACAGGTTCGCAATGGATTATATGCTGATTTATCTGAGAATAAAATTTTGACTGTTTTTGATGCACCAACAGCACCAGATTTGTTAAATCGATATAACTTATCTCAGGTGCAAGGTGTATTTTATAAAGCGAGTCAGTTGGTGTTAAATGCTCATCGCAATGTGCCGGGAGAATATAAGCTGTTGTTTCGCTATTTAAAGTTGTTTCAATTGATGGCTTATATTGAAGGTGATGCCGACCACGGGTTTACAATTACTATTGACGGGCCGACGAGTTTATTTAATCCTAGCACGCGATATGGGTTGGCGATCGCCAAACTCATCCCCGCTTTACTTCACGTTACAAAATGGAGTCTTTCTTCCATTCTCCAAACTCGTGATGCCTATACAAATACTTGGAAAACTGGACGTTTTACTCTCAATTCCGAATGTGGTTTGGTATCTCATTATCCACCAGGAAAGCCCTACGATAGTATGCTAGAAGCATCCTTCGCTGATAAATGGGATGCTTTGAAAAGTGGCTGGGCATTAGAGAGAGAAGTTGATTTGATACCAATTCCTGGTAGCGTCATGATTCCTGATTTTCGCTTAGTGCATCCAGATGGACGTAGCTTTTTATTAGAAATTGTTGGTTATTGGCGGCCAGAATATTTACAAAAGAAATTTTCTCAGGTGCGGCGTGCTGGACGAGATGATTTAATTCTGGCAATTTCCGAGCGACTTAATTTAGAAAAAGCGGGAGTAAAATTAAATGATGTCCCCGCGAGAATTGTTTGGTTTAAAGATAAATTATTGCCAAAAGCTGTGTTAGCTGTCATGGATTAAACAAGTAAATCTTAAGTAGGGTGCGTTACGGCTTTAGCCTAACGCACCGCCATACTATATTAATTTGAGGTGCGTTGCGCTTTGCGACAACGCACCCTACTAATCACTTTGAACGAGGAGAAATGAGATGAAAAGTATAGAAACAATTGCCACAGTTACCAAAGATGGTAAAATCACAGCGCAGCTACCATTGGATATTCCAGAGGGTGAACATCAGGTGGTAATTGTAATTGATGAGAAGCTTTTGACTGAGGAAGAAGACAAGAGAGAAAAAAAAGCGCCTCTCAAATTTTCCGCCTATCCTGTAGGATTAGTCTCGGAAAGTTTAACTTTCCGCAGAGAAGACCTTTATGCAAACGACTAATAACTCTGTTTTCATCGATACAAATATTTTAGTTTATGCAAATTTAGCCTTGTCACCATTTCATGTACAAGCTACAGAACGACTTCAAGCATTTGCAGAACAAGGTATTGATTTATGGATTAGTCGCCAAACTTTGAGAGAATATTTGGCAGCAATGACAAGACGAAGCGACTTAACTGGGAACATTCCTATTCCATCTTTAGTGGCAGATGTACGGTATTTTGCTAGTTATTTTCGCTTGGTTGAAGATAATTTACTCGTGACAGAAAGGTTACTAACACTTATGGAGGAAATTCCTAGCGGTGGTAAGCAAGTTCATGATGCAAATATCGTTGCTACAATGCTAGTTTATGGGATTCCTCAGTTACTCACTCACAACACAGGTGATTTTGCTAGATTTTCGGGATTAATTACTGTTTTACCATTACAAAATTAGACTGTTTGGTATTTTGCAATCCCACTCACGAATTCCAAATACTTCTGCGTTCCCAATATTGGGCGACTCTTTTTTCCCACTCTTCCCAGTAATCTTTAATCATTGCTGGTTCAAACCAAAATACCTCGGCTGGCATTTCTGGAATTGCTACTACCAACAAAGCATGATTTAGTTCAATGCCATAATCTCGATAATAGTTGTTAATTGCTCCAATGTATGCTGTAAGTTGTAGTGGATGTTCGTATAAATGCTCGATTGAACCTTTAGGTTTGTCTGCTGTTTTCCACTCGCAAATACAGGGGATGCCTTGATAGCTCGCAATACAATCGACTTTGCCAGAATAGCTCAAATCGTAATGAAAAACGGAGCCTTCTACGAGTCTCACTGTATCGATTTCTTCTAAAACTGGCTTAATACTTTCCCAATAAGGGCGACTATTTTCGGGACAAACAGGATTTTGCCCAAGGAGGTAGCGCTCAATTTGTTTGTGTGTTTGTGTTCCCCGACGACTGGCGTTTGTAGAGATGCGGGTGGCTTCTTCTGTTCCAACTCGCGCTTTCCAATTTAATAATCTGTCTCTATCTTCTTGGGGTTTGGTGACATTAAGTATTGTGGTGACGCTAGGCAAGCGCTTTCCCTTGGCATCTACATAATATTGTTTGCCATTTTCTCTCAGGGATTTACTATTAATTCGAGGTAGTAGTTGGGTATTAAATTGCATCAGTTTTTATGTTGGTTTTGTGATTTCCTGTTGCAGGCAAGTGAATAAGAAATTTCCAACAAATAAATTATTCAATCTTGTGGGGTGGGCGTCTCGCCCGCCCTCAGGACTGGGCGGGCAAGATGCCCACCCCACAATACATAGTTGAATATTTTTTTGTTTGTTAGTCCCTAAAACCCTATTCCATTGTAAGGAATAGGGTTGAAAATAAGAGTTTGTAACATTGCCAAATGTTACTTTTAGTTCAAATTATCCCCTTGTGTCTCCTCTGATTCCAGTAATTCCCAAATGAGAAAGGTAATTTCAATGAAAATACCCGAACCTGGGATTAAACAGTCTGCAATTAGGGGAATTACAAATAGTAAAACTGTCACCAGCTTTTTAATATTGATAGATTTCGTTGCTTTTTGCATTTGTTTCACCTGGAATACTGAAGCAACGGTAGATTTGGGGTAGTCAGTGAAAGCAAATACAGTTGTTTGTTGGCTGTAATGGGTGAATACGCGGAGATTGGAGTTTGGGGATGCTAGATTAAGTTTGGGGATTCCCGAAACTTTATCCAAATTTGAGCAAAAGTAACCGATGGCGCGTGTTAGCTATGGCGATGATGTCAAAGCGCGGGTAAGGCTGCTGTTAGATAGGTTGTTGGCTTATGCCAATGACGACATAGAAAACGGTGAGCGTTTTAAAATTGACTTTAATTGGCAAACACCAAAGCAACTAGTTGTGAGGACACAGCTAAGAGTTTTGGCGGAACTTGGTGGTTTAGAAAAAGAACAAGTTCGAGAAGCACTAAAAGCACTTGCTGAGTTTTTGGGTGTTCTGGAAGATTTGCGCGAACACCAGCGAGGTTCGGAGAACTGGCATTTTAAGCTGACGCTTTGGTGCGATAAAGGGGACAAAGACGGGAACTTAAAGAAATTTGATAAAGAATGGCAACGCCTTAGAGAAGAAAAGCCAGGTGTGCAGCGTGCTGAAGCGAGAAAAGCTAAACCTAAGCCGACGTTTTACGAAAATATTCCCTTAAGTGGGGTGGTGGAGTTTGTTGGACGTGAAAAAGATTTGCAAAATCTCCACCAGCTTTTGCAGGAAAATGAACAAGTGGCTATAGCTGCTGTTGCCGGTATGGGTGGAGTTGGTAAAACAGAACTTGCCCTACAATATGCCAGGAATCATCGCGAAACTTACAAGGGTGGAATTTGCTGGTTGCTGGGAAAATCTGGTGATGTGGGCATTCAAGTTGTGCAGTTTGCCAGAACTGTGCTTGATTTAAACTTACCAGAAGGTTTGGATGTCTTCGCCCAAGTGCAATACTGCTGGCGGCATTGGCGTGAGGGCGATGTGCTGCTAGTGTTAGACGATGTTGGGGAATATGAGCAGGTTAAGCCTTATTTACCCTCGTCATCTTCCCGGTTTAAAGTGTTGATTACCACGCGCCAACGCTTGGGAGCATCTATTAAGCAATTATCTCTGGATGTATTGCAACCAGAAGCGGCGCTGGAGTTATTAAAGTCATTTTTGAAAGAAACGCCACAGCGAATTGAGCAAGAATTAGCTGTTGCAAATCAGTTGTGTGAGTGGTTGGGATATTTGCCTTTGGGTTTGGAATTAGTGGGGCGATATCTGAAGCGGAAACCAGACCTTTCTTTAACAGAAATGTTGCAACGGTTGGAGAAAAAGCGACTAGAACAACCCGCACTTGTTAAACCAGAAGGCGACATGACAGCACAACGGGGTGTGTTAGCAGCTTTTGAGTTGAGTTGGCAGGAATTAAACGACGATGATAAGCAGTTGGGCTGTTTGCTGAGTTTATTTGCTGCCGCACCCATACCTTGGAACTTGGTGGAACAGTGTCTAAAAGATGATGATACAGAATATTTAGAGGAAATTAGAGACGATAGCTTGTTGAATCTGCATTTGCTACAACGCAAAGGTGAGGGAATTTACCAACTACATCCACTGCTAAGGGAGTTTTTCCAATACAAGTTTACGGGTTTAGATCGGGCAGAAGATTTCAAGCGTTGGTTTTGCAAAGTAATGGTAAAAGTTGCAAAGGAGATTCCTCAAGACCCTACCTTTAAACAAATCACAAATGTTACTCCTAATATCCCTCACATAGCAGAAGTAGCTAAAAATCACATTCCATACATCAGTGATGAAGATTTACCTTGGTCATTCATCGGTAATGTTAGATTTTACCAAGGTCAAGGACAGTATGACCAAGCTGTACCTTGGTGTATGCAGTGTTTAGAAGTTATTAAAAAGCGTTTAGGAGAGGAACATCCTCTTGTGGCCTCCATCCTCAACAACCTGGCGGCACTTTACCATTCTCAAGGAAGATACAGCGAAGCTGAACCTCTGTACTCGCAAGCTTTGGCACTCACGCGATATTTACTGGGAGATGAACATCCAGATGTTGCCTTAAGCCTCAACAACCTAGCGGGACTTTACAAATCCCAAGGAAGATACGGCAAAGCTGAACCCCTGTGCTTGCAAGCTTTAAAACTAATGCAACGCCTACTGGGAGAGGAACATCTATATTTTGCCAATAGCCTTAACAATCTAGCGGAACTATACCAAACCCAAGGAAGATACTGCGAAGCCGAACCCCTGTACTTGCAAGCTTTAAAACTAAAGCAACGCCTACTGGGAGAGGAACATCCTCTTGTAGCCTCCACCCTCAACAACTTGGCAACTCTCTACGATTCTCAAGGAAGATACAGCGAGGCTGAACCACTATACCTGCAAAATTTGGAACTAACGCGACATTTACTAGGAGATGAACATCCAGATGTCGCTCAAAGCCTCAACAACCTAGCGTATCTCTACAAATGCCAAGCCAGATATAGCGAAGCCGAACCCCTTTTCCTCCAAGCTTTAGCACTAAGACAATACCAACTGGGAGATGAACATCCAGATGTCGCGCAAACCCTCAATAACCTAGCAGCACTTTACGAATCCCAAGGTAGATACAATGAAGCCGAACCCCTTTACCTCCAAGCTTTAGCACTAAGACAACACCAACTGGGAGAGGAACATCCAGATGTTCCGCAAACCCTTAACAACCTAGCAGGACTTTACCTTTCCCAAAGAAGATACAGCGAAGCCGAACGACTTTACCTCCAAGCATTAAAATTATGGCAACGCCTGCTAGGAGAGGAACATCTAGATTTTGCTCGTGGTCTCAACAACTTAGCACTACTCTACTCTTCCCAAAGAAGATATAGCGAAGCCGAACTCCTTTGCCTCCAAGCGTTGAAACTAAAACAACGCCTGCTGGGAGAGGAACATCCAGATTTTGCCATTAGCCTCGACAACCTGGCGCAACTCTATCGTTCCCAAGGCAGATACAGCCAAGCCGAAACCCTGTGCTTGCAAGCTTTAAAACTAATGCAACGCCTGCTGGGAGAGGAACATCCAGATTTTGCTCAAAGTCTCAACAACCTAGCATATCTCTACGATTCCCAAGGCAGATACAGCCAAGCCGAACCCTTGTACATCCAAGCATTAGATATTTTAGAGCGATGGTTAGGCGCAAATCATCCTAATACTATAACTGTACGTAAAAATTTAGCAGATTTGCGCGATCGCCTCACCTCACAATAGCAAAAAACACAGCAACAGATAGCAATTTATAAGTTCGCCTCAACTCATAGAATTATAAAAGTGAAAAGTGCGATCGCTCAAACTCAACATTGACCTTCTGAGGCTCAACATTGACCTTCTGAGGTTCAACTTTGACCTTCTGAGGCTCGACATTGACCTTCTGAGGCTCGACATTGACCTTCTGAGGCTCGACATTGACCTTCTGAGGCTCAACGTTGACCTTCTGAGGCTCAACTTTGACCTTCTGAGGCTCGACGTTGACCTTCTGAGGCTCGACGTTGACCTTCTGAGGCTCAACTTTGACCTTCTGAGGCTCAATTTTGACCTTCTGATTGCAAGCAATCCGCCTTTGAGATCTGAAAAATCAATATAATTGCGAACGCTTGACTTTCAAGACAGTTGCTACACAGTTTTAGAGCGATCGCTTTGCCTAAATTGTAGAATGATGAGCGTTCGCTTATTAATATTATCGTGCAGGATGCAATTAGCTTGCTCCGATTGAGGCGATCGCCATTGCTAGAAAAAAATCAACTACGATAAATTATAGAATTACACTCACAAATACCTGATGTTAATTACATACACTGCAAAATATACAAAAACTGATAACGGATATATGGGACAACTCATTGAATGGCAAGAAGTCATCACGGAGGGAGAAACCATAGAAGAATGCAGGGCTATGTTACAAGACGCTACCAAAGAAATGATTCTCGCCTATCGTCAACAAAATAAAGAAATTCCTATAGGTAATTCTTTACTCGAACAAATTCCCATAGAGGTTTGAATGTGTCAGTCAAGAGAAAAGATTTAATTAAATACTTAGAAGATAATGGATTCTATTTGTTAAGAGAAGGTGGAAATCATTCCATCTATACTAATGATGTAAAAACCATTCCCGTTAAAAGGCATCGTACCATCGATCGCATTACTGCCAACGAAATTTGTAAACAAGCAGGTTTATTACCTAACTTTTAAAATTCATCATCTTTGGTCGCCACTTGCTACAAGTCGGTAAACGGTAAGGGCGCAGTAGCTCCCCAATGTACGCAGTTTTAGAGCGATCGCTTTGTGAGCCACAATGGATAGAACAATAGGGAGTCGGTAGAACAAACAATAGCTAAAAAGAAACCAGGAGAAGGCTTGATGCAATCAGCATTACGCATTGAAACTAAAGTGTTACCAGGCAACAAAATTGAAATCACTTTGCCTGACGATACACTCTCAACCTCTGTAGGACAAACTATTGAGGTAATTGTCCTGATACCACAAAAAACGACACTAGAAGGACAATCGATTATCCACCTGCTTGAAGAAATCCACAAACAGCGTCCTGTTGGCAGAAGTGTAGAAGAAATCAATCGAGACCTCGAAGCAGAACGAGATGCATGAATTCACTCACTTACTATGAAGATCCCCATCACCCCACCCCGGTTTTGTCTAAAGCCAAAACCGCCCCTCCCCTTAGCAAGGGGAGGGGTTGGGGGTGGGGTAAAACGTATGTGGGATAAGTGTTTGAGCTTAAATTGACACCAATGTACAGATGTACGCCCCTACAAGCGATTTATTAGTTGCAAAGTACTGTGTAGACGCGGTGAATCGCGTCTGCGTTCACGCCATTACCATTCCACCATCGACATTAAAAACTTGTCCGGTGATGTAGGCGGCGGCGGGGTCGGCGGCGAGGAAGCGCACCATGCCAGCGACTTCTTCTGGTTGACCAAAGCGACTGAGGGGGATGAATTTGAGAATATCTTCAGTGTTGTTAAGGTCGCTAGTCATGTCTGTGGCGATGAAACCAGGGGCGACGGCGTTAACAGTAATCCCGCGAGATGCAAGTTCCTTCGCAACGGTTTTGGTAAAACCAATTACACCTGCTTTGGCGGCGCTGTAGTTTGCCTGACCTGGGTTGCCCATTTGCCCAGCAACGGAGGTAATGCTGATAATCCGCCCCGATCGCTGTTTGAGCATGATTTTACTGACGGCACGCGTACATAAGAACACACCGGTTAAATTCAGGTCGATGACTGCTTGCCAATCTTCTGGCTTTAAGCGCAACAGCAGTGTATCGCGGGTGATACCTGCGTTGTTAACTAAGATATCTACACGCTTAAACTTTTCCATGACGGCGTTAACTAGCGCGTCTACTTGCTCGACTTTGGAAACGTCTGCTTGGAGAGCGATCGCCTGGCCTCCGGCTGTGGTAATTTCTGTAACAACTGCCTCCGCTGCTGCGCTGGAACTGGCATAATTAATGACTACGATCGCTCCTTGTGTGGCTAATTCGATGGCGATCGCTCGTCCAATTCCCCGCGAAGCACCTGTGACAATTGCGACTTTATCTTTTAATAGTGTCATTTAATGTTCCTCAATCTTCAGAATACCGCGCTAATTATCTTATGGTGATTTAGGGAACATCTGAAATATTGTTTGGATAAAATCTAACTATTGCGCGGTGAGAATCTTGCTAGGATGAGGCAATTTAGATAACTAATTAGCTAGATATAACTCGATTAACGCGAATTAACTGTCCTTTGAAGCTTTCAACTTGAGTAATAACTTGGTGTATACGATTAGCAAAATTTTCCCAGTTGCGATCGTCTCTACAAATAATAATACCTGAATGCTCTGGGTGATTATAATGTAGTTTTAGGAAATCTGTAGGATTTATAGTTAAAATAGCACGTTCTTCCTGGGTAGCAAATTCTAACACTTGCAAATCAGGTATCTTAGTATTCGCGTTTCCTGCGTCTTGTACTGTTAAAATATTGTGTCCTAATGAGCGCAGAATTTATACCACAGCACGTGGAAAATGTTCATCTGCGTAGAGACGTGCCATTTATTCTGCTTCCTCATTTTCTTTAATATCCCGTGCAATTTCCTCACTAAATGCCTCTGCATAAGCCCAAGTATTTGCTATATCTGTTGCTGATAAACTCGGATAATTACTTAGTATATCTGCTTCACTATATCCTAAATTCCGAGCATTAACTAATCCCCAAACAGGAATACGAGTGTTAGCAATACAGGCTTTTCAACTACAGATTTCTGGTGTTTTTTCGATACCTTCCCAATGATTAGCAAGGCTTTGGGAAAGAATGTTAATAATTTTAGCTTTTTGTGCTGGTGTTAACTTTAGCAATTCTGCTTCTAACTCTTTGAATATCATAGTTGTAGTAACAATTAACTATCTATTTTATTTGCTAATGAATGGATAACATTGAGGAATATATTGTTGGTTTAATTATAACTGTCTAAGTGAGAGCCTTTTAGACATCGCCAAATTCGATAAACTACCATCTCTGTAGACATAAGCCTCGTGAAACTCTGTATAATCATTTGGTTACGTCAAAATAGGTAGAAATAAATCTCTAACTGCTATACACGAAATAATACAATATCTCTATTTTATTAGGATTATTTAAGGTTTTTGCTAGCGAACTAGTCTATATTGCACTAATGTAATCTTTTCCTGAGAAAAACTCATAAACATATACCGATTTTATATTCTAAGAATTACCATTGAAACAAACAATTGAAAAGCGGTGTGTATCACATGGCAACTAAAAAACAATTTAACAGCTTTGAAGAGATGCTGTCTGATTCTGATGTGCCCGTATTGGTAGATTTTTACGCTGAGTGGTGCGGGCCATGTCAGATGATGGTGCCAATTTTAGAACAAGTGAATGCCCAACTCAAGGATCGTCTGCGGATTGTCAAAATCGACACAGAAAAATATACAGAATTAGCTACTCAGTATCAAATTTACGCCCTACCAACCCTAGTACTATTTAAGAAGGGTGAGGCTGTGGAGCGAATTGAAGGTGTAAGACAAGCAGCAGATTTGGTCAAACATCTACAAACAATAATTTAACTAGTATTGAGAATTTGGTGTTAGTTTCAAAGGCGCGAAACTTCGCGTCTTTTTTACTAAGTAGAGGGCAGGGGGTAGGAGGCAGGGGGCAGGAGGTAGAAGGGAAAAAGCAGTTGCGATCGGGGTTTTAAACTTTTGTATTTTATATTTAATTATGTCTAGCTGCTTACCACGGTGGATAAAATTATACTTAATAATATAAAATTGTCGGTGCATTAGCCAAAGCTAAAGGCAAAACTAAAACAATTGCAATTGAACTGGCACTACAAGTAGGAAAGGTGGTTTTCTTGGAGAAACGAACAAATAAATCCATAAAAGCCTTCTGCCCTCTGCCCTCTGCCTTTCTTGATAATGGCTACAATAGTCCCAAACTCGGCCAGTTCATGAACCAGTGTTTGCAGCATCGCACTTATTACAGTATTAGTTTTGGGTATGTTGGCTACAGCTACGAAGTCGGACAAACTCCCGCAGGTGATTGCATTGGTGTGCGAACCCAAAGCGAATTGAATACAATCCTTAAAAAGGCTAGCAAAAATATCATGTCTAAAAAGCCCGATTCGCAGTTACAAAATCTCTTCGCTACCCACAAATCAACTAACTGGCAAGAAAGGTTAACACAAGTAGCTGTCCGCTTCAACCGAGAATATCAAGGTCAACCCGTTGAACTCCCAGCTGAAGTCCAAGCAATGCCAATCTTTCGGGAGTGGGCTAGTGGCAATTTTTCCGGGAGAATTGCTTCTCCTTTTTGGGAAGTTGCCAAACCTCAAAAGAACCAGCACTGTTTAGATATTGGCTGCGGTGTCAGCTTGTTAATTTATCCTTGGCGAGATTGGCAAGCATTTTTTTATGGGCAAGAAATCAGTAATGTGGCGCGAGATATTCTCAATTCTCGCGGACCGCAGTTGAATTCTAAGCTATTCAAAGGTGTTGAGTTGGGAGCAGCTCACGATCTAAACTATTCACCAGGCCAATTTGATTTGGCGATCGCTACAGGATTTAGCTGCTATTTTCCACTTGAATACTGGAAGGCTGTCCTGACAGAAGTCAAACGAGTTTTAAAACCAGGCGGACATTTTGTATTTGACATCCTCAACCCAGAACAGCCTTTAGCAGAAGATTGGGCAGTTCTGGAAACTTATCTCGGTGCTGAGGTATTTTTAGAACCTCTAGCTGAGTGGGAAAAAACAATTAAAGCTGCTGGTGCTAAAGTAATAACCCAGAAATCAGGCGAATTATTCGAGTTGTATAAAGTGCGGTTTTAAAAGAAGAATTCAGTATCTCAATGACAAATGACTAATGACAATCATTCAGCAATAACTGGACTCGTTGGATCTAAAGAAGTTGTAAACACAAAATAGATGACTCCAGCGCCGAGAATCATCACAGCTAAACTGAAAAGCAACACCCAGCGGTCTGTTGGTTCATAAGTATCTTCTTCAATGTCACGACGGACTGCAAAATAGTGCCCCGTTGACAGCCAAACTGTAATCAAACCTACTAGCGAGAAGACTAAACCTAACTTCCAGCCATTTCCAGGACGGGGTACCAAAGGTATGTGGAAAGCACGGAGACGCACGATGACCACACCAAAACCCAAAAGAGCAATCCCTGTCCGCATCCAAGCCAGGTATGTACGCTCATTCGCCAAGTGGTCTCGTATACGAGATGGATTTAGTCTTCCTGGTTTCTTTTGCTCTTTAACTTCTTCTGTGGGTTTCGATTTTAGCTGCATTAATAATACCTTTATTCCGAAAGAAGTACCTCTCCAAAGAACGCGAAAGTAGTAGCAAATTTCCTTCCAGATTATTTGCATCCAACGCGCTAATTGTGCTAGTGAAATATATTTATTGTGATTGTACATTTTTTTGCTAAGTTTATTTTAACTGAAATTTGTTATTCTTCTCAAGTAGCGTTCAGTCACGAGTGATGTCCGTTTTGAAAAATGACGCTGCTCTCTTACAAAGTTCAGATACCTCTGTTTTGCCGCAAAGCGTCTAGGTCGGAAACCTGCGCTCTGACTTTGCGCTACGTCGCTAACGCTGCGCTAACAGATGCCTCTGTCTTGCCGCAATGCGTCCACGACGAACTAAGCCTACGCAACATCAAAATCAGGATTTTCATTAACCCTAAGCAGTAATTACCTAAATAAAACAGCCAACACCAGAGAGATTTTTGACCAGTTCTTGTCCTGTTTTGTCTCTGATTTTGGCTGTGAACCTGTTAATTTTGAAAACATTTTCTTGAGAAACAGATTTCAGTAATTAGCGTTCATTGGTAACTGTTTACCAAGAAGGGAAAAAGGGGAAGGTAAAAGGGGGAAAGGGCACAAATAAAGAACTTTTCCCCACAAGGTATAGAGCAAGTGTCTTTAAAAATGGAGAACAAAAAAAAGAAGATTGAGAAGACACGTAGTGCGTTCGCCCTTGGCGTCTCGCAGAGAGAAAAATCAGTGTTTATATTTGAAACCCCTGCTTTTAAGGGCAGCGGTTTCCTTTCCCCTTTCCCCTTTCCCCCTTTCCCTATCTTCATTGTTTACTCATTTATGACTTTTCAATAGGCGCATTGGGAACTCGCGTATCTATTAAAGCTTGTGATACATTCGGAATAAACCAATTTACTTCATTAGCTTTAACAATTTCAGCATTAGGAATGTTGATTTGAATTGCAGCATTCTCTGGATTGGCTTTAATCGTTAACTTGCTGCCATCAGGTATTTTGATAGCTACTGGTTCTGTAAATTCTTGAGTTTCTCCGTTTGGAGTTAAGGCTGCAAGTTGAGCATCATTTGGCAAATAAAATCCATCACAATCCCAATTATTTTGAGTTGACTGGCCATCAGCTAGAAAATACAGGCCATTTTCGTATGCAGCATCATCATCTTCTTCCTCATTTGCTACTTTGCCGTAGACTGCAATAGTATTACCTGTTTGGTTTTCGCATTGACCCCAGTTAATTCCCGTCTCTAAAGCATATTTTTGGAATTCTAACTCATCGATTTTCTTTTGAATTTCTTCTGGTGTCACACCTGCGATTTGAGTTTTGGCTTTTTTTGCCTGAGTGAGTTGCTTAATTGCTTTAGTAACCTCGACATAATCAGGGTTTTTGCTAAATTTTGGTCGATCGGCAAAAGAAGGTTGAGCAAAGGCGAGATTAACAAAAATCATCAAGACGATTAGTAGAGATTTCCAGATTTTCATGATTCAATTCCTATTGATTTTTTAATACATTTTGAAGAAAATTCAACTATTCTGACTCCTGAATTCTGATTGCTGAATTCTGAGTTCTGCTTAAAATGAAAGAAAATAAATAACTAGAAACTACAGATAACAGAGTCCAAGTAACATTTTCTGAGACGATAAACACACCCAATCCAACCAAGATACAAGGGACAAAAGTATTGCCATTATCAGTTAAAAATTGAGCGATCGCAGGTAAGTAAGTGAACTTATAAGCGGCATAACACCAGACACCCACTAGAGAAAAGAATACGCTGACAATCACCAGCAGACTTTCTAATTCAGAATTGGCAAACAGAGGTACGTAAACACTGATATTGTCGCTACCGTTAGCAAAGGCGATCGCAGCTACATTGCATGTTTGCGGAGACAGAAAACTGGCAACTACGGAGGGATAAGAATGCTCAGTTTCTTCTGACGCTTCCTCTGATGAATCTTCTTCGCGTTTTAGTAAACTACTCATACCAATAATAATTGGCATGAAACCCAGTAATCTAATCCATGACTGCGGTATAATTAGCCCACCAAAAAAACCTGGAAGACTAGCAGCGATCAGTGCCGCAAAACCGAGATATTGACCAGCAATAATGTGACGACTGCGGAAACTTTTATTTATTTGTGAAAAAAGTAACGTCAAAATCACAATATCGTCAATATTCGTAGCACTGAAGGCTGTAATTCCTGTGGTAATTGCAGTGACTAAACCGCTCATTTGTTGAAGTCCTTAATTTTGGAGATTGGGCATGGGGCATGGGGGAGCCACTGCGGTCTTGGGGTCTCCCTAAGTGGAGCAAGTGGCGTCATGGGGCATTGATTATTGACCAATGACTAACGACCAATGACCAATAACTACGTAGTAAGCTTTGATTTATACTTTAGGCAAACTCAACGATAGAATCAAATGCTTTTTTTTGTCAAAATGATAAATGAAAGTGATGAAAACTTGGGCACTAACTTTTAGGACGTACCATCAATGGCAGGAATGACGCTTGAACAGCTAAAAATATTTCTGGCTGTGGCGCAGCACTTACACTTTACTAGAGCAGCAGAAGAACTTTATATTACACAACCTGCCGTCAGTGCAGCGATCCAAAATTTAGAGCAAGAATACGGAGTTAAGTTATTCCATCGAATTGGTCGTCATATCGAGATTGCTGAGGCTGGTAAGTTACTGCAAGTGGAGGCGCAAAAAATTCTCGATCAAGTCTCCTTAACTGAAAGGGGATTGCGGGAACTGAATAATCTGCAACGGGGTGAATTGAAATTAGGCTCAAGTCTGACAATCGGTAATTATTGGCTACCAAGCAAGATTAGTGAGTTTAAGAGCCGATATCCTGGTATCCAAATAGACTGTACCCTTGCCAACGCTGAAACCATTTGTGTAGGAACAGCAATGGGACAATTTGATTTGGGTTTAGTCGAAGGAGACGTGAAGCCAGCACTTCAAAACACTCTAGAGTACGAAATTGTGGGAAGCGATCGCTTGCAAATTGTGGTAGGTGAAAAACATCCTTGGTTTGAGCATGGACAAATTGAGTTAAACCAGCTGACTCAAACTCCTTGGGTGATGCGAGTACCGGAATCTGGAACCCAGCAAAGATTTGAGGAAGCATTGCTCAATTGGGGAATCAACCTCAATGAACTGAATGTAATTTTAGTGTTCACTAGTGGTGAGATGGCAAAAGCAGCCATTGAAAACGGCGTAGGTGCGACTGGAATTTCTGAATTGATGGTAAAAAAAGAAATTCAGCTTGGAACTCTACGGTCAATTAAAGTTCTTGATAACAGAGAACAAGAGAGTGCGATGCTTACGGCGGGCTACACCTACGTCGAAATAGTTCGACCTTTTTTCAAACTCAAACACCGTCAGCGTTTCCAAACAGCTCTTTCCAAAGCCTTTGAACAAATGTTGTTATCTTCTATGTTAAATAATTCACATCAACAACCAACAACCAATAAAAAAGGAAAAATTAAAAGTTAATAGTTAATAGTCATTGGTCATTGGTCATTTGTCATTGGTCATTGGAGGCAGGAGGCAGAAGTTGTTTAATTTTGAATTTTGAATTTTGAATTGATTTGTCTCCCTCATCTCTCCCAATCGCTTATGGGCAATGCTCCATACCGATAAACAATTTCTCAAAACATATCATTCACCTTTAGATAGATTTAGATGCAATTATCAAAACAGTATATTTTAAATGGGTAAATATATAATTTGCCCCAATAGCTTATGCCAAATCAGGAATTTCAATAGATAAAATCTTGATTGAGTTATAATTCATCGCGTTCATTAAATTCCTTATCAGCCATGACATCCCCAGAGCCTCAAACTGATTTTGGAGAAAATTCTTCGCAAACCTCATTTAAGCCACCTCCACAAAAACGGCGGTGGCTTTGGTTATTTTTACCTGCGCTACTATTGGTAGGAGGCGGAGTAACTCTTGTTTGGCGTTTGCTGACTCCGCAAAATTCAGCACCTTCAACTGCTAATGTTCAACCTCAAGGGGTAAGAGTCAGAATATCCACAGTACAAAGTGGCATCATTGAGGAAAGTTCAGATTTTATTGCTAGCTTGGAGTCCCAGCGCTCGATTAACCTCAGACCAGCGATTCAGGGTCAAGTTAGCCAAATATTGGTCAAACCTGGAGATTCTGTGGCACAAGGGGCAGCGATCGTGCAAGTAGACTCTAGACCGCAACAACTAGGAGCCAATGGAATTAATGCTCCGTCTGAAGCATTTTTAGGGCAACTACAAAACGCCCGCGCTACACTCAAATCTTTGGAAGCGGAACGTGCGTCTTACGTTGCTAATGTGCAACTCAGCCAGCAGGAATACGAGAAATATTTCAACTTAGCTCAGCAAGGAGCAGTATCTCGACAGGCTAGCAATCTGTACGCTAATAGGCTCGCTGCTGCCAAGACTAGTCTAAATGCAATTGATTCTAGGATTGAAGTCCAACGATCCAATATCTCACAAGCTGAAAAATCTTTACAACAAACCAATGTAAATATAAAACAGCAACCCCAGTATGATAAAGTTACTGCTCCCTTTGCTGGTACAGTTGGCGAAATCTCGGTGAAACCAGGTGATTTAGTTAATACTTCTACACCGTTAGTTAGTGTAATGCAAAATCAACCTTTAGAAGTTAAAGTCTCTGTGCCTCCACAGCGAAAAGCTCTATTGCGTGAGGGAATGCCGATAGAGATTATGAATACACAGGGTCAGAAGTTAGGTAGAACTAGAGTATTTTTCATTGCACCGAATGGCAGCGATCGAACACAAGGGATACTAATTAAAGCGCTCTTTAATAACCCTAAAGGTCAGGTACGTGCAAATCAATTGGTTAGGGCCAGAGTCATTTGGAACGAGCGCCCTGGAATTTTAATTCCAACAGCAGCAGTGACTCGTGTAGGTGGAGAAACTTTTGTTTATGTAGTTGAAACTCAAAAATCTCCCCAAGGTGCGTCTGTACAAGTAGCTCGGCAAAAGCGAGTGAAGCTAGGTCAAATTAAGGGTAATAATTATCAAGTGATTGAAGGATTACAGCCAGAAGATAAAATTATTATCTCAGGATTGCTGAATCTTACTGATGGTGTGGCGATCGCTCCAGAATTTTAGCATCAGAGAATGGGAAGACAAGGGTTTTCTGTTTGTTTGCAATTAACCTTGTCTCCTCGTTCTCTTCGCTGACGCCATAGGATACGCTGATTAGCGATTTTTAAAGCTTTAAACAACTTGAATTCAGGAGCCATAATTCTAATTTAGAATTCTTTGTTGCTCATTTGTAGGCTGTAAAACTTTTCGGTCTTATAATTATCCAGGTGGGATAGCACGCTTATGCTACCCTACTCAATTTGGGCTGAAAAAATTTGTATAAATGATTTCTAATTTATACGAATAACGGCTCATTTATTTGGTCGTAGATTTTGTGTTTTCGTAATAAACATTACTTTGCAGGCATCCCCAAATTATGGATTTATCCAACTTTACTACTCTTCAAAACTTAGAAGCTGCCTTCGGTGGTGAGTCGATGGCGAATCGGAAGTATTTGTTTTTTGCTGAGGTGGCGCGTCAACTTGGATTTACAGACTTAGCAAAGCTTTTTAAAGAAACAGCAGAACAAGAAACCGAACATGCTTTTGCACATTTTAAACTGCTGCATCCAGAACTTGCGATCGACAATCCCGCAGCTTTAACTGACGAACAAAAGCGGGAAATAGTCTCTCGTTGCTTATCATTAGCAATCGAAGGCGAGACTTATGAATATACTACAATGTATCCAGAATTTGCCGCAGATGCTCAACGCGATCGCGACAATCCTGCTGCTGAAGAATTTCTCAAACAAGCTAAAGAATCCACCGATCATGCCAACACATTTCGGGAAGCCGCACACCGTTTTGGTTTGTTAAAATTCATCGAAAACTATCACGCCGATCGCTACGCCGAAGCTTTAGAAGTATTAAATGGTGGACAAGCAGTAAATAGAGTTGTAGATGAAAATCCTCAAACTCGTAAATGGATTTGTAGACAATGCAGTATGATCTACGATCCTGTAGCTGGCGATCCTGATTCGGGAATTGCACCTGGTACACCTTTTGAAGAAATTCCCGACGATTGGGAATGTCCTATTTGTGGTGCTAGCAAAAAAACTTTTAAACCATTTGAGGAAAAAGTTGCAGCTTAATCCGACAATAAATTACAGGTAAAAATTCAGCACTTACAGCGCTTTTCATTTGGATGGAATACATGCTTGAATACTAAATTATCGTAAGGGCACAACATTGTTGTGCCCCTACTGTGGTCTATTCAACTGCAAATTACTGTAAGAGCATGTTTGAAAAGTCGTCTTGTCGGTAGCAAAACGTTCTAGATCTCCCTAAATCCACGCCACTTGCTCAAGTAGCGTGGCGTGGGTTAGGGGGATCGATAAAGTGCCTAAAATCACAACCAACCACTTTTCAAACAACCTCTAAGGCTCAGAAGTCGAATGGAATTTCTTACTTGCTTAATAGATCTAGCGATCGCTTTTGGGCAGTCACTCCACAGTTGAGTAATTCGATTGATTGACCGTAGTTTATGTAATCGTATTTAATCGACTCACAAATCATTAGCTTAAGGAGAAATTTTGGTTACAAAGGCATCCAAATCGCCTCCCAAAGTGCTATCAAAGGCATTTTTGGTTGGAAAATCGCTTGAGGAAGTTTGACCTGTTACATAGACATCACCAAACCAATTTATTGCAATTCCATAGCCTTCATCACTGTTGTTACCCCCCAGATAGGAAGAGTAAATTAGACTTTGGCCTGTGGCATTCACCTTGGTCACAAAAGCATCAAGGTTGCTACCTAAAGTGCTATCAAAAGCATTCTTGGTTGGGAAATCTTGCGAACCAGTAGACCCAATTACATAAGCATTGCCATACTTATCCACTACAAGCGAGTAACCAAGCTCATAATCGTTGCCCCCCAAGTAAGTAGAGTAAACGAGCGAGCTTTTACCAGATACATGTGGGTTCAACTTTGTTACAAAAGCATCAGTAAAGCCACCCAAAGTGCTATCGAAGGCCTTTTTGGTTGGAAAATCGCTGGAGTAGGTTTGACCTGTCACATAGACATTACCAAAACAATCTACTGCAATCCCGCTACCCAAATCGTTGCCACTACCTCCCAAGTATGTAGAGTAAAGGATAGAATTTCCTTTGGCATTTACCTTAGTTAAAAAAGCTTCTAGATTGCCATCTAAGGTAATATCAAAAGCATTTTTAATTGGGAAGTCAGTCGAAGAGGTATATCCCGTGATATAAGCATTACCGTTCGAGTCAACTGCAATCCCAAAGCCAACATCACTGTTGTTGCCTCCAAGGAAGGAAGAGTAGACGAGTGACGCATTGCCAAATGCACCTGGGTTTAACTTTGTCACAAAAGCTTCTTGACCGCCTTCTAAGGTAATATCAAAGGCATTTTTGATTGGGAATTCAGTCGAACCGGTAAATCCTGTAACATAAGCATTGCCAACCTTATCTACCGCGATCGCACGAATGTCAGTAGCAGACCCCAGGTAAGTAGAATAAAGCAGTCGATCTCCCTTGGCGTTCAACTTCGTCACAAAACCATCACTACTGCCACTAAAAGTGCTATCAAAGGCGTTTTTGGTTGGAAAATCGCTTGAGGAGGTTTGACCTGCAACATAAGCATTACCGCCCAAGTCAACTGCAATTTCAAGAAAGCTATCCTCAGAATTGCTGCCTCCCAGGTAGGTAGAGTAGACGAGTGAAGCAATGCCAGACTTAGCTGGATTTAACTTCGTGACAAAAATATCACTATTGCCACTCAAAGTGTTATCAAAAGCGTTGTTAGTTGGAAAATCGGTGGAGTAAGTTCGCCCTGCCACATAGACATTACCAGCCCTATCTAACCCCACTGCATAACCGCCGAAATCAGTGCCGCTACCACCCAGGTAAGTAGAATAAGTTACTACAGGGTCGATGGTCAAAGGCAGCTTGCGATCGTAAGCCGCTATTTTAAACCCTACTTCTTGCTTTCCTAGTAGGACATAGCCCCCAGCTATGGGTTGTTTGTTTCCATTTATTTGCTGATAAATTATTGGTCGGTGCTGGCGAATCACACCCTTTGGCGTGTGCAATAGCAAGTTGCCTTGTTGGTCAATTTCTAACTTAGAAGCACCTGCTACTCGTAAGCGGATGTTTTCTGAATTTCCGCCAGGGGCAACTATAAAGTCATATTCCAACTGGCTTTGATTACCGTAATACAATAAGTCAATTCCAGGATAGACTGCTTGGTATTGCACTTTGGCATAGTTAGCAATATCTCTATGCCATTTCTGAGATTCTTTACCAAGAAAATAGTTGCTATTGCTTGGTAACTGCTCTATCCCCTTGACTTTTGCAGTGGAATTAGAATTGACTAGCTGTAACCGCAGAAAACTGGTTTGACTTGTTGGAGTCTGTTGCAATCCGGCTTGCTGACGTTTTTGTGTTGATGTTGTCTGAGTTTGATGCAGACTTAACACTGCTTCGGCAGGAGTCAAAAACACACTGTAGCCATTACCACGCGCCAAAAAGTTAACTTGCTTGTCTACCTGTCCCTGATTCGCTTCAAAACGCAGAGGGAGACTGGTATAAGTCGAAAGTATTCTCGCTTGCTCAGCAGCATTTAATTTATTTTGAGCCGGTAGTTTTAGCGTTGAAGCATTGGAATTTAAAGAGACAGTAGAAACTGGAGCTACCAAGCCAAAAACTAAAGCTACAGAGCCTAAGATACTTGTTTTGAGTAATGCCCTTAGCTGTTTTGAACGAACAAATGCGCCTCGATCTAGTCTGGTATGTTGCTGAGCAAGTCGCGTCAATCGCTGCTTAACTGGTATCATCAGATTTAATAGAAATCGCTGTCATTCTTTATACGATAAAACGAGTATAAGCAATGGCATTTGCACAGTATTAATACTAAAAACTTAATACTTGGAAAAGTGCAATTACTTCAATTGATTTGCTACGAGCATTAAAGAGAATATTCTTTTGGGATATAAAATATTTGCAAGTCAAAACAGCTTATTAAACCTCAGTTCGGGTTAAGGACTAAATTTCGATCGCTTGAACGAGAAAATAAGGCTTACAGGCTTTCAAAACCAATGACAGAATCAGCGTTTGAGCTTATCCCGAACTCAGGTTTATTAAATTCATGCTAAAAATTCTCCCGAAACAAAGTGTCTCCATGCATACCCGCGACGGTGTTCGCTTGGATGCAGACATCTATCGCCCAGATGCTGATGGTGAATTTCCAGTATTATTAATGCGACAGCCCTATGGTAGAGCGATCGCATCGACTGTTGTCTATGCCCATCCTAGTTGGTATGCTGCCCACGGCTATATTGTCGTAATTCAAGATGTCCGGGGACGCGGTACTTCCGGAGGCGAATTCGAGTTATTTACCCACGAAATTGCAGATGGCGAAGATACAGTAAATTGGGCAGCAAATTTACCTGGTAGTAATGGCAAAGTTGGTATGTATGGCTTTTCCTATCAAGGGATGACTCAGCTATATGCCGCAGTAAATCAACCCAATGCCTTGCTAACAATTTGCCCTGCGATGATTGGCTATGATTTATATACCGATTGGGCTTATGAAGGAGGCGCATTTTGTTTACAAAGTAACCTCGCTTGGGCAATTCAATTAGCTACAGAAACCGCCCGTTTGCGAGGAGATAAAACAGCGTATGAAGCCTTGTTTGCGGCTTCTCGTAATTTACCTTTAACTAATCCAGAAATTCTCCAACAACTTGTCCCTGATTCCTTTTATCATGAGTGGCTGGCACATTCTCAACCAGATGAATATTGGGAAAAACTTTCACCCAAACACAACTTGCAAGCTGTTGATTTGCCCATGTTCCACATCGGAGGATGGTTTGATACTTATCTACGCGGCACTCTACATTTATATAAAGATATGGCAGCCCGTAGCACTAAACCCCAACATTTGTTAGTCGGGGCTTGGGCGCATTTACCTTGGGGTCGCAAAGTTGGGGAAATTGACTTTGGCGCCAAAGCCGCCAGTCCCGTAGATAAAATGCAAATTCGCTGGTTTGACCAATTTCTCAAAGGTGGAAATACAGGTTTATTGCACGAGTCCCCCGTTTGCCTATTCGAGATGGGAACCAATATTTGGCGCACTTTCAGTAGTCTACCTACACCAATACACGAATCCTATTTTTTGTCAAGCACAGGACTAGCCAGCATCCGCGAAGACTCTGGAATCCTAATCCTCAATCCCCAATCCCCAGTCCCCCATACCGCAGACGTATTAGTCCACGACCCTTGGCGTCCAGTTCCAGCCTTGGGTGGTCATGCTGGAATTCCTGCGGGTATATTTGAGCGATCGCATCTTGATTGCCGTTCCGATGTCTTAACTTACACCAGCGAGCCACTAGGAAAAGATTTACATTTAGCAGGGGATGTGGTGGTAGAAATCTACTGTACTGCCGACCAACCAAGTTATGATTTGTCTGCTGTGCTATCAGAAGTACATCCTGATGGGAAAGTATACAATTTAACTCAAGGTTACGTAAATTGTCGAGATATTAACGCCTCTACAAAAATTCAGCTACAAGCGACTTGTGCTCGAATTCCCAAAGGAAGCGCCCTACGACTGAGTTTAAGTGCAGCGTGTTTTCCAGCCTACGCAATGAATTCTGGAAATGGTGCAGTTAGCACTAGCGAAAGTTTACCAAATGCCCAGATTATCACGTTAACCGTGAATTGTGGAGGCGAGTTTAATTCTCATCTTTTACTACCTGTAGTTCCACTAAATTAAATATCTTGGCAAATGACCAATGACTAATGACTAATGACAATTACGATATCGCAACACTCTTCAAGATAGTCATCGGCCCTTCGTCTTTAAGAAGTTGCATTTCTTCGGCATTCTTTACTAGCAAGGCGCCGGCAAATCCTAAAGAATTGACGGAGATGGTGTGGAAATGCTCTTGCGATCGCGGTACAATCAGCATCCATTCTCGTGTCATCAGCAAATTGTAAGCACCCAATTGCGTTACATCCAAACCAACGGCATCTAACAAAGTACGATAAATTTCTGCTGTTGCTTCACCTGCTGTAAATGGAGACTCCACCCAGTGGGGATTTAAAGGTGCGAAGGCATGTAAAAAAGGAAGTTTTGGTAAAGTTGCGATGGAGTTGTGAAATTGTGCCTCCCTTAACAGAGGTTCAATAGGTGTCTGCGATCCTGAAGCTGTCAGTGGTAGCGGGACTAATTGCAAGTGTTTATGTCGCTGACTAGCACCTGCGATTTTGCCACTATTGTAGAATCCTAAACCATCAAAATCAGCTAGACACGCCCACATCGCTGTAAAATCTTCCAACGTTAGTAAACTTTCCTGTTCCTCAAAGGCACGGGTGATAATTAGCAAATGATAATCAACAACATTGAATTTATTTAAAATACATACATGAGTATCAGAGATATCCGCCACAAATAAATCTTCTTCATAAGGTAAGAAAGGATTAAATTCTTGACCGGAAGTAGCTGATTGTTTATCCTGTTTTTCCTTCGCTGCTTTTTTGCGATTCAAGTTAGACAAAATCCGCACTAAAAAACGCACGCCATCCTGTTCCACAAACTCAAATTCTGTTGGTATCGACAGCAGCGCCCCACATTGCAAAGCATATTCAGTCCGTTCTTTGACACTTTTCCATAAAGTACCAGGCTGAAGTAATATTTTTTGTTGACCCATTTTTCTTCCTTTGAGTATGGTCACATATTATATAAGAATTCAGAATTCAGAATTTAGAATTCAAAATCCAGAAGACTTTCGTACAAATTATACTAATTAGAAAAAAAACAATAAATTCTATAATATCCTGTAGATCGCTTAACTATTCAAAACCTAAAATTTCAAATTGGCGTGGCGAATTCTGAATATACCCATGACTCAAGTCATGAGTTTCAATTCTGCACAGTTGCCATTGTGGCTGCGGAGATACTTACTAGTAAAAAACTAAACCTTTCACAATAACGTAATACCTCTGCAACAAAACTGTCATAAATAATATCTACATTATTAATACATATTCGATATGCCTCCAAACTGCAATGCAAAACCAATCTCGTGATGGAGAACACCCATCAAATAGCATTTTATCCCACACTGCTGACGCCAAATACCACAATCCAGCACCTTGGAAAAAGGCTGCGGCCTCTCTATCACTGGTGCTACTGGGATCGGGTATGACATTAGCAGGTGGCTATCTGGCTGGACATCAAGAGCAAGTCTCCAAAACTGCATCTAATTTGGCAGTCGGTCGAGTCAATGCTGCACCTCCATTACCAGCCAGTACAGATCCGAATTTTGTGACACAGGTAGTGCAAAAGGTGGGCCCGGCAGTAGTACGAATAAACTCTTCCCGAACGGTAAAAACCCAGTTACCAGATGAATTTAACGATCCGTTTTTTCAACGCTTTTTTGGTTCGCAACTACCGCAATCAGGCGAAAGGGTAGAACGGGGTACTGGTTCAGGTTTTGTCATCAGTGCTGATGGTCGTATTCTCACCAACGCCCACGTCGTAGATGGGGCGGATACTGTGACAGTAACGCTAAAGGACGGGCGCACCTTGCAAGGTAAGGTGCTAGGAAAAGATGAGTTAACCGATGTGGCTGTGGTCAAGATTCAGGCGGATAATCTACCGACAGTAGCTTTGGGTAACTCAGAGCAACTGCAACCCGGAGAATGGGCGATCGCGATCGGTAATCCCCTTGGCCTGGATAATACAGTAACAACCGGAATCATCAGCGCCACTGGACGCAGTAGCAATTTAATCGGCGCTCCCGATAAGCGAGTAGAGTATATTCAAACCGACGCCGCAATTAATCCCGGTAACTCTGGCGGGCCTCTGCTAAATTACCGCGGTGAAGTAATTGGTATGAATACAGCCATTATCCAAGGGGCCCAAGGATTAGGCTTTGCCATTCCCATCAATACAGCACAACGAATTTCCAGTCAATTAATAGCTACAGGTAAAGTTCAACATCCTTATTTAGGAATTCAGATGGTGGGCTTAACGCCTCAGTTAAAACAAAGTATTAACTCAGATCCTAATAGTGGTTTGAGTGTCGATGAAGATAAAGGTGTATTAGTTGTAAAAGTTATGGCAAATTCCCCAGCCGCGAAAGCTGGAATACGCGCTGGTGATGTCATCCAAAAGCTAGGCGGTCAATCAGTTACAGATGCTAGCAGCGTCCAAAAGGCCGTAGAAAATAGCCAAGTCGGGGGAGATTTACGCCTAGAGTTACGCCGCAATGGGCAGAATCTTAACCTAGCTGTGCAGCCTGGTGCCTTCCCTAGTGAAGTACAATAACAGTTTTTGAGTCAAGGTGAAATTTTAGGATGGGTGTTGCACCCGTCCTTTTTTTTAGGCGTAATCCAATACGGTTCAGCGAACAATATAGAGACGTTGCAATGCAACGTCTCTACAGGTCTATGGTTCTCCAAAAAATCTTTAACTGAACCGTATTGAGGCGTAATCTACAATTACCTGAATTCTGAATTACCAATTTTTACAACTACAGAATCATTTTTACATTTTTTATTTATGACATTAGTCACGTTTTAACTAATTACTTTTTTCACTGGTGTATAGTTCTCTTGCATTTTACTATTTACTTGTCCAAGAGATTAACAAAACAGAATTCAGGAATTAGGAGCCAGAATTTTCTTGCTTGTATTCTGTGTGGCTTGGCGATAAATAAATTGGTTGAAATCCGCCACTAAATTTTAAATTTAGTGGTCTAGAATTAGCGCAGAGTCTCAGCTGAAACTTACTCGCCACAGACGGCAGTTATTTTCAGTGTGGGAACTTTGCAACGAACTTTCTTAACTCTGTAAGAGAGTAATGCTTGCCAATCCTTCATTAATTAATTCTGGATTCTGGATTCTGAATTCTAAATTTTTCTTCAATATTTGACGAAAATTTAATCTCTTTTATCTTTAGATCGTAGAAGGAAAGTTCGCCAATGAGTATTAAAAGAATGCTTGCTAGTGCAGCGCTGATTTTACCAATTGTTGTTACCTCTATTCCTTCCCAAGCTGATGCTCAAATCAGAAGAGAATTTAGACGACCAGTTCCAGTTAGAGTAATCAGAAGACCAGCGCGAGTTCGGGTTTATACCCCTGTTCAAGCAAGAAGGAGAATTTTTGTTCCTGGGCGTTGGGTGCAAACACATCGCGGCCGCCGATGGATACCTGCTCGTTATGTGTATAGGTAAAAGGGTACTGGGGATTGGGGATTAGGGATTAGGGCATGGGGAAGAGGATGGGAGATAAGGGGATGAGGAGATGGGGGGAAGAAGAATTACTTTCTCCTCACCTCCCCACCTCCCCACCTCCCCATCTCCCCACCTCCCCATCTCCCCAGTCCCTCTTAAACCAGAGCTACTGCTGGTTGCTGCCAGCGTCCTACTGCCTTACCAATTACCGCTAATTCTTGCATCAAGTTATCAAAACGGTCTGGTGTCAGAGATTGGGGGCCATCAGATAAAGCTTTGGCAGGGTTGGGGTGAACCTCAATCATGAGAGAATCAGTACCAGCTGCGATCGCTGCCATTGCCATTGAAGGTACAAACTCAGACCAGCCTACGCCGTGACTTGGGTCAATCATGATTGGTAGGTGAGTTAGCTTCCGCAACACTGGCACTACTGATAAATCCAGTGTATTTCGTGTATATTGACGGTCAAAGGTACGTATTCCTCTTTCACACAAAATCACATTGGAATTGCCAGCTGCCAAAATATACTCGGCTGCCATTAACCAATCTTCAATCGTAGCCGCCATTCCCCGCTTCAAGAGGACTGGTTTTGGCTGCGCTCCTACTTTTTTGAGCAAGGAGAAATTCTGCATGTTCCTTGCCCCTACCTGAATCACATCAGCAATTTCAGCAATTCTATCTAAGTCAACGGCATCCATGACTTCTGTAATAATACCTAGTCCGCTGACTTCCCGCGCCTTTGCTAATAATTCCAAAGCACTCTCGCCGTGTCCTTGGAAGGCGTAAGGTGAAGTCCGGGGTTTGTATGCGCCTCCCCGCAAAAACTTTGCTCCTGCGGCTTTGACACGCCGCGCTGTCTCTACAATCATTTCTTCGTTTTCTACGGAGCAGGGGCCGGCTACGACTATCAAAGGGTGGTGTTCGCCAAATACCACCGTTTCATTCGGCAGATTAACTACCACTTCCGAAGCTTCCCCGTGGCGAAACTGGCGGCTAGCTCGTTTGTAAGGCTGCTCTACCCGTAATACCTGCTCAATCCACTGGCTCAGTTCTTGAATTTGTAGCGGATCTAAGCTCGCAGTTTCACCTACTAAACCAATAACTACTTTGTGTTTACCAACAATTTTTTCTGGAGTTAACCCCCAACTAGTTAGTTCCTCATCAATGCGGTTTATTTCCGCCTCTGGGGAACCACTTTTCATTACTATAATCATGTCAATGTTCCTGATTTACTGAGTAAATTCTTCTGTAAATGGACGTAATTTTATTGTTACGTATTTGCCTAATTAGGAATAGTTCAAACTAAATATATTTACAAAATAAATGAACATAATTCAGAATTCAGAATTATATTGGAGTTTCCCTGGCGGATAAATTAAGTAAATTTAAGAGATAGGCTATAACTTTGTTCTGTGGGAAAGGCTCTTGCTAGCTTGCTTCCCCGCAGGGGTACGATTTAGGAGTTTAAATTAGTACTTGTGTCCATAACTAAGGCTGCTCTGCTGGCGATGTCTAGAACGGACTACGCCTACGCAATTTTTTTGTAAGGGAGTGGCAGCTTCCAATCCCCCACTTGTTGTTCTGAATTCTGAATTCTGAATTCTGAATTCTTCTTCAAGAGTTTTTTTGCCGAGTTTCCCGCCAAACTGCCACCATTCGTCCCCAATTAGTGCCGAATTCACCCAAACCCAGGAGACTTCCGACTCTTTCTTCGTCCCAAGAGGCAGAGAGAACGCCATAAGTTATCCCTAAAACCCCTAAACCAAATAATCCCATGTTGACCAATAACACGGCAATGGGAGCAAGTTTGACGTTGGCATAGCTGGCAAGCAGATAGCTAACAATCAAGGTGGTAATGCCCAAAGCTGTTGGTACACCACAAAACACAGCTACCCGTCGAACCATCCGCTGGCTGACTACTTTCGGAATCGCCATTTCTTCTTTGGTGTAAGGCGGCTTCCTATCAGGTTGCTTGCTGGGTTTTTGTGGTGTTGCTGCTGGTTGAGTTTGAGCTTTTACAGGTTTTTGGCGCTTTTTGTTTGGTTCAAAAGGCAAGCGATTGCGTTCCGATTCTTCAGCAGACATAAGCGATCGCCTCTAACCCCGAATACCGAGACGAGCAATCAAAGCTAAATACTTTTCCCGATTTTCCTTCTGGATATAAGCTAGCAGACGCTTGCGTTGACCAATTAGCTTCAATAGTCCCCGCCGGGAAGAATGGTCTTTTTTATTTGCCTGGAGATGTTCGCTGAGGCGGTTGATCCGCTCAGTTAGCATGGCAACTTGGACATCGGCCGAACCTGTGTCGGTTTCGTGAACTTGGTAGTTGGAAATTATTTCTTGTTTCCGCAGTTGCGTCAGAGCCATGATCCAATTTCTAGTTTTTCAATAAATGTATGCAGCAGTCTCCCATAATATCACAGCCATTAAGGTGATGTAGAGTCATCTAGCTTGAAAATAGCGTTAACTGTTGACTGATGATTGGGAAAGAAATATTTTCATGCTTTGGTTGTGGGATTTTTTGGCGATCGGGTGTTTTGTTAGAGCTTGTAATGTTTATAGCCAAGAAATTTAGCAGCCTCGCTTTAGTGGCTGTAAATTAATTGGTGCTTTAAGATACTTCGCAGTTTGAGTAATATTTAATTACAAACGTATCTTAAGTAACAATTTCATCAATGCGATCGCCTAGTTGATTAGGAAAGTATAAATAAATTAAAGTTACCATTTCAGATTTGAGCTTTTTGGTGCTAGTTTCCAGGCATAAAGCCACTTATGTTTATTTGTACCCACTTACTTGATAGCAAAAAAAAAGCTTAAAACATTTAAGTGACACTTAAATAAGCGATTGAAAAAATGGGAAAATTACGGGATAGTTAAAAAAGTTAACAACAACAGGTTAATAGCTAGCGACATGAAACCACAAAAATGCACGCGAAGTCGGGGTGTTGTGCTGAGTTCTGTCGGGTTGAAGCGTTTACAGGCAGAGATTTTGGCTGTGGAAGTAGCAGAAAATTATGGCCAGCGTTTGACTCTAGATAAGTTGGGCGAACGCATGAATATTTCCACAAAAACACTGAGCAGATTGTTATCCTTGGATACGGGTGTAGATCAAAAGACTTTAAAACTTTGTTTTAGTGCTTTTAATTTAGAATTAAGCTCACAAGATTACACAATCCTCAATGAAGTAGATAAGATTCAAGCTTCGGAATTACTTTCATTGAATTTACATAAACAAAAAAAAGATTCGTATCAAAGTTTACTTTTGGATTCTTTTTTTGACGAAAAAGCTGATCAATTTGAAAGTTTGTTGCCGTACCCAGACGGGCCCGTACCTCTGGATTCGCCTCTGTATATCGAACGTCCGCCTCTTGAAGAATTGGTCTATCGGGAAATAATTCAACCAGGTTGTGCGATCCGGATTAAAGCACCCAGACAGATGGGTAAGAGTTCTTTGCTGCTGCGGCTGTTAGCCTTTGCACAAAAGCAAGGGTATCGAACAGCGAATTTCAATTGCTACCAAATTGATTCTGAGTCTTTGACCGACTTAAATAAGTTGTTGCGTAGTTTTTGCTGGGATATTGCCAGACAATTAGGCATAGATCCCAAGTTGAATCAAATGTGGGATGAAGAAATTGGCTGTAAGTTGAGTTCCAGCTTTTATTTGCAAAACTATTTACTCAAGCAAATTGCAACTCCAGTGGTTTTAGTTTTAAATGAAGTTGACCGCTTCTTTGAATATCCTCACATTGCTCAAGAATTTTTTGCATTATTGCGTTCTTGGTGTGAGGAAGCACAACAAAATCCCAATTGGCAGAAGTTGAAATTAGTAGTGGTTTATTCTACAGAAGAGTATGCCACCCTAGATATTAATCGCTCTCCATTCAACATTGGATTGCCTGTCCGTCTTGGAGAATTTAATCAACAACAGATAGAAGATTTAGCCAGACGGCACGGTTTAAAGTGGAATTCTAGCAAAGAATCCAGCCAACTGATGTCATTTGTAGGCGGTCATCCAGCACTAATTCGGATTTCACTATATTTTCTTCGCTCGCAAGAACTGACTCTTCAAGAACTGATGGAAGAAGCGATCGCTAATGGTGGCATTTACCGCTATCATTTATGGCGGCTGTGGTTGCAACTACAAGAAAAACCCACTTTAGCAAAGACTTATGGTGAGCTAGTAAAATCGCAGCAAAGCATTTATGTCAATCCAATTGATACTTATAAACTTGACAGTTTAGGCTTGATTCGCTTTGATGGCGATCGCATTTTACCAAGTTGCGAACTTTACCGCGCTTATTTTGGTAAACAACTATCAACTATTCTTTAAAGCCGAAATTGCTTGAAACTCTTCATAACTTACCCAATTGCTTTGAATTTGGCTTTTATGGAATTAATTTTGACCAATTACTTGTTCAATCATCCATTTTTTTTAACAAAATGTAAGGACAGTTAAGACAGTTAATCGTAAATTAAAATAAAAAACGGACAGTTAAGACATTTAAGACAGTTAAACCAAAAATCAGCAGATTAGATAGTTAGGAAAGTGATACAATCCAATTTGAAGAAAAGCTGTAAACTATAAAATGTTTACTTATAACAAAGTATCTATAGCAATCCAAAATCATTGACGATAAACAAGATACCCGATTTCTGTTAGAAATCGGGTATCTTGAATTTGTAACAATAGTAAATTAAATATAATTGCTAGTTAATCTTTTTTTTGTACTCGCACTTTGATATGAGATACCAAGTAGGAGGCAGTCTTCGTAGTGACGATCCCACATATGTCATCCGTCAGGCAGACGAAAAACTTTATACCAGCTTAAAAGCTGGGGATTTCTGTTACGTTTTAAACTGTCGGCAGATGGGCAAATCGTCTTTGCTACAGCGCACAAGTTATCGCCTCAGACAAGAAGGTTATAGCTGTGTTTACTTGGATATGACCCGCTTGGGTAGTGAAGATACTACACCCGAACAATGGTACAAAGGTGTGACAATCAGCTTGTTCTACAGCTTAAATTTGGGAGAACGAGTGAATTTTAAAGAATGGTGGAACGCGCAATCAGGCATTTCCTCGGTGCAAAAATTACACCATTTTGTAGAAGAATTATTACTACCAAATCTTCAAATAAAATCTCAAAATAATGGAAAAGCCAGAGGGATTATTATCTTTATTGATGAGATTGATAGTTTATTGAGTTTAAATTTTCCCGTCAACGATTTTTTTGCGTGGATTCGTCATTGTTACAATCAACAAGCTTCTAATCAAGATTTTCAACGCTTAGGATTTGCACTATTTGGAGTAGCCAGTCCATCGGATTTAATAGCAGACAAACGCCGAACACCTTTTAATATTGGGACAGCCATCGAGTTACAAGGCTTTAAATTACATGAAGCTACACCATTACTTAAAGGGTTAGAAGAAATCATCAGCCAACCACAAGTAATACTGCGAGAGATTATCCATTGGACAGGAGGACAGCCGTTTTTAACCCAAAAACTCTGCCAAGTAGTTGCTCAGACTGCCTTGAACACATCTTACGGAACAATCTCATTACTTCCAGGAACTGAAGAATTTTGGGTAGAACAATTAGTGCGATCGCAGATTATCGAACATTGGGAAACCAAAGACGAACCAGAACACCTGCGGACAATTCGCGATCGCTTACTTTTCTACGAACATCGAGCCGGAAGATTACTTGGGCTTTACCAAAGAGTGCTGGAAGCAGAAGAAGCAGAGGAGCAGGGGAGCAGGGGACAAGGAGAGAAGTTGGAGCGGAGGTTTCCTCCGTTGGCGCAGCCCGCCGCAGGCATCCAAACTTCGGAGGACAAGGGGACAAGGGGGAGAATAACTGATGCCCAATGCCCAATTCCAATGGATGATAGTCTAGAACAGACGGAACTGTTATTGTCTGGTTTAGTTGAGAAACGCAACGGCTATCTCAAAATTAAAAATCCCATTTATCGCAATGTTTTCAATGCCCAATGGGTATTCAGGCACTTAGACAACCTTCGTCCTTACTCGCAAACATTCAACGCTTGGGTAGCATCAGGTTATAAAGATGAATCGCGTCTGTTGCGAGGAAAAGCTCTTAAAGATACTCAAAATTGGTTTCATGGCAAAAGTCTTAGCGATTTAGATTACCAATTTTTAGCTACTAGTCAAGAATACGAGCGCAAAGCAGTACAAACAGCGTTGGAGGCAGCACGAGCTAAAGAAGTAGAAGCAAGGCTAGCACAAGAGAGAAAAGCTGCAAAATTGCAAAGATTTCTTCTAATTACGGTAGCTATTGGGTTACTTGTCTCTAGCGCGTTGGCTATAGGAAGTTTCGTTTTGTATCGCCGAACTCTCAAAAGCGCATATCAAGCAAAAAGTAGCGAAATTCAAGCGCTGGCATCTTCATCAGAAGGATTGTTTGCTTCAAATAGTAGGTTAGATGCGCTCATAGAGGCAATCAAAGCCAAGCGTAGACTAGAAAAGCTAGGTCAGCCAAACGCCAAGATTGAGCGTCAGGTAAGTGATGTATTACAGCAAGCAGTTTATGGAGCAGATGAGTACAATCATTTTTCCGGTCATACAGCAGCTGTTTTGGCAGTAGATATCAGTCCTGACAGTTCTTTAATTGCCTCAGCCAGCATAGATCGAACAATCAAGCTTTGGCGGCGGGACGGTACAGAAGTTGCAACTCTCAAAGGTCATAAAGGAGCAGTTAGGGCGATCGCTTTTAGCCCTGACGGGCAGATGCTGGCGTCGGGGGGTGAAGATGGCACCATTAAACTCTGGAAGCGAGATGGCACATTACTCAGGAGTTTCAAAGCTCACACTGCTTCAATTTGGGGAGTAGCCTTTAGTCCCGATGGTCAATTCCTGGCTTCTGGTGGTTGGGACAGAACTGTAAAAATTTGGCAGCGAGACGGCACCTTGCTCAACACCTTTCAAGCTTATGAAACGGGGTTTTTCGGAGTCACCTTCAGTCCTGATGGTCAAATCGTTGCAGCTGGCAATGGAGACGGGACTGTAAAACTCTGGGAACGAAACGCTTCTGGCTGGCAAAGCGCCAAACCTCTACAAACTCTTTTAGGTCACAATGCTTGGGTTCTGAAAGTAGCTTTTAGCCCTGATGGACAGACGATTGTTTCAGGCAGTGAAGATAAAACTATCAAACTCTGGAAGCGAGACAGCAAAAATGGCAGTTACCGCGAGTATAAAACTCTTAAAGGTCATACTGCGGGAATTTGGGGAGTAGCCTTAAGTGCCGATGGTCAAACTATCGCCTCTGCTAGTCTTGACAAAACAATTAAACTTTGGAACATTGACGGTACAGAACTGAGGACACTCAGAGGACACAGTGCCTCAGTTTGGGGAGTGAGTTTTAGTCCTGATAACAGCTTTATTGCTTCGGCTGGCGCAGAAAACGTTGTCAGGCTGTGGCAGAAGGAGAATCCATTCCAGAAAAGTATGATTGCCCATGAAGCCGGGATTTGGTCAATAGCGATCGCATCTGACAGTTCCACCATCGCCACAGCTAGCCACGAAAACCCTGTTAAATTTTGGAGTCGTCAAGGCAAATTGCTCAAAACTTCCACTCAACCTACCAGCGTAATAGTTGAAGTTTCATTCAGTGAAGATGGCAAATTAATAGTCCTTCGCTCCTACGATGATACGGTAAAACTCAAAAAGCTAGACGGCAGTTTGGTGGCGACTTACAAAGCTCCCATTAGCAAACTCTTAACAGCAGCATTAAGTCCCGACGGTCAAACCATCGCAATGGGTAATGTGGAAAAGGTTATTCAGATCTGGAAACGCGTTCGGACTGCACCGCAGATCGTCAAGGGACATGAAGCCGAAGTCTGGGAAATTGCATTTAGTCCAGATGGTCGCTTGATTGCTTCAGCCAGTGGTGATGGTACTGCTAAGTTGTGGACGCTGGATGGCAAGTTGTTCAAAACCTTAAAAGGACATACTGCGGCAGTTTGGAGAGTCGCCTTTAGCCAAGACAGTAAAATCGTGGCGACTGGAAGTGGTGACAATACTGTGAAGTTGTGGACGCTGGATGGTAAGTTGCTGCGAACACTCAAAGGTCACACCGCTGCAATTTGGGGAGTTGCCTTTAGTCCCGACGGCAAAATAGTTGCTTCTGGTAGCGTAGATAGTACAGTCAAACTCTGGAAACTTGATGGTACAGAATTAACTACCCTCAGAGGGCATACCGCAGCCATTAGGAAAATTGCGATCAGCCGCGATGGGACTTTGCTTGCTTCTGGAGGTGATGACAACACACTGATTTTGTGGAATTTGCAGCGAATTCTCAACCTAGATGCACCGACTTATGCTTGTGCTTTGGTGCGGGATTATTTGAAAACGAATATAGCAGTGGACGAGAGCGATCGCTTTCTTTGCGAACCACCACTGACTTCTAAGTAAAATTTATCAGAACATAGTTACTCGTCAGGAGTCCATAGTCTAGTTCGATCTAGATTCTGGACTCTTGACTTTTAAGTAACTAAAATATTACGATTATCTGCCGCGTGAAATGCACAACAGCTTTACACGTCCCTAAAATAACGTGAGTTCGATGAACCTCTCCCCAACCCCTCTCCGAGGCAGAGAGGGGCAGAAATATTTTTAGTTGACAACGAAAAAATTAGGGTTTCAAAGCCTCTCTCCCTGTGGGGGAGAGGAATGGAAGTGGGGTTTTTAGAGCCGTCGAACTCACGTTAAAATAGAGCGATCGCCAACCTTGGTGTAGCGATCGCTACCTTTGGCATGAATTTTATTAGTTAGTGACCCAACACTAATAGACAAGAGTGTAAAAAGCACTTTTGGACTCTTGTGGTCAAAGGCAAAAGAGACTCATGTTAAAGGGAAAATACCAAACCTTTCCCCCTTTCCCCTTGCCCTTTTCCCGACTTCTGCAAGAAGCCTAATATATAAAGATTTATGTCAGCAAAAAGTACACAAAATACAAGAGGTGCTTAACAATAGATTTCAATTTGGTGAGGTATGCAGCCTAAACTTGGTAGCAAGACTTGAAGCTTGTCTTACTTAAGAATCCAGCAACTCTGCTGTATCGCCACCTAATGGAGTTAGAATAACACGAAATCACATCGGCGGTTCCATGCCATTTTGCCACCTTGTCTTCTTCTTAACCTTCAGTTTGTATTTTCCAGTAATAGAATTAAGAACGAAGCCCTTGTAAAGCCTTCAACTATCAAAAGGTAGAAGCTCTAGTAGCATATTTGACAAAATTACCAAGAAGGCAGGAGTTAGGAGGCAGGAGGCAGGAGGTTAAGAGGATCAACTTTGTAAAAGAATGTCTTTGCCTCAATCCCATTATTTTAAGGGTGGGTTACCTTCTGCCGACGCTCGCGGACTCGCTAACGCTGCGCTATCCTGCCTTCATCCTCCTGCCTCCTCAAAAAAACAGAAATCTCTGTCCAAAATAGGCTTGTAAAATTTTTATGACTTCCCGGATTCGCTTTTTGATGTGTCCTCCCGATCACTACGATGTCGATTATGTGATTAATCCCTGGATGGAAGGGAACATTCACAAATCATCACGCGATCGCGCCGTGGAACAGTGGCAGGGACTATACCACATCCTGAAACAACACGCCATTGTAGACTTAGTACCACCAGAGAAAGGTTGGCCAGATCTAGTTTTTACAGCCAACGCTGGTTTGGTACTAGGAGAAAACGTCGTACTCAGTCGTTTTTTACACAAAGAACGCCAAGGAGAAGAACCTTTCTTCAAACAATGGTTTGAGGCAAATGGTTACACAGTATATGAACTTCCCAAAGATTTACCATTTGAAGGCGCAGGAGACGCACTACTAGATCGCGAAGGACGCTGGTTATGGGCGGGATACGGTTTCCGTTCAGAATTAGATTCCCACCCTTACCTCGCCAAATGGCTGGATATTGAAGTACTTTCCCTGCGATTGATAGACGAACGTTTCTATCACTTGGATACTTGCTTTTGTCCGCTAGCAAATGGTTATTTACTTTACTATCCAGGTGCTTTTGATTCCTACTCCAACCGCTTAATCGAAATGCGGGTGGCACCAGAAAAGCGAATCGCCATTGCGGAAGCTGATGCAGTCAACTTTGCTTGTAATGCAGTAAACGTAGACAGCATCGTCATCATGAACAAGGCGAGTGATGCTTTGAAATCCCGCCTTGCAGATGTCGGTTTCCAAGTGCTGGAAACACCACTTAGCGAATTTCTCAAAGCTGGTGGTGCGGCTAAATGCCTAACCTTACGGGTGACAGAACCAGTAAGAGAAGAACTTCATGCCAACGTCTCGGTGGAAAGCCGCGTCATTCGCATGGAAGGGCACTTATTAGATGCTGGTTTGATTAACCGGGCTTTAGATTTGATTGTAGACGCTGGCGGAAGTTTCCAAGTTTTGAATTTCAACTTGGGAGAACAGCGCCAAAGTACTTCAGCTGCCGAGGTGAAGGTATCAGCACCATCCCATGAAGTGATGGAAGAAATCATTTCGCGGTTGATTGATTTGGGTGCTGTAAACTTACCCCAAGATGAGCGAGACGCTAAACTAGAGCCTGTAATCCAAAATGGCGTAGCACCTGACGATTTCTACGTCAGTACAATTTATCCCACGGAAGTACGGATTCATGGCCACTGGGTGAAGGTGGAGAATCAACGGATGGATGGTGCGATCGCCATTACTCAAACACCCAGCGGCTTCAGAGCAAGGTGTAAAATACTACGTGACTTAGAAATTGGCGAACAAGTAATCACAGACGTGTTAGGTATCCGCACCATCCGCAAAACCGAATCGCGGGAACAACGCAGTACCCAAGAATTCACCTTTATGTCGTCGGGAGTTTCCAGCGAACGCCGCGTGGAATTAGTCGTCGAACAAGTGGCTTGGGAGTTACGTAAAATCCGCGATGCTGGTGGTAAAGTAGTTGTCACGGCAGGCCCTGTGGTGATTCACACTGGCGGCGGCGAACATTTAGCGCAATTAATTCGCCAAGGATACGTACAAGCACTACTCGGTGGCAATGCGATCGCTGTCCACGACATCGAACAAAATATCATGGGCACCTCCTTGGGTGTGGACATGAAGCGGGGTGTGGCTGTACGCGGCGGACACCGCCATCACCTGAAGGTAATTAACAGCATCCGCCGTTACGGTAGTATTGCCAAAGCTGTGGAAGCGGGGGTAATTAAGAGTGGCGTGATGTATGAGTGCGTCCAGAACGACGTACCTTTTGTGCTTGCTGGCTCGATTCGGGATGACGGGCCTTTACCTGATACCCAAATGGATTTGCTCAAAGCTCAAGAACAATATGCCGAAAACTTAGAAGGTGCAGAGATGATTTTGATGCTGTCATCAATGCTACATTCCATCGGCGTCGGCAATATGACTCCGGCGGGAGTGAAAATGGTATGTGTGGATATTAATCCAGCCGTGGTGACAAAACTGAGCGATCGCGGTTCTATAGAATCAGTAGGTGTAGTCACAGATGTGGGATTATTCCTCAGCCTTTTGATTCAGCAGTTGGATAAATTAACAAGTCCTTATATTAGTAAGGTAGGTTAAAAATACACAGAACTTTGACACACAGCTATCAAAACTTCTGGTGCGATGTTTAATAGTAGGGTAAGCATTTTGACCCTACTATTTTTTATGTTTAATTAAGTTGACTATAAAGCAATACGGTTCAGTTAGCGTTTTAATTACTTTAGATCCCCCCAAGCCCCCTTAAAAAGCGGGGGCGAATAAGAATCTTTTACCCCCTTTTTAAGGGGGTCGCCGCAGGCGGGGGGATCTTATCTGAACTGTATTGGACTGTAAAGTAATGAAAATTCATAGACTTGGAAAAATATTTATTTTTATTTTTTTAGGCTTTATATCCATACTTCTACTTCTTTTGGTTAACTTGCGATCGCCAGACTATCGACGGCTTGACTTTTGTAATAGTCTTAAACCGCTGAACCAAATCGAAGTTAAAGATTACGATAATAATGGAATTAAGTCGCGTCAAGGGACATTTACTACAAAAGTTTCTTTTGGCGGTCGCCAAGAACTAAAAGTAGTCATTTTTCCCAAAGCCCTTTCTCCTAAAATTTGGTCAACAGTATCTCAATCATCGATTCAATATATTGGTAACGGTGGCGATAATAATTGGCGAGAATGGTTGAGTCCTGATTATTTTTATGTACTCGCAGTTCCTCCACAAACAACAGCCTTAGCTTTTGGCAGACTTTGTAATCGCAACGGAGATGTTGAGGTTGAACCTATCAAAAAATTGCAAAAAATTTCTCCCACAAAAATAATCATCAATGACAAAATTTATCTCTCCGTTTCATCTTCGCTTCCCACTATTAAACCTTATAGTGTCATAGTCAATACTGGCAGTAATAGTCTGGATACATTAGGTACTCAAACAGAAGTATATTTCACCAAAGAAAACCTCAAATTTGAGTAAAAGGTAGCGAGGAGATGGCAACGCCTTGGGGAAAGGTAAAAGGAGGGATCTTTCTTTTGCCCTTTGCCCTTTCCCCTTTGCCCTTTCCCCTTTCCCCTTTGCCCAATTCTCCTTTAACAAGGCATTAAAGCATCTAATCTCCCTAATACTGCCAGATCTTCTGCATCTAACTCTACTGGTATTCCACTGCGAATTAATTCTGAAAAGTCTTCATTAGGAACCATTACAGTTAAGGTATACAAGCGAGTGGAACCTGTATTTTTAATCAAATGCGTACCAGTGGGAGGAACTAATAAACTATCTCCGGCTTTAATGTTAGCAATCTTGCCGTCACACATGGCGATCGCTTCGCCTTTAAGGACAAAAAACATTTCTACTGCCCACTGATGGCGATTTGGCGGTGTTTGTCCGCCGACATCAAAGATTTCTACGCAGCAAGTCAAGGAAGTATTTGCATTAGTGGAATCGAAAATAATCGCTAAACGATTAGAGTCGTTAGGACTGATGCGATATACTTGGTAATCTTTGGGAGATTTGATAATAGGAATTACACAACGAGTAGCGTGCATTTATTTATCCCCTCGAAGTTGTTGATATGATGACAAAAGATGCAAGTGTTGAATATTTAATTGTTATTAATCCTATTTGGGTGTGCATGGAGATTTAGAAAATAATCTCACGCAGAGGCGCAAAGGCGCAGAGAGAGAAGAGAGATTTTCACAAATAATTTAGGATTGCTGAAGTTGTATGTCTAATTCAAAAAATTACTAATCTCTAAATACAAACGCGATGAATCGCGTCTCTATTCACCACTCAACGCTTGTAAAATTGCTTGAGAATCTGTGACAAAACCGAAGCATTGTTTGACGTTATACAAAGTCGCCGACCAACAATATTCAGGTGATGTTGTGGCGGTGCAGTCTTTGATTAATATACAGTCATATCCTAAGAAGTTGGCATCACATAATGTAGTCAGCACGCATTGGTCAGCGTTGACACCAGCAAAAAATAGTGTCGTTTTTCCTAGATTCTTCAAGATACTATCCAAAGGTGTGTCCCAGAAGCCACTCATTCGGTATTTATCTACGCAAATATCTTCTCTTAGCGGTTGTAGTTCGTCCACCACCGCCGCGGCCCAACTACCTGCCATGAGTACTTTAGCACCATTTTTAGGTAGGGGAGCGCCTAAGCCCACGCCCTCGCCTGTGGGGTTGTAAACGTGAAGCGAAGCTGCACTAATGTTGAGTAAATCGGGACGATTCCCCCAATTCACCCAAATTATTGGCACACCAACAGTACGCAATTCTGGCAGTAAGTTCTTTAAAGGTTCGATGGGCTTACGGGCTGGACTGACATCCACGCCGATATGCGCTAACCAGCCGTCAGGGTGACAGAAGTCGTTTTGCATATCAATGACGAGGATAGCGGCTTTTGCGAGGTCTAGACGCAGGGTTTTTGTTTCTGTTGCTAAGATAACGGGTTGTGGGGTCTTTTGCGGACGGGTAATATCTGCAATAGTATCATTCACTGTCCACGCATTTGGTGGAACCCCTAATGTCCGTAATGGTAAATTCATAAAATTGCAATAGCCAATACCATTTTCTATTTTGTAACTTGAAACTCAACCCAGAATCCAATTACTTAATCAAGGTTAAATATGTTAAGTTTCACCATCCAAAATGTTTTGATTGCTACTGCTGATGATTACGCGACTGTAGATGTACAGGTTGTAGATGGTAAAATCGCTGCCATTGCCCCAAATCTACAGGTAATCGGTACAGCTATAGATGGTAAACATAAGCTACTGCTTCCTGGCTTTTTTAACGCCCACACCCACTCTTCGGAAATGTGGCAACGGGGAATTATGTCAGTTTTGCCTTTAGAATTATGGTTAGCGGAACTGTATGATTTTGCTCCTCTAGATACCGAACAAGTATATCTCAGTGCTTTGGGAACGGCGGTGGAAACTTTACTTTCCGGGGGGACGAGTGTAGTAGACCACTTAGTGTTAATTCCAGGACAAGAGTTAGAAACTATCGCTGTTGCAATTGGCGCTTACACAGAAGTGGGAATTCGGGCTTTTATTGCCCCTTTAATTCAAGATGAATCTCTCACCGCAGGTATACCATCTGGGGAGTCAACACAAAATCACGAACCTTATTTTCGTTCAACTGCGGCAACATTGGAAATCATCGAAGAAGCGGTGAGAAAATTTCATCGCCCAGATGAAGGTGTGAGTATTTTAGTTGCACCAACAGGGATACAATTGTGTACTGATGCTTTGTTTGCAGGGTGTATTGAATTAAGCGATCGCTACAATCTTAGTCGTCATTCCCATTTACTAGAAACCAGGGCACAGGAAAAACTCGCCCAAGAAAAATACGGTTGTACAGCCGTAGAACATTTGAAAAGAATTGGATATTTAAGCAATAGGACTTCTCTTGCCCATTGCGTTTGGTTAAATGATACTGATATCGCTATTCTTGCCGAAACTCAATCTACAGTTGTTCATAATCCCTTAAGCAATTTACGTTTAGGCAGCGGCATCGCCCCGATTTTAAAATATCGCCAAGCTGGAGTAAATGTCACTTTTGGTTGCGATGGCGCCTCTAGTAATGACTCCCAAGATTTGTTGGAAGCAATTAAAATTGGTTCGATTTTACATAATGTTACAGACTTAGATTATCAGCACTGGATTACACCACGAAAATCAATAGAAATGGCATCCTTAGGAGGTGCGAAAGGATTGAATGTTGCAGATAAATTAGGTTCTTTAACCGTCGGAAAACAAGCCGATTTGGTACTTTATGACCTCACGAATTTATCATTACTTCCGCGTACAGACCCTATCGGCTTATTAGTTTTAGGGCGTCCTAGTAATGTTGTTCATAGTGCTTGGGTGAACGGCAAGCAAATTGTTAATGATGGTAAATTTACAAGCATTAATATTGATGAACTGCGTGAAGAATTATTTAACCGCAGTCAATGGCAGACAAAACGTAAGTCTGAAACTGTAGCACAACTCGAAGCACATTATCGTAAAGTTATGGGGTTGTAAAAGACAAAAAATACAATTTGACTTACAATCAAGACTGTCTTAGCTTACAATTATGACCTGAGTATGGGAATGGGTCGTCGTCCAGCCATTGTAACAGCACTACTTGAAGATTATCATCTGAGCATAGACTTCTCTAAGATGTGATTTATAAAGTAAACCTTAAATTGTAGGGTGCGTTATAGCAATGCTTAACGCACCGAGAAATACGGTGCCCTGCGGCTGATTCTTACTCTCTTAAACTCTCAAATCCTTGCACAGCCGTAACACACCCTACCTTAATATTTACTTTATAAGTAGGCTCTAAGAGTGGTACAGTTTTGGTCGATGATATTTGTAATTATGAGCAAGGTTTATTGAATTAAAGTTGGCTACCTATGAGCGAACAAAATAACAATCAAAATCAAGTGGATCGGCAACTAGAAGTAAATGATTCAGGCAAACAAAAAGATAAAAATCAGAAAAATTGGTGGATTGAAATTGTTTCAGTAGCGGTAGGATGCTATCTAATATTTAGCTTAATTAGCCCAATATTTATCGCAGAAGAAAAACAACCAAGGAAGATAGAAGCTCCTGATATTATACTGATTGGTCTGATTTTCTTGTTCAACTCTGGCTTACTCAATAGACTAGAGGATTTTGGTATTTCTAAGGATGGCGGGTTAACAGCTAAATTTAAAGAATTAAAGCAAGAGGTCAATCAACAGAAGCAAGAGGTCAACGAACAAAAAAAGCAAATCGATGAGCTTCAAGCACAACAGTTAGAACAACTAGGAAAACAGCAGAAAAATTTAGAACAAACACAAGCTTTTATGTTTGGTTTTTTGCTTGCTAAGAAGGATTATGAGAAAATTGACCAACTCTATAAACATTCTAAAGCCAAAACGAGGTATGACTTTTATATATCAAACAATGTAGCCGATGAGTTAAGGCGATTGCGAGATTTTAAATTAATTAATACTAATTCTGGTTATATCAGTGATGTAGTTCGAGCGAGTAATTATGGTACAAAATCAATCGATTTGACTCAATATTTTCATGTTACAGATTTAGGAGAACAGTTTTTGTTAACTCGTCAAGCACTAGAGTCTAATAGGCAGCAAGAAATGATCAATGCTCAGGAAACTCCAAAACAGGAAATCCCCTGATGCTGAGTTTCAGGTTACTTACCCTCGCTAAACTGTGCTGCTATAGCACTGTTGAATATATCAAAAAATCAGATTTGAAGAATATCATCTTTTAGTTTTATTCCAATTTATACCAATTCAAATAATGTTTGCGACATATCAATTATCTGTAAGGGCACAACATTGTTGTGCCCCTACTCATCTGTCGCATTCTTTTTTCAAATTGGTATTAAGTAAGTGGACACAATTATTTAGAAGACGCATTTCGACCCTTCTCTACGAGAGGCTTCGCCAACGGCAAGCTCAGGGCATCGCTGCGCTCAATGCTCGACCTTTGAGAATACGAGGGTTGAGTTTCGACTACGCGGTAATCGAGCGTTCGCGTAGCGTCTCGTAGAGAAGTCGAGATTCAACTTCCGCGAAGTCGAAACCCGGTAATCTCAAGTTAGGTTTAATTTAGTCCTTCTACTTAGTACTTCCAAACATCGGCTAAAAACATTGAGTCAATCAAATAGCGATCGCACCATAATTTCAAGATTGGTTCTGGGAAATCAAAGAGTGCGATAGAGGCTCAAATTACTACTTTAGTGCTACTTTTGCTTTCTCTGACACCGAACGCCTTGCTGCTTTGGCTGCGCTAGGTGGACTGAGTTGAATAGATCGCGAAAGTAATTAGGCTCGTTGACGAAATAACCCTGTCATGCTTAAACCAGTAATCAACAAGCCGACTAATCCCAAACCATTTAAAAGCGGATAAATTTTCTCTAAATGCAAAATTTCCAAGGTATGTAGTCTCAGGAGAAATTCGCCTAAGTCATCTTGATGCAACCATTCATGGGCGATGGTAAAACTCATGCCAGTTAGCACAGTCAGAAATAATGGCAGACACAGCACGATCGCAATCTGACGATGATATCGTCGAAACATTCTAGTCATAAACAATTCCTCAAAAAGAACATCCAAAAATTAAATTACTCAATTCCTGCATCCAATACGACTGATATCAAGTTCGGATGATTAGTTATGATTGCAGTCCTCGCGTTACCCCTCCCCAACCCTCCCCTTAGCCTCGCGTTACCCCTCCCCAACCCTCCCCTTAGCAAGGGGAGGGTGCCGTAAGGCGGGTGGGGTGTTTCAGAATTTATAAGTAATTAAGCGAACTTGATATGATTTCTTCTCCCCTGCCCCCTGCCCCCTGCCCCCTAAAACTACTCCCTCCCTCCCTCATCTGTGGAGTAAAACTGTTGGGCATAAAAACGCGCGTAGCGTCCTTCTTTAGCCAGGAGGGAGGCGTGAGTGCCAGCTTCAACCACCTGTCCTCGTTCTAGTACGAGAATGCAGTCAGCCCGACGAACGCTGCTCAAGCGATGGGCGATGATAAACACAGTACGGTTTTGCATCACTCGCTCGATCGCCTCTTGAACTAATGCTTCTGATTCGGAATCTAAGGCAGAAGTAGCTTCATCAAGGATGAGAATTCGCGGATTGTTAACAATCGCTCTGGCTATAGCTAATCTTTGGCGTTGTCCTCCCGATAAATTAACTCCGCGTTCGCCTACCCAGCTATGGTAACCTTGGGAAAATTGGCTAATAAACGAGTGAGCGTTAGCAATTTTCGCCGCTTCCTCAATTGCTGCTAAATCTAATTCTTCCTGACCGTAACCAATATTTTCGGCGATCGTTCCTGAAAAAAGCGTAATGTCTTGGGGAACAATGCCAATTTGATGGCGCAAACTGGTAAGGCTGACATCGCGGATATCGATATCATCAATCAAAATTTCACCCGCCTGGGGATCGTAAAAGCGAAGTAAAAGGCTAATTAATGTTGATTTTCCCGCACCAGAAGTACCAACCAAGGCTATGACATTGCCAGGATCGGCTACCAAAGAGAGATCCTTGAGGACTGGCTGACCGGGATTGTAAGCGAAATTGACATGACGATACTCTACCTTTCCTGCAACTCGTGGCAATTCCTTAGCATTCGGCTTTTCGCTTAAACTCGGCTGCTTCGCCATCAATTCAAAGATGCGTTCGACAGAAGCCTCAGTTTGTTTGTACTCGTTGTAATTGCTAATCAACAAGTCGATTGGCTGAATCAGTATAGCCACAGCAGTTAAGAAACTAATAAACCCTTGAGCTGTCAGCTGATTTTGAGAAATCTGCCATCCTCCCAATAGAAACAGCAGCATAATGCTAACTGCTTCCAAAAAACCGACAACGGGAAATTGAATAGATTTGAGTTGTAGGGCGCGATATTTAGCTTTACGATTGCTTTCTGCTTCTCGGTTGAATCGCTTAATTTCATAACCTTGTGCTGCAAAAGCTTGAACGACACGAATTCCGCTAAATACTTCAGTTAGCATTGCCGACAAATTGGAAACCTGATTTTGACTCTGGCGCGATAGTACAAGCAATCGCTGACCAAATAGCCCAATCAACCAAGCCATCAAAGGAGCCAAAATCAAACTTGCAAGGGTGAGTCGCCAATTCAGGTAGAGCATGTAAATGGGAATCGCAATTAACTGCAAGAGATTGGAAAGAAACTGATGGGATAACTTGTCTACAATCTCGCCTACGCGATCGATATCTTCAGTTAACCGATAAGTGAGGTCGCCCGTCTGCGTAGTTTCAAAATAATCCAATCCGAGTTTGTGCAGGTGAGCGTAAACCCGCTTACGCAACTCTAAAACCATATTCAAAGCGGCAGCAATCATAAACACATTCTGCCCGTATTGACAAAGCCCTCGAACCAAAAATACCAAAGTAGCTAGTCCGAGCCAGTAGGCAATCTGGTTAACATTTCCCTGACCGACAAAAAAAGCGATTTGACCTGTTAGGTAGGGCAGTGCGAGGGTGAACAACACAAATCCTAAGATACAAGCGAATCCCCGAACTAACAGCGGCCATTGGGGCCACAAATAAGGTAACAGTTGCCAGTAGCTAGAGCGGACTTTCATAAGTAGTTGGACAAAATTAAATTTATTCGTGGAGATAGGGAACAGGGAATGGGGAACAGAGAACAAGAAAACAACGCCTGTAATTAATTCTGTCTAAGAGACTTGCAATAAAAAAATATCCAATTTGTTTGTAGTAGCGTGGCAACACTTTGCGCTGTGCATTATCGGTGGTTGCCCGAATTCAATAGACCTGTTGCATAAATCGAAAATACAAACCCCACCCCGCCAAAGCTACGCTTTGTCTCCCCTCCCCTTAGCAAGGGGAGGGGTTGGGGGTGGGGTGTTAGGGACTTTTGCAAGAGATCTAATAAATGACACTCCGAATTCAATGAACGACATCCCGAATTCAATGAACGACACCCCAAATTCAATAAACGATACCCCGAATTCAATAAACGACATCCCGAATTCAATAAACGATACCCCGAATTCAATAAACGACATCCCGAATTCAATAAACGATACCCCGAATTCAATGAACGATACCCCGAATTCAATAAACGATACCCCAAATTCAATAAGGGAGTTCCAAGTAAAAAAATATTCCATTGCTATTGTTGACTGTTGACGGTTGACCCTTCACAGTCAACAGTCAACAACCTAAAGCGGTTGTTTTTATTTTTTGGAACTTCCTAAATACTTACAGCAATTTTCAGGTAAATAGACCACGTTGTAGGGGCGCACAGCTGTGCGCCCCTACCGAAAATTGTGGTTCAAATAGATGAAAAACGCTGTAATTGAATTCTGTATTGTTATCCTTCCCTTCATGATTCAAATTTGGTGGCACCAGTAATTTTGTCAATTCTGAATTCTGAATTCTGAATTCTGACTCCTGAGTTATGACGTAATTTTTACTCGATTTCTCCTAGAGAGGTTAGCAAAAAGCGGGCAATTCTTTCAGATGCGCCGGGGGGGCCGAATCGCTCAGGGCCATTTTGTTGACACTTAGCGAGGTAGTCTGCATCTTCCAATGTCTCGACTACTCGTTGGGCCGCTTGTTTGAGAGTTTCAGGGGTTGCTGGCCCAGTGCCGATAGTTTGGGCATTAATGCCTAAGAGTCGAGTTTGCGCCTCTGCAAATGCATAGGTAAATTGAGGCCCTTCTCCAGGAATTTGGATAATCGGTTTGCCGATCGCCACTGCTAAATCCACCGCCAACCCTGCCATACCAATAACGAGGTTAGAGTAATATACGATATCGCTGAAGGCATCTGAGTAACATCTTACTTCTACAAGTGGCGATTCTTCAGCAGAACTTCCTGGCAAAGAATAGGTGAGTAGGCCTTGATTGAGTTGCCAACCTTGACTTTTAGCAATGTCGTCTAGTTCTGCCATCAAACGCGGTACTAAGGCGGCGCGAAACTGGAATCCCGATGGCATTACCTTGGCAATTTCTACCGCTAGCTGTAATTGCAAACAGAAGTTTCGCGCGGCTTCTGGCATTCGCGAGCCAGGGAGGAGAGCGATCGCCGGAACGTCCGGTTTGAGCTGCAAGTCTTTGCCAGTGGGGACAAGGCGATCTAAAGCCGGAATACCACCAAACTGAGCTTTAGCTATACCTTGCCGTTGCAAGTCAGAAGCCGTATAAGAATCTCTGGTGAAAACTGTCAGACACCGAGAAGAATTCAAATCGTGCCACAGCAATGGATTGATACGCAATCGCCCTTCATAGATGGCAGAAAGACAAGAGATAAACGATACGAAGGGGCGCTTTGTTAAGTAAGCAAATGTCTGGGAGATAAAATCCCCAGTAGCCATAACCAAATCGCAGTTGGGAGCATACTGCAACACCGCTTGTAACTGTCGCCACGTTAACCCAATCAATCCCGATTGAAAATCTTTGAGCAAATAGAGGCGCTTCATGTAAAAGAATCCGCCAGAAGGCATTGTTTGTGTGGGCCCGATAATGGGAATGTCCAAGCTGCGGTAAGCTTTTCCTTCCCCCACAATCGGCATTGCCGCCATTTCAATGGCAGGAGACAATTCCCGGAGGGTCTGAATCACATGAGAGGTGTGATTGTCCTCTCCGTGACCGTTACTGATAAACAAGATTCGCTTAGAAGGCATCTTGGGGTTTCGATAAATCTAAAATGCTTGTATGGTCAGATTTTTAACCTACGTTGGCTAAGTAGGCAAAGAAATTGATAGTATTTTTACTCTTAAGAGTTTGTAGTTTTATAGACAAACCTACAAAGTTACTTTTCCAGGTGTAAACCGGAATGGAATTATTGCTAATCCCTGTTTTTGCAGACGCTGATTTATCAGAGAATACAGTATTGAGAGTACAAACGCTATGCGTATCTTAAAAGGCAGGGGGGCAGGGGAGGTAGGGGAAAAGGTTAAAGGGAAAAGGAATAAATTTAATCTTTCCCCTTTCCCCCGGTTGGTGAGCTTGTCGAACCATACCCCTTTCCCTTTCCCCATTGCTATGCCCAATGCCCTCTTCAATGACGACAAAGTTATAAAAAAGTTGTATCGCCAGAGAAAATATGGAACGCGCCATTTCTGCGTTGGGAATTTTAATTTTTATCGGCGTATCCTACGCCTTCTCGGTGAATCGTCAGGCGGTGCGTTGGCGAATAGTCGCCTGGGGTTTGGGATTGGAGTTTATATTTGCCCTAGTAATTCTGAAAACTCCTTGGGGCTTGAATGTGTTTAAATCTGTCGGAGATATTGTCAGTCAATTTTTGGCATTCTCTGATGTTGGTGCCAAATTTGTCTTTGGAGAAAATTTTAAGGATCATTTTTTTGCCTTCCAAGTGCTGCCGACAATTATCTTTTTCTCTGCCTTCATCAGCGTCTTGTATCACTACGGCATTTTACAGCGAATAGTAAACATAATGGCGTGGGTGATGATGAAGACAATGAAAACATCGGGTTCGGAATCTTTATCTTGTGCCAGTAACATCTTTTTGGGGCCAACAGAGTCGGCGCTGATGGTGAAACCTTACATAGCGAATATGACGCAATCTGAACTCCATGCGCTGATGACGACTGGTTTTGCCACAATTGCAGGTGGAGTTCTAGGGGCATATATTTCCTTTGGCGTACAAACAGAACACCTGATAGCGGCTTTTTTTATGACTGCTCCCACATCTTTGGTGGTATCAAAATTGCTCTACCCGGAAACAGAAGTATCAGAAACGGCTGGTAAAGTAAAAGCGAATGTAGAAACTAATTATATAAATGTAATTGATGCAGCTAGTAGCGGAGCCATTGACGGCGTAAAGCTAGCTGTTAATGTTGGGGTGATGATTATTGCTTTTTTAGGGTTATTAGCTGCTGTGAATGCGCTGCTGGGATGGTTAGGCGGATTTGTAGGTTTACAGCAACTTTCATTACAGCGGATTTTGTCTTATTTTATGGCTCCCGTAGCATTTTTGATGGGTGTGCCTTGGGCTGATTGTCAACAAGTTGGGGCTTTATTAGGTACAAAGACAATTCTGAATGAGTTTATTGCTTTTTTAGATTTGAAGGCACTAATTGAGAGCGGTAAAATTTCCCAGCGTGCAGTCATAATTGCAACTTACGCATTATGTAACTTTGCAAATATTGGTTCAATTGGCATTACCATCGGCGGTATTACTGGTATAGCACCCAATCGCCAGCATGATTTAGCTCGTATGGGTGTCAGGGCAATGATTGGCGGATTGTTAGGGAGCTTTATTACTGCTTGTATTGCTGGGATGTTGATTTGAAGGAGGCAGGGGGGCAGGGGGCAGGGAGCAGGGGAAAAGGTTAAAGGTTAAAGGGAAAGGGAATAAATTTAATCTTTCCCCTTTAACCTTTCCCCTTTCCCCTTTAACCTTTCCCCTTTAACCTTTCCCCTGCTCCCTGCCATATTCCGCTTTTAGATAGAAGGATTTGCCTTAAAATTTATGTAATCATCAAATACTGAATCTTATATTTATTCACTTTAAATACCTTTAACTTTAATAGAATGCCAGACGCGGAAAAGTTTCAAAACCAGCTGGCTTGTGACAAGCTGCTGTATAGGCAAGTTAATAAAGAATCAAATTATTCGTTAGTAGCCAATCAAGAACAGGGAATGATTCTTCTGTTACCTGATGGCAGAATTCAGGCTTGTAATGCGGCTGTTGAAAGCATTCTGGGAGTGACGAACGAGCAGTTTATAGGACAAAATTTGCTCGAACCCAAATGGCAATTTATTGATGAAAATGGCTTGCCTTTGCTGTGTGAGATTCACCCTGTGATGGTTGCCCTGAAGACGGGTAAACCTTGTTTGAATGTAGTGTGTGGGTTCTATAAACCTAATGGTCAGCTAGTCTGGCTATTATTATCTTCACAACCGCTATTTCAAGTTGCGGGAAATACTCCCTACGCGATCGCCATAACTTTTTTAGATATTACTGGATCTAAGTACCTTGAAGTTGAGGATAACTTTAGCTTTATTGAAGATACTAAAAAAATTGACGTATCCAATTTTCGATCGCGCTGGGATAGTCAACGTCTGTTTCAACAAATTGCTGGCACTCTTCCAGGCATCCTGTATATTTATAACGTCATCGAGCAGCGAAATTGTTACGTTAATTACGAAATTACTAAATTTTGGGGCTACACACCAGAACAAATCCAAGCCATGGGAAGTGATTTATTTGCCCAACTTCTACACCCCGAAGATTTAGCGCGACTCCCTAGCCATGTAGAAAAATTTAATTCTGCCCATAATGGGGAAGTCTTCACTTTTGAATACCAAATTCGCCACGCCAATGGTGAGTGGCGCTGGTTTTGTAGCTATGAGACTGTGTATAGCAGAACTACTGAGGGCTTAATACATCATATTTTGGGAATCGCTTTCGATATTACAGACCGACGGCACACAGAAATTTCTCTGCGCCAAAGTAACGAAAGATTTGAGCTAGCAGCAGCAGCGGTTAATTCTGTGATTTACGACTGCGAGATGCTTAATAATACTGTAGAAAGAACTCAGGGTATAACTCAGGTTTTTGGCTACACGCAACAAGAAGCTAAACCTACCCTTGAGTGGTGGCAAGAATGCATCCACCCAGACGACCTACAAATGGTCAGTGACGAGTTCATCGCTAGTATGGCAACTGGCAACCGTTATAGCGTTAAGTACCGGGTGCGCCACAAGGATGGCCGCTATTTGTGGGTGCAAGACAAGGGGTTTGTAATTCGGGATGCAAATGGTCGGGTAGTTAGGATAGTTGGTGCGAGTACTGATATTACCGAACAGCAAGCCGCACTGCACGATCGCCAACAAGCCGAAACAAAGCTAAGAGACAGTGAAGAACGGATTCGATTGGCAACTACCGCAGCCGAACTTGGTATGTGGTTTTGGAATCTCACCAGCAACGAGTTAATTTGGACGGAGAAATGTAAGCAACTGTTTGGACTATCCCCGGAAGCTGAAATTAATTTTCAGGTTTTCCTCAACTACGTACATCCAGAAGATCACCAACTCGTTAAGGAAGCGATCGCCAATTCTATCGAAAAAAAAATTGATTGTGACATTGAATACCGCAGCGTTTGGCCTGATGGCAGCATCCATTGGATTGACGCCAAAGGTAGTGTTTTTTGTGACAATGATGGCAAACCGATAAAGTTGATGGGTATTGCCCAAGATATTACCCAGCGCAAACAAGCAGAAAATGATTTACGTCAGCGCGAAACTCAATTAAGGCGGTTAGTTGATTCCAACATTATTGGCATTATCTTCGCTACTCCTGACTACATTACTGAAGCGAACGAAGCGTTTCTAGAAATGGTAGGTTATACGCGAGAGGAATTATTAGCTCTTAAGGTACGCAGACAAGACATCACCCCACCTGAATATCATCCTCTCGATCGCCAGAGTATGGAGCAACTTTTAGCAGTTGGCGTATGTAGTGCTTACGAAAAAGAATATATTCGCAAGGATGGTTCCCGCATTCCCATATTAATTGGCGGTGCTTTGGTGACGCGATCGCCGATGTCTTGGATTTGTTTTATTCTTGACCTCACCCCCAGAAAGCAATTAGAAAAAGCACTCAGACAACAAGCAGAAGAACTCAAACAAGCGAACCGCAATAAAGATGAGTTTTTGGCCGTTCTCTCCCACGAATTGCGATCGCCCCTCAACCCTATTCTGGGATGGTCATCTCTCCTCAGAAGCCGCAAATTTGACGAACATACTACCAATCGCGCTTTAGAAACCATCGAAAGAAATACCCAATTGCAAATTCAATTAATTGATGAATTGCTCGATGTCTCCCGAATTATTCGCGGTAAGCTAAATTTGACTTTTGCCCCTGTCAACCCGGTAGCTGTAATTGAGGCTGCATTGGAAACAGTTCGGTTAATTGCAGAAACCAAATCCATCCAAATAAAAACCCACTTTGACACAAACGTCGGTAAAGTCTCAGGTGATTTTTATCGCTTGCAGCAAGTTGTAGGGAATTTGCTCTCCAACGCTGTCAAATTTACTCCTACTCGTGGAACAGTGGAAGTTAGCCTTTCATCAACTCAAGATTTGACTTCCCACTGGGCAGTAATTCAAGTCAAAGATACAGGTCAAGGTATTTCACCTGAATTTTTACCCCACGTGTTTGAATATTTTCGCCAAGCTGATAGCAGCACAACCAGGAAATTTGGGGGGCTGGGGCTGGGATTAGCAATAGTTCGCCATTTAGTGGAGTTGCATGGCGGAAGTGCGATGGCTGATAGTCCAGGAATCGGAAAAGGAGCCATTTTTACTGTCAGACTACCTTTGATGAAAGAGAGTAGAGCAGCAAGGGAAGCAGGTAAAGCAGGGGAAGCAACGGAAAAAATTGACTTTTCGGCATTGAATGGGGTACGGTTATTAATCGTTGATGATGATGCGGATACTAGAGAGTTTGTATCCTTCTTGCTGCAACAGAATGGGGCGGCGATAACTGCCGTTGCATCTGCAACTGAAGCCTTAGCTGCCATCGCCCAGAATGTACCCGATTTATTAATCAGCGATTTAGCAATGCCGGAAATTGATGGCTATGGTTTGATGAAGCAGATCGGGGCAATGCCAGAACACAAGGGTAGAGAAATTCCAGCCATCGCTCTGACGGCTTATGTTGGAGAAAGCGATCGAGAGCGAGTTTTGAGAGTTGGTTTTGACAAACACGTCGCCAAACCAGTACAACCACTCGAACTCCTGACCTCAATTGTAGATTTGCTCAAGCAAAAATCGTAATATTAGACATTAATCTTTTTCTGCATTCCCAGTCTCTGGCTCTTGACTTGGGCGTTCTGTGGCAGGAGGATAATCGACAAATTCTTGGGTTCTGGTGGTATTTGTAGTAATACCTTCTAGCAAAACTTCTTCAGGGTCAGCTGAGTTGCTAGCAGCAGCAGCATTAATCTGACCTGATGCGTTAACGTTGGGTTTATCAGAAGTACCTTTATGACTTGCATGACCGCTTGGCATAGCTATGACTCCGATATCGAAACATAAATCAAATCTACCCTCAGCCTAAACTCGCTGGTTATCAAAAATACACTATCAGAAGGCTTATATCTCAATCCGCTTAACGATATAGCAACATGAATGCCTAAGAGGATGTTTGAAAAGCCCTCTCGTTAGTAGCAAAACATTTCAGATCCCCCTAAATCCACGCCACTTGCTTCTCCTGTCGGAGACGCTGCGCGAACAAGTCGGGGAACCCGCCCAACGCAGTGGCTCCCCTTAAAAAGGGGCACTTTGAGAGGTTTTGCCCCCCTTAAAAAGGGGGGTTGGGGGGATCAAAAGGCTGCGGCGCAACTTTAGAAGACTTGTGTATACACCGTAGCCCTTAAAAAGGGAGTTAGGAGGGATCTCTAAGTGCCTAAAACCACACACAAGCCACAACAAACTTTTGGTAAAATCGCTACAGTCAAATAATTACTAGCTGGAAAAATACACATGAAAACCAGTGGTATTCATCATGTAGCAATAATTTGTTCTAACTACCATCGCTCGAAAAAATTTTATGTCGAAACTTTAGGTTTTGCGATTATTGCAGAAACCTTTCGTGCCGAGAGAAATTCTTATAAATTAGATTTACAAGTTGGAGAAAATGCTCAAATAGAGTTATTTTCCTTCCCTAATCCTCCGCAAAGATTTAGTAGCCCAGAAGCTTGTGGATTAAGGCATTTAGCTTTTAAGGTTGATGATATCGAACAAACTGTAAATTACTTAAAATCTCAAGGTGTTGCCACAGAAAATATTAGAATTGACGAACTTACAGGTAAAAAATTTACTTTTTTTAAAGACCCAGATAATTTACCGTTAGAGATTTATGAAAATTAGAGAATATAGATTATCTGATACTCAGGCGATCGCCAAATTATTTTACGATACAATTCACGAAATTAATATTGCCGACTACACTCAAGAACAAGTCGATGCTTGGGCACCGAAAAATATCGATTATGAAGTTTGGCACAAAAGATTACAAGTCAAGCTACCTTACATTGCTGAAGATAATGCCGAGATAGTTGGCTTTGGAGAATTAGAAGCCGATGGTCACATTGATTGTTTTTATTGTCATAGCAAATACCAAAGAAAAGGTATTGGTTCAAAACTCTTAACTCATTTAGAAAATACTGCAAAATCGCAAGGAATTAAACGACTGTATACAGAAGCGAGTATTACTGCAAAGCCATTTTTTGAACATAAACGATTTATTGTAGTTAAGGAACAGCAAGTAGAACGACGGGGAGTTTGGTTTAAAAACTATGTCATGGAAAAATATTTATAAATCGGCCTCAATAGAATAGTTACTTTATAATTAAGTGATACTATTTGATTTTTGAAAAGATACGTAGGGTGCGTTAGCGACAGCGTAACGCACGATTATTAAGACTTTGGTGCGTTACGGCTTATGCCTAACACACCCTACAAATACTTAGATTTTCCAGAAATCAAATCGGACTCCTATATATATGAAAAAATTAGATAAATTGAAAATGTATTTAATTTTAATTTAGCTAATTTTTAGGACATAATTTCAGCAATTATGTCTGAAAAATTCATTAATTGATGTTGTAATTTATAATTTAAGTTTCCATAATAAAAATTACTATTTATTCATTAACAAGTTCGCTATATGCTGACTTTTTTTTATTATTTTCAAGCATAAACAGACCTAAACCCTCAGTTCCAGGCAAAAAATATATTAATTTAGCTATATTAACTATAATATTATTAATAAATAATCTAATATCTAACAGAGTAGAGGCAAAAAAGAATTCTGATATAAAATTAAAAAAATATTTTAATTTTTCTGTATCGAGCAAAAAAATAACACTTGCTTATGATGCCGAAAAATCTGCTAAAAACAGATTAAAAAATACAGTTATTACACAAGTATTTACCCAAGTTCCAGCTAACGTTTTACCTACTCCTAATCGAAATTTACCAGAACTCATCAATCCGTTCCAACCACCAGAATCCAGCCCTGAAGAGAATAACACCATAGGGCCAATTACTCCGAATGAGCAAAATGGCAATCCGGCTTTGAAAAAAAAACTTTAGAATTACTGATATTTAATTCCTTAACTAATAGCGCCAATAAGTATCCTTGGATAATTAACCCTACGGATAAATTGACTTTTCCACCTTCAAAATTTAATCCTCTTAAAGGTGAAAATTATACTGACTTTATTGTGAACTCTGCTAGAGATGAACCAATAGTTAATCGTTTTACCTTTGCCCATTTTCCTGGTGAGCATCAATTGTATTGGTTACTGCCTGGTAATCGCATTGTCATCGAAACTCAAGGATGGCAAAGTGGAATTTTATACCAAGGGCAATCAACAAAAATTGAAAGCAGACAATCTATTCTGTTCACTCAGAAGCTTTGGGGAATGCAAGCAGTTTCGTCTATTCCTCAATCCTTTAAAGAACTAACAGGAGAACTTGACAACAATAAATTCTCTATTCAATCTATTGGGGCTGAGATTATTAATCCACCGGGTTCTCCCACGCCTAAAGTTATTATCAATAATGGAGATAACAATTCTTTAATTCCAAGCATTTCTCTAATTTCAACCCTTGGCACTGCTTCAACTTATAATCTTCAAGGTGGTGGTTCTTTATTTAAGTTTTTAGATGCAGACAACACACCGTTAATTTTACAATCCTTTCCGACCAGTAATTTACAACCATTATTAGAAGCTGGAAATCTCACTCCAGGCACAATAATTTCCCAAGTAGCTTTAGAAAAAATAGGATTTTATTGGGGTAATCCTTTAACAGATGATAAAACTAGATTTCAACCTCAAATAACATCTTTACCAGGTATTAAAATTGGTCAGGAAGGTAAATTTGATAATCGGGAACTACTAAATTTATTGATAAATCCTTTTCTGAGTGCAAGACAACGCGATTTGTATTATCTAAATTCTTTATATTGGGTTCCTTTAGGTGAAAAACAAATTAATATTGGAGTGAGTAATAAACAAGACAACTATCACTGGCAGAGACTTTACTTTAGTCGCCCGCATAATCGCACTCTATTACAATACGATCCTGTAAAAATTCAGGCAACTTATACTAATGTTTTTAGCAATCCTGGTATTTCTCTATCTTTGTCAGCCAATGAACTAAAAATAGATGATTTACAAACTGCTAATACAACACTAGGAATGCTCATGGGAGGAATTTTTGAGTTAATTTATCCTCCGCAGCTAGAACAAAGTTTGCAAGAAGCTAAAAAGCGATTTTTGCAACAACATAATTTTGCTGATTTAAATATAAAAGCAACACCAGAGCAAATCAGAAAACTTAACCAATCACTCAATAGAATACTCTTATTGGGTAATCGCACTAGTAGCTTAGAACAGGTTTCTGGAACATTCACCTTCCCTAGCAAAATTACACTCGATAATTCTAGTATTTTCCAAATCCGCACCGGAAATTATCAGCGAACAGTTCAGTTTCTAGATGGAAATCGTACTTGGAGACAAAATAGTCAAACTTTCATTTCTAAAGCAGACCTTTCTAACAATAGTTTCGCTCCTTTGACATTTATTGGTGTACCTATTCCTTTAGAACAAACATCTATTCGTCCTAAGAATCGCTCATCAGCTGCACAAGTAACCTTAACTAATTCTGATGGCAACAAGTTTGTGCAAAACTGGAGTTCAGCAGATATGACATCGGTACCAATGAATATTCGTTCCTTTGGTCTGGCTTTTGACAATATTGAATTAAGTCAAGTTGGCCAAATAATTACTCAATTGCAAGGTTTTAATGGATATCTATCTTTACCAACACTAGAATTTTTATGGGCGGGTTCTTTAGGTGATTGGAATTATAGCGTGAATTCGGGCGTTTGGTTTAACTTGAATGGAGACTCTGCATTTAATGTTCCAAATAATAATTTGGGACTTTCGGAGCCAACATTGGGTATTTATGCTAACGGCGGATTAAGTTATATAAATACTCATACGAAATTTAATCCTGATGGAAGAATTGAAGCAATCACTAGCCATATTCCAGCTTTACGGTTTTCTTGGAATAGTGCAGCAAATTCTCAAAATCCTGCTTATTTAAATCTGAGCTACTTTTTTTCTCATCAAGATAAGAATTTAAATTATTCTTTGGCTCCAGCGCTGATATTGATTGACAATAAAAGCGATTTAAGACTAGCAGGATTTTTACAAAGTAAGTTCTTACTACCTACAGGTTTAGAGTTCAATACTTTTCTTGAATTAAGCGATAATTTTTTTTACATGCTAGAAGGAATGCAAAGGATAAATCAAAATTGGTCTTTTGGTATTTATGTGCAAAATTTTAGAGATATTAATCGAGGTATAAAGAGCCGTAGTAATGATTTATCCTACGGATTATTAATCAAGCATGGTTCTTCTAGTGGTACTTTTTGGGAATCTCGCTTTGGTATGAGTGGAGATAACTTTGAAGTTCGTTTTGAAGGAGGTTGGCAATTTTAAAACTACCCAGCTACTTTATTTGACTAAGTTTTGAAGATTCCTATCATTAATAGGATTAAGTTAAAACATTAAAGTAGACCGGGAGTAGCAGCTCTGAGAATTGCTGTATATTCATCCAGTGTAAGGTTACCGTACCTTAGTTTATCAGCTACAGCTGACACAATACCATATTCGTCATTTGATGGAACTGGTAGTGTTGGGCCTGCCAAGAGAGCTATCGTTGGAATTGACACATGAGTAATTGGATCTATATATATAGATCCTGTAACTATGTACGTACCATTGCCATCAGCTCCTGCTAAATATGTTCCTTCTGGAGAAACTTTTTCAGCAGCAATAGAGGTGATATAACCACTAGGAGTAATATATGTGATTACCCCGGAAAATCCACCTTGTTGTACTGGGAACGTAGGTATATTTGGTATGTTTGGTATTGTTACTACGTTTTGTGCTAATGCTGGAGTAAATTGAAAAGTTGCAAAGCTAATAAAACTCGTAAGGCAGAGACTAGCTCTCAAAATAATACCAGCGTATTGGGAAAGTAAATTCATCTGAGAAAATCCTTTGTTTTTAGGACTTGATGTTTTTGCTGGATGTAGTTTATGCAACTTATAAAAACTGGATTTTGAAAATAAATCGCTCTCAATCTTTAATAATTATGTACGATAATATTATTAGATTTCAATACAATCATTAAAATTTAAAAGACATAAAAATATCAATTATAGAATTAGATTATAAGAATTTGAACTTTCTGGGGCTGTAGGTTGAATGCCTAAGTAACGAGATTATGTAAGCGAACCTAATTAATAAATAATCGGTGCAGGTTGGCTGCACCGATCGCTGGTTACGCACAATTTAGTTTTAATTGCACTAAACATTTACCTTACGCTAATGCTGAAGCTTGGGGTTTGGCAAAAATCATCCGTCCTGCTGTAGTTTGCAAAGCACTGGTAACTACTACCCGCAGTTCGCCACCCACATAACTGCTGCCTTCTTCAACGACTACCATTGTGCCGTCATCGAGGTAGCCAATACCTTGGCTGGGTTCTTTGCCTTCTTTGAGAATCTTCAAATCTAGGTTATCGCCAGGTAAATAACTGGGACGGACGGCGTTTACCAAATCATTGACATTTAAAACAGGTACTTTCTGAACGCTGGCAACTTTAGATAAGTTGTAGTCATTAGTTAGCAATGTACCGCTGATTTCTTGGGCAAAACGGACTAATTTAGCATCAACTGTGGGAATATCTTCGTAGTCAACTGGGTTGATGAGGATGCGATCGGGGTAAGTTTCTTTAATGCGGTTGAGAATTTCTAGTCCTCGCCTTCCTCGCACTCGTTTTTGATCTTTGCTAGCATCGGCTACTTGTTGGAGTTCTTGCAAAACAAACTGCGGTACGAGAATTTGTCCTTCCAAAAACCCTGTTTCTAGTAGCGCTTCAATGCGACCATCGATAATGCAGCTAGTGTCTAAAACTTTGGTATTGGCGGGTTTTAGCGTCCCTTCCACAACCAAAGATTCTACGGTGTTGGGATTAATGAACCGCAATAAACCGCGTCCGTGGGTATCTGCCAAATTCATGCCAGTGACAGATAGGATAATACTGCCGACAACTGCCACCAGTGGCTTGATAAATCCGAAATCTGCGGGTATCGGTAACAAAAATAACGGCGCTAGCATGAGGTTCGCTAGCAATAGCCCAATCACTAAACCAATGGCACGAGTTAAAATGACTTCTAGAGGCATTTCTTTGACTTGTGCCTCTAAGCGACGATATGTAGTCTGGAAACTCAAGCCGATCGCACCACCAATAATGGCGGCAAAAACAGCAATGATTAAACGTAAAGCTTCAACATTTGTCACCTTGTCTAAGGTGCCATTGGGTAGTAGTTCGATACTGTAGAACCCTATTCCCGATGCTGCCAGAATGAATGAAAAAATAATAATGGCGTCAAGCATGGTTATCTTGTTTTCCTACAACTGTGTTAACCGATAAAGTAAAGTATTTTTTATTTCATCGGTAATATAGACTAATCAATATTGACTTACACTAAGGGTTTAGGTAAACAATATCTGCAATTATTATAACCAAAGGCTTTTATCTTCATATTTTTCATTGTTTCGTTGTAAAACGATAAAAATTTGTAAAAAAACTAATTATTTTCACGATCGCTAATTGGCAATTGGATTAACTTATATTCTTTTTTAAAATGAGTCAAAAATTTGATGTTTCTGGAATTGTCAGTTCTGCTTACGTACATATTCCCTTTTGCAGACGGCGGTGTTTTTATTGTGATTTCGCGGTGTCTGTTGTGGGCGATCGCTTGCGGGGCGAAACATCTGGTACTATCTCCCAATATGTTGAGGTGCTATGTCAAGAAATTGCCATCACGCCAGCATTTGGTCAACCCCTAAAGACAATTTTTTTCGGTGGCGGTACTCCTTCGCTGCTATCAATAAACCAGTTACAACGCGTACTCACACAATTAGAACAGCGTTTTGGTATCGATTCTGGGGTAGAAATTTCAATGGAAATAGACCCAGCTACCTTTGATTTAGAACATTTAGCTGGTTATCATAGTGCAGGCGTCAACCGCGTCAGCTTGGGCGTACAAGCCTTTAGTCAAGAATTATTGCAACTTGCAGGGCGATCGCACTCGGTCGATGATATTTTTGCAGCTATAGATTTAATCCACCAAGTCGAGATTCCCCAATTTAGCTTAGACTTAATTTCGGGATTGCCGCATCAGTCTTTGGATCGATGGCAGGATTCTTTAAACAAAGCCGTGGCAGCTTTACCCACTCACATATCCATCTACGATCTTACCATCGAACCAGGTACAGCCTTTGGTCGTTACTACAAACCGGGCGATAGTCCTTTACCGACGGATGAAACTACAGTCAAAATGTACGAAATGGCGCAGCAGGTTTTGACTGATGCAGGTTACGAACATTACGAAATTTCTAATTATGCTCAACCCGGTCATCAGTGTCGCCATAATCGAGTGTATTGGGAAAACCGCCCCTATTATGGTTTTGGCATGGGTGCAGCAAGTTATATTGAGGGAAAACGCTTCACTCGTCCCCGTAAGACTAAAGAATATTATCAATGGGTGCAAGGTGGCGCTGCGATCGATTGTGAAGTGACCCCCCCAAAGGAAGTATTGTTAGAAACATTAATGTTGGGGTTGCGTTTAGCGGAGGGTGTAAATTTGGCAGCATTTGGGCAACAGAAGGTAGAAGAAATTTGTAGATACTTGCGATCGTATTTTGATAAAGGTTGGGTGGAAATTGTCGGAGAAAGGTTGCGTTTGACCGATCCCCAAGGGTTTTTGTTTTCTAATGTAGTTTTGGCAGAGTTATTTGAAAAGTTGGGGTAATAGACCTCTTGGAAAGGGTGGGAAAAGGGAAAAGGTTAAAGGGGAAAGGGTGAAAAAAGTTTTATGCAAAAAAATCTAGTTAAAAAAGCTGTGATTCCAGTAGCTGGTTTTGGCACTCGTTTGTTTCCGGCGACGAAAGTTGTTAAAAAAGAACTTTTCCCGATTATCGATGGAGATGGTAGGGCAAAACCCGTGATTTTGGCAATCATTGAAGAAGCGATTAGTGCTGGAATTACCGAAGTAGGAATAGTAGTGCAGCCAGATGATAAAGAAATATTTGAAAATTTATTAAAAAAACCGCCTAAAAAAGAACTTTTTGCCAAACTTTCACCGCAAAATCAAGAATATAGCTTATACTTACAAGATTTGGGGAGCAAAGTTACTCTCTTATTTCAAGAGGAGCAATTAGGCTACGGTCATGCGGTATTTTGTGCTAAGGATTGGGTACAAAATGAGCCGTTTCTGTTAATGTTGGGCGACCATATTTATGCATCTAATTCAGAAAAATCTTGTGCTAGTCAAGTTTTAGATATTTACCAACGAGTTAATCAAAGTGTTGTTAGTTTAACTACAATGTCGGCAGAAATGCTTTATAAAGCAGGCTGCGTAACAGGAACTTGGCAAGAGTTAAACTCGATTCTCAAGATTACACAACTGTCTGAAAAACCTACAATTGAATATGCACAAAGGCATTTGCATGTCGAAGGTATGCCAGAAAATGAATTTTTATGTATGTTTGGCTTATACGTCTTGACGCCGAAAATTTTTGATTTTTTAGCAGAACACATTCATCAAAATTTCCGAGAACGAGGTGAATTTCAGCTAACATCTTGTTTAGAAAGATTGCGCCAGGAAGAAGGAATGGCAGGATATGTTGTGAAAGGTAAGTGTTTTGATGTAGGTTTGCCAGATGCTTATCGCCAAACAATGATTGATTTTCCAACTGCTTTCTAAACTCAGAGGTTGTTTGAAAAGTGGTTATATCATGTCCGGTTAATTAGTTATGATTCTCACACTCATTGCACCCCAAAGAGCCAAAGCTGTGCTTTGTCTCCCCTCCCCGCAGGCGGCTACGGTGTACACACAAGTTTACCCAGCATGGGTTTCAACTCTTCTAAGGGTGTTGTAGGGTGTGTTATCGCGTCAGCGTAACGCACCGCCAAAGATTTACTGGGATTTTGGTCAGAGTTTCTACTACTGCCCAACCGCCATCATGTCGCTCTGCATTAAGTGGGCGATACTGGATTTGAACCAGTGACCCCATCCGTGTGAAGGATGTGCGCTACCCCTGTGCTAATCGCCCAAGATTTAGGATTATATCATATTTGTTACAAAAATTTGCGGATTTTTATAGTATCAGGAGAATAATTTATCAAATTCACAGAGCGATCGCTCCCCCCAACACCTCAATATCGGTTATTGCTCTAGGCACTATAGTCATCAAAGATTCATTTCTTTAGTTTATCTAAAGTCGCATCTCAGTTCTCAAATTACCTTCCTAAGATAGAAACAGCGACCATAAAGTTGCGACAAATGACCCAACTAACAGCTAGTGGCTACGGAGAACACAAAAATGACTCAAGCGCCAGAATCTTTAGGCTTGTCCGTCAACGACGCTACAGACTTAGCTCTAGATCGTGATTGTACAACTTTATCCCGTCACGTCTTACAGCAACTTCAAAGTTTTTCGGCAGATGCACAAGATTTAAGTGCGCTGATGAATCGTATCGCCCTGGCTGGCAAATTAATTGCTCGTCGTATGAGTCGGGCTGGTTTAATGGAAGGCGTTCTCGGATTCACTGGGGAAGTGAATGTGCAAGGTGAGTCCGTCAAAAAAATGGATGTGTATGCCAACGATGTCTTTATTTCAGTATTCAAGCAAAGCGGCTTAGTTTGTCGCCTAGCTTCTGAAGAAATGGAAAAACCCTACTACATCCCAGAAAATTGCCCCATTGGGCGCTATACTCTGCTGTATGACCCAATTGACGGTTCATCCAACACTGATATAAATCTCAGCTTGGGTTCCATTTTCGCCATTCGCCAACAAGAAGGAAGTGACAGCGACCAGCAAGCAAGCGACCTTTTGGCCAATGGACGCAAGCAAATTGCTGCCGGATACATCCTATATGGGCCCTGCACAATGCTAGTCTATAGTATAGGTAAGGGCGTGCATTCCTTTGTCCTCGACCCCAGCTTAGGCGAATTTATTCTCACAGAAGAGAATATCCGCATTCCTAACCACGGTGCTGTGTACAGCGTGAATGAGGGTAACTTTTGGCAGTGGGAAGAATCGATTCGAGAATACATCCGGTACGTTCACCGCACAGAAGGCTATACCGCTCGATATAGCGGGGCAATGGTGAGCGATATCCATAGAATTTTAGTTCAAGGCGGCGTATTTCTTTACCCAGGCACCATTCAAAAACCAGAAGGGAAATTGCGTTTGCTTTATGAAACCGCACCTTTAGCCTTTTTGATCGAGCAAGCAGGCGGCCGTGCCACTACAGGGCTAGTTGATATCTTAGACGTAGTACCGAAAAAACTGCATCAGCGCACACCTTTAATTATTGGTAGTAAAGAAGATGTGGCCAAAGTAGAGTCTTTCATTCAAAACGGTCATTAAATGAGGATGAAAAAGCGTCAAAAATGCATTTAGATTTCATTAATTAAAGGTTAATCATGGTGATTTAGGATTGGAAATGCATAGGGAACACTTCTTGAAAATAAATTAAGGATTATCTCAGCTGGCCGATGCGATAAGTGATTGGCAACGTCACAATTCAAGAGTCACCATCAACAATCAAGAGTATTTAACACCTAATAACCAACAGATGTTAACTGATAGCTGTTTGAGAAATTGATGGATGCCAACTTCACTAGGAAACATCATACAGGAGTGGAATAAACTAGGTTATGGCAACCAATCATCTACTAGAAATTAAGCAATACGGTCAAAGTATCTGGATGGATAATTTGACCCGTGACATTATTCAATCAGGCGAACTCCGAGACTTAGTTGAAAATCAAGGAATTGCTGGGATAACTTCCAACCCAGCGATTTTTGAAAAAGCGATCGCTGGTAATGTCATTTATGATGCCGATATAGAAGCCGGAGTCCGCGCTGGCTTACCAATAGACAAAATTTACGAATCGCTGATTTTTGCAGATATTCGTAGTGCGTGTGATATTTTACGCCCTGTTTATGAAGCCTCGAATAAACTCGATGGTTATGTGAGTATCGAAGTACCACCCATCATTGCCCACGATACCCAAGCAACAATAGCCGAAGCTAGACGCTATTTCCAAGAAATTGACCGGGAAAATCTCATGGTTAAAATTCCTGGAACCGAAGCTGGTTTGCCAGCAGTGGAACAAGCGATCGCCGAAGGCATTAATGTTAACATCACATTGCTGTTTTCTGTAGAAAGCTATGTCAATACAGCTTGGGCATATATTCGGGGATTAGAAAAACGGGCAAGTGAAGGTAAAGACATCAGCAAAATAGCTTCAGTTGCCAGCTTCTTCCTCAGTCGGATCGATAACAACATCGACGCCAAAATAGATGCTAAGTTGAAAAAAGGTGTTGATGATATTGCCGTGGAAGCCAAGCTGAGAGCTGTTCAAGGAAAAGTCGCGATCGCTAACGCTAAGATAGCCTACCAAGAATACAAAAAAATCATCGAAAGCCAACGTTGGCAAGCCTTAGCAGCAAAAGGAGCCAAAGTACAGCGGCTACTGTGGGCTAGTACCAGCACCAAAAACCCCAGCTACAGCGACGTGATGTATGTCGATGAGTTGATTGGCAAAGATACCGTGAACACCGTACCGCCAGCCACTATCAAAGCCTGTGCGGATCATTGTAACGTAGGCGATCGCATAGAAACAGGAACACAAGAAGCTTACAACCTGATCGAAAACCTCAAAGACCCCGACATCAACATCGATCTCGATACCGTAATGGATGAACTCCTAACTGAAGGTATTGACAAGTTCATCCAACCCTTCCAGTCCTTGATGAACTCTTTAGAAGAAAAAATCAAGGTATTGTCGCCAGTGTAGGGAACAGAAGAGGGGAAAAGGTTAAAGGGTAAAGGGTAAAGGTATAGTTCTTCCCCTTTCCCCCTTCCCCTTTCCCCCTTTCCCTTTCCCCAATCCTAGTACCTAATCTAAAATCCCAAATTCCTATGGTCAGTCTGCTAGAAAATCCCTTGCGCGTTGGCTTGCAACAACAAGGGATGCCCGAACCCCAAATTATAGTTATCTTTGGCGCTTCCGGTGACCTCACCTGGCGCAAACTAGTACCAGCACTTTTCAAATTGCGGCGAGAACGGCGCATTCCACCTGAAACTACCATCGTCGGCGTGGCACGTCGAGAGTGGAGCCACGAATACTTCCGCGAACAGATGCAAAAAGGGATGGAAGAGGCACATGCCGATGTTGATTTGGGGGAACTCTGGCAAGACTTCTCTCAAGGTCTGTTCTACTGTCCTGGCGATATCGACAAACCCGAAAGTTATCAAAAACTGAAAACTTTATTAACCGAACTAGACGAAAAGCGGGGCACGCGAGGCAATCGGATGTTTTACCTCTCCGTAGCCCCGGCATTCTTCCCCGAAGCAATTAGGCAGCTAGGAACTGCCGGGATGCTAGAAGATCCCTACAAACATCGTCTGGTAATTGAAAAACCCTTCGGTCGTGACTTGGCTTCCGCCCAAAGTCTCAACCAAGTAGTACAAAAATTTTGTAAAGAAAACCAAGTCTATCGTATTGACCACTACTTGGGTAAAGAAACAGTCCAGAATTTGCTGGTATTTCGCTTCGCCAATGCGATTTTTGAACCCTTGTGGAATCGGCAATTTGTTGACCACGTGCAAATTACCGTAGCAGAAACCGTGGGTGTGGAAGACCGCGCTGGTTATTATGAAAGCGCCGGCGCACTCCGGGATATGTTGCAAAACCATTTAATGCAACTTTACTGCCTGACAGCAATGGAAGCACCCAACTCAATGGATGCCGACAGTATCCGTACTGAAAAAGTCAAGGCACTCCAAGCTACCCGTTTAGCTGATGTCCACAATCTCTCGCGTTCCGCAGTGCGCGGTCAATATAGTGCAGGTTGGATGAAAGGTCAACCAGTACCAGGGTATAAAGAAGAACCAGGTGTAAATCCCAAATCCACAACACCCACCTATGTCGCCATGAAGTTTTTAGTTGATAACTGGCGCTGGCAGGGTGTACCCTTCTACCTGCGGACTGGTAAGCGGATGCCGAAAAAAGTCAGTGAAATTTCCATCCACTTCCGCGACGTTCCTTCTCGGATGTTTCAATCCGCCGCGCAACAAAGAAACGCCAATATTTTGGCAATGCGGATTCAGCCGAACGAAGGAATTTCCCTGCGCTTTGATGTGAAAATGCCTGGGGCAGAATTCCGCACCCGTTCGGTGGACATGGACTTTAGTTATGGCTCCTTTGGCATCCAAGCAACTTCCGATGCCTACGATCGCCTTTTCCTTGATTGTATGATGGGCGATCAAACATTATTCACCCGCGCTGACGAAGTAGAAGCAGCTTGGCAAGTAGTAACTCCAGCCCTTTCAGTTTGGGATGCACCCACAGACCCAACCTCCATTCCCCAGTACGAAGCCGGTACTTGGGAACCAACAGAAGCAGAATTATTAATTAACCAGGATGGCCGCCGCTGGCGCAGATTGTAAATATTAGTCACTAGTCATTAGTCATTAGTCATTAGTCATTGGTCATTAGTCATTAGTCAAAAAATAAAGGACAAATAACAAATGACAAAGGACAAATAACAAATGACTAATGACAAAATCCAGAATCCAAAATCCAAAATCCAAAATTTCCTATGGCTCCCCAAGCTTCTACTATTTTTTCACTCCAAGCTCCGAAGGATATTTCCCTCACAGAAATAGAAGCGGAACTGAATCAAATCTGGCAAAGTTACGGCATCACCGGCGAAGATGGTGGGCTTCCTGCTGCTACTCGCGCTACGACATTTACTTTAGTGGTTTACGAACCAGAAGAAACCCAGTATCTTTTAGCTACTTTAGGTTTTTATAACGGGCCGCTGGATGGAATTTTAGGGCCTCAAATGGAAGCTGCCCTGCGACAAGTACAGATAAAATATTCACTGCCAGAAACCGGAACCGCAACACCTGAAACCCTGGCTCTCTTGAGAGAAGAATTCACCAAACGTCAGGGAAATGGCGCTAACGGGGATAATGGTTCTTCCTATAACTTAAATGCGCCAAGCCCCAGAATAGCCGATGAAATCGCTCTCCGTAATCCCTGCCGGATTATTGCTCTGTTCCCCATTACTGGAGAAGATGAAGGCGTTAAGGCTCAAGTTTCTGCTTATTGCCCCATTCAAAAGCAATCTTCAAGTACGCTGATTTGCTGCGAATACATCACCCTTAGTGGCACCGCTGCTGCCTTGGAACGGGTAGGGGGGATGATTCCAGCATTGTTGATTGGTGGCTTGCCCAAATTTCTCTGGTGGAAGGCAACACCAGACCCAAACAATACTTTATTCAAGCGGCTGGCAGCAGTTTGCAATAACGTGATTGTGGATTCTTGCCGCTTTAACGAGCCAGAAAGCGACTTACTCCACCTCGAAGAATTGGTGGAAACTGGCGTTCCTTTAGCTGACTTGAACTGGCGTCGCCTTTCAGCATGGCAGGAATTGACAGCTGAAGCCTACGACGCACCCCACCGTCGTGCTGCTCTCAAAGAAATCGATCGAGTCACAATTGATTACGAAAAAGGCAACCCAGCACAAGCATTGCTGTTTTTGGGTTGGCTGGCAAGTCGGCTAGAATGGCTGCCAGTTTCCTACCAAAAGGAAAACGGAGATTACGATATCACTCGTATTGGTTTCCTTGCCAAAGACCAGCGACAAGTAGAAGCCGAGTTAGCCGGAGTTCCAGTTGCTGATGTGGGTGAAATTATTGGTGACTTGACTGCTATCCGCTTGAGTTCCACAAATCTCCAGGCAGACTGCGGTACAGTAATTTGCTCAGAAACCGGTGGTTGTATGCGGATGGAAACACACGGTGGTGCTCAAGCCGCAGGTCTGTTTCAACAAGTGAGTTCGCTCTCAGAACAAAAAGCGGAAGCATTGCTGAGTCAGCAGGTACAACGCTGGGGTCGCGAGTCACTTTTTGAAGAAAGTCTAGGAGTGATAGCGAAAACTTTTAAGATTGGAAGTTAGGAGTACAGACGCGATTAATCGCGTCTGTACAACAGTTAGGAGTTATAATTCATAACTTCTCACTCTTAACTCCTAACTTGTTCCATGTCTCTAATCATTGCTGGAGAACGTAGTGGGGTGGGCAAGACAACAGTCACGCTCACCCTTTTAGCATCTTTATGTCGTCGCGATCGCTCTGTACAATCTTTTAAGGTGGGCCCGGATTACATCGATCCCATGTTTCACCAACATGTAACTAATCGTCCTTGTCGAAATCTAGACCCAGTACTAACTTCCCAGGCCTACGTCCAGCAATGTTTTGCCCGTCATAGTCAATTCAGCGAATACGCCTTAGTGGAAGGGGTGATGGGGCTATTTGATGGAATTGGGTATGGGGAGATGGGGAGATGGGGGGATGGGGAGATGAGGGAGACGCGGGGAATAACCAATGCCCCATGCCCAACTGATTTTGCCAGTACGGCACACATCGCCCGGTTGTTAGATTTACCTGTAGTATTGGCGATTGATTGTAGCCGTTTGTCTGGTTCTGTAGCAGCGATCGCCCACGGTTACCAATCTTTCGATCCCCGGATTAAAATGGCTGGTGTGGTGCTTAATCGAGTGGGTAGCGATCGCCATTTGTCTCTCCTCAAAGACTCCCTAGAATCCCTACAACTACCGATTCTCGGCGTGCTGCGCCGTCAAGATAATATCGCAATTCCCGATCGCCATTTGGGTTTAGTACCCACAGCCGAACTTCCCGAACTCGATGCTGTCATCAATCGCCTCGCCGATTTAGGAGATACCTGCTTCGATTGGCAACGTTTGTTACCGTTGTTAAAATCAAAACCTCTCCCCATTCCCTACTCCCCACTCCCTACAGACGCGATGAATCGCGTTACCTACTCTCCTGTTAGAATTGCCGTTGCCCGCGATCGGGCTTTTAATTTCTATTACCAAGACAACCTCGATTTGCTGCAACAACTGGGTGCTGAATTGGTTTACTGGAGTCCTCTAGTAGATGCTGAACTACCAAAAGATGTCCACGGAATGTATTTTGGCGGTGGTTTCCCAGAAGTTTTTGCCCAGCAATTAGCAGAAAATATCAGCGCCCGTAATGCTGTGAAAACAGCAATTCTTAAGGGAATGCCTACAATTGCTGAGTGTGGAGGATTAATGTATTTGTGCGAGCAAATTATCGATTTTGAGGGTAAACCTTGGTCGATGGCGGGAGTTTTACCAACATCTGCCATGATGGGTGGACGTTTAACTTTAGGATATCGTCGTGCTGTAGCTTTGCAAGATAATCTATTAGTGAAGGCAGGCCAAACTGTTTACGGACATGAGTTTCACCGTTCCCATTTAACCTTAACTCCCACTCAGCCCCTGTTTGAAACTTCTCGCTACGATTGTGACGAAAATATGGGGTATGAAGGATGGAGTTTGCCAAATCTTCATGCTTCATATATTCATTTGCATTGGGGAGAAAGTGTAGAAATTCCGCAGCAGTTTATTAAAGAATGTCTTAAATTTACATTTTCAAAAGTGCGGGGTTAACAAATTTAAAAATGAAAAATCAAGTCTAAATAAATCAGAAATATGCAATTATTGAAATTATATTAATTGAAATAAATTATAGCATTTCTGGTTCTATAGCAGTCCTAAATCATTTGTGAAAATTATATATAGGACTCTTATTTGATTTTTGAAAAATACGTAGGGTGTGTTATCGCGTAGCGTAACGCACCAAAGCCTTTGGACGGTGCGTTACGCTTCGCTAACACACCCTACTGGCGTGACAAGACTAAAATGTTGCAATAGATTAGCAGTAAAAACATCGAATTTATAAAGTTTAAAGCCCATTTCCTAATGCACTATTTTAGCCTTGTCACGCCACTACTAGCGTGACAAGGCTAAAATAGTGCAATAGATTACGCCAAAAAAGGGGAAAATCTGTGGGAAGAGGTCGTAGTAAAAAAGTGCTTTTAAATACAGAGCAAAGACAAAAGCTAGAATCTCTAAGCCATAATGGATATGCCTCAGCCAAAAAAATCTTGCACGCTCAAGTGCTATTGATGTGTGATGAAGGTGAGGATGCAACGAAAAAATGGACAGATGAACAAATCAGTTTAGCCCTCAACCTGCATCGCAATACGGTCGTCAGAATCAGAAAAAGATTTCTCGAACAGGGAGAAGAACCCGCCCTGAATCGTCGTCAACGAAAAACTCCGCCAGTTAGAGCAAAAATTGACGGTCATCAACAAGCACAGATTATTGCACTTTGTTGTTCTGACCCTCCCACAGGACAAGCGCATTGGAGTGTGAGACTGTTAACTCAAGAAATTCAAAAAAGAAACATCATTACAGAAATTTCCCGCCAAACAGTCCGCAACGTTTTAAATAAAAATGAATTACGACCGTGGAAAACACAAAGATTTTGTATTCCAGAACGGGACTTACCTCGTTTCGTGTCCCAAATGGAAGTAGTTTTAGATCTTTACACTCAACCATATAACGCCTCGGAACCCTTGATTTGTATGGATGAAGCGGCTCTACAGTTAACGGGACATGTTTTTGAGCCGATTCCTATGACCCCTAGTCACGATGCAAAAGAGGATTATCACTATACTCATGAAGGAGTCCAAGCTTTATTTATGTTCTTTGACCCCAATCGAGGCTGGCGCAGAGTCAGCAATCGTGACCATCGTACTCGTCTAGACTGGGCTAGTGAAGTACGTCAGTTATTAGATATAGACTATCCCCAAGCAACCAAAGTCAAATTAGTTTGTGATAATCTCAACACTCATAACATTGCTTCTCTGTATGAAGCTTTTCCAGCTCGTGTTGCTCATCGTTTAGCACGACGACTGGAGATTTATTACACTCCCCGTAATGGTAGTTGGCTCAATGTTGCTGAGATTGAATTAAGTGTCTTAAGCCAACAGTGTTTAGACCAACGTATTTCTTGTGCACAAGAACTTTCCACTCAGTTAGAGGCTTGGCAAAAACAACGTAACTCCACCACCAGTAAAGTCATTTGGCATTTTACTACTGAAGATGCTCGTGTAAAACTTAAACACCTTTATCCAGTATTTGAAACTGATGAAACAGGTAATTCTAATGCACCATTTTAGTCTTGTTACGCCACTACTAGCATGGCAAGGCTAAAATAGTGCATAAAATTTAGCTCTTGTGGGGTGGGCATCCTGCCCGCCCGGACGGGTGAGGACACCCATCCCACAATAAAATTTATTGCAGCATTTTAGCTGTGTCAGTCCACTACATCTACTTAGATTTTTTCAGAAATCAAATCGCATTCCTAACTATTCTTAAGGATTTGGTGCGTTATTGCGAAGCATAACGCACCCTACTGGCGTGGCAAGACTAAAATAGTGTATTAGTAAACTCTTGTGGGGTGGGCATCCTGCCCGCCCGGACGGGTGAGGACACCCATCCCACAATAAAATCTATTGCAACATTTTAGTCTTGTCACGCTACTACACATACTTAAATTTTTTCAATAATCAAATCGGATTTCTATATACTCATTTAGTGATGAGCAAAGAATGTCGTTGATAAACTTGAATAAATGATTAACTTGGTAAAGATGTCACATTCATATCGTCATTCAATCTGCGAATCAGCCGCGATAACTCACGAATAATATTCACCGCAATATCTGGAGTTTCTTCAATGGCATCATATAATTGCTCTTGCGTCAGTTCCAGAAATTCGCAAGGTTCTAGAGTCGTGGCGCTGGCGGAACGGGGTTGAGTATCAAATACTGCCATCTCGCCGAAGTATTTTCCCTGTTCTACCTCTGCCAGCTGTTTGTTGCCAATATGGACTCTAACACGGCCTGACACAACAATGTAGAGCGATCGCCCTTCTTCTCCTTGCCTAAAAATCGTGTAATTAGCTGGAAATGATAGTTCATTCATCACTGAAGTCAGCCGCACAATAAAATCGTCCCGCAATTCCTTAAAAATTGGGACTCGCCGGACAAATAATAGACGGTCAACACTAGTTAGCATAATTACAAGTTGAAAATAAGAATTCAGAATTCAGAATTCAGAATGGGCTACGCCCCGCTGCGCTAACAGAATTGAGGAATTAGAGCAAGGAAACGGGAGATTTAGACCCGCCACTAATTGTAGTCCACCAAATTGAAAATTTGGTGTGGTGCTTGAGCAGTTATTCATTGAAAGCCGCGAGAAACTCCACAAAGCAAGTGGGTTGGAGTTTTTTATTTGTGACTTCTGACTCTTGAATTATTTATTGTTAAAAAAATTAAACATTACTAATACCATTGACAAAACAGGACTTACGCACAGCTAACGGAAAATCGAACCACAGAGGCGCAGAGGTCACGGAGAAATGAGAGTTTGACAAATATTTTGCGTAAGTCCTAAAAAATCTTTGCAATCCAAGAATTGACTTATGGGCATATATCTGTATATCCCTACCAACTCATTTGCAACCAGAATTTCCTAAAATCGCAAAGCCTCTTCTAATTCTGACTCCTGAATTCTCTTTTAATCACTTTAATTTATCATTTTAAAAAACAAGAGTATTTGCTCTTATTCGGTCAAAAGTCATAATATTGACTGCATGAACTCCCAAGGTACCTTGCTGAGAAAAAAAATCACCAATTTGATTGGAGGCGTAGTTTACCGCTGTAGGCATCGCTTCTAAAAATTGGGCAATTGGCTGCTGACTGGCGAACCTCTATTAGTTGTCGCTAGGAAGAACAGTCAAAAAATATCCTACACTGCCATCACATCGAAAAGCAGAGTCAGGATTTTAGGGCAAACAGTATTTAATTATTGTGAGTAATGACGATGAGTTGGCTAATCAGTACGGTACTTATTGGGATATCTGTAGCTTTTGCAACTACCTTTGACGACAATTTATATTTGACGGCTTTCTTTGGAAAAGTCAATCGCACCTTTCGTCCCAAGCATATTGTTATCGGCGAATTTGTCGGATTCACTGTATTAGTGCTTGCTAGCCTCCCTGGTTTCTTCGGTGGTTTGATTATTCCTAGTTCCTGGATTGGTTTACTAGGTTTCCTTCCCATCGCTATTGGTATCAGTAATTTCATGAGTCGAGAAGACGACGGAGAGACAGTGCAAGATGTGTCAATAAACTTGCCCTCTCCTAGCAAATCTGGACGCCAGAAAAAATCATTATTGGCGATCGTCCGCGATCCCCAAACCTACCGTGTTTCAGCAGTTACCATTGCCAATGGTGGAAACAATATTGGGATATATGTACCGTTATTCGCTAGTAGTAATCTTCCAAGTTTGGGCGTAATTTTGTGTGTTTGTTATTTGACTGTTGGCGCGTGGTGCTTGTTGTCTTACAAGCTGACCCGTAATCCTCTCATGACGCCTGTTTTAGCTCGGTACGGTCGAAAAATCTTCCCGTTTGTCTTAATTTGGCTGGGATTGTCTATTTTGATTAAAAGTGAAAGCTATCGACTCTTACCTAGTTTGGCAATGCTTGGCAGTTAGTTATGAAGCGATCGCCAGGTTAGTTATAGCATTTTGGGTTGGGATCGGTTTCTAAATCTAGTAGTCTGTCAAACCAACTTTGCATTTAAAATTCTCCGCGTCCCCCCATCCACGCTTCCCAGACCAAAGATTTTTTAATCACTTAAATTTATCTTTTTAAATCAAAAAAATATTTGCTCTTATCAATTAACTTATCTAAAGTGAAACTAAAGCACATTATTGATGGCTCTTACAAAAGCAAATCTAACGCTGCAAATTATCACAGGAAGCAAACGATGAATAAACCAAATTCTAAAAAATTAACTCAGTGGCTCGTAACTGCCCTATTTGTAGTAGTTGTAGCAACATTTTCACTACTCGATCAACCCAGCGCTAAAGCTCAAACAATAGTTCCATCAGAACCAGCTTTAGAATCAACTCCAGTAATATCTCCAGCTGCATCACCAGTATTGGAACCAACCCCAGTAATAGCCCCAGTTGCAGTACCAGTAGAATCTGTAGCAGCCAACGTTCAACGTTTACTAGCAACCAAAGAATGTGTCGGATGTAATTTGACTGGTGCAGTTCTCAAGGATGCAAACTTGCAAGCAGCAAATTTGCAAGGTGCGAACTTACAAAAAGCAGATTTTGAAAGAGCGAACTTACAGCAAACAAATTTACAAGGAGCCAACTTGCAAGGAGCAGATTTAGGCAAGGCAAACATCGCAGGCGCAAACTTAGCGGGAGCCAACCTATTTGATGCAGACTTAGAAAAGGCTAGCTTCTTGGGAGCAAATTTACAAGCGGCAAACTTGCAAGGCGCAGACTTGGAAAAGACAAATCTCACAAATGCAAACATCCAAGGAGCAAATCTGATGGGAGTTGATTTAGAAGACGCCATCAGACCCGAAGGATTTATTGCTCAGTAGTGCAAAATAAATTCTAGCTGCCACTACCTTTAAACGAGTTTAAATAATCGCAAATCCCCTCATTTACTGAGGGGATTATTACTTTGGCTCATCTACGTAATACTATGTGAATTCGATAGACCTCACCCACCCAGCGTCCCTCTCCTTGAAGGAGAGGGAGGAGTCAATACGGTTCGGTTAACGTGTTTATCCCTCGAAGATCCCCCCAACCCCCCTTAAAAAGCGGGGCTTTTTCTTCTAATTACCCTCTTTTTAAAGGGGTCGCCACAGGCGGGGGGATCTTATCCGAACAGTATTGAGGGAGGAGTAACGAAAAATTAGGCTTTTTTTACTCCCCTCTCCTTGAAGGAGAGGGGCTGGGGGTGAGGTCAAAATCCCATACATCGAATTCACGTTAATACTAACTCTCCAAAAGATTGCTACAGATAATGATGCGGGGACACGGAGGCGTAAAAACCCGGAGATCGATCTGACTTTTCACGGTATCTGGAAAACCTCTCTCTAAATCTCTCTCCTTTTAGGAGAGAGACTTTGAATTTTCCCCCTTCCCGCGTCGGGAAGGGGGTTAGGGGGTTAGGTCAATCGTTGGCTTTTCCACATAACGTGAAAAGTCAGGGAGATCGATCTGTTGTGAGATTATAGAAAATTGTTATAAATAGTCATTGGCGAGTATCAAAGACTCGCTCATGAGTATCAAAGACTCGCTCATGAGTATCAAAGACTCGCTCATGAGTATCAAAGACTCGCTCGCGAATATCAAAGACTCGCTCACGAGTATCAAAGACTCATTCACGAGTATCAAAGACTCGTCAACGAATATCAAAGACTCGCTCGCGAATATCAAAAACTCGCTCACGAGTATCAAAGACTCATTCACGAGTATCAAAGACTCATTCACGAGTATCAAAGACTCGTCAACGAATATTAAAGGTTCGTTCGCAAATATCAAAGGCTCTTCGCGAATATCAAAGACTCGTTCGCGAATATCAAAAGTTCGTTCGCGAGTATCAAAGACTCGTATCATATCTGCTAAATTGCTCATAATAAAAGAACATCTTATTCGGGGAGGGGCTGGGGAAGAGATTACGCTTCGATAATAAGTAATTTGCCGCACGTGATATCATCACCAATGCCCTATGCCCAATCCTGAAATCCCAATTCCCAATATAAAATGTTCTGGAAATGGAGCTTTAGAGTATTTATTATATTCCTGGGGTTATGGCTACTCCTGGATTTAGCCTCCCGCGTGGGAGCAGAAATTTTTTGGTTTCAAGAAGTCGGTTACCTGCAAGCATTTCTAGTCAGGTTATTGACTCGTGGTATTTTGTGGGTAGTGGTAGCTAGCCTGAGTGCTGCATATCTGCTGGTAAACCTTGCTCTCGCACAACGGTTGAAGTATCCCCGGTCTTTGAAGATTCAGGAAGTTGAAGTAGAAAGGGAATTCCAAAACTTTCTCAGTGTTGATTATGCAAGACGCGATCGCATTTCGACACCCCAAACCCAAGGCTTAAAACCATTAAAATTACGCTGGCTGTTACCGTTAGTTTTAATACTGAGCTTGTTGACAGGGTTAATGGTAGCTCACTACGGTCAAATTGCTATTTCTTACTGGCATTCTCCAGTGGATAACGCTAGTTTACCAATTCCCGCCTTATTTCGGCCAGAGATAATTTGGCAACTCTCAAAGCAGACTGTCTCACAAATTTGGCATCTCGGCTTAATTGTCGGGGGAGCGATCGCTATTTTAATTTTTCCAGGTTTTTTACTCACAGCGATCGCAATTGTCTTTAGTGCCATTTTTGGCTTAATACTATTCCAAAACTGGGCAAAAGTACTGCTATATTTCCATCCCACTCCTTTCAACAGCACTGAGCCTTTATTTGGTCAGGATATCAGCTTCTACATATTTTCCTTACCGTTTTGGCAACTGTTGGAACTCTGGCTGATGGGATTATTTTTGTATGGCTTTGTCGCCGTCGCTTTGACTTATCTACTGTCGGCTGACAGTTTGAGTCAGGGAATTTTCCCTGGTTTTACCCAAAAACAGCAACGTCATTTGTACGGTATGGGTGGCTTGTTGATGCTCTTGGTAGCTTTTAGTTACTGGCTGAGTCGCTATGAACTGCTATACTCTACCCGTGGAGTCAGTTACGGTGCCAGCTACACCGATGTTACAACCCAGTTGCCAGCTTACACGATTTTATGTGTCGTAGCTGTTGGCATCGCCTTTTACTTACTTTGGCGAACGTTGTTCTGGAAAGCGAAATCCCAGTATCGCCGCTTAGTGTTTTACGCATTAGGCATTTACATAGTACTAGTTCCGGCCGCTGAGGTTGTTCTCCCTAATGTCGTGCAATATTTAATTGTCGAACCAAATGAATTGCAAAGAGAGCAACCATACATTCAGCGTACCATTGCCTTAACTCGCCAAGCATTTGATCTAGAGGCGATCGATGCTAGAACCTTCAACCCCCAAGGAACATTAACTGAAGCTGATATTCAAAAAAATAAACTGACAATTCGCAATATCCGCCTTTGGGATGAGCGACCATTGTTAGAAACCAATCGTCAGTTACAACAAATTCGCCCATACTATCGGTTCCCCGATGCCGATATCGATCGCTATACTTTGAAAACAGAGGTAAATTCAGACCGACCATCTGTCCCCGAACCAGCGGCGAAACAGGAAGTAATTAAAGCAGCAGAACGCCGTCAGGTACTAATTGCTGCACGAGAATTAGACTACACAGCCGTACCGCAGCAGGCTCAAACCTGGGTTAACCGCCATCTAATTTATACCCACGGTTTTGGGTTTACTGTTAGCCCAGTGAATACAGTGGGGGCGGGTGGACTACCAGAATATTTTGTCAAAGATATTAGTGGCGATAGTAGCGCCCTGACAACTTCCAGTCAAGGCATTCGTGAAAGTATTCCTATTGGAGAACCCCGAATTTATTATGGGGAAATTACTAATAACTATGTAATGACTGGCACAAGAGTTAGAGAATTAGATTATCCCAGTGGTAGCGACAATGTTTATACCTCCTACGATGGACGGGGTGGCGTTAAAATTGGTTCGGTATGGCGTCGCTGGCTATTTGCGATGTATTTGAAAGATTGGCAGATGGTCTTGACACGGGACTTTTTGCCAGATACCAAAGTGTTATTGCGGCGGAATATCAGGCAAAGAATTCAGGCGATCGCACCTTTTTTGCAATTTGACAGCGACCCTTATTTAGTCAGTGCTGATGCAAATCGTAACAATACCAATCCAGACTACCCAAATGGTAAAAGTTACCTTTACTGGATTGTGGATGCCTATACAACAAGCGATCGCTATCCTTACTCAGACACGGCGAATGAGGGTATTAATTATATCCGTAACTCCGTAAAGGTAGTAGTTGATGCCTACCACGGCATCGTTAACTTTTATATTGCCGATGGAAGCGATCCGATTGTGGCCAGTTGGTCGAGGATATTTCCCAACACCTTCAAACCGCTCAGCGCCATGCCCATTACTCTCCGCAATCATATCCGCTATCCTGAGGACTTGTTCAAAATTCAATCTGAGCGGTTGATGTCCTACCACATGACCGATCCCCAGGTATTTTACAACCGGGAAGACCAATGGCAAATTCCTAACGAAATTTATGGTAGCGAACCCCGTCCGGTAGAACCGTACTATTTGATTACTGGTTTACCGAATGTAACTTTTGAAGAATTTATTTTGTTTTTGCCCTACACTCCCAAGCAGCGGACTAATTTAATTGCTTGGTTGGCAGCGCGATCGGATAGCGTGAATTACGGTAAGTTATTGTTGTATATCTTTCCTAAAGAAAGACTAATCTACGGCCCAGAGCAAATCGAGGCGCGAATTAACCAAGACCCAGTAATTTCGCAGCAAATTTCCCTGTGGAATCGCCAAGGTTCGAGAGCCATTCAAGGAAATTTATTAGTAATTCCCATTGAGCAATCGCTGTTGTACGTCGAGCCAATTTATCTAGAAGCCACACAAAATAGCTTGCCAACTTTGGTACGAGTAGTTGTAGCTTACGAAAACCGAATTGTCATGGCACAAACATTAGAACAAGCATTACAAGGAATCTTTCAACCAGTAGTTACACCACCGGCTGCAATTATCCGTCCAGTGGAAGAAGGAAATCCGCAGTGAAGAGGGACTGGGGACTGGGGACTGACAAGTATATTCCCCTTGCAATACTGCTCGGTTAAGGATTTTAAACTGGAATTTGGTTTGGGGAAAAGGTTAAAGGGTAAGGGTTAAAGGTTTTTTCTTTCCCTTTTCCCCTTTCCCTTTCCCCCTTAACCGACAAGTATTGATTCCCCTTGTCTCCCTTGTCTCCCCACCTCCCCATCTCCCCACCTCCCTCACAACATCACTGGTTATACCAACTTTTCCGCCATTGCTGCATTTGTTTAATTTCAGTATCTTGTGCTTTGATAATTTCTTGAGCTAATTGCTTGATTTCCGGGCGTTTAGACTTAGTTAAAGCGTCTTGTGCCATTTTTACAGCCCCTTCATGGTGAGGAATCATCGCATTAATAAAGCGCAAATCGAATTTATCATCAGCCGCACCTAAGTCCTGACTCATCATCATCGCTTGCATTTGCTCAGGTGACATCTCCATCATGTGACCCATTTGACTGTGATAAGCCATTGGTTTATTTCCCGCGCTGGGATACCAAGCTTTTCGCCACTGCTTCATCTGGGTAATTTCTTGATTTTGCGATTTGATGATATTGTCTGCTAGTTTTTTGATTTCAGGGCGTTTGGATTTTTGTTGTGCTTCTTTGGCCATTTCCAAAGCCCCTTGATGGTGCGGTATCATCGCATCAATAAACCGTAAATCAAAGTCAGCATCGGCTGGGCCTAAATCCATTCCCATGCTGTGATTCATGTGATTGTCGCTAGCATTGGTAGGAGTTGGGTTTGGGGTTTGCGTTGAGTTCTGGGAAGCAGCATTGGAACAGGCTGTGAGCAATCCACTCGCTGAAGCGATCGCCACAAAGCTTAACGCTAAAAAACCCTTCTTCAAAGATAGCAATTGCATAGGTTTTATCTAACAGTTTCCTAATTCTATATTTACTTCCTAATTTCGCAACCAGAAATGAAATTAGGATGAAATCTCTTGAGAAGGAAGAATTCAGAATTCAGCAGGACTTACGCAAAAGATAACGAAAGTAGCGGTAATTCATGAATTACCGCTACCCTAGAATAAGGTTTTCAGTCACATATTGGGTAAGTCTTGTTCAGAATAAATTTTATCTAATACTAATATAATCCTACAAATAGACCATTTGTAGAGACGCGATTCATCGCGTCTTAACCCAACAATGTGTTGCTGATTGCATTCTAAATTCTGACTCCTGACTCCTGAATTCTGAATTCTTAACTCTCAGTCAAAATTGTATAAGCTTCATTCACTAAATGCATTTTCTCTTGCGCTTGTTTTTGTTGTTGCGGTTTACCTACAAATAAATCTGGATGCCATTTTTTTACTAAAGTTCGATAAGCTTGCTTAATCTCAGTTAAAGGAGCGTTGGGTTGTAACCCTAAAATGCTGTAGGCGCGAGTAATTTTATCTTTTTGTGTCTGAGTTTTGGGGGGATTTGGTACTTTATTATTTTGAGTTGTATTTTGCTGTTTGTTAGTTTGAGAACCAGGGGATTTCATTTCTGCTTTCATGCGTGCTATTTCCTCATCCAGTTCCCAATTATGGAATTTCGCGTCTATTTCTTCTGGACGTGGATAAGTAGAATTTTTCGGTGGTGAAGAAACTTGTTGACGAGGAGATTCTACTTTTTTCTGGGTATTTTTAGCAGTCTTTTCCTGTGCTACTTCTTCTGAACGTGGAGAAGCAGAAGTCTTCGGTGGTGGAGAAACTTGTTGATAAGTAGATTCTACTTTTTTCTGGGTATTTTTAGCAGTATTTTTCTGTGCTTCGGGAGAAATTTTAAATGTTTCTGGCTGTGGCAAATATCGAGTATTTATAGTTTTAGATTTCGGTATTTCTTGATAAGGTTGATAATTGACAGTAATTTTTGCTTTTTCTAACTCTTGCAGTAGTTCATTAAAAATATTTTGTAAACGCTGTAAATCTTGGCGCTTATTCGCAATTTCTAACGGCTCTTGAGTGACTTCCAAGTAAATTACTTTTTCGGCTTTCCGATCGTATGCGGCCAAAGTTGATAATCCTTGACTACTAAAACTAGACAAATAATCTTCTGTTGCAGCTATACAAAGTTTGGCAACTTGCTGATGATAAGATTCATTGGCTGATTTTCCTTCTTGTTCTTGAATATTCTTATTTAATAAATAAGAAATACTCCCAACCACAGCAGCACCGACGGGCCCGCCTAACAACCAACCAATACCACCGCCAACTGCAATGGAACCAGTTTCACTCAAATCACTGTGATTATTCGGCTTGGGAGGTAATACGATTTGGGGTTCGCTAGGAAAGGGAATTGATAAATCTTCTGGTCTTTCTGCTTGGAAAAATTCGTAAGCTTGGTAAAGCCATTTCGCTGTCGCTAGTTGCAATTGATTTAGGTCTTTTTTTAGAGTATTCGTTTGCCAAGATTTAAAGTTATTTTCTGCCAGTGCAACTGCGGCGTCAGCTTGATATTTTGCCAGTAATTTTGGTAAACTTAACCAATCGCCTAATTCAGAAATACTAGTAGCGAAGCCTTGTTGAATTAAGTTAGCAGCTTTTTCTTTGATTTCGATTTTGGCGTTTTGGTTGTCAACAATTGATTTTACTTCATTATAAATGGGGTCAATTTTGGCTTTTAATGATTGTTGAATTTGAGTAGCGATCGCCTCTACTCTTGGTAAACGCACACTACCACGATTTTGTTGTAAAATCCCCACAATATTCTGTAAAGCTGTTTCAAAAGCCACCAAACCGCTACTATTAGCTTCTGCAACATCGCCTTTTAATCTAGCTCGTAAGGCGGGTAAAGCATCAACACGGTATAAATTACTAAAACCTGGAGGTAATTCGGCTCGAAAGCTTTCCGCCACGAATACCAGGCGATTTTGGACTTGTTTTTGTTCTTCCGGTTCGAGTAAATTAATAAAATTGGCAACAAAAATTACTGTCTTAATCCCACGATCTAATAGCCAATCTCGCAAGTTTTCTCGTTCGCCCAAAGTCATTAATTTGCGTGCATCTAATAATTGAATAACCAAATCTGCACTTAAAAGTTGTTCTCGTACTAAACTATCTTGTTCTTCGCGATCGTTAGTCCCCGGTAAATCGAGGAATTCTACACCCGTTTCTAAAAAGGGATGGGGACAAAAAACTTCTACAGATGCTACATCTTTTCGCATCTGTCTATTACCATCAAGAATAGCAAATTGTTGTAAAATTTCCGTCCCACTGCGGTAGATTTCTGTACCATCTACCAACACGATCCGAGTCCGCACATCAGAGCCATACTTAACAGTAATTGCTGCACCTGTAGTCGGAATTAAATCAATAGGTAACGTGCGATTTCCCAACATGGCATTTAATAAGGTAGATTTGCCATGATTAAAAGGCCCAAATACTGCAATCCGAAAATTAGGATTAATTAGATAATTACAAATAGAAGTTACATCTTGATTGAGTTGCGATTTTCGTTCTAAATTTAGTAGTGCAGATGCAGATTTGAGAAAATCTACTAATTTTTCATACTGTTGTTGCATAGTTTCTTAATTCCAAATTCCAAAATAGATTTTTAAATTAAATACTCTATTACAAAAACTCCTCTCTTCCTCTCTGCGCCTCCGCGTCTCTGCGTGAATTTAGCATATTAGGAACCACAGATAAACTAATCAGTGTTTATCTGTGGTTGTATTCTTTATTTCCTGAGTTGTGAATTTTTTTTTCAACGAACCACAGAGAACGCAGAGAAAAGAAATAGAAGTTTTCACAAATGATTGAGGATTCCTATACTTTAGCTATAGTAAGCTAACAAATTGCTATACGCAGCCTCAATTTTTTGCAGCTGAGCTATTACATCTTCTTGTAAAGTTTTTAACCTCTTAAACTCACTTTCACGATTAATCTCGCGGGTTTCTTTTTGCTTAACTAAATTATCTAATTCAGATTTCCGAGAAACAATATCATCGTTAATCCGCTTGCTCACTTCTCGTTCGTAAGCGTCAAAACACTCTTTCACCGCATCGTATACAACTTGAGATTGCTCGTGTGCTACTTGGGGTAGGTGTTTAACTAACTCTTTTTTAGCCGTTTTTACTAACTCTTTACGCGCTTGATCTGCTTGTAAAAAGCCTACTCCCAAACCTAGCAGTGCAAATCCAATTGGCCCAAGAAAAACACCAGTTACCGCTGTAATTATCCCACCAATACCAATTACAGTGAAGTAGTTTAACAAGATATTTTTCCAATCAAATCCACTCCCAGCTAGTGCAACACCAGCAAGATTTCCCTCAGACAGTGATAACAATCCCATTGCCCATTTTGCCCAACCAGGAGAGTTATCATCTTCACCAAGGGTATTGGGATTTACTTTAATTTTTTGCCCCGTGATTTTTTCAGTGATTTTATCTGTTACTTGACTATAAGATGCGCCATATTGTGCAGCACTGCGAGAAAGTTCTTTAAAAGCGGCATTGATATCTTTTTCAGCAGTTAATGTCCAAGCAGCAGATTTGTCAGTAATATATTGTTCAAAGGCTTTTTGCAGTGCGGCGTTAAAGGCTTCCCGCTTTCCAATACTCAGAAAATCAAACAAATTTAATTCTGGTTGATAACGCAAAAAATCGTTTTCAAAGGTATTACCTAAGTTTAAAACGTAGCTGCGGAAGGATTCAGAAATTGTTCTTGCTTGAGTATCTCTGGTGTTGAGAATTTCTTTTTGGAATTGATCGCGAATTGTCGTGAGTTTGTTAAACTCTGGTTCTACTGAATCAATTCGTTTTTTCAATTCATTTACATCTTGGTCGAGTAATGGTACTCTTCTGGCAACAGCTTCGAGGATGTGATTAACAGCTTGCCTAGATAAGGTTCTGATTTGACGAAGTTCGGCGATCGCTCTTTCTCTGGTAAGAAAAGTATTCAGTGCCCCCATAAACCCAGGAAAGCCAGTCCCGTCTAAATCAGCTTGGGGATTCTTCAGCCGCCGTCTGAGTGCTTGAATTGACGAAAGCTCAAATACACGTTCGTCGTAAATATCTTGACCATCTACGTAACAATACTCTGCTAAATTCGCTTTAAATACTTGTCGCAATCTGTCTTCAGCTGCTTTTAACTCATCTACATCATCAGGATCGATCAATGATTCCCTTAGTTGATCCCAAGCGTTAATTAAGAAGAAAACCGTCAATCCTCTACCTTTAATATAATTTTCTAAATACCGACGTTCGCCCAAAGTACAAGGTTGAGAAGCTCTCATTACGAACAAAATTGCATGGCAATTATTCACATAATTCAAAGATAATTCGTTTCGCGCTTCTGTATCATTTAAACCTGGGCTATCAACAATTTCAATTCCCTTTTCTAGTAATGTTAAGGGATATTCCACTACTGCATAATCAACATCAGGAAAGGCTTGCTTTTTCTCCTGTTCTAATTTTTTCGCTTCAGCCGGATCGATAGTATATTTATGTTTAAAACTTTGAAAATCTAACTCTTGTGGACTTTTACCGTCATTAAAATGAATAGTAACTCTCTTTTCTGGGCCATAGCGTAGAACTGTTAACACTGCGGTACAAGGGTTAACGTCGCTTGGTAATAAGTTTTCTCCAATTAAAGCATTAAGAAACGTACTTTTTCCCCGTTTCATATCGCCCAAAACTAAAAGGCGAAACACACCTTGGCGGAGATTTTTACTAGCTACTGTAATATCTTCGATATCTCGCTCTAAACTGAGTTTTCCTGATGACGAATCGCCAGCTAATTCAGCTTTATTAATGATTTCAACAAGTTTACTCAAACATACAGAAATTTCCGAACGCACTTGAGCAACGCGCTCTAAGTCTTGGATAAATCTGTCAGTTGCTACTCGCTCGCTCATAATAGTTACACCTGAATTAAGAATTGGTTTTTTTGGATTCAAAAAATAATTTGTAAGACATCCACCCCAGTGCAGCAACAATAATAAACCCAGCTAGCACTGAGGCTATCCTCACCGCAACTAACGCTACCACACCAAGAGCAAACAACTTTCCACCAAGAATTAATTTTTTCATCCAAGGTTTGGGAGAATTTTCTGCCTGATGCTTAACAGTTTGATGAAAAGGCGCATCAGCAGTATGAATTTTAGCTTCCATTTCTCGAAGTCGCAATTCAACTTCTCGTTCTCGTAATATACGTTCTCGTTGTTCAAGTTCTTTATGGCGATCGCTTTCAGATGTCATCAGTATCCACTCCCTCTAAGGAATTTTCATTGTCAGCTAAATTTAAGCTGGAGTTAAATCCCACAAAATGCACTTGCTCGCCAAACATGGGCATCATTCACTATGAATGATGCTTAGTTATTGCTTGCTGGTTACACCGTCTGTTTAGAAGCCGTTTTTGAGTCTGCGCTCGATTTTAATCGTGTGATAGTGGCTTTACGAATGCGATCGCTTTTGCGTACTCCGCCTGCCATTTCATATTGCCGACTATTTTTGCCATACCTCGACGCCACACCATCAACTAAGCGTTCTGAAGTTTCACGAATGCTGTTTTCAAGGGTTTCTATTTTTTCTTTTGCTGTGTCAATGGCAGTGAGCATCATATTATACTGGTCAATTTCGTTGCGGAGTTCTCCGGTTAGCTCGGTTAAATGGTTTACACTAACGGAATCACCAAAGTCAAGGCTGGAATCAATCGATTTAAATCCAATTAATTTCTGTTCGGTTTTTTCTAGCAACGGAGAGGTTCTTTTTTTGCGTGGCATCAATGGATACCTTTTAATAAACTCTATCTTTCTAGGGTGTCTTAAGAGACCAATGTTTCGGCTCAGTAAAGCTGACATATTTAGGTAGTTTTTGTACCAAAAATAGACTTATAGCTAAGTAATTACACTATAAACAACAAATTGTTGAGAACGGACTTGTGTTGTGGACGAACAAGAGAAACGCGATAAATCGCCGTCTCTACAAAGCGTTAATTTCGATCAAAAAACCCCATACAAACCGAATTGTAGGCGATCGAGAAACGTGTCACAAATAGACCATATTGTAGAGACGCGATGAATCGCGTCTTCTTCCTTCCCGTCATTCACATAATGCGAATAATTCCGAGTTTTTTGGGTTGGCAATTACATAAATGCAAGGCAATACTAGCATAAGTTTTTGCCTCAATTAAATATGTAAGTATGAATAATGACGCTCCTCAACCACAAAACAGCAAACCTAAATACAAAGGTAAATATCGAATTGATTCAACACGTTTGCCAGCATGGAATTATGCTAGTGATGGTGGATATTTCGTTACTATTTGCACGGATGGTAAGAAATGCTTTTTTGGTGAGGTTGTGGAAGGTGAAATGCAGCTATCAACAATTGGAGAAATTGCTCATAAATTGTGGTACGAGATTCCTAATCATTTTTTTAATTGCCAGATAGATTCGTTTTGCGTCATGCCTAATCATATTCATGGGATTTTAATTATTAATCAAATACGAGAAGGAGATGCGATTCAAATACGAGAAGGAGATGCGATTCAAATACGAGAAGGAGATGCGATTCAAATACAAGAAGAAGACGCGATGAATCGCGTCTCTACAAGGGGGGATGGGGAATGGGGTGGGGTTACTGGACTATTTAACCCGATGTTGTCTAAAAATTCCGTTTCGAAAATTGTTAGGTGGTACAAAGGACGATGTACATTTGAAATTAATCAAATTTATCAAGGTTTTAGATGGCAAGAAAGGTTTCATGACAACATAATTCGTAATGAATTCGCTCTTGATAAAATTAGACAATATATTATCAATAACCCAATCAATTGGAAGAGCGATCGCGAACAACCACCCCATCACCCATTGTAGAGACGCGATTCATCGCGTCTTATACTTATGAGTTTTGTTGTGCGCCTTGTAAATGTATCTAAATCCAAGGAATGCGATCGCCTCTAATAAAACAGATATTGCAAACAGAATGGAAATGTGTAGGCTAGCAAAAACCGCAGGCATCGCTCTTTTGATTGCTGCGATGTAGAGACGCTTGCAGAGTAACAACAACCTCACAAAAAAGCGATCGTATATCAACAGCAAAGCTGAACTCCTCAATGAAGCTTAGGGTAGATACCGATTCATCTTTATCCAATCTTGAGTTGAGCCGACATTCGGATTTTCACCGGGGTTATTTGTACCATATATTTGTCCTTGACGATTTATCCAATAGTAGTTGTAGTCTGTTGGTAGCTCGACCGTTGGATAACCGTAAGAATTTGTCCAAGTTGTTACATTGCCCAAGTTTTCGCGAAACTGGAAGTTTTGACGGTCTATAGACTCACCTCGTTGGCGGTTCACCTCGTCCCATGTACGCGCAGACCATTCGCGGTATTCCCTCTGCCTTTGCCCTTCGGCGATCGAAATATCTATATTTTGCGCCATAATTCCTTGCATTCCGAAGGCTGCTCCATTTGTTGCCGCAACTTGATATGCTACTTGTGGCAACCATGAAGCATAATTAGCCCACTGTGATTGGTGAGATGCTGCACAAGTCATCACCATCGTACACAGGTTATAGCTATATGCCACACTGCACTTGGCTATTCCTTGACAGGGGATACCATTGTATATGTACGTGCAATCAAACTCATAAGCAACCGAACATCCAGCAACCGGTTGAGCTTGGCGGGGCTGACCCAAGAGTAGTTGATACGGCTGCATTGCCAATAGCTTCTCGTAAACAAACTGCCCAGGGTTGTAGTTTACTGGCAGTCCAGAATTTCCTACCATAATCGTCAAAGCAGCATTGTCTGGGGAAAAGAGGACAACGGCAAATTGGCCATCCTCAACCACTCGCCAACCACTTGGCACTACATAGTTGAAGTAATTTCCGTGCCGGATTGACAACGAACCAGTAGTGGAAGCCTGAGAGGAAAAAGAAGACTGATTATAGTTGTACATTTAGCTTTGTAGCAAACATTGGGATTAATACTGGATACATCTTGAGTATGGAATTTTACGCACTGGATTGCAACTTTTATGGTTATTTCTGGCGATGTGTCAATCATGCCACCGCTATAAGCCAAAATTTTTATAGAAGAAAACAGAAAAACATAGGTAGAGTCAAATGGACATTAAAGATGGCTTCGTCGGCGCTGTTGGCAACACACCTCTGATTCGCTTAAACAGCTTTAGTGAAGAGACGGGGTGCGAAATCCTTGGTAAAGCAGAATTTCTCAATCCTGGCGGTTCCGTCAAAGACCGCGCCGCACTTTACATCATCCAAGACGCAGAAGAGAAAGGTTTACTCAAACCCGGTGGTACGGTTGTCGAAGGAACCGCTGGTAATACCGGCATTGGACTAGCGCATATTTGCAACGCCAAAGGCTACAAATGCCTAATTATCATTCCTGATACCCAATCACAAGAAAAGATAGACGCACTGACAGCCTTGGGAGCAGAAGTCCGTCCCGTCCCGGCTGTACCCTACAAAGACCCCAACAACTACGTCAAGCTATCTGGTAGAGTAGCCGCAGAATTAGAAAACGCCATTTGGGCAAATCAGTTTGATAATTTAGCCAACCGCCGCGCCCACTACGAAACCACAGCCCCAGAAATTTGGAAACAGACAGATGGTAAAATAGATGCATGGACAGCTGCAACTGGTACTGGTGGTACTTTTGCTGGTGTAGCGATGTACTTAAAAGAACAAAATCCCGCCATTCAATGCGTTGTTGCTGACCCCCTGGGTAGTGCGCTTTATAGCTATGTCAAAACCGGCGAAATCAAAATAGAAGGAAACTCGATCACCGAGGGCATCGGTAATGGTCGTGTTACAGCCAACATGGAAGGCGCACCTGCCGATGACGCCATCCAAATTGATGACCAAGAAGCTTTGAGAGTAGTTTACCAACTACTGAGAAAAGATGGTTTATTAATGGGCGGTTCAACGGGTATTAATGTTGGGGCTGCTGTTGCTTTAGCCAAGCAATTAGGCCCGGGGCATACCATTGTCACCATATTGTGTGATAGCGGTTCCCGGTATCAATCGCGGATATTCAACCGTGAATGGCTAGCCTCAAAAGGACTTTCAATAGATTAGTCATTAGTCATTAGTCATTAGTCATTAGTTATTAGCTTCTGGCTTTTGAGAAACGGCAAAGAACAAATGACCAATGACCAAGGACAAATGACCAATGACCAAGGACAAATGACAAACATCACTCAATCATCAAACTTTTCCGCAATAGACCAACCCTCTTCTCCTAAATGTGTGCGGGTTTGTCAAAATCGCACTTGTAAAAAGCAAGGCGCTGCGAAAGTCTTAGCGGCTTTGACAGCTTTACCAATTCCTGGGGTAACGGTAACAGGTAGCAGCTGTCTGGGACAATGTGGCAATGGGCCGATGGTACTGGTATTACCCGATATTGTCTGGTACAGCGGCGTTCAGCCCGATGAAGTATCTCTACTGGTAGAACAGCATTTGTTAGGTGGCCAAAGAGTCAAACAGATGCTCTATCATCGATTTCATTCCTAAAAATAAAGTCTGCACTCTTGTTAACTGCCAATTTTAGATTTTAGATTGCTGATAGTCCTACATTAGCAAGCCATCAAGCCTCTTTTACGCCTCCAGCCCTACCTGTTTAGGGACTTCCAATAAAAAAATATCTCATTAATGGGGTAGGCAGGGGAGCATACTTCGACACTTCGACAAGCTCAGTGCATCGCTGCGCTCAGTAACCGGGGAGCAGGGAGCAGGGGGGAGATAGAAAATATCACCTGATTAAATTGGATAATTTATTTTCTGGAAGTCCCTTATTGGTAGGGTCAATCGAAAATCTAAAATCCCCAATCCAAAATTGTTTGACCTAAGTGAGGCATTCGATGAATATCCAGCAACTGCGTCAATCCTTAAAACAGAAATGGTTGAGTTACTACGAGCAAAATAGCTCCTGGCTAGTTAAGATGCGAGTTTGGGCTACTTACGATGACCTGCGGCGTCCTTCGTCCGGTTTTATTTTGGCAACGCTGTCTGTTTTGGAACCGCAGTTTGAGGAGATTCTGGATTTTATAATGCAATTAAGTAATAATCCGGATAAAATAGTCACGGCTTTGGGTCTCAACTTTAATCCCGATGAAGAGTTACGTCTAATAAAATCAGCAACCCAAGTTGAAAGTGAGCCGTTACAAGATAAACTTACTCACGAAAACAAAGCTGTTCCATTAGTTTTAAATACTACCAGCAATACGCTACAGTCTGATTTACCACGCTTACAGCAACCTGTAACATCATTTATAGATAGCACTGAACTAGATCTTACAGACAAATCTGGGACACTAGTTGCAGTTATTACTAAGATTCCTTCTAATACTTCCGTAAAGACGCTGCATTCAGCTAAGCCAGACTCCGGTTTACTCAGGGAGGATAAACCAGTAAAATCACCCCTCGATCGCTATTCTGCAACAGCAACACTGGCCACAGCCTCTCAAGTCAACAGCAAAGCCAAAACTATGCCATCTATGGCTTTGACCACTGAAGTTTCTAGTCACAGCAAATTAGTACGTTCGCTAGCAATTACTAGGGAGATTTCTAGTGATGGTAAACAAGTGCGTTCGCTAGCAATTACTACCGAAGCTCCAAAAAATACTCAGCATATCAATACATTGCCACAAGAAGTTAAAACCAAACTGAATGTATTACGAGGTACCAACGCCCGGAGTGTAGCTTCTTGGGTAGATGAATTTTGCCAAGGTATTAGATGCGATCGGCCAGAAGATATTTTTATCAACAAGAATTCAGAACTCAGCAGTCACAATTCAGTATGAATTGAAATGCAAATCTTCGCTGAAAGTCTAAACCTTCCACTAATTAATTCTGAATTCTATGGGTATTCGTGAGAAACAAATGGGATTTCTACTATTTCACCTTCGGTTTCTCCCACTTTAACTTTTAATCCCGCACCACCAGCTTTGGTGCGGATGTAAGCTAATCCAAAATAACCATCAGGAGTTTCTGTATAACTGGTAAGTTTACCGACCTTTTCATCTCCAAGGGCGATCGCATTGCCAATTTCCGCAGCAGCACTGAGTTTGACACCAAATAAGTGTTGCTTTACACCTTTATATGTATTCAACCGAGCAATGGTTTCTTGCCCAATATAGCAGCCTTTGTCAAAAGAAATCGTCTGCCATAAACCAACTTCCAGGGGATTGTAATCATCGGTGAGTTCTGCATCTGGGGCTGGGCGACCTTGTAAAATTCGCAACACATCCCAAGCGCGATCGCTCATCTCTACTACTCCAGCTTCTAACAGTTTCTCCCACACTGTCGCTTTGTCAGTGTAGGGAAAAGTCAAAGTGTAGCCGGGAATAGCTAATCCACTGCCTACAGCAACTCGCACTCCCTGAGCATTACCAATGGTGTATACTTCGTGACTGGCGTAAGGCTGACCGATGAGTTCGCCAATACCCAACTTTTCGATTACAGCGTCGCTTCCTGGGCCGATCAGGCTGAGGGTGTTGGTAAATTCTGTGATATCGGATAATTCCACCTTATCGGCGAAGAAAATATATTTGTCCAGCCATTCCATGAGAAACTGGCGGCGATTAGGCGAAACGAGTAAAATCACCGCATCTTCTCTGACGTAGGCGGTTACTAAATCAATTGTTCTGGCTGTGGAAGTGACGAAAACCGTATCACAACCTTGTCCTGGCTTGAGTGCGAGGAAATCATTAGTACTTTGGTTATGTAAAAAGCGGAGGCGGTCATCGCCAGCCACTTTGATGCGTCCCCAGGCGGTGCGATCGCATATTGCAACCCCTTCTGTTGCAGCTTGGATAGCAGCTGCGTCTCGATTGTCAATTGTAGATGTTGGCATGATGAGGAGTTTGCCCTGTTTCAATGTTGTCGCACTGGAAATCTTAGCAAATAAAGGTTGTTGACTGTTGACTGTCAACTATAGCAATGGAATATATTTTTACTTGGAAGTCACTAAAGGCAATTTGTAGGTTAGCACAGGCAGTAAATATCCGATCGAGAGTGCGATTTCGTTAATTAGTTCATAGCTATGGTGACTAAAAGCATGAGTTTGTAAATATTCCTAAGTGTTTCGTCAACAAAAGCATGAGTTTGTAAATATTCCTAAAGCTTTTCGTCAACAAAAGCATGAGTTTGTAAATATTCCTAAGTGTTTCGTCAACAAAACGATGAGTTTGTAAATATTCCTAAAGTGTTTCGTCAACAAAACGATGAGTTTGTAAATAAAAGTAACGCTTTTCGTCAACAAAACAATGAGTTTGTAAATAAAAGTAAAGTTATCGTTATGACAATGATAACGGTGATTGATGGGCGATCGCGCTTTTTTGGGATGGCGTTGTTTGGTTGTGGGGTTAGCGATCGCTATAATGATATCGAGCTTGAATAAACTCAAGTCTGTTGTCAGTAACTACATAAACAATACGGTCAGCTTGATTAATTCGGTGCGACCAGACATTAAATTATTTACTCTTGTTTCTCAAGTCCAAAATTCTTTCGCAGTTCATCTAGAGATTGCGCTTGATTAGTCTTAGCTTGAACGCGTTGTAAAGCATCTAGAAGTCGTGCTGCATTTTCAGGTGATTGAAATAAATATACTGTTTCTATAATGCTATTAAGTTCCGCAGTCGGAATTACGGTTACACTTTCATAACCTTCACGATTTACAACTATATGTTCGCGGCTGTTAATTGCCTCTTCATAAATTTTGTCAAAATTATTGCACGCTTCGCTGTACTTTTTTTGGTTAGACATTTTTTGTCCCTCAATATATCTGTTATATCAAGTTCGGATAATTACTATTGTAAAACTTGAGTAATGCTTAAAGTGACATATTTCGATTAGCTGCAACTTTTTTGAGCGATTGTAATGCATCTGTTGGTATGTTTATTGATACTGTTTCTGTGGCACGGGGTTTGAAATGTAGTTCGAGTTCTTCATCATGGTTGTTCATATAACTTTCTTTCTGTACGAGTAGCTGGACGATTTGTTACTTAAGAGATGGAGTGCGATCGCCTTTAATCTGACAGTGTAATCACTGAGGCAAGTATTTTCATCAGTAATTTAAGCTGTACGTGCTTTAACTAAACTTTTCCTTATACAGTTATGTCTTCTGAACAGTTTCAAGCAGCGCACGACGGCATCTACAATACTGGTACTGCTCTTTTACGCTACCTCCAAGAAATTCGTCAAGGTCGCCTCAATGAAGGAGATGATACCAAAGGTTTACAGAGTGTTGAGGATGATATTAACAAAGCCCTACATGACTTGAAAGAGAAAAAGTATCAGGTAGCTGTGATTGCGGCTATGAAAGCTGGCAAAAGTACCTTTTTAAATGCCGTGATTGGTGCTGATGTTCTGGCGAGTGAAACAGCAGCATGTACAATATGTCGTACAGATGTTCGACATATTCCATCTGGGCAAATCCCAAGACTTTTGGAATACCGAGAGGGACAAAGACGGCCTGTTGTTCTTGCTGAAGGTGATGCTGGAGAAATTCAACAAAAATTTCTAGTGCGTACCCGTGAAATTCGGGAGAAAGATAATCCTGACAATACTATAAGCTTTGAGATCGAGTATCCTATCGAAGCCATTAGCGGACTTTCTTCCCTTGGTGGTTTTACTTTAGTTGACACTCCCGGCCCCAATGAGTGGGAATCTAGCAATTTCAATGTAAAACTCAAGCAAACTACACTGGAAGCGCTGCGAAACTGCAATGCAATTTTGTTTGTTTTAAATTACGCTTCTTACAAAGATAATGCTATCTCAGATTTATTTAAGGACGTTATAGAAAATCGTAAGGAAATTTTAGCTGAGAACACAGGTAAAATTTACTTTATCCTTAATAAAGTCGATCAAAAGACAGAAAAAGACAGAGAAATTGTTGATGTCATAGAAGACTTGAAACGAGAGTTAACTACCTTTGGCTTTCCAAATCCAATTATCTATCCTGCAAGTTCTAGACAAGGACTTTTAGCAAAACTGATCGAACAAAACAAAGCGACTGAAAGCCAGAAAAAGGACTTCAAACAGTTTTTTAGTGCTAAGTATGCTATAGAAGATGAAGAAGGCAACCAAATTATACCTGCGCCACACAAAATTGCACCAAAAGCTTTAGAGGATAGTGGCTTACCGACTATCCAAAAAATAGTGATTGAAACTATCACTCAAAATGCTGGTTGGAATCTTCTAAGTGATGCATTGGCAAAACTTGATAAAGCAGCAAAGGCAATTGAAAGTTCTTTAAATGTACAGTTTAGCGGTTGGGATATAACAATTGAATCCCTAAAAATAAAAGTAGAGGATTACCGGAAACATTCTGAATTTGCTGAAAGTAAGGTTGCAAATGTAAAAAAGTCCGTAGAACAGCAAAAAGAAATACTAATAAAGGGTTTTATCCAAGGAGTTAGCATATTTGCTTGGGAAGCAAAAGACAAAATTCAATATGAAATTGATAATATTGCTCAGTCTAGGGTAGGCAAATCAACAAAACACAATATTAAACAGCCTGATAATTTACAAAGTCACGTACAGAAGGATGTTGACTGGTTTGCTATTGCTGGAGAAATAGGTGGAACAGTGCTAGAGTTTATTCCTGGCATAGGCAAAGTTTTAGGAAAAGGGCTGAAAACAGTACTGAAAACACGGAACTCTTTGCTAGATAGTATGCAGCAATCTGTTCCCAACTCATTGAATATTAATGATTCTGGATATCAAAATTCCTTTGAGATATCAGACTCATATATTATTAGAGCAAAGACTAGAGCAGAAGCTCAAAAAATTAGCAGTACCATCAATGATTTTTGCGCTCCTCATATTCAAAGTTGGTGGCTAGATACTCAAGATAAGCTAGTTAGGGATGGAACAAAAATAAGAGAAGCTTTAGTTAAAAAAATACAAGAAGATATCCAACAGATATCAAATGAACTTTCTCAATATATTGGGCAATCTTTGAACGTTCATATAAATATAAATGAGATTCAGTTTCCTAGCTTCGATTTTCAAAAAATAGATGCAAAAATTGAATACCAGCAACAGGTATTTACTCGTACACGAAAAGAAGCGAAGAAAGACAGTAGTTGCTGTAAATCTGATAAAGTCTACTATGTAGACGTTTCCTACCAAGACAAGCAAGAATTTTACGAAATTGACTTACGCCAAACGGCAAAACAAATTAAACAGAAGATAGATGAGCAAGTTTCAAAAAATCAACAGCTTCTACAGCGAGTCATTGAAAAACAAATAGAGGAAGATTTTAGAAGTGCAGAACAGCAAATCAACGACTTTATTAAAATGTTTCAAGATGATTTTGACCGCTTGCTAAAGGAACGGGCTACTAAACAAGCTGAAGCCGATCAAATTCGTGAAATTCTTAATATTCACAAAGATAATCTGAATAAATATCTGCATGAATTAACTGCTATTCGAGTATCTTTGAATAGTTGGAAGCCATTACAAACAGTTAAATAGACCATCCGACTTTGTTAATCCAAACAGATTAACAAAGGTTTACCTCATAAGCCCACCTGTGTGGGCTTTATTCATACAATCCCAGAATTGATATTTTCAGGCTTCAACTTTCAGGTAAACTGGCAAACGCTTCTTCAACTAATTCCTTTGCCTTAGCATCTAAACGCAGCCAATCAACTTCACCAAGTTCATCAATTAAACTAGTATCAATAACAACGTTTTCTTTCTCTGGGTTGTATTCAATAAAACACACTTGATAACACAACTCCCACAAATCGATACTCACTTGTTGCTGTTGACGCTGCAAAAGTAAATGATATCCTGGATGGGGCATTGGTAGACGAGTTAGAGTCTGTCTGATTTCATCTGCTTCTTCAGGCGTTGCAGTTTCCATTGCTTGCAACAGTTGAGTCACCAATGCTTTGATTTCATCGGTGGTGTTAGGCGGCCAAATCAGGACATCTTGGTAAGTTCCCGTCCACGAAGACTCATCAAGCTGTTTGCGGATATTGTCGATAACGCGAATGAAAGCAGGTTGCATGAGGATTTCAGCCTGCTGCCATGCAACTGAGTTTGTTATTTTAGGTGGCATTGGTAATAAACAGGGGCACTAAACAGAGAAATAAACAGTCTGCGTTTATTAAAAAGCTGCGTTTTTAATCTAAATCTTTTTTCAAGATAGCGGATTTCATTGAAGAAAATTTGGAGATATTTATTACTAGCCGAAAAATTAGGTGATAACTCTGGGGAGGGAATATGATAGGCAAGCTACTAGACCATCGTTACCAAATAATTCGAGTCCTGGCGACGGGAGGATTTGGTCAAACATACATTGCCGAAGATACTAGGCGGCCAGGTAACCCCATTTGCGTTGTCAAGCACCTCAAACCCGGAACTGACCCCAGAGTTTTTGCTACTGCTAAGCGTCTGTTCAACAGCGAAGCCGAAACCTTAGAAAAACTTGGCAACCATGACCAAATACCCAGGCTATTGGCTTACTTTGACGAAAATCAAGAATTCTATTTAGTACAAGAATATATAGAAGGGCACACCATAGCCGAGGAACTTTTACCTGGTAACCGTTGGAGTGAAAGCCAAGTAATTCAACTGTTGCAGGAAGTTCTAGGCATTCTCGAATTTGTCCACCAGCAAGGCGTGATTCACCGGGACATCAAACCAGATAATATTATCCGCCGCACCTCAGATAATAAATTAGTTTTGGTAGACTTTGGGGCAGTGAAGCAACTGCGTACCCAAATGGTGACAGTTGGAGGACAAGCTTCTGCCACAGTGGTAATCGGCACTCCTGGCTATATGCCCACAGAACAAGGGCAAGGTAAACCCCGCCCCAACAGTGATATTTATTCTCTGGGAATCATTGCCATTCAAGCATTAACGGGATTACCGGCAACAGAATTACAAGAAGACCCGGAAACAGGGGAAATCATTTGGCGGCATTCAGTAACTGTGAACCCTCGACTGGCAGCTGTGTTGGCGAAGATGGTGCGCTATCACTTCAAAGACCGCTACCAAAGTGCCACGGAAGCATTGCAAGCATGTAAAAACGCGATTAATCCTGTAGCTGCAATTCCCACACCTCAAGAAGCTGTAAAAAATTCCAGTTCCCAAGCAACCAATCCCCGACCTCAAGCAGTATCTCGCCAGCAAACTCTGGCAGTTGCACCAGCAAATCATGTCCCCCCTAGACCTGTCCGTCAGCATAGCAAATCCGACCCGTGGCCAATCTTAATTGGTATATTGTTGGCGGGTGGCGCTGCGGCTTTGGTAGCAAATGTATATCCTAATGTGAAAAATTTAGCTGCTAATTTTACAGGTAAAGATGGCACTTTAGCCAACAAATGTTCGGCTGTTGTTGTGGGAAATTCTAATATCCGTTCTCAACCTAGTTCCATCAATTCTGGTAATATTGTGCAAACTGTTGGTGATAATACTAACTTTGAGGTGACTGGCAAGCAAACAAAACGAGGTTGGGTAGAAATTAAACTCAAATCTGGAAATTTGGCTTGGGTACACCCGGATGTGATAGCCAATAAAGGAGAATCGACTTCTTGCCTGCGGGAAAAAGGCATCGCAACTAAGACAATAGATGATAGTACCTTAATTACTACTCGACAGATTCCTCCGGTAAAACCAAAATCTAAAGATGTAGTAACTTCATCGTCAGAAAAATCAAAACCGTCAACTTCTGATAATGGTAAATCGCAGCCTAGTGAAAATAGTGCTCAGATTTTAGAACAGGCAAAAAAGAAGTATGATTCTGGAGATGTAGTTGGAGCGATCGCACTTTTAAAATCAGTTCCGACAACTGCCGCTTCTGATATCCAAGAAACGGGCAAAGTCATCGCCCAATGGCAAGAAGATTGGACGAAAGCAGATGCATTATTTAATGATATTAATCAAGCACTAGAATCCGGTCAATGGAATAAAGTTTTAGATTATAAAAATCATCCAGAAAAATTGCCTAATACTCAATATTGGCGAAATAAAATAGAACCTTTATTTAAACAAGCGGCTGAAAATTTGGCAAAACAAGCAATAGATAAAATAGGCGATCGAGTTAATCAGAAGAATCCCCAAAAAGAAGTTACTGATAGTAAACAATCTGATACTACAGAAAGTCCTAGAGGGAGTTTGTAATATTAATGTTGGTAAACCAAGTTGTTTACAGCAATTTTCAGGTAAATAGGTAGGGGCACAACAATGTTGTGCCCTAAGAGAACTATAGGTAGAGGTAAATTAGTATTATTCAGATGTAATACGCACTTTGCAAAACAATATTATTTTTCGTTGAGATGCTAAATGGGTTCGGGGCACGGCATTGCTGTGCCCCTACATCGTATATATGGATAAAGACATAAATCATTGTTAAAATAAACACACATTGATAATTACTGCATATAAAAATTAATGCCCTATGACCCACAAAAACACCACCGCCGTTCTATTCGCTTAAAAGGGTACGATTACACCCAACCTGGTGCATATTTCATCACTATTTGTACTAAAGCGCGGCAATGTTTATTTGGTAATGTGGTTAAGGGCAAAATGCAATTAAATTGTTTAGGTCATATTGCCTTCAACTGCTGGCAAACAATACCCGATCATTTTCCTCACGTTGAATTAGATAGCTTTGTGGTTATGCCTAACCATCTACACGGCATCTTAATCATCACCAACAAACCCGTAGGGGCACAACAATGTTGTGCCCTCAATCAACATCTTGACTGCAACACAGAAAAATTCGGTAAACCTGTAAATGATTCTATTTCTACAGTTATTCGCAGCTATAAAGGTGTTGTCAGCAAACGGATTAATATAATTTGGCAGACTAAAGGACAATCAATCTGGCAACGCAATTTTTACGAACACATTGGCAGAGAGGAAAAATCTGTAGATAATATTCGAGAATATATTTTAAATAATCCCCAGCGTTGGGCAGACGATCCAGAAAACCCGCGACATAATTTTGAGGATGAAAATTTACTGTTTGATATACCTTTTTGATTAAAATTACCGTGTTATTTTATACATATTAACTCGTGCCACAATATAACAATTGGTAAGGGCACAACAATGTTGTGCCCCTACAATAATCTGTGCCTCACTAAGATTTTAAAAGGGATTTTTTAAGAACTAGTAAGTAGCGATCGCCTTTCATCCACCATAAGAAGGAAGCCATAGGAATAACTTAGTTCAAATCAATATTCTAAACTGGAATTATATTGTCAGCGATCGATGAAATTAGATACGATTACCGAGAATATTAATTTTGAATTTTGAATTGGGAGCGAAGCGACGTGACTTACTACGTAATCTACGACGGAAATTGTAATCTCTGCGTTACCTTAGTGCAATTGCTAGAAACCTTAGACCGGGGAAATCTGTTTCAATACACTCCTATGCAAGACGAACAGAAACTTTTGCAGTGGGGAATTACAGCCCTAGATTGCGAACAGGGAATGATTTTAATTGATGGCAACGACCTTTCAAGACGGTGGCAAGGTAGTAATGCAGCAGAAGAAATTGGGCGATTATTACCACTAGGAAGTATATTTGTAGAGGCTTATCGGGCGTTACCGGGGGTGAAGTGGACAGGCGATCGCTTTTACGAACAAATCCGCGATAACCGCTACACTATATTTGGCAAGCGTTCTAGTACTTATCAATCAGCATACTGTGTTGATGGCAGCTGTAAGCCGTAGGAGTGGATAGCTGTGGGGGATATTAAAGATACGGGGACGCAAAGAGAATAATACAGCAACACTAAAATTAATCGTTAGAGAGAGTTTTATAGTAATAAATTCAGCCCTTCGATACTAGTAAAAAGTCTGGTAGAACCACCATGATCCTATTTGGCGTGTTTGTAAAGATCGTGTAACAACATGAAATTACTTTCACGGCAAAATTCAGCACAAAGTATTGTTGAAGAGGGGAATCTGCGTGAGAATAGGTGCTAATTATTTGGGTAACGGAGAGTGTGAATTTACAGTTTGGTCTCCAACGTTAGATAGCGTTGCTGTGCAAATTTTGACGCCAGAACCGCAAGTAATTGCGCTCAAACCTCAAGCAGAGGGATACTGGCAGACGAAAGTGAATGATGTGTATCCGGGTACGCTTTATAAGTATCTGTTGAATGAGGAAAACGCTTTTCCCGACCCGGCGTCGCAGTATCAACCAGAAGGCGTGCATGGCCCGTCTCAAATCATAGATCCTCAGTTTGAGTGGACTGATGAAGGATGGTCTGGCATTCCTGTAGAATCGATGATTTTTTACGAACTTCATGTTGGGACATTCACCCCTGAAGGCACTTTTGCTGCCATTATTCCCCGCCTACCAGAACTACGAGAACTGGGAATTAATGCTATTGAAATCATGCCCATTTCCCAGTTTCCTGGAGATACCCATATTGAGCCTGCTTTGGCATACCGTAACTGGGGCTATGATGGCGTTTACTCCTATGCCATACAAAATTCCTACGGTAGTCCAGCGGATCTCAAACAGCTGGTGAATGCTTGCCACGAAAACGGTATTTCTGTTGTGCTGGATGTGGTGTACAACCACTTTGGCCCAGAAGGTAATTACATGGGTCAGTTTGCGCCCTACTTTACCAGAACCTATAAAACGCCGTGGGGCAATGCGATGAATTTCGATGACGCCTTGAGTATGGGCGTGCGAAATTATTTTATCCAAAATGCGATTTATTGGTTGGGCGAATTTCATATTGATGCATTGCGGTTAGATGCAATTCAAGCAATTTATGACTTGGGAGCAAAGCATTTTTTGTGGGAATTAGCAGAAGCAGTTCATCATTTTTCCCAACAAGGACAAAGATGGAAACGGCATTTAATTGCAGAAAGCGATTTAAATAATCCACAAATAATTCGTCCGGCAGAATTGGGCGGATATAATTTAGATGCCCAATGGAGCGATGATTTTCACCATGCATTGCATACACTTTTAACAGGCGATCGCCAAGGATATTATCAAGATTTTGGCACATTTGCCGACTTAGCAAAAGCCTATCAAGACACTTTTGTTTATGATTGGAAATACTCAGTCGATCGCAAACGATATCATGGTGTATCTTGCAGCGATCGCCCTTTATCACAGTTCTTAGTGTGCAGCCAAAATCACGACCAAATCGGCAACCAAATGAAGGGAGAACGCCTCACAGCGCGTATCTCTTTTGAAGGATTAAAAGTAGCTGCCGGTGCTGTGTTGCTATCACCTTATTTGCCGTTATTATTCATGGGAGAAGAATACGGCGAACCCGCACCCTTCATTTATTTTGTTAGTCACTCCGACCCGGATTTAATTCAAGCAGTTCGAGCCGGACGCAAAGAAGAATTTGAAGCATTTCACTATGAAGAAGATCCCCCAGATCCCGAATCCGCAGAAACATTTTTAAAGAGTAAACTCAACTGGGAATTACGCCACGAAGGTAACCACAATGTTTTGTGGAATTGGTATCGTCAATTAATTAATTTACGCAAAACCCATCCCGCACTTCTCAATCAAAACCGCGATTCTATCGAAGCGACTAGCGATGAAGAAAAGCAAATAGTTATCGTGCGTCGTTGGAGTGAAACGAGTGAAATAACATTTGTATTGAATTTTAATTCGTCTCCAGTAACAGCAACTTTGCCAATTCAAAGCAAGGCTCGCAAACTATTAGATTCAGCAGACACCTCATGGTCTGGGCCTGGTTCACAAGCGCCTGAATATCTGTCTGCGGGAGAAGAAGTGAAATTGCAACCCATTAGTTTAGTACTGTATGAAAGGGAGTAGGGAGTTTAGTCAAATTTTTACCCCCTTTAATCACCCCTTGTAAAGGCTACAGTGTACACACAAGTATAATTACCCCCCTTAATCCCCCCTTATAAAGGGGGGAAATAAGAAAATCCAGTTCCCTCCCCTTTACAAGGCTACGGTGTACACACAAGTCTTCTAAAGTTGCGCCGTAAACTTTTGATCCCCCCAACCCCCCTTAAAAAGGGGGGCAAAAACCTCTCAAAGTCCTCCTTTTTAAGGAGGATAATGACGGATCTACGACGATTTTGGTTTCCTACAGAGATGTGTGTACACCGTAGCTTTACAAGGGGAGGGTTAGGGTGGGGTAAAAAATATTTGATAGATCAATTATGATTTTTCAAACATCCTCTTAAAGGTTCAACGTTCAAACTTTAAGGCTTAAATAACTCTCGTACAGACAAGGCCGAATCGCGTCTCTACTACTAGCCGTCAATTGTCAACAGTCAACCATCATCACTCCCACGAAAAACAAGTATGCGAATTCCTAGAGCAACTTATCGAATTCAGTTTACACCTCAATTTGGCTTTGAAAATGCAAAAGCGATCGCTGCTTATCTCTCTGATTTAGGCATTTCGGATTTATATGCTTCGCCGATTTTCAAGGCGCGGTCTGGTAGTACCCACGGCTACGATATAGTAGATCCGACTCAACTCAACCCAGAACTGGGAACTAATGAGTCCTTTGATGCATTAATCAGTGAAATACAATCTTTAGGAATGGGTTGGTTACAAGATATTGTGCCCAACCATATGGCCTATAGCAGCGAAAATGAGTATTTAATGGATATCTTGGAACACGGGCCAGATTCCAGCTATACTGATTACTTCGACCTTTCTTGGAATGTACCATTTGGCGATCGCCAGCAACGAATTCTCGCTCCTCTACTGGGAGATTTCTATGGTGTATCTTTAGAAAATGGACACATTCAACTGCAATACGAACAAAACGGTTTAACTGTCAATTATTACAGTTTAAAACTCCCCCTGCGGTTAGAATCTTACACAAAATTTCTCACATACAATCTCGGCAAACTCACGCGCACGCTAGGCCGCAATCATCCTGATTTTATTAAGTTATTGGGGATTCTCTACATTCTCAAAAATGTACCTTCAGAAGTTGCAGGTAAACAGCGACAAGACCAAATTGCGTTTATCAAAGGATTGGTTTGGGAACTCTACAACACCAACGATTCAATCCGCGAGTTCATTGACGAAAACCTCAAAACTTTTAACGGAGAACCGGGCAATTCTGAAAGCTTTAATCTCCTAGACGATTTACTCAAAGACCAATTTTATCGTCTTGCCTTCTGGAAAGTTGGGGCAGAAGAAATGAACTATCGGCGGTTCTTTACTGTCAATGAATTAATTTCTGTAAAAATTGAAGAACTGCGGGTTTTTAATAACACTCATAGTTTCATTCAAAAGCTAGTTGAAGAAGGCAAATTTACAGGTTTACGCATTGATCACATAGATGGGCTTTATAACCCACATCAGTACCTCGAACGGCTGCAAGAAAAAACTCCAGATGTTTATATCACCGTTGAAAAAATTCTAGAACTGACGGAAGATTTGCCAGAAAATTGGAATATTCAAGGTACGTCTGGATACGACTTTTTGAATTATGTCAATGGGGTATTTTGCCAAACTGACATAGAGTTTTCGTTTGATAAAATTTACCATGCTTTTATTAGCAATAAAGTAGATTATGCATCTTTGGTAAAGGAGAAAAAGCAGCTAATCCTAGAAAAGAATTTAGCAGGTGACATAGATAATTTAGCCATTTTGTTAAAGAATATTTCCAACAAATATCGCTATGGCAATGACTTTACCATCAATGGACTCAAAAGAGCGATCGCGGAAATTTTAACAGTGTTCCCAATTTACCGTACTTATATTACTCCCGATGGTATTGGGGAAAGCGATAAACTCACCATTCAAGACGTAATTAGTCAAGCAAAAGAACAAGCACCTTTATTGCAGCATGAGTTAAATTTTATTGAAAAATTAATGCTGCTGGAATTTGATAATTCTCTATCCCAAACAGAACGGGAACAGTGGATATATTTTGTCTTACGAATGCAGCAATATAGCGGCCCCCTGATGGCCAAAGGTGTGGAAGACACAACATTATATGTTTACAATCGCCTGATATCGCTCAATGAAGTCGGAGGAAATCCCAGCCATTTTGGTATTTCTGTAGCTGACTTCCACACCTTTAACCAAAAGCACCAAGCAACATGGCCTCACACCATGAATACCACAGCTACCCACGACACCAAACGCGGTGAAGACGTGCGAGCAAGGTTAAATGTATTGTCGGAATTGCCAGAAGAATGGGAAGAAAAAGTTAATATTTGGAGTCATTATAATCAAGGACACCGCAAAATTCGCCACGGATTTGCCATGCCCGATCGCAATGATGAGTATTTTCTCTATCAAACCCTAATCGGTGCGTTTCCCTTTGCCGAAGAAGAACGCGAATCTTTCGTAGAACGGGTGAAGGAATACATTATTAAATCAATTCGAGAAGCGAAGGTGCATACTGCATGGTTACGCCCTGATAGCGAATATGAAGAAGCTTGCACTTCCTTTGTGGAAAAAGTGTTAAATCCTGCAAATTCTGGGCAATTTCTCGAAGCCTTTCATCCTTTTCAACAGCGAATTGCCTACTACGGAATCTTCAATTCCCTTTCCCAAACTCTACTCAAAACTATCGCTCCTGGCGTGCCTGATTTTTATCAGGGAACGGAACTTTGGGAATTAAGTTTAGTCGATCCAGATAACCGCCGTCCCGTGGATTTTGATTTAAGACGGAGTTATTTAAGCGACATTAAAGAGCAAATCAAAACCGATATACTGGGATTGATTCAAGAGTTGCTTAAAGAGAAAACTGACGGTAGAATTAAACTGTTTTTAACGGCGCAATTACTCAAAGCCAGAAAAGATTATCTCTCATTATTCCAAGACGGAGATTATCTGCCGTTAGAAATTCACGGAACTCACGCTAATCATATTATTGCCTTTGCGCGACAATTAGGGAATCAAACAGCGATCGCCATCGCACCTCGCTTTTTCACTCGCCTCATTCAGCCTGGAGAAGATCCCTTGGGCGAGTCAGTCTGGAAAGATACGCACCTACAATTACCCTCTGGAACTTCCTCCTCTTGGAAAAATGTCTTAACCGAACAACCGTTAGAAAGCAAAGGAACTTTATCTATCGGATCTGCTCTGGCTCATTTCCCAGTTGCTTTGTTAGTTACTAGTGCTGAGTAAAAAAATAGAATCTCACGCAGAGTCGCAGCGAAAAGTCGGAGCGCCGGCTTCCGGCGATGCCTTCGGCAACGCGAAGCGCGAACTGAACTTTTCAAGAGAGAGTCGCAGAGAGATAAAACTCTGCGTGACTTTGCGATTTCCTTAGCGTTACTTTGCGTTTAAAAATAATTCCCATTGCAAATTATGACTACTACATCACCACTCACCACCGTGCAGATAGAGGCTGTACAAGCTCATATCAAAAAAACCTGGAAAACCTTAACGCGATCGCACGAACACTTATTACAATCTGCCAAGGATAGTAAGCTAGACCACCGCTCAGATACTCCTTGGATTGTCTACATTTCACCTTCGGAAGATTGTCCTAACGTCCAAAGTGTGTTGGAGCGGTCGCTATCTCCGAAAGATATGCAAAGAATTGAAATTCGCACTTTGCCCCCTGAAGTCGAAGCAATTAAAGAGCATGGATTATTGTACCTGCCAGGGCCTTATGTCATCCCCGGTGGTCGCTTTAACGAAATGTATGGTTGGGACAGCTACTTTATATTGTTGGGACTTTTGCACGATGGCGAGTTGGAACTAGCCCAAAGCCAAGTAGACCAATTACTCTACCAAGTGCAGCATTACGGTACTATCCTCAATTCCAACCGGACTTACATGCTGTCGCGATCGCAGCCGCCTGTCCTCAGTATGATGGTGATGGCGCTATTTCAGCACACCCAGGATAAAGAGTGGCTCAAGTCAACTGTACCGCTACTAGAACAGTTTTATTATTACTGGGTAGTTCCGCCCCACTTGAATGCCGCAACGGGTTTATCGAGATTTTACGCTTTTGGCGAAGGCCCTGCACCAGAAGTTTTGTTTTCGGAGCGAGACGAGCAGGGAAAAAGCCACTACGATCGCGTTAAGGAGTACTACCAAACCTTTGAGGTTGACGATTATGATGTCAATCTTTACTACGATCGCGAAAAAGACGAACTGACTAGGCTATTTTATAAAGGCGATCGTACCATGCGCGAGTCGGGTTTTGATATCACTAACCGATTTGGGCCCTTCAGTGCTGATATCCTCCATTACGCTCCTGTGTGCCTGAACAGTTTGCTGTATCAAATGGAACAAGATTTAGCCCAAATCAACGAGATTTTCGGTAACGAAGAACTAATGCAACAATGGCGCGAACGTGCAGAGATTCGCCGCCAACGCATCGACCAGTGTCTTTGGGATGAAGAACGCGGGCTTTATCTGGACTATCACTTCCAGAGTGGCGAACGCCGCCGTTATGAATTTGCCACGACATTCTATCCCCTCTGGCTGGGAATTGCTTCCCCATCCCAAGCCAAACGCGTGGTAGAAAATCTTTCTTTGTTTGAAGCCCCAGGTGGAATTTTTACCAGTACTCGCGTTACCGGGAATCAGTGGGACGCCCCCTTTGGCTGGGCGCCGCTGACCTTAATCGCTGTCCAAGGACTTCACCGCTATGGATATCATACAGAAGGCGATCGCATTGCCAACAAATTCCTCGCTATGGTCGTTAAGGAATTCGGGCGTCACAACACTTTAGTTGAGAAATATGATGTTGAACGCTGTTCCGCCAACGTTTCCGATGAAATCTGCTTTGGATATAGTTCTAATGAAGTTGGTTTCGGCTGGACAAATGGAGTCATTCTCGAACTTTTAGCAGCATCTTGGAAAAAAAGTTAAACCAAGAACCTCAGCATACGAAAATAGAGACGTTGCAATGCAACGTCTCTACATCTGTTTTAAACCCTTGTGGGGTGGGCATCTTGCCCGCCCCGAATTCTGAATTCTGATTCCAACAAATTAAACCAATCTCAAATCAGAATAATTTGCCAACACATCATCTGATGTCAGAGTATCGCCTTGGGCTTGGGGAGTCCAAAGAACTTCAATTGCTAGAAGTCTATCGCTGGGGATACTACCAATTTGGCGCAGGGCTTGACGCAAATCATCACCGCTATTAATTTTTGGGATTTCAGATTTGCCTAGTGTCGCCGCTAATAAAGTGACGATAATGTATTCGCCAGGGCCTTCGGTGATTAGACGGGTGGGGTTGTCGATTTCATCGGCTGGAGGTAAAGCTTCTTTGGCGAGGGCTGCTTTGAGTTGGTTGTTTACATTAGTCAGAGTTTCTTCGCTAAACTTGCTGCGTTCTGCTAGTGATAAGCGGTTGAACTGAGCTTCAGCTGAATTTAATCTGGCTTGTTGAGTGTCACCACCTGCATATACCCAATACTCTGGATGGCGGAGTAAAGCTAAACTGGCTTCTTGGAGTATTTCTGCTCTTCCTTCTGGGGAGTTGGTATCAGCAGTTTCAGCAATGTGGTTGAGTTCATTTTGCAAATCGCGAGCTTGAGCTAATAAGCCGACTTGCAAACGAGTCACGGAAACTGGAGAGCTGGTGCTGTAATCTGCTTCTTGTGTTTCACCGCTAGCAGCACGACGGAAACTTTGTAATAAGAAATTACCGATCGCCAAAAAAATTAAAATGCCAAATAGACCGCCAAATCCGCCCCCAATTCCCCAAAAAGGAATCAAGAAGGGAAAGCCAAAACCACCGCCGGGATAATATCCACCACCGGGATAATATCCGCCTCCCCCTGGAGGTGCATAGGTGCGCGGTGTATAGGTGCGGCTAGAGGGGACTCTAAATGAGCCACCACCAATTCGTCCACCGCTAGCAGCTAAGGCGCCATCGGCGTGACTAAGAGCCAATGTTAACACCAGGCTGAGGGCTAGGAAGGTTTTTAGTAGCGGTTTGATGATTTGTTGTAGTTTTTTACGCATAATACAATCGCTTCAAAAACGGAATTTTTATGATTTTCCCTATGTTCTTGGGATTCTTGTGGTATGTCACTAACGCCAGCCCGTAACAACCTTTGCGATTTGTAGCATTTACTTTTATTAAGCTACACATTCACTTTACCGCGTCCGATCTTGGGTAGGCAGCGATCGCAGGGGGGATTTCTCTACAGGAGAACCGTACCTAAAGATATGTTCGTTATTAGAGAAATTGGCGAGCGAGTTATTTAGCAATCCTAATTTGAGTTGTAAAAACTATCAGTGATTAGTGTTGAGTGTCAACAGCTTCTACCAAGATTTAACAAATTATTTAGGATTGTTATTGTTGCTATGTCTTTGACTAGCACTTCCTGACTACAGTTTTGAATTATACAGATTATTTGAAATTTTAGTAATTATTTTGACTTATTTATTTAATACTTGGCGCTAATTATTTTCTTCCCATCTCGGAAGTTTTGTAATAAATTACACAGCAATACTAGAAAAATCTCTTTAGCCCCACAGATAAGGATTAACCCTTGTCTCTACTCCCTATTCTCCAAACAATAGACATCTTGGCATTCTGGCACAACTGTCGAGACTATTTCAGATATTCTGTTAAACGTAGCTAAATTTCCAAATTTTCGCCACGTTTGCTCGTCGAGCGATTTAGCTGCAAGTGATAGCTTCATATTTATTGTTGACGAAAGACAAAAATTCTCAGGTCATGAGAAATTTACGAAATGAAATCAAATATACACAAATTAAAACTGATATTACTGGCTAATGTTCTCAAATCAGCTTAGAATTTATCTACAGCATTCGTGAAAAAAACAAACAATAATTATCCTGCTTTGGAAAATCATCTCAATTGTAAATAAATACAAAAAATATTTAAAAATCGAGTTCTCAAGTTGATTATGGAACATATTTCTCAACTCACAGCCAACATTAGAGACGAAACTGCACATCCGGATATTCTGGTTATATCCCGAATCTTCTTACCGAAACCAGCTGTCATTGGGGAATATATCTACAATCGCTGTTTGCAAGATCCAGAACGAGTGATTGTGTTGGCCGCTGGTTGCTCAGGAGATAAACTATTTGACGAAAATCAACAGTTTCCCATATATCGCTGGTTTTATCCTAAATACTGGCCTAGTGGCTGTTTAGCAAGTTTTCTCAAGCCTTTGGTGAATATTGTTTGCTCGTTTGTGCTAGCAATTAGACTTTATTTTCGCTATCACTACCGTTATATTGAGTGGGGCCACGGCTATGATTTTCCTTCACTGTTGCTATTGAGCTATTTCTTACCGATTCGCTTTTTTATCTATCTGCATGGCAACGATCTTATGGTTCCGTTGCATAATCCGGTGTGGCGATCGCTATTTAAATTAACACTTCATAGAGCTGAAGGCATCGTTTGTAATAGTTCTTATACACAAAACTATCTCAGAAGTGCCTTGCGGCTAGACACACCAACCTATGTTATCAATCCAGTAATCAGACCAGAAAAATTTGGTAATGTAACAACTTCAGCTAGTCTACTAGATGATTTACGCACGCGCGTGCGTCAAAGTTACAATATTCCCGAAACAGCAATAGTTATCCTCTCAGTAGGAAGGTTAGTAAAACATAAAAGCTTTGAGAGCGTCATTGATAACATTCCACTATTGCTAACTTTTGGTGTGGATGTCCACTACATAATTTGCGGTCAAGGGCCTTGTGAGTTAGAACTAAAATCTCTCGCACATCGCTTGCGAGTAAATAAACGAGTACACTTTGCTGGATATGTACCAGAGAAAGAATTAGCAGGTTATTATGCAGCCTGTGACATATTTGCCATGCTGAGTTTATTAGATACAAAACATCATAATGTAGAAGGTTTTGGTATCGTATATTTAGAAGCAAGTTACTTCGGTAAACCTGTAATTGCCCCTCGTTCAGGTAGTGTTTTAGACACAGTTCAACACGAGGAAAATGGCATACTCGTGAACCCCAATTCTGGTTATGAGGTTTTTCAAGCTTTTAATAGGTTGTGCAAAAACCAACAGCTACGCGAACAGCTTGGTCGCAAAGGTAAAGAATTAGCTAATCGTAGAACCCTTCATCGCTCGCTGTACAAATCAGAAACACAAAATATGATTTTGTGAATCAACATTGAGTAGGGGCGTACATCTATACGCCTCTACTATTGCGTTAAGCTAAACCACATCTAGTTTGCATAATCTCAAATTGTACATTTCTTGTGGGGTGGGCGTCTCGCCCGCCGAATATATGCAAGTTAAATGTGCAACAGCTTATAACAAATCTCTATAGCAGTCCTATTTGATTTGTGAAAAATATAGAGAAGGAAACGTAGACACGCCAGCGGTGAGGTAGTGCATTGGGCGGGTTTCCCGACTTGAAGCAACTACCGAACCCGAAGGGCTTGCAGCAGGCTACTACAAAGTACGCAGCGAAAAGTATGTGGCAAGATCCCGCAGGGTGCGCCGACTTTTGGCGAAAATTTAGGCAAAAAATAATTAGTAACCGGCTAAAGTGTCCGGTTTTTTTGGCTTTGTGATGATAAATAAAAATAATAACGTTGAAAGTCGTGCTTCGTACCCCGAAGAATTGCTGAAATTCTTCGCTGCTTTCAGGATGACTGCTGACAACATCTGCCGCCAATCAGTTTTTTTTGCTGGGGATGCTGCTAATCCGCTACAAACAAGGGAGACAGAGCTACGTCAAAAGGCTCTACCATAAAATTTGCTCTAGATGTGTCTAAGTAACTATGCTGAGGAAGTGTAAAGATGTCACGGTGTCATGGAGGCAATTTTAAAGCAATTATAAAGAGCTAGGTGCCATTTTGGCAGGTTTAGATCGTAAATATGCGATATTAGTAGATTGTACAAATCTTTATTCTTGCTCGCACACTAGTTACTATCTACCTAAAGCTGCTAAGGCTGAGCGAATTCTGACACGGATGAACTTACAGTAATTTACGAAGTAGGAAATAATACATGGTATTATCACTGTCTTCTCACAACGTTATCCAGTATCTGCAAAATGCGGGTCTGTGTAACTCAGAAGGTGGCTCGGATAAATTTGATTTGCCAGGGAGTAGCAAGAAAAATTTCAATTTAGTTGTAACTCTAGCTGACAATCGCAAACTGCTCCTTAAACAAGAACGTAACGTTACCAGTGAAGACCAGCCCCATGAGTTATTTAAAGAGTGGCTGTTTCACCAATTGCTCCAGCAGTTTCCAGTTTTCGGTAATGCTTCGGCGATGCCTACGGCGGTAAACCACGCACCATTAGTAGTGCATTTTGACGAAGAAAATTCTATCCTCGTCCGCAACTACCTAAGTGACTACCTGGAGCTTGGGACAGTATACCACAATAATGAAATTTTTCCACCAGAAATTGCTTATGCCATTGGCACGGCTTTGGCAGGGCTGCATCGTACAACCTTCCAACGCCGAGAATATAGGGATTTTATGTCAGCTGCTCCCCAAGGAGAGTTTCGCTATGGCTTTTACAATCCAGCCCAAGGGGTAGGATCGATTAGTCCAGAGATTTTTGGTACTGTTCCCAGCGATGCGTTGAAATTCTATCTTCTCTATCAACAATACGAGAGTTTGGAATCTGCGATCGCAGATTTGGCATATGACTGGAACCCTTGCTGCTTAACTCACAACGACCTGAAATTGGACAACATTTTAGTTCATTCTCGCTGGGAGCAACTAGACAATTGCCTAGTGCGGCTAATTGATTGGGAAGCTTGTGCGTGGGGAGATCCAGCTTTTGATTTAGGAACTTTATTAGCAAGCTATTTAGAAATTTGGCTCAAGAGTCTGGTAGTAGACCCTACCATTGAACTAGAAGAATCTCTCAATTTGGCGTTGATACCCTTAGAGATTTTACAGCCTTCAATGATTGCCCTCATCAGGTCTTACCTCAATGCTTTCCCGATGATTTTGGAATACCGTAGTGACTTTATTTCGCGGGTTATCCAATTTGCTGGACTGGCACTGATTCATCAAATTCAAGATACGATTACCTGGCGTAAATACTTTAGCAATGCTGATATCTGTACGCTGCAAGTAGCTAAAAGTTTACTCACTATGCCAGAACAGGCTGTGCTGAGTATTTTCGGTATCTCACAATCAGAAATTGTCAACCCTGTGGCTAAAGTCCATAAACTTCCTCAACCTCAAAAACAGCAGCAGTTACTTCGCATTTATTACGAAAAAACTCGACTCCGTGGTTGCTAATGATAGGAAACCGAATAGCAATAATTCAGAATTCAGGAGTCAAAGTAGTTCAAGAATCAGCAAAAATTTTGATGAAGTAACATAGCCAATCAGACTGTATTTATTTTGAATTCTGAATTCTGAGTATTGAAGTTTTACGAAATTTTAAATTCTTCTGCGTATTATTTCTCTTATCATAAATCTCACAGGATTTTGCTCCATAGTAGTTTTATGATTTGAAATTTTATCTCTTTGAGTTCTAAATGGATTAATGCTATATTCTGCCAATCAACCGCTGACTTCTCTATTGGATATTGCTAGAAATATCCACATTGAGCCGAATTTTTGTATTTACCATCCCAACTATCAACCCTTTGCTCTGCCGACTAAAGTAGCCGATAGATTTCAGCAAACCCCGGTAGATTTACAACAAAAGTATCTGACTCTACTACTGCGAAATTTTCTCTATGGGATCTATTACAATGGCTCCCTACAAAGTACTTTGACAGTCAATAATGATACTAAATATCACACATATAAATATAATTTAGAAGATAGCCCTATTTCGGATATTGATTGGGATTTCTACAAACAGCTGCACGAAAGTAATCACGGTGTCGGCTACTTTGACTCACAATGGGAAGTGTTGCGCCAAGAACCTGATGGTACGATGGCGGTGACGAAAGGCGGTTTAACACTTTATATTGAGCCAGACTGTCACTTAGAATCCAGTAAAAAATCTACCAAAGTGGGTGATATAGTAGCAATTTGGATGCCTAAAAATCGGCTACAAAACGGTTGTTATGTGGCAGTTAGTAATGTGGCACAGAAACAGCAAAGCAATCCAGACAGTAATTTAGGAGCAGGGCGAATCTACTTTAACTTAACACCATCTGGTGCGATCGCTCTCATGGATAGCCTAACACTGCAACTGAATGCAGCCTCCGTTCCTTTTAGCTTTCAGGTTCTGCACAATCCCTCTGCATACGGACGCTATGATTCGGGGGTACTCTACTTTGAACTCCAAGACTATCCAGCAATCCACACCATCCTTGAGATAGTTTATTCAGAGAACCAATTTCATTTCCAGCCAGAAATTCCCTTGTTTACGAAATTTTTAGCACCAGGGTTAGGTTTAGCAGAAGAACCAAGCCAAAAATTTGCCGCACAAGAAAGTTTTGGTATGAACCGTTGTCAAATCGTTGCTAATGCCTTGTTAGAAGCTTGGCAAAAAGGTAAGAATGCGATGGAAGAACGGATGAGAGTGATTAACCAACACTTTACACGCCATGCCCTTGACTTGCAGCGTCCCTACCTGAACCCTAATTCTCAAGATATTTATATTCCTCTGAAATTACAGCAGATTTAAAGTTCGTTAATTGTAATAGTAGTAGACCTGCCTTGAAAATAGAAACTGGGGACTGGGGACTCTTTACTGGGGACTGGGAAAACCAAGATATTTTCATTGTTCCTTGTGCGTGCAACTTATGGAGTAAGAGTGCATAAATAATTTTTTATCTCACGCAAAGGCGAGGCAGTGCGTTGGGCAGGTTCCCCGACTTGAAACAACTGCCGCGCAAAGACGCAAAGAAGAAGAGGAAAAGAAGGACTTTTGCAAGAAGTGTCAGTCCAGTAGGGTGCGTTAGCCTTTGGCGTAACGCACCAAGAAAGTAGCGGTAATTCATGAATTACCGCTACGCAAGAATAAGGTTTTCGGTCACATATTGTGTAAGCCCTGATTATGAAAGATATCTTTCGCTGACATCGAAAGTTAAAAACACAAAAAAGGGGATAAGCTAAAGCCTATCCCCAAAAAAATTAGTTAATCAATTAATATCAAGTTCCACTAGTCCAAGAGTTGATGTACTCAATTTGGTCAGGTGTTAGGGTATCGATCGCAATTCCTAATGCCTGCAATTTGAGTCGAGCAATTTCTTGGTCTACTTCAGTAGGAATGGAGTGCAAACCAGGTTCCAACTTACCTTTATTCTTCACGAGGTATTCCACAGCTAAAGCTTGGTTGGCAAAGCTCATATCCATCACGGCGCTGGGATGTCCTTCCGCAGCGGCGAGGTTAATCAAGCGTCCTTGACCGAGAACCACGACTGATTTGCCGCTGGTTAATTTATACTCTTCGGTGAAAGGACGGACTTCTTTGATTTCTTTAGCTTGACTAGCCAAGTATTTTAGGTCGAGTTCAATATCAAAGTGACCGGAGTTACAAACTATCGCACCGTCTTTCATCGCATCGAAATGTTCGCCGCGAATCACGTGTTTGTTACCGGTGACTGTGATAAACAAGTCGCCAACTTTAGCGGCTTCTGCCATTGGCAGGACGCGGAAACCATCCATCACGGCTTCAATTGCTTTGATGGGGTCAATTTCGGTAACGATTACGTTACCGCCCAAACCACGGGCGCGGAGTGCTGTACCTTTACCGCACCAGCCATAACCAACAACGACGATGGTTTTACCAGCTAGCAGAATGTTTGTAGCGCGGATGATGCCGTCAAGGGTGGATTGACCAGTACCATAGCGGTTATCAAAGAAGTGCTTGGTATCAGCATCATTAACATTCACTGCGGGGAAGGTAAGAACGCCATCTTTGAACATGGCTCTCAGGCGGACAATTCCCGTTGTGGTTTCTTCGGTCGTACCAATCAAATCAGCGATTTGGTGTTGGCGTTCTTGGATCAATGTCGCAACCACGTCGCTACCATCATCAATAATGATGTTGGGGCGGTGATCTAAAGCTATTTGAACGTGGCGGTTGTAAGTTGCGTTATCTTCGCCTTTTTGGGCAAAGACGGGAATTTCATGATCGGCGACGAGGCTAGCAGCTACGTCATCTTGTGTTGATAAGGGATTGCTAGCAATTAGCAGTGCGTCAGCACCACCGGCTTTAAGAGCGATCGCCAAATGTGCTGTTTCGGTTGTGATGTGGGCGCAAGCCACAAGGCGTAACCCAGCAAAGGGTTTTTCTTGAGCAAAGCGATCGCGGATTTGCCGTAATACTGGCATTTCGCGTCCAGCCCATTCAATGCGCTGTCTTCCCAAGGCAGCTAGGCCGAGGTCTTTAACCTCGTGCTTTAATCGGGGAGAAGTTGCGGTCATCAAAAGTTACCTCAAAAATGTGAAAAAGTTACGTACAATCTACGCACTCTACTAGGTTATTCTATGACTGGCAATTTTCGCTCAGAAAGCGAATTACTAGTCAAGACTCCTCAGAACTAGCTTGACGTTTGATTCGCCTAATGTCAACTTCATCGCCAGCTTTTTCCTTTTTGTTTTATCTTTGGTAAGAGTAAGACTTTTCTTAGCTTTACCTGTTTATTCTCAGTACGATGTCATCTGTCTAGAGAGAGAAAATTTTTAAAAAAACATCAAAAATTCATCATTTGGAGGGAAAGACTTAACTTTAGATAGGCACATTTACTCAGATTTATTGAGCAGGATGGTTATGAAATTAGTCAATGGTAAATTTTACTCAAGGAGGTGTTTGAGTGCGCTTTCAATTTTTGGCGGCCGCGAAGGGAGTTCTATTGCCGAGCTTTGCTAAAGGTTCAAAGGAGCAGGGACAGGTATTTCCAGCAGGAACATACCTTGGTAACATCGCCAAGCCTGTGCCACATTTGGAGGCTTCCAATCAAGCGTCCCACTTGTCTAAAAAGAATGTATCGCCCAAAGGTCGCAAAGATTTTGGTGTAATAATGGCGATCGCAACTTCAATGGCTATAACAGTTGTAGCTGTGCCAAAAGCTACCGCCCAGATTCCTTTTTTGTTCGATTTGCAAGCTCCCAAGAGTGCGAGCAATGATTCCAATGATAGAGTTGTTTCCGGCTGGATTTATTTGGATGGCCGTCGCTTATTTCAGATAGCCGCATCAAAAACTAACTTTCCTGAGCGTTTAGAAGACATCCAAAAGAAACTAGAAGCGATTAGTCAATATTACTTTCAGTTACCAGCAAACGCACCAGTCAAGGTAGAAGTTCGCAAAGTCAACGAATTACCAGTAATTTATGTCAACGACCAATATCTGATGACCGTCACCTCTGAAGATGCTGGACTGCGACAGGTGGATATTTCAACGTCCGCAAATCAAATTGCCGACTCATTAAAAGAAGACTTACAACAGGCAAAACAAGAGAGACAAACTCAATTTTTAATTGACCAAAGTAAAATTGCTGGGGCTACGGCGCTAGCAATGATTGTTATGAGTTCCGCGGTATATGGCTGGCAGAGACGTTCCAAAAAAAAATCAGACTCCGTTACCTCCCAAGCCCAAAACGAACTCTTCAATTCCCCAACTTTAACGGCGGCTCAACCAATTACAACACAACTAAATCAACGGCAAGTCCGACATGTAGAAGAAGCTAAGAGAAGATTGTTCCAGCTAACTCAAGCAGGAATTTGGGGAGGCGGAAGTTTCTTTATCTTGGGCTTGTTTCCCTACACGCGAGGATTTCAAGTAGCAATTCTCACAGCTGCCCAATTTCCTTTGCGATTAGGTGTTGTGTTATTGGTAACTTACGTAGCAGTGCGTCTGAGCTATGCGTTGATTGACCGCTTCGCCTCCACTTTAATCAAAAGTACTGTTTTTATCACCCCAGAAGATTCTGCACGTCTGCAACTGCGAGTTTCCACATTTTCTGGTGTGACTAAAAGTATTGCTACAGCTATCTGCGTCGGAGTAGGCTTTTTGCTGGCGCTGGTAGCCTTGGGTATAGATGTCGTCCCCTTGCTAGCGGGTGCAAGTTTGGTTGGTGTTGCCGTATCCTTAGCTTCGCAGAACTTGATTAAAGATGCGATTAACGGTTTCTTGATCATCCTAGAAGACCAGTATGCTTTAGGCGACGTGATTAATGTAGGAAATGTGGGAGGCTTAGTAGAAAACTTAAATCTGCGAATGACCCAGGTGCGCGATTCCGAAGGGCGGTTAATCACCATTCCCAATAGTGAAATAAAAGTTGTTGCCAATCTTTCTAGCCGTTGGTCGCGAGCCGATTTAACGATTCCCATTGCTTACCAAGCGGATACAGAAGAGGCTTTGAAGTTGATTAAGACCGTTGCAGACAACATGAATCAAGAACTGCAATGGCAGCATCAAATCCTAGAACCACCCCAAGTTTTAGGAATAGATCAATTCGGCGATCGCGGTTTAATTATTCGTGTCTGGATTAAAACACAGCCCCTTAAACAATGGGATGTCGCACGAGAGTTTCGCCGCCGTCTGAAAGTCGCCCTAGACGAAGCTGGAATTTCAATCTCTGTACCTCAACAAGCAATTTTGTTGGGTGATACTGAGTTATTAAATTTGCAAAATAATGGTAAGTCTAATTAGGAATAGGGATGAAGAGACAAGGAAGACAAGGGGGATGAGGACATGGCTTCGTTAAGGGAAAAGGGTAAAGGTTAAAGGGAAAACAGAGATCTTTCTTTTCCCCCTTCCCCTTTGCCCAATACCCAATGCCCAATGCCCAATAGTCCATTGGCAATTTAGTACAAAAGTACTATAATATAGATAGCGTTGGCAAAGCCTAGCCAAAGGCACAATGGCTGCGTGAAAACCTTCTGGAAGATGGTTAAAGGGTTAGTTCGATGATGAAGCATTATATTCTCAACCTCAATCCGACTGCCAAGCATGAATGGGATCGCTGCATTTTACGTGACCCCCTGACAGCTAAGCGTCCGGATATTGCCAAATTAATTGCTGAAGCAGTTGGCGCAGACACAGGCAGTTATTTGGTGAGTGTAAATATCGAAGTTCAAGTGTTGGAACAAGCGGCAGTACCTCAAGCCGAACAACTCTCGCTTTCGTTTCCAGAGGTGAGTGTACCGTCACAACTGCGGGAAGCGGCTTGAGATTTGGTGTAGGATTTGACAACAGATTTGGTTGGGTTGCGTTTGGCTGAACCCAACTTCAATTTTTTCTACAACCGAATGCGGCATTGCAGGTTAGGCCAATTCAAATGCACCTATGTCTACTTTGTAACCAGAGATGCGGGGGAAGCCAAGACCCCGCTGGTCATAGGGTATTGGCTCAGTTGTATTAGCGTCACCATCTAGGTCTGCAATATCGGGAGGGACATCTTGATTTTTGCCTTTGTTGATGGCTGGGCTACCAGTAACTAGGGCATGGGTGTTGACTAAACCACCGTTGTTTTGCAACTTCAGATCGATAACTTTGGCGATCGCAACTTTTAATTCTTCGCTAGCATTAAAGCCTGTACTGCCACTGCGGCGACCAATTAGGTTATAGCCGTTGCTGGTGAATTTACCTACAACATCAGGGTTGATAGGGTTAGTTGCAGACTTGTTGTTGCCAGCAATGATGCTATTTTTAATCTTGGCAGTACCTTTATTGTTGTAGATACCACCACCTTTGTTGTACTTGCCTGACAATTTATCGTAAGCGGTGTTGAGGACGATAGTGCTGTTGCCGACAGTTAGGGTGCCATCTTCGTTGTAAATACCACCACCGCCGTAGGATGCCGAGTTACCACTGATAGTGCTGTTGTATAGCGTCACAGTGCCATCTTCATTGTAGATGCCACCGCCAAAGCCTAAGTAGAAGTCATTGTCGAAAAAGCCTAATGTCTTATTGCCACTAATGGTAATGTTGATTGCCGTCAGCATACCATTGTCGTTGTAGATACCACCACCATTCCATTTTGCCTCATTACCATTGATAGTGCTGGCGATCGCCGTGAAGGTGCCACCATTGTAAATACCGCCACCGCTAAATCCTGCCGAGTTGCCGCTGATAGTGCTGTTATTTAAGGTAAAGATGCCATTAATACTGTAAATGCCACCACCGTCATATATTGCCGAGTTATCACTGATAATACTGTTGCTGACGATTGCAGTACCATAGTCGTTCTCAGTATTGCCGAAACCGTTGGAGATCCCGCCGCCGTAGTAACGTCCTTTGTTACCACTAATCGTACTGTTGCTGACGATAAGAGTGCCATTATTGGAAATGCCGCCGCCTGAGCTGTTGGATTCGCCGTCTACCTCATTGTCGCTAATACTACTGGTAATGACTGTCGCAATGCCAACGTTGTAGATCCCGCCGCCATAGCTTGCATTATTACCACTGATGGTGCTATTCCTAACAGTTAGGATGCCTTGATTGTTGATGCCACCACCGGAATCTCCACTGTTGTTACGAATGGTGCTGTTCCTCACTGTCAGAGTACCGTTGTTGTAGATGCCACCGCCACCTCGTAATTCAGATAATAGCTGATTTGAAGTATTATTACTGATGTTGCTGTTGCTTACAGTCAGGATGCCAGAGTTGTAGATCCCGCTCCCTTGGTCTGATTCATTATTACTGATAGTGCTGCTCCTGACGGCGATCGCACCATAGGTGGTATTGTAGATCCCACCGCCGCCGTAGTCTACATCATTACTACTGATGGTACTGTTATTCACAGTCAGACTATCAGTGTTGTAAACGCCACCGCCGTTGCTTGCACGATTGCCAGTGATGATGCTGTTGTTCGCAGTGAGGGAACCAGTGTTGTAAACGCCACCGCCCCTGCCAGAATCGTAGCCATAGGAAACTGCATCGTTACCAGTAATGTTGCTGTTGTTCAGCGTCAGGATACCAGTGTTGTAGATGCCACCGCCGTTTTCCGCAGTGCTGCCAATAATATTGCTGCTGCTCAAGGTGAGACTGCCACCATTGAAAATCGCACCACCGTCTCCGTTGTAGCTATTAGTAATAGTCAGTCTGTTGATGGCAGCAGTAACACCAGCGCTAATGTCAAAAACACGAGAAGCACTGTTTTTACTAATAGTTAGTAAGCTTGCATTTGTACCTTGAATGGTGAGGTCATCTACGATCCTCAGACTACTATTATTCAAACTGATGGTATCAGCAATGTTATCTGTAAACAGTCCACCAAATTTAATAATGTCTCTTCCTGTAAGAGCATTGGCATCAAGAATTGCCTGCCGCAGTGAACCAGCACCGCTGTTGTTGGTATTAGTGACGGTAAATGTAGCCATTGAAATGACTCCTGTTTTTTATCAGGTGTATGAAATTGCGCTCAAGGCTAGTGCTTGTGCTAAGAGTCTTGGACAATTTTTTCTATTGCTCACTGAGTAATCTCAAGTGAGTTTTGTTAAAGAGCGCAATAATCTAACGCTGCTACAAACAGCGCTATGTTATGTGTGAAAATGCGATGCCTGCCACGAGCTACGTTAACGCTGATGACAGTCGTTGAGTTATAGCAAAACCAAAATCAAGTTAAGCTGTGCTATGACTCAAGCTCAGTTATTAATTTTCTTAGCCAAATCTTTAGGGAATTACTCTCTGACACAGTCGAGAGTTATGCAAATAAGCTTGAATTCAGATAGCTTACACACACTAAATTATATACAAATACAAAATTTTAATTTAAAATTTATTGAGAGTTTATTTTAACTTCACTTTTGGGTAAATTCAGTAAAGATACTGTAAATTAGAGCGTCGTTTCCATTGCGCGATGATTTGCCTCTGCTTCCTCAGCGCCAAGAAATAAATTTCACAAGCTTTTAGCTTCATCAGGGTAAATTTGACCAAAACAGAGTCTTTGATTCAGTCGAAATCAGTACTTTTTTACTATAATAGATATATAAGTTCGTAAATCTAGTTAAGTGTAAACTGCTCTGTGACAGCCTTTTGGGAAATGGATTCCGGGGTTAGGTTTATGCTCAAACATTAAATTCTTGACCTTAGAGGAAAATTATTAGATGATGCAACTGAGTCATTATCCAGGTGCGATCGCTCAAGCTGCTCAACGGGCTAATGAAATAGATTCTCAGTTGATGGCAGTGCAGCACCAAATTAACCGATTTGAAGGCAATGCGGATCGCGTCGCCGCCTTTGAGATGGATTTGAAAAATGATGCTCAACGCAAGGCGCGGCGTTTTGAAGTGCTGCTTGTGAATCAGGAATATCAAAAGGCGATGGACACCTTAATTCGCTTGACTGGCGAAAAGGCAAATGCCATCGGACATTTAGAATATCTGCGTAACCAGTTTAGTGTAGCAAAGTTAGAAGCTAGATTAGCGATCGCTCAACAACTCAATGATTTTGAATCTCGTGAATTAGTAGGTTTATAGTCACGTAGCAGAATTCAGAAGTAATATCAAGCCTGGTATGTAGCGGGCTTGATATACAGCAGATTGCTACTTTGTGAGGTACAGATAATTGTAAGGGCACAATATATTGTGCCCCTACCTATGTACTTCATTTACCTGAAATACGCTGTAAAATTTTAGGTTGCAATAAATAGGATTCATATCATGTCCGGTTAATTAGTTACCAAACCCAAAGAGCCCCAAAGAGCCAAAGCTGTTCTTTGTCTCGCCTACAGCGCTTTTCATTTGGATGGAATACATGCTTGAATACTAAATTATCGTAAGGGCACAACAATGTTCATTGGTGTCAACTTAAGCTGAAACGCTTATCCCACAGGCATTTTACCCCACCCCCAACCCCTCCCCTTGCTAAGGGGAGGGGCGATTTTGGCTTTAGACAAAATCGGGGTGGGGTAACGCGGATCTGGATGGTAAGTGAGTAGAACTCGCTCATCACGTTTTCACCAGGGTTTCACGTTAAGTTGACACGTATGAACAATATTGTGCCCCTACTGTGGTCTATTCATCTGCAAATTGCTGTAAGAGCAAGACATCGGAAAGTATCCTGCGTCCCTACGTCCCCATGTCTTCATTTACTTAAGTCGCGGCTAGATATCTTGTGCATCAGAAGAGACTAAGGTCGGTGCGGGTTTGGTTTTAGTCTGATAGGCGTTTTTGATAGCAACCCAGTTACTCGCAATTGGCATTCGCCAGCCAGTTCCAAAGGCGCGGTCAGTAATTTTTAAGCCTGGGGGTGCTTGTCGGCGTTTAAATTCTGCACGCGCCACCATTTGAATTACTCGGTTGACAATTACCCAATCGTGACCTGCTGCGACAATTTGCGCTGCTGATTGATGATTGTGAATCAGGCGTTGTAAGATATCGTCTAAAATTTCATAGGGTGGTAGAGAGTCTCCATCTACTTGGCCTGGTTTGAGTTCGGCGCTTGGTGCTTTAGTCAAGACGTTTTGGGGGATGATTTCGTTATTGCGATTTAACCAGTGACAAAGTGAATAAACGCGGGTTTTGGGAACATCTGCGATTACTGCTAAACCGCCATTCATATCGCCGTAGAGAGTACAGTAACCAACTGCCATTTCTGACTTGTTACCGGTAGATAAGAGAAGATAACCAAATTTGTTAGCGATCGCCATTAATAAATTACCCCGAATCCGGGATTGGATATTCTCTTCTGCTAGTCCAAATTCTGTACCTGCAAATAAATTGGCTAAGGTGCGATCGAAGCCTTGCATTAACTGTTCTATTGGTAAGATATCAGTTTTAATTCCCAGATTTGCGGCTAATGCTAAAGCATCGCTAATAGAATGATCGGAACTATAAGGCGAAGGCATGAGAACGCCTAGCACATTTTCTTCACCTAGTGCAGCAGTGGCGATCGCTGCTACTAATGCTGAATCAATGCCGCCACTCAGACCCAAAACGACTTTAGAAAAGCGGCACTTGCGGGCATAATCTCTGACTCCCAAAACCAAAGCTTGCCAGATTTCTTCATCTTCTGAATCATACGCAGGTGCCACAGAACTTAATTGTAAATCTCGGACTGCTTCGTCAAATTCCACCGCCAATAAATCAGCTTCAAAACCACGGGCACGACAGACAATTTCACCTTGGCGATTTAAGGCAAAACTGCGACCATCAAAAATTAGATCGTCATTTCCTCCAACCTGGTTAGCATAAATTATTGGTTGTTGAAAACGCACTGCGCTATGCCGGAGCATTGTTTCGCGAAACTGTTGCTTGCCGGCAGTATAAGGAGAAGCAGACAAATTAACAATTAAATCTACACCTATAATTGCTAAATCAGCAATAGGATTCACTGCATAACTACGTTTGCCCCAGAATTCCTCATCATTCCATAAATCTTCACAAATAGTAACGCCAATATCGAGATTATCTAAGGTGAAATAATTAGCTTGTAAGCCTGGTTCAAAATAGCGGCGTTCATCAAATACATCGTAAGTTGGTAAAAGTCGCTTGTGAAAAACTTGCTTTACTTCGCCATTTTCTAACAAAGCGATGCTGTTAAATAAACTTTTACTGCCAGTAATATCTGCTGTGGCATTTTGTTCAACGGTTCCTACTAACACAGCTAAATTTGCTGGTAAATCCTGGGCTAGGTTTTGTAAAGTTACATTCATAGCTTCCACAAAACTAGGATTTAGTAATAAGTCTCTTGGTGGATAGCCACACAAAGAAAGTTCTGGTGTTAGCAACAAACGCGCACCACCGGATGCTGCGCGTTGTGCCGCGTCTAGGATTTGTTGGGCATTTCCTAGTAAATCACCAATTGTCGGATTAATTTGAGCGATCGCAATTTTCATATTAATTATTAATTATTGGGCATTGGGCATTGGGTATGGAGGATGGAAATATGAGAAAGAATAATAACTCCTAACTCCTCACTCCTCACTCCTCACTCCTCATTAAATAAACACCAAAGGTTTATCTTTTAATGGGGCAAAGGCTTCGGCATCAAACTTATATAAACTAGCGGGACGACCAGCACCGCGTGAAACTTTAATTCCGGTATCGGATAAGAAACCTAATTTTAGTAAACGCGCCCGAAAATTAGAATAATCGGAAAAATTGTCGCCTAAAACTGTGGTGTATAACTGATATAAATCATTTAAAGTGAACATTTCTGGCAAAACTTCAAAAGCCACCGGACTGTACTCCAATTTATTTCGCAAACGCCTATGTCCATAGGTCAAAATTTCGTTGTGATCGAAAGCTAATTTAGGAACTTGTTTAACCGGATACCAAGCTATGCCGGCGACGCGATCGGCAATTAATTCAGCTTCTTCAAATCGCACAAGGGCAAAATAACTAACTGATAGATAACGCACACCATAGCTATCAGTTGATTCTCGCGGATCGCGGTTCGGGCCTCCAAAGGTATAAAGTTGTTCCAAATAAAGGTTTTTGACCTTGATTTTCTCTGCCATAATGCGATAGGCGGCATCTTCTAAAGACTCTCCTGGACGCACTAAAGTACCAGGCAGACTCCAATGATTTGAAAATGGTTCTTGTTGCCGCATTACTAACAGAACTAAGAGCCGATTTTGAGCAGTATCTACAGAAAAAATTACATTATCAACACCAACCTTGAAATCGGCCAAAGGTTGTTGATTTACCGGAGTTGAAATCTTTTTTTGCTGGCGTCCTGGCATTCGTATAAATGCTCTCGATTAATATAAGCAACTACAGGGGCAGTAAGGGCTTGAGAATCTCCATGTTCGCGGTAGGCTGTGGAGGAAATATCTAGACCAGTTAGACTAGCGATCGCAATTTTGCCTCCCAAGTTTTGCACTGCTTCCAAACTAGACTCATCTATTGCATACCTTGGTCGCGGCACAATCAATAGTTGCACTTCCTGTAACAAATCTTCAATGCGATACCAACGTGGTAACTGAGTGAGTAAATCTGAACCAATGACTAATGTTAATTCAACGTTTTCCCCCCAACGCAATTTTGCTTTTTCCACTGTTTCCAGGGTTCTGAAGCTACTCAAGTTTTGTTCCAAAGTAACATTCTGCCGTGGTGCGTCGATATCCCCAATCAACAATTGCAACATTGCCGCCCGATGTTCTAAAGGTGTTTGATGGGACTTAAATGGATTATCTGCTGCCCAAACCGCTACGCGATCGTAACGCTCAGACAACCAACTTAAAACTTTCTGATGTCCAGCAGTTGGCGGATCGGCACTCGTTCCAAACAAAGCAATTCTCATCATCTTACTTTGCGTCCTTTGCGGTAGCCTGCGGCAAGCCGCTGGCGCGTCTACGTTTTTTAGTTTCTTGAGTCAACATCTGTAAACCTTCAGAAATTTCCACTTCTACAGACACAGGACGATCCAAGCGCCGCGTCTGTTCTGGCAAACTAGCAACTGAGGCAGCAGTACGCTGACGAATTGTTTCCAAAGTCTCCAGGGGTTGCGTGGGTTTACCCTGTTGAACTACCAACTGCAATAATGGTTGTTCTTCCCAGGAACTTTCACCCAAAAGTCCCAACCTGTCTGCTTTTAGCTTACCTCCTGTTAGCGAGCGAAAAATCTGCTTGCGTCCTGGATAAGTTACCTTACCACTCGATTGTTTCATTACGGGGATGCCATCAATCTCTACAAGTTTGTAAACTCCATTTACCGGAGAACCCGTAACTAATCGCGTCCCCAATCCGTAACCATCAATTTGTGCCCCGGCGGCTTTGAGTTTGACAATTTCCCACTCGTCCAAGTCGCCGCTAGCAAAAATTGGCACGCCTGGAAGTAGCGATCGCACCTGTTTTGATAAGGTAACTAAATCTCCTGAGTCCAATCTCACGCCTGTTAATTGCATTTCCCCAGAATTAACTTTTGCAGCTAAGGCTTGGGCAGCGGCAATGGTATCGTAGGTGTCAATCAACAACGGCGCACCCGGAAAATATCGATGAAATGCACTAAAAGCTTGTTCTTCAGTGCCTTCTATTGCTGACAACGCCATCACCAGGGCGTGTGCCATAGTACCACTTGGCTTTTGTCCCAGTTGTAGTGCTGCTAACACATTGGAAGTGGAATCTAAGCCACCTGCCAAGGCCGCCCGCGCCGCCCACAAAGACGCCTGGGGGCTAAAAGCGCGTCTTGTGCCAAATTCCAAAAGGGTTGCTGACTCTCCAGCCACATCCCGCAACCGTGCTGCTTTTGTGGCAATCAAAGTCTGGTAATTAATGGTATTCAAAAGATAAGTTTCCACCAATTGTGCTTGCCAAAGAGGTGCTTCCACCCGCAATAGTGGCTGATTGGCAAACACAGCCGTACCTTCTGGTACTGCCCAAACATCCCCGGTAAACTTGCCTTGGGCTAACAACGACCAAAAGCGATCGCTTGCCCCAGCAAAAATTCCCGTCGCCTGTAATGCTGCAATTTGCGATGGACTAAAGCGTAATTTTGCTAAATATTCCAACGCCTGTGCCAAACCCATTGCAATTAAATAACCAAAATTCTCTGGTAAGCGTCTGACAGACAACTCAAAACTTGCCCATCGTTGTTCTATACCCTCGCCTGTGTAACAAGCCGCCATCGTCAATTGGTAAAGATCGGTCAGCAAGCTGTAGTCATCCGCACACAGGTTTAGCCCCTGGTTTTGCTGGGTTTGCTGTTTATCTACATAATCTAAATCTGGGAAAGTTGTCATGCCAGAGCTTCCTTATAAGAATGCTTCTTTTATTTATGGTAATATTTACCATAAATATTGTCAACTTGTAGCAAATATATTTCCGAGACTGCTGAAAAACCTTGAATTCATAGGCATATTAATAATAACTTTATCAAAAATTTAACGTTTTTTAATAGTAATAGCTATTAATAGCGCTAATTGTCGCTGACAAAATTTTCTAGCTTCCAACCTAATTCCCAGTCTCCTGCGCCTAGAAAAGCAAGCTTATTTCCCAGACTGGGATTGCAGAAATAGTTATGTTACAATTAGAATTAACGAAAAAATTTTGACTTTTTTCAAAGCTAAAGTATTGCAAACATATCTGAATAAACATTGCATAGGTTCTCAATATATTGAGAGTTGCGGCTAGCTAACAAAATCAGGATTAAAGTATAGTTATCACAACTAAAGTGACTCAGGAATTAGGAGTCCAAATAATATGACTATTTCCAAGATTTCCCAAATGCTTGCTGATGTAACCCAATATATTTATGAAGCTGCAATGCGGATTTTTGGGCCTAATGATGATGCTTATCCTACTATTGGCATACAACCTTTTACAGGCGATCCTTACAAAAAAGGTACAGCTGATAATTGGTAGTTACTTATAAGTAGGTAGGTGGAAAATAGTGAAAGTTTGTAGTTAATACTTGAGTATTGAAGGTCTGTAATCAGTGAGGAATCGCTTACTACGAACTAAGATTTATTTGATGTTTTAATAATGCCTATCTACTTACATTATTTTCCGATGAATATTGAATAATAAAATTTAGTTTTTGAGCTTAATTGGGCATTAATCTAATCTATCACCCAATACGCTTGGTGTTAAGGGTAAAACTCTTTGTAAAGGTTAAAATTACAAGGGTCAAAGAGATCAAAATTTAGGACAAGCATACAATTTTGGCAAAAACGAAATGCCCCTTGACTTAAGCAAGGGTTGTTGAGTTTTTGTCATTTTATTTTGACGTTGTGAAAAATTGCGATCGCGCTTTGGGCGAAAAGCGTAAAAGTCAGCCCTTACGCGGAAACTAAGACAACACGAAAACCAATACTGTTGAAACGCAGATTAGCACCATCGGACTTACGATTTGCGCTGCGACAACCTTCTGGAAGAAACCCCCAAGAACCACCGCGCATGACTCTATCAGATAACAAATTAGAGAATAAACCAGTTTGTAACCAAGCACTACCATCAGTGGGTGCGCCTTGGTAATTATGATGCCGGTTATCTTGACACCATTCCCAGACTAACCCGTGCATATCGTATAAACCAAAGGCGTTAGGAGGAAAACTTCCTACTGGTGTTGTTTGCTTGCGATATCCACCTTTTGGTGCAGAGGCGTATGTATGATTTCCGTTGTAGTTGACTAAATCAGTGGTAATTGTTTCACCAAAATAGAATGGTGTGGTGGTTCCAGCACGACACGCATACTCCCATTGTGCTTCGCTAGGTAACCGATAGGTTCGTCTTGTCTTTTGGCTCAACTTTTGACAAAATTCTACCGCATCATTCCAACTCACACTTTCCACAGGTCGGTTTGCGCCATTGGTGCGGAAGTAGGAAGGGTTAATACCCATAATTGCTTGATACTGCGCTTGGGTAATTTGATATTTACCGATAAAAAATGAAGGGACTGTAACTTGATGTTGTGGCGTTTCATCATCGCGTCGCCCCTGTTCTGTTGATGGCGAACCCATCATAAAAGTACCGCTAGGGATGGATACCATTTCTAGGATTACTCCATTTCCCAAGTCTTCTATAAATAAATTTGCACTATGGCGTTTACGGCTAATTTGTATACCTTTTGCATCTACTAAGATGACATCGAATTCAAAAGTTTGTAGAGATACGTTTGTTTGAACGGTTGGTAATTGCGGTTGCGGAATCGTGATTATTGTTGTTGGAATTTTGGCTTTTGGAGAGTTTAAATCTTGCAAAACTTCTGCTGCTGATTGATATCTTTCCCTTGGTAAGTGCTTGAGCAATTTATCGAGAATTTGCCCTAAATCGTCGCTGATAGTAACACCTTTTTCTTGCAAAATTTCTCGCCACAACCATTGAGCATTAAAAGGATCGTAAAGGCGATCGTAGAGATTTCCATTGGTATCTTGCACAGCCAAACTTTGAGTTAAAAGACGCACACAAGTGGCACCCAAAGCATATAGATCGCTAACAGGAGTGGCGAATCCTGCCATTTGTTCGCTTGGGGCATAACCAACGGTATAAATTCCTGTGGCTTGTCTGGCTAAACTGGTTTGAGTTACTTGTTTAGCGCCGCCAAAGTCAATTAAGATCGGATAGCGATCGCTCTCCCTTCGGATGATATTTTCTGGTTTAATATCCCGATGGATGACATTGCGATCGTGGATGAATTGCAGAACTGGTAACAAATCTGCTAAAAGTTCTCGAATTTGTTCTTCACTATAAGGTTGTTCTTGAAGTTCTTTGAGCAGAGTTTGGCCTGGAATAAATTCTTGTACGAGATATAAGCTTGCACCTTGTTCAAAATAAGCTAACAATCTCGGAATTTGAGAATGATTTTCTCCCAATTCATAAAGTCGCTTGGCCTCTTGTTTGAATAATTCTTTTGCTTTAGTAAGTGCTGCTGTTCCTTGCACTTGTGGAAAAAATTGCTTGATGACACAAACATCATTAAATCTAGTTGTGTCTTCTGCTGTATAAGTTCTGCCAAACCCACCTTCACCTAAAAGTTTCAAAACGCGGTAGCGATTTCCCAGCAGGTTGCCAAAGTTATTTTGTCCGCAACTCATACAAAATCTATTGCTATCAGGGTTGAAGGGATTTGAGCAATTGGGATTTTGGCAGATTTGCATAAATCAGAACTACAAGCAGTTTGTTATATATATTACCAGCTTAGCTAATATTGTAATAAGCTTGGGTTAAAGATTGTTCCTGTAGGACTCATATTTGATTTCTGAAATATACGTAGGGTGCGTTATGCCTCTGGCTAACGCACCGTCCGAGGCTTTGGTGCGTTACGCTACGCGATAACACACCCTACAGATACTTAGATTTTTTCATAAATCAAATCGGATTCCTATAGAGATAATTGGTCTAGAGAAGACGCGATTTATCGCGTCTCAACATGAGGGTTTTGGACTTCTTTAGATTTAAAGTTTTGAATTAACAATCCAAAATTTCAAATTTAAAATCCGGTGAGGGCATTTTGGCTAACTCAGCGCGTTACAGCGTCTTGCATCCAAACAAGAATCGCTATATGTTTTAGCCTTTAGTGTCTAAGTCTTATTTGATTTAGAAATCCAAAACTTGATTTACAAGTTCAAAACCTAATTTAGAAATCCAAAACTTAATATTCAGGCGTCTCTTCGGCGGAAAATACCACCCGAAAGCCACAAATTCTCAACCCACCGTCTGACTCATTCCAACTACGGCTGGCGCTGCGACAAAGTTCTGCACTGAAACTCCAAGAACCACCGCGCAGTACCCGGCGATGCATATCACCACCGATTTCCCAAACTCTTGCATCTGAAGGTGCATCATTATAATTGTTATGCCACGGATCGGCGCACCATTCCCAAACTAGCCCGTGCATATCGTACAATCCAAAGGCGTTGGCTACTTCAAAACTGCCTACGTTTGTTGTTTCTTTGCGGAATTTGCTTTTTGGTTCGTCAGCACAGCAAACTAAATCAGTAGTAATGGTTTCGCCAAAGTGAAATGATGTCTTAGTTCCAGCACGACAAGCATATTCCCATTCTGCTTCACTCGGTAAACGATAGTCGCGTCCAGTTTTTTCTGATAGCCTGAGACAAAATTCTACAGCTTCATGCCAAGATACATTTTCTACTGGTCTATCTAAACCTTTAAATTTCGATGGATTAGGATTTAAGGTTTGGTTGACTTTGGGTAATGCTGCTACTACTCTCCACTGTGCTTGAGTTACAGGAAATTTTCCCATAAAAAATGGTTCTACAGTCACTTGGCGTTGAGGACGTTCGTCAGCGTCTCCTTCAAACTCCAGGGAACCCATCATGTATGTACCGCCAGGAATTGATACCATTTCCAGGGTGACAGACTTACCCAATTCCTCAGCAAAGAAGTTTGCACTGCGGCTGACGCGACTAACTTCTCTACCTGCTGTGTCTACTGTGACTACATCAAATTCAAAAGTTTTTAAAGGCGGTAATGGTACTGTTACTTTTGGCGGTGGTAGCACGGGTTGGGGGATGGAAACCATTTTTAGGGCTACAGGTTCAAGATTTGATTTGATAAACTCCAAATCTTTGAGAACTTCTGCTGCTGTTTGATACCTTTCACTCGGTAAATGTTTGAGTAATTTATCTAAAATTTTCCCTAATTCGTCGCTGATAGTAATACCTTTTTCTTGTAATCGTTGACGCCACAACCACTTAGCATTCATGGCATCATAAATAGGATCTTTAACCTGTCCAGAAACATCCTGTAAAGGTAAACATTGAGTTAAAAGACGCACGCAAGTTACGCCCAAAGCATATAAATCACTGGCGTGACAAGCAAAGCCAGCCATTTGTTCAGTCGGTGCATAACCAAGTGTATAAATTACTGTAGCTTGTCTGCCTATACTCGTTTGTGTTACTTGTTTAGCACCACCAAAGTCAATTAAAACGGGTTTTCCATCGCTTGCACGGCGGATAATATTTTCTGGCTTGATATCCCGGTGAATAATGTTACTTGTATGAATAAATTCTAGAACTGGCAACAAATCAGCTAAAAGTTGCCAAATTTGTTCTTCGCCATATATTTGTTCTTGAACTTCTTGTAAAAGAGTTTTTCCTTGAATAAATTCTTGCACGAGATATAAGCTTGTACCTTGTTCAAAATAAGCAAGTAATCTAGGAATTTGGGTATGATTTTCTCCGAGTTCATACAACCGAAAGGCTTCTTCCTTGAAAAATTGGGCTGCTTTGGTACGTTGTCCAGTTCCTTGGAATTGTGGGAAAAATTGCTTGATGACACAAGGCGCATTGAGTCTATCTGCATCTTCTGTAGCATAAGTTCTGCTAAACCCACCTTCACCTAAGAGTCCCAATACGCGGTAACGGTTTCTCAGAAGTTTGCCAAAGTTGCTTTGTCCGCAACTGACGCAAAATCTATTGCTATCAGAGTTAAATGGATTTGAGCAATTGGGATTTTGGCAGATTTGCATAATGAAGTGAAAATAGCATCTTCTCCAAAGTTAGCCCCAATATCATCTTATTGAAAACAGTTATGTAGAGAAGCGAACACGGAATTTTTTATATGTGTTTAAAAATATCAGAATTCAGAATTATTCTTTAAGATAGCTGTTGTTTTTAGATAAAAAAGTTCACTAAGAACTATAGCAGTTATAAATCATAAATTTTTAGGGGCGCATAGCTATGCGCCCCTACTTTGTACTTCACTAGAACGGGAAATGCTATAAATAATGAATAATTTTAATCAAAACAGCAATATTGGCGTCAGTCGCAAAAATTTTCTTGCTTGTATTTTGTTCGACTAGCAGATAATTGATTGTAACTTCTGACTCCTAAATTCTGAATTATGACTTCTAGTTATAAGCTTTTATTTTCTCCAGAAACACGAAGTAACTCAGCAATAAAAGCAACGATCGCTGATACGGAAATTAACATTACACTCAAAGCATTAATATCAGGCTTGACTCCTGTCCTAATACGACTAAAAATTTCCATTGGCAGGGTGTTAGAACCACTACCAGCAGTAAAACTGGCAATCAAAAAATCATCTAAACTCAGGACAAAAGTTAACAAACAACCAGCAATAATACCAGGCATTAATTGAGGTAATAATACTTTGATAAATGCTTGGGTTGGTGTCGCGCCTAAATCTAATGCTGCTTCTTCTAAGTGAGGATCTAAATTTGTCAGTCTAGATGAAACTACAATTCCCACGTAGGCGAGGCAAAATACTACGTGTGCTGCAACTATCGTCCACAAACTTAAAGGTATTGCAAAGGCGGCTAAACATACCAAGGTAGCCACTGCGATCGCAATATCGGGAATAATTAATGGTAGGTAGGCGATACCGCGATACAAATTCTTAAGCGGAAATTGGTAACGCGCCAAACCAACCGCCATCAAGGTTCCCAGCACTGCTGAAATCCCAACTGCACAACCAGCAACTATCAAACTATTTTGCAAAGCTGATAAGATGCGATCGTCACCGAACAACTTTAAATACCAATCTAAGGTAAATCCTTGCCAAGTTGCGCTGTAAGGCGATTGATTAAAGCTATAAAAGCCAAGTACCAGTATAGGCAGGTACATAAACACAAATATCAGCAGCGAGAAAACCGCCTGCCATGTGACACGCGGTTTTTTGATATGTGGAGAAATATTCACGTTTTTATTTGATTTTTCTTAGTGAAAATACAAAATATCATATTTTATGTAAAAAGTCAATAATAATGTAAAGTAGCCTAAAATCCTCTTTCCTCCTGCCTTCTGCCTCCTCCAAATTAAAAATATTTACGCTGTTCTACTTATTGCCTTCTACTTAATCAGGACTTACGCAATATGTGACTGAAAACCTTATTCTTGTGTAGCGGTAATTCATGTAGACGCACAGCGGCTACTCTGCGAGAACGCTAAGAGCGAACCCGCAGGGTATTACCGCTACTTTCGTTATATTTTGCGTAAGTCCTGTTAATATGACTTTCTCTTTTTACTTCCAGACTGAGTTTTTCTTGACTCGATAGTAAACTGGGGAATTTCTTGGAGTTCAGTTTCGCTTAAAGAATATTGTTCGCAAACCAAGCTAAGGCGATCGCCAGGGGTTTTGACTGCGTTAACAGAATGGGTTAAATCTCCCTGAAAGTAAAGTAAAGTATTAATTTGCGGCTTAATTTGTCCAAGTTGACGCTTGTGCGATCGCAGTACTAATTCTCCCCCTTCCATATCAGCAGGGACTCGTACATAAAGCACACTCACAAATATAGGCGGTTCAATGGTTTTGCAGTAAGAACGCAAGGAGCGATCGATATGCGGATCGACACGAGAGCCTTCTTTTAACTGTAAAGGATTGAGATAAAAAGCATTACAATTTGGCTGGAGAGCTAAATCTAGATAAGGTTTAAAGTAGGGAAACTGCTGTTCTACCGTTGTTAATCCCGAACGCTGAAATACTACCGAAAATCCTTTAGTAGCAACAAAATCGCGGTTGAGGTTGTTGATAGCAAAATAAGGACAAGCTTGGATTTCTCCCCATAAATTATTTAGATAATCGTTAGTAAATGCGTTAGGTTGTTGTTGATAGTATTTCATAAGTAATTTCACAGTAGAGACGTTGCATTGCAACGTCTTTACACAGTCAAGTAGAAACGTTGCATTGGAATATCTTTACACTCTTAACCGTCAACATTCACAGGGATGTATTTAGCGTTGCAAAATTTGGTCAATCATGCGGTTGGCTTGGGAAGCATAACCACCACCAAATAAATTGAAGTGATTCAAAATGTGATAAAGATTATAAAGTGTTTTTCTTTGCTCATAACCGTCATCTAAAGGGAAGACTTCGTTATAACCCTTGTAAAATGCCGCGGGAAAACCACCAAATAATTCTGTCATGGCAATATCAACTTCGCGATCGCCAAAATAAGTTGCTGGATCGAAGATCGCTGGTTCTCCCGACACAGTACACCCAGCATTTCCACCCCATAAATCCCCATGTACCAACGAAGGTTGCACTTGATGATTTGCCAACAATTGAGGAATCGCCGCTAATAACCGATCTTGTTGAGGGAAATTACCTCCGCGCCGCCTAGCTAATTGAAATTGATAACTCAGGCGATGTTTCGCATAAAATTCCACCCAGTCTGGCGTCCAAGTGTTAATTTGGGGGGTGGAACCAATAGTATTGTTAATTTTCCAACCAAAATCTTGACTGCCGCTAGCTTTATGCATTGCCGCCAGTTGGCGTCCCATCTCTTCCCATGATTTGGAATTACCGCTTCCCATTTCCAACCATTCAAGGACAATGTAAGCAGAATTACTAGCCACACCCCAACAAACAGGTTTGGGAACCCGAATACTAGCGGTTGCTAGCATTTCCTCTAAACCCAGCGCCTCAGCCTCAAACATTGCAACTTGAGAAGCTTGGTTGAGCTTGACAAAGTACGTGATTTCGCCATCAGAGACAGCATAACCTTGATTGATGCATCCGCCACCAACCGATCGCCGTTGTTGACTTTGAAATTTTTCACCAGTTATTTGGCTAATATGTGCGTCGATTTGAGTCCACATAGTTTACGGGGAGTAGAAAGTTCGGGGGTGAGGAGATAAGATATTCTCTACCCCCAATTTAGAGCAATCTATAAACCCAACTTATCATGTATAGGACTTACGCAAAAACTCTTTAAAACTCTTATTTCTTTGTGTCCTTTGCGTCCTTTGCGGTAGCCTGCGGCAAGCCGCTCCGCGTCTACGTTTTTTCATGACTTTGCGTAAGTCCTGATGTATCCGAGATCGTCTAGTTTTTCTACATTCCCTAAAAAATAGGATCGAAAAATACTCCGCAGTTTTTTGAGTTGATGGATGAGTTCATTAAGCCAGCAACAATAAGTACTTTTGCTAGCTTTACCAAACTACCACTAGTTTTTGCAATACAATTGTTTTGCCTGTATAAGGCTTAAATTGTGGCGGTCAAATTAACTTTGACAATCATATCGTTAAAATCGCGATCGCCACCACCAGGTAAATCCTCAAAACCAAAGGTATTATTTCCTAACAAGCGAATATGATCTAAGCCATCGGAATTAGCACCTAAGAATGGAAAATAAACTGCCGGATCGTTATTGGAGTTTTTATCTAAAAGCGCATCAGGAGTACCATCAACAATAATAAACGGAGCAAAAATCCCACCAGGTTGGAAAGTACCACTGTAAGTAGCGCTACCTTGATTGCTGACACTCAAATCAATACCAGCAACTCGACTACGCACAGCAGCCTGAGTATAACCAGCTTGTCCGGTGAGAATATCAGCCACCCCATCGCCATTAGTATCAATTCCACCATTTTCATCAATTACTTGATAGAAGCCGACATAATTGTTGTAAGCCGCCTCTCTATAAACATTAAATTCAGCAATAACTGATTGTTCGACATCTCGTAAATCAATCATTTCTCCTTGGAATTTACTTTGTAGCTTTGTACCCAAAGGTAAAGCTTGATTTGTCTGCTTAATCTTCACCACCAGAGCGTTAAAATCTGTAGCAGTGTTATTAGCAAAATCCTTCCAACCTAGAGAGAAATTATCATCACCCAAGGCTGTAATTTGTTGTGTTGAGACATCAGAAAACAGTAATTTGCCGATGGAGTTAGGATCGTTACGTACAGCATCAAAAGTACTATCTTTGACTAATAAAAATCTGAAATTCTGACCAGAAGTCAATTCTAGTAGAGTTGTGAGATTATTAGAGTCAAAGCCATTAGGAGTATTGGCGATCGCAGATAAAATTACCTGTGACCGTTGTAAAGCAGCTGCGGCATAACCATCAGCACCAGGCGCAATACCGTTAATCGTACCGAGAGCATCATCAACAGTAAATAAGCCCAGTTCATTTACTGAATTACTACTGTGTCCAGTGAGCTTAATTTCAAGTCTGACTTTGATATCCTCACCAGTAATATTGAAGACATCATCATTAGGGTTAGTTAAACGACTGGGTATTTCCTCATCTATAACTGGCGTGAAACTAATGTCGCGGGTTGCGATGATACTATCTAAGCTGCCATCATTGACGACAAAGTTGATACTGCGCTTTGTGGTGCTGGGTTTATTGCTGCTGTTTTTATAGGTAACAGAACGCAGTGCAATTTGATATTGAGCGGCAGTAGCACTACCAGTTAAGGTTAAAACACCATTGCTATAGCTGCCAGTAATGCCGTTTTGGTCAGTGAAAGCGAGGATATCTTCTGTAGCAAGAAAATCGATAATACTGACTGTGGCGCTGCTGAGGTTGCTGGAGTCAACATCACTGATGGTAATACCGGAGTCGATGATTGTAGCGTCGTCGTTTTCGGTGTAGTCAAGGGGGGTGCCAGTGGCAGTAATAACTGGGGCATCATTAACTGGGATTAGATTAATATCGCGGGTTGCAGCAATACTATCTGAACTACCATCATTGACGACAAAACTGATGGTGCGGCTGGTGGTGGGGTTATCGCTGCTATTTTGATAGGTAACAGAACGCAGTGCAGTTTGATAGTCAGCGATGCTGGCACTGCCACTTAAGGTTAAAACACCATTGCTATAGCTGCCAGTAATGCCGTTTTGGGCAATGAAAGCGAGGGTATCTTCTGCGGCGACAAAACCGCTGCTGATGCTAATTGTGGCACTCTCTAGGTTGCTGGAGTCAACATCAGCGATCGCAATATCCGGGTCGATGGCTTTAGCTGGGTCGTTTTCGGTGTACTCAAGGGGGGTGCCGGTGGCAGTGATGACTGGGACATCATTAACTGGGATTAGATTAATATCGCGGGTTGCAGCAGTACTATCTGAACTACCATCATTGACAACAAAACTGATGGTGCGGTTGGTGGTGGGGTTATCGCTGCTATTTTGATAGGTAACAGAACGCAGTGCAGTTTGATATTGGGCGACACTGGCACTACCACTTAAAGTTAAAACACCATTGCTATAGCTGCCAGTAATGCCGTTTTGGTCAGTGAAAGCGAGGATATCTTCTGTAGCAAGAAAATTGATAATACTGACTGTGGCACTGTTGAGGTTGCTGGAGTCAACATCACTGATGGTAATACCGGAGTCGATGATTGTAGCGTCGTCATTTTCGGTGTAGTCAAGGGGGGTGTTGGTGGCAGCGATAACTGGAGTATTATCAACTGCGGTGAAATCAATGTCGCGGGTTGCAGCGATACTATCTGAACTACCGTCATTGACTACAAAACTAATGGTGCGGGTGATGGCGCTGGGGTTATTGCTGCTGTTTTGATAGGTAACAGAACGCAGTGCGGTTTGATAGTCGGCAACGCTGGCACTGCCAGTTAAGGTTAAAACACCATTGCTATAGCTGCCACTAATGCCATTTTGGGCAGTGAAAGCGAGGCTATCTTCAGCGGCGACAAAGCCGATGATGCTGACAGTGGCGCTGCTGAGGTTAGTGGAGTCAACATCTATAATAGTAAGATCCAAGTCGATGACTTTAGCCGCGTCGTTTTCGGTATACGCCAGAGGAGTGTTCGTGGCGCTAATCACTGGGGCATCATTAAGTGGAATCAGATTAATATCGCGGGTTGCAGCAGTACTATCTGAACTACCATCATTGACAACAAAACTAATGGTGCGGCTGATGGTAGGGTTATCGCTGCTGTTTTGATAGGTGATAGAACGCAGTGCAGTTTGATAATCGGCAACGCTGGCACTGCCAGTTAAGGTGAGAATGCCATTGCTATAGTTGCCACTAATGCCATTTTGAGCAGTGAAACCGAGGCTGTCTTCTGCGGCAATAAAACCGCTGCTGATGTTGACTATGGCACCATTGAGGTTGCTGGAGTCGGCATCGCTGATGCTAATACCAGAGTCGATGACTGTAGCATCGTCATTTTCAGTGTAGGTCAGGGGGGTGTTTGTGGCAGCGATGACTGGAGCATCATTAACTGCGGTGATATTAATATCGCAGGTTGCAGCAATACTATCTGAACTGCCGTCATTGACGACAAAACTAATGGTGCGAGTAGCGGTACTGGGGTTATCGCTGCTGTTTTGATAGCTGACAGAACGCAGTGCAGTTTGATAGTCGGCAACGCTGGCAGTGCCAGTTAAAGTTAAAACACCATTGCTATAGCTGCCACTAATGCCGTTTTGGGCAATGAAAGCAAGGGTGTCTTCTGCGGCGACAAAACCACTAGTAATGCTGATTGTGGCACTGTTAAGGTTGTTGGAGTCAACATCGGTGACTGTAAAACCGGAGTCTATCGCTGTAGCCGCATCGTTTTCAGTGTAAGTCAGAGGGGTGTTAGTCGGGGTGACGACTGGGGCATCATTGACTGCGGTGATGTTAATGTTGCGGGTTGCAGTGGTGCTATTTAAGCTGCCATCATTGACAACAAAGCTAATAGTGCGAGTGGTGGTGCTAGGGTTATCGCTGCTGTTTTGATAGGTGATAGAACGCAGTGCAGTTTGATAGTCGGCGACGCTGGCACTACCTGTTAAGGTTAAAACACCATTGCTATAGCTGCCGCTGATGCCGTTTTGGGCAATGAAAGCGAGGGTGTCTTCTGCGGCGACAAAACCACTAGTAATGCTGATTGTGGCACCGCTGAGGTTGATTGAGTCGGCATCGGTGACGGTAAGACCAGAGTCTATCGCTGTAGCCGCATCCTTTTCAGTGTAAGCCAGAGGGGTGTTAGTCGGGGTGACGACTGGGGCATCATTGACTGCGGCGATGTTAATGTTGCGGGTTGCAGTGGTGCTATTTAAGCTGCCATCATTGACAACAAAGCTAATAGTGCGAGTGGTGGTGCTAGGGTTATCGCTGCTGTTTTGATAGGTGATAGAACGCAGTGCAGTTTGATAGTCAGCGACGCTGGCACTGCCAGTTAAGGTTAAAACACCATTGCTATAGCTGCCGCTGATGCCGTTTTGGGCAATGAAAGCAAGGGTGTCTTCTGCCGCAACAAAACCGCTGCTAATGCTGACTGTTGCACTGTTGAGGTTGGTTGAGTCAACATCGGTGACGGTAAGACCAGAGTCTATCGCTGTAGCCGCATCGTTTTCGGTGTAAGCCAGAGGGGTGTTCGTTGATGTAATAACTGGGGCATCATTGACTGCGGTGAGATTAATGTTACGAGTGACAGTGCTGCTATTTAAGCTGCCGTCATTGACGATAAAGCTAATTGTGCGAGTGGTGGTGCTGGGGTTATCGCTAGTGTTTTGGTATGCGATCGAACGCAGTGCAGTTTGATATTGGGCGACAGTAGCACTACCAGTTAAGGTTAAAACACCATTGCTATAGCTGCCACTAATGCCGTTTTGGGCAGTGAAACCGAGGATGTCTTGCGCGGCAACAAAACCACTGCTGATGGTAATTGTGGCACCGCTGAGGTTGATTGAGTCGGCATCGGTGACGGTAAGACCAGAGTCTATCGCTGTAGCCGCATCGTTTTCAGTGTAAGCCAGAGGGGTGTTAGTCGGGGTGACGACTGGGGCATCATTGACTGCGGCGATATTAATGTTGCGAGTGACAGTGCTGCTGTTTAAGCTGCCGTCATTGACGATAAAACTAATTGTGCGGGTGGTGGTGCTGGGGTTATCGCTGCTGTTTTGGTAGGTAACAGAACGCAGTGCAGTTTGATATTGGGCGACAGTAGCACTGCCAGTTAAGATTAAAACACCATTGCTATAGCTGCCGCTAATGCCGTTTTGGGCAGTGAAACCGAGGATGTCTTCTGCGGCGACAAAACCGCTGCTAATACTGACTGTGGCGCCGTTGAGGTTGGTTGAGTCAACATCGGTGACGGTAAGACCAGAGTCTATCGCTGTAGCCCCATCGTTTTCGGTGTACGCCAGGGGAGTGTTGGTCGGGGTGATGATTGGGGCATCATTAACTGCGGTGATATTAATGTTGCGGGTTGCAGCGATACTATCTGAACTACCGTCATTGACGATAAAGCTAATTGTGCGGGTGGTGGTGCTGGGGTTATCGCTAGTGTTTTGGTATGCGATCGAACGCAGTGCAGTTTGATAGTTGGCGACACTAGCACTACCAGTTAAGGTTAAAACACCATTGCTATAGCTGCCACTAATACCGTTTTGGGCAGTGAAACCGAGGATATCTTCTACTCCGACAAAACCGCTGCTAATGCTGACTGTGGCGCCGTTGAGGTTGGCGGAGTCAACATCAGTGACCATAAGACCAGAGTCAATTACTTTTGCTGGGTCGTTTTCAGTGTAAGCCAGTGGGGTGTTAGTGGCAGTCACAACTGGGGCATCATTGACTGCGGTGATGTTAATGTTACGAGTGACAGTGCTGCTGTTTAAGCTGCCGTCATTGACGATAAAGCTAATTGTGCGGGTGGCAGTGCTGGGGTTATCGCTGGTGTTTTGGTAGGTAACAGAACGCAGTGCAGTTTGATAGTTGGCGACAGTAGCACTGCCAGTTAAGGTTAAAACACCATTGCTATAGCTGCCACTGATGCCGTTTTGGGCAGTGAAACCAAGGATGTCTTGTGCTGCGACAAAACCGCTGCTAATACTGACTGTGGCGCCGTTGAGGTTGGTTGAGTCGGCATCGGTGACGGTAAGACCAGAGTCGATCGCTGTAGCCGCATCATTTTCGATGTACGCTAGCGGGGTGCTGTTGGCCGTGATGACTGGGGCATCATTAACTGCGGTGATATTAATGTTGCGGGTAACAGTATTGCTGTTTGAGCTGCCGTCATTGACGACAAAACTAATGGTGCGGGTGGTAGTCGGGTTATCGCTAGTGTTTTGATAAGTAACAGAACGCAGTGCAGTTTGATATTGGGCGACAGTAGCACTGCCACTTAAAGTTAAAACACCATTGCTATAGCTGCCAGTGATACCATTTTGGGCAGTGAAGCCGAGGATATCTTCTGCGGCGACAAAACCGCTGGTGATGGTAATTGTGGCGCTGTTGAGGTTGTTGGAGTCAATATCGGTGACCGTAAAACCGGAGTCGATGACTTTTGCTGGGTCGTTTTCGATGTAAGCCAGTGGGGTGTTGGTGGCGGTAACGACTGGGGCATCATTAACTGCGGTGAGATTAATGTTGCGGGTAACAGTGGTGCTATTTAAGCTGCCGTCATTGACGATAAAGCTAATGGTGCGGGTGGTGGTGCTGGGGTTGTCGCTGCTGTTTTGATAGGTGATAGAACGTAGTGCAGTTTGATAGTTGGCAACGCTAGCACTGCCAGTCAGGGTTAAAACACCATTGCTATAGCTGCCAGTGATACCATTTTGGGTAGTGAAAGCGAGGGTGTCTTCTGCGGCGACAAAACCACTGGTAATGCTTACTGTGGCACCGCTGAGGTTGCTGGAGTCGGCATCGGTGACGGTAAGACCAGAGTCGATCGCTGTAGCCGTATCGTTTTCGGTGTACGCTAGCGGGGTGTTGGTGGGTGTAACGACCGGGGCAATAGGTTCTGCAATTGTTAGAGTCGCAGTGATACTTGCACCAAGGATGTAGTCCGGGCTAGATTCTAGGTTGATAGTAACTGTTTCATTGGGGTCAGCTAGGGGGATATCGGTTACAGCTGTGACTTTTAAGGTAGCGGTGGTTTTTCCTTGGGCGATAACGAAGGTGTTGGCTGTAAGAGCAGTGATATTTGTATCGGCTGCTGCTAAAGTGTAGTCGGTGGTGGGGGTGGCTGTGCTACCGATGGTGTTGAATTTGACGACTAAGCCGCCAACAGGGGCGGGGGTGTCGAGAGTGATGATAAAACTGCCGTCTGGGCCGCCTTCTTTGGGATTAGTGCCTGAAGCAATGGTAATTTTGGGGGTGGTGTTCAACAGCACCGAGACTTTGTTGTTTCCGAAGTTAGCAGTAGCCAAATCCAGCTTGCCGTCGCCGTTGAAATCTCCTACTGTAATTGACCGAGGACTATTGCCGACGGTGAATTTGCTGGGAGTGCCAAAGCCGCCTGTGCCGTTGCCTAAAAGCACCGAGACATTGCTGCCGTTTCTGTTAGCGGTAGCCAAGTCCAGCTTGCCGTCGCTGTTGAAATCTCCCACTATGACCGATCGCGGACTGCTGCCGGCGCTGAAGTTAGTAGCGGTGCCAAAGCCGCCTGTGCCGTTGCCTAGCAGCACCGAGATGTTGTTGCTGGTGTAGTTAGCGGTAACCAAGTCCAGCTTGCCGTCGCCGTTGAAGTCCCCCACTGTGACTGACTGGGGACCAGTGCCGACGGTGAAGTTGCTAGCAGTGCCAAAACTGCCTGTGCCGTCACCTAAAAGCACTGAGACTTTATTGCTGTTTTTGTTAGCGACAGCCAAGTCCAGGTTGCCGTCACCGTTGAAGTCTGCCACTGTGACTGACTGGGGATTAGTACCGACGGTGAAGTTGGTGGGGTTTCCAAAGCTGCCTGTGCCGTCACCTAGAAGCACTGAGACCTTACTGGTGGTTCTGTTAGTGACAGCCAAGTCCAGGTTGCCATCGCCGTTGAAGTCCCCCACTGTGACTGACTGGGGATTAGTGCCGGCGCTGAAGTTAGTAGCGATGTCGAAGCCGCCTGTACCGTTGCCTAGTAGCACTGAGACGTTGTTACTGGTGCTGTTAGCAGCAACCAAGTCTAGGTTGCCGTCGCCGTTGAAGTCCCCCACTGTGACTGACTGGGGACTAGTGCCGACGGTGAAGTTGCTAGCAGCGCCGAAGCCGCCTGTGCCGTTGCCTAGCAGCACAGAAACCTTGTTGCTGGTGCTGTTAGCAGCAACTAAGTCTAGGTTGCTGTCGCCGTTGAAGTCCCCTACTGCGATCGAGATGGGGCCAGTGCCGACTGTAAAGTTGCTGGCGGTAGCAAAGCTTGCTAATACTTTAGGGTAAGCTTCTCTAATTTCTGGTTGTAAAGCTAGGCTGGAGTCAATTTCACCTATCTTGACTTCTAGTTCCCAACTTCCCCCAAGTTGGGCATTGCCGATTTTTCCGGCTGAGGCGGCAATGTTTGTTCCGGTGAGTTGGTGTAGGCTTTCTATAAAGGTTTTTCCTGTTTCTCCAGCCGCGACTTCACACCCGTAAATGAGGATTTCTGTGGCAAACCATTGTTGTAGTTGCTGGCGATATGTGTGGAGGTTGGCTAAATTTAGTTGGCTATTACCTAGTTGCAAGCTGCCTGGGCTGCCGTGGGCAATTATCTGGATGCTGGCTGCCGGATGGTTCTTGCACAGGGCGCTGATTTGGTCGATGCCGTCAATGTGTTTGTTGAGAACGGCTACTTTGGCTGTGGGTAGGATGCCTAATTCTAGTATTTGATGGTCATCAATTCCGGCGTCGATGATGACTAGAGTCTGCTTTGTAGCGATCGCGTTGGTAGTTCCCATGATATTTCAGTATTTTCCGATTTGGTAGTTATTCATTTGCTAGTATTTATGCTTAAAAATATCAGTAAATAAGTAGCATATTTTAGCAAAAGCTTCAGTAAAACTGCTGTGGTTATTTATATGTAAATGGTTTTAGCAAATCATTTACAGTTGCTAGATTGTGTTAACGAACGAAAGCCAACCTTAAACGCTGATTTTTCGCTTTCACTCTGGTTAACTAAAGCTAAATTTAGCCTTGCGTGAATTTGGTATATACCGTAGGTTGGCAGTAAATTTTATAGACAAGAAGCGCTCAAATAAACTTCTGGTATTTGTTGACTTCAAATGAATATATGTATATTTAATAACTGAACGCCCAACATTCTAGCTATGTTGTTCGCTAGTGTCAAAAGTCAAAATTTATATCTTTACTAATGCTTCAAAAATCTACAACTAAAGCTTCTCTTCCTATAGAAACACTCGCCTCACGACATTTCATCGACTGGCTACAAATTCAGCAAATTAGTTTGGCTTTCACTACTTATCAAAGTTCCCGCCTCATGCTACTAGGAACGAACGCTGGCGGTGAATTATCGGGATTTGAGCGTTATTTCGACCGTGCAATGGGGTTATATACCACCCCAGAACGAATTTATCTTAGTTCTAGATTCCAACTCTGGCAGCTAGACAATGTGCTGGCTCCAGGGCAACTGTATGATGGTTATGACAAGCTTTATATACCCCGGATTGCTTATACTACTGGGGATTTAGATATTCACGATTTGGTGGTGGAAACTGACAACGAAGGCATTGTGTTTATCAGTACAATATTAAATTGTATAGCAACGGTGAGCGATCGCCATAGTTGCATTCCTTTATGGAAACCTAAGTTTATTTCTAGTTTGGTCAATGAGGATCGCTGTCACCTCAATGGTTTGGCGCTGGTAGACGGTAAGCCCCGCTATGTTACCCTCTGCGGTGAATCTGATGTGGTGGATGGTTGGCGGAACAAGCGACAAGGCGGTGGCTGTATTATTGATATTCAATCTGATGAGGTCATTGCTACGGGTTTATCTATGCCCCATGCGCCACGATTTTATCAGGGTAAGTTGTGGTTGCTCAATGCTGGCACAGGGGAATTCGGCTATATCGATGCTGAGGGAATATTTCAGGCTGTTACTTTTTGTCCGGGTTTTCTGCGTGGTTTGGCATTTAGTGGAGATTATGCCATCGTCGGCTTATCTAAACCCCGTCACAAAACTTTTTCTGGTTTAAAACTGGATGAAAATTTAGCCAGCAAAAATATTGAACCGCGCTGTGGATTAATGGTTATTGATTTGAAAAGCGGCGAAGTTGTCCACTGGCTGCGTCTAGAAGGAGAAGTGACGGAACTCTATGACGTGCAGGTGTTACCAGGCGTCCGTCGCCCGCAAGCTTTGGGATTCCAAACTCAGGAGATTCAGCAGTTAATTACCCTCGATCCGCGTTCTCCCCTCATCGAGGGTAATTTGGCTGCTGACAATAGCCATCAAAGCATCTCTGCAATAACTCCTCATCAAGCTTGGGCTAATTCCGATCCCCCAACAGAACAAACGCAGCAATTCCCAACTGTAGAACAGCTTTATCAAGAGGCTTTTGCTTTACAAAAACAACTACAATTTACAGAAGCGATCGCCCAATACGAAGAAATTATCGCCCAATATCCCCAATATGCTCCTGCTTGGTATCAGTTGGGCGTAATTATGTGCAATCAAGGACAAATTTACCAAGCTGTTCTCGCTTACCAAAAGGCATTGACAATTAACCCGAAATATGCAGAAGCGCATAATAGTTTAGGTATGGTGCAAGTAGCCGAGAAAAATTTAGAAAAAGCGATCGCTTGTTTTGAATCTGCAATTCTCAGCAACCCCAATTATGCTTTTGCTCACAATAATCTGGGTCTAGTTTGGCAAATGCAAGGGAAGCTATCAGCAGCGGCAGGTAAGTTTCGTAAGGCTTTACAGAAAAATCCTAATTATCCAGAAGCTTATCTGAATTTGGGTATTGTATTAGAAACACAAGATAATTTACAAGGTGCGATCGCTTGTTATCGTTGTGCCATTCGTCGCAAACCAGACTATGTTAAAGCTTATAACCGTTTAGGGTCAGCATTGTTATCTTTGGCTATGACTTCTCAAGGCGAAGTAGATGAAGCCAGGTTAGCATTTGAAAAGGTTTTACAACTGCAAGCAGATTCGGCTGAAGCATTCAATTATTTGTTTTACCTAAAAGAAATGACTTGCGACTGGCAAACACGTCAGTCAGATTTAACCCGGATTTGGGAACAAACTCTTTTGGAAGTTGAACAAGAAAAACCAACAACAATCGGCCCCTTCGACACTTTATACAAACCTTGGGACAGGAATTTTCTGCTCAAAATTGCCCAGACTCATGGAGACAGTATTAAAGCACAATGGGCAAGTGAAAAGCAATCTCTCAATTTTACTCATTCCCGTTCTTTGAATGGGCGGCTACGCATTGGCTATTTATCAAATGATTTTCGCAACCATGCTACTAGTCATTTGATGAAAAGCTTATTTAACCTCCACAATCGAGCTAATTTTGAAATATTTGCTTACTCTTTTGGCGCGGATGACAACAGCGAATACCGCCAATACATTGTTGCTAACTGCGAACACTTTCAAGATATTACTACCTTTTCTACAGAAGAAAGTGCCTGCCAGATTTATGATGATGGCATTCATATATTAGTAGACCTCAAAGGTTACACCGCTGGTTCTCGCAGTGCCATTTTAGCTTTACGACCTGCTCCAATTCAGGTTAATTATTTAGGCTATCCTGGAACGATGGGTGCTGACTTTATCGATTATATTATTGGCGATTCAGTAGTCACGCCACCAGGATTTGCTAATAGTTTTAGCGAAAAGGTAGTCACCTTACCCCACAGTTATCAAGTCAACGATCGCCAACAAGACATCGCTTCTAAACCTGTGAATCGTTCTCATTATGATCTACCAGAGACGGGTTTTGTCTTTTGCTGCTTCAATAACAACTATAAAATTGAACCGCAAATTTTTGATGTTTGGATGAGAATTCTCGCCGCAGTACCGGGAAGTGTCCTGTGGTTACTTGTGAGATTTTCTGCTGCTGAGGAGAATCTCAAAAGAGAAGCCGAAGCACGGGGGATTAATAGCGATCGCTTAATTTTTGCTCGATATCACGCCAAAGCAGAACATTTGGCGCGTCATCAATTAGCAGACTTATTTTTAGATACTTTATATTGTAATGCCCACACTACTGCTAGCGATGCTTTATGGGCAGGTTTACCAGTTCTCACCTGTATAGGAAAAACATTTGCTTCTCGTGTTGCTGCTAGTTTGCTAACAGCAATTGGTTTACCAAACTTAGTTACTAATAACTTAGAAGAATACGAGCAATTGGCAATAAATTTAGCTCATTCTCCTACGGCATTGCACAAACTCAAACAAAGATTAGCACAAAATCGTACTACTTACCCGCTGTTTGATACACTACGATTTACCTGCAATTTAGAACAAGCTTACTCTGCTATGTGGAAAATTTATGCTGCTGGTAAACCGCCACAAACAATAAAAATTAGCGATATTAGCGAATCGCTGATATAGCAGAATTCAGAATTAGAATATGGTTTCGGTGTCGCAGAAGACAGATTGCTACAAGAGGATTCGAGATTATGCAACAGCGATCGCAAGCAAAATATCTGCAAACTATTCTCAGACTTAATCCTTGTAACTAGGGCGCTTCAAATAATTAGCGATCGGCAAATTAGATGAAGTCGAAAACCACTATTAGCGTGGCAAGCTTAAAATAGTGCATTACTAACCTATTGTGGGGTGGGCATCCTGCCCGCCCGGACGGGTGAGGACACCCATCCCACAAGAAAATTTATTCCAACATTTTAGTCTTGCCACGCCAGTAGGGTGCGTTATGGACATATCGTCGATAACGCACCGGAAATTTCTGGCGATGCCGTACTCTCACCGAATACACACCCTACAAAACGAGATTTGGGGTGATTAAAGTTGTGTATACACCGTAGCCTGTTCGCGCAGGAGAAGTTCAATTCGCTGGAAGCCAGCGTTCCGACTTCTCTTTGCCTCAGCCTCAATCATCCCCTTATTTAGCAAGACCAGAATTTCTTACCAGCCCTTTTTACATCTTCTGCATATTTTGGCTGATGGGGTCAAAACCCTTAGAAAAACGAGTACTCTCATCATAGTAAGCACCAGTCAGATTTGCTCCATATAACTTGGCATATTGGAGTTTAGCTCCCCGGAGATTCGCTTCATTGAGTTTGACACCGCTCAAATTCGCCCTAGTCAAATTTGCTTTGGCTAAGTTAGTTCTACTCAAATCTGCTCCCCAGAGTTTGGCTTTAGCTAAATTAGCTCCACTCAAGTCAGATCCCCACAAATTAATTCCAGGTAAGTAGGCTTCAATAAACTTGTACCTACTTAAATTGAGGGCTGGAAAATATCTCTCTCCTGCGGCATAACGCCTTTTCAATTCCTCAGCATCCATGCATGACATTGACCTTTCTCAGCAATATAGAAGTTATTTGTTCCCATTCTTGACTTAGCGCTCCTGCAAACTCTTGCTGGCCGCTGCGTTGATACCAGTAACGCGCATTATTCAAATCGCCCTCTTTGCGGTGCAGGTAAGCATGAACCCAAGCACTATCAGCATCACTGGCATCTTGAACTATTTCATGAGCTTTGCTCCAATCGCCTTTCTTTTCATACCACATTGCTTGCAGCGCTTTTGGCAATGTCTGAGGACATGGGCGCTGTTTTTCCATCAATCGCAAGAATTCCTCGGTATTCACGATCGCCACCCAACAAAATGGAACTTCTATCTTTAAGATACTCCTCAGAGGGGCAGAGGTGCAGGGGAGGCAGGGGAGGCAGGGGAAAAGGTTAAAGGGTAAAGGGTGAAGGGTAAAGGAAATAAATTTAATCTTTCCCCTTTTCCCCTTTTCCCCTTGCCCCTTTCCCTTTCCCCTTTCCCCATGCCCCATGCCCAGTCCGTTTTATATCCGTTTGACTGGAATAACTTCAAACTCGAAAGTATTAATTAAACGGTCATCAACGTAGACTTCTATTTTATATTTACCAAGTGGATCGCCAGGAGCGATCGTCCAGAAATTCTCAATCGTGCCGTCGGGTGCAGACTGTGTGCGCCGCGTTACAGATGTTGTACCGTCTGCGGAAATTGAGAAGTTTTCACCGTTATCTGTACCCCAAGTTTCTGGAGGTTTTGGTAAACGCAAGACTTCGCGCCATTTGACTTCACCTTGGTAATTCTTGAGTTTAATTCGCCATCCGTAGGCGTTTCCTTCCTGGAGTGGCACTGTTTTTGTCTCAACAATGGTAACGTTACCTTTGGCGTCAACTCTCTTCAACCCAAACTCAGCGTTACTAACAGTAATCTTTTTCAGGCTTGTTGGCGTAGGAAATTGTGCGGCATTTTGTACTACAACATAAGTAGCGCTGATTGGCTCAGAAGCTATGATGTCAAATAATAGCCAAGAAGAAGCTAGCACAGCAGTAGTAGCCCAAATTCTCATTTTTTGTGGTTTTCCTGTCAGACGTTTGGTACTTATTCCAGTAATCTGACATATTTTCCGGGCCAAAGATACTGATGATTGAACAAGGATAAAATTCCTTTTACTAGTTGGTTTGATTGAATACTAGTGTTAGCGATTGCAATTTAAAATTTAGACCCCTGACTTCTTTTATAAGTCGGGGGTCTAAACACTGTGAATATGAAATCAAATATGATTGCGATAGAGCAAACTTATATTGATGGAGAATCAATTTTGAGATGAAATTAATAATGTTTGCTTACTTCAATACCTTTTTCAACAGTATGATAACTTCTTCGCCATTTTTCTAAATGGTCTATAGATATTGATTTCGATATGACATTCACACCATTTCCTCGCCAAGCAACTTCTGGATCTGTTGTGAAAACCCCGCATTCTAATTGGTCTAGCCTAATATTCCAATATTCGCTAAATCGGCCTTTTAAAGTAATAACTTGCTCAAATACTTTATTTCTGTGTTTATTTCTTCTTTTTCTTTCTGTTGCTCCTGTTGCTTCTGTATCGATAAACTTAGTTTCAATTAAAAACAGACTGCCTTTATACGTTAAGTAAACAAAATCACATTTACCCAAATCTGTATAATCTGATATTGGTGATTTTTCAAACAACAATAATTCAGCGCACGAAGGAAACAAGTCTCTAATATTCAAAAATAAATAAGCCTGCAACAAGAGTTCCTTATCATAAGGAAACAACAGCACCCCTTCAAAAAATTTTTGAATGTCTTCCTGAGTTTGGGGTTGAATTCTTTTACAGTACGAGACAAATTTATGCAGGTCGTTGACGATCATCAAGTTATAACTCCTTCCCCCAGTCGCAGCCTCAAGGTTCATGGCATAAAAAGATACCACTTTCTTAAGAGAAATTTCATCCGCATAAGTAACGAAAAAAACTACTAAAATCCTAAATACTTAAGGCAATCTACTGTTGACAGTTGAGTAAAACTGCTAACTTTATGTACTTTCAGTACTGGCGGACTTTTTACTTTTAATATCAGCTACCAGTCAGCGATTTGATATGAGCAGGAAATCTAGCGTTTTGTAAAGCTTGAACAGCGATCCTAGAATCTTGTACGCAAAATTGCCAACCCAAACGAACAAGTTTACGCGAATTTTCAGTTTGTATAACTCCAATTACTGGCATTTTTGCCTTTTCTTTATCTGGTGAATGCTCTTGTAAAACTGTTTTCAATCGATGTAGTTCTTCAATATTAACTGCTTGCTGGGGATTTAATTCCACCATTACCATTTGAACTGTTTCTACTGGTTCTGCATCTTCAAGGATAAATTGAGTTTGCTCGTCACGTCGATCTACTTTTCCCCAAATAATCAATCTGGTATCAACTTGGAGTAGGGAACTAATTCGTTCATAAGTTTTAGGAAAGACTACAGCTTCTACTTGTGTAGTTAGGTCTTCTATTTGCAAAATTGCCATCTGATCGCCTTTTTTGGTAACAACCTTTTTGACATTATTCAACATGACAACTGCACAAAGCCTTGTATCTTCCCTTTGCTCTCCAAGCTGTGAAAGATTAATCGGAGTCAAAAGTGGTACTATTTGCCGTAAAGATTTGAGTGGATGAGCTGATACATAAAACCCTAATAATTCTTTCTCCATTTGTAACTTCTTTTGTGGTGGAAAATCCGCCACAGGTTTAGCTTTAGGAGCAATTTCAAAGGCATTATTTACTCTTTTATTTTGAGTCTGAGAAAATCCATCGCCTAATAAGTCAAAGAGATTCCCTTGACCGCTGGCTCTATCTTTAGCACGAGATTGTGCCCAATCATATACTAATTCTAGGTCATGAATTAACTGTTGACGGTTAGGTTCAATTTTATCAAAAGCTCCACAGTATATGAGTGACTCTAAAGTGCGGCGGTTAACTGCACGTAAATCGATGCGATCGCAAAAATTAGCTAGAGATTTAAACTCTCCCGTCTCATTTCTGGCTGACAAAATACTAGCGATCGCATTTTGTCCTACATTACGCACGGCTGAAAATCCAAACAAAATCTTTCCTGCCGTCGGCGTAAAATCAACACCAGAACGATTAATATCTGGCGGATCTATGGGAATACCCATATTTGTACAGTTAGTAATGTATTTTTGTACCTTATCTGTATCACCACTGTTCGCCGTCAACAGTGCCGCCATATATTCCAATGGGTAATTAGCTTTTAAATATGCTGTTTGATAAGTTACATAGCCGTAGGCAGTTGAATGGGATTTATTGAAGCAATTAGAAGCTATTAAACCGCTTTTAATCGCAAAATTATGGTCGCGTTCAACCCCAATATCATAGACATTTTGCCTGCCTATATATTTGCGTGTTAGTATTTTTACCATCCTACCCCCTTTCAAAACAAATTTTGCAACCAAAGTTAATTAATTGATAAAATCATGAAATTTGTATATTTGGTATTACTGATAATACAACTCTTTAACGCTAGAAAACATTGCTATACTCTTACACAAAATTAATCACAATATATCAAAAGTTTAATAAACGAATAAATAAACAGTTAATAAGCAGATAATTGGTGTTTTTAAAGCTTATTAAACACATTTCAATACATATTAATCCGCTTAGTAAGGGGATTGGGGACTGGGGACTGGGGACTGGGGGTTAAGAAGTAGAAGATAAGTTGTAACTAATACCAATTCTGTATGAAGATGCATTTAATTTTTTTAACGTAGGTAGACGCAAAGCGGCTTGCCGCAGCCTACCGCCAAGAACGCGAAGGTAAGAGCTTGAGAGAGTTTGGCACAGCTTCACAAAGAAACGGTATAAGTGTTTTCTCTTACCCCATAGTCAATTCTTACTTCCCATTCCCTAATAAATAACTAATTCCCAGTCCCCAATCCCCAGTTCCTAATCCCCAGTACCCAATGCCCCACTCCCCAATCCATCCGATATGTACTAAAATCAAGGACTTGAGTCACAAAGAGAGCAATCATGGCATCCATCCGCGAGTTGCACGAACAGCTAGTAAAAAAAGAACGTTCTGCTGTTGAAATTACCCAAGAAGCTTTAGAGCGCATTCAAGCGTTAGAGCCAAAATTACACAGCTTTTTATGTGTGACGGCAGAACGGGCATTAGAGCAGGCGGGTACTGTGGATGCCAAAATCGCTGCGGGAGAACAAATTGGGCTGTTAGCAGGGATTCCTATAGGAATTAAGGACAATATGTGTACTAAGGGAATTCCTACCACCTGCGGTTCCCGGATTTTGGAAAATTTTGTACCGCCTTATGAATCAACAGTGACACAAAAACTGGCAGATGCTGGGGCGGTGATGGTGGGTAAAACCAACTTAGATGAGTTTGCGATGGGTAGTTCCACAGAAAACTCCGCCTACCAAGTTACGGCTAACCCTTGGGATTTGTCACGAGTTCCTGGTGGTTCTTCTGGTGGTTCGGCTGCTGCGGTAGCAGCCGAAGAATGTGTGGTTGCTCTCGGTTCTGATACTGGCGGTTCGATTCGCCAACCTGCGTCTTTTTGCGGTGTTGTGGGGATGAAACCGACTTATGGTTTGGTTTCGCGTTATGGTTTGGTGGCTTATGCTTCGTCTCTAGATCAAATCGGGCCATTTGGAAACACAGTAGAAGATGCTGCGATATTATTGAATTCGATCGCAGGTTACGATCCCAAAGATTCCACTAGCATCAAAGTTCCCATTCCCAACTACGCTGCTAGCTTAAAACCAGACTTTAAACCAAGAGGTCAGCTTAGAATTGGTATCATCAAAGAAACTTTTGGCGAAGGTCTAGATTCTGTAGTAGAACAAGCTGTTACTAAAGCAGTTGACCAACTACAAAGTTTGGGAGCAGAAATTCATATAATTTCCTGTCCCCGCTTTCGCTATGGCTTACCTACTTACTACATCATCGCCCCATCGGAAGCCTCAGCTAACCTAGCTCGTTACGATGGCGTTAAATACGGTTACCGGGCTGCTGATGCCGATAATCTGCTATCGATGTACACTCGTACCCGTGCTACCGGCTTTGGCACAGAAGTCAAACGCCGGATTATGATCGGTACTTACGCGCTTTCAGCTGGCTATTACGACGCCTATTATTTGAAGGCTCAAAAAGTCCGCACGCTGATTAAGCAAGACTTTGAAAGGGCTTTTGGTAAGGTTGATGTGTTAGTTTGTCCCACATCTCCCACTACAGCATTCAAAGCAGGGGAAAAAACTACTGACCCCTTAAGTATGTATTTAAATGACTTAATGACTATTCCCGTCAATCTTGCTGGGTTACCTAGCATAAGTTTGCCATGTGGTTTTGACGACCAAGGGTTACCCGTAGGATTACAGCTAATTGGTAATGTGCTAAGAGAAGACCAACTTTTTCAAGTAGCTCATGCTTATGAGCAATCAACTAATTGGCATCTGCGTAAACCGCAAATCTCTTGAAAATTGGGCATGGGACATGGGGCATGAGGCAGGGGAAAAGGTTAAAAGGAAAAGGAATAAATTTAATCTTTTCCCTTTTCCCCGGTTGGTGAGCTTGTCGAACCATACCCTTTTCCCTTTCCCCATGCCCTGTTTGCCCTCACTGATTACTAACTAGCGACTGCCCATCGTTATCTTCTGGAATCACTGATTCAGCTGTAAGGCGTGGATTAAGTGTATGAAGAAGACCAGCAGATGCACTTACTAATAATAAAATATAGGTCACAACAAGAGGTATGTATGTATTTCGTTTTTTATCTAAATTCTTATGAGTATTTTTAGAGTCTTTGCGGACAACATTGATTATCAGCATATGCGATAAAGCATTTCCATCTAGCCCTAAGGCATCTCCATAACGACGGATAAATCCTTGAAGAAAAATAGGCTCTGGCAGTTCTTCAAATCGCTCATGTTCTAATGCTTCCAAAACGCCTAATCGAATCATTGTTTTTTCACTGATTTCTTCAATGGCTATGGATTTTTGTTGTCTTACTTGTCGCAAGTGTGTGCTGATTTCCTTTAGTTGCTCTAGTTGAGCTTCGTTTAAGGCTGTCACAGTCTTCTCCTGGTATGGGCTAATTCTACTTTCATTGATGAAGACTTAAACTTGCATACGTAAATTTACTAAATATTTGATTTTCAGATAAAATTTTTTAATTATGGCTTAATCTTGCATTTTAAAATGCTAAAGCACTTATGCTAAGTATTTTTCTGTTATAATAAGCACTCAAAAAATCAAAAGACTCAGGCTTAAATGAATTATAATCTGCAATTTATAATACCAGTATTTATACGATTGCTACTCTGGGCCGGGATAATTACAACCTTTACCTACTTGGGCGTCTGTCTATTCCTTTTTATTAGCCAAACTCGATTCATCTTCTTTCCCACTGCTGTGATTGAAAAGACACCAGAGTTTTTTAATCTCGCTTACGAAGAAGTTTGGTTACCTGTAGTTGTTAAAACAGGTAAGGTAGAGCAAATTTATGGTTGGTGGATAAAAAATAAGCAACCAAATGCCAAGGTGTTGCTATATTTGCATGGTAACGGTATTAATATTGGCGCAAACATAGCTCATGCCAATCGATTTTACCAGTTAGGATTTTCGGTATTGCTGATTGATTATCGGGGTTATGGCCGCAGTGAAGGTTCTTTTCCCAATGAAAAGCAGGTTTATGAGGATGCAGCCACAGCTTGGAATTACTTAGTACAGCAACAAAAAATTCTACCCAAGCAAATTTTTATTTATGGTCATTCTTTGGGGGGTGCAATAGGCATTGATTTAGCAGTGAAACACCCACAAGCTGCTGGTCTAATCGTGGAAAGCTCTTTTACATCCATTCGCGATTTGATTACTTATCGAAAAAAGTTTGGGATGTTTCCTGTAGATTTAATTTTGACACAGCGGTTTGAATCAATTAAAAAATTGCCAAACTTAAAAGTGCCTGTTTTATTCATTCATGGTGTTGCCGATTTGGCTGTGCCTTCTTTCATGAGCCAAAAACTTTATGCTGCTGCTCCCGAACCAAAGCAATTATTTTTAGTTCCAACTGCGGAGCATAATAATACCGCAGTAGTCGCAGGTTCAGAATATTTGCAATGGGTAGAGTCTTTTGTCGAACAAGTCTTGACAGTAGATAAAGTATAACTTCTAATAGAGTTTTAGATTTTAGATTAGGATTATTTTAGTGCATCTGGCTTGATGCGATCGCGTTAAATATAAAGTCTCGTTAAACACTTATATTATCTGTAGCAGTTCGTCAACTTTAAAACCTTAGGTTCCAAAAATTTAGGCAATCCAAAATAAAACTATTTTGATAATTACTCAACCTAGCAAATTAAGCTTGCCGCGTTACTAAGATTCTAAGATTCTGAATTCTGTTAGCGCAGCGGGGCGTAGCCCATTCTGACTCCTGAATTCTCTTGCATTATGGCAATTTATAACTACCAATACGCATATTTAATTTACCTTTGCTGGGGTTTTGGCTGAATACAAATGCGCCTTCTTCTGTTTCTCGACTAGATAAAAAGTCAATTTGTTGTTCTCCTGATTCTGCAACTTCGCCATCAATTACTAACTCAGCAATAATTTGAACTGACTCGGCTGTACCTCCTCCAATATTTACGACTTCAAAAGGTACATAAAATTGCCCATCGATTTCGCGGATTGTTTCTTTTTTGCTGACAGAAATAATAGGAGGTTGGTTTTTTTCGTTTAGCCAAGTGTAGACTACTAAACTTACAATGATGGCTAGGATAAACGAGGCAATAGTGAATGTTACCCACTCAGCAAGAGAACGCTTTGGTTTTTGTTCTGTTTTAGTCATATCGCTAACCTACCAGCTGCACCGCCAATGGTCGCAGGTAAACCTAACATTAAGGTGTGGTCTAACCACATTGTCCAGGGGTCGCTAAAAGTCAACTTTTGAAAGAACCACAGCATAAAAGCACCTGCTAGTAGTGATACTAGATAAGACATAATGGTTTCGCTAGATGGCCTTTGGAAAATTCCTTTTTGCTGTCTTCGCTTTCGCTGGTCAGAAAAGCCTGCCTGAAATACAATGCTATAAGAAATCAGCAAAGATGCAGCGATAATTGCTAATTCCCAAAGCGGTGAAGCGGCGGCTGCTAACATGGTAATTTCATCTGTTGGGGCAATGTTAAATGCAACAACGATCGCACCAATTAGGGTTGCACCTATATCTGCTAAGGTGGCGTCTATTTCATTCTCATTTTTCTTCGCTTCATCATATTTTGCCGGCGGTGTTTCCTTGCCATCGTCGTTTCTAGTATCTCCCAAAAACTGGTTGGCTAATGCTACGCCAAGAGTAAAAGGTACGCTTTCAAAGATAATTTTACCTAAAGATTCTCTTAGGGAAGTTTCTAGTGTCAATTCTCGCAATAATAGCAGCACAAAGGTAGAGCAAGTTATTCCGATCGCTATTGCTTCTACCGTATCCATTGCGGCTTGTTGAGCTTGCCAAGTATATCTGCGTTTGCGAAAACCTTCTGTTTGATTGAGCAAGAAAACTACAATAAACATCAGTGCGATCGCCATCATCATCAGTTGTGGTTTTGCCAGCGATCCAATCCACCATACCTCCATTGTATACAGCAAAGGTATGCCAAATAAAAAACCTCCACACGCACCCCGAATGATGTCATTAATCTCACTTTTCCAGATGTTTTTATGACGTTTTGTTGCCACTCCTTGACTTTCCTTTTATTGAAATTAGCAAAGCGATACCTACATATCTAGGTTGTTAAGCAACATATAAATCAGCGATAGGGGCGTACAACTATACGCCCCTAGATATCTATCTCCTGATTGCATTGTGGCTTTTTCTTCAAGATATATAAGTTTTATTCATTGATTATTGATATTTTACACTAAATGCTGCTGCACCATCTGGTATCTATCTTAAGATACTAGACTTTATGTCATTTTTCTCTCCCTTGAAAGAAGTAAAAAACAATACATTACTAATAAATTTAGTAGTAGCTTAATCAACTACAAGCCGGAGATAAAACCATGAGTGCCGAAAAAAGAATCGAAGCTACTGCAAAAAATATTGAAGGAAAAATTCAAGAGGTCGTGGGTGAATTAACTGGGAATCCTCAGGATAAAGCTGAAGGACAAGCAAAGCAAGCCCAAGCCGAAGGTATTCACGTTGTAGAAAACATTAAAGATGAAATCAAGAAAGCTTTAAGCTAGTTTAGCTTCTGGAATGTCAAGCGTAATTTTAGTACTGATTTATTACTGTTAGTCTGACATTAATTACTCCACTAATTTGGGAAAGTGGAGTTTTTTTATGGGGGCAAAATGGGCTAAAAGCTTGGCTCCAATCATAATTTTTCTGGCAATTTCATTCAATTAATAGGTGGCACGACCAGCCACTAAATTCCATATAAAGATAGCGATGATTGCACCAATTATGGCGACAATTATACCGGGGATGCTGAGGGATGCGGCAGCTAATTGAAATCTACCCGTCTCTAAAAGAGTAACTAAAATTCCGCCAATTACAGCACCTACAATACCTAGTACCATAGTTGCAACGATTCCACCACCTTGACGACCGGGATAGATAGCTTTTGCTATGGCTCCAGCTATCAAACCTAGAATTATCCAAGCAATGATGTTCAGCATAAATTAATCCATCAAAAAAGTTAATAACTAGCTTAGAAATTACAATACTGTTTTCCTTCTACCATAAGATATAGGTATTCAACCCCAAGAAAAATTAATACACTTTATCAAACTGCGGGATGCAAGGCAGTAAATATTTTACCGCTTGCTAATTTTGACAATATTTTCTTACATAATTGCTATATAGGAGTCCGATTTGATTTGGTGAAAAAATCTCAGTATCTGTAGGGGAGCCAGTGCGTTGCGGAGGTTCCCTCGTTGAGTGCAACTGGCGTTGTGTTATGGCGTAGCCTAACGCAGCTAAATCGTTAACTGGTGCGTTACTAGCGTATCAAGGCTAAAATGATGTAATAGATTTTTGAGGTATTGATAGAAACCAACGTTTTTGATTTTTGCTAATGCACCAAATTATCTGTGTCAGCCCACTACATCAAATTTATATTTATTCATATAGATTGAATTTTTCTCACATTCAAATTTTTTGGAGATATTCTGGTGGTACGCTATCCACTAACCAAACACCATTCTCAGAACAATAAAAGATATAACCCGCCTCATGCATTGCCGCAGCATCTACAAGAAAAACTACTGCTTTCCCATGTCTTGCACCAACAATTTGTGCTGTAGCAATATCCTTAGATAAATGGACATGGTGACGCGACATTTTCCGAAGTCCTGTTTCTAGAATTGACTCTACAGATTTGTGTCCTGTACCGTGATAAAGCTGGTCTGGAGGAGCAATAGGTTGCAATTGTAAATCAACTTGTGTACTATGTCCTTGGTTAGCACGAATTAAAGTACCTGTAGAGTCAAAAGAAAAGCGTTGTTTATCGCTAGATTCAACTACTAACTGTAATTCCTGACGGCTAATAGGAAATTTATTTTTAGCGCAAGCTGTAAGTAGTTTATCAACAGCAACCCAACCACCAGGGGCAAGTTCAATTCCAATAGCATCTGGTGTGTGTCGCAGATATTTGCTGAGATATTTGCTGATTTTGATGAGCCGAGAATCACTCATTGGATTGTGGTTGGGATTATCAATACTACAAATTTTATATGTATATACTACATCAAAGTTTTGTTTGGTAGTTTTAATTTGTGTAAATTGACATAATTTGTCTAATCATCAGGACTAATGCCACTGCAATCATCGCAATCAGTGTCAACTTACCGCCAGGAACGAGTGGTTGATGGATGCTATTCGAGTTTTTTTGTTCTTGACGTTGCTTCCAAGTCATTAGCGCTGGGATGATTCCAGCCAAAACTGAGGTGCTGAATGTTCCTGTGTAATCTAGGGCAGTAAAGAAGATGCTGGGATTGAGGGTACCGAGAGTCATTGGAGGGAAAAGAACTAGCGAATAGAGGGGTAGGCGAGTAGATACTTTGCCCTGTGCAATGAAAAAAATATCTTTGAACAGATCCAATAATCCGTATACAAATCCAATAAATGATGTAACGATCGCAAACTCCGAAAACACCGATACTAGCACTCCTAACCATTCTCCTGCACCACCGGATCGCAAAATTTGTAGTGGGTCAAAAACAGTTTTGCCGACAGATGTGTTATCTAGCATATCAGGACTGACGCTGGCCAAAATTACAGCATTCCACGCCAAGAACATGATTAGGGGAATCAACGAACCAATGAAGATAGATCGACGAATTTTGCGGACATCTCCTTCAAGTTGCGTCACAACCACAGGTACAATGTTTTGATAAAACATTGCTACACACATAACTGAAACTGCGCTACCGAGGGCACTCCAGTTTTGAGTTAAGAATTGGCTACTCTTAACTTGTCCTCCTGCTAGTAATAAAAGTCCGAAGAAAGAAACAATAACAATTGCCACAAAGGCGCTGTTTAATTTCTCAATAAACTTTTCTCGCCCAACATACATTACACCACCAAAAATGAGCGTGAAAGCCGTTGTACCCACCCATGCAGGCAATAAGTTCTGCACGCCCCAAAGATTTGCGATCGCAGTTCCTAAAATCTCTCCGCCTTGGGTAATGTATGCTACCAACAGAGCGTAGTGCATAAATAAATATGCGCTGCTAGCAACTCGCGCTCCCACCTTCCCAAGGGTCTTTTCAACAACTCCTAATAAACCTATACTCGGACGGCCTTCTAGACGCATGGTGTTTAAAGTCACCTCTGCAATCAACAAGCCTGAAATTAAAGCGTAGAGCCAAACAGCAACCAACCCAAATGTCGATGGCAAAATTCCTGATGGTAGGGTGACAGCTGGTAGGGCGAGAATTCCAGCCCCCACCGTGGTTCCCGCAATCAGCGCTGTACTTCCCAATACACTACCTGGTTGATGATTGAGTTTATTTCCATCAAATTGAAGGTGAGAAAAGAACCGAGTTACTTGCTCTGAATCCTTGAGAACAGCCTTCATAAGGGTCATATTGAGTAATTGCACCTAAAATTAAGGACAAAATGTTAACATATGTAAACAATTTTAGCAAAAATCTCTGATTTACTATTTTTGGGCAAATTCTTGGAGAGAATTCAGAATTCACTCTGCGGTTCGATAGATTAAATTTTTACCAACTTGTGCCAAATCTACATTTCCACCGCTGATGATGACACCAATCTTGGCTTGTGGTGCTGTTACCACACCTTCGAGTAAGGCGGCGGCGGCGAGTACTCCAGTGGGTTCGACAACGATTTTCAGACGTTCCCATAAGAAAAACATGGTGCGAACGATCGCTTCTTCAGATACCGTCACCATATCATCGACGTAGCGCAGAACTAAGGGAAAAGTAATTTGACCAAGGCTAGGAGTGCGAGCGCCGTCAGCGATGGTGTTGGGATTTTTGACAGTTTGCAGGGTTTTGCTATGAAAGGAACGGGTAGCATCGTCGGCAAGTGCCGGTTCTACACCGATTACTTTACAATCAGGTAAAAGTGCTTTGGTAGCGATCGCACTACCGGAAATTAAGCCACCACCACCACAACAAACTAATAACAAATCCAATTCGCCAACTTCTTGAATCAGTTCTAAAGCTGCTGTACCTTGTCCTGCAACTACATGGGGATGATTGTAAGGCGGAATGAGTGTGAGATGGCGATCGCTTGCTAAATTTTGGGCTAATTCTTCTCGGTTTGTTGTTTGGCGATCGTATAAAATTACCTCTGCACCATAACTGCGAGTGGCAGTTTGTTTGACGATGGGTGCATCGTCAGGCATGACAATAGTAGCGGGGATATTTAATAGTTGTCCAGCTAAGGCGATGGCTTGGGCATGATTTCCCGATGAATAAGCGAGAACGCCTGTTTGTTTTTGTGCTGGCGATAGTTGCGCTAAGGCGTTGTATGCACCTCGAAATTTAAATGAACCGGTGCGTTGAAAATTTTCGCACTTAAAAAACACTTGGCTATGAGTGCGATCGTTAACAATTCTAGAAGTTAGCACGGGTGTGCGGTGGGCAATTCCCAAAAGTTGCGCTTGTGCTGCTTGGACATCGGTTATGCTAACTAAGCTATATTCAGACATCGACGGTAGTGTTAAAGATTGTTGCTCTTTATTCTCAGACAAACGAGTAATTATGCCAATCACTCACTGGCTGGTAACCAATTTCTTGATATATATGATTGGATGTTGGATTTGCCAAATCTGTGAATAAAAAGCAGAATTTATTTCCCCGATTTAGTAAAGTCTGACTCAAAGCTGCCACACAAGCGCTAGCGTAGCCTCTACGGCGATACTCTGGCGGTGTGTAAACTATACTAATCCGCGCACCATTGGGCGTGTTTCCAACATGACAAGCTATTGAAACTGGTACTTCATCCTGCCAAAGGTAAGCAGTACCTTGGTGCAAAACTCGTTGAACCCAGCGTTCTGCATTTGATTCAATCTCGCCCAAAGCTTCTAAAGAAAAGCTTTCATACCAATTTTTCAAAAGTTCTCGGTCTTTGTCTGTAGATAGACGTAAATAACCTGCAACTTGAGAAATTGGTTTTAGTTTTTCTAATTGGAAGATACGCAAGGCTAGTTTTAACTGGTAGGATTGACCAGTCAGCGAATGCCACGCCAGAATAAAGGCTTGTGCTTCATTTGTAGGAGCATTTACTCCTGGTAGTGATGGGTAGGAGATAGATAAATCTTGGGCGAGTAATTCTACTGCTTGGAAATCTTTAATTTGTGAGAGTAGCAATAGTCTAGGTGGTGTTCTCATCGCTACAGCTACAATATCTCCATTTTCTTCCACTGTTGCCAAATAAGGCTTTTCGTCGAAGCGTTCGGGGTTTTCAATCAAGGTATGGCTAATTCCCAACAGTAAGTTATGTAGCCCTTCCTGATTCAGTAAGTAGTCTTTGACCCTGGCATAAAATTCCCTAGCATTTTCAAATTGATAAACTTTCATTCTAATCTTCTGAGGCTTCACTAGTAATAGTTGTGCTGCTCATTTGTTCTCGCAAAACTGCAACTTGAGATAGCATAATTTTCTCCATTGCCCCTGTTTCTAGAGTTCCCATCCAGCGAATCATTGATGAGAGAAATAGTTCTTTTAGATATGCAAAAGAAAAGCCATCTGTCAGTGTAACTATATGATTTATAGCTTCGTCAGACAACTGCATTACAGTTTTTAATTTCTGATTCCATAATGCTATGTAAGCTTGTCTAACTTCGATATCTGGTAATTCAAAGTGATATTTGCGGTCAAAGCGACTGGGGCGATCGCTAATTGCTGAATCTAAACGTTCTGGATGATTTGTAGTTGCAATGGTGATGATTCCTTCGTTCAAAGCAAAGCCATCCAATTCATTTAAAAAGAAAGAGCGATTTTCATCAGTCAACAGAGAATCGATATCTTCTAGTACCAAAATACAAGGTGCTGATTGCCTAGCTTGTTTGAATACTTTGCGAATATTTTCGCTATCAGTGTCATACTCAGACTTAAAGCTTTTCACATACAAGCAAGGTTGTTGCATTTGATTAATCAATGCTTTTACTGTATGGGTTTTGCCATTTCCCGGCGAACCAATGAATAAAATACCCCGTTTCCAAGGTACACCATAAGCTGCGTAAGTTTCGCGGGATGCAAAGAATGTATTCAGGTCATCTTGAATATCTTGCTTGAGGTTACCCTGTAAAATCAGATTATCAAAAGTCGCACCCTTAATGGATTGAAATAAATCTTGGTTTTTTTCCCAATAACCATCTTCAAAGACTAAAACTTCATCACGGATTTCGGAATTCCAATCACAAACATCAACAAAAAAATTTTCAGCTATTTCTTTATTATCAGCCAAAATCCAGTAATATCGAGTTTTACAATAACCTTCTTGCCAACTCATTAATAGGATATCGAGTTTGTAACCTTGCCATATAACTTCAAAACTGGCATTTTCGGTATGATTGTAAATTTCTTCCTCCATTCCATCCCAGCTAGTCGTAATCTGGTTATGGATAAAGATATTATTTTGAAGAGTACAAAGGTTTACCTTAGCAAACTTCTCTAAATTAAATGTAGGATCGCTCCCTTCTACCAGTCCTTTATGCGGATAAATTGCTGCTAATTCCTGACTGATATGATAGGCGATCGCATTATTCGGTAGATTAAGTGCTTCTGTAATCAATTGTTGAATTTTCACAACTATTTATTTCCCTGGTAAGTTTTGGTTTGCAAATCCTCACACTCGTGTTTAGCTACAAGACCTCTACTATCAATTCCAGAAAAAATCAAATATTTTAAATTTTGAAAACTTTTATATCAATATATTATTTAAGATGGAAAAAATTAAAGATTCGCGGATGGGTGACGCGAATCTTTATTGCATCATCAAAAATTTTGAGATATCAAGCTACTTGTTCTTTTTCAGTTCGTGCATACTTCTGACAACTTTTGTAACTAAATTTCTGGGTGTAAATCTGACGCTTTGAGTTAAAATCTTATTTCTCATCCCAGGAATAACAACAGTTTTGTTTGTCATTAAACCACGATAGCCGATACTGGCAACGGTTTCTGTTTTCATCATTCTGTTAACGCTGGCAATTTTCGAGTCTTCCATTGCAGCTGTTTGTTGAAATTCCGAGGCTGTAGGCCCCGGACAAAGAACAGTCACGCTGACACCTGTACCTTCTAATTCATTAGCGATCGCTTCTGAAAATGATAATACATAAGCTTTAGTGGCGAAATAAACTGCCATGAGAGGCCCCGGTTGAAAAGCAGCAGCTGAGGCAACGTTTAATATTTTTCCATAATCCTGTTCGAGCATATCTTTGAGGAATAATTTAGTTAAATGAGTCAGACTCACTATATTTACCTGTAACATTTTTAGTTCAGTGGTAAGGTCTGTTTCACTAAATGTTCCGTAAGTACCAAAACCAGCATTGTTAATCAGTACATCAATTTTGATGGATGCTTGCTGTAGTTCTGTAAAAATTTCTTCTGGTGATGTTGGTATCGATAAATCCTTAGCAAAAGTTTTGACAAAAATATTAAATTCCTTAGGCAATTCTTCTGCAATTTCAGTAAGTTTTTGTTCGTTCTTATCTACTAAAACAAGATTATAATTATGGCGGGCAAAAATCTGGGTAAATTGGTAGCCTATTCCACTAGCTGCTCCAGTAATCAAAGCAGTTTTTTGGTGTTGAGTTTTTGATGTTGTATTCATTAAAATTGCAAATTTGAGTTAATTAATTGAAGTGTAGTAAGATCCAAACGAGTATATTATTATCAAATATAAAAATATGTATCTATATAAACAAGATCCCCGACTTCTTTAAGAAGTCGGGGATCTAAGGTGTAAAAAATGAATTTACACAAATAGTTGCGTAAACTCACACATTAAATCCACCCTACCTTTCCGTAACATAGCTGGATCTAATCTTTCAGTTGTGTTGCAAGTCATTAAAACAACTAACCTTTGCTGCATTTGAATACCAGAGTCATCAATTACACTCTGATATAAAGTACCATCCAGTAAACTCAGAATGTGTTCGGTTTTGTTATTGTATTGCGCTACTTCAGATGCACGATTTTGCGCTAAATTATCAGCTTCGTTAATGACAATACAAATCCGTTCTAAGTAAGTGGGTGGGACAAAGTTGGCGATCGCATCATGATCTAAAATGAAAATTACAAAACCCAAGGGTACGAGAATTTCTTTTGCTACTGCTTGTGTCCAAGCTGTTTTACCAGTCCCAGGTTCTCCATGTACAACAACCGCTAACTGATTTTGATTGAGAATTGCTTGCTGGACAGAATCAGTAAAGTTTTGGATATCTGCCCCAAATGTACGAATGGGAAATTGACTGTGAACTTTGCCTACACGACTTTGATATCCACTCAGCATTACTGCTAAGTCGTAAGTTGCTTTGTTAATTAATGGCGCTAAGTTTCTCGCCATTAAAGTATATTGTCGTCGTCCGCGATCGTAAGGATCGATTTGCAACCAAACGTCATATTCAGACCAGTAAGCATAAACAGTATTGATGACATCTAACCGTTCCCAACTAAAAAACTTTTCTACAGGAAAGTAAAAATCTCTTTCTGAGTAATATTGGGTAATAATGTCAGGACGAGCTAACAAATGTAAAACACGCAATACAGTAATTTCTTGCAATCGATTCAGAACATAATCAATGGGAATGCTACTGCGACTGACAAATTGAACTATCGGTGTTTCCGTACTCAAAACATCTTTGTAACGATGATCTGGTGATTGAGGATCTGGTGTGATGTAATTCCAAAACTTTTCAATTTCGTAACGCGTATTATCAGAAACAACATTTAATAAATTTGCCCACCAAGCATAATTATGTCGTCCTAAAATATCAGCGACATTACTTGCTAAATTCAAACTTTTTTGGCTTAATTCCCGTGAGTCATTAGATAATAAATGCCATAAAAAACCCCAGTCTAATTCTCGGTGAAACGGCCGCCAACCGCTAGCAAGTAAGCTTTGACGAGTATTATTCGCAGGGCTGCCATCATTACTTCTATAATAGTCAAAATCCATATTTATCTAGTTATGTAGCGTTATTGAGTTATTTTGTGCCGAACTAGGAGATTTTGAAAAAATTCTCTCGTAATATCAACTAATTGCGTACAAATGTTAAGTTTATTTTCACCGTGCTGTACTGGCTAGCAAGTCTTCTTAATGTAACTCATATTATATGTATTACACTATAATACACAAAGACTACCTGTGTCAATTGATTTTAGCAAGTAATTGGTAAATAGGAAGCTTTTGATGTAGCCAGTGCGACACTTATAACCTTTCGTCTTTTGGCCAGGTACGTTATAGCGATCGATGTTGTACTTTAAATTAAGTAAGGATGAAGCGATAGTTACTAGTAAGAATTTACAATTTTGAATTCTGAATTCATATACCAGTTTCCATTTACATCAGGTACAACATAGGGGCGCACAGCTGTGCGCCCCTACAAAGGGATCTTGATACAAATGATTAGTCTTTAATTCTCTCCCCCCCGCCCTATATATGACTTTTAAAGTGAAACTGTATTATCTGTGCGGAGCTAATATAATCAAGTTGAGTATTTGCCGTTAATTTCTATGTAACCTTCCGAAAGATCGCAACCCCACACAGTTGCAGAAGCTTCGCCAATATTCAGGCTAACATGAATATCTACTTTGTCTTTGGACATAATTTGCCGCAGCTGTTCCAGATTTTCTGCGGTTAAACTATCAGGATAAACTCTCACATTGTCAAAGCTGATAACAACTCGTTCGGGATTTATTTGTTGTTCGTCTTCACATTTACCTATAGCCATAGCAACCCTTCCCCAGTTGGGATCTGCTCCATAGACGGCGGTTTTGACTAATGGTGAATTGACAATTGCTTTAGCTACTTTTTTAGCTTGTGCATAGTTAATAGCAGAATCCACAGTTACCTGAATAATCTTAGTAGCGCCTTCTGCATCTTGGGCAATTTTGAGTACTAATTCATGTGCAACTTCTTGCAATGCATTAGCAAAATCTGCTTCTGGAACTTCGCCTGCTAAACCATTTGCTAAAATTACGGCGGAGTCACTCGTAGAAGTGTCAGTGTCTACACTCAGACAATTAAATGTTTTATCAATAGTAGAGCGAAAAATCGAACGCAAACTATTTGCTTCAATAGCAGCATCAGTAAAAAAGAAAGTTAGGAGGGTAGCCATATTCGGTTCAATCATACCGACACCTTTGGCAATTCCTACTAGGTTTGCATTTCCGATTTGACGTGTAGCTAATTTCGCTACTGTATCGGTGGTCATAATACCACGGGCTGCGGCATGAAAATCAGCAGCAGTTAATTTTTTTCCGAATCCTGATAAACCGGTGCGGATTTTTTCAATGGGGTAACGTCTACCAATCACACCTGTAGAAGCTATGACAATATTATGTGCAGCAATTCCAGTTTCAGCTGCAACTAATTGTAAAACCTCTTTGGCGTCAGCAATACCAACAGAACCATTAGCAACATTCGCATTTTTAGATATGACGACAATTGCTTGTGCTTGTGAATCTTTTAAATTCTCGCGGCTAATAGTAACACTCGGCCCAGCGAAAAGGCTTTGAGTGAAAACTCCATCAGCAACACAAGGAACTTCTGATTTAATCAAGACAAAATCATCTGTTGTATCTCGAATTCCCAAGTTAGTAATAAATGCGCTAAAGCCTTGTGGTGCGGAAGATATAGTTAATGACATTTTTTCTATTTAATTAGTTGCTTCAGAATAAAGAATTCAAGAGCCATAATTCACGAAGTATTCTGTATAAATTCCAGAATAATAAACATGAAAAATTTTTAAGAAAGTGTTGAGCTTCTAAACCTTACTTTCTTATTCTGATTCCTGAATTCTGAATTCTAATTATCTCAGCTTTTGGAACTGATAGAAGCCAACAAACTATAAATCAGGTAATGTTAGGGTGAATGTCGTCCATCCATTGCTGCTTTCTACTTGAATGGTTCCTTGCAATTGTTCGACTAACTTCTGTACTATGGGTAGGCCTAATCCTGAGCCACCTTGATTCCAGATGTCTGCATGAGGAAGGCGATAAAATTTCTCAAAAATTCGTGGTAATTCTGTTGCTGGAATTTCTGTTGAGTTACTAATACTAATAATAGTTCTTGGGGGTATTTCTGAAGAATTGTGACCTACACTGAGGATAATTTCACCACCCGCAGGTGTGTATTTACAGGCATTATTGAGTAATTCTCCCAAGATTCGTTCTAAACTAGTGCCGTCTGAGGACAATGGCGGGAGATTTGTAGGAAGATTTATCTGTAGAGTTTGCTGATGTTCTTGAATACGGATTTGAAATGGCTCAATTACCCAAGATAGCCACTGTTGTAAGAACAGCGCATCAGGTGTAATTAGGGGATAGGATGAGCTTTCTAGGCGTTGTAAGTCTAGTAAATCGTTGATTAATTCTAGCTCGCGATCGCACTCGGCATCCATGAGTTCTAGATAGTGCTGATTTTCCTGCGTATCGCGAGAAGTCTGTAACATTTGGATCATGACTTTGATATTACTCAGAGGCGATCGCAATTCATGAGAAACTAAACTCAAGAAGTCATTTTTGAGTTCATTTATCTCCTCTAATTGGCTCACAAGTTTCTCTTGCTCAATTTGTCTTTGATGCGCTTCCATAGCTCTTTTGCGCTCAGTAATATCTCGAAATATTAACACAGCACCGGTAATTTTATCTTTGTCATCTTTAATTGGTGCAGCACTATCATCAATTGGTATTTCTGCGCCATCTTTCGCAATCAAAATTGTTTCTGTTGGTAGATTGAAAATATTACCATCTTGAAGTACTTTTACAAGCGGATTTTCAATAGGGTGATGAGTTTGTGCATTGGCAATATTAAATACTTCTGATGAATTTCTACCAAAAGCTTCTTCCTGTTTCCATCCAGTCAAATTTTCAGCCACTGGATTCATAAAAGTGACTAATTCTTGCAAATCGCTAGCAATTACACCATCGCTGATGCTTTTTAAAAGTGCATCCAACCATTTTTTATTTGCTTTCAATTGCTTTTCTAAACCGTGTTTAACCAAAGTTATTTCAATATTAGTATGTAGTTCCTTTTCTTTAAAAGGTTTGAGTAAGTATCCAAAAGGCTCGGTTATCTTAGCTCTTTGTAATGTGGTATCATCTGCATAAGCAGTCAAATAAATTATTGGAATATCCAACTCTCTAGATATTTCTTGAGCAGCTTCTATCCCGTCCATATTTCCTTTTAGTCTAATATCCATTAGCACCAAATCGGGCGAGGTTTCTATTGCTTTATTAATAGCTTCTTCCCCAGAAGAAGCTATGGCAGGAACAGTATAACCAAATTTTTTTAATCGATACTGTAAATCTTTTGCAACAATAGCTTCATCTTCTACAACTAAAATCTTGGCGTTTGTCATATTTTATATTTTTTATACTTGTATAAATGGAAATATTAATCGGCATTCTACTCCATTCTCACCTTTGATATTGATAGTTCCTGCTAATTGATAGGTGAGAGCATCGACTAACTGCAAACCTAGTGATGCTATTTTTTTTAAATCAAAGTCTGAAGGTAAACCAACACCGTCATCGCTAACTCTCAGGATAAAATTATTATCATCAATTCGATGAAGTTCAATATTAATTGAACCATTTCTACCTGCGGGAAATGCATATTTTAAGGAGTTAGATACAAGTTCATGGATAATTAAGCTACAAGGAATAGCTGTATCTAAACCTAGTAAAACATCCTCCTCAATATTTATTGTCACGGCGATCGCGTCTTCATTGACTTCGTATGCAGTTAATAGACTTACTACTAAATCTTGAGTATATTCCCTAAAATTAATCCTTGCCAAGTCTTGGGATTGATATAATTTTTCGTGAATCAGAGCTATTGATGCAATTCGCTGCTGGCTTTGTTGGAATATAACCAAATCGTCTTTGTCTTTGATATACCCAGATTGCAAATTTAGCAAACTGGAAATCACTTGTAAATTGTTTTTCACCCGATGGTAAATTTCTTTTAATAACACCTCTTTTTCTAAAAGTGATGCTTTGATTTGCTCTTGTGAATGCTTGCGATCGCTAATATCTTCGATTACACCAATAAAATACTTTGGCTCTGTGCTAGATTCCCGGATTAAAGATACAGTGACATTAACCCAAACAATGGAATTATCTTTGCGAAAATAACGTTTTTCCATTGAGTAAGTTTGAATGCGATCTGCTAAAATATGCTCAACATATTGCAGGTCAGCTTCAAGATCTTCTGGATGGGTAATATCTTGAAAAGTTAGTAATTCTAGTTCTTCGAGTGTGTAACCAAGAATATCACAAAGCCTCTGATTAACTAATAACCATCTTCCATTTATTGCCACATGAGCAATGCCGACAGCAGCTTGATGAAATGCAGAGCGGAATTGCTGTTCGCTTTCCCGCAAAGCTGCTTCCATTTGTTGCCGCCCAGTAATTTCTGCCTGTAATGATTGATTAATTCTTGTCAACTCTGCTGTCCGTTCCTCAACTATGCTTTCTAGTTGATTAAGTAGACTACTGAGTGCCTCCTCTGCTTGCTTGCGCTCAGTTATATCCGTATGTGAGCCTGCCATCCGTACTACATTACCGTTTTCATCCCACAGTCCTTGACCTCGATTTAAAATCCATTTGTAACTGCCGTCTTTACATAAAACTCGATGCTCGGTAATGTAAAAAGGTGTTTTCTTCGCAAAGTGATCTTGAACTGCTTGTGTTACCCAATCGAGATCGTCGGGATGCACTCGTGTCAACATTTCATCTAAATGATTAGAAATTTCGTGGTCTTGATAACCGAGCATTTCCTTCCAGCGAGTGGAGAAGAAAACTTCATTAGTTTTAAGATTCCAGTCCCAAATTCCATCATTATTACCACGTAAAGCTAATTGCCAGCGTTGCTCGCTTTCTCTTAAAATTTCCTCAGTGCGTTTACGCTCAGCAATTTCCTTTGCCAGTTGGCAGTTGGCCGCCTCTAGTTGAGCGGGACTCGGTAAAGCTAATGCCTGGGGTATCAATGGCACAAGCTCTAATGCGGTAACTACGGATACAAAAGCGGTAATAGCTTTAATTAACCCTGATACCCAATAAGTAGGATACCAAAGCGTCCACACATCCATTAAATGAGTTGTTCCGCAAGCAACAATAAATGTGCTGAACATTAGGAATATCCAGTCAAAAGGCACATCTCGTCGTTTGCGAACAAAATAGATTAACATTACTGGAATTGAATAATAAGCAAGTCCAGTTAACACATCTGAAAGTAAATGCAACCATACCAGTCCTGGTTTCCAGAGGTAGCAATGTCCGTGAGGAATAAACTGGTTAACAGAGAAAAAGCTATTTAAAAATTCCACGATTAAAACCCATATACTGCTCAATTCTCCATCGAAGCCAGAGTGTGAGAAAAGAGATTTTCTGCCTAGCTTCGTAGACGCAAAGACGCATAGAGTGCGGCTTCTCACATTCTAAAAGAGAAAACATTCAGCGCTGGTCATACTATTGCTGTAGTATCAAGCACAAGCTGTAGGCTAGGCTTGAGTACGCTTGGACGTTGGCTGTGGCTTCTACATCCATTCTTGTTTGTTCATCTTTGTAAAGTTTTTAACCTGAAAACTTAAGATTTATTTAAATTAAAATACCGCGATCGCTTTAGTGATTGTTACCGTAAATCTTCTGAAATCAACCATTTATATATAGCAAGTAATCCAGAATGATTAATGAAAAACAAAATCCCCGACTCCTGGTAATAAGTCGAGGTTATACCGCTTGTAATTATTACAAATTGAGATTAATGAATTAAGAACGTGACATCACAATGATGCCAATTAAAATTATTCCTAGTCCAAGGTATTGATTGAGGGCAAGGCGTTCTCCAAAAAACCAACTTCCAGTAATAGCAATCAGGCCAAATCCCAACCCAGCGAAGACAGGGTAAGCTGTTGAAACTGGTAATTTATCTAATGCTTTGCCAAATAGCACAACGTTTATGCTATAAAAAACCAGTCCGCTGATAAACCAAGGGGACAATAGCAATGATACTAAACCAGGATCGGGGGCTTCAAGACGCGATCGCTTCAATAACAAATTCCCAATGCAACTATTGATGCTAGCAGCGAATACAAAACTCCATGTAACGAAAGTAAAGTTTATATTCATACAATTCTGATTAATAAAATTGCTTGACAAGGCATAATAAACTCTCTTTTTAACCGCTTGTAAATTTTTAATAGCGATAGTTTATTTCATAAACCTGAATATTTTAAGATGTTATCTATATTTTAAACATAATTAACATTGAGACAATTTAGGAGTATTGTAAATTGTCTCAATGTTAATTATCTAGAATAATTATCGCACCTAAAATAAGATTTTATCTCTTATTTTACTGCTTCAATATTAAGGCTCACAGGATAAAATTTACCTGCAACGAAATGTTGATATATAGAATAATCATTAAAGGTAGTCATTTCACAAGAATTTGGTTGCCATTGTCGAATTTCTTTAAATCCTACTCTTTTTAGCAATTTTTCTGCACTAGAATTAGTGAATGTTGTCATATGAAAGTTATGTTCATAATCCTGACCTCCCATTAAAATGGCTAAAATCGTATCAATGTTATTTCCGTTTGTTCTGTAAATGTTTAGCAATAAATCAAAATCAGGAACAGATAAACGTAAGATACCACCTTTTTTCAGCACGCGAAACCATTCAGATAAAACTTTAGGAACTTTAGCATGGGGAAAATGTTCCAAACAGTGTGAAGCGTATATGAGGTTGACACTATTGTCTTCAAAAGGAGATAGTTTATCGATTGAGATTTGATAATGAATATGAGGTGCCGCTAAAAGATCAACGTTAACAAATTTAGGATGTATAACAAAACCACATCCTAAATGAAGGTTGACTTTTTCCATTTCAACTGCTGGTAAATTCATGGAAAAAAACTTACTTTTGATGTTTGCATATTTGAGGCGCAAATATACTGGAACTAAATTTTGATAAAAATTAATATTCATAAATCAAATCCTTCAATTATGGGTTTAGTGTTTAGTTGTTCGTGAATGCAATAGCCGTTTTCTAGCTATATTTGACGCTTAGCTATTGAATTATATTAAAATTGAAAAATCGCAGTTGGTAAAATTATTGCTTAATTGCTAGCAAACGCAGCGCAAAAAAATTGAAGTTTTATACATTATATTTAGTATTAAAACTAATATCTTTAATCAACTTAGCAAAACGAGGCATGTCAACCATAAATGAGAAAAGAGCAGATAAAGAATTACGCTTTTTCAGTCCCCAAGGTGTTAGCTTCAAAGTTGCAACAAATCCATTAGCCATATGCACATCTCCTGCTAATTTAGCATTCTGTTTAGCTTCGTCACCCTTGACATAGGCTACACCCCGACCACCTGGTAAGTGAGTATAGTTATGATTCTGATGTATGGCTGTAACTACATCTGTGGCATCAACAATCGGCATTCCTAATTGACGGGCATGATAAACCATCCAATGATCCCAATGACCTCTTCCAACAGCAAAAGATGGAATTTCAGCATAGAGTGGCTTAGGAAATACAAAATAATCCATACATACAATTGACGCTAATGTTCCGTGTTTTAAAACAAAGTTACGAAGCTTACTGTCCCAACCAGGTATGTCAAAGTTCAGCGGTTCTGTAATATTCACATCAGTACGCTGTCCAGTCATGACAAAGCGATCAAAAGATGCGGTTTGTAATTGCTTGACAGCTAATAAAAAATTATTGAATAGAATAATATCGGTATTTATATAGCTCAAAATAGAACCTTTAGCAAGTTCATGCGCTTGTCGAAATATACCATCTAACAAAGGAGTACCATATTCATTTAATTGAATATTTGGCACGTGAATGACATCTAAATTTTCAGAAATTTCATCGATACCTTCCTCGTTACCAAACAAGAGTATTTGCGGTTGAGGAGAAAGTAATTTCCAACTCTTGATTGCATTTTTTTGAATAATACCAATATGTCCTTTAAAGGCTTTAGGTACAGTAAAAATGGTAATTGGTTCTTCAGTAAAATACATTAGCTAATATCCTCTGTTAGTAGGAGTGCAGAAAGTTATATGTTTCTTATTGAAATGAGATTTTTGATAGATCGATAGTGAATAGCGATCGCTTTTCTTATACCAGGTATGCGATCTGCGTTTATCTATTAACAGAGCGATCGCTATTACAGATTAAGATAGCCAGAAATATCCGAGCGAATTTAAACATTAGTGTAAATTTCTTCATCTAACTTTAAATCAATTCTTCAAACGACTTAACTTCTTTTCTGATATATTCCATAATGATGAACTGATGCAGCGCTACAATCTGTGGCAAAAATATTGGCATTTGCACGCTTGCGGTTCAGTTTAACTATGTCCAAGCAATGGTAAAGTCGATCCATAATTTCTGGATAAAATTGCCCAATAGCAAACATTAGTTTAGCCATATTTGCTGTTAGCAGATTTTGATTAACTATTATCTCTGCTTTGTTTTGTTTGATAGCTTTAATCACTGCATTTGCTACATCTATCGGTGTAGATGTGCCTGCTAGCCAAGGAGCAGGTATCCGGCTATTAACAGTCATACCAGTTTCGGAGATATATCCCGGACAGATTACCGAGATATTAGTATTAGTACCAGCTAATTCTTGCCGCATAGCATCAGTCCACATAATCAAACCAGCTTTACTTGCAGAATAAATGCTGTTGTAAGGGACTCCCTTTTTACCAGCTAGAGAAGCAATATTAACAATGTGACCGCTACGGCGCTCCAACATGCTTGGTAGAAACAAACGAGTTAATTCAGCAGCAGCGAGTAGATTAATTGTCAATATTGACTGGAGATCCTCTAGAGAATAATCAACAAAATCTCGGTAAATTTCTATGGCAGCATTATTAATTATAATGTCTACTGGCCCAACAACTTTATTAATTTGCTGTTTAAGAGTTGATAATTCTGTCACATTTTTAATATCAAAGGGAATACTTATTCCTTTCCCACCCAAAGCTTTTATTTGAGCGCATGTTACATCTAATCCTGATTTAAAACGAGAAACGCAAACCACAGTTGCTTGTTCTCTGGCTAGAGCACGAGCAATGTATACTCCTAAACCGCGTGATGCACCTGTCAAAAGTATTGTTTTAGCAGCTAAATTTGTCATGGTAAACACCTTAAATTTGAATCTATTACTGTCACACTATTTAAAGTCAAACAAAACATTCAGCTTGAGATAAAAGCTTTTTTTAGAAAGCATTGATTTTTATTAGTTTTTTCACAGTATTTTTACTGTAATAGCTGAGTAAATTAAACTAAATTAGCTACAAGCATATAGCATATTTTTTACTAAATATAATAGTTTCACCAAAAAGCTTTTGCTTTATCACCTTGTAAAATATCAGGATTTTTAGTACTATGCTTTTGGATATTATGATAGTATAAAAAGCTAAAAAACAATAATTTTATTTTATTAAAAATAGTAGGTAAATTAATACTTTTATTTCCCATTACCAGCTTCAAAAATGTAATTGGATGAGCCAATGTAAACCAAGGAAAACCGATATTTACCAACATATTAATATTATGTTCTCCATAAAGTAATTTTAATGACTCAACAGAAGTTAACCATCTATAAATTTGTTCTATCCAAGCTTTTTTTTGTGGGTGTTCCATTGTCATATCTGCGATACTGGGAGTTCTATTTGTAGAAATCACATCTAAAAATATGTCACCTATAAAGCCTGCATACTTGCTTAAGATTGTGAGTTGAGTATCCTCAGTTCTAATGCCTGGATAATTTATAGAAATTAGTACTAACAAACTAACTATCACATCAGTTTTACCAAATGTGCCTCCTCCCCATTTACACTCAAAGCTACTGAATCTACCATGAACAATATCTATAAACCATTGGATAGGAGGCAGTTCTTCACTAAAATCAGGCAGTAAAACTTCAATTCCATCTACTATTGCTTTTTGGTAAACTGCGAACTTATTTTTTGTACCTAAAATATCGATTTCCGGGGAATTTAGGAATTGGTTTATTATTAATTTTAAGCCATTAGATTCTAGATCTATAACTGAATAATTGCGTGCTACTAAAAACTGAGACTCAGCATCAAAAGTTATTAAAAGGGCAGGTGGTATCCATCCATGTTCAATACTCTTAAGTAGTAATGAACCATAAATGTCTCCCAAAACTCGAATTTTTCCTGCTGAGTATTGCCCCTGTTTTTGATGGACAACAAATATTCTATGTCTGTATTTGTAAACGTCAGTGTTAGTTAAACAATATGGTTTACCTTGGCACATTATATTGTCAAATATTGGTGCTGGGATATTGTTTGCTAACTTTTCTTGAGTATATAGATGAATGATTTGAGTATTTTGCAACAATGTAAAACGGTCGATAACAGCAGGACATTCAAAGCCATGATTTAAACCAATGACTATATCAGCCTTCATCCCTATTTCTGAGATTTGTTGAATGATTTTAGGGATAGTATAAGGTAAATAATTTTCGGCTCCTTTAGTGGCTGCAACTATTCCTAATATTCGGGTTTTATCGAAAGTATGGTTAGTTTGAGCCTGAATCCAATCTCTATAATACAGAACAGATTTTACATCTGCACTTAAGGTTCTATTTTGTCTTTCCCGTAATGCAATTTTTTCTTGGGAAAATTTTCTGGATTCATCAGATACTTTGAGTAAATTATTCAAAAACATTAATTTGCTCTTTTCCATTATTTAAATGTTCAGTGTTAACTTGGCCGTATTCCAGTTTGACAATTCGATCTGCTAGGTAAAAATATTGGTCGTCGTGGCTAATAACCAGTACAGTTTTTCCTCTATTTTTTAGCTCTAAAATAAGTTGGGTATAAAAAATTTCCTTGAACGCAGGATCTTGATCTGATGCCCACTCATCAAACATATAAATGGGACGATCTTCAAGGTAAGCAGTAAGCAGAGCAAGGCGCTTGCGTTGTCCTTGAGAAAGGTCTGTGGTAGAAAGTACGCCATTCTTGACTTTAACTTTGTGGTCAAGTTGCAATTTGGCAAGATATTTTTGAGTTTGAGAATCGAGATTATTATTATCAAAACCTAAAAAGCGATCGAAAAGATAAAAATCAGAAAAGATTACAGAGAACTGCTGACGATACCATTCTAAATTCTGATTAGTAATGGGATTACCATCTAGATAAATATTTCCTGTTTCAGAGATGTAAAGACCAGTAATTAATTTAGCAAGAGTAGATTTACCGCTACCATTACCTCCTAGAATAAAAATCAGTTCTCCTTGATGGAATTTCAAGTTAATAGGCCCAAGGATAAAATTGCTTTCTTCCTGTTCATGATAGTAAGTATGAGTAACATTTACGAGTTCTAAACATTTAAATTTGTGTGATATTAGTAAGGTATTATCAACAGTTTCGTTTGAATAATTTGCCAATAAAATGCCTAAAGACTCTACTTTTTTTAAAGCAATCAACGCTCTGGTTATATGAGGCATTGTACTCATAATGTACTCCAAAGGTGATATTAAGTAAATAATAGTTAGAGCATATGCGGATAAAATAGTAGGATGAATTTTGTTAATAGTCGGTATAGTGAATAAAAGCAAACCAATAGCAACAAAAAATAAAATTTGTCCCCAACTAGCAGCAGCAGCAAATATGCTCATACCCACAACATTATGATGACGAGATGATAGAGCAGTGTCATGTAGGTCTTCTGAGAGAAATACTTCCCGTCGTTTGCGGTGTAGTTTGAGTTCCTTAGTGCCTTGAGTTATGGTGCGGAAATGCTTAAACAATTTATCTTCTTGTTCGCGAGCCAGTTTCAAAAAAGACATGGCTTTAATTGTTGGTAGTGAATAGCTGAATATTCCCAAAAACATAAAGCCAATACCTATAATGAAAATCAGTTGAGATAACCAACTCAAATAAATTAGGCAGGCAACTACAATAGCAATATTAATACATAAAAAAGGAATAATAATAATTGTGTTAGAGATTGTTTGGATATCTTCAACGAGAACAGCTAAAAGAGAATGAGCGCCTATTTTTTCTAAGTGTCGTAAAGGCGAGGCTAAAATATGACGGCTTAAAAATATCCGCAAGTTGAGAATTGCTTTTTGTGAAACTTGAATTAATAAAATTTGAGAAATAAAATTAGCAATTAGCCGTAGTAAACAGAGAGCAACAAAACTCCAAAATAGTATAGTGTTTGATGGTTGGTTTTGATTCAATTTTGTATTAATTAGAGCAATTAAACCCGCAGCAGTACCACCGCTTAAAATACCAGCTAGTATTGCCAGACTGAGGTGAAGAGAAGAAGTACGTAATAGTAGGCGAATCAAGTTCATAATAGTGATTAATTAACAACGCACAGCTTTTGGTTTGACCATGTTGTTTATTCATGGTTTAATAATCGTTATCTATGCTTAAATTTGAAAATTTTTAAATTAACTGCGATAACTAAATAAATTATTAGCACAATCCATATAAATTCATATTTTAACGAATTTAAAATCAGCTAAAATTGCAGACATATGAAAACAGAATTTTCCGAAAGCTAGTGTCTGCTAACAATGATATTATTGCTGTCAACGCAATGTTTAAATCGCTTAATTAACTATCCAGTTCTGATGTATAAGCATATTATCCCAGGGAGATACTCAATCGCAACTCATATGCAACTCATCATATAGCGCTCCTAAATGATTTGTGAAAATTACATATCTCTTTCTTCCCTTTGCGTACTTCGCGTACTTTGCGGTTCGTTTCCTTTTCTATATTTTTCACAAATCAAATAGGGCTGCTATATACAGTTATTATAAGTTGAGATAAATGCGTAAATAAAAACCCCGGCTTATTTGATAAGTCGGGGTTTTGTAGCTTTGAATTATCACAACTCATTATAGAATTACTATAGTAAGTTGGGTTAAACGAGGCCAAACCAAACAATAGGTATTGAATGTTGGCTGATAGCTAAACTCAGCCTACGTACTTTTTTATACATGTTATATTTTGCATTCTTCTATCTCAGATTTTAGAGAAGTAAAATGTTTTCCACCTAGTTCGATTTGTCCTTGGGTACACCCATCTTTTAATCTTTGAACTAAATATTCCAAATCATGGGCTATGAAATTTGCACCATGATCTGGTTCTATTAAACTAACTAAAGATATATTACTTGGTTGTTGATTAGCCAAGCTAGAAATACCCAAAAAATTGAATACACCGGATTCATAAGTTCCACAAGGAACGGAAGGATTATTAACTCCAACACAGTATTCATTTGGTTTAAACCAATCAAATGCTGGATAGCCGTGGAAATGAACAATTGGCGCACCATCTTTGATTAATTCTGGTGTATATAAAGCGGCAGAAAGGCTGATAGCAAGCATGACATAGATATCATAAGAAGGCTTTATGTCTACTAGTTCGGAACTAATCGCTTTAGGTAATTGTAGATATAGTTTTTCTTTCAAACCAATTCTGATAACATCGTCAGCAATATTTAAGTCTGTTTTATTAGACCCTGAGCGAGAACTTACAAGCCAAATATCGGGTATTTGCCTAAACACATATTCTTCTAATCTTTTGATTTTGGCATAACGCCTGCCTTTGTCATTTTGACGAATTTCATTACTGCTAAATCCTGGGACAGATAGTAGATTTTCCCACTCATTTTTTGTGATTTCTAGTTCTCCAAAATATTGTGGTGGTTCAGCATAAGCAACAAAACCATAAGAAACACCTGTCCTTCCATTTATAATGATGCTTACAATATCTCTATGGGATTTCCTTTTAATAACTTTATCGAGCTTAAAACCAGGAGGAAATAAACCTGTTGATGCCAACTCTTGGCCTAATTTGACTAGTTTTGAAGCATAGATAGATTCTTGAGGATTATACCGATCTACCTCAAATCTACTTAATAAAAGTGGAGCAATTGGTACAAAAACTTTAGGAATCAGTGATTTTAAAACGAAAGTACCAATCTCATTTCTTTTAAAAATAGAATCTGAAAGATTCATATTTAATATAGAAATTTTATCGGATGATACTCCGATAACAATTTCTGAGAATGTTCTAATTAAAGTGTTTAATCCAATATTGATTTTTTCTTTATAAGGAATGAGAGGATTAATAAAGTTATGGTCAATTGTGGTAATTACAATTACTTGTGTTTTGCTAGGGTTATCAACATATTTAGCCGCATAATCTTCAGCCCAACTGCTCAATCTAGCTATTTTGATTACAGGAATTTTTCGATCGTTTAAAATTAATGTAGAATAAATTTGATAGATAGCCTCTGCTACAACAATACCCAATCTTCTAACAAAAGAAGGAGGAATTTCTACATCAATAATTGCATTAACTTCTGATTTAACACCCTTAAATTTAAAGTTTTTCTTTTTGTTAATTATTGGAAGTATAAGGTCATAATTAAATTCGGCGATCGCTTCTTCCCAAGGTAATATTTTGACACCGTACTCTTTTAGTCGATCGTGTAATTCTTGGCGAAATTTTAAAGTTTCTTGATTATCGTAACTCTTAGATAAGGGTTTGAATGTAACTATTAGCTTTTGAGCCATAATTTTAGGATCGATAATTGGTGGCTTAGATTCCACTGATGATTGCTGAGCGAATCCGCCAATTAAACGACCAATGGTTTGTAAATTTAATCCTTGAGGTAAAGGGGTAGACTCCAAATCTATAGCTACATCCATTTCGTGCAAAAATGCGATAATTTCTGTTTTATGAGTAACTATTTTTTCCTGAATGTCTGGTGTGATTACCCCTTTTGGGGAGCGAATCTTTAGTTTTTCGTTATCAACCCACAAATTAACACCCTGTTGTGTAAGGTTTTTTACAAATTCTGATACGTTCATAGTTTGATAATCTCCTAAGTTTTTTTAAATATTGTTTTGCCAGTCTCTCAACAATATTTGCAGAATTTAAAAATAAATGCAGAATGTGTAATCGTCGTATTATCAGTCATAATTTTTGATTACTTGATTGGTAAAGCGATATTTTTATATTCGGAAAAAATGATCGTTTAAATTGCAAATATCAAAAATATTAGACATGAGATCGTCTACAAGATGCTCCATAGTATTTTTACTAATTGATGGTTGAGAAAATGCAAAATTTAAAAGCATTTTTCCTTGGAATGTGGAAACATGGATCGCGAAAATACCTGCAAAAAGACTATTAGAACTGATGAAACTGATTTCTTCGAGTTCAAAATTACCGTAATTTTTGGGAATACTAATTTTACCAACATTAGAAACAGACACTGTGGCGGCTATTTTTTTGGGGAAAATGAAACAAAAATCTATAAGGTTTTTAGCAATTAAAACCATTCTAAAAAGCTCGCCGTGCTTTTTACTCACTTCCAGCTTATATTGTACTTCTCTAGCTAATTCCCAAAATGAACTGTTTGGCTTTAGGAGGTGAAATTGCATGAGAGAAGAGGCTAATATAGCTAGATGTTCATCACTAATCGCAGGTTCTAAATGCCTTCTTAAATCGAGATAAGATAAACAATTTACTCTTATATCTTTTCTACGACCTTTAGTTATTGTTCTAGCTACTGTCAACATCATTGCAGCACATAAAGCGTTGTGTACTGTTGTGTTTTCTTGTCTACAGCAACTTACAAACTTTTGGGTTAACTCTTGGTCAAGTTTTCTGTGGATAATATTGCAACTACGCTTTGCAATAGGCACATATTTTTCAAAACCTAATGTCTTTGGTCGATTCCAGATTTCTTTCAAACCAAGTTGCAACAAAAAAATTGTGCTGTTGATCCTACCTCTGAATCCCTTAGCCCATTGAGGCATTAATTCTTCAATGGGCGGAAGTGGAGTTAAGCTAGTAACTGAATTAATTGGTTCGCCTGACACAATTTTTTGACAAAAAGTTAAGATTTCTGAGTGAAGCTGGATGCATGATAAACCATCTGCGATCGCATGGTGTACTGTTGTAATCAAATAGTTTATAGGCTCATCACCTAAAACATAGACAATAACCACTCTTAGCAGGCTTTTACTACTATCAATTCCCTGGTTCATCTCTTGACAAACAACTTCTTGCCACTGGTAATTATCTAAAGCTTTGACAAAACGTAAAGGAATATTTACTGGTTCTTGAGTTTGAAAGCTGAGACTATTCCAAGAACGCACAATTCGGGAATTAAGACGAGGATGGCGGCACTGAATTCTTTTCAAAGCCTGTGTCATAGTTTCTTCATCAATATAGCCATTGATACGGCTAATAGTTACTATGTTCCAGGTTTTAGCACGGCTATTTAAAATTTCCATAGCCTGTTCTAGGCGTCCCAGCTTTCTGTCGTAAATCATTTTAATTTTGATGACTGTTCAAGAACAGTTTTGACGTTTAAATCTCAAAAATTTCTGACTGTGAAGCTTTACATTCTTCGGCTAAACGCTCAGATAATGTTTCAATAGTGGGGTAGCGCCACAATAAAATTGGAGATAATTCAAAACCAAACAACTTCTCGGCTTTGCTAACAAGAAGCATTGCTTGTGCTGACTCTAAACCGTAACTATCTAAAGGCTGCCGCACATCTATATCTTTAGGTTCGACTCCCAATTGCTCTGCAATATGAGAAACTATCCAAGCTTGAATTTCTTCTGCGCTATAAGACTGCTTTTTAATTGTTTCAGGAGTAGACTGGCTCATTTTCACACCTTTAAATTTATGAGGAAATAGATTTAGCGATCGCTACTATTTAGGCTGTCTATTTTTGAATTTTGGCTACTATTTACCGAGGTGAAAAATCTTTATTACTCTGGTTGTAGCTGTACCAAAATTACATTTATTTCATGTTTGCCAAATATATACTTGGTTATGTGAGAATTACCAATTAAGTAGCTACCCGAATCCGAATATCACCTTGTACTAAGCATTGACAAGCTAGGCGAATATTGGGATTATCTGGAGCCAACACATCAAGTAAAATCCGTTCTTCATCCATGATAGAAGCTAAATTTTCTATCCCACTCACAACTTCTATCAGACAAGTTCCACAAGCAACGCTACGACAACCAAAAAAAATTGAGCTTGGATGTTCGTCACAGATCTTAGTTAAACGTTGGTTTGCTTCTACTTGCACTGTTTTATCATCATCTTCAAAATGAATAGACACTATCATTGCTAGATTCACCCTGATTTTGAAAAAAAGTGAACAGATGTAGCTAATACCCCAAGCATTTAGTAGTAAACAATCAGAATTTTTCAGTAATCTATTATTGGCATATTAGTTCACCAAATGTTATTTTGATGCTTTCATAATTCTGACTTCCGAATTCTGACTCCTGAATTCTGACAACTATTAGGCAACTTCAATAATCTTGAAAATCTCTTTAATCGCTAGAGCATCCTGATAACGCTCATAGCGATTACCCAACTTAGTTGTATTTAATTCTAATCCCAGTTCTTTAATCAAACGCTCTAGTTGCTGAGATTTGTATTGCCAACTCTTTTGCTCCATGTAACCGATGATATTTCGCCACTTTGAGCTTATATTTCTCCAAGAATCAACTAGTTGCCTGACATCTACCTGCTTATCAGCTAATTCAGGATGATGCAGAGACATACGTAGTGAATTCAGCCCGATTCTAGTATCAGTTAACAACATCCCTTGGGCAGTAAGATCTAACTTCTCCAAATAAGTTGTGTAACTAGCATTAATATAGTCTTCGACAATTATTTGTAGGAAATACTTAACGAAATCTTGAGCCTCCGGAGGAGCTACTTTATACAGTTCTACCCCTAACTCAAAAGATGTTGTATAGTGACGTGCTTCATCTGTTAAATGACCTTGATTTAATTCAAAAGCTAATGGTTCATAATCAAAATCTTCTGGAGAATCAAATAAATATGCTTCGCTTTTTTTTAATTCCACATTAGCCATGTACCGATACAGCAGAGTCAAACTACCCAAGCCACTTTCTTGAACTTTTTCGGCGGGTAGCATTCTCATGGCATCCCCAATTATAAACCGCAAAGTTCGATATGTGAAATTTTTATCTTGCTGTTGTGTCTCTTCCACTATGTTTTTCAGAAAGCTTTTCCCCTTCTTGAGATGAGACAAAATTACATTCAAGCTTTCATCAAAAGTAAAGCGAGTATCGAAGTTTTCAAAATCTGATTGGGGTATTATACCAACAGTTCCATAGAAAAAGCTAGGCTCATCAAACGAACTTTGAATTCCTATGTCTCGGCAGACCATATTATATACAGTTCTAAAAGACCAAATATGATCCATCTCTTCATTAGTTTCCTGATGAAGAATCATAAATTCGTCTGAGTATGGCGCAAAAACTTTCTCAGCAATACTCATATTGGATATCAATGACTGATATTCACTATTGGCAACATACTTATAAAAATTTGCAAAGAAGGTTGCTGATAAAATTGCCTTTTGGCGACTATTAAAAGAAAGCAGATATTCACAAATTGGTGTGGGCAAAGGTAGCATCCCAGGATGAGAATAGAGCTTTTCTCCTTTAATTCCCTGTTTGCTCATAGCTATAGCAATAGGTTTTAATTCTAAGGCATTACTATGTGCCTGCTCAAAAAGCTTATTTTGAATCTTAGGAATTCTGCGATCTATTTGTACGGTATTCATGTGATTTTACTCCTTTATTGAAAATAAACTGGGCGATATTCGCTATAGGAAGCTGGCATTTGTAAACCCTGGATTTTTAAACTTTGAATCCGGTATAAAAACGCTGCTCCAGTCATGATATGGTTAGCAACATCAACGACATGGCGATTTTTTGAATCAGATAAATAAGAACCTCTAGCCCAGTCGTTGAAGCTACCCATAGAGGGGCCACACCAAATTTGATAATCCATTTCTCTCCCTTTTTCACCAAAATTAGACCAACGAGATGATAATCCAAGATACCAACGGAAAATCAAGGCCATTTTTAGTTTGGGATTGTTAATAGCTTTGGTTAATTTTTCTGGATTGCGCTGAGACAAATAAGTAACTGTTTCTTCCCAAACTGCTTCTAAGCTTTTTCGCAAAACTTGTTTTTCTAATTTGTCTCTTTCTGCTAAGGGAATATCTTCAATTGAATCATAATTTTTGTATAATTCAAACAGTTTTTGCGCTCGTAAAGGAAACAGAGTTCCTCTTTTAAGAACTTGAAGTTTTACTCCCATTTCAAACATATCTGCTGCTGGAGCCATCATCACATCAGCCATCTCGGCTTGAGCTAGCAAATGTTTAGTGTGTTCGGAAGTTCCAGCTTCAATACAAGACTGATTAATTGAACCAGTCACAACATAAGCAGCCCCCATCATAAAGGCAGCTAAGGCTGATTTTGGTGTAGCAATTCCCCCTGCAACTCCAACTCTAACTGGTTTTTCATAACAATATTTGTTTTGAATTTCATCTCTCAATTCCAAGATAGAAGGTAACAAACAAACCAGAGGACGATTATCTGTATGACCGCCAGAATCGGCTTCTACTGTAATATCATCAGCTACAGGAATTTTTTGGGCTAGGGTTGCTTGTAATTCAGTGATTAGACCTTGCTCGACTAATTTTTTTAAAACTTTTGTGGGAGCAGGTTGAAGAAATTTAGTCGCAACTTCTGTGCGAGAAATTTTGGCAATGATTTTATTTTTGATTTCGATTTGATTAGCTGCATTCAAACCAAGTCCAGCAGCCCGGTAATAGATGATGTTGTCGCTCAAATCTAAAAACGCAGAAGCTTCTATTGTTCTTACTTGATATTTAAGATACAAATCAACTACACCGCGTTCAATAGCAGGTTCACTCGGACTGTGGAGTAAGTTAAAAGCATAAGGCCCTTGGGGTAAAGCTTGTTGAATACGATTAATGGCTGCTTCGACGCGAGTAGGAGACAAGCCACCAGCCCCAAATGAACTCAAGATTTTCTCTTTACCAAGAGCAATTACCAGTTCTTCGGAAGCAATACCTTGAGCCATTGCTCCCGTGGCATAAGCATATTTTACACCATGAAAGTTGAGAAAATTTGAATCGCCTAACTGTTGAGTCGATATTGGTGGAACAGCTATTATTATTTCTGCTTTTTCAGTTTTTTCTTGATTGTAAGGATATAAACGACCTTCGTTAGTTGCACCAATTCTTCCTTCAACTCTAATAATATAACAAGGTTTATCTAAATTTAGCAACTTAGATTTTATGCCTGTTTCATGAAATGAAACAGAATCTAAAATTCCCTGCCAAATTTGATTATGGGGATGAGGAGATTCTGAGATTTTGAGATAATTACCATTTTTATTTAATGTATTGTTAGTACCAATCATGTTTTAGCCTCTATTTATGTAATGTGGCTGAATAAAATTATGCAAATCTTATTATTCAAATAATTTTTGATAGCAAGCTATTTGCAATTGAATCATGGCGCTGATTTGTTTGAGCGAATCCTGTCGCGTTTGTAAAAAAACAACATGGGCTTTGGTCATCTGGGAAGCATTCTCACTTAGTTTTTGATAAACAAGGCTGCGAAAGTTCAATAATTGGGATTTATCAGCAATGCTGTAAGTGCTTAAATTGTATTGATGATTTTCTTCTTCTGTAGTCTGAGTTTCGTTAGCTTGTGATTTTTCTACAGTTTGCAAATTGCGTTCTTTTAGCAACAACTGAGTAGGTTGGTTGCTATTTGGGAGGTTAACTGGTTCTAAGAAATTCTCTAGTTTATGAGAGAAATTTTCAGCACTTTTGACAGGAGTTTCTGTAGAATAAGTATTCATTGGTATCAATTCCTTTAACTCTGGTAGTGTATATTCGTGTTGTTTCACATTCATAGCGGGATGTAAATCTATATCTTGAACAATTTTTTGATTGTTCTTTTTCAAATATGTGTGCTTACTCTTATTGCTGTCTAAAGCTATATTTGTAATTTTAGACTGTGTGTTGGGGAAAGTTTTTTCTAATGGAGGATATAGTGGTGATAAATCTAGATGAACTCTATAACTCACGAGTTTTGCTAAAGCCTTAATAAAAGAAGTACAATCGTCTACACCTCTTTTATTAAGCGTTACTGTAATGTGTTCTTTTTGGTTGAGGACTTTATCAATCCATCTAGAACAGTTACTACCTGCGCCTACTTCAATAAATATGTTGAAACCATCTTTATAAACGCGGTTAATCAACTGAGGAAAATTAAGCTGTTGACAGAGGTTTTTAGCAATGTTGTGAGCAATAGAATGGCTGTCTAGTTTAATCGGTTTATACTCGGCTGCGGAATAAAAGATTGTTTCTGGTACGTTTTGGGTAGGTAATGTATTTAATCTCACAAGTTCATCGTACTCAGAACACATTGGTTCGCAGTGAATAACATGGGTAAAGGGAGCAGAAAAAGCATCACAATTGAGATTGGTAATTACCCGCTGACACGCTTGGATATCACCAGCGATCGCCACTTCTTCTGTAGTATTAATTAAAGGCAAATAAACTCGCTTTTCCTGTTTAATTGCTTCTCTTACACGAGATACCGGACACATAACAATATAGTTACGCCAAAAATTTTCATGTTTATCATCTTCTGCTTGAGATAACCCCCAATACTCCCGCACAGCATTTTTCGGGCCAGATAGCCTTGTCTTCAATAGAGATGATGAATTAAAGCCTTCACTACCTTCTTGAAACTGAGTCCAGACACCTTGAGCTAACATCATACTAATTTCGCCCAGACTATAACCAAAAGCACATTGAGCTTTTACTTGAAAATAATTTTTTAAAATTGCTGTCATCATTCCAGCACAGCCCATTTCTGATTCCAATACTGCTACTGAATCATCAAGGAATTGCTTTTCAAGAACTTCTAATTGCCTATTGGTTAATCTTTCTAAACTTCGAGGATAAATAAGCCTTTCTACGTTGGCTACACGTTTATAAACGCTACCGATAAGCGGGTCATCATAAAGTTGAGGAAACAAACGAAACAGATTTCTGCCTAGTCCAAGATAAGCACTATAAGCACCTGGATAAACGAAAGCGATTTTACCTTTTTGTCCGAGTGGTTTTGCTGTGAAATAGCTACCTAAAGGAGTTTGCCAATCTTTCCCTGTCTCGAAAGCATTAGCAACACCTTTTAGAGAATGCTGAATTTCTCGCTGCAATTCATCTTGATTGTGTCCGAGAATTGCTACAGCATAAGTAGCCTGTTGACGCTGCTGAAAAGTCGCAAAAGTCTGGCTAGCAGCAGTAGATAGGGAAGAAGAATTTTGAATAGTTTCCTGAAGATTGCGGATTTGTTCTAATAAACTCGATTGGTCGTTAGCAGCGATCGCAAATAAATAATAAGGCATTTGCTCTAAATATTTGCTGCTATAATGCTTGTGGCTTACTTCCTCAGACAAAATTAAATGTGCGTAACTCCCGTCTTCCTCTATCCCATTAATGGCAGCTATTCTTTTAATACTTCCTTTTTCTAGAAACCAAGGTTTTGATTCAGTAGCAACATAAAAAGGACTACCTTGCCAAACCTCTGGCATTTTAGGTTTAGACCAGTTGGGAACTGCGGGAATATAGCGGTGATATAAACACAATGCTGTTTTCACTAAACTAACTATTCCCGATACCGCATAGGTGTGACCAATATTCGCTTTGACGCTACCAATTGCACAACTTAAATTGACTTCGGATGTGCGATATGCTTCAATCAAACCTTGAATTTCTAACTCATCTTGCTGTGGAATTCCACTACCAACAACTTCTAAATAATTAATCTCTCTTGATTTGATATTTGCAAGCTCAAAAGCTAAGTGACAAGCTTGTGTTACTGCTTCTTGGGGAGTGGAGAATGGGGAATGGGGACTGGGGACTGGGGACTGGGGAATGGGATTTATGGAATTTTCTAGGAGACTTAGGGCGTCAATTGTTGCATAGATGCGATCGTTTTCTTGTTTTGCTGTTTCGTGGAGTTTCAAGACTACAGCCGCTGCACCTTCGCCTACTATCCAGCCATTAACATTTTCATCGTAACCGAGAGTGTTTACGCCCGTGTTGACTTTTGTGATTTGGTTTTTTAATAAAACACTAGCGCCATCCCCAACAAGCTCAACTGCACCAACTAAAACAGCGTCTACTTCTCTAATTGCGAGTAGTTTTTGTCCAAGTTCTAAGGCTTTGAAAACAGAGTTTTCTGTAGCACTTAATGTAAACGCAGGGCCAGCAAAATTCCACAATTTGGAAATATAATTAGCCAGATTGTTTTCAATGTAGCTTGGATATTCACTGTATTTTTTAATATCTGTTTGGGGAAGTTGATTTAAATCCAATTCTGTAGCAGTCACAAGAATAATTGCTATTCTTGTTCCTTGAGGAAGTGCAGCATCTCTCAAAGTGCGATCGACTACTTCAAGCATCAACAAATCTTGAGGATCGAAATTTTCTACTTCTTCTGGCGGGATTCCTAAACGTAAAGTATCAATTTCAAAATCTTTGATGTATGCGCCTAATGGTGCTAAATCTCGATGAGAATCGGAGTTTTTTAGCAACTGTTCTTCTGTTTGTATTCCTTGCCATCGCTGAGGAGGTATGGAAATAAAATGCTGAGTTCCTTCATAAATACTGCGTTCAAAGGTATCTAATCCCTTGCAACCGCCGCCTAGATAGCAATCCATTCCTACAATTGCTATTTTAGGAGTTTTATTTTTTGCAAATTCTTCCATCACCTATCTCCTCAAGCTGATTTAATAGATTTTTTGGTGTTGCTGAATCGGGTAAAATATCACTCAAATGGAGAAAGATTCAGCAACGTCCGTTTTTAATTGCAGATTCTATTTAAATTTCATCTAGTTGCTTGGGCAAAATAGTTCCTTTGGCTCCTAGCATTCTGGTATATATTTTTCCTTGTTGATTATGGGCGATGACATCAACAAGTAAACTCGATTCTGTCTTGGATTTGATATGACAGGAAACATAAAATGTTTCGCCAAATGGGACAGGGAGAAATTGTTCAAAGATTGTGATTTCTGAAGGTAAACAAGCTACTTGATGAAAGTATTGCGACCAAATCCAGAATGCATGAATCTGCACATCTGTAATGTAGGGATTAAACGTTTGGACTGGGAATTGTCCTTGTTGTTTTTCTTTAGGCTCTGGCAAATAGCATTCTATGGTAATCTTGTCCAGATTGGCATTTAAGATGGATTTGACGCCTTGAAAAGTAGCTCCGTGAAATAAAGTAGTTGCCCCATTTTGATAAAGTGATGAAGCGGTAGCGGTGATTTTATTATCCTGGCTTAAGTTGATAAATTCGTGTACTGGAGCCTCAGGAGTTTCCCGCTTTAGTTTCATTTGGCTACTGAAATGATAACGAATTTTTCCTTCGGGGGTTTTACTCCAGATTTTGGCATCAAAGTCTATTTCAGAGATACCATTTTTAGCAATTTCTTGCAAGTCTAAAGTATATTCATTAGGCAAATTTTCATCGAAAATTAGTCCCTTCAACACTTTATAGTTTGTGCAACTGAAGGCTTTGTAACCAGGATAAAGTTGTTCGCAGGTATTAGCAATCCATAATAGTCCACAAGTGGCTGGTAAAACTGGATAACCGGCAATTACGTGGTCTTGTAAAAATGGATTTGTTGCTAATTTTAGATGTCTGTGGATACGAAAACTTTTCAACCCATTTGATAATTTATCGGGGATATATACCAAAGGACTACCAATCACAACTTGCACGCTTTCTTGATTGGCACTAGCTAATTCCTCTGCTAACATTTTTGTGCCAATTTGAATCGGAATAGTCTCGATATTCCGTTCAGCAAAAGCTTGCTTTAATTCTGGAGAAACCATACCGCTATCCCAGGGGCCCCAATTAATTGCTACGACATGGCAATGGGGATAATTAAGTTTGAAAAGGTGGGCTGATTTGTTGAGAATTTCATTAGCGATCGCATAATCAGATTGTCCCACATTTCCGTAGAAACCAACTACAGAAGAAAACAGGACTAAATAATTCAATTGATTCGGTAATACACACCGCAATAAGTTTTCTAAACCTTTAACTTTGGCAGCGTAAACTGTTTCAAAATCTTGGAGCGATTTTTTCTCAATCCGCTTATCAGCTAAGTTACCAGCCCCGTGAATAATCCCTGTTATCGCACCAAAACGCTCAACTACACTAGCAACTTGTTCAGAAACACTTAATCCATCAGTCACATCCACACTCAAATATTCAGCTTGTCCGCCCGCCTGTTCAATAGCTTGTAAGGTTGCAGCAATTTCCCGACTAGATGAAATAGCGTTAAACTTTTTCTGCACCATTGCAGGTGTCGGCTTTTCACCTCTAGCTAGGAAATCCTCCATAATCTGCTTTTTCAAATCTGCTTCACTCAAGTAGCCTTCAGCCCATACGGGTTCTGCATCCGCGGCGGAACGGCCTAGCAGAATAAATTTGCATTGATAACGCTGCGCTAGCTCGATCGCACATTGAGCCGTTATCCCTTTGGCTCCGCCACTTACGAGAAAAACCGATTGGGTATTGGGCATTGGGGAAAACTCTTTCCCAGTCCCCAGTCCCCAGTCCCCAGTCCCCAGTCCCTGTACTAAGGTGCCTCGTCCTTGTTGACTATATCCTGCTTCCACGACTAATAGATTGGGGTCGTGGAGTTCGGCGAGGATATGCTGTGCTGATGTTTGAGGATCTAAATCGGGGCTGAGGTCGATCGCTCGACAAAATACACTTTCCCATTCCTGATTCAAAGTTTTGGTCAACCCAAATAAGCCAGCGCCAATTGCACCAAAGTTAGTTTTTTGTCCCAGTCCGAACTCGCCATCAAGACGAGCTACAGTTACAAAACAACTACGTCCTTGAGTCGCTGCATGATTTAGGGGTTCTTTGAGATATTTGGCAATCAGAAAAACGTGGCGAAGAATAGCTTTTTCTGATTCTAGATAGCGGACACCATCGCTGCTATCGTCATGATTTGAGGGATTGAGATGGATAAATGCAGCGATTTGACCATAGTTAGTAGCGATCGCTGTTAACTGTTCTTGCAAATGCTCCTCGGTCAAATCTGCAAGCACCACACGACTAATCCCTTCAGCTAAAGGCAATTGTTGAGCAATCAAACTTTGGGGAAAACTTAAGACAACAATTTTCCAACCACGCTTGTACAAAATTTCAGCAAGTTTCGCCGTCGTCAAAGAACCATCATCGGTAAGCAAAGCGATATGCTCATCAGGTAAAGTGAAATCTAAAACATCAGGTTCGGGAAGATATTTCAGTCTGACAGGACTGCGAAGAATTTGGGATTGGGCATTGGGAGTGTGGGGTGATGGGGTAGTGGGGTGGTGGGGAGAATTTCTCTCCTCATCTCCCCATCTCCCCATCTCCCCATCTCCCTCATTTTCCCCAGTCCCCAGTCCCTCTTGTATATATCCAAGAACTTCCCCCAGGGTAGGCACTTGAACTAATGTTTCTACATTTAGCTTGGGTAAATTGGGATATAGTTCTGATAATGCTCCTTGAATCTCCACAAGTTTGACAGCATCAATTCCCAAATCTGTCTCCATATCCATCGACAGATCTAACATCGTCGTTGAATAGCCGGTGCGATCGCTCACGACATTAAGAAAATTTTTAGTGAGTTCTGGATCTGCTGAGTCAATAGATGGAGCCTCCTCACGTCTCCCCTTCTTTCCATCCTCGTCTCCCTTGCTCTGCGTATCTGCTTCAATCACTGATGCAACTCCATCTGAGATTTCTGATGCGATTTTCGCCATATACTCAGCTATTTGAGCAAGGGTGCGTAGTTGTCCCACTTCTTCGGGGTTTGGCCTGGGCAAATCGGGATATAGTTCTAACAATGCTCCCAAAATTTCTACGCGTTTGATGGAATCAATCCCCAAATCTGCTTCGATATCCATCGTTAGCTCTAACATCTCCGTTGGGTAACCTGTTTTATCGCTAACGACATTGAGCAGAGTTTGACTCAGGGTATCTTGGTCAATGACTACTGGTGCTGCGGGTGTTACCGTGGCGATCGCAGTCTGATTTTCTTTTGGTGGGGTAATATCCCCAACTGGTGGTGCTGATATTTGCGTTGCAGTCTGATTTTCTATTGGTGGGGCAATATCCAGAACTGCTATTGCTTGATGATTTGCACCATTACTTGTGCCGTTACCATTAGTTAAAACTGGCTCAGTTTTACTAGCAAATCCATTGCTAGGTACAACAACAGATGCATTATTAAGAATCAGATTGTCTTCTTTTGATAATGGAACCGTCGGGCTATCTTGATAGTTTACTGGTGCTATTAGACTTTGTTGAATGGTATTCTTAGAAGTCGGCAGTTGATAATGTCGCTGAAGTAATTGGAAAAGGTCGTTAGTGTATTCTTGCTGATAGTTGAGATATTGCTCGTGGATGCGGAGACTTTCACCTTGATGGTCGTGAAACCGCATGATGCTACGCTCGGAGCTGGAGATTATTTGTTGCTGTGTTGCTATTGGTGATTCGCTAAATTTACTATTTCCCCATAACCCATGTTGTTGTTCCATGAGTTGGAAGAAGGTTTTGGTATATTCTGTTTGATGCTTTAAAGATTGTTCGTGAATTTGTAAGATGTCATGTTGATGGCGATGGAATTCTATTAAGCTGTACTCTAAGTTATCTATAGCTGTTAGATAATTCAGAGGAAGCTCGCCACTAGTTTGTAAAGACTTGAGATCGAGTTGTTCTGATTGCCCGTTCTGGACAGATTTCACTCCACCATTAACTGTTACTTTCTCTGTTGTTTGAGGAGGATTATATGTTACTGAGTTATGGTTATTGCCATTAGTGACAGAAGATTGATAATTGACTGAGTTATGATTATTGCCATTAGTGACAGAAGATTGATGATTGACTGCTACATTCTCTGTTGTTTGAGAGGATATTGGTGAGTGGGGTGTATTGCCGTTAGTAGCAGTAAATTTTACTTGATGGCCATTTTGCATAGCTTTTTCAAAAGACTGCTTGGTTTTTTCTGACACATAATTAGTGCTATTTAAGCGGACATTCAAAACCTTATTCGGGGAAACTTCTGGGATTTTCTGCTCTAGTTGATAGGGGTCTAAATTTTGTAAAGGTAATCCAGCAACGCGCAACTGGATAACAGCTTCCTTCAAAGAGCGATCGCTATCTTTGAGATGACTGGGATTTAAAGCCACAGCTAAATGAGGGCGATCGCTCAGAATATCTTTTACTAAGTTGGTGAGAACGCTTCGCGGCCCAAATTCAACAAAACAGTAACCGCCTTCAGCATAAATATTTTCAATTTGCTGCTTGAACAATACTTGACTTTTCAAGTGTTCTTTGAGGACTTTTTGAATAACTTGCGCTTCATTTGGGTAACGCTTGCCGGTCACATTGGTATAAACCGGGGTTTGTGGCTCGTTGAAAGTAACTTTCTCAATTGCTTTGGCAAATGGTTGCTGTGCATAAGCCACTAATGAAGTGTGAAAAGCTGCTGAAACTGGTAACAAAACTGTAGAGAATCCTTGAGTTTTCAAAGCTTCTTGCACATTAAAAATTTTAGCTTTTGTCCCAGCTAACACCATTTGATTTTGGGAATTCAAGTTAGCAATACTGATTTCCGGGAAACTTTGAATTATTTCTGTAACCTGATTCACATCCCCTTTCACCGCTAACATAGCTCCGGCATCAAACTGGGGATCTGTTGGTGTCGCCATTGCTTGGCCTCTAGCTTTCACCAAGAAAAAGTAATCTTCCTCACTCAAAACCCCCGCAGCCCATAAAGCGGTAAGTTCTCCAAAGCTGTGTCCGGCGACAAAATCCGGCTTGAACCCAGTTTGTTGCAATATCTTGTACAGACCAACGCTAAAAGCTCCAATTGCTGGCTGTGCGTATTCTGTTTTCTGCAAGAGTTTCATCTGGGCAGTCTTTCCATCCAAATCGAACACAGGCGCAGGGAAAACAACTTCTGAAACCGGCTGCAAATTATCTGCGGCCAAAAGGCGATCGATTTCACTATAAGTCTGTCCCAAGGAAGGGAAATTAATCGTTAATTCCCGACCCATCTCTAAATATTGCGAACCTTGTCCGGAAAATAGGGCAACTACTTTCCCTTGTGTAACTATGCCTGTTTTGCGGTAGTAAATACCTTGGGGATGCTCCCAAGATTCTACTTGCAGTTTGTTTTTCAGCAATTCAATACTTGTTTGTAATAAATTGCCCGCTTGGGTGAGAGAATCAGCAATAAACCCAAGTCTGGCATTTGCCACTGGAATTTCTAAAGATTGAGATGCTGCAATCAATTCTGCATAATGCTGTTCTCCAGTTTCAGATTGCAATTGATTTTTGATTGCTTGACAACGGGATAACAATTCTTCAGGTGTTGGCGCAAATAATAACACTGATTGGGCAGATTTGTGTAAACGATAAGGGCGATTTTGTTGGGTTTTGTATTCTTCCAGAATCACATGATAATTTGTGCCACCAAAGCCAAAAGAACTCACCCCTGCGCGTCTTGGCTCGTCATCGCTGGCAATCCAAGGTCTGGTTTCGGTATTTAAATAAAATGGGGAATTCTCAATATCTAATTTAGGGTGGGGTTTGGTGACGTTAATTGTGGGTGGTAATACTTTGTGGTGCAAAGCTAAAGCTGTTTTGATCAGACTCGCCGCACCCGCAGCCGCTTTTGTATGTCCAATTTGGGATTTGACGGTTCCCAGGGCGATATATTGTTTTTTGGGATTGTTTTCGCCAAAAACTTCTTTAATTGAGCTAAATTCCGCTGGATCTCCAGCCATCGTACCAGTGCCGTGTGCTTCAATCAAACCCACACTAGCAGGAGAAAATCCCGCATCTTCGTAAGCACGACGTAAGGCTCTGACTTGCCCTTCTGGACGCGGTGCATAGATGCTTTTATAACGCCCATCGCTAGAAGTACCAATGCCTTTGATGACTGCATAAATGCGATCGCCATCTCGTTCGGCATCTACAAGGCGCTTGAGTACTAACATCCCCACGCCTTCACCCAACATCATGCCATCGGATTCTGCATCGAAAGGTTTGACATTTTGACTAGGGGAAACGGCAGGAGTTTTACTGAAACACATATACGCCAAAATTGAGTTGTCGGTGTCAACTCCCCCAGTCAGCATCATGTCAGCGCGATGTTCGACTAGCTCGCTAATTGCCATTTTTAAAGCACCTAATGAACTAGCGCAGGCAGCATCTACAACACAGTTAGTACCGCCAAAATCTAGGCGGTTAGCAATTCGCCCAGAAACAACGTTTGCAAGCATACCGGGGAAGGCGTTTTCTTCCCACTGCACATATGCACTTTTGATTTTCTCGATAATTTTTTGTGTATCCTCATCGGATAAGCCACTGCTTTTCAGGGCTTTTTCCCACACTGGATACTGCATTCTGGCAGTTAGTGGCACGCCTAATTGCCTACCTAGTGCTACACCTAAGATTACACCAGTGGCTTGATGATTAAACTGTCGAGATTCGCCGTAACCGGCGTCTTCCATCGCGGCTTTAGCAACAATCAAACCTAGCAATTGCGAAATATCTGTAACTTCCAAAATGTTGGGCGGTAGCCCAAATTCCATCGGATTGAAATTAACATCCGGGATAAATCCGCCTCTTTTACAGTAAGTTTTATCCGGCGTTCTGGGATTAGAATCGTAATATTCATCTATGCTCCAACGTGAAGGTGGAACATCAGTAATACAATCAACTTTGTGAATGATTTTTTCCCAGTATTCCTGTAAATTGTGGGATTGTGGAAATATAGAAGCCATCCCAATGATGGCAATATCAACTTGCTGCCGTTGTGTGCTAATTTTGGTATTTAATGCTAAATTCTCAACCATAATTTTTTTTCCCTGTATGAGTTTGAGTACAGCTTGCTCACAATTGCTTACTTCCTCTTGCAACTGTGCCAAAACAGCTTCAATTCTAGAAGCAGACATGACTTTATCTTCACTAATGGATTGATGAAATATAGAGGTATTGATAGATTTAAGGTCAAAATTCAGGAATAAGCGCAAATAACTAGTAATTTACTGATTTTCAGTTTCCTTAGAGTCTTTTGAAAAAGCAATACTAGTATTTGTCCAGCCCCTCGTCAGGCTCGGCGCTGCTGAGAATCAATTGTCAAAATTCAGTTGAGAATCGTTAAATCAAGCGCATTATGATTTATGCGATTCTCTTAAACTGATTAAACTTCGCTATCAAAGTATGATGAGTTTTGAATTCTGGATGTTAAATCTTTAGGATTAAATACCTCTAAAAATAAGGTAAGTTGAGATTTCAGGCTAATGACGATTTTTATTGAAAATAGTAGAATATTTAAGTACATTAGCTTGACCTCAACGTTGCAACATAAATTGTTAATCAGATGTACGTAAGAATTCTCTGAGTCAGAATTTGTATTAAATTGCAGCTTACAGGCAATATTAGACTGATTATGTCTTCATTACAATTGATATGCAACTTGGATACAATTAGATACATATTGCTAAATGAAACGTTTTTTGAGCGTTTGCTTCTAAATTTACGACTCAAGATGCGTAAATTAATTAAAAATCACACCTGAATCTATACAGAATTGTCTTCGGAATTAGCATCATTATCTTCTTTACTGGTTCTCGCCTGATGCTGAGCAGATGCTAAGAGCTTTTGCTCAAGTCTACTAATACTAATTCCAAGATCGGAAGCTGTTTTGCGTTTCCATTCTTCAAGCTCACAATCATGTTGATTGAGCCATTCACGCACCGCAAGACGGGCCATCTCAGCTTTGCGAAGTGTCTGGCGAGCTGCATGAAAGATGAGTCGCTGATTATCAAAGCTTGGCAATGAGAGCATGAATCGCTGTAGTTTCATCTTGTTCAGTGTCTTTCGAGGGCGATCGCTATCACTCACATAACTATTAAAACTCTTTTCAAGTAGTATCTCATATCCCAAAAATACATTGCCAAAATTGCATACAAATTGCATTTATCGCAATCTAACAGTTAATAACTGATAGTTAATACCATTTCACTAAAATCCTGATACAAATTCTTTCCCCTCTGCTCCCCTGCTTACCTAAATGTATCAACCTTAAAGTGAAACAGTATAACAGCCACCACCGATATCTTTCCCAAGTCCGATAGGATTGCTATATAGCTTTTACATCTATCCAAAAGTTGATTTATTTAAAAAATTTTTATGTCTTAATCAATCAGTTAATTTTTTGGACAATTTATTGTTACTAAACAATAAATTTTACCGTCAAGTAAAATTAGCCACTGGGAACTATATCTAAAGAATGACAAATCTTGCTCAACAACAACGCAATAACAAATTAAAAACACATTTTCAAATGCTGAGTAACACCAATTACATCAAAACCTTCAAAATTTATCGAGATTTGCAATTATGTTGTTTTACTTTATGCAATATATTGCTACTAATTCATTAACAAAAGTGTTGCATATGGATTGCAATTGAGTATCAATCGGTTTATCCTATGTAATTAAATAGTGGAATTCAATACTGTTTGTTCGGAAAATTGGAGAGAGAAAATATAAGTTATTTTGATTACTCAATTATTCCATACATTCCTAACTCGACAGTATTAGAAGATGATTTATGCGATGACCCGTATTGTATGAAGCGTTCTGCATAATTAAACTGTCATGAAAATATAAGGGCTTGCTGGCATGAGACTATCTGAGCTAGATCCACTCATACCGCTAACTGAGTTAAGAGAAGAACTCTTGAAGTTGCCAAAAGGTTATTCGTTTTATGAAGAAGAATTGGTAGATTTCTTATCCAGACGAAGATGGCCTGAAAGCAATCGCCGCATCGATAGAACAACTTTTTGGCGGTGGAGAAATGATAACGGAATCGAACATCAAAAAGTATTCAGCAGATTGGATATATTGAAACTCTGCCAAATTTGCGACCACTATCGAATAGATGGAACTCGCAGCGAATACTTAGCGATCGTTAAAAGTAAAAAAGAGGCAGTGCTAAATAAATAAAATTAGAATTAAGAATTCAGAATTCAAGAGTAGAGACGTTGCAATACAACGTCTCTACAGGACGGATAATTCTTGATATTTCGTTGATGTGGATAATTTACATCAGATGTAAATTCTGAATTCTTCTTTCTTTTACCTTGTTCGGTAACTTGAAAATATACTTATGGTACCAAAGCAAAAAGAGTCGTTTATTAAACCATTCATTAAACCTATAGGTTGGTCTTCAGCCATGTTGGCAGGTATTATGGCTGTAGCTACTGGTGGAGTTTCACTTTATACATTTTCAAAATTTCAATTGTCTTCTAAAGTAGAGCCTGTAGCTACTCCAAGTAGTTCTTCTAGAATGACTGCTGTTTCTGCCTTAGGACGTTTAGAACCTCAAGGAGAAGTTATTCGCCTGTCTGCTCCTGACTCCCAGGCGGGTGTTCGAGTCACAAAACTGCTCGTAAATAAAGGAGATAGGGTGCGCGAAGGGCAAATAGTTGCACTTCTTGATACTTACTTTCCTCGTCTTGCAGCCCTAGAAAAAGCTCAACGACAGGTTTTAGTTGCCCAAGCTAGTTTCAATCAAGTAAAAGCGGGGGCAAAAAGTGGAGATATCTCTGCACAAGAAGCAACCATCGCTCGCCTAGAAGCTGAGTTGGAGGGAGAAACTTCTGCACAAGAAGCAACCATCGCTCGCTTGGAGGCTGAGTGGCGTAACGCTGAAAGCGAAAACCAGCGATATCAGCAGTTATATAAAGATGGTGCGATTTCTGCTTCCGATGCAGATGCTAAACGTTTGCGAGTCGATACTGTTCAACAACAGCTCAATGAAGCTAAAGCTTCTCTGCGTCGGACTATCGAAACTCTACAAAAGCAATTAATCGAGGCCAAAGCCAGACTCAAGAGTATTGCCGAAGTTCGTCCCACTGATATTGCAGCAGCCGAAGCTGATGTTGATAGTGCGATCGCCTCTGTTAAACAAGCTCAGGCAGAATGGGATTTAAGCGTGGTGCGATCGCCCATAACCGGACAAATCATGAAAATTAATACTTGGCCTGGAGAAATTATCGGCACTATGGGAATAGCTGATATAGGTCGCACACAACAAATGTATGTCGTTGCAGAAGTCTATGAAACTGATATCCAAAAAGTGCGTCTAGGCCAACCGGCGATTATTACTAGCGATGCTTTTCCAGGAAAATTACAAGGAAAAGTTGCTGATATTGGTTTACAAGTAGGGAAACAAAATATCTTTAATAACGCTATCCAATCAGACACAGATAACAAAATAGTTGATGTCAAAATTCGTATTGATAACCCAGTAGATAATAATAAGGCTGCTAGTTTGAGTGACTTACAAGTAGAGGTAATGATTTATCTGGAAGGCAAGAATTAAAATTTGAAAAGTTAGAAACCTTTGATACCCAAGTTTAATAATCAATAAGCATCGATAAATTAGGGAAATGCTAGATAAGCACGAATAATAACTCCAAATCAACAATTAACAGCCAATAGTCAGTACTTACAATGACTAATTTCTATGTTTGAGGTTAACTAAATGATTCTCAATATACCTCTGGCTTGGCTACAACTAGCCCGACAAAGAATTCGCTTTCTTGTAGCTTTGGCTGGGATTGCTTTTGTCGCAGTTCTTATGTTTATGCAAATTGGTTTCCAAGATGCTCTCTATGACAGCGCTACACAGTTACATAATAATTTAGAAGGAGATTTATTTTTAATCAGTGCCCAATATAAATCTCTCACATCCAATCAAAGCTTTCCTCGTGCATATCTATATCAATTAATGGGTTTTGGAAGTGTAGAATCAGTTAATCCTTTATATGTCCAATTCGCTAAATTTAAAAATCCTGATAATGGATTAAAATATCCACTATACGTACTTGGTTTCGATCCAGTAAAATCAATTTTGAAATTTCCTCATCTTCAAGAAAAATTGAATATACTTAGAATCCCTAATATTGTTTTATTTGACCGCGATTCTCGTCCAGAATTTGGAGCGATCGCCAAAGATTTTGAGCAAGGAAAAACTGTAAAAGTTGAAATATACACCTATACTGGATTTGTTGGTTACAAAGTTAAAATTGGTGGTTTGTTTAGTTTAGGCCCCTCCTTTGGAGTTGATGGCAATTTAATTGTTAGTTCTTCTACTTTTTTGAGGATATTTCAAGATCGTTCGGTACAAAACATAGATATAGGCTTAATTAAACTCAAACCTAATGCCAATCCTGAAAAAGTTTTGGCAGATTTATCAATTAATTTACCCAACGACGTAAAACTTATTACTAAAAAAGACTTTATCGCTCTTGAAAAAAACTATTGGTCTTTAAGAACACCCATTGGATTTGTATTTAATTTGATGGTATTAATGGGGTTTGTTGTTGGTGTAATAGTTGTCTATCAAATTCTTTATAGTAATATTTCAACTCATTTAACTGAATATGCAACCTTAAAAGCAATGGGGTTCAAAAACAAATATTTATTAAGTGTGGTTTTTAAACAATCTCTAATTTTAGCATCTTTAGGTTATGTACCGGGTTTTGTTATCTCTCTAGGTCTGTATGACATTTCCAAAAATGCTACTAAGTTACCAGTGCTTATGAGTACTGACAAAGCAATGATAGTATTAATTTCAGCAACGTTAATGTGTTTAACTTCTGCATTTTTATCTACAAATAAACTCAGAAAGGTAGACCCGGCAGATATTTTTTAATTAATGTGAAATTTATAACAAATGGAACCAAAGCATATTGTTCGGATCGCAAACCTCAATCATTATTTTGGCGAAAAAAGAATTCGCACCCAAACATTATTCGAGATTAATTTTCATATCCAATTTGGCGAAATTGTTATTATGACTGGGCCATCAGGCTCAGGAAAAACAACTTTATTGACTTTAATTGGTGGATTACGCTCTGTTCAAGAGGGAAGCCTGAAATTTCTAGGTCATGAGCTTTTTGGAGCTAGTAACGAGCAATTAGTTAAAGTACGTCGTCATATTGGTTATATTTTCCAAGCTCACAACTTATTAGATTTTTTAACAGCTAGACAAAATGTTCAAATGTCGCTGGAGTTACACAAAAATATTTCCGAATCGGAAGCTCGTAGCAAATCAGAAGCTATTCTCAATGCAGTTAAATTAGAAAATAGGGTTAATTACTACCCATCCGATCTATCAGGAGGACAAAAACAACGGGTAGCCATTGCGCGTGCTTTAGTAAGTCATCCTAAATTGGTTTTAGCTGATGAACCTACCGCTGCTTTAGACAGCAAGACTGGCCGAGATGTTGTCACTCTGATGCAGGAACTAGCAAAGGAACAGAATTGTGCCATTTTAATGGTTACCCACGACAACAGAATTTTAGATGTTGCCGATCGCATAATCCATATGGAAGATGGTCATCTAGTCAAAGAAGTTTTACAATAGCTCAGATCGAAGAGAATTAAACTACACTATTCCCGTTTTTTTAAAGAAGCCGGGAATTTAAGTAAATTGTCATATATCCTTGGTTACAATCTAATCGATAATAAAAATATTCCTTGAGTCTCAAGTCAGACACACCTGGAGTATGAAGTTAGAAATTCCTAACTGAAAGAAGATATACAAATAATCTGAATAAAATTTCAACAGTTGATATGTGAATGTCAACTTTTTTAATTTTTTCAGATAACTACATAAACTCAAAAAAATATGGTAAAAGATTTAATTTTTTGTTTGCAAGAAGCAGCTTTAGAATTCATATTTAATAATTTTTCAAAACCCAAAAATGTTTCGGAATGTTATATAAATCCCCCTTGTGGATGTAGTAATCCAGGGCAAAATATCCAATGTGAAGATTGTGTCTATCTTGAGGCTTGTTTATCTAGTTTTAAGCGATGAGATATTTTACATTGCTGTTAATACAAACCAATTTAATAATAAATTAGCTCCTTTGATATAGCTGGTTTTATTCTGATGATAGAAGTCAATAAAAATAGCAGCCCATATTATAAATAAGAGTGAATTAAATTGATAGGCAATTCGGTGTGTGAGTTTAAAGTTATGGAGGTCTCAAAAATAAAAAATCTTACGTTAACGACATTGTATAAATAATTGATTTCATGCCCCAAGCATGATTTTCTGAGGAAAATGTTAAAAAACATTTTCAACGTATATGGAAAGCTCATCAATCTGTATTGTCTAAATCTACTTGATAAGTAGCAGGTTGAGTAGGAAATATCGGTTTTCAAAATCAACAAACCACAGCAATCTAGAACATACAAGGAACCTTAATCATGAGACCTTTTGATTTATCTAAAGCTCTTTTAGCTAGTCTCTTTGCCATCAGTTTTGCTTCTGCATCCTTACCTATTTCTGTTTCTGCCCAAACCGGAAGCTCTGGTGGTAGCAGTAGCTCAGGAACTACCTCCGGTACTGGTAGTACAGGTACTGGCACAACTGGCACCGGCACAACAGGTACTGGCACAACTGGCACTGGTACAACTGGCACAACCGGAACAGGCACTGGTACAACAGGTACTGGCACCGACACCACTGGAACAGGAACAGGTACAACCGGTACTGGAACTGGAAGTGGTATCAACGGTACAGGTACAACTGGAACTGGAAGTGGTATCAACGGTACAGGCACAACCGGTACAGACACAACCGGAACTGGAACAGGTACAACCGGCACTGGTGGAACAGGTATAACCGGAACAGGCACAACTGGTACTGATACAACTGGCACAACCGGAACAGGCACTGGCACAACTGGAACAGGCACAACTGGTACTGGTACTGGGACGACCACAGATGGTACAGGTTCTGGTATTACAGGTAGTGATGGAACTGGCACTACTACAGATGGCACTGGTACCACAGGTACTAACAGAAATACAGGTACCACCACTTACCAAGAAAATAACGATCGCGGTTCCAATTGGGGTTGGCTAGGTTTGCTTGGTCTAGCTGGTTTAGCAGGTTTAACTCGTAACCGGGAAAAAGCCAGAGCTTATCAAGATCCTAATGAAGTAACAAGTTCTCGCTATAAATAAGTTAATCGCGGGCTAGACCCCCACGATTTTTTCCTCTTTCAACAGATGTAGAGACGTTGCAATGCAACGTCTCTAACCATTTTGTAGCAAACTAGCAGAGTTCACATCCAAAAATAACGTTGCTTGGGTTTGCTGACGGAGAATAGAAGCCGGACATTCTGTAGTTATGGCTCCTTGCAACATCTGTTTTACCACATTTGCTTTACGTGTTTCTGGAGCGAGACAAATAATTTTTTTGGCTGAACAAATCGTTGGCAGAGTAACAGTAAAAGCGTATTGTGGGACAGTTTCAATATTTGGAAAATGACCTGTGTTTACTTGTTGCTGACGGTTGGCTTTATCTAGTTTTACTAGTTTTACACTGTAAGGATCTTGAAAATTTGCTACTGCTGGATCGTTAAAAGCTAAATGTCCATTTTCACCAACACCAAGACAGCACAAGTCAATTGGTTGTGCTTGCAATAATTTGGTGTAGCGATCGCATTCTGCCACTGGTTGCAGCGCATCACCTTCTATATAGTAAAATTGCTTAGGAGCAACTCTTTTCTCTACACGTTCTCGCATATAACGCCGGAAACTTGCAGAATGATCGGCACTAATTCCCAAATATTCATCTAAATGCAACAGAGTAATCCGCGACCAATCTACACCACCTAATTTAATCAAAGCATCAAGAAATTTCAGTTGGGAATTACCCGTGGCTAATAATATAGCCGCTGTATCCTGTTCTTTGAGAATTTGCTGTAAATATTGTTGGGTGATTTCTGCAACTGAGAACGCCATTTCAGCTTCAGAGTTGTAAATCTGCACTAATAAATCATCAACGCGAAAAAACTTTGTAGCGGCTACCATTTGGTTACACAGAAGGTTATTAATAGTGTTGACTAGACCTGCCTTGAAAATAGGGACTGGGGACTGGGGACTGGTGACTGGGAAAACCAAGATATTTTCATTGTTCCTTGTGCGTGCAACTCATGGAGTAAGAGTGCAAAAATCCCTAACACCCCACCCCCAAACCCTCCCCTTGCTAAGAGTACGGTGTACACACAAGTTTTCTAGAGTTGCGCCGTAGACTTTCGATCCCCCCAACCCCCCTTTTTAAGGGGGGCAAAAATCTCTCAAAGTCCTCCTTTTTAAGGAGGATTTAGGAGGATCTACCAGGATTTTGGTTTCCTACAGAGATGTCTGTACACCGTAGTTGCTAAGGGGAGGGTAGACAAAGCGTAGCTTTGGCTGGGGTTCTTATTTTCGATTTATGCAAGAGGTCTACTGTTGAACGCGAAATTCCATCGACTTTTAGGGGTGGGATAAACTTAAATCCCTTATTTAGTTATAGAGGATAGATTTTGAGATTTAAAAAATTAATTGTCGGCTCTTAAGGTTAGGTTAAGATACTACACTTCCCAAGCAAATTTAATCCCCAGTCCCTTGTATTCACAAAAGAATAATCGCTAAAAGACAAAAACAATGTAAACTATGTAAATAAAGTTAACATTTATTTACAGAATTACCAACAATTATGCTGGCTGCAATTCTTTTTGACTTAGACGGCACTATTGTCAACAGCGATCCTATACACTACCGAGCTTGGAAAGAAATGCTGCTAACTTTCAGCATAGAAATTGATGAAAAATTTTATAAATCGAAAATTAGCGGGCGGCTAAATCCAGAAATTGTTCGAGACATTTTGCCACAATTATCACTAACAGAAGGGGAAAAATTTGCAGACGAAAAAGAGGCACTTTTTCGCAAACTTGCCTCCGATGTGCAACCTCTGAGTGGATTTTCGGAACTCTTAGCATGGACGCAGACACATCAATTAAAACGTGCATTAGTGACTAATGCTCCAAGATTAAATGCAGAGTATATGCTAGAAGTTTTAGGGATAAAAGAAGCTTTTCATACAATCGTTTTAGCAGATGATTGTATTGCAGGTAAACCCGACCCCGCACCCTACCAAGTTGCTTTAAACAATTTAGGAATTCATGCAGAGGAAGCGATCGCTCTAGAAGATTCTCCTTCTGGAATTCGCGCTGCTGTGGGCGCAAATATTCGCACCGTCGGTATAGCATCTACCCACAATCCCCAACTGTTACAGGAAGTCGGCGCATTTATGGCGATTCCAGATTTTACTGATTTGCAGTTGTGGACATTGCTCAACTCGCTTATCGAACCAGATTTAACCGCGATCGCTTCTGATTTTTAAGTCTAAAATCCAGAATTTTCAGAGTAGAGACGCTAAATTTGGTGTCTCTATTTATTTTTCAGCCAAAATAGCGTAAATTTCCCGTTTAACTCGATCTAACAGCTCGCGCACGTGATTTATCCGCTCCACATTGCCGCTGCGGGCAACCTGCACCACCACACCAGCTAATTCTGTTGCAGCATTCCGCAACTCAATCAACTCTTGGGGCTTACCTGTGACGAAACTTTTGAAGGTATCCCAAGGAGAGTCCGAAGTTTCTTGTTGGGTACGTTGTGCCAAAAGTTGTCTACCCTCATCTGTAATTGTATAAATCCGCTTACCCCCTTCCTGCGAGCTAGTTAAATAACCACCCTCTTCCAGTAATTGGAGTGTTGGATACACTGAGCCAGGGCTGAGACGACGAAAACCACCATAACGAGCTTCCATCTCTTTAATCAGGTCGTAACCATGACTGGGATGCTCAGATAACAACTCCAACAAGATGAACTTGATGTCACCCCGACGAGTCCGATATTCATCTGGCCAACCACGACCAAATACTTCATCACGAAAGTGTTTGCCATGATGTCCGCCATGCTCCTTGCGATGCTCAAACCGAGACTTGAAAAACAAAAAATCATCCTCGCTAACTCCAGCCCATGCAGGTACGCCAAAGTGCGATCGAAAGTGTCTAAACATAATTCAATTTCTAATCAACTTTCTCTACTATACGATATATCGGAATATATCGCGATATATCGGAATAGAAGTTTGATGAAGATTTATTACAAGTTCGCTTAATTACTTGTAAATTCTGAAACACCCCACCCGCCTAACGGCACCCTCCCCTTGGCAAGGGGAGGGTTGGGGAGGGGTAACGCGAGGACTGCAATCATAACTAATCATCCGAACTTGATATGATTACGGCTTCTAGAGACATTGTCCATTACATACGTTGGGGCACAGCATTGCTGTGCCCCAAAAAAAGAAGTTTTAGAAATTGGTAATCTATTACGTTTTGAAATTGCACAATTAGTAATGCTGCTAACCCTGAGGCTTATCAAGCTTTCACTTTAGCTTTTGACCAGACACCATTTTCATCTTCATTATATTTTTGGTGAATAGCTTCCCAAGCAGCTTGTTCGGCGTTAAACTCGTCATTTTTTTCATTGATTGCAGCGTTATAGCGGTCAATGAATGTATTCTGAGCCTCACTAGAAAGATGAGCGCGAACTTCAGGTGACAAGTCGTCTGGGCTGTTGCACAATCCCGGACAAGGACGAGCCAGGGTTTTTTCAATTACCTGAGTTTCTTCGCCGCCAGCACTTTCGAGGAGCAATTGGAATTCGCCGGTGCGATCGCTTGGAACTTCTGCCATCAATAAGAACTCACCAGCTTGCAAGCGGGTTTGGTAGATAGCGGCCTTATCTTCTGGCATTCCCAAAGTAGTCAGAACCGATACTAGACCGGCACCTGCGCTACCTGCGATCGCTCCACTAGCAGCCCCTAACAACACTGCGCCAATAGGCCCGGCTGCTACAATTGAGCCAACAAAAGGAATAAATAATACACCCACACCCGTGAGTAAGCTGAGAAAGGAACCAAACAAGGAACCAAAAACTGCCCCTGTTCTCAAGCCTCCAAGAATCACATCCTTTTTACTAATAAAGCCAGAAATTCGAGTTTCTGACTCAAAATTTCTGCCCATCACAGAAATATGATCTCTAGGCACACCTCTATCTAATAAACGCCTAATAACATCATCAACTTGTTTTTGTTCTTTAAATACAGCAGAAATAGTACGTTCCGCCTGATACACTTCTGGCATTTAGATACTCCTGGGATTATGTTATTTTTGCCGTAGATATAGTCAAATAATTTTGGATTAACCCCATACTTTCTAGTATGGGGTTGAAAAAAGAATTGTAGATTTTAGATTTGTTCTACAAGTAAATTTGGGGGTAATCTACCAGACCCTACACCAAGACACTTTTCTAGACTTTCGATTTGGAATTTACAATCCAAAATCTAAAATCTAAAATTCATTACACACCTACAGGAGTTTTTGTTTCTTTTGCAGGCTCTCTACCGTCTCCCTCAAGTGCTTGTCCTTCGATAAATGAGCGCAACATCCAAGCCATTTCCTCATGTTCTTCCATCAATCCAGTCAGAAAATCGGCAGTTCCTTGATCGTGGAACTGTTCGCCAGACTGATCTACATGATTTCTGAGGTTGCGAATTACTTGCTCGTGATCTTCGACTAGATTAGCCACCATTCCTGTTGCACTAGGAACGCTACCAGCATGTTCCTTAAGGGTAGCAATTTTGAGAAATCCTTCCAGCGTACCAACTGGATAACCACCCAAAGCACGAACCCGCTCTGCTAGGGCATCGATATTTACAGTCAGTTTTTGGTAGTGTTCTTCCCAAAGCTGGTGCAAAGAGCGGAATTGAGGGCCAACAACGTCCCAATGGTACTTTTTGGTTTTTACTAACAGTAAATAGGCATCTGCCAAATCTTGATTCAACAGATTAATCACACCTTCACGCTGTTCTTGTGACAAACCAATATTAATCGCACGCATTGTTTTTCATCCCTAGACAAACTTATTAATTATTAACATCCCAAATTTTCAACATAATCTACATCAACCAAAGGGTGCATTGTCAGTTTAAATTAGTTACTATATTTAGAATTATGCCTATGTCTTAGTAGGTAGTATCCTAATTTAGTTAGATTTATTGTTTTTTTGCTTGAGCCTTAAGAATATAAAATTTAAAATAATAGGCGATCGCTTGGACAAAATTAATTTTTTTCGCATAAATAATTAGTCATAAGTGATTTTTTACGCAATCACTTATGACTACTGAAAAATTACCAAAGTTAAGTATTAACTATCTTACTTACCTGTAACTTTGTCTAACACATTTTTGATACTTTCTTCTACTGAAGTTGAAGACTGCGAATTTTCAGGACGCTTTTGTTTGTCAATGTCAGCAGTTCCTTGAACTTCATTGAGTCCTCCCTGAGTCTTCTCTTGGGTTTCTTCAAGTCCAATTGGTGGTTTTTTAGCGGCTTCGTCAGTTTTGCGCTGAATATCAAGTAGTTGTGTTTCCCCTTCGGTAGGCTTGCTTTGGTAGCTATCGATGGCAAAAGCAGGGAAAGCACTAGATAACAATAGTAAAGCGCAAGTAAAAGCCACTACTAAAAAACGTACAGGGCGCAAAATAGATAAAACAGAAGCAATAACTTTCATTTGAAATCCTCGATAACAGCGTTAACTACGCAAGACATCTACATCTTTGGGCAAAGCTTATGCTCTTATTTGGTATTACCAATAAAACTAGTAAGCGATGCTTGAATCTTCAAGTTACTGAAAAATAAACCTGAAGAAGTTACCTTCGTATCTGTGCATTAACTTAGAATATGGTTAACGAGCAAGTACTCTTGGCAAGTTCTTCATTTAATATCGAACTGATTTATTTTTACTTTGCAGACCGTAAGGCATACATCAACCTGTAGAATGAAGTTATCACTATCTATAGTTAGAAAAAAAATCATTCTCTAGATATATCGACTTAATACGGTTTTGGTAGGTTAATGGCTCTGAGCTACTTGTCATAGGAGAATTGGTATTCACTATCGGCAGCGCTTAAAATTTATGCACCCTTCACTATTGTTAGCCCTACTTGATAATCAGCGTCATAGGCGATATCGCAAACAAAAGAAAATCTCCGGACAAAATTAAATATTCGCCTGATATCTTCTAGTGTTAAGTCTGAAGGAATTACTTTACCTGTATCATGTTTGAGTTTCTGTAACTCTTGAAAAAGATAAGAGTAATTTTGATATTTAATATCAAGTTCGCTTAATTACTTATAAATTCTGAAATACCCCACCCGCCTTACGGCACCCTCCCCTTAGCAAGGGGAGGGTTGGGGAGGGGTAACACGAGGACTGCAATCATAACTAATCATCCGAACTTAATATAACTTCGTATTTTTGTAAAAACTTATGGAAAAATCCGAGTTGTTGTATCTAACAATCTAGAATGCAATATCTTTAATTCTGAAATCGCAAGATAATTCAAATTCCGTGACTTTTGCCAATTACCCAATTACGTCGAAAAAATCTAGCTAATGCTGACTCTTCTAGCGATAAATAAATTGGGCGTCCGTGGGGACAAGTGCGGGGGTTACGAGTACGTTGCCAATTATCTAAAAGTGTCTGCATTTCTTGTAAATTCATTGGCGTACCGTTACGAATTGCACTGCGACAAGCGACAGCTACTTGGGCTGTTTGTAAGTCACCTCCCAAACTCAATTCTAAAATTGCTTCGGCACAATCTTCGCGCTGGTGCAACATTGCAGGTAGGTTACGAACAGCCCAAAGTTGTTCGCCAAAAAGTTCTATATCTAAACCGATGCGTTGTAATTGCGATACTTGTGCTGGCGACAATTGATAAAGAATAATTGGCGGTTCGACGGAAATTAGTTGCCAATTATCGCATAATTGCTCGTACAAAACCCGCTCATGGGCGATGTGCTGTTCTACTAACCACATCCCCCCAGGATGTTCGGCAACAATATAAGTATTACTCACTTGCGCCACAGCTTTTAAAGAGTGGTGAGTGTTATCTAATTCGTTTGAGTTCTTAGGATTGAAGTTGTAACCGCCTTTAGCTTCTGCGGCTTTGAGTAATTTACTAACTCGTGTTGTGTGGACAGTTTCTTTAAGATTGGCAGAAGAAATGCAGAGTGCTTGGTTAATTCCTTGAGTAATTTGCTCTTGCCAATAAGTTATTTCATTGAGATAAATTTCTGTTTTTGCGGGATTACGATTCCAGTTAATTCGATCTGGCGAAATGGCAAGATGGAGAAAGCAAATTGGATAGCGATCGCGTGGTAATGTTTTGTGAAATGCTGATAATATTGTTTGCTCTAATTCCGCTGACTTCACCATCCGTCCGTTAATCGCCACACGTACCCAATCTGGACGATGACGATGGCAGCGATCGGGTAATCCTACCACTAAATGTATTGCTGAGTGGGGGCTGGGGACTGGTGACTGGGGACTGGGGACTGGGGACTGGGGACTGGGCAATTCTGAGTTCTGAGTTCTGTTTTCTGAATTCTGTATTCTGTCTTCTAAATTTACTGGGTTGGGTACTTCGAGTTTGACTTCTTGCAAATCGCCTTGTCGCACTTGGGGTAAAATCTGCGGTATTAGTTGCCCAGTTGTGGCAGCTGGGGAGATGGTGAACCATTGGCGGTCATTTTGGCAAATTTGCCAGGTGACGCGGGGATGGCATAGGGCGATTTGGTGAATTGTTGCTTGCACGGCTTTCATTTGCTGTGCTATTGGGGGTAGTCCGTGACGACGAGATGAACAGTTACCGAAAAGATTAGAAACTGTGACTACTGTACCAGGTGCGATCGCAGTTACTTCAACTTCCAGAACTTTCCCGCCATAGCCGTACACAACTCGCCATCCTAATTTCCCATCCCCAGGACGACTCAAAATTTCCAAATCTGCCAGATTCGTTAAACTGTGTAACGCTTCACCACGAAAACCCAAGCTATTAATTTTCCACAAATCAGCACTAGAACGAATTTTACTGGTGCTGTGGGTTGTGGCTGCTTGTTGCAAATCATCTAAGTTCATTCCGCAACCATTGTCGGCGACGCGAATTCGCCATTGCTGCGGCCATAAAGAAACTATAATTCGCGTTGCGCCTGCGTCTAGGGAATTTTCCACCAATTCCCGTACTACAGAGGCTAAAGAGTCGATGACCTCTCCCGCTGTAATTAGATATACAACTTCTTTTGGTAGAGCTTGAATAGTAGATGCCATAAGTTATAGTTTATAGCTTCTGGCGACAGAGGGAGTAGGAGAGTAAATTTAGTATAAATTTCTGTTAATTCTAAAGAAACCTCAATTAAAAAGCGCCCAGATTTATCAACAAAGAATTCAGGAGTCGGGAGTCAGAATTGAGCACAAATTCTGTACGAATGGCGGATAAATAGTGAAAGTTTTACATCCTGCTGCAACGTCAAAGCCGAACAATGACTGGCAGGTGTTAACCCACATTTAAAAGATTGCTGAATTCTGACTTCTGACTTCTTTTTTAATTATTTTCGCTCAGTGCCAAAACTTTAGGTGATTCAAGTTTCAGCAACCCATTCAATAACGACGCCGGACGTTGCCTGTAAGGCCAAGCAAAAGCATGGCGAAAAGCTGCATCCTGACAAGCTTGGAGTTGTTGGAAACTAATAATGTCGTAAGTCAAGAGATTTTCGTATTCCCAAGGCAAACGGACATTATGCAACCCAGCATTATCAGTACAAATAGCGATATCGACCCCAGCATCAAAACAACGGTCAAAAACTATTTTGAGTTGACGGATATCCTGTAAAGTACCAGTTTTCAAGTAAGTTGTCGGGCAAACCTCCAAACACTGCCCGCGTCTAGCTACATCCTTAAGTAATTCTGGATACAATAAGGGAATTTGGATGCCATGCCCAATTCGCATTAGGTAGGGTAACAGTTGAGGGTAACAACCAGCGGTAGTTTCAAATAAATGTCCAGTGGTGTTAACGCCCTGCGATCGCGCATAATCGTATAGACTAATCCATTCATCGAGGCGATCGGCATAGTAGCTATCACCCCCAGCTACATCTACTCCACAGACATACTGCTTATTTTGCGCTGCCAAATCAATAATCGCTTTGTTTACCTCATAAGGTAAACGGGTGTGCATACAAAGAATTTGGCTAGTAACAATCGGATATTCTGGCAAATGGCTAGCTTGTCCGACGACTTGCACGATTTCTGCCATTTTGTCAATTCTGTTTGATTGACTCAGATGCTCAGGTGTCCGTAAATACGGAGTGTAACGCAGTTCCAGGTAAGCCAAATTTTCAAAAATGTAAGCACCCCGCAGCAAGCGATAGATAAAGTAAGGTAAAGTCTCTACAGTTTGGACACTTTCTACCAGGGTGTGCAATTCTAGATACTCATCTAGAGTATTGCGTGGGCGGGTGTAAAAATCTTCAAATTCTGAATAGTCAGCAAAGCGGGAAATCAACTCCGAAGAATGTCGCTCGAAATATCGCCACAATACTCTGGGTACGACCGAACCGCCTAGATGTCTATGTAATTCTGCATATAAAGCCATAGTGGTATTTTTAGGGAAAAATTTCAATAATTGTAACAAAAACATAGAGAAAAAAATCTCTACTTGCAGCAAAGTTATGTAAATCTACGTTAATTCATGCTAAATTTTGCACCAATTTTTGTTAAAAATCCTTTGTAGTCAGGGTTTTAAGCAAAATACCTGATACCAATGTCAGCAAAAGCCGCAACATTTTTACCTGACAGCAGCAAACTACTGACGTTAATTTTTACAATTTTTTCTAAACACTTCTTCCAAATCCTATCTTTCTCATCCCCACACTCCCCAATTAACCCTCTCCAGCTGCTGTTAAAATTTTTCGTTGCATTACAACAGAGGAGTTGCAAAACACTTTCTCCCTCATAAGGGATTGAAACCTATTTCTGGTATACGCTTAGTAGAATAAGATAAGGAGTTGCAAAACACTTTCTCCCTCATAAGGGATTGAAACCCTTGAAATTTACTAGATCCCTTTAGGGATTGAAATTAAGGCAATGTTGGAAACCACAAACCTGAAAAATATCTCCACAAAATTCGCTATAGCCAGAAATTCTCCTTCTTTGAAAGAAAATAAGGCAATGAGAGCTATTGCATATAGCATGGATTTACTAATACCTGGTTTGTATATATGGCTACATAGTTTTAGCTTTCGCATTGGTGGAAGCATACCAGATGATATCCCTTATAAATATCCCGGTAAAATTCACGCTGATAGTGGAATTGCTTTAGTATTACCAGGATATAGAATTTTTACGACTTACCAGGGTACTTATGACCCTAAACAGACATTAGATAGAGGGGCTAACAGCTTTTAATTGTACGGTTCTCGACTCAAATACTTTTGAAACTTTGATGACTCAGGCGGGATATTCAATGTCAGGTAGCGCACCTGCACAGTCTAATAGAATAAAAGTATGGTGGATTCATAACGAATACCCAAGAGTCGAGTCCGTATATAGTCCAGACAAGAGAATAGTAATAACGGCGTATCATGTTAACTAATATTTTTTATTTATATTAACCAATTTCCAACGCGAGCAGAAAGTTTTGATCGATAGAGTTTTTTTAGTCTGTAATACTTTCACTACCCCAATCAATTAGCCATCTCCAGTAACTGATTCGAGTTTCTGGGAAACCGAAGCGGTTTGTGTGGATGTTAAAGCAGGCAAGTACACTGTGAATTGAGTACCTCTGCCTAGCTGAGTGTAAAGATTGACAAAACCACCGTGATTTTTAATAATACCTAGCGCAGTGGAAAGCCCTAAACCCGTACCTTTGCTTACGTCTTTGGTGGTGAAAAATGGTTCAAAAATCCGTTCTTGGACTTCTGAAGACATACCTATACCAGTATCCGTCACCACGATCGCAATATAAGAACCTACTTTGGCATTAATATTAATCTGGGCAGAATGTTCGCTAATTACGACATTTTCCGCCACAATTCTCAAGATACCGCCATCAGGCATCGCATCGCGGGCATTGACTACTAAGTTCATCAGCACTTGATGTAGTTGAGTTGCATCTCCCCGGACGTGCCAAAGATTTTTGGGAATATCTATTTGGCAGATAATAGAATCGGGAAATGTTTGAGCGATAATTTGCTCAATTTCTGCTATTAGAGGCTGAATTTCAAGAATTGTGCGTTTGCTTTCAATACCGCGTGCAAAAGTCAAGATTTGCTTGAGCAAATTAGCACTGCGTTTAACATTATTTTCTAGGGTTTGTAGTACTTTCTGGCTTTGGGTATCAGTAAATTTTTTCTGCAACAGCTGAACTGACATCAAAATCGGCGATAGTAGATTATTGAGGTCATGGACGATACCGCTAGTTAGACTACCGATACTCTCCAAGCGTTGCGATCGCAAAAGTTGAGCTTCTAATTGTTTGTGCTGTGTAATTTCAATATTCGCGCTCAAAATAGATTTGAGTTGTCCGTTATCATGCACTAACAATATCCACCGACTTTCAACAATAATTTCCTTACCTTCTTTTGTTAGTTGATACAATTCACCCCGCCACTCACCAGTATTCATCACACTTAAGTAAGCATCTTCTACCTGTGGTGAAGTTCCTTGATACAAAAGTTGCCCAATATTTTTACCCACAGCTTCCTCAACTTTCCAACCGTAGAGACTTTGGGCACCTTGATTCCAAAATAAAATTTTGTTCTCGATATTTTGCACCACGATTGCATCTTTAGCTACATCCAAGAACAATTTTTGTTCGCGAATTTTCTCTTCTGCTTGCTGAAGTTGTTTAACGTAATTACATAATAATTTATATAGTAAAGCTACTAATAGCAAATGCAAAACAACAGTCATGAAAAATCCGATCGCAGCCTTTTGGGAAATTGGTTGCGACTTCTGTAGCTCTTCTCGTAATGAATTTTCCTCTGTTTTTAAAGAATCGTGAAGTAGCTGTTGAATTTCTTTACCAACTTGCTTATCTTGTTTAGACAAAATTAACTTTTGAGTTGCTGCCAATTTCTGGTTTTTTCTTAAGTAAATTTCTTGTTGCAGGGTGTTGAGTCTGTTACTAATTTTTTGCTGTAATAAAGAAAACCACTGCTGCTTTTGAGGATTATTAGCAATTAATTTACTCAGGTTTTGGAGATGGCGATCGCTTTCTTCATATCCCCGATTATATGCTTCGAGAGCTTCGATATCAGATGTAATTATATAATTACGTTGTGCGGTTTCAGTATTTTGTAGCGTAATTTGTATAATTTGTAGTTGTCTAATAAATTTCTGAGAGTATGTTATAGATTCCTGATTATCAATCAGCTTAATAGTACTGCCATAGAAAATTAGAGTATTAGTAAATACAATCGACAATGCCAAAATGAATATTGCTTTGTGCTTTTGGAATCTAGACCATTTTTTTCTCATGCGATCGCCCTTTTTACTGCCGATGACCTCCGTTACTTACAATTAGAGATTGAAAACAAATACTGAGATTATTTGAAACACTTTTAAACCACGGGTAATAAAATACAAGCTCTTAAATTTGTAAAAATCTTGATTTTTGGGAACAATCATGTATACACAATAATTAGAAACCAAACCGCCAGGTTTTAATATATATTAATTTTTGAATTTCATATATATCATTGGCTATTAGTTATTGTTAATTAACAAATGATAAAGCCCAGCTTATGGTAATAGCGATCGTAGCTATGAAAAAGAGTAGCTAGAGACGCGATTTATTGGATCTGTAGGAGAGTAGGGTATATTCCTTATTTATCAGGACTTACGCAAAAGATAACGAAAGTAGCGGTAATTCATGAATTACCGCTACGCTTGAATAAGGTTTTCAGTCACATATTGCGTAAGTCCTGTTTATGTTTGTTGTGAAATTTTTTTGTGAATTACCCAATCGAAAACACCTACAGCAATCCTATTTAATTGGTCAAAAATATCAGTGCTGACAGTCAACAGCCAAGAGTAGCCAGTGCGTTGGACGGGTTCCCCGACTTGTAGCAACTGAATAGTCAGCAATCAACATACTGCCATAGATTATTTTGCAAAGATATTGACATTGTTTCCAAAATGTGTTGATAATTGTAGTTTGTGGAAACTTTACCTCTTAATATAAACGCTTGGCTAACGTAATTGTCATAGGTGCCCAATGGGGCGATGAAGGAAAAGGTAAAATAACAGACTTGCTCAGCCGTTCGGCAGATGTTGTGGTACGTTACCAAGGGGGTGTCAATGCTGGACACACAATTGTAGTTAAAGGTCAAACCTTTAAGCTGCACCTAATCCCCTCTGGTATTTTGTATCCAGATACCGATTGCATTATCGGCTGTGGCACAGTCATCGATCCACAGATTTTGATAGCAGAACTCGACCAACTAAAAGAATTAAATATTTCCACTGACCACCTGCTGATATCTGAGACAGCCCACGTAACAATGCCTTATCACCGATTGATAGACCAGGCATCAGAAGAACGACGGGGAAGCCACAAGATCGGCACTACAGGTCGGGGCATTGGGCCGACTTATGCTGATAAATCTGAACGTACAGGCATTCGGGTTTTGGATTTGATGGACCCCGATGGGCTACGGGAGCAGTTAGAGTGGACGATTAACTATAAAAACGTCATTTTAGAAAAGCTTTACAACTTACCGCCTCTAAATCCACAAAAGGTGATTGAGGAGTATCTGGGGTATGCAGAACGCTTGCGGCCTTACGTCATCGATACATCGTTAAAAATATATGATGCAGTTCTGCGACGGCGGAATATTCTGTTTGAAGGCGCACAAGGCACGCTCCTAGACTTAGATCACGGAACTTATCCCTATGTTACCTCCTCCAACCCTGTAGCCGGGGGGGCTTGCGTTGGTACGGGGCTAGGGCCGACAATGATAGATCGGGTGATTGGGGTATCGAAAGCATATACCACAAGAGTGGGAGAAGGGCCATTTCCCACAGAACTGGATGGAGAGTTGGGAGAATTACTGTGCGATCGCGGTGCCGAATTTGGCACAACCACCGGACGCAAACGGCGCTGCGGCTGGTTTGATGCCGTTATCGGTCGTTATGCCGTGCGAATTAACGGCATGGATTGTATGGCACTTACCAAACTGGATGTGCTCGATGAATTAGAAGAAATTCAAGTTTGTGTCGCCTATGAAATAGACGGCGTTCGTAGCGAACACTTCCCCACCAGTTCCCGTCAATTTGCCAGATGTCGCCCCATTTATAAAACCTTACCAGGATGGCAAGTGTCAACAAGCCACTGCCGCACCCTGGAAGACTTGCCACAGCAGGCACTGGATTATCTAAAATTCTTAGCAGAATTGATGGAAGTCCCGATCGCGATCGTTTCACTAGGAGCCAGCCGCGATCAAACCATTATCGTAGAAGACCCCATCCACGGCCCCAAACGCGCTTTATTGCACGCCGACGGCACACCCGCCTCGTTGCTGAGTGCATAAATTGGTCATTAGTCATTGGTCATTAGTCATTAGTAAATTACAAATGACTAATGACTAATGACAACTGACAACTGACAAATGACAACTGACAAAGGACAAGTTCTATGGCGATTACAGTCGAATGTCAAAAGCGACCAGAAGGTAGCAAGCCCAAAGCTTTACGCCGTTCTGGAGAAATCCCGGCAAATTTATACGGTCACAAGGGTACAGAATCAATCTCTTTGACCATTAATGCCAAAACCGTTGAACGCTTGCTCAAAAGAGCTTCAGTCAACAATACTTTGATTGATTTAAACATTACCGATGCACCTTGGCGCGGTAAAGCCCTAATCCGGGAACTTCAAGTTCATCCAGCAAAGGGTACGCCCTACCACCTCAGCTTTTTTGCTGTTGCCGGTCACGGAGACACAAATGTAGAAGTACGGCTGCGTTTCCTGGGAGATGCTGTTGGCGTTAAACAAGAAGGTGGTGTCTTAGACACCGTTGTTACCGAATTGCAGGTAAGTTGTGCGCCTGAAAACATCCCAGAGTTCATTGATATTGATGTCTCTAACCTAAAAATTGGAGACAGTTTAAGTATCAGCGATATATCTTTTCCTGACGGTGTGACACCTCTAGCTGAATCAGAGCGAGTTATTGTCAGCCTTCTGCCACCACAAATTAACGCTGCTGCTGAAGAAGAGAGTGAAGCAGCTACTTCTTAAGGCATCCACTCCTAGAATGATGCAGCTGGTAGAGACTATTAATTGCAACGTCTCTACATCTATTTAAATAGTGAAAAATCGTGGGGTTCAAGACCTCGCTAGCTAACTTATAAAATAAACCTCAGACCGTATTGTTCGCAGTGAGCAATCCGGTCTTTTAATTTTGAGAACGGAATCTACACAAATTGTTGATTAGACCTCTTGCAAAAGTCCCTAACACCCCACCCCAAACCCCTCCCCTTACCAAGGGGAGGGGAGACAAAGCGTAGCTTTGGCGGGGTGGGGTTCTTATTGTCGATTTATGCAAGATGTCTATTATTTTTGTACTTAAAAACGGCCTTTAGCCCATATTATTGATTGCTTCACGTCTTTGCCACTCCTTCACGCTTTGCATAAGTTCAAAAACCGAACGTTTAATTTAATAGCAACTCTATTTATCAATATTGAAGGACACAAAACATGAAAGCTACGTTACGTCATATTTTAAAGCTTAAGAAAGAGTATAGCCGCCTGCCATTTTTTGATTTCTTACGCGATGAGACTTTATCAGCTCGTCAGCGCCTAGAATTTTACCCTTGCATGGCTCCTTTTATTATGAGTTTTGGCGATTTAAATCGTTACGTTATGCGCCTAGAACCAACCTTAGATGTATATCAGGCTATGGTAAATGAACACTCTTATGAAGACGATCATCACTGGCCTTGGTATTTGGAAGACTTTAGTAAATTGGGCTTCGATCGCCAAAAAATTTCACCTACTGAATATTTACAATTTTTCTACAGCGATCGCACCGCAGTCAACCGTCTGTTATCGCACAAGCTGGCTCATTTAATTTATGGCTCATCTAGTATTGTGCGCCTAGCCATCATCGAAGCCATTGAAGAAACAGGCAACGTATTATTTGAATTAATGGGAAAATTGGCACAACAAATTGAAGAAGAAACAGGTATGGAATTGCGCTATTGTGGAGAATTTCATTTTAGTAAAGAATCTGGCCATGCTATTACAAACGAACATGCGATTATGGCAGAGATAGAAATGGATGAGCAAACCCGTGCCGAGGCTATTGAAAAAGTCAATTTGGTGTTTGCTTGGTTTACGGAATGGACAGAAGAATTGTTAGCATACGCCAAGCAAAACCTGAATTATTCCTATGAGCAACTCATAGGTGATGCTAAAAGTGAGACTGAAATTTGTTTTGCATAAAGAAACTCGGATACGATTTGCGATCGCTATTTTTTGCCTAAAGTCTTACTATTCTCAGTAGATAGATATCATTAAATGTAAAGTAAAAAAGTTTAAAACCCCGATAAAAGCTGCCTCCTGCCCCCTCCCCCCTGCCTCCTGCCTCCTGCCTTAAATAAACTATGTAATAATTTTTGATGTCACCAGGGGAAACTCCTAGTTTTTTTGTATTTAAACCGCAGAGGCGCAGAGAGCGCAGAGGCTAACAGATGACAGAAGTAACTCTTCCGGCTTTAATCGAGCAAATGTTGAAGCCTGAATTTTATCCCCACGAGGTAACAGAATCTATTCAACTCATTCAAACTCACATTTCTTATGTGCTGCTGACTGGAGATTACGCTTATAAACTGAAAAAACCACTTAATTTGGGGTTTTTAGACTTTTCGACTTTAGAAAAACGGCAGCATTTTTGTCAGGAAGAGTTACGGTTAAATCAACGAGGAGCAGGTGAACTATATTTGGAAGTTCTGCCGATTACTCAAGTAGGGGAGCAATACCAACTAGGGGGAACGCGAGAAGCGGTAGAATATGTCCTAAAAATGCGTCAGTTTCCCCAAGAGGCCCTATTAAGCACACTTTTTGAACTAGGCAAATTAAATGAGACGCATATAAATGATTTGGGACGGGTAGTGGCTCAATACCATGCCCAAGCTCAGACTAATGATTATATTCGCGGTTTTGGTGAAGTGCCAAATGTGCGGGCTGGGTTCGATGAAAATTATGAGCAAAGTGAAAAATATATCGGTGGCGCCCAGACTCAAGTGCAGTTTACAGAAACACAGCAATATACAGATAAGTTTTTTACCGAACGTCCAGAATTATTTGCTAGCAGAATTCACAACGACTATATTCGTGAATGCCACGGGGATTTACACCTAAAAAATATTGCTTTGTGGCACGATAAAATTTTGCTGTTTGATTGCATTGAGTTTAACGAGGCGTTTCGCTTTGTGGATGTCATGTATGATGTGGCATTCACGGTGATGGATTTGGAAGCGCGAGGGCGTAAAGACTTGGGTAATGCTTTTTTGAATGCTTACATTGAGCAAACTGGAGACTGGGAAGGTTTACAGGTGTTGCCGTTGTATTTAACCCGTCAAGCTTATGTTCGAGCTAAGGTAACTTCATTTTTGCTAGACGATGCGAGTGTATCGGCGACGGTGAAAGAAGAAGCGACAAAAACCGCCGCTAGGTATTACCAACAGGCTTGGGAGTATACTAAACCAAAACAGGGGCAACTAATTTTGATGTCGGGGTTGTCTGGTTCTGGTAAAAGTACAACAGCGAGACTTTTAGCCCGCCAACTAGGAGCAATTCACCTTCGTTCTGATGCAGTGCGGAAGCATTTAGGGGGAATTCCTCTGTTAGAAAAGGCTGGCGATGATTTGTATACCCCTGAGATGACCGAGAAAACTTACACGCGTTTGTTGTCATTGGGAATTATACTGGCTAATCAAGGTTTTTCTGTAATTTTAGATGCCAAGTATGATAAACAACAGCTACGGCAACAAGCGATCGCCCAAGCTACAAAACACCAACTTCCTCTCCAGATTATCCAATGCACAGCCCCCGTGGAAGTATTACAAGAGCGCTTGAATAAACGCACTGGCGATATAGCGGATGCTACTGCCGATTTGTTAGACTCACAACTCAAGCAAGCTGAACCTTTCACTGAAGAAGAAAAAATATACGTAAAAATTTTGGATACAACTCAGCCACAAGAGGCACAATTAAAAGCAGTAATTCCCCAATAGTTTTTTTTACTTTATGGCAGACAAAAAGAACGACTTTTTCACTATTTCTCCCAGCTTCTTTTCTCAACTATTATTTGGGGCATTTCTAACATTTATATTAATGATGACCGGCTCGGCAGTACCCCTGAGCATCTTCTTAGGAATCTTGGGCGGTTTGATCTTAAGCTGGATTACAAATGCAACCAATAATAGTACTCAAGCTCCAACTGTAGCCTCCTCTGATGGCGTTGATACAGGACTGAAATACTGGTTATTTTTCATGCTTGGCTTTGTAGCTGTGGGCTATCCTGCACCCATGAGTATCTTCCTGGGCGCAATAGGCGCTTTCGGTGGAGGTTGGATTACTGCTTGGTGGGGAAGTAAAGAAGAAGCTAAAACTCAACTGCAAGTTGAAGAATCACAAGAAACTGCAATTGAAGAATCCAACGAAAGGATCAACAAACGCCAAAGAAGAAGACCCACCCGCCGTTCCCGTCGTACTAGTGGAAGTGTTAATTTCAGGTTTTGGCAAAGATAGGGGTTGGGGACTGGGGGCTGGGGGCAAGGGAGACAAGGAGAGGCGGGGGAAAAGGTTAAAGGTTAAAGGGAAAAGGAATAAATTTAATCTTTCCCCTTTTCCCCGGTTGGTGAGCTTGTCGAACCATACCCCTTTCCCTTTCCCCATGCCCAATCCCCAGTCCCCAGTCCTTAATACCCAATATGTTTTTATATCTTTCTAAGTTACTGCCACTATTTTTTTATCCACTAGGGCTAGCTTGTGTAAGTTTAATAGTAGCATTAGTCACATTGTGGAAAAGACCGCGCCTTGCAGCGATCGCCATTGCTCTGGCACTAACTTTACTGCTGTTTTGCAGCAATGCTTGGATTGCAAAATCGCTAGTGCGATCGCTAGAATGGCAAAATATTCCAAGCGCCCAAATACCCAATGCAGAAGCGATTGTGGTTTTGGGTGGGGCTACTAAATCAGCTTTTCCTCCAAGACCCAGCGTTGATTTGAGTGAATCAGGCGATCGCGTCATTTACGCCGCCCAACTTTATCGCCAAAAAAAAGCACCCGCAATCATCCTCAGCGGCGGGCGCATCGATTGGCGTGGTAGCGGTTCGCCAGAATCGGCAGATATGGCAACAATCCTTACATCTATTGGTATTCCATCCCAGGCAATTATTCAAGAGCCTGAGTCTTTAAATACTTATGAAAATGCTGTAAATGTCCGAAAAATTCTGGAAGCGCGTGGCATTAAAAAAGTATTATTAGTCACTTCGGCAATGCATATGCCGCGATCGCTCAAGATTTTTCAACGTCAAGGAATCAACGTTATTCCTGCACCGACTGATTTTCTCGTCAGTGAGGGCGAACTCCAAGAACTCGGCAGCACTCCTAAAGCCGCTATACTGAATTTATTACCTGATACCGACAACCTGCACCAATTTACCACGGCTTTAAAAGAGTACATTGGCTCTTTAGTCTATTGGTTACGCGGTTGGCTTTAATTAACGTTATGTCTAAAAATTTACCTTATATTATTCCATCGCCTCAACCCCAAATAGAGGAAGGCTTTGCAACTTACCAAACCACACATCAGTTTTATCATGAAGTTAAGACGCGGGAAGAGTTTCGGCGTCATTGTGAATGGTATTACTCTACGGCAGAACGCAACCGCCAAGACTTACAAAAAATGCGCGGCGAACTGAATATTTTCCAGTGGTTTCGCCGCCGATGAATTAAATTACTTCTAACTCATTTTCACGTAAATGTGCTTTAAATTTTTTAGTAAACTGGACTAAAATCGGCAGATTAGCGCTTACAGGTCTACCTTGCCATTGAGTGACAATACCTATGACTTCACCTTCTGTGCCTTTGATGTCAAAAGCCTGATTTCGATGTTCGGGATGATGATAGACTACCACCGAATCTTTAACGCGCACGCGATCGCCAACTTTCATAACCACATTTACACCTAGCATTTGCTTTTCCACAAGTATCTGCTACAAAATATATGATTAAACCGCTTCAAATTCGATTTAATCAGCTATTTCTTGACACTTCACAGGGGTGCGACGGCGCATTCAACCCTCCGCGTCCAGGCACGTTTTAGCCATCCGTGCATACTTTTCTAAGTTTTTTGCAGCGTTAACGCGTATCGCCCTCACCCTCCGCTTTTACCCCAAAACCAGGAAAACGAAAAAAATCAAGCGATATCAGATGTCTTTACTACTTTGGCAACAGATACAACCCTATTATCTTCACTCTAGGATGTTCCTTAGGTCAACTCTCTCAACAATTTTCTGGGCATTGGGCATAGGGCATGGGGAAAGGGGCAAGATTAAATTTATTCCTTTTCCCTTTTCCCTTTAAACTTTCCCCCTGTCCCTACTCCCCACTTCCTACTCCCTACTCCCTATCTTCAAAGCAGGTCTGATGATTTTGATATGATACACAATCGTTTTTTTAGCTCCGTCGAATTCAGGTTAATGTAATTTGAGTTTCTTCTCTAGTAATGCTTTTACTTGCTGAGCATAGGTATTTTCAGGAAACACCCGCAGCAAATCCTTCAAATCTTGAATGGCATCTCGGACCTGGGTTTGCAAAGGAGTCTGCTCAAGTGTAGTCTGATATAACTCTTGGGCGGTTAAGAGATTGCCTGCAACGAGATGATAAAGTGCTAGGTTGAAGGTATTTCTAGAATTATCTGGTTTTTCGGTGTGTTTTTGGTGGGCGATTTCGATGGCAATGTTTAAATCAGCTTCAGCGGAATCGGTTTGCTGGAGAGCGAGGTAGACAACGGCGCGAAGGTATCGATACCAATCATCTTTAGGATCGAGTTCGATGGCGCGATTAAAATCTTGCAGCGCTTGGTCGTAGCGTTCCATCAAGCGATAGGTTTCCCCTCGATGTGCCATCGCCCACTTATATTTGGGGTCAAGTTCAATAGCACGATTAAAATCTTGCAGCGCTTGGTCGTAGCGTTCCATCAAGCGATAGGTTTCCCCTCGACTTGCGATCGCAAAATCATATTCGGGGTTAAGTTGAATGGCGCAATTGAAATCTTGCAGCGCTTGGTCGTAGCGTTCCATCAAGCGATAGGTTTCCCCTCGACTTGCGATCGCCCACTTATATTTGGGGTCAAGTTCGATGACGCGATCGAATTCTTGCAATGCATCTTCGTAGCGTTCCATCAACCGATAGGTAACGCCTCGATTTACGATCGCCCACTCATATTTGGGGTCAAGTTCAATGGCGCGATCGAAGTCTTGCAATGCATCTTCGTAGCGTTCCATCAACCGATAGGCTTGGCCACGATTTGCCATCACCCACTCATAGTTAGGGTTTAGTTCGATGGCGCGATTGAAGTCTTGCAGCGCTTCTTCATAGCGTTTCATTGAGCCATAGGTAAAACCTCGATTTGCGATCGCCCACTCATATTCTGGGTCAAGTTCAATGGCACGATTGAAGTCTTGCAGTGCTTCTTCATAGCGTTTCATTAAGCAATAGGTAAAACCTCGATTTGCGATCGCCTCATCGTATAGGGGGTTAAGTTCAATAGCGCGGTCGAAGTCTTGCAGAGCTTTTTCGTAGCGTTCCATCAACCGATAGGCTTGGCCACGATTTGCGAGCGTCTTCTCATCTTGGGGGTTAAGTTCGATGACACGATTGAAATCTTGCAGCCCATCTTCGTAGCGTTCCATCAAGCAATAGGTATTGCCACGCTTTGCCATCGCCTCCACATATCGAGGGTAAAGTTCAATGGCGCGATCAAAGTTCTGTAATGCTTTATCATACTGCTCCATCGAACGGTAGCTTTCACCGCAACGAAAAAAAACTTGAGAACTAATTAGGTGTGGATGGGTGTCGATTCTACGTTGAGCAAGAGACTGTCTCAACAAGTCATGCATGAAACGATAGCGACCACCAGCACGCTGGAGCAATAGTCGTTCTGTAGCATAATTGAGAAAACGAGCATAGTGCCAAGGGATCGAGTTAGTGCAACACAAAGATAAACGCACTAGAAAATGATTGATGCAGACATATCCCCCCCCAAACCCAATCCATAGTAGCGGAGCTATGGACAAGGAATTTAACACAATGTAATCAAAGGAAGACGTTGAACGTTGTGCAAGACAGACTATCAAGGTATGGAACAGCACGAATGTTAAGGTAACCGGGATTGCATTTCGCCACAAGTTCCTAATTCCCTGATTTGGAACTGATAGTGTTTTAATTTTGAAGCGCCATTCTTGAAAGTTGAAGTCTAATGTTGGAATGGTTAATCCATTCAAAATGGTTAATTCATTTAATTTATGGATTAGTACGCTAATTTGAGTAAAGACTAATATAGTCTTCCAAGATGACAGCCTGCGTAATACCTTTTGTCGTTTGAGACTAGACAATGAGATTTGAATGCCTCCCGCAGCTGATTGTATTTGTGGCAAATTCTTTAAGACATTAATTCCGCGTGCCAAGCCATATAAAGAGCCAATCCCAAATCCCAGCCAAAAGCGAGAGCTTTCCGCAATCCGAGGTAAATGAATTAACCTATAGAATTGTCCCCAAAAAATTACAGCAAGAATTAGCCCCCAACAAATTACACCAACAATTAGCCCCCAACAGATTACGGCAAAAATAGTGAATAGCCATTTTTGAAGGGATGTTGACAGCCATGTTATTCCAATTTGCTCAATCAACAACTCGGTTTCTGATTCTTGCAAAAGCTCTAACGCCAGAATTTCTAACCACTTCTGACTCTGTTGGGGGCTAGGAATTTTTCGGTGACGATAAGCGCGGCTAGGGGTATCCTGTGTTAGCATTCGTCGCACATAGGCATCTAACAGTAGATTTAAGCGATCGCCCGCTGAAGTTGCCCGCCGCCACTGGGTTGGCTCTAGTTCTTTATAGGCAAGTACCGCCATTGACAGCAACAACGGTCTGCGAATCAACGCCAGGAAATCCGCATCCGCTACCAAGCTTTCTTTGAGGTCATCTCGGTTCGTCTCTGTGAGAAAAGTCTGGATTTGTTCGTCGGTCAAGTCTTGAAGATAAACGGCTCCATCAAATTCCAGCTTTTGAGTATAAGCCTCATACTGCTCGCGCCGACAGCACAAGGCTATTTCTCTGGGACGCAAATCTGATTTTAACCACTCGTTAATTGCCCGCACGCAATCCTGCTGATACTCTGGGCGCACTTCATCCAGCCCATCGAGCAAAGGTATTAAGCGTTTCTCTTCTAGCCATTGTTTAATTTGGCGCGGTAAAAAGCCATATCTCTCTCGCACCTTACTAGCCAGCCAATTGGGCATCGACCAAATAGGGGCTTGTTCGGGAAGAGACTCAGAGAGATTTTTTTGGGAAACCCGCCGGAATCTAGATGTAGCCCCACTCTGACTAGAAGCTAATTGAGATGTGGTTGGTTGCCAATCGGAAAGATCCACCACCACAGGAATGCGCTGTTGCGGATCGTCTTTTGCCCTTTGCAGTAGTTCTACAGCTAGGTCTAGCAAGCTTGTGGTTTTACCTGCCCCCGGTTCGCCCAAAATCAGTAACCGTCCCGCACATTGGTCAAATACTTCCCCAATAGTCGTTTCCGGTGATAATAACCGACTCGGTTGAGCGATCGCCACCTTTACCTCCATACCCCAAGGACGAACCTGTTGCGGCTGAGTCTGCTTGTGCAAATTCAGCCTGACAGCATGGTGCAGTTGTCCTTCAAGTCTGGATTCAACCCATTGTTTGACTATTGCTAGTAAATCCCGTTCGGCGGGAGGGCGCACCGTTTCTTGTGACTTGAGCAGTACATCGCCATCCACCTGCTCGATGATAATTTGGTCGCGTCCTTGGTTGCCATACTCCCGCCTACCCCCTTTTCCCATGCCTACGACCCGCCAATTCTGGGATTACCTTCAATTTTTTCGATATTGATTTGGTCGCGCCCGTAGTTTTTATACTCTCGATTGGAGGTAGTTTGATTTTGAATATTAATAATCTGCTGTGCCACCTGCCGTAAATCCGCCGCAAACACAGCATCATCGGTTATGGCATCATCTAAATACACTTCCAACTTGCTCAGCGCTGCTGGAGAATGGTCTGTTTCCACTGCTGCGATCGCCGCTTCTGCTTTAGCATTTCCTTTAAATTTAGCAGTGATTTTATCCCGTAGCTCCTTCGCCAAAGAAATCGCCCCGCCCACAGTCTTCTTGGCGACTTCCCCAGCCCCCGATTTAGCAAACTCCTGAAATGCGAGGTTAAGAATTGCCCCTGCTGCGATCGTAGTTACTGGTTCGGTCATTTTAATTACTCAAAGTCACCACTTCTCCATTATCGTATGGTCTCCGTAGTGCGTATAAGATTTTCAGTAAAATCATGAACATTTTACCATTTACATAAAATAACTAGCGATCGCCCTTCCCAAAGTCATGTAAAGTGAGGTAGAGATCTTCGTAGGGGCTTTAGCATTGTTCAGTGGTGTCAACTTAAGCTCAAATTGCCCCACAATCGTTTTACCCCACCCCCAGCCCCTCCCCAAGGCATCGGGGAGGGGAGGTTTTGCGTCAGCAAAGCCGGGGTGGGGTAACCCGGATCTTGATGGTAAATGAGTAGAACTCGCTCATCACGTTTTCATCAGGGTTTCGCGTTAAGTTGACACCAATGAACAATGCTAAAGACCCTACCCATGTACTGAAAAACGCTGCATGTCTGGTACGATCGCTATAAATAAACACAGTATTAGATAAGCTAGCGATCGCCCTTCCCAAAATCATGTAAAGTAATCTGTGGTGCGTTGGCGTAGCCCGTCGTAGACATCGCTTTTAAACTTTTACTACACCGCTTCCGAGTTAAGCGAGGTCACCTCTGAGTTGAGGAAGGTCACCTCTAAGTTTGGCGAGGTCACCTTCGAGTTAAGAAAGGTCACCTCTGAGTTGAGGAAGGTCACCTCTAAGTTTGGCGAGGTCACCTCTAAGTTTGGCGAGGTCACCTTCGAGTTAAGAAAGGTCACCTCTAAGTTAAAGAAGGTCACCTCCGAGTTGGGGAAAGTGGCTCCCGCTTTTATTATTGCCAACCAATGCCCCATTCCCTACTTTCCACCCGGACACACCTGCTGTACTCTTGAAGGCAATTGCCGACACATTTGCCCAAAGCCTTGAGGATTAATTTGCGACCAAGCTAATAATCCTATACCTGTACCCCCTACAAGCAACGCCAACACTCCCCCCAGCATTAGCAAAGGTTTACGCAAACGAGGTTTTTCGATTAAAGTTGGTGGAATTTCTGGCGTTGTAGGAATTGTGACTGGTTCCTTTGGAGTATCTAAATCTAAATCCAAGTCTAGTGATTCTTCAGAACTTTCTGTAAAAGAAGTTAGTTCTTCTTCTAGTTCTGGCAATTCTTCTTCTTCTACTAGTTGTTCTATTTCTGGTTCTAGAACTTCAACTGGTGGCGTGGGAGTAACTGGTGGTACATATTCTTCAGAAACACGGCAATAAGTCAAAACAACCGAGATATTATCACGCCCATTTTTTTCGTTTGCCAGGTTAATCCAATTGCCCACAGCATCTTCAAGCGTGACTTCACCTGCAAACACGGGTTTTGTATAATCGCGCCAAAATTGTTCGACACAGTTGCGATCGCTTAAACCATCAGAACACAGCAACAATATACCATCTTCTTCCAGAATGAAACGCCCAATGGTCAGACGCAAAGATTCAGAATCTCTTGTTCCCAAAGCTTGAGTTAAGGCAGTAGCATCTGGTCTCAAAAGTGCCTTGCGATACAAGCTTTTGGCAAAACGCACTTCCCGCGCTGCTACATCATCATCTATTGTTAATAGCTGACAATAATTTGGAGTAATCCAATAAGCACGGCTATCACCAACATGAGCTAAGTATAGTTCGTGGCTATTGTTTGATTGCTGCCCAGAAATAGTATCAATTTGTTGTGGAACTTGCACAGCCATGACAATGGTTGTCGCCATGCGTTCTCTGCCTTGGCGATTTTGCTCGTCATTGCGGGCAGAAATCACATTATTCGCTACTCGCAAGCTTGCTTCTAGTTGTTCTTGCAACAACTGTGGCGATACAAGTTGATTTTGGGCTACTACTTCCGCTAACAAAACGCGAATTTGCAACTTTACAGACTCCACCGCTAAGCGGCTAGCAACTTCACCGCCTTCATGTCCGCCAATACCATCGCAAACAATCGACAACTGAGGTAGTAAGCGATCGCCATCATTCAAAACATTAGGATAACAAGTATCTTCATTTTGCACCATTACTCGGCCAGTATCTGTAGAGCCTGCCACCTTGAGACTTAACGGTAACTCTGCCGCAGATGCTAATAATAAATTATTCAGTTGAGTAGCGATCGCATCTAACTCCACCTGAGTTTCACACATCTGCTGGACTATATTCTGCAATCGTTTCGCTATGGATGTTTTTGCAGACGCGACCCAAGGCTGCCAACATAGTCCTAAATGTCGTAAACTCAGTTTCTCCGCTGTTGGTGTTTGGTAAAATTGCAACAATCGCACACACCAACCTTGGACTCTCAAATTATCTCGCACCAATAAACTGCGGCTAAGTCCCCATTCTGATAAAGGTGTCCAAAGTTGGAGAATTTGCCACAGCCAATAAACTTGTCTTACCGCCGTTGCTTGCTCCCATGCCTCAGTAATACTGGGGTAAATATGTCCGGTTTCATCTATCGGTACATTTTCCAATAAGAGAATATCGCCCGCACTTTCCTCAACGCCACGAGCAAACCCATAAACTTGAGGTAAATGTAACCGTTCTTGATGTAACCGTAAATAAGGAATTACTACTTTTGGCAATTCCTCAGGTACATCTGGCAAGAGTCCAGGTTGACTATCGAGCCAAACTTGGTAGCTAATTACATCATATCTATTTGCTACCTTTGTACCTGGCGGTATTGTGGCGGATACCGAGCCAACAGCCCAGAGATAGCGGCGAACTAGGGGAGTTTGGCAACTGGCACAAACAGCATTTTCCTCAGGATTTATAGGGTCGTTACACGTTGGATTTATACAATAAATTCTCGGTTGAATAGAAATCATAAGGGTATAAATTTAAGAAAAAAATCAACTCATGAATTTCGATTAAATTTAGCTGCCAACAACTTGAAGGCTAGAATAGACTGGACTTGTGTACCCCTGGCTACAGCTTGTTACTGAAATTAATCAAATGTTCAGGAGACAGGAGGTAGAAGGCAGAAGGCAGGAGGCAGGAGGAATCCATCTTTAAAAAAGTGGGATTTAAATTAAGGACGTTCTCTTACAAAGTTCAGATTGCCGGAAGCTGGCGCTCAGACGCGCTTTATACTTTGCTGCAAGCAGCGTCAGTATAATTATTGGTTTTTACTCAGCCAAACCGAGAGCTAAAGTTTTAACACTTCGACTACGCTCAGTGTTAAAGCCGAGCGAAGCCGGGGCTTTAATTAATACTCGTAACCTCCTGCCCCCTGCCTTTTAACTCCTGCCTTTTTGGTAAAAAAAACCAAATTTCGTTTTCCGTTAATAGCCTGCGTCTGGGTGTATCTAATCGTATAAATGAATTTACGTCAATGTAGAGTCTTAGGATAGCGCCATGCCAAGTTTTACTTTAATTTGGCTTCTTGCAGGAGCAGTTCTATGTTTAACCGAACTGTTCTTACCATCAGCGTTTGTTGCCTTCATGATGGGAACTAGCGCTTTTATCGTGGCGCTGCTGTCTGGAGTCGGTTTAACAAGTGTATGGTTGCAAGTTGTAGTTTGGCTGTTGCTTTCTACAACACTAGTTCTGCTTTCCCGCCGCTTTTTGCAACCGCGACGACGCAAGTCAAAAATTCAAGATGCAGTCATAGCTGAAACTCTAACAGAAATTCCACCTGGAAAAGCAGGGCGAGTCCTGTACGAGGGAAACTCTTGGCAAGCACGATGTGACGATGACAAATTCAGCATAGCGCCCCATCAAAGAGTTTATGTAGTCAGAAGAGAAGGCACAACTTTGATTGTGATACCGGAAAATTTGCTGCATTCGTAATGCGAGTGGGCAAACAGGGGATGAGGAAAGGGAAAGGGTAAGGGGTAAGGGGAAAAGGGGAAAGATTAAATTTATTCCTCTTCCCTTTTACCTTTAACCTTTTCCCCTGCCCCCCTGCCCCCCTGCCCCCTGCCCCCTGCCTCCTCCCCATTCCCCGATATTTCCCCTTTCTAGTGATAGATATTTAATTAAAAAAATCAGGAGATTCAAAATGGAACAATTATTTTTACTAGTCTTTTTAGCCCTTGGTGGTTCTGCTGTAGCGGGGTCTGTGAAAGTTGTCAATCAAGGTAATGAAGCTTTGGTGGAAAGATTGGGTAGTTATAACAAAAAGCTAGAACCAGGTCTGAGTTTTGTCATTCCTTTTCTAGATAAAGTTGTTTACAAAGAAACCATCCGCGAAAAAGTTTTAGATATTCCTCCCCAAAAATGCATCACCCGCGACAACGTGAGCATTGAAGTAGATGCGGTGGTTTATTGGCGCATCGTCGATATGGAAAGGGCCTGGTATAAGGTGGAAAATCTCCAGTCGGCGATGGTGAATTTGGTGCTGACTCAAATTCGCTCGGAAATGGGACAGCTAGAGTTAGATCAAACTTTTACTGCCCGTAACCAAATCAATGAACTCTTGTTAAGGGATTTAGACGTTGCTACCGATCCTTGGGGTGTAAAGGTGACGCGGGTAGAACTGCGCGATATTATTCCTTCCCAAGCAGTCCAAGAATCAATGGAATTGCAAATGTCAGCAGAACGACGCCGACGGGCAGCAATTCTCAATTCTGAGGGCGAACGGGAAGCTGCCATTAATAGTGCTAGAGGTAAAGCTGAGGCACAAATCCTAGATGCGGAAGCTCGTCAAAAAGCGACAATTCTGCAAGCAGAAGCGCAACAAAAAACCATTGTTTTGCAAGCGCAAGCGGAACGTCAGCAACAAGTTCTCAAAGCCCAAGCAACCGCAGAAGCACTGCAAATTATTACCAATACTCTCAAATCTGAAGCAAACGCACAACAAGCGTTGCAATTCTTACTCGCCCAAAATTATTTAGAAATGGGTACAAAGATTGGCAGCAGCGAAAGCAGCAAGGTAATGTTTATGGACCCGCGCACTATTCCTGCCACTTTAGAGGGGATGCGCTCGATTGTTGCCGATACTACTAATGGCAACTCTAACCCATTGTTCACTGGAGAAATATCGCTGGGGAATAATAATCGCCCTGGATGAGGAGGGGAGAGGGGGAAGGGGACATGGGAAAAGGGAAAGGGGTAAGGGGAAAAAGGGAAAGATTAAATTTATTCCTTTTCCCTTTAACCTTTAACCTTTTCCCCTGCCTCAAGAGATGCCCGTTACAAACTTTGACATTGGCTACACAAGCCAAAAAACTCCAGGGTGTGGTAAAAAATTTTAAATTTATGGTTGGTTTCTAACTGGTCTTCTAGGTTATGGACTGGGCATTGATTAATTTGAATTGAGGTGCCGCATTGTAAGCAAGTAAGGTGGTGTTTGTCTTGCTGCGTTAGGCTGTAAAGGGCTTCACCGTTAGCCAAATTCCGCATTTGTACCATCCCTTCTAGCTTTAAGGCTTCTAGGGAACGATAAACCGTCGCTAAACCCATACCTTGATTGCTGTTGCGTAGTTCTACATAAATATCCTGGGCAGAAATGCCTTTTTTGATAGTTTTTAGCAGGTTCAAAATACGGTCTTGACTGCGGGTGCGTATGACTGTCATAGACAATTATTTAAATATGCCACTGGAATTTGAAGCTGTTGGAATGAATAATTAATAAACTAACTCTAACTGCTTCGTAATCTTATTTTCACTCAGTTGGAACAGAAAGTTATAGTATAGCGATCGCAGCATTCAGCAAAAAGCCGTGCAAAGGAAGTATCTAGCCAAAATTCATGTGACACTTCGTCCTTCAGTCTTAGACCCTGCTGGTGTCGCTGTACAATCCGGCCTTCAGCAAATGGGATACGCTAACGTTGAACAAGTCAGGATTGGTAAGTACATTGAACTACTCATCGTCTCCCCCGATGAGAAAAAAGCGCGTCAAGACCTCAATAACATCTGCGACCAAATGCTAGCAAATCCGGTGATTGAAAATTATCGCTTTGAGTTGATTGAAGTTGAATCACAGACAGGCGTGTTTTAGGGGATAGGGAGTGAGCAGCGCAGGAGCAGGGAAGCAGAGGAGAACAATTAAAAATCAATGCCTTTCCCCTTTCCCCTTTCCCCCTTCCCCTTTCCCCTTTCCCCTTTCCCCCTTCCCCTTTCCCCTTTCCCATTGACAAATGACTAAATTCGGTGTTGTTGTTTTTCCCGGTTCTAATTGCGATCGCGATGTCGCTTATGTCACCAGAGATTTGTTGGGGCAACCAACTCGCATGGTTTGGCATCAAGACACGGACATTGCCGATTTGGATGTGATTGTTATACCAGGTGGCTTTAGTTACGGCGATTATCTCCGCTGTGGCGCCATCGCCCGGTTTTCCCCTGTGATGCAGCAGGTTATCGAACATGCCCAAAAGGGTAAGTTTGTCCTCGGTATTTGTAATGGGTTTCAGGTATTAACTGAAGCAGGTCTTTTACCGGGAGTGTTGACCAAAAATCGAGATTTGCATTTTATCTGCGATCGCGTTTCGATAAAAGTTGACCGTACCAACCTCCCTTGGACGCAAGCTTATAACAGCGATGAAGTTATCACTTTGCCCATTGCCCACGGCGAAGGACGATTCTACGCAGACGCGGCGACTCTGGCAGCAATTGAAGATAACGGACAAGTGTTGTTCCGCTATGTTGGAGAGAACCCCAACGGTTCATTGAACAACATTGCGGGGATTTGCGATCGCCGCGGCAATGTCTTGGGCATGATGCCGCACCCAGAAAGGGCGTCTGATGCGACGTTGGGCAATAGCGATGGCTTAAAGTTGTTTCAAGGATTGTTAGAGAAGGTGGCAGCGTTGGTTTAAAGTTGATGTTTGCGCCTTATTAAAGGTTTAAGGTAGGGGCGCAAAGCTTTGCGCCCCTACAATTTTCTGTACTCATTTGACTGAGAATTGCTATATCAGCGACAAATCTTACTGCATAAAAACTTTGGTTTGAATTTCTGGCATATTGAAACAATAAACTCCTTCCCTAAGTTCCTAACATCTGCAAGTTATGTAAAGTGGCATAAAGTCCACCTTGTTGTAGTAATTGTTCGTGACTTCCTTGTTCGATTAATTCGCCGCGCTTCAAAACAAAAATCCGGTCTACATTGCGAATTGTAGACAAACGGTGAGCGATAATAATCGCGGTGCGTCTGAACAAAAGCTGATCTAATGCTTCTTGAATTAAAGCTTCTGTGCCAACATCTAAACTAGCGGTGGCTTCATCTAATACTAAAATTTGCGGATCGCGAATGGCAGCACGAGCAAAGGCTAAAAGTTGCTTTTGTCCGCTAGAAATATTTGTGCCTCTTTCTCGAAGTTGAGTATCGTAGCTATTGGGTAAATCTTCTATAAACTGGGCAATGTTGGTTTTTTCAGCTGCTTGTTGAATCTGTTCAATTGTATAACCATCGCCTAAAGAAATGTTGCTTTTCACATCGCCGGCAAAGACAAAACCGTCTTGTAAAATTACTGCCATGTAACGCCGCAGTTCCGCTTGTGGTACTTCTTTAATATCTATGCCATCAATGAGAATGCGTCCTTGGGTGGGTTCGTAAAGACGGCACAAAAGCCGAATGATAGAAGTTTTACCCGCGCCTGTCGGGCCGACTAATGCGACTTTTTCACCAGGATGAATGGTGAAATCTAAATCTTTAATGACATAATCATCGTTTTTATAAGCAAACCAAACGTGTTCAAAACGAATTTCTCCCAGTTCCGGTGGCGATTCTAGATCGGGAGATTCTAAATTGGCAACTATCTCGTCTATGTAACCGAATTTAGCATCCAGAATTGAGTAGCGTACATTCGCCCGATCGCGGATTTCTATCGGTTCATCTAATATATCGCCGACGCGTTCAATGGCAGTAAAACCAGCTTGAATTACGGTAAATTTTTCGGCAAAGTTTCTTAACGGGTCGAATAATCGTTGGGCATATAAAATAAATGCTGATAAAGTACCAAAAGTCAACTCTTTATCTAAAAGCATCAAACCACCCAACCATAAAACACCTGCGATCGCCACCAGTCCAATCCATTCTAAAGTGGCAGAAACAGCTGAATCGTAAAAGATAGTTTTATCTACTTGCTGAGTGTAGCGGCTGTTGGTAGCACGAAATAATTCGGCATTAAATTTTTCTCTGCGGAACAGCTGCACTACGTTAATACCGACTACATTCTCTTGTAGTTGTGAATTGAGTATAGAAAGTTCTTCCCGCCCTTTGTAATTAGCTTTGCGATACTGTTTCTGTAAGTAAATTGTCACCCACGTAATTGGTAACAGCATCAATAGTAACAAGCAAGCAAGTTGCCATTGAAGAGAAAGCATTAAAGCTATAACCACCAGCATCGAGAACAAATCGGAAACAATACCGATGGCCCCAGTAGAAAAGACATCGCCTAAGACTTCTACATCACTGGTAATTCTGGTAATTAATTTACCTACGGGCGTCCTGTCAAAAAAACGTACCGCTAGAGATGTTACATGATGGAATAAGTCTTGGCGAATTGCTGTGGTGATTTGTTGCCCTAACTTTTGTACGAGATAGCCCTGATAGCCTGTAAACACTAATCGGATGGCGATGGCAACCAGTAACAACCCTTCTAAAATATTTAGCGCTTGCGGGAACGGGCGATTCCTCAAGAATTCGTAAGTACTTGGTTCCTTGCGAATTAAGGAGATAATTTGTCCAATTAACAGCGGTTGTACGGCATTGGCAATGGCGATCGGCACGAGTAAGAACATCGAAAGTGCCAACAGTCCGCTATAGCGACGGGCATAAGGCACTAAACGCAGAAACAACCGCCAGTCATTTTCACCGCGACCGTGTTGTGTGTATGATTTTTTTTTGAGAGATTGGTAGATGCTCATAATAAGAGCATTATATTCATGTTTCCTAAAAACACACTTTTAATACTTGTTAGTTCGATCGCATAGCCAAACACTATACAATATTATCTGTTTTCACTGGTTTACATTTTGCGATCGTCAAGTATCCAGATTTGCCTTTCATAAGGTTCCTTGACTGCTAACGGTCAACTTCAACAGCCAACACAAAAAGATGTACCGTGTTAAATGCCAGAGCCTTACGTGTGCGTAAGTTCTGTAGACTAAAAGTCACTCAAGCGAAGTTGTAGAATGCCTTCCCCATTCCCTGGTATGGACGCATATCTTAAAGGCTACCTGTGGAGTAACGTACACAACGCACTTGCCAGCAAAATCCTTGCCTTCCTTACTCCATACACAGGGTTTTACCTCAGTTGGCGATTGGTGACCCAAAAATAGGGAGAGCGACCAAATTAAAAATTTGGTGTTCTTGTCTTACAGTAGTTTTCACGTATTTGAACCACATCCAATACTGCTCGCTTTGTGGATTTTTAACTCGGAATTGGATTTGGGGAAAAGGTTAAAGGGTAAAGGTTAAAGGTTTTTTCTTTCCCCTTTCCCCCGCCCCTTATCCCCAGAGGGGGTCCCACCTTCACCTTTTCCCCAAAACCCGACAAGTATTGCAACCACATCTGTCGTAAGGAACGTTGCTCATAGGTGTCAACTCAAGCTTAAACTGTTGCCCCACAATTGTTTTACCCCACCCCCAACCCCTCCCCTTGCTAAGGGGAGGGGCGATTTTGGCTTTAGACAAAATCGGGGTGGGGTAATGGGGATCTTGATGGTAAGTGAGTAAAACTCGCTCATCACGTTTTCACCAGGGTTTCACGTTAAGTTGGCACCAATGAGGAATGCTGTGCCCCTGCCGTGTGGTCTATTTACCTGAAAATAGCTGTAAACTGCAAGCTCGCTGCTGTCTGACTTGATAAATAGGCTTTACAGAGTATCTTAGAGAAAATTATATCCAGCGGTCTACGTAGACGGCTTGATATTACAAGCATCTCAGTTTAATACTTACTGTGGTTATTTGTATTAATTGCTTCACAAGTATGCTTTTAAGTATGAAACAATACCATACTTCTCTCTTTACGTCTTATATCTAAAGGTAGAAGATATAGATTAACTCAAATTTGGGAAACCTAAGAGAAGTCCATCCCAAGAAATATCTCGCCTATTTATCGCAGAGTGCAACTGAGGTCAGATGACGCAATCTTTAAATCCAGTTAAACAGTGGGAACAACGCCGCGATGAAGCAAACCATTATTACCAACGGGGAAAATTTCAAGAGTACCTCGATCTTGTGACTCAGAATTTACAGCTAGCAAGAGCAATCCCAGACCGAGTTAGAGAAGGCTACACATTGAATGACCTTGGTTTAGCTTATTTGGGTTGCTGGCAAACTCAAAGTGCATTAGAGCGGTTTCAACAAGCCCTTAGTGTTGCTGTTGAAATAGGTAATGCTTCCGCGCAAGCAACTGCACTGAGCAATCTGGGTTCTACCTACAGCCGTCTTGGACGCTTTTCCCAAGCACTGGACTATTTCGATCGAGCGCTTCTCATCTTCAGGCAATTGCAAGACATTCAAGGAGAAGTTTCTACTCTTAATGATGTAGCTTTGATTTATACGCGACTAGGAGAACCGAAACGCGCACTGTTGCTACAAAACCAGATTTTGACAATGCGTCGATTGCTAGGTGACTTTTCCGGCGAAGCAACGACTTTAAATGGCATTGGGTTTGCCTACAACGTTTTAGGCAAGTTCGACCAAGCTCTAGAATATTTTCAAGCAGCACTGCCGATTCAACGAGCTGTGAAAAATTTAGTTGCTGAAGCAACCACCTTAAATAATATTGCTTCAGTTTATAGCGATCTGGGACAACCCAAACAAGCGCTGTTGCTTTATTATCAAGTTCTTTTGACACGTCGAGCCATTGGCGACAAAGCGGGCGTTGCAACAACCCTTCACAACATTGGTTTTACCCATAATATTCTCGCCCAGCATCGCCAAGCCATGAAGTTCTACAAACAAGCCATTGTCATTTACCAACAACTGGGCGATTCTCTGGGAGAAATCTCCACTTTGCTGAACATGGGAAGCCTTTACGCCACAACCAAACGCAAAAAAATGGCACGATTGTGCTATGAAAATGCCCAACAGTTAGCTGAGAAAATTGAACATCAGCCACTATTAGAAAAAGTAGAGCAGTTCATGGATTCTCTGTAGCTTTATTTATTCGCAGATAGGGTAAGTAAACTGGCAAACAAAAGTTGCCGATGTAGGGTAGCACAGCTGTGCTACCCTATGCTATGAGTTTAATTTCCTAGAAATTGCTGTAATCTAGGCAGTTCTTAAAAAGATGAGTGTTTCTATTACGTTACTCCAAGAAAATGAATTAGCTGCTGCTGACCACATTTTTCGGTTGGCCTTTGGTACTTTTGTGGGACTGCCCGAACCAACCGAGTTTTACGGGGATGCTACTTACATACACCATCGCTGGAAAGCCAATCCAAGTTCAGTGTTTGCTGCTAAGATTGATGGAAAATTAATTGGGTCTAACCTAGCAATAAATTGGGGAAGCTTTGGCTATTTTGGGCCGTTGAGCGTTCATCCTGACTTTTGGAACCAAGGAGTAGGTCAACATCTGATTGAAGCTGCGATCGCCTACCTTACTCAATGTAATACTTCTGCCATCGGATTATTTACTTTTGCCCAAAGTCCTAAGCATCACATACTATATCAAAAATTTGGCTTTCGTCTGCGCTTTCTGACAGCAATTTTGGCAAAAGAAGTACAAAAATTACAGCCAATACCCCAAACAAATAGATATTCACATATGAGTGAGAATGAACGCGTTGAAACTCTCAAAGCAATTGTTCAACTCACTAATTCTATTTATGAAGGACTAGATTTATCAACAGAAATTCAGACAGTTCAAACTCAAGAACTGGGCGATACAGTATTGTTATGGGATGACGCAGGCTTGTCAGGATTTGCAGTTTGTCACTATGGCGCAGGTACTGAGGCTGGTAGTAATACTTGCTTTGTCAGATTTGGTGCTGTATATTCTGGAAACAATGCAGCCCAACGTTTCGAGCAGTTATTAGATTTGTGTGAAGCATTGACTGTAACTCAAGGGATGTCACGTTTAATAGCTGGCGTTAATACCAGTCGAGACGAAGCCTATTGCAGGATGCTGGCTCGTGGTTTTCGCAGTGAAATCATTGGAGTTGCAATGCATAGACCTAATGAAGCGGGATTCAATCGCCCAGATGTTTTTGCAATGGATGATTGGCGATAGTACGAGGTATGAGGCATGGGGAGATATAGAAAATAACGGCCCTTGCTGAATAGACCTCTTGCAAAAGTTACTTTTGCAAGAGGGGGGGAAAGGGAAAAGGTTAAAGGGAAAAGGGTTTTTATTACCGCTTTCCCCTTTACCCCTTACCCTTTTCCCCAATAAAAGCAAGAAGTCTAATCTAGAGATGAATGTCTCACGCAAAGGTGAAAAGACGCGAAGTAAAATCCATAAAATCATCCTGCAATGCAGCACCAATAACCAATGCCTAGTATTGTTACTTAATAGCTAAAATACTGGTGGAAAACTCAGCAGAATCTATCGTGTCTAATTAAATTTATTCCTTTTCTCTTTTCCTCCTGCCTCCTTCAACAGTTGCTTCCCATGCTTCCTTTGGTTCCTTCGCTCCCACTCCCTATTAGTTATGAAAGTTTACGAAATTCAAAGCAATGCCGGCATCGATGCCCTTGCATTAGTCGATCGCCCCGAACCAAAACCGACAGCGGGTCAAGTTGTGATTCAAGTCAAAGCAACATCTTTAAATTACCGCGATTTGCTCGTAGCTGAGGGAAACTACGGTGCTGGACAGAAATATCCGTTAATTCCCATGTCTGATGGTGCGGGAGAAGTTGTGGCGGTGGGAGAAGGTGTAACGCGGGTAAAAGTAGGCGATCGCGTGGCTGCTACTTTCTTCCAAGACTGGATTTATGGCTCTTTAACTAGAGAAAAAATGAAATCCGATCTTGGAGGTGGGATTGATGGAATGCTGGCGGAGTATGTCGTTTTACACCAAGATGGTCTAGTAATTCTACCAGATAATCTATCTTATGCTGAAGGTGCGACTTTGCCCTGTGCGGCAGTCACCGCTTGGCACGCATTAATAACAAAAGGTAACATTGGTGCGGGTGAAAGTGTTTTATTACTCGGTACTGGCGGAGTTTCAATTTTTGCTCTCCAGTTTGCTAAGATACATGGTGCTAGAGCGATCGCTACTTCTAGCAGCGATGAAAAGTTGGCACGAGCCAAACAGCTTGGTGCTGACGAAACAATCAATTACAAAACAACACCAGATTGGGAAAAGCAAGTTTACCAATTAACTAATCGCACAGGTGTAGATCGTGTAATTGAGGTAGGCGGCGCAGGAACTTTACCAAAATCACTACAAGCAGTCCGCATTGGCGGAAGTGTTAGCTTGATTGGTGTATTGTCAGGCAGAGGAAGTGAAATTGACCCAATGCCAATACTTTTTAAAAGTTTAACAGTTCAAGGAATTTATGTTGGCAGTCGGGAAATGTTTGAGGCAATGAATCAAACAATACAACAACATCAAATCAAACCGATTATCGATCGAGTTTTCCCTTTCACTGAAGCGCGGGAAGCATATCATTATCTCAAAAGTGCGGCTCACTTCGGTAAAGTTGTTATTAGCGTCAATTCATAAAAGCAAATTAGTATAAAACGTTAATTATAGCTGTGTAGGAATCTGGCTAAGTCAGACTCTCGGCATAATGCCATTAAATAAATGCTACTCTTACCATTTTTCCATGAAGATGCACTTAATATTAAAAAACGTAGACGCGCAGGGGCTTGCCGCAGGCTACCGCCAAGTACGCCAAGTACGCCAAGGAAGAGAGAGGTAATTAGAAGAGTGCAAGTTTATAGAGAATTGGTATCACGTTAAATAAAAAACTGTTATTTGGGAAACATAATAAATATAATATGTGCCAAAGTACCCCCGTGCTTTTACTATCCTCGGTTAAAGCCAAAGGTTTACTAAACTCACGTGAGGTTTTATGAAACAAATAAAAGATAAAATTACCAATAAACTCGAGCGAGTATTTGAACAACAATTAGTACCTCGCTTGGTACAGTGGGGAGACTACGTAGAAAGCAAAATTAGGCGATACAAGCATCAACAACTGAAGAATCAGTTAAAATTTTGTGGCTCAGGTCTACGATTTAAGCGAAATTTGAGAATTGAACATCCGCAAAATGTATCTCTAGGAAATAAAGTCTACATTGGACAAGATGTGGTATTAGATGGACGTGGTGGAATTACAATTGGCGACAATACAACAATTGGATTTAACGTTGTGATTCTCTCTGCAAATCACGACTATCAAAGTAACGATCTGCCATACGAACATAACGTTTATATTCATAAGCCTGTTGTTATCGGCCGAAATGTTTGGATTGGTGGAAATGTCTTAATTATTCCCGGAGTTTCTATTGGAGATGGTGCAATTGTGGCAGCTGGTACGGTTGTAACTGCTAATGTAGAACCTTTAGCAATTGTTGGAAATCAGCCTATCAGAACAATTAAATACCGCGACAAAGAACATTATGAAAAACTTGCTTCTCAGCAAGAAAATAATAACTAGTCTTCCTTACACTCTAAGTAGAAAGTTAAAAACTAAAGCCTACTACAGCGCTCTAAAACTTTATTTTAGTTTTTTTATGGTAATTAATTTAAATAGTTTAGAAAACCTCTTGATTTTTGCAAATGAAAATATCATATAAGCAAAAACGAACTAAAATTTTTACTAAAAATCAAACCTCATTTATCATTCTCAGACAACAGCCTGGGAACAAATAATTAGTCACCATGATTTATTTTTACATTGCGAAAGTCCTAAAAATAATCATTATTGATTAAAAGTTTACTACTTGATGCTCCAAATCTGGCAGAAAATTTGAGTTTGAGATTTTTACGATCTGTTTGTTTCTGATAAAGGCAATTTTAGTGACATTTTGACTTAATTTATGTCTAACTCCTGCCTCAGAATTGATTCTGAGGCAGTTATTGAAAATGGTGCAAAATATTTAGTTATACTAACGCCGGGGTATTCGCCAGTTTTACTTGAGGACTTGGAATCATCCGCATTCCAGCCGGTGCGGCGATGGTTAAACCACGGCGCACAGGACGCACGGGGCGTTTGTTGACTAGGGATACTTGAAATTCTGACAAAATAGTTGCCAAGACAATTTTCATTTCATACTGAGCAAATGCCATACCAATACAGCGACGATTACCGCCACCAAATGGTAAATATTCATATGGTGAATATTGTCTTTGCAAAAATCTTTCTGGTTTGAACTGCTTTGATTGCGGGTAGACTTCTTCGCGATGATGCGCTAAATAAATACTGGGAATAATTCCCGTTCCTTTTGGCAGTTTGTAACCCTCAATTTCAATTGGATTTTTCACAATTCGTAAGAAAGCAGTCATAGCAATTGGGTAAATTCGCAATGTTTCTTGGCAAACTGCTGTCAAATAAGGCAATTTAGCAATGGTACTCAAATCTGGGTTAATACCAACAGTGTTGAGTTCCCGTAGCAGCTTATCGCGCACCTCTGGTAAATAATCAATCCAGTAAAATGCCCATGTCAACGCCGAAGCTGTAGTTTCATGTCCTGCAACTAGGAGTGTCATTAATTCGTCGTGTAATTCTTCATCTGACATCCCTTGACCATCGTCATAACGAGCAGCCATCATCAAACTGAGGATATCTTGGCGATTTTGATGAGACTGGGCGCGACGTTCCCGAAGCAGAGTATAAATAAGTTCATCGATTTTTCGCTGTTGTTGAAGAATCCAACCCCACGGACTCCATGTGCCAAAATCTTTTTGCATGAAGTTGAAAAAGAAGGCGCTAGACATTAAAGGCGAAGTCATGAATTCTAGTAGATCGCTAAGCGATCGCCTTAATTCTTCAAATCGCTCTCCTTCTTCTAAACCAAACACAACCCGCAGGATAACACGCAAAGTGATTTCTTGCATGGACTCACGGATTTTAAAAGGCTTACCAATTTGCCATTCATGACTCACTTGTTGCGTTATTTTGCGGATATCCTCGCCGTAAGCCCGCATTCTCTCGCCATGAAAAGGAGGAGCTAATAATTGCCTTTGGCGTTGGTGGCGATCGCCATCGGTTAACATAAAAGAGCGATCGCCAAGTAAAAATCTTAACCCAATATTCCCCCTACCAACCTCAAAACCACTCGGATCGGCTGTAAAAATCTGCTCAAGTGCTTCGGGTTTACTAAAGTACACAAGAGCATTATCTGAACGACTACTCTTAATGGTGAAAGTGTCACCATAAATTTTGGCAAAATCATCCACATATTTTAGAGGCTGACTAATAAACTTAATCATTCGCAGCCAGCGCGGTATTTGAGGTCCATCAGGTAAGTTGTAAGTTGTTGTCATTGGAGTTTGCAAAATTGATAGTTTCTGAATTTTATTGTTACGAGTTTTTATGTGATTGAGAGTCACACAAAGCGGTATATTCATGATTGGGGCATAGGGCACGGGGCACTTGTACTGAGCGAAGTCTAAGTATTGGGCAAACAGGGTATGGGAAAAGGGAAAGGGGTATGGTTCGACAAGCTCACCAACCGGGGAAAAAGGGAAAGATTAAATTTATTCCTTTTCCCTTTAACCTTTAACCTTTTCCCCTGCCTCAAAAGCCTCCCTGCTTCCCCCACCCCTGCGCTCCCCACTCCCTTTTTCTACCTAAAGCAGTGCCAAAAATCATCGCTATTCTCAACGGTAAAGGAGGAGTCGGTAAAACGACTACCGCAATCAATCTAGCTGCAAACTTTGCGAAGAAAAAAAAGGTGTTGCTGATTGACGCAGATATTCAAGGTTCTGCCAGTTGGTGGTTCGGGCGTAGTCAGCAAGGAATGGGATTTGATTTATCTCAAGAAACAGATCCGACACTTTTAGGTGATTTAACAAAAATAAAAGGTTACGATTTAGTAGTGGTGGATACGCCTCCCGCGCTGCGCTCTGAAGCATTAGTAGCGGTAGTTGCGATCGCAGATTATCTAGTTTTGCCTACACCCCCGTCTGCAATGGATTTAGCTGTCCTCGTGGAAACAGTCAAGGAAGCCGTTATCCCCTTGGGAACGCCCCATCGGGTATTGCTCACTAAAGTCGATACGCGCAGTCTGGGGGAAGCGCTAGAAGCAAAAAAAACTCTGACTCGACTAGGTATTCCTGCTTTTGATACCCTCATCCGCGCCTACAAAGCTCACGAACGAGCCGCGCTTGAAGGTGTCGCAATTACTCAATGGCGCGGAGGAAATGCACGGGAGGCGGAGATAGATTATCGCCGCGCAGCTGATGAACTACAGCGAGATTGGAGGAAATAATGGCTAAAAAACAAAGTCTGTCAGATTTATTGCAACAAGAGGCACAAAAATTTACATCCCCAGAAGATGAATCTGCGATCGAAGTTTCCGCAGAAGAAATTGCCCAAGACCAAGCTACAGCTGATGAAGAATCTTCACCACGAGCGCCAGAACCAAGTACTACTAGACGCACAAATCCTACAAAAGCTGATTTAGAAGTAACTGTCAAAGAGTTGACAAGTAATCTAGAAACAAGTCATCAAAAACAAGCTGCTTTAGAACAGGAAATTGTTGATTTGAAATCAAAACTATCGCAACAAAAAACATTAGTCTCCGAACAAAAAATTCTAGCAGAACACCTAACGCAAGAACTTGACGAAACCAAAAAAGCGGCGCTACAACTTGCAGAAGCAAATTCCAAACTCATAGAAGAAATTAATGCCTTGAAACAAGCAGCAGAAAGTAAATCTCAAGTTGTTGCCAAACAAACTAGTGCTATCAGACCAGTAAAAGAAACCTACAATCCACTAAATTATAAAAAATCGCACCGTTCATCTGAAAAACTAGCAGAACAACAAACAGCAACAAATGATGATTTTGCAGAAAACACTTGGCTTTATGACTAGCATTGCTAGAGTCTGTTCAAAAACTAACAAGTTTGTAAAATAAGCTCAAAAAACAACAAAAAATACCTCAATTGTCACAATTTCAACTTAAGGCTTTGACCATTTGCACAGAGGTTGAGTAGGGTAGCACAACTGTGCGTCCCTACAGATAATTGTGATTAAAATACATGAAATATTTGCTACGATTATCTAATTACAAGCTTTCATCCAATCCAGATCTTATTAACGTCTAGTTATTAGCTAACAAATTGTTTGAAAAAAGTTAACTTTAACAAATAAACATTTGCAAAAGTAAAAAATACAACGAAAAATCCTTCAATTATAAAGATTGTACTTAAAGGAGTTCCAAATAATCCTGCATTTATGTCAATTTTATAATGATAAATTAACAAAAAAAATAAGTATTGCCAGTATTTATGTAATGAAAATAAACCAAGAGAATATTTAGATATTTGTTGTATGATTAAATTTTCTTTGATATTTTTTCGATCGCGAACATAACAGAAAATAGTCACAGCTCCACAAATAATGGCAATTCTTCCATAAATATTTGGGTAATAGCCATAATCACGCAAATATATATCATGGAAGGAAAACAATATATATGCAATTAAATAGTAAAATTTAAAGCTTAATATCTTATTAGGAAAATTAGCTAAATAGAAAGATATAGGCACATAAATAACAAAATTAATCAGCCAGTGGTAAGGAATAGTAATATTTAGTAAATAACAAGTTTCAAAATAAAATAGACAAAATATTATTATCGTAAAAGATAAAATCTTTTTTAAAGAATCTGATTTAATAAATTGATATAGAAAGGCAAAAGTTATCAAACAAATTAAATTAAAGAGAAAATAGAAAACCGAATCACCTACAAATGGTAAGTTTGGCTCTAAACCTATAATTAATTGCCACGATAAATTAGGAACTTGTCTTGTGGAAATAACAAAAAATATATTCTGAACAACTATCCAAAATAAATAAATTTTAATTAACTTAGTCAGTCTTTTTCGGAAATATTTTATATCGCTAGACTTTTGAAAAAATAAGTATAAAGAAACAATATAAAAAATTGGAACCGCTGTTAAAAATAATTGCACTTCCAAATCTCTGATGATTTTAGCAATCATTAACACAGAAACCTGTGTGGAATCATCAATAATAAATTGAAAGGGTCGTAAATGCCAGATAAAAACAAAAGCAATGCTTAATGCTTTTAATGTATCCAAACTATTATTTCTTTCTACTCTCATACCTATTTTTCCTGTTAATTGATTTTTGAGAAATTTTTCAAATGTAGCAAAGCAATTTAGTGTCTGTTTTAAAGACAAATTTGCTCTAGGCTCAATCTTGAACTTTCTACTAATAATCTTTGACTGAATAGTATTGAGATATATAATTCCCAAAAATTCTGTGGAATGAACAGTAATATGGAAAAGTAAGTCCTTTTAGGCAAACTTTCCATCAATGCTACGGAATTCCTATTTGATTTTTGAAAAAACTCTCTAGGTCTTGAAATGCCGTATGTTTTGTTTAGAGAACAGAGATTGTTGAAAAGAATTTGGCAGGTATGAGTTTTGTAAAATATCGCTTTGATAGTTATAAAGATTTGTTGATAGAAAATGATAGTCTTTATTTATTTCAAAGCGTTATACCAATTCTGTATGAAGATGCATAGAATTTAAAAAAACGAACCGCCTTCTCTACGAGAGGCTTCCGCCAACGCGAAGCGTCTCGTTCGCTTTTAGCGTCTCGTAGAGAAGAGAAGAACGCCTTTCCTGCGGAACGCTTCGCGAACGCGCAGCGTCTCGTAGAGAAGAACGCCAAGAATGCCAAGAATGGAGGGTGACTCATTGAGTGCAGCTTCACATAAAATTGGTATTAGAAGAATTAAATACAAGTAAATTTCCTTACAATCCACAAGATTGGAAAGCAATGGTTGAAGATATTATACGAATTCAAATAATGTTTGCGATACATCAATTATAGGAATAATATTTGATTTGGAGAAATACACGTAGGTGCGTTAGGCTACGCCATAACACACCCTACAGATACTGAAATTTTTTCATAACAGGACTTACGCAAAAGATAACGAAAGTAGCGGTAATTCATGAATTACCGCAACGCTTGAATAAGGTTTTCAGTCAGATATTGCGTAAGTCCTGCATAAATCAAATCGGACTCCTATATCCGTAAGGGCACAACATTGTTGTGCCCCTACCCATCTGTCGCGTTCTTTTTTCAAATTAGTATTAGAAATAATGAATAGACCTCTTGCAAAAATGGTTTTGCAAGAGGTGAAAAGGAAAGAAGAAGGAAAAGCCGCGGTTGTTCTTCGCTTTAACTAAATTGCTCGCCTGCGTCTAAGTTAAACAGCATTTGTAGAGTTTGCATACAACGCCGTCTGGCTTCGACATCTTGCTGCGATCGCAGTTGCACCATCGGATCGTGTAAAATTTTATTAACAATACCTCGTGTTAAAGCTTCGATGACCTCTTGATGTTTTTCTGCGAATTCCGAACCTAATCTAGACAAAGCTTTTTCTAATTCTTGTTCGCGAATGGTTTCGACTTTATTTCGCAGACAGCTAATAGTAGTTACAGTTTCTAAACTACGCCACCAAACATCAAAAGCTTCCACTTCTTCTTCTAAAAGTCGCTCTGCTTCCTGTGCGATCTTTCGACGGCTTTCGTAGTTTTGTGCCACCACAGCCTTCAAATCATCCACGTTAAACGCCTGCACATTAGCTAATTCATTTACGTCTGCATCAACGTTGCGCGGCACAGAAATATCAAATAACATCAAAGAACGCTGAGTTTCCAAAACCATTTCCAATTTGGCACGGTCAAGTATTGGCTCTGTGGCAGAAGTACTTGTAAATACCAAATCGCTATCGGCAATTACTGTCATCATTTCCGATAGCGTGTGAATTTTAATAGGTTGTTCGGGGAACTGCTTTGTTAATTCTTGAGCGCGTTCGCGAGAACGATTAACAATGCTGATTTCCACAGCACCTTTAGAAAGCAGGTGTTGTACCAGCAACCGCGACATTTTCCCAGCACCTAGAATTGTCACTCGGCAAGCAGCTAAATTTGCTACTTTCATTTGTGCTAATTCCACAGCTGCCGAACTGATGGAGACAGCGCCAGTACCAATACTAGTTTCAGTGCGAACTCGCTTGCCAGCTGTTAGCGCTTGTTTAAATAATCGATTCAAAATGGTTTTTATACCGTTATATTGCTGTCCCAATTTGTGAGTAGTCTTCACCTGAGCCAGAATTTGACCTTCTCCGAGTACCAAGCTATCTAAACCGCCTGCTACCCTCATCACATGCATGACTGCATCGTCATGCAACAACATAAACAGGTGTTGTCGCAGAGAATTAACAGGCAATTTGCTGTGTTCTGCAAGAAATTGAGTTACTTCTCGGATACCTTGGTCTGTTTCGCTGGTAACAATGTAAATTTCCAGGCGGTTACAAGTGCTAAGAATTGCAACTTCGTCAATATGGGGAAAACTGGTAAGATGAGCGATCGCACTTTCAATTTGTGGTTCTGGAATGCTCAATTTTTCCCGGACTTCTACTGGGGCTGTTTTATGGCTTAACCCCACTACTGCTATATTCATTTGCTAAATCGTAATTACTAATTGGTAGTTGGCAATAAGGCATTGAGAATAGGGAATGGGGAGTTGAAGGTTGTTGCTTGGAAAAATTACCAAGCAACAAACAAAATATCGATCGCTAACTACTAACTACTAACTACTTTATGGTTGAAGCATTTGTGTGAATATGTTTCAGTTTCTATGCTTCGCCCTTAGTATTACTATTCCCCATTCCCCAAGAATTAGTACAGTTGGAGAGTCTTCGGTTCGCCAAACATGTGGATTGTATCAACAAATCGAGCAGTTTTCGACTGGTTAGAAATTACCAAGCTTTGAGTTCTTGCTCCACCCTTGAAGAAACGTACACCTTGCATGAGATTACCACTGGTAATTCCGCTAGCAGCAAACAGAACAGTTTCACCAGATGCGAGTTCGTGAGCATCATAGACCTTATCCGGGTCATTGATACCCATTGACTTCAAGCGATCGAGGTTGGCTTCTTTGCTTTCTCCAATCAGACCTGTTTTCACTATTTCTGGATCGTAGATCAATTGGCCTTGGAAGTGTCCGCCCAGAGCACGCATCGCAGCTGCCGAGATTACACCTTCAGGAGCCGCACCGATACCCATGAGACCGTGGATATTGGTTCCAGCAAAACCGCAGGATATTGCTGCACCCACATCACCATCAGAAATCAGTTGCACTCTCGCTCCAGCCTCACGGATTTCTTTAATTAAATCATTGTGGCGATCGCGCTTCATTACCACGATTACAAGTTCTTCAATGGAGCGCTCTAAACACTCAGCAAGAATCTTGAGGTTTTCCGTTGCTGACTTGTTGATGTCTACCTTTCCCTTAGCTGCCGGGGGTGCTGCTAATTTCTTCATGTAAAAGTCAGGAGCAGCAAATAATCCACCCTTTTCAGAAATTGCCAACACAGCCATTGAACCAGGTTGTCCGTATGCTACCAAGTTCGTACCTTCACAGGGGTCAACAGCGATGTCAATTTCAATTAGTTCATCTGGGTTACAGAAATCTTTAGCATCTGGTTGGGTACAGATACCTACTTCTTCTCCGATGTAAAGCATAGGAGCATCATCGCGTTCGCCTTCGCCGATAACGATGCGACCGCGCATGTAGATTTTATTCATCCGTTCCCGCATCGCTTCCACAGCCACCTGGTCAGCAGTGTTCTTTTCACCTTTGCCCATCCACTTGGCGGATGCGATCGCTGCTTGCTCTACTACCTCAATAATCTCTAACCCAAGTGTATTTTCCACAGAGTCTGCCCTCTCAACTGCTTGAATTTGCGTTACTTTATCTGGCTATTTCAGTCTTTAAGTCTACCAAAGGGCGGTTACCAAATTTCCATTACAAATGTTAACGAAGTGTCAAATGGCAGTTTATTGACAATAGTGTCAATAATTTTTAGACACCCTCACCTTCATTTTAACCATGTACTTGTGAGGATTAATACTTCAAATTTGTAAGGTAAATGTTAATCTGTCTTTATCTGTGGTTTTAGATATCTAGAAATATAACGGTTTAACTTGGGATAATTCATATCAACCCAGAAAAGCATTCAGAGGTGAATCGTGTTTATCGACTACATCACACTCATGTTAATCAACATGGTAGCTGGCTTATTTCTATTAGCTGACTATGTATATCGTGGGTTAGATAGCTCACATCAGAAACAGTGGATTCCCGGTTTTGGGATCGTAGGTGCGATCGCCTTAACAACTGGTTTACACATGAATTTCACCTGGCCGGTTCCTGGTAGCTTTAACATTGCTTTCGGTGAAACAAGTGTTTTATTTGGGATTTTGTTCGTTGCTGCGGCAATTGCTCTGTCTGTAGGTTGGGATTTATTCACGATCGCAGTTTACGGTTTTTTTGCTGGTTTAGTGGCGATCGTCATTGGTATCCGAATTATCAACTTAAATATGACAAAACAACCGTTACTCTCAGGAATCGGTTTTATCTTAACAGGATTAGGTGGTATATTTGCCGCGCCTACTCTCTATTGGAAAACCAACCGAACTTGGCGGCTAATTGGTGTTGCCGTATTAATAGTAGCCGCTTTAATTTGGGCACTTACAGGATATTTGGCTTACTGGAGTCATTTAGAAAGTTTCCAAAAGTGGGTTCCAATACCGATGCGGTAAATAATGTCAGGAACGATCTAGGCTAGAAACATAGTTAAAACCTTGCTTTAAAAATATGCTGGACTTTCTAAATCCCCTTTTGAATCGCCATCCAGAGCGAGTTAAAGCCAACGTCGAAATTTACACATGGCAAACTTGTCCTTACTGCATTCGCGCCAAGATGCTGCTGTGGTGGAAAGGTGTAAACTTTACCGAGTATAAAATCGACGGTGATGAAGCAGCTAGAGCAAAAATGGCAGAACGCGCTAACGGACGCCGCACTGTACCACAAATTTTTATCAATAACCAACACATTGGTGGTTGCGACGATCTTTATCAACTAGATACACAAAGTCAACTCGATCCTTTGTTAGCTCAATAGTAATTGGGCAAACAGGGCATGGGAAAGGGAAAGGGGTAAGGGGAAAAGGGGAAAGATTAAATTTATTCGTTTTCGCTTTAACCTTTTTTCCTGCCTCAAGAGCCTCCCCATCTCCCTCATCTGTCGGTCGGTGAGCGTACCCCTTCGGGGAAGCAAGCTACGCGTAGCGTCTCGTAGAGAAGTCGAACCGCATCTCCATGCCCAATGCCCAAATTTATTAAATTGTAAAAATTTGATGAAAATTTTATACTACTTACAGGATGCTGAATAAATATGGTGATTATCTTATACATCAACAATGGATGAGTCGTGCCTTAAAATTAGCACAAGCAGCAGCTGACGCAGGTGAAGTACCCGTAGGTGCTGTTATCATCGATTCAACTGGAAACTTACTTGCGGAAGGAGAGAACAGAAAAGAACGCGACAAAGATCCCACAGCTCATGCGGAAATTCTTGCTCTCAAGAAAGCCGCCACAACTTTACAAAATTGGCATCTGAATGAATGTACTCTGTACGTAACTTTGGAACCTTGCCCAATGTGTGCAGGTGCGATCGTCCAAGCGCGTCTAGGACTGCTCGTATATGGGGTGGACGATACAAAAACTGGCGCAATACGTACAGTTATTAACATACCCGATAGTAGTGCTTCTAATCACCGCTTGCAGGTAATCGGAGGCATTCTAGAATCGGCTTGTCGCCAACAATTACAGTCTTGGTTTGTGACTAAGCGACCTAAGAGGAAGTAACAGACAGAGGTAAAACTGTCCATCCAGCACGACACAAGTCATGCAAGAGAATCTACGGTGTAACTAATCAGGCTTTTCGTTAAATTTTATCCGTCAATCAGCTGTCTCCATCATGATGGAATTTTACTCTTTATTCGACACTTGCCAGCAAACACCAGCAAATACTCAAGTAGATGATACTACCTCAAGGGTTTCTCCTTGGTTAAGCCCTCTAGCGCATCTAATCGGTCGTCACTGCCTATTACCATTATTCTTTGGGCGAATTAGAATAACCGGACAAAAAAATATCCCTACAACTGGGCCTGTTATCTTCGCTCCTACCCATAGAGCACGTTGGGATGGATTGCTAATACCCTACGCCGTTGCTGATTGCATGACAGCGAAAGACCTGCGGTTCATGGTCACTAGTGATGAATGTCAAGGGTTGCAAGGCTGGTTTGTGCGACGTTTGGGGGGTTTTCCCGTAAATACTCGACAGCCGTCAATTCGCAGCCTACGGCATGGAGTTGAGCTGCTCAAACAGCGAAAAGCCTTAGTGATTTTTCCAGAAGGTAACATTTACCGTCATGCTCAAGCTCCTTTGAAGCCCGGAATTGCACGTCTGGCTTTGAGTGCTGAATCTTGTGATTCCGCGCTGGGAGTAAAAATTATACCTGTAAGCATTAATTACAGTCAACCATACCCTAATTGGGGTACAGATGTGACAATTCACATTGGCTGTCCAATGAGAGTTAAGGATTACATACGTGGCTCCATAAAACAAGATGCTAAAAATCTCACAAGTGATTTAGCAAAGGCACTCCAACAATTAAGCCATCAAGAAACAGAAATTACCAATCATACATTTGCAGAAATTACCAATTCTTGATCCTGTCAGGGGTCTCAAGAGAGCCGATCGCCGAAAAAATGCCATAACTGAGCAATTAGCCGTTTTAAGATTTGGCACTAATTAGTAGCTGCTACATTTAGCCTGCATCAACCACAAAAAAACCAGTAATATAGCACAAGCCTTGGTGGTTAGGACATCAACAGATGATAAAACTTAGACACAAAAAGACTTTTCGCCCAGTCACCAGTCACCAGTCCCCAGTCCCCTGCTATATTTTGCAACCTTTTGAGGAGGTATATGTATAGATTAGCCTCCATTGAGGGAAGATTGAGCCAAATTGGCAGTTTTTGAGCAAATAACTAATTATTGACGACAAAATACAAAATTAGTCAATGATGAAAATTATACAGGGGTAATGGGAACTATATTCAAAGAATTTTTAGTCTAAATCTGAGAAACTTAGTTATGTGGCTTTGGTTTGCCTAAGACCAAAACAGAGTTAAGATACCCCAAGTATCCATAACTTTTCTATATAGTTGTTGCACTAATTGACCCCATGAACACTGCTGCCGCTGTTACTTTGATGCACCGTGGTTTTTTATCAGTCTTAGCAGTCCTCAGCTTGCTATCACCTGTGAATGCTCAGGTATCACAGTTACCAGGCACTAATAGCCAACCACAACCCATCGATCCCAACGCTCCTAATAACCTCCGTCCAGTAACTCAAAATAATAGCCTTTTGAGCATTGAAGGTGGCGATCGCTTAATGAAAGATGCAGAACAAGCCGTTTCTGCTCAAAACTACACTTTAGCTGCCAAGAAACTCCAAGAAGCACGTCAGGTTTTCAATCAACTATCTAATTTTTATCAAGACTTAAACTCTAGTTTCTCCGGAATTGACAATAGAGTTTCCGATTCTCAGCGCCAAAAAGCTTTATTAACAGCTCAAAAACGAGATGAGGCAACCTTTCAACTAGCATTGGTGCATCGGGCACAAAATCAGCCAGAATTAGCGGTGCCATTGTTGGTTCAAATAATTAAAAGTCAAAACCCAACGCGGGATTTAGGCAAGAAAGCCTATAAACAATTGTTTGAATTGGGTTTTGTTGATTCTCCATACCCCAGAGAAAGTAGTGGTTCATCTTCCTCATCTCAAAAATAACTTGAGTTAAAAGTTAGGAGTTAGGAGTTAGGAGTTAAGAATTAAGAATTAAGAATTATTCCCCTAGTCTCCCCAACTCCAACTGTCTTTAATTTTGAATTTTGAATTGTTATTATGTAGGCTATTTTATTTTAAAATCTCAGTTGATTTAGTCGATATTTTACTAGATAATATCGAATTTAAAAGATTTATTTGATAAGAATTGTTGGGTTAAGCGATCGCAAAACCCAACTGACAATTCTTGCCCATTTTCTCAGAACCTCTATCTCTTATTACCAGGAGGTGAATGGCGTTGCGTCAGGTTATCAACTTGGAGTTGTTGTCGTCCGTTGGTGATAATTCGCAACATTTCTTTGAGATCCTGCTCAATATTTTCGAGGACACCATCGGCATATGCATCAGCGCCGTCTTCAATTTCTTGAGCGTGAGCGATCGCTGTTTGTCGCATTTGCTCTAACTCTTGCTGACAAGCATACCGCTTGCGCTCAATCTCAGCCAGGGTTTCCTGCATGATTGCATCGCACTCTTGTTGCGCTTGCCGCCGAATTTGTTCAGCTTCTTGTTTTGCCTGTTGAATAATATCGCTTTCAGCTAAAATTTGCGCTTTTTTTGCTTGGGCGGCTTCAACTATTTGCTGCCCATATTCTTCTGCTTCTAGGAGAATTTCCTCCTTTTGTTCCAGAATTACTGCTGCTTCCTGAAAAAGCGCTGGCAAAGCAAGCCTAATGTAGTCAAGCTGATCTAGCAGCTTTTCTTCATCAATGAGTGTGCGTCCTGTCAGAGGAATCCGGAGACTAGAGAGAACCATTTCCTCTAGGCGGTTGAGTTCCTCCTGAATATCTACGCTTCCCTCTCCGCCGACATGCTCTTGAGGGGGGGGGTTGCTTCCGTTGAGATTGGGGTCAACATTGGGGAGTTGTGATTGTAGCATTGGTATATATCTAGGGCAATGTGTGGGGGAACGAGATGATCGATAGAGCCACCAAACCTTGCAATCTCTTTTACCACACTACTACTTAAAAAACTATACTCATTTGAGGTTGCCAGAAAAACTGTTTCTATTTGGGTAGAAAGAGTTTTATTTGTGTGAGCCATTTGCAGTTCCACTTCAAAATCTGACACAGCCCGTAAGCCTCGCAGCAAAACTTGTGCATGTCGCATTTGGGCATAATTGACGGTCAGACCATCAAAGCTGTCTACTTCTACATTAGGTAAATGTTGTGTAGAAAGACGGATCTGATCTAGCCGTTGCTGAACACTAAAAAGTGGCATTTTATTGGGGTTCCGCAGTACAGCAACAATTACGCGCTCAAACAGCCGACTGCCCCGCTGGATGAGGTCAAGATGTCCTAAGGTGATGGGGTCAAAGCTGCCAGGATAAATCGCAATCACAATGATATATCAAACTTAATTTAGGTGATTATATTGAAACTGTATTGCGTAACTTACTCAAATGTATCATCTTGCACTCTCAGCAATAATGCTAAAGCCAATTGTTCTGGTGGCACAAGTTATGCTCAACTAGCCGTTAGGAATTAGACTCCTAAATATGGATGCTGGATTTCTGCCTGTGTCTTCACAATAATCTTGTAGAGGATTCAAGGTTAGTCTGGTATTCCAGACCTAAGAAACTCCGTACTTATTAACAAAGTGCGCGGTTAGTTAACGAATTCTAGGTAATTTTGCATGGCACTGGATTTTTCGATCTTGCCGTTGGCATTTCAATTTACTTCCCCAGGGCCGATTCTGCTGAGAATAGGGCCATTGACTATCCGCTGGTATGGCTTGTTGATTGCCACAGCAGTGTTAATTGGCGTCATGCTTTCCCAATATTTGGCAAAGCGGCGTCATGTTAATCCGGAGTTGCTGAGTGATTTGTTCTTTTGGTTGTTAATTGGTGCAATTCCGGGGGCACGACTATATTACGTTTTCTTTGAATGGCCAAAATATGCCCCAACTCCAGAAAAAATCTTTGCTATCTGGGAAGGAGGTATTGCTATTCACGGCGCGATTATCGGTGGGGTTTTGGCAGCATTAATTTTTGCCAAACTCAAGCAGGTTTCTTTCTGGCAGCTAGCTGATTTAGTCGCGCCTTCGCTGATTTTAGGGCAAGCGATCGGACGTTGGGGCAATTTTTTCAACTCGGAAGCTTTCGGCGATCCTACCGATTTACCTTGGAAGCTATATATTCCGCCAGAACGTCGTCCCCTAGAGTATGTTAATTTTGATTACTTTCATCCCACCTTTCTCTACGAATCTCTGTGGGATTTAATGGTGTTTGCCCTGCTAATAACGTTGTTTTTCCGGTCTTTGTCCGGCAAACCACGCCTGAAAGTAGGCACGCTTTTTCTAGTCTACTGGCCAGCCTACAGCTTAGGAAGGCTGTGGATTGAGGGATTTCGGACTGATAGCTTGATGCTTGGGCCTCTGCGGATGGCACAAGTAGTAAGTTGTCTGGGAATTCTATTGGGATTATTTGGATTAGCTTGGCTTTACTTACTCAAACGCCCTTTGCCTGATGTAATTCCTAGTCCTAAGGGAAATGGAGAGATGAGGGGATGAGGGACTGGGGAAGAGTTTTCCTAACCTAATACCCTATGCCCAAAAATAAAAAATGCCCCAGAGTTTTCTCTAGGGCTTAACCAGGGTGCATCTACCATTACTCTCTACTAGGCAAAGAGGGTAAATCCGGAAAGATACTGAGAAAATAACAAAAAAATTTTTTGAGGTTTTGCTGTGTGTGCTTCTCAAAGTAAATATACAGAAAATGTGAGTAATAAAAAAACATTATATGCTGTAGAACCTTCTGTGTACATTGTGGGAGCAGGCCCCGGAGATCCCGATCTATTAACGGTGAAGGCGCAGAAATTATTGGCTGTTGCTGATGTAATTTTATTTGCTGATTCTTTAGTTCCAGAACAGATTTTAGAAATTTGCCGCAAAGATGCTGAGATCGTCAGAACTGCAAATCAAACTTTGGAAGAGATTGTGGCGATTATGGTAGAAAAAGTGCGATCGCAACATAAATCTCTAGTGCGTCTCCATTCAGGCGATCCCAGTCTCTACAGCGCTATCCACGAACAAATGCACCTCCTAGCACAGGCAAATGTCCCTTTTGAAGTCATACCTGGTATCAGCGCTTTTCAAGCTGCTGCTGCCAAACTCAAAGCAGAATTAACTGTACCTGGTTTAGTCCAAACCATCATTTTGACGCGCATCAGCGGACGTACAGAAGTCCCCGCCTCCGAAGAATTAGCTTCTCTAGCAGCACATCAGGCTAGCCTCTGCCTATATTTGAGTGCGCGTCATGTCGAAAATGCCCAAGCCAAACTACTCGAACATTACCCAGCCGAAACCCCAGTAGCAATCTGCTTTCGCGTCGGATGGCCGGATGAAAAAATTAGGGTTGTGCCTCTCAATCAAATGGCAGATTCTACTCATAAAGAAAATCTAATTCGCACCACACTTTATATAATCAGTCCTGCACTGTCGCCAGCCACAGGGCGATCGCGTTTATATCATCCCGAACATAGTCATCTATTTCGTTCGTCTCATTAATAAGGATTGTGGATTGCGAAAGTGTTCTAAAATTTGGGAGGAATCAAAGCAAATTTCATAATTTTGCAATTTTTTACCCAATTCCCAGTCCCCAGTCCCTTTTACTATGCCATTAATTAAAGTCCAAACTTCTGCATCTGCTCCTCAAAAGCCTGAAATTGAGTCAATGCTTTTGAGTCTATCAGCCAAGTTAGCAAAACATTTAGGAAAACCAGAATCCTATGTAATGACCGCTTTTGAACCAGGAATTCCTATGACTTTTGCAGGTAATACAGAGCCTGTTTGTTACATTGAAATTAAGAGCATTGGCACGATGAAGCCAGACCAAACTAAAGCGATGAGTGAAGATTTTTGTCAGCAAATTAACCAAACTTTGGGTGTGCCGAAAAATCGAATTTACATAGAATTTGCAGATGCTAAAGGTGCAATGTGGGGCTGGAATGGCAGTACCTTTGGTTAATTTATCGCGTTCTTTGATTAAGACGAACTCGATTCGGCAGGTGTAGGATAGAGATCCAGCATCAACTCGTGATTTTTATGTCTGCTACACCTCTTGTATCTCAGGTTGACTCACACAACCCAGTCAAATCAGCATTACTTCCTCCCCTACTTGGCGCAAGCGTCGCCGAGTTAAGTGCTTGGGTGCAAGAACAGGGACAGCCTGCTTACAGAGGAAAGCAACTACATGAATGGATATATCACAAGGGGGTGCGATCGCTTTTAGATATTTCTGTATTTCCCAAGCAATGGCGCAAAGAAGTCGCAGAAATTCCCATCGGACGCTCAAGTTTACACTACCGCTCTGTGGCACCTGATGGCACGGTGAAATATCTTTTACGATTAGCAGACGGGCAAATTATTGAAACTGTTGGTATCCCCACCTTTGGAGAAAAAGGAGACGGGCCAAAATCTCGTCTGACAGTTTGTGTTTCTACTCAGGTAGGTTGTCCGATGGCGTGTGATTTCTGCGCTACTGGTAAAGGAGGCTACAAGCGTAATTTAGCACGCCATGAAATTGTCGATCAGGTGTTGAGTGTACAAGAAGATTTTCAACAACGGGTTAGCAATGTAGTATTCATGGGTATGGGCGAACCGTTGTTAAACACAGAAAACGTACTAGCAGCCCTAAAATCTCTCAATCAAGATGTTGGTATAGGTGCGCGATCGCTGACTGTTTCTACAGTCGGTATTCGCGATCGCATCCGTCAGTTCGCCCAACACCATTTACAAATCACCCTTGCGGTTAGTCTCCATGCGCCCAACCAAGCACTTAGGGAACAACTGATCCCCAGCGCCCGCGCTTACCCTCTAGAAGATTTGTTGGCTGAATGTCGCGAATATGTGGAAATCACTGGACGCCGTGTGACTTTTGAATATATTCTCCTGGCTGGTGTCAATGATTTGCCAGAACATGCATTAGAACTCTCGAAATGTCTGCGGGGATTTCAAAGTCATGTGAATTTGATTCCTTACAACCCCATCCAAGAAGTAGACTACAAACGCCCCAACCGCGATCGGATTCAAGCATTTCTCAATGTCCTCAAGCAACAACAAATTGCTGTTAGCGTCCGTTACTCCCGCGGTTTAGAAGCTGATGCTGCTTGCGGACAACTCAGAGCAAGTAAATAAAGCAGAATTCAGAATTCAAGATTAAAACAGCCTTCATAATCTTGTAAAATTTACACCAAATTGAAAAATTATTGCGATAAATATAGCGGTTTTCAATCAAATGAGGTACATAAATTTGTAGGGGCACAAAGCTTTGCGCCCCTACCTTGTACTAAAACCAAATTCGCCAAAGCTGTCTCTAATCTAAAATCTAACATGGTATCAAGAGTTATTAATTAACTTTTAGATAAATCATTTATAAGTATCTAATCGTACAAGATACAGCAGATTTAAAGAGTGAAGTACACCATGTAGCTTTCAAAGCTATACTAAGAGCTTGTTTTAATTCTGAATTCTGAATTCTGACTCTTGAATTCTACTGCATTAACTATTTGGAGATGTCCCTTGCTGGTACTGCATAGCTTTGGCATAATCGCCCAAAGCGTAGCAAGCAACTCTTAAACTGGCAAGGGCTTGTTCTTCACTGCGCCGATCTTTGAGTGTCCTAGCTAAAAGTAAACGTTCTTCGTAATATGTAATTGCTTTGTGATGATCCCCCAAAGCTTCACAAGCAACTCCTAAACTACCTAAAGATTGTTCCTCGCTACGCTTGTCTTGAATTTCTTTAGCTAATTGCAAGCGTTCCTCGTAATATTTAATGGCTTTAGTATAATCACCCAAAGCATAACAAGCATTACCTAAGTTCTTTAATACCTGAGAAGCACTGCGAACATTTTTTAAGGAGCGTGCTAGTATTACACATTGTTCATAGTAGGCGATCGCTTTTGGATAATTGTCCAAAGCATACCAAGCATTACCCAAATTCTTAAGTACTTGTTCCTCCCCCCAATTATCTTTGAGTTCGCGTACAATTTCTAAGCTTTGCTGCTGATACTCAATGGCTTGTGTAAAGTTGCCTAAAGCTTTATATACCAATCCCAAATTATTTAGTGCTGCTACTTGACTGCGTTTGTCTTGCAGCTGCTGGGTTATTTTCAAACACTTTTCTAAAAATTCAATTGCCTTGTGATGGTCGTTGAGGTGACGGTACGCATTGCCTAAATGCGAAAGTGCTTGCATCTGCAATGGTAAATCTGAAGCCTCCTCGCTTAAAGACATACACTCTTGAGAGTAGGAGATAGCATTTTTGTAGTCTCCTGCGCTGTAACTTACCAATCCTAAAAAAGAAAGTACTTGCGCCTGTTTTTGTAAATCCTTAACTGCCTGAAACAGTACCAACGATTGTTGTAAAGATTTCATCGCTGCAATTAATTCACCAGCTTGCTGCTGTTGAATACCTTGACGTAACAGTTGAGATGCCTCGGATAAATGTTCGTTACTTTCCTGTGGTAGTGATATTTGTGCTTGTGAACCAGGGTCAAATTCATGGGTAATTGTATTGCGCTTCACTGATTTTAGGTGTGTTATGGGTAATTTCAGGGGTACTGTATTTTTCGATTTATGGTTCCATACCTCTTTAGACATCAACCCCTTCCTGTTTAGTCTGGTGGTAAGTCTAGTGTTCCCAAAACCAGAATTTATCTTTCATGAAGCCGGTTTACCACAGTCTGGATACCAAATACTTGCAGTGTAAAGATTGCCGATTTTATGTGGCTGGCATTGAATAGCTTCATTGATCAGATCGCTGTTTAAGTTCTTATCACTTAACAAGCATAACTATACTTATTACTAACTTATGCAATAAGCAATCAAAATTAAGTACCTTAAGCTAACAGACTCAAGTTAGTATAGAAACATAGAGTATATGCCAAGTTTAGGCAAGCATATATTTCAAATTTAAAAATGAAAATTTTTTTGCTAGATAATCTACAACATAAAAGTTTTATTCAATAAATTTGAGTGTTTAGCTTTTAGTGACTTCTCCTTCAATTCCTATTTTGATAGAGTCTTGTTCGGTTAAGTATTCGTAACAACAAGACTATTTTAGTGTACTAAGCTAATACGCATTTAACTTGCATATTGTTGATTTTGGAGAAAAAGCGTCAATCCTTCTCCCCTGACCCTGAAGCCCCTCTGCTCAAGAGCTGTCTAAATGTGCAAATTAGGTGCTTAACAGCTTATTATCAGCATCCGTGCTGTGGGTATGGCGGAAGATATCTCGGACTTCCATCAAAATTTTTCCTAGCATATTTTTACCACTACCGTCAGCCCCGCAACCCCAGTAAAAATCGATGGGCGAGTTTTCAACAACTTCTTCATTGCCTGTGGAAAGTAAGATATCTCTAATATCTGTATGAGTTTGAAACTTACATAGCACGGCTTGGCGCATAATGTCGTCTTTAACTTGTTCCCAGTCTTGACGTAAAGGACGGGTTCTTTGACGCCCCATTCTTGCTGCATCTTTAGGCATTTGAACCAAGCGGATTTGTTCTGCATGAGGTGTACCGACGAACTTCTGTGCTTGAAAGTAGTGTTCGCTAGTCGGCCAATACAATCCATCTAACTCAAAGCCATGGGCTGAGAAATTAGAGAAACAGCCATATTGTTCGCGAATGCTATAAAAGTAAATTGTCATAGTATTTAGTACTACTGTAGTCTGAATAAATAGTAATAGCGATCGCTATTTTATTAACTAAATTCACTCATAGCAATAGACTATTATATAAATTGCCTTTTATAAAACAGAAGATTGGTTTTCAGGCGCTTCAATAAATGCCTCAAACTCACGACTAGGTGACCATTGAATAGCGCCATCTCGTCCGGTAAAAAATATTTTAGTTTGACTTTGATTCAGTTCAGATAAAGTTTTTTCATCCAAGTTTGCAGCAGAAGCGATCGCTACTTCTGGTTGCAGAGCAATAACCAAATTTTTCAAAGACTGAGGGGCACACCACAGCACTTGTGGACGAGGCAAACTCCCATTTTTCACTAATTGTTGTACCTCTTGAGACTTGATATTGCCTACTAATAACCAGTTTCGATCTAAAATTTGCAATTGTAGAATAGGTAATTCATTATTGATTAATTGTGCGACTATCGAACCAGCTTGCACAGCTTGACCAACTGCTAAAGGTTGGTAAGACCCTTGATGCTTTTGTAGTTGCTCTTGAATTGCCTGAACAGCAGTAGAGTTTTCTGCTTTTGGGGAATATTCATAAAAGTTTTTGATTGGTAAGCGTTGGGCTAATTCAAACCAAGCATTACTTTCATTGCCTTGAAAATCAGTAGCGATCGCCCAATTAATTTGATTGATACCCTGCTGTTGTAGAAACGGTAAAATTGTGAAGCGTCCTGTACCTTCATCACCACTATTAATTAGAGCTACTGTACCTTTATCTTGAACAACTATAATCGGTTCTGTACCAGACTCTAATATCGTTATTCTAAATAATGTATTTGTCGAATGCCAAAGGGGGACGATTACCAAACCAATTGCAATTACACTAGCAAACCACCACCGTCGCTGCCACCAACGTACTAGCCAAACTAAAATAATTAGTCCATAAATTGCCAACAATTGCCAAGTAGATATGCTACCCAAAGCAACAGAGTTCCCTGGCAAATTGCTAAAAAATTCTACTAGTTTAATCAGCCAATCAGTAGGGTAATGCAACAACCCAGCCAAAAAGCTTCCTGCCTCAGTCCAAATTAAAGCTCCAATAGCACTGATGATGCCGCCTATACTAAGAATAGAAATTAATGGAGTACTAAGCACATTCAGCAATAAACTGTAGGTTGGTACAACTCCAAAAACAAAAAGTTGCACAGGTAAAGTCCAAATAGTAGCAGCTAAGGGAACAGCAATTAAAGAAGCGATCGCAGGTGGTAACCAATTCAAACGCTCAATAATTGGCGGTACTGTTACAACTAATCCCAGTGTTGCCAAAAAACTCAATTGAAAACCTAAATCCCAAATCCATAGTGGATTAAATAGTAACAAAAGTGTTGCTGCTAATAACAGCGAACCCAACTGTTTTACTTTCCTTTTTAATAACAAACCAATTAATGCTGCAAAACCCATAATTACGGCTCTAAGAACCGCAGGTTGAAAACCTGTTAAACTCAGAAAAATAATTAAACCTAAAAACCCAAGCGTAAATTGCATTCCTTTTTTTGTACGCTTCGTTAACTGTAATATCACACCCAAAATCAACGAAGTTTGAAATCCAGAAGCAGCTAAAGCATGAGCTAACCCTGCTTTTACGAATAAATCGCGGATATCGTAGGGTAAATCCACAGCTTTGCTACCTAAAACCATTGCACTGACAAGAGAACCTTCTGGAATACCTAAACTCCGAACTTGCGATTGGACAACTCGCTGCCGAATTTGCCACCAGCCCCATTTACGTTCTTGTTCTAAAACATTAATTTGTCGCCCAATCAAACCAGCAAATGTTCCCTCTTGCTTGAGAAACTTTTGAAAGTCAAAACCACCAGGATTGGAAGCTGCCTTTGGTTTATATAAAATCCCAGTTACCTGGATTTGTTGACCTGGGTATAAACCAGTAGCCTGAAGAATCGGTACAGTTACATATAATTTGCCTGTAACTCCTTTTGGCACACCAGCCGAGCCTTTTTCATTTTTGACCTCATCTAGCTGAGTCGCTTCCAGCCAAAATTGTCCTCGCTGGCTGCGAGTCAAGCGTGGATTACTCGCTACTTCTCCGCGAACAATCACAAGTTGTTCTTGATTACTGCTATTTCCAGGCGGAACAAACTGACTGATATCTTTTGTACCTGGTTGTGGTACTCGCCATTGAAAATAGAAAGTTGCCAATAACCCCACCAACCCAGCAGCTAGCCATATTCGAGGATGGGGAATTTGCCAAGTGTTAGGGACTGTCTTGGCTTTACTACCGACATTTTCTGCTTTCTGAGCAAGTTTGCGTGATATAACTGCGCGTCTTCTAAAAAAAATTGCTCCCACTATTCCGACAATTAAAATCCACACGCCACCCCAAGGAACTGCTGTAAACAGTAAACCCAGAATGTACCCAAGACAAATAATTACACCACTAGTTTGAATCATAAGATTTTTTATATTTTATAAAAGCAGCTAACAAACAGAATTTATAAGTGACTTATACAAATTCTCAAAAAAATGGCAACACATCAATTTCCGTGCTCCTCCAGCATCATCTTTAGGTGTGTCTTGGACAACTAGTACTAAGAACAGTTGGGACAGTAAAGAAAAATCTTCATGCTTGTGGTGAAGTATAGTTCATTGGGTTTATACAAACAAAGCCCGCTTCAGCAGGCTTGTTGATTTCAAACTCTTTGTGTGCCCCTCTACGACTTTGTAGCAAGAGGTATAATTTTTAGCTTAGTTAAAGCAGCAAGCTTAATCTCGATCATCTTAAGCTCTTAAGATAATCGTACTTTGCCACAAAATAATCAGAAACTTCTCTGGAAGTCAGCACTATCACTCGTGTTCCCAGACGAATTGGTTGTAATAACGCATTCATACTGGAATAAGAATCGCTAGCTTTCCTGTAAACGCACGCTACGCTTATACCAGGAATCCGAAAGTAGTCGCCGATTTGTAATTGTTCAAAAGTTATCATAGTGTCCAAGTTAAAAAACCTTACAAACAGAGAGCAGATAAGGTAAAAAAGCCCTTATCTTTCTCCATTTGTTTTTCTAGTGTTGCACCCTGCCAACACTACTAATCTGCTGTCTTCTTCAACAACGGAAAACCCAACTTTTCTCTTTGCTCAACATATAAATGAGCAACCTTACGCGCTAAATGACGAATCCTAGCGATGTAACGAGTTCTCTCCGTCACTGAAATTACACCTCTAGCATCCAGCAAATTGAATGTGTGCGAACACTTCATAACATAATCCAAGCTTGGCAAAACTAATCCTCGCTCTGTCAGTTGCGTGGCTTCTTGCTCATATAAGTTAAACAGTGTCAGGAGTAACTCAGGATTAGACGCTTCAAAATTATACGTACTTTGCTCTATCTCATTTTGCAGAAAAACGTCTCCATAAGTAATGTTATCCGTCCAATGAATTTTTGTAATTGCTTCTACCTGCTGGAGATACATCGTCAAACGCTCTAACCCGTATGTAATCTCAATAGATACAGGACGGCAATCTATTCCACCACACTGCTGGAAGTAGGTAAATTGAGTAATCTCCATCCCATCTAACCAGACTTCCCAACCAGTACCCCAAGCCCCCACCGTCGCATCTTCCCAGTTATCTTCCACAAACCGAACATCATGTTCTTCTGGACGAATACCTAAAGCCCTTAAAGAATCGAGATAGATTTCCTGGATATTATCTGGTGACGGCTTAATTAGGACTTGGTACTGATAATAGTGTTGAAAGCGGTTTGGGTTTTCGCCGTAGCGCCCATCAGTTGGACGGCGACACGGCTCTACATAGGCAACAGCCCACGGTTCCGGGCCCAATGCTCTTAAAAATGTCTGGGGATTTTTAGTGCCTGCCCCCTTCTCAATGTCGTAAGGCTGAGCGATCAAGCAACCGCGATCGGCCCAAAACTGATGCAACAAGGTTATTACCGACTGAAAATTCACGCTCTATCCTTCCTTAGTCAGCACATTGCATAAACCATTGTTGCTTACAACCCTACACTGTGGCGACTTTCAGCGGCATCAAAAAAAGGCGCAAAAAAAAGTTGTAAAAGTGGTTGACACTCTTAAGTTGGTTAGTTATATTGAATAAGTGCCTGAGAGAGCGAAGTGAAAGAGCGACGCTGTGAGGGACACCGAACCATGAAAATATTATAGTTTGAAAGCCATTATACAACAAGTGGTCAGCGTCAATTAAATAAGAGAACCAAGCTGAGGTTAAAAAAGCGCAGCTAAAGAGCTACAAACGATTCATTCAAAACGGAGAGTTTGATCCTGGCTCAGGATGAACGCTGGCGGTATGCTTAACACATGCAAGTCGAACGAACTCTTCGGAGTTAGTGGCGGACGGGTGAGTAACGCGTGAGAATCTAGCTTCAGGTCTGGGACAACCACTGGAAACGGTGGCTAATACCGGATGTGCCGAAAGGTGAAAGGCTTGCTGCCTGAAGATGAGCTCGCGTCTGATTAGCTAGTAGGTGGGGTAAGAGCCTACCTAGGCGACGATCAGTAGCTGGTCTGAGAGGACGATCAGCCACACTGGGACTGAGACACGGCCCAGACTCCTACGGGAGGCAGCAGTGGGGAATTTTCCGCAATGGGCGAAAGCCTGACGGAGCAATACCGCGTGAGGGAGGAAGGCTCTTGGGTTGTAAACCTCTTTTCTCAGGGAAGAACACAATGACGGTACCTGAGGAATCAGCATCGGCTAACTCCGTGCCAGCAGCCGCGGTAATACGGAGGATGCAAGCGTTATCCGGAATGATTGGGCGTAAAGCGTCCGCAGGTGGCTGTGTAAGTCTGCTGTCAAAGAGCGAAGCTCAACTTCGTAAAGGCAGTGGAAACTACACGGCTAGAGTGCGTTCGGGGCAGAGGGAATTCCTGGTGTAGCGGTGAAATGCGTAGAGATCAGGAAGAACACCGGTGGCGAAGGCGCTCTGCTAGGCCGCAACTGACACTGAGGGACGAAAGCTAGGGGAGCGAATGGGATTAGATACCCCAGTAGTCCTAGCTGTAAACGATGGATACTAGGCGTGGCTTGTATCGACCCGAGCCGTGCCGTAGCTAACGCGTTAAGTATCCCGCCTGGGGAGTACGCACGCAAGTGTGAAACTCAAAGGAATTGACGGGGGCCCGCACAAGCGGTGGAGTATGTGGTTTAATTCGATGCAACGCGAAGAACCTTACCAAGGCTTGACATGTCGCGAACCTTCTTGAAAGAGAAGGGTGCCTTCGGGAGCGCGAACACAGGTGGTGCATGGCTGTCGTCAGCTCGTGTCGTGAGATGTTGGGTTAAGTCCCGCAACGAGCGCAACCCTCGTTTTTAGTTGCCAGCATTAAGTTGGGCACTCTAGAGAGACTGCCGGTGACAAACCGGAGGAAGGTGGGGATGACGTCAAGTCAGCATGCCCCTTACGCCTTGGGCTACACACGTACTACAATGCTACGGACAGAGGGCAGCAAGCTAGCGATAGCAAGCTAATCCCATAAACCGTGGCTCAGTTCAGATCGAAGGCTGCAACTCGCCTTCGTGAAGGAGGAATCGCTAGTAATTGCAGGTCAGCATACTGCAGTGAATTCGTTCCCGGGCCTTGTACACACCGCCCGTCACACCATGGAAGCTGGCAACGCCCGAAGTCATTACTCCAACCATTCGTGGGGGAGGATGCCTAAGGCAGTGCTGGTGACTGGGGTGAAGTCGTAACAAGGTAGCCGTACCGGAAGGTGTGGCTGGATCACCTCCTTTTTAGGGAGACCTACCCAACTTTAATATCGAGGACACACAGTTAATAGATATAAAGATGGTCATTCCTAGGTCGGTCGCAGACACTTGTAAAAAGCTTTCAAACTATGATTTGGTTCAATTATGGGCTATTAGCTCAGGTGGTTAGAGCGCACCCCTGATAAGGGTGAGGTCCCTGGTTCGAGTCCAGGATGGCCCACCTGAATCAATGCAAAATTAAAAATTCAAAATTCAAAATTAAGAAGTTATTTTTGAATTTTGCATTTTGAATTTTGAATTGTGTTGGGGGGTTTAGCTCAGTTGGTAGAGCGCCTGCTTTGCAAGCAGGATGTCAGCGGTTCGAGTCCGCTAACCTCCACCTTGAGAGCGTCAGCAATCAAAGCAAAGATAAAATTCAGCAAAATGGCATTTTGCCAGACTGCTGGGTTAAATCTCAGCCAGAACCTTGAAAACTGCATAGGAATGCGAAGCAGGCAGACACAGACATTAGGATGTGTATGCAAAAAGAAATGCGAAATAGTGGTCAAGCTAATAAGGGCTGACGGTGGATACCTAGGCACACAGAGGCGAAGAAGGACGTGGTTACCGACGAAATGCTCCGGGGAGTTGGAAGCAAACAGAGAGCCGGAGATATCCGAATGGGGCAACCCTAAATACTGGCTGCTGAATATATAGGCAGTCAAGAGCCAACCCAGCGAATTGAAACATCTTAGTAGCTGGAGGAAGAGAAATCAAACAGAGATTCCCTAAGTAGTGGTGAGCGAACGGGGAAAAGCCTAAACCAAAGGGTTTACTCTTTGGGGTAGTGGGACAGCAAGATCGAATCCGGAAGCTAGATGAAGCAGCTAAATACTGCACCAAAGAAGGT